>NZ_JARFJD010000019.1 GCF_029087225.1 Limnobacter olei | reverse complement strand
CAGTTTGGCCAGAATATGCAAGAAAAAATCAATCCGACTATTTACGTTTGCTCAAATGGCTTCAAATGATTCGAGTCGATCAAAATCACACAATCACAGGATTCCCAAATGCAAGGGTCACAGTGGTGTTTGTTTGCATCAAATCCTTTAAAAATCGATTGATAAAGGATTTGATCAATTTGGGATGGAGTGAAGTCGAAATTGATACAGTCATTGATTTCAAAGACTCTTTGTACCAATTTGATTTCACCCACATCCTGTAGCCTTCCGAATACATTTTGTCACTCAGGACACTCTATTCCTATACCTGAGGAAGCCATTAGGAAAAATTGAATTTGAGGTCAGGGTTCGATGCAAGGCGAATTGAATCCTTCCTGAGCGATTACTATCGCGTGATTCTGGCGCAGTAGGCGCCAACGACCAGTTCGCCACTGGTCGCCCTCCTTCTCGCTCGCAATGCGGTCATTGACCCAGCTTAAGAAATCGATATCCCAACCAAATTTCGAAATTGCTTCTTGAATTCATCACCGCGCACCTTAGCATCATGCAACGCCCTAATTTCGCTTGAAGAAAACATCCCAAACTTGGCCTGGAAAACCGCGTTCGTTCCCAACCTGCGCAGTAGAAAAGACTCCCGTCGAGATTACGTAGAATTACTGTTCAGACTGAGCCTTATGATCTTGATTGTTATCAATTCAGGTCTTTTTAGTAATATAGGTAAAACCAATTTCTGGATCGTCAATTACATGCGGTTCAGCCTGAATTTTGCGCTACAAGGCCTAAAGGGAAACATCAAACCAGACCGGCATGTGATCGCTGTATTCAAGCCATTGATCGGGCTTCCCCACTTCTACTGAACTGACGTTCCAATTTGCCGAAAAGAAACCATAGTCGATGTGATATGGGCGCTGCAACTTACGTTGTAAATACAAAGTTGGATGCAACTCTTCACCTTGCTGTAAATGAAAAAATTCATGATATGCACTTCGAAGCCCAAGTTTCGACAGGTCACGGACCACATCACTGTGATTCCACCATCTGTCCCACTCGTCCCAACGAGAGTTGCTATTGAGATCCCCAATTAATACAGAAAAGGGAGAATCGAGAAAGGCACCATGACTCTGAATAAACTTCCACAATTGGCCTATGTACTGAAAATTCGGAGAGTTAGCCTGCCTTGTCCAGACAGCCAATAGAGGGATTTTTGAATTGATTATGCAAGGTAAAAATAGTTCGAGTGGGTCTACCGCCAAAGGCACTTTTTCCAACTGAGCTTCTTTTAAGGAAAAAATACCAATACCTTTATTTTTTGTGGGACCCACCCACAAATAATTGTGGGCAAAGTCACGGTAGGACGTGTCGCTGGTTCTTGCTGGATCTTCGCACTCCTGAATAACAAGAATATCTGCGTCCAAATGAAGAATAGAGCTAAATTTTTTCCGAAATGCACCATTACAGTTCCACGTCAGAAATCTCAAAATAGCTCCTAAGTAGACCAATAATTCGATCGAAAGGTGCCGGCTTAAGAAACCTTGCGCCGCCTGCCTCGCCTTGATCCGCTGGGTAGTTGACTTGGAGTTGAGGACAATTCTGCCACAAGGGCTTCAGTGTGCTCCACCTGAGCAAGATCAAACTTTTCCTTCAACCACTTTTCTACCCTTTCGGCACAGAAACGTGGTTTTCCACAAACTTTTACAAAAGGTGGTAAATCACCTTTTATATTCATCCGATTGTAAATCGTTTGTCTGCTCAAGCCCAGGCGAAGTGCCAAGTCATCCGGTGTCAACAATGCTGCCATTTTTTTGTCCTATTAGTAAACGGGACAGGTATAGGTAAATAGCATTTTTGGACTCGGGACTGGCAACCCTTTAATCAAGGCATATCTAGAGCCACCTGTGCAGGCGTTAGATGTACGTATCTTCCGATCATCTGTGGAGACTTGTGACCAGTGATCAATGAGAGTTCGTTATAGCCTTTAACCACCTTTGCGATCTTAGTGAAGGCGTGATGCCTCAAATCATGAAATCTCACATCCTGTAAAAAATCTGTGCGTGGGCGTACGTTATTTTTTTCACAATTTTCAATATAAGCATTGATAGCTCGACTGATCGCAGCGTACCAAGCCTTTTTGAAAGGGTCAGAGCCTTCATAGCCAAAAAGTTCGTCCAGTTTCTTATCGCTAACAGTCTCGAAGACTTCCCTTGCCTTGGCACCAATAGGAGCAACTCTGGATTCACCATTTTTCGTCATCGGCAGAAAAACGGTCCCCTCCTGCAAATTTATATGCTTCGTACGTAGAGCCAGGATTTCACTCTTCCTGAACCCAGTGGTTAAGGCAATATGAAAGTAAAGCTTGAAACTTTCACTCCGAGATTTAGCCACCGCATCAGAGAGAAAATCTAATTCTTCCTCGCTGAAGATCCTCTTTCTCGCTGAGTTTTCCTTTGGCTTTTTTATGTCCAGAACAAAGTTCTTGACATCCATTCCCCACTCTCGTCGTGCGTGGTTCAGAACGACTGATAGCAAAGCTAGCTCACGATTCAATGTTGAATTCGAGATTTGCTTCACACGTTGAACTTTGTAGTCTGAAAAATCAGAGACACAAAGCTTTGCAATTGGCTTTCTGATCCAACCCTGCTTCTGTAAACCTTTAATTCGTGAAAGCTCTTGTCGAGCGCCCTTCTTGGTGGGTGTGACTTTCTCTGCGTAACGTTGAAGCAGATCTGAAAACTTCATTGAATCACAGAGTTTTTTTGGATCAGAGTATGTCCCTCTCAGGATTTGCAGCTCGATATCTGCGGCCCAAGCTCTGGCCTCTAACTCTGTGTCAAAAGTCCGAGTAATTCGAAATTCGTTCTTACGAACCATTGCCTCCCAATTGGAGCCTCTTTTTCTGATGTACGCCATAATTCCTGTCCTAGAAAGTTGATAAGGACGCGGTATAGGAACTATGACTTTCTGGGCGTTTTGCGTGATGTTCTGAAACCTTTATAAAGGGATTCAAACATCCACTTTGATTCAGGCGAGCTGAACCAAAACGCCTTGAATTGCAGCAATATGTGCAGCAAAAAGCAAAAAAGGGTTTGCGCTTTTGGCGCAAACCCTCATGAATACTGGCTCCCCGACCTGGACTCGAACCAGGGACCTGCGGATTAACAGTCCGTCGCTCTACCGACTGAGCTATCGGGGAAAGAGCCGAGATTATAGCAGCGAAAAATTTTTGCGCAACCCTATTTGGCCACTTAGCGCCCAATTAAGGCAAATCAATGACAAAAACCTTCTTGCTTGCTTAATCCTTAATCAAACTGACACTTTCTAACCCTTAACCCAGCGCTTTCGCAATACGATCGCAAGCTTTTTCCAGGTTGCTCATGCTGGTTGCAAATGAAATGCGGAAGTAACCCTCAGCACCAAAAGCAGAACCTGGCACCACTGCAACGCCGGCTTCCAACAAATAAGCGGTGAGTTCCAGGTCGTTGGCCGCCTTGATCTTTCCAGCAGCCACCAACTTTTCAATCGCCTTGCGTGCATCTACGAAAGCATAGAAAGCACCTTCCGCTTTCAAACACTGAATGGTGGGTACTGCGTTCAAAGCCTTGGTCACAAACTCATTGCGCTCACGGAATGCAGCCACCATGGGCTTCAAGCAATCCTGGTCACCGTTCAAAGCAGTTTCAGCAGCCACTTGAGAAATTGAAGTGGGGTTTGAAGTCGACTGGCTTTGCAGGTTGGTCATTACATCGATCAGTTTGGCTGGCCCTGCGGCAAAACCGATTCGCCAACCAGTCATGCTGTAAGCCTTGGAAACACCGTTCAATACGATGCTGCGGTCTTTCAACGCTGGGCATGCGTTCACAATGTTCACGAACGGCGTACCGGTCAGGTTGATGTGCTCGTACATGTCATCAGTGGCCACCAGAATATTGGGGTGCTTCAAAAGTACTTCGCCCAGCGCGGCCAGCTCAGCCTTGGTATAAACCGCACCAGTGGGGTTGCTGGGGCTATTGATCATGAACATTTTGGTTTTTGGTGTAATGGCGGCTTCCAGTTGCGCTGGAGTAATCTTGAAGCCTTGCTCAATGCCGGCAAACACCAGTTTGGGCACGCCACCGGCGATTTCTACGATGTCTGCATAGCTGACCCAGTACGGAGCGGGAATCACCACTTCGTCACCATCGTTAATGGTAGCCAGAATCATGTTGAAAATACACTGCTTGCCACCCACGCCAACTACCACTTCGTTGGCCTTGTATTCCAAGCCATTGTCGCGCTTCAATTTGGCGATTACGGCGTTTTTCAGGCCGGGCGTACCGCCCACGTTGGTGTATTTGGTGAAGCCCGCATCAATTGCTTTCTTGGCAGCTTCTTTAATATGGTCAGGCGTGTCGAAGTCGGGTTCACCAGCGCCCAAGCCGATAATGTCTTTACCCTCGGCTTTCAGTTGGGCCGCCTTGGCTGTCACGGCAAGTGTAGGGGAAGGTTTGATCGTAAGTGCGCGATTTGAAAGCATGATTCCGTTGTCTGGGAGTGAAAAAAGAAAAAGTCAAGTCTGGAAATAAAACTAGTTTCCGACGATAATGCAGGATTGGCTTATCACAAAATGCTGCGAAATTTCTGCAGCCATCAGCCCAATGATGCAACTCCGTAATTCTACGGGATTGGCCAGAAGGTTCAACCCGTTGGGTTAATCATTGGCTAAAACCTGTGTGCTTTGTGGTTGCCTCGCATCAAGACTTGCAGTTTAACATGGCCCCTGGATTTATCAGTTACCCCAACAGTCCGTTCGAGCTTTACCAGCCCTATTCCCCGGCTGGCGACCAACCGACCGCGATTGAAAAACTGGTGGAAGGCGTTAACGACGGTGAAGTATTCCAAACCCTGCTGGGTGTAACGGGTTCAGGCAAAACCTTCACCATGGCCAATGTAATCGCCCAAACTGGGCGCCCTGCTCTGGTGCTGGCCCCCAACAAAACACTGGCTGCCCAGTTGTATGCCGAAATGCGCGAATTCTTCCCGAAAAATGCGGTGGAATACTTCGTCAGCTATTACGACTACTACCAACCTGAGGCGTACGTACCCAGCCGCGACCTGTTCATCGAAAAAGACAGCTCGATCAATGAGCACATTGAACAAATGCGGCTTTCGGCCACAAAAAGCCTGCTGGAACGCCGCGACACCATTATTGTGGGCACCGTAAGCTGCATTTACGGTATTGGCGATCCATCCGACTACCACGCCATGATTTTGAGCATTCGTCACGGCGACAAACTCAGCCAGCGGGATATCCTGAAGCGCTTGATCGCCATGCAATACAAGCGCAACGATCTGGACTTCACGCGCGGCACCTTCCGTGTTCGGGGCGATACCATCGATGTGTATCCCGCAGAACATTCCGAATTGGCGGTTCGAATCGACCTGTTCGACGATGAAATTGATGGCATTCAGTTGTTTGACCCACTCACCGGCAAAATTCGCCAGAAGCTGCCCCGTTTCACCATTTACCCCAGCAGCCACTATGTAACGCCCCGCGCCACGGTGCTGCGCGCCATTGAAACCATCAAGGAAGAATTGCGCGAACAGCTCGATTTCTTTGTAAGAACCGGGAAATTGGTCGAAGCCCAGCGCCTGGAGCAGCGAACCCGGTTCGACCTTGAAATGCTGGCCGAACTCGGTTTTTGCAAGGGCATCGAGAACTACAGCCGACACATGTCCGGCGCAGCGCCCGGGGAGCCGCCTCCCACGCTAATCGATTACCTGCCCAAAGACGGCTTGATGATCATTGACGAAAGCCACGTCACCATTGGCCAACTGGGCGGAATGTACCGTGGCGACCGCTCCCGCAAGGAAACTTTGGTTAACTTCGGCTTTCGTCTACCATCTGCCATGGACAACCGCCCCTTGCGTTTCGAAGAATTCGAGTCCAAAATGCGGCAAACAGTGTTTGTTTCAGCCACGCCCTCGAATTACGAGAAAGAGCATTCTGGCCAAGTGGTTGAACAAGTGGTGCGCCCCACAGGGCTGATAGACCCTGTGATAGAGGTGCGCCCTGCCACCACCCAGGTCGATGACCTGCTCAGCGAGATCCACGAACGAACTCGCGCTGGCGATCGAGTATTGGTTACAACGTTGACCAAGCGCATGGCCGAAGACCTCACTGATTACCTCAGCGACAATGGCGTGCGCGTGCGCTATTTGCACTCTGACATTGACACTGTAGAGCGTGTAGAGATTATCCGCGACCTGCGTTTGGGTGAATTTGACGTGCTGGTTGGAATTAATTTGTTGCGCGAGGGCTTGGATATTCCGGAAGTGTCCCTAGTTGCAATACTGGATGCCGACAAAGAAGGCTTTTTGCGCAGTGAACGCAGTTTGATTCAAACGATTGGCCGGGCCGCCCGAAACTTAAACGGCAAAGCCATTCTGTATGCAGACCGGGTTACTAATTCCATGGAATTGGCGATCGGCGAAACCACCCGCCGCAGAAACAAGCAAATTGAGTTCAATACGGCGAACGGCATTACACCGCGGGGCGTGAACAAGCAGATCAAGGAACTAATTGACGGCGTATTCGATCCAAATGCTTCAAGGCAACGCAAGGCCGACAAGGCCATGGAGGTTGCACCGCTGGGCGAGAAGCAGTTGGCAAAAGAAATTAAACGGCTTGAGAAACTCATGCTGGATCACGCGAAGAACCTGGAGTTTGAGAAAGCCGCCCAGGCCCGCGACCAGCTGGGTTTGTTGAAAGAACAGTTGTTTGGCAGCAAGGGCGATTCGAATGTGACATCGCTGGATGCCAAGCGCAGCGCCTGACAAGGTTAGGCAGCGCGCCACACGGGTTTTAAGAGTTTTACTTTAATGGGTTCAGGACAATAGGAAGCCAATATGAAAAGCAAAGTTTTGTTTGTGTGCATGGGAAACATCTGCCGCTCACCAACAGCGGAAGGCGTTTTCAGGCAGATGGTAAGCGAAGCGGGTCTTGACCATGAAATTTCTGTTGAGTCAGCCGGCACGCATGCCTACCATTTGGACAAAACGCCCGATCCCCGCGCGGTGGCTGCTGCTGCCAAGCGTGGTTACGACATTTCCGGCCTGATTTCACGCCAGGTCACTGCGGACGACTTCCGCGACAGCGACATGATTTTGGCAATGGACTGGGACAACATGAGCCTGCTGCAACAGCAGTGCCCACGCCAGTACGCGCACAAAATCCAGTTGATGATGCGCTACGCCACGGAACACGATGAAGCCACCGTGCCCGACCCCTACTATGGCGGCCCCGATGGTTTCGACACCGTACTGAACTACATCGAAGACAGTTGCACAGGCTTGTTGGAAGTGTTGCGCAAGCGCGTGTTTCAGTTCGCTGCCGCATAAACCGGCACAACCCGCCATGGGCGGGCGCTGAAGTCAAAAACCGCTGGCCTTGGCTGGCGGTTTTTCTTTGTCAGATCAAGGTTTCCCCTAGACCAAACAACCCCACGAATACTTGAGTAAAACAGTCAACTTTGCTATACTTGACCAAAATAGTAGGAATTAAAAAGGGATGCCATGCGATTGACCACGAAAGGCAGATTTGCCGTCACAGCCATGATTGATCTTGCCTTGCAGCAAGACACGGGGCCGGTTTCGCTCGCCGGCATCAGCCAGCGCCAGAACATTTCCCTGTCGTACTTGGAGCAGTTGTTCTCCAAGTTACGTCGCCACGAGTTGGTTGAAAGCGTTCGCGGGCCCGGTGGCGGTTATCATATTGCGCGCGCCTTGAAGGAAGTCAGTGTAGCCGACGTGATATTGGCAGTTGATGAACCCCTGGATGCGACGCAATGCGGCGGCAAGGAAAACTGCACAGATGAAGGTCAGTGCATGACGCATGACCTTTGGAGCAGCCTGAATACGAAAATGCTGGAATACCTGGGCTCAGTAACCTTGCAATGCCTGGTTGAAAAGCACAAACAGAAAGACGCGGAACGAACCATTCAGTTTCGTGAAAGGCCAACAGCATCTAATGCCACGGCCGCACAGCACACACATTAAACAGCAGTTGATTGGAGCACACACATTATGAAGATGCCGATTTACCTCGATTACAGCGCCACCACTCCGGTGGACCCGCGCGTAGCCGACGCCATGATCCCTTTCCTGCGTGAAAGTTTTGGCAACCCGGCATCCCGCAGCCATGCCTATGGCTGGACCGCCGAGGAAGCCGTTGAAAAAGCCCGCGAGGATGTTGCCGCTTTGGTGAACGCCGACCCGCGCGAAATCGTATGGACTTCGGGCGCGACTGAATCAAACAACCTGGCCATCAAGGGTGCGGCGCTGTTTTACGGCGAAACCAAGGGTAAGCACATCATTACCGTGAAAACCGAACACAAGGCCGTGCTGGATACCTTCCGCGACCTGGAACGCCATGGCTTTGAAGCCACTTACCTGGACGTTCAGGAAAACGGTTTGGTCGACATGGAAGCATTGAAGGCCGCCATTCGTCCCGACACAGTACTGATTTCAGTCATGTTCGTGAACAACGAAATTGGCGTGATTCAAGACATTCCCGCAATTGGCGAACTGTGCCGCGAGAAAGGCATTATTTTCCACGTGGATGCCGCGCAAGCCACTGGTAAGGTTGAAATCGACTTGCAAAAGCTGAAAGTCGATTTGATGAGTTTCTGCGCCCATAAAACTTACGGCCCCAAGGGCATTGGTGCACTGTATGTGCGCCGCAAGCCCCGCATTCGCATCGACGCGCAAATGCACGGTGGCGGTCATGAGCGCGGCATGCGCTCCGGCACCTTGGCAACACACCAAATCGTGGGTATGGGCGAGGCATTCCGTATCGCCAAAGAAGAAATGGCCAGCGAACTGCCCCGCATGAAAGCACTGCGCGATCGCTTGCTGAACGGCTTGAAAGCCATCGACGAAATTTACGTGAACGGCGATCTTGAAAAGCGTGTTCCACACAACCTGAACGTGAGTTTCAACTTTGTGGAAGGCGAGTCGCTGATCATGGCTGTGAAAGACATTGCGGTGTCTTCAGGCTCAGCCTGTACATCGGCCTCTCTGGAACCTTCATATGTGTTGCGCGCCTTGGGTCGCAGCGACGAACTGGCGCACAGCTCGATTCGTTTCTCGATTGGCCGCTTCACAACTGAAGCCGATATTGATTTCACGATTGAATTGATGAAAGCCAAAGTGGCGAAGTTGCGAGAATTGTCGCCCCTTTGGGAAATGCACCTGGACGGCGTCGACCTAAGCACCGTTCAATGGGCTGAGCACTGAAATATTTAAAGATTGAGGAGAAGTACCATGGCATACAGCGAAAAAGTTTTAGACCACTATGAAAACCCCCGCAACGTCGGTTCGTTCGAAAAGGGCGACGATGAAGTAGGCACAGGCATGGTGGGTGCACCAGCATGCGGCGACGTGATGAAGCTGCAAATCAAGGTGGGTGAAGACGGTGTGATCACCGATGCGAAGTTTAAAACCTATGGCTGCGGTTCA
The DNA here is from genome assembly GCF_029087225.1 of Limnobacter olei. GTDB lineage: Bacteria > Pseudomonadota > Gammaproteobacteria > Burkholderiales > Burkholderiaceae_B > Limnobacter > Limnobacter olei. Next base: position 15,912 of record NZ_JARFJD010000019.1, on the reverse strand, counting down.
GCCATTGCTTCTTCGTCACTGGTGACCGAATGGGTCAAGGGCAAAACCCTGGACCAGGCTTTGGAAATCAAGAACACTGCAATCGCTGAAGAACTGGCATTGCCACCTGTAAAAATTCACTGCTCCATTCTGGCTGAAGACGCCATCAAGGCAGCAGTTGAAGATTACAAAAAGAAGCACGCTTAATTCATGAAGGAAGTTGACACCATGGCGATTACATTGACAGAACGCGCCGCCGACCACATCAGCAAGTTCCTGACCAAACGCGGCAAGGGAATTGGCTTGCGCATTGGTGTGCGCACCACCGGTTGTTCCGGCATGGCCTACAAGCTTGAATTCGTGGATGTTGTTGCCGACGAAGACAATGTATTTGAAGCCCATGGTGTAAAACTGTTTGTTGACCCGAAAAGCATGCCCTATCTGGAAGGAATCGAACTTGATTTCGCCCGTGAAGGCTTGAATGAAGGCTTCAAATTCAATAACCCGAATGAAAAGGCGCGCTGCGGCTGTGGTGAAAGCTTCACTGTGTAATGGCTAATTCGGCAATTAAGCTCAGCGACAATGACTTTGAAATTTTTGGGTTGCCCTGCCAGTTTGCACTGGACAGCGCAGCCCTTTCTGCATCTTACCTGCGCCTTCAAAGTCAAACCCATCCCGACCGTTTTGCAAATTCAAGTGCACAGGAAAAACGTTTGGCTGTTCAGTGGGCCACACGGGTCAATGAAGCATACAAGCGCTTGCAAAACCCGATGGAGCGCGCCATCTACTGGTGTGAACTGAACGGCGAAAACCCACGCGGGCAGCAGAGCAATTTGCCACCAGCGCTCTTGATGCAGCAAATGGAATGGCGCGAAGCATTGGAAGAAATTGACGGCGCTGAAGCACTCGAAGAGTTGCTGGATGAGGTGGCCGCTGAAAAGAAACGTTGCTTGACGCAAATTGCGCAGCAAATTGACAGCGAGAAGGATGCGCAAGCGGCCAATGCCACTGCGCAAGCCCTGCTGTTCATCGACAAATTCATGATTGAGTTGACCAAGAAATTGGAGCAACTGGAGGACGCCAGCTAATGGCTTTGTTACAAATTGCCGAACCCGGCATGTCGACTGCGCCCCACGAGCACAGGCTTGCTGTGGGCATCGACCTGGGCACCACGCATTCGCTGGTGGCCAGCGTGCGAAGCGGCAGTGCTGAATGTTTGCCCGATTCTTCAGGCCGTGTCATTTTACCCAGCGTGGTTCGCTACGGCGAAACTGGCGTAAAAAACATGGGTGAAGACGCATTGGCTTGTGCCGACACCGATCCTTTCAACACGGTGTTTTCAGTGAAGCGACTCATGGGTCGCGGGTATGCTGATGTACAAGGCTTGAACCTGCCCTACCGCGTGAAAGATTCAGGCGGCATGGTTGAAATTGAAACTGATTACGGCACCAAAAGTCCGGTTGAAGTGTCTGCCGACATTCTACGCAACTTGCGCAAACGCGCTGAAGCCACCTTGGGTGGTGAGCTGGTGGGCGCTGTGATAACTGTGCCCGCTTACTTTGACGATGCCCAACGCCAGGCCACGAAAGATGCAGCCCAACTGGCTGGCTTGAACGTGTTGCGACTGATCAACGAGCCAACCGCTGCAGCTGTAGCCTACGGTCTGGATCAAAAAGCGCAAGGACAGTTTGTGGTGTTCGACCTCGGTGGTGGCACATTTGATGTGTCCATTCTGCGCTTGCAGGCCGGTGTGTTCGAAGTGCTGGCCACAGGTGGAGATTCCGCTTTGGGTGGTGACGATTTCGATCGCGCCATGGCAGACCATTTCATTGCCACGCACGGTTTTCAGGAACTGAACCCGCAGCAGCGTTCGCGCCTGGTGATGGCCTGCCGTCGAGTGAAGGAACAAATTTCCCACGAGCACACCGCATTTCTCAGCGTCGAGTTCAAAAGCGGTGAAACCATCGCTGAAACAGTGACCGCAGAACAGTTTGAAACCATTGTTGAGCCCTTGGTGAAACGCACCATTCAAGCCGCCCGCAAAACTTTGCGTGATGCAGGCCTGAGTATCGATGACATTGACGGCGTGGTCATGGTAGGCGGTTCTACCCGCATGCCAGTGATTCGTAAAGCAGTAAAGGCATTTTTCGGCAAAGACCCGCTGGTGAATTTGAACCCGGATGAAGTGGTCGCCATTGGTGCCGCCATTCAGGCCGATACTCTTGCTGGCAACCGCAGCGACGATGAACTGCTTTTACTGGATGTCATTCCACTAAGCCTTGGCCTTGAAACCATGGGTGGCTTGACTGAACGCGTGATCAACCGCAACAGCACCATCCCTGTGGCGCGAGCGCAGGAATTCACCACATTCAAAGACGGTCAAACCGCCATGGCCATTCACGTGGTGCAAGGCGAGCGTGAACTGGTCTCTGAAAACCGCTCACTGGCCCGATTCGAGCTGCGCGGCATTCCACCCATGGTGGCTGGTGCTGCACGCATTCGCGTGACCTTTCAGGTGGACGCCGACGGCTTGCTGGCTGTGAATGCCATGGAAACAGGCTCAGGTGTTTCAGCGAACATCACAGTGAAACCCTCCTATGGGCTGGACGATGATCAAATTGCAGGCATGCTGAAAAACAGCTTTGAATTCGCCGAAGCAGACATGAATGCACGTCAGCTTCGCGAGCAGCAAGTTGAAGCCATGCGTTTGGTGGAATCGGTTGAAGCAGCGATTGGCAAAGACAGTGAACTGCTCGACGCCAGCGAGCTTGAAACGATTAATGCCAGCGTGAATGCCTTGCGAGAATTGGCGCAAACCGATGACTTGCGCGCGATTGAAAAAGGCATTGAAGATTTGAGCCACCTGACCGAAGACTTTGCTGCTCGCAGAATGGATGCGGGTATTCGCAAAGCCTTGACTGGTAAAACCATTGAAACCGTCAGCACCACGCTGGGCGGTGCTTCGAAATAGAAGCGCATTAACCGAACACGAGAGATTGAGAAATGCCCATCATTAAAATTTTGCCCCATGAAAGTTTGTGCCCGGAAGGCAAAACTTTTGAAGCTCCAACCGGCTCGCAACTGTGTGAAACCATCCTGGCCAATGGCATCGCGCTGGAACACGCGTGCGAAATGAGCTGTGCCTGCACCACGTGCCATGTGGTGATCAAGGAAGGCTTCAACAGCCTGACCGAAAGCAGCGACGATGAGGACGATTTGCTGGACATGGCCTGGGGTTTGACACCTCAAAGCCGTTTGTCTTGCCAGGTGAAAGTGGCCGACAAAGACCTGGTGGTTGAATTGCCAAAGTACACCATCAACCACGCACGCGAAAATCATTGATCAAGGGAGTAGCAACATGAAATGGACTGATACCCTGGACATTGCACTGGAACTGATTGACGCTCATCCCGATGTAGACCCGCAATACATTCGCTTCACGGATTTGCACAAGTGGGTTTGCGCCTTGCCCGGCTTCAACGACGATCCGGAAAAGTCCAATGAGAAAATTCTGGAAGCCATCCAGATGACCTGGATTGAAGAGCAGGACTGATTACAACAAATCGTTGATGGGCAGCAAAGAGTAGAAAAACACGACGATTTTGCGCCATGTGGTGGCCTTGGGTTCCAGGTCATGCCGAATTTCCTGGCCACCCTCCCGCTCTATCCACACCAACGAGTCATCGTCATCAAGCCGCACCTCATAGGCCATGGTGGGCAAAGCCTGAAATGCCAAATCAATCTGGGTGGCCAATGCAGTGCTCTGTATTAAAAAGCCCATTTCGGTATTCAGGTTCACTGATCGCGGGTCAAAGTTGAACGAACCCACAAACACCCGCGAACCATCCACTGAAAAAGTTTTGGTGTGAAGGCTCGAACCAGAACTTCCAAGCATCGAATTACGCTTACCCTGCCGCTTGTTTTGCACCCCTGCACTGCTTTTCAATTCAAACAGCTTGACGCCAGCTTTCAACAACTCCACCCGGGTTTTTGCGTAACCCGAGTGGACTGCAGCCACATCGGTGGCCTCCAGAGAGTTCGTCAAAATCTGTACATTCACACCAGCCTTGGCCAGACGTGAAAAGAAAGCCACGCCCTTCTCAGTGGGGACAAAGTACGGCGACACCACACTCAAACTGAATTTAGGCTCGGCGATGAAATCCCGAAGCTCCGCGACCAGGTAGTCCTCCCGACTGGCTTCGTCCAAACCTTTGGCAGGGTCATCGCTGACCATGCGCACTTCGGTCCACTGCAGAGGTAATTTTCCGCTCAAAAATTCCTGCAAAAACACCGATTCACGAACCTGTGTCGTGTAAACCGCAGCACGCTCCTGCTGCTCTGCGCTTAACTTCTCGCTGTCGAGTTGATCCAGCACTGTGGGTTCGGTGGGCAATAGAATTTTGCTCGAAGGATAAGCAGAATCACTTTTCCAGTACAAATCGAAATCGCGAGACACAGCATCAACCACCGCGCCAACACACAGCATGTCGAGATCGGTGAACAATTCTGCATCAGTGGCACCGAAATATTCATCGCCGATGTTGCGACCGCCGGAGATGGTCACCATATTGTCCACGGTGAATGACTTGTTGTGCATGCGCCGATTGACGCGGGAGAAGTCAGTGAAATAACCCAACCACTTGGGATTGCGAATAACAAATGGGTTGAACAAACGTACTTCAATGTTCGGGTGGCGATCAATTCGATTTAATTGATTGTCCAGGCCTGTGATCCCATTGTCGTCAAGCAACAAACGCACGCGTACACCGCGTTCTGCGGCTGCGAACAACTCATTCAACATCAAAGTGCCGGTGGTGTCGTTGTGCCACAAATACGATTGAATATCGATGGTTCGCTGCGCAGCGCGTGCCAATGCAACACGGCTGGCAAAGGCCTGCTTGGGATCTTGAATGGGGTAAATGCCAGCCTTGCCCGGATTCTGTGCCAATCGCCCAGCCAGGGATTTTCCAAGTGTCGTTTCGCTGGCCAGTTGTGGGCTGAGTGCGCTGGATTGTGTGCGATCGCTCAACTGGGGCAAAGCGCAACCTTGCAACAGGCTGGAGAGCAGAAAAAAAATGGTCATCCATTTGATTACCAATTTCCGCTCCAGTGAGTTTGTCATTCAATATACAGCGGTCTGATCAAGGCACATAGGCATTTCATGGTTGGGGTAAAGCCCTGATTGACTGAAGCACCGCACGAGTAATCGCTTCTCGCTTAGTTAGATCGCTCATGCGCCCGGGCGTGTCGATGTTCAACGCAAAAAATACTGGGCCGTTTGGCCATTCAACGTAACCGACCCACCAGCCAAAGCTGCCCTCCCAGCCTGTTTTTGCACGCAGTATCCAGTCTCGCCCAGCCTCGACAATAATGATGTCTTTCACAAGGCGCTGGTGTTCTATTCTGAAAGGCAAGCTGTTCGCATACAGTTTTTGTAGAAAACTGATTTGCTCAAAAGCATTGATTCGAATGTTTCCATCCAGCCAGTAACCGTCTTTTCCACCACTGGGGTCTGCGTTGCCGTAGCCTGCTTTTTCAAGGTAGGTTTTGGCGGCTTGTTCACCAATTTGTTGCGCTATCCACTGATACACCCACACCACAGAGCCCCGCATGGACGAGCGCAAATTGTGATCAGAATTCCACACGTCGAAATCGCGCTTTTTCCCATCCCACTTAAAAACCTGAAACTCGTCTTTCACCACACCGTGTTCCAGTGCAAACAAGGCATGAGGAATTTTGTAAGTGGAGGCTGGCAGGTAAGGGGTGCTGGCACGCTTCGGGTTATAGACCTGGAAAACAGGATTGGCGCTACGTTGGTCCAACACGACGAGCGTGCCCACAGCGTCGTGCTGATCGAAAAATGTTTTCCAGTCCTGTCGTTCATGCACCACGGGTGTAGATGCGCTATGCACGGTGCTTACCAACATGAAGCACACAACGAAAATCGCGCTGAACAAACGCATTCACTCTCCCCGGTGATTATCGAACTGCCGAGTCCTTTCCGATAATTTGATTAATCTCTGCGCTGCTTAACGTCGATGAATCGCATTTGGCATACCCGGTTCGCTCAGTGACAAGGTAACGCACGCCGCTGCTGTTTTGCAGGCCGGTGTCTTTCTCGTTTTCTTCAATGGCGAGTTCATCATATTCAGCAGACGCGCAAGCCCGCTCCGCTCCGGTACGCCAAGTTGTTCGGGCGGCCTCAAGATTGGTCCAAGGGGCGTGGTTTGAGCGAGCGTAAATATAAAACAGGCCTGGACCCATTTCCTCTTGTTTGTAACCACCGCCCAGCATGTTGCTGCCTTTGGACAAATCATGGGTTGACGCGCAACCCGCCAAACCAGCTACCACCAATGCAAACACAAGCTTGTACACCATAAAACTCCACTGCCCATAAAACAGAAAGGACACATTGTGCCCCAGCCAGCCGCCTTTAAATGGCTTTGCCGTCGAAATCGCTGGCACTGTGCCGCTCAAGCACCTGCTCATTGGGCTCACCCCAAGCGCGATTCACCATTCGCCCACGAATAACCGCTGGCCGTTTGGCAATTTCATGGGTCCAGCGCAGCACATTGGTGTATGTGTGGGCCTCCAGAAACTCGGCAGCCTCGTACACCTTGTTGGTGACCAAGGCACCGTACCAAGGCCAAATGGCCATGTCCGCAATCGTGTATTCGCTGCCAGAAATGTACTCGTGGTCGGCCAGCTGACGATCCAGCACATCCAATTGTCGTTTCACTTCCATCGCATAACGGTTGATTGGATACTCATATTTCTCGGGTGCATAGGCGTAAAAGTGCCCGAAACCACCACCCAGCATGGGCGCACTGCCCATTTGCCAGAACAGCCACGACAAGGTTTCTGTCCGTTTGGCTGGGTCGGTGGGCAAGAATGCCTTGAACTTCTCGGCGAGGTACAACAGGATCGACCCCGACTCAAATACTCGCGTGGCGGGGTTGGTGCTGCGGTCCAGCAGCGCAGGAATTTTGCTGTTGGGATTCACTTCCACGAAGCCACTGCTGAACTGGTCGCCGTTGGAAATATTGATCAACCAGGCGTCGTATTCAGCACCTGTGTGACCAAGAGCCAGCAATTCTTCGAGCATCACAGTCACCTTCACGCCATTGGGCGTGGCCAGTGAATAAAGCTGCAAGGGATGCTGGCCTACGGGCAATGCCTTCTCGTGAGTAGGGCCTGCGATGGGGCGATTGATATTGGCAAACTTACCACCGCTTTCCTTGTCCCACACCCAAACCTTGGGTGGTGTGTATTTTGTGTCGCTCATTGCAATGACCTCGCTTCGCTCGCTGCTTGTTCAAAAAAATTAATGTTTCAGCATAGCAAATGAAAGTTGCAATTGCCGGTAGTGCTTGACATAGCCAGGCAGATTCTCAATCCAGCCAGCCGCCCAGCAACGCAGTCAGGATTGCCGCGAGCAACCACATGCCTGCTCGTTGAATCATTGGTTTGTCTATTGCCCTGGCACTCAGGCTGCGCCCAAAGCCCACAACAAAAGCATGCGCCGGCAGGGCGATAATCAGCAAAGTGCCCACAATCAGCTCTATACTGCCTGCGGCACCTGATCCACCAAACTTGTTCCACAAGATGGGCCAGAAAATAGCCGAAAAAACCCCGGCCAAGGCTGCTGTTACTGGGGTAGGTACAATATTCACAATCCACGTTTCCTGTCTATTCGGGTGATGGAAGCATAGCATTTCAGGGCACCAGGCCACGTGCCAACCAGCGACCATCCGAGTCAAGATCGAAACCAATCCGTAAATGTCCCTCCCGTTTCAATTCCAGCAGTTCCAAACTCAACACCTTCACGTTCAACACCACAAAGTTGGCACGCGCTGTATCAAAGTCGTAAACCAGATCGCCCTCAGTGAGTGCGTCACCGGGGGCGCTCAGGGTTGCGTAGTCTTTTCGGGCATATTCGGGGATACGTGCCCAAAGACTGTTCACAATCAATTCACTGGTCTGCGGCGCTGCAATGCCACATACTCGAAGCTGGGTGTTGCTGCGTGGGTTCCAAAACAAAAGTGCCACACGGGAATCGTGGGCGATATCAGCCATTTTCTTGCTTCGGCGATCGGTGTAAAAAACCAGTTGATGCTCGTCGGTTTTTACAGCGCGCAAAATGACCGAGCGCACTTGGGGGCCTTTCGGGCCTGCCGTGCTGAAACCCACCACGCGCCAGGGGTGTTTTTTGTCCACCGTGGCGCGCACCAAAGTTTTCCAGATTTCTTCGGCATGGTTCATGCTTCTCTCCATGCCGTAAACGGGTTTTGTTTGTTCGGCTTCATTTTTGGGATTACACAGTGTCTATTCACGTTGCTCTGCGCCATATTACACGCTACCGCTACGATCGCTTGATCAACCTGGGCCCCCAAGTGGTGCGTTTACGCCCGGCCCCACACTGTCGCACGCGCATTCTCTCCTACAGCATGAAGGTGTTGCCGCAAACCCACTTCATCAACTGGCAACAAGACCCTCAAAGCAATTACATGGGGCGCTTGATATTTCCAGAGCGCACCGAGATGCTGGAAATTGCAGTGGATCTAGTAGCCGAAATGTCGGTGCTGAATCCCTTCGATTTTTTCCTCGAAGAAGCGGCCGAATTTTTTCCGTTCAAATACGATGCATCCTTGGACCAGGAACTGGCGCCTTACCTGGTGCCCTGCCACACTGGAAAGGCTTTTAACGCGTACATGGCCGAGATGAACTTGAGCCGGGTTAAAACCATTGATTTTCTAGTGGGCCTGAACCAGGATTTGGCAAAGCGAATCAAGTACCTGATCCGCATGGAGCCAGGCGTACAAACACCCGATGAAACACTGAGCAATGGCTCTGGTTCCTGCCGAGATACCGCATGGCTGATGGTACAAATTTTCCGCAGACTGGGCATGGCGGCCAGGTTTGCCTCGGGCTACCTGATTCAACTGACCAGCGACGTCAAAGCCATCGACGGCCCCGATGGACCAGAGAAAGATTTCACTGACCTGCATGCCTGGTGCGAAGTGTATTTGCCCGGCGCTGGCTGGATTGGCTTGGACCCTACTTCCGGTTTACTGGCTGGAGAAGGCCACATTCCCTTGGCCTGCACGCCCGAACCCGGCAGCGCAGCACCCATCACCGGCACGCTGGATGAATGTGAAGTTGAGTTTGAACATGAAATGAGCGTGCAGCGCGTGTATGAATCGCCACGCACCAGCAAACCTTATTCTGATGAGCAATGGAAAGGCATTGAAGCACTGGGCTTCGAAGTAGACAAAGCACTTGACGCACTGGATGTACGGCTGACCATGGGTGGCGAACCCACTTTTGTGGCCAACACAGACCGGGGTGCTGCTGAGTGGAATATTGATGCACTGGGCCCGACCAAACGCGATTACGGCATCAAGATGCTGAATAAGCTCGCCAAATATTATGGCAAGGGCGGCCTGTATCACTTTGGGCAAGGCAAGTGGTACCCCGGTGAACAGTTGCCACGCTGGGCGCTTTCGCTTTACTGGCTTAAAAGTGGCGAACCAATCTGGAAAAATCCGACACTGCTCAGCCATGAACAAGCCAATGGCAAAGCCAACAAGGCCACTGCCAAACAGTTTATGGAAGGGTTGTGCAGCCGTTTGGGCTTGCACCCACGGTATGTCATGCCCGGCTTCGAAGACGCTTGGTATTACATGTGGCGCGAGCGCAAACTGCCTGTGAATGTGGACCCGTTCGATTCGAGGCTGGACGACCCACTTGAGCGCAAGCGCCTGAACAAGGTGTTCACACAAGGTCTGACCGAAGAAGTGGGTTACTGCCTGCCCATTCAATCCGAAAAGGGACAATGGCGCACAGGGCGATGGTTTTTGCGCGACGAACGTATGTACCTGATTCCTGGCGATTCGCCCATGGGCTATCGCCTGCCGCTGGATTCACAACCCTGGGTGGCCAAGAAGGACTATCCGTACACCATTCCTGCTGACCCGTTCGCACCTCCTGCACCTGCGCGCGTGGCTTTACAAAAACCCGGTACTAAAGCCAGTGCAGCCGGTGTGGCCGATGACAAGGCCCCTGTATTGAAAGAATCGGCCACACACATTGTGCGTACCGCCATGTGTGTGCAGGCACGCAACGGACATTTGTATGTGTTTATGCCCCCACTCGAGGTACTCGACGATTATCTTGAACTGGTAGCCAGAATTGAAGACACCGCAGATGCGATGAGCCAGCCAGTGATCTTGGAAGGTTACCCGCCACCACGTGACAAGCGGATGACCATGTTGCAAGTTACACCCGACCCAGGCGTGCTGGAGGTGAATGTTCAACCCAGCAAAAGCTGGGGTGAACTATTGCACCTGACCACGAATTTGTATGAGGAAGCGCGACTCATTGGCCTTTCTACCGAGAAATTCATGCTGGATGGCAGGCACAGCGGCACGGGTGGAGGCAACCATTTCGTGATGGGCGGTGAAACCCCCGAACACAGCCCTTTTTTGCGCCGCCCTGATTTGCTGGGCAGCCTGCTGCGTTATTGGCACAACCACCCAGGCTTGTCGTATTTGTTCTCAGGATTGTTTATTGGCCCAACCAGCCAGGCCCCGCGCGTAGACGAAGCACGCAGCGATCAGGTTCACGAACTTGAACTGGCACTCACTGAGCTGGATCGGCAAATGCAAAAGCATGGAGGCAACCCGCCGCCTTGGATTATCGACCGCCTTTTGCGCAACATTTTGATCGATTCGACGGGTAACACCCACCGCAGCGAATTTTGTATTGACAAGCTGTACAGCCCCGACACCTCCACAGGACGCCTGGGCCTGCTTGAGTTGCGTGCATTCGAGATGCCACCCAATGCGCAAATGAGCCTTGCGCAGCAACTGCTGCTGCGCACCCTGATTGCAAAATTCTGGAAAACACCTTACACGGCGAGGCTCGTGAAATGGGGCACACGCCTGCACGACCAGTTCATGCTCTCCACCTTCGTCAAAAACGACATCGCAGATGTCGTGGCCGATCTGAATGCTGCCGGTTTCCCGTTCCAGATGGACTGGTTTGCACCGCACTTTGCGTTCCGTTTTCCGAAGATGGGCGACTTTTCCAGCCGTGGTGTTGAGGTGGAGTTATTCAGCGCCCTGGAGCCCTGGCACGTATTGGGCGAGGAAGGCGCGCCCGGTGGCACTGTGCGGTATGTCGATTCTTCACTTGAACGCCTGGAAGTGAAAGTAAAAAACTTTGTCGATGAACGCTACACCCTGACCTGCAATGGTGTAAAAGTGCCCCTGCACAGCACGGGCACCGAGGGCGAATACGTGGCTGGCGTGCGCTACCGGGCCTGGCAACCACCCAATGCCCTGCACCCCACCATTGGCGTACACACCCCCTTGGTGTTCGATTTGATCGACACATGGAATGGCCGCAGCCTGGGTGGTTGCCAGTACCATGTGGCCCACCCGGGTGGGCGCAATTATGACCTATTCCCGGTGAATGCCTTCGAAGCAGAAAGCCGGCGCCTAACCCGCTTCTTCCGCATGGGCCATACCCATGGCAAGGTTAGTGTAAAAAGCCCAAGTGGAAGACCCGAGTTCCCCATCACACTAGACCTAAGATGGTGTTAGGCATTTACAATAGGGCACCGAACTTTAGGCAGTGACCGCTTTGAGCGCGAACCCGAACACCACCCTAGCAAATGTCGAGGTGCCCTGGCAGCAGAGCATCCTTCAAGGCACCAGCGCGTACTACAGCGAGCTGGCGGTCAAAGGTGTTCTGCGCCCAGCCTGGGCAGATTTTGTCAGCCGATTGCCCACCACCGGGCTTAGTGATCACCTGGACAGCAAATTAAACGCGCTGGCCAAGCAAATTCGCGACAACGGCATTACCTACAATGTGTACGCCGACCACGCACAGGGCACTTCACGCCCCTGGTCGCTCGACTTGCTGCCTTTCATTATTGATCAGGCCGATTGGGCGGTGCTGCAAACAGGCATTGCCCAGCGCGCGCGCCTGTTGAATGCGATGATGGCCGACGTGTATGGCAAGCGCGAATTGCTTTCCAAAGGTCTGCTCCCTGCAGACCTGGTCTTTGGGCATTCAGGCTACTTGCCGCAAATGCAAGGCACGGAACCACCTAACAAGGTGTGGCTGCACATGGTGGCGTTCGATCTCGGCCGCAGCCCGGATGGCAAATGGTGGGTGATCACCCATCGCATGCAGGCTCCCTCCGGGCTTGGGTATGCACTTGAGAATCGTCTGAGTATTTCGCGCAGTTTTACGCGCGGCTTTCGAGAAATGCACATTCAGCATTTGGCCGGTTTTTACCGAGACTACATCGATGGTATCCGCAGGCTTTCGCCCAAGGGTGAAAATGCACGCATTGCCCTGCTGACCCCTGGCCCGTACAACGAAACTTACTTTGAACACACCTACCTTGCGCGTTACCTGGGTATCTCGCTGGTTGAAGGCAGCGACCTGACTGTGCGCAACAACAATGTGTTTCTAAAAACCGTGAATGGACTTGAGCCAATCGATGGATTGATTCGCAGAACGGATGACCAATGGCTCGACCCGCTCGAGCTGCGCGAGGATTCCCAACTGGGCGTGCCTGGCCTGTTGCAGGCCATTCGCACCGGTGGTGTTGTTATGGCCAATATGCCCGGCGCTGGCTGGTTGGAAAGCCCGGCCATACACGGCTTTATGCCGGGGCTCGGCCAACACTACCTTCAAGAAGATTTGCTGTTGCCCAGCGTTCCCAGCTGGTGGTGCGGCGAATCACCTGCATGGGCACAGGCCAGCGAACGGCTGAACAACCTGGTGATCAAATCGACCGGGCCAAACCGCCGTGGACGCACCATGGATTCCATCATGGGCTCGGAGCTGGATGAAATAGAAAAGCGGGCCTGGTTATCCAAAATCAGTCAGCGACCCTCGCAATACACCCTTCAGGAATTGATACCGCTTTCGCGCGTACCGATCTGGACCGGTGCTGGCGGTATTGAAGAACGAGCCATGATGCTGCGCCTGTTTGCCGTGACCGATGGACAGGGCAACTACACCGTGATGCCGGGTGGGCTGACCCGCGTGGCCGGTGACCAACACGGCATTGTGAGCATGCAAAAAGGCGGCACCAGCCTGGACACTTGGGTGCGCAGCGGCGAACCTGTCGAACGCACCACCAACCTGAAAGAAAAACTGCAAGCCAAAGATTTGCAGGCGTTGCGCAGGCCAGTGTCTAGCCGGGCTGCAGAGCATTTGTTCTGGCTTGGGCGTTACACCGAGCGGGCCAGTTTTTCATTGCGCCTGTTGATGCGCGCGCAATTGTTGCTGAACGAAGAAGAATACCTCGACACCACGACCTTGGGTTTGTTGCATGAATTGTGCGGCAAGCAAGGATTGAGTACCGAGTTTGACCCGGCCGAACCACTGACCCAAGATGAACTTGAGGCCAATATTCTCGAGAGGCTTTGGTACAAAACTGGTGTAGATGAACCCGCAGCTGTGGGCCTTGCTGGGCAATTGAATGGTTTGGCCAATGTGGCTGGCCAATTGCGGGAGCGCTTGAGCAGCGGGCACTGGCGATTGCTGAACGACTGCGCCAAAGTGCTGATCGAGCCTGAGTGGGTACGTTTTCAACGCAGCTTGCCCACCGCTTCGCTGGAGCAGGTTCAGTTGTATTTGCTGGCCATGCACGGCGAGCAAAGCGATCACATGACCCGCGACAACGGTTGGCGCTTTTTGCAGCTGGGTCGCCAACTTGAACGCCTGTGCGGTGCCTGCGATTGTTTGCTGTCACTGACCAGCATGCCGGGGCGTGCTGGCGAGCACGGCTTGGCTTTGGCCATTGCATTGGCGGACAGCACCATTACCTACAGGTCGCGTTATCAACACCGCTTTGAGTGGTTGCCCACGCTCGACTTGTTGATCTTTGACGAAGATGCGCCCTATGCCATTCGCCGAATTCTGTATAAGCTGGACATTGTGATTGACCGCTTGCCCGGCGACACCAGCCAGATTCGACAACTGTTTAACAGCGTGTACCGCAATGGCGACATGCCGGACGGCCTGAGCCTGGAGGGACTGCAACCGCCCTTCCCGGCCGATACCGGGCGCAAATTACGCGCCTGGTTGCAAGATTTACTCGACACGGCCTACAAGGTTTCAGACCTGGTGGGTGCCCAATATTTCAGACTGGCAGAGTTGCCCGACCAGGTCATTCAGGGAAGATAAATCAATGCCCTTCTCGGAAAGAAGAAAGGTGACCCATGTCACTGACTACGACTATCAACAGCCTGCGGAATGTTCGCAGCAAATTTGCATTTTGCAGCCGCAAGAAGGCGAAGGCATGGAAGCCGGGCCTTTGCGCAAGGGTCAAAGGCTGATTTCGCACACCTTGAAAATTCGCCCCAACCCGTCGACCGTACAAAGCAACACCGATGCATTCGGCAATGTCGTTCATCACTTCGAGATGAATTACCCACACGATCACCTCGAAGTGCACAGCGAAAGCGAAGTCGAGGTGAGCAGCTTTTTACACACAGGGCCAATTGACGATTTGATCAGTCCAAGCTGGAATGAGTTGGTGGACCAGCTGCGCTACCAGGCTGGCCAGGCAATTTCTGACGATTACCAGTTCAGGTTTGAATCCAAGCATGTGCCTTTGCTCGATTCGCTGCGCGATTACGGCAGTCTAGATTTCTGGCCCGGGCGCCAGGTGGTGCACGCCGGGCAGGCCTTGATGCAGCGTATTTTTCGGGAATTCAGCTACCAGAGTGGTTCCACCACCATCCAGACCACGGTTGAGGAGGTCATGCAAAGCCGCGAGGGCGTTTGCCAGGACTTCGCGCATGTAATGTTGGGCGTGCTTCGCTCGCTGGGGCTTTCAGCCCGCTATGTAAGCGGCTACATGCTGACCGAACCACCGCCAGGGCAACCCAAGCTGTTGGGTGCTGATGCCAGCCACGCCTGGGTTTCACTGTGGTGTGGTCCTGATGTAGGGTGGGTAGACTTCGATCCGACCAACAACCAGTTGCCGGATACCCGGTATGTGACTGTGGCAGTTGGGCGAGACTACGCGGATGTGCCGCCGATGCGGGGTGTGGTGCATGGTGGCGGGGAACATACCTTGAAGGTGGCGGTGACGGTTTTTTAGACATCGCCAGTTTCTTGATTGCCTCTGCGCATGTCGCTTCATCCCGCCTTGGCGGGCTTGAATCCCTTCTTGATTGCTGGCTCGGTTCATGCGAAACGCAAAAGCGTGTTCGCATCGATTGCTTGCGCAATCGCCCCTCGCTGTGCATCAAGCGGGCAGCCCACCTGAAATCGGCGAGATGAAGCGACATGCGCAGAGACTTAAAAAAGCCTGTGATAATCCTTTCAAGACGGAATATCCTTGGATGACTGCTTGAACACCTTCGACTGTCCAGACTTATCGACTTCGAAGCTGTATTCACCTTCTGTCATATTGATTCGATATGAGAAGCGGCCACGCACCCCGACTTCGTTTGTACTCAGCTCATAGAAACATTCATCTGAACTGGCGCAACCTTCCTGAAAGAGAAAGCGGCTAGTCCGTTCATCGATCCAGTCAGACCTGATTTCGTGATCAGCCGTCTTGATTAAGATTGGTCTCTGATCAGTGTCGCAAAAATTCTCGATGATTAGCACTTCATGAGATTTGAATGTCAACTCGCATGTTGTTTTCGAATGCACAAACAGTTGAGTTGATAGTCGTTGATCAAACGCGGAACATGCAGAAACAATCGGAAGGGAAGCAACGAACACAAAAAAGGCTGAACGACGCATAGTGAGCCGGGAAATATTCTGGATGCTCAGTGTAATGGCATGACCACAGTAAGCAAATTAAATGCTCAGTTGTGTGTCACCAGACAAAGGTTCGCTGCATGTGTCGCGCCGTTCCGCCGATTTCAGGTGGGCTTCCGGCTTGATGGG
>NZ_JARFJD010000018.1 GCF_029087225.1 Limnobacter olei | reverse complement strand
TTAAATGCTCAGTTGTGTGTCACCAGACAAAGGTTCGCTGCATGTGTCGCGCCGTTCCGCCGATTTCAGGTGGGCTTCCGGCTTGATGGGCAGCGAGGGGCGATTGCGCAAGCAATCGATGCGAACACGCTTTTGCGTTTCGCATGAACCGAGCCAGCAATCAAGAAGGGATAAAAGCCCGCCAAGGCGGGATGGTGGAACACGTGCGGTGAACTTACACGTTGGGAGAACTAACACATGCGTCGAATACAAACCGCGCACGGTGCTGTAAACACGCATGCACGGTGAGTCAAACTTGATTAATCTTCGCGCCTTAGATGCGGAAACAAAATCACATCGCGAATATTGGGGCTATCGGTAATCAGCATCATCAAACGGTCGATACCAATGCCGCAACCACCAGTGGGTGGCATGCCATATTCAAGCGCACGAATGAAGTCAGCATCAAAGAACATGGCTTCGTCGTCGCCCGCTTCTTTGGCCTCAACCTGCTTTTTGAACCGGTCGGCTTGGTCTTCTGGATCGTTCAACTCAGAAAAACCGTTGGCAATTTCACGGCCAGTGATGAACAATTCAAACCGTTCGGTAATTTGTGAATTGGCATCCGAGGCACGCGCCAAGGGCGACACTTCAACCGGGTAGTCCACGATGAAGGTGGGTTCCCACAACAGGCTTTCAGACGTTTCTTCAAACAAGGCCAACTGCAATGCACCGATGCCCGCGTTTTTCAGCGCAGGCTCTTTGTCCACATGCACACCCTTCTTGGCCAAGGCCTTTTTCAGGTAGTCAATGTTCTGCAAGTCTTCCGTACTATATTCCGGGAAGTATTTCTGAATCGCCTCAACAATCGTCAGGCGTGCAAACGGCTTGGACAAGTCCAGTTCGCGGCCTTGGTAAGTCAACCTCGCACTGCCGGTCGCAGTGGTGGCGGCGTGTTGAATCACCTGCTCGGTGAAGTCCATCAAGTCGCGGTAGTTCCAGTACGCCGCATAGAATTCCATCATCGTGAATTCAGGGTTGTGGCGTGGGCTGACACCCTCATTGCGGAAATTGCGATTGATCTCGAACACACGCTCGAAACCGCCCACAATCAGGCGCTTCAAATACAGTTCGGGCGCAATGCGCAAGTACATTTCCATGTCCAGTGCATTGTGGTGGGTAATGAAAGGCTTGGCCGATGCGCCACCAGGAATGGGGTGCAACATGGGCGTTTCCACTTCCAGAAAACCGTGGTCGGCCATGAAATTGCGAACCGATGACATGGCTCTTGAGCGCGCAACAAAGGTGTCGCGTGTTTGCTCGGACACGATCAAATCCACGTAGCGCTGACGGTACTTGATTTCCTGATCAGCCAAGCCGTGGAATTTGTCAGGCAAAGGGCGCAGGCTTTTGGCCAACAAGTGGATTTCCGTGCAATGCACGCTCAACTCACCTTTGTTGGTTTTGAACAGCTTGCCTTTGGCAGCAATGATGTCGCCCAAATCCCAGTGCTTGAATTCGCCGTGAACGTCTTCGCCCACGCCTTCGTTGTTGATGTAAAACTGAATGCGGCCAGTGCCGTCTTGCACTGTTGCAAAACTGGCCTTGCCCATCACGCGCTTTAACATCATGCGACCAGACACAGATACTTCAATGCCCTGTGGATCGAGTGTTTCTTTGTCGAGCAAACCATAGTGGGCATGCAAATCGGCAGCGCGGTGTTCAGGTTTGAAGCTGTTGGGGAAAGGTTGACCCTTCTCGCGCAGTTTGGCCAGCTTGCCGCGGCGTTCGGCAATAATCTGATTTTCGTCAACTGGCTGTTCGTCACCAGCGGCTTGTATTTTGTCGTTCATGGTTTAGATACCTTGCTTCAAGCTGGCTTCAATGAATGGGTCGAGGTCGCCGTCCAGTACACGCTGGGTGTTGGAAATTTCCACACCGGTGCGCAGGTCTTTGATGCGGCTGTTGTCTAGCACGTAGCTGCGAATTTGATGACCCCAGCCCACATCGGTTTTGGTGTCTTCCAAAGCCTGTTGCTCGGCCATGCGCTTGCGCATCTCGAACTCGTACAATTTGGCTTTCAACATGCCCCAGGCTTCATCGCGGTTGCGGTGCTGGGAACGGTCGTTCTGACACTGCACCACAATGCCGGTAGGAATGTGGGTCAAGCGAACCGCGGAATCGGTTTTGTTAATGTGCTGACCACCTGCTCCGCTGGCGCGGTAGGTGTCGGTGCGAACATCGGCCGGGTTGATCTCGATTTCGAAAGAATCATCCACTTCGGGATACACGAAAAGCGACGCAAAAGAAGTGTGGCGACCGCCGGAGGAATCGAATGGTGATTTTCGAACCAGGCGATGCACACCAGTTTCGGTGCGCAAATAGCCGAAAGCATATTCACCCTCCACTTTGACGGTGGCTGATTTGATACCTGCCACATCGCCGTCGGATTGTTCCATCACCTCAACTTTGAAGCCTTTGCGTTCGCAATAGCGCAGGTACTGACGCAGCAAAATACTCGCCCAGTCTTGGGCTTCGGTGCCGCCCGCACCAGCGGTGATGTCGATAAAACAGTTGGATGGGTCTGCAGGGTTGCTGAACATACGACGGAATTCCAGATCGGCGATGATCTTTTCGTATTCGGCCACATCGCTTTCAATGGCTTCCAGCGTATCAAAGTCGCTTTCGGCTTGCGCCATTTCGACAAGCTCTTGCGCGTCGCTAATGTTGGCTTGCACGGTGTTCATGGTCACCACCACGCCGTCCAGCATCTTTTTTTCTTTGCCCAATTCTTGCGCATGTTTGGGGTCGTTCCAAACGTTGGGGTCTTCCAGTTCGGCGTCAACTACTGTGAGTCGCTCGGCCTTGCGGTCGACGTCAAAGATACCTCCGCAACTGGCCTGCGCGGTCGGCGAGGTCAGTCAGGGCGTTGATGATGGCATTCAGGCGTTCGGCTTCCATGTTTCTCTAACAAATTCAATGTGCGTAACCCGATATTGTAACGCAAGCTGCCCTACAACACGTGTTCCACAATGATTTGCACCGCATCACCGCCTGTGAAGGTGTCCCGTTCAAACCGGTAAGCCAGTTTCACTTTGGCCGGTAGTGCCTCTACGGCGCGCCAGCGCAGGGCCACAAAGGTTTTGCCGTCGCGGCGTAAAGTGAACTTACTGTGTGCGTTTTTCAGCAAACGGTGTTCAAGCACCTCAAACTCATCACAAAACAGGGGTGCCGGGAAGCCTTGCCCCCACACCTGAGTTTCCAGCAAATCGGCCGCACTTGCTGCTATGTAGTCGGCAGGAATTGAACCATCGGTTTCGACCACCTGTGTAAGCGCACTGGGGTCGCTTAAATCCAGAATGGCTTTGGCAAATTCAATTTTGAATTGTTCGATTGCGCCTTCTGCAATGGTTAAACCAGCCGCCATGGCGTGCCCACCAAACTTGGGCATGCTGCCTTCGGGCAGGCGTTTGCTCACCAAATCAAGCACATCGCGCAAGTGCACGCCTTGCACTGAACGGCCACTGCCTTTCCAGAAGCCGTCATCACCCGGTGCCAATGCGATAGTGGGGCGATAAAGGCGTTCTTTGATGCGAGAAGCCAGAATGCCAATGACGCCTTGGTGCCAAGTGCTGTGCGCCACCACAATGCCTGCGGCGGGTTCATCCTGGCTAATGAATTTTTCAATGTCTTCCAGCGCATCGCGTTTCATGTCGGCTTCAATGCGCTTGCGTTCTTCATTCATTTTGCCCAGCTGGGCGGCCAGTGCACTGGCCTCGCCCGCGTCGTCGGCCAGCAGGGTTCGAATGCCTATGGCCATATCGGCCAGCCGGCCTGCGGCATTTAGGCGAGGGCCCAATGCGAAACCCATGTCGGCTGCGGTGGCTTTGCGCGGGTCGCGGCTGGCTTCATGGAACAAAGCCAGCATACCGGGCTGAGCGCGGCCTGCGCGAATGCGCTGCAAACCATGCGCCACCAAGCGGCGGTTGTTGGCGTCCAGTTTCACCACGTCAGCCACAGTGCCCAGGGCCACCAAATCGAGCAGTGCGTCAATTCGGGGCTGACTGGCGGCATCAAACACGCCACGCTCGCGCAAAACAGCACGGGTGGCCAGCAACACATAAAACATCACGCCCACGCCAGCGATTGATTTGCTTGGAAACTCACAACCGGGCTGGTTGGGGTTCACAATGGCGAGCGCTTGCGGCAATTGGTCGCCAGGCAAATGGTGGTCGGTCACGATCACGCCGATGCCCAGTTCATTGGCTTCGTTCACACCTTCCACGCTGGCAATGCCGTTGTCCACGGTCACCAGCAAATCAGGTTCAAATTGCTGCGCAGCCAATTGAACGATTTCAGGGCTTAGCCCATAACCGTATTCAAAGCGATTGGGCACCAAAAAATCAATGTGGTATTTGGCAGCTTCTTCATCTGCACCCAGGCTTTGCAGAAGCATGCGCAAGCCGCGCACGCCCACTGCGGTTGCGGTGGCGCCGTCGCAATCGTAATCGCCCACCACAACAATGCGGGCACCGGCCTCCAGTGCGTCTGCAAGAATTTCTGCGGCTTGGTCAATGCCCTTGAGCTGCGAAGGTGGAATCAAATCAGCGAGCCTGGTTTCAGCTTCCGCTTGAGAATCCACACCCCGCGCAGCCATCAGGCGCGCCATCAAGGGGTGCATGCCCTGGCTGCGAAGCACCGCTTCAACTTGCGGGCGAGGGGTACGAACCCGGTGCTCAACGGTATTGGAATTCATCACCGCCCCTCCCATTCGGCCTGAATGCTGTCTTGGTCGCGCTGGCCTTGTTGCCAAGCGGCTTGCAGGTCTTCCTCAGTGGGGCCGTCCTGCATTTCAGGTTCGCCCAGCACAGCCCAGTCGGGCTTGTTTTGCCAAAACTTGAATCGGTTCATCCAGTTGCTTCTTAAAGTTTTCCAGCCATGGTTGCCCAACAGGACCCAGTTAAAAGCCAAGCCAGCCAAGCGCATGGGTTGCAACACCTCGCTTTCCAGCAGTTTGAACACGCCAATATTGCCGCCCCAACCCTGAAAGTTCACGCAATAAATGTTGTCGGGCTTTGCCCCAGACTCGCTCGCTTCGGTTTGTACCGAGCTCTTTCGCAAAGAACCCAACAACTGGGTCCAGAACACAAATCGGTTCACAGCCTCGTCTGCGCTGTCGGTCATTTTCACCGCATCAAACACGCCATCTTCAGACACCGATTTCACACGCGGCACGGCCACATCAGTTTGCCAGGCCTCACCTCCCCCCCAAAACCACAGCGCATTCAGGGGCTTCAATCCCTTGGCTTCGCGGGCCTTGTTGAATTCGGCGTTGTGCAACTCCACCTGCATATTCAGCCACATGCGCCGCCAGTCGCTGCATTCCTGGTTCATGGGCAGGTAATCTGTCAGTCGAATCCCCTGCACCGACCAAGGCGAGGCTTGCTCCATCGGCACTGGCGCCGGATTACTCAAGAGGCTGTGAAAACCAGCCGGGGTGTTCAATGCCCAGCCGTGTTGTTGCAATAAGGGATTCACCACATTCCAGAAGGCCTCCAGGTCGGCCTGGCTGACCTGCAACACCTCTGGCGGCGTAAAACGCACGCCATCCCGTTCTATTTCCAGACAACCCGCTGTACCCCAAAAGCGCGTGAAAGGCTTTACTGGCGTGAATTCAGTCTCGGCCTGCGAATGCTGCAACATGGCCCAGGCCGGGTACTGGTCGAACTTTGCTTGCGCTTGAGAATCCAAGTAGCGCATCAACCAGGCTTCGATGCGGTCCAGCCCATCGGCGTTTTGGTATTCCGGTGCAGCATTTCTGGCCATGGTTTGCAGCAAACCGGCTGGCAAGCCTTTAAAAGACTGGCTCCGGGCATGGGCGGACAGGCGTTGCAGCGCCATTTCGGGCACAAGAATGTTGGGAACGAACACCCACAAAGGCGCATTGCTAGGTTTGGACACGGTTTTATTCACACTACAATGAGAGCGCTTTGAAACTTCAACAGCGCATTTGAACAATTCGGGACAATTTGTGATTAGTTTACCCTTTGATGTTGAAATTGCACTGCGCTATGTGCGCGGTGGCGGTCACAGAAGCCGTGACAAGTTCATTTCCTTTATCTCCGGATTGTCCATGGCCGGCATTGGGCTTGGTGTGGCAGCGCTTATCGTGGTGTTGTCGGTGATGAACGGCTTTCAAAAAGAAGTGCGTGACCGCATGCTGTCGGTGATTGCACACATCGAGGTATTGGCTCCCCAAGAAGGTTTTGACAACCCAGAAGCGCTGGTGGGTGCAATCAAGGCTGCCAACCCAAAAGTAATCGGCGCCGCTCCCTATGTGGCTGGCGAAAGCATGCTGGCGCATGGAGACCTGCTGCGCCCAGCCATCGTTCGCGGTATTGACCCCGCCCAAGAACAGGAAGTATCTGATTTCAAAGAAGTCATTTCGGGTAGCCTGAGTAACCTGCAAGCTGGCGAATTTCGTGTGGTACTAGGCATCGAGTTGGCCAAACAGATTGGTGTCAGCGTGGGCGACCGCATTACGCTGATTGCCCCTTCAGGCCAAATGACCCCAGCTGGCATGATTCCCCGCTTGAAGGCCTTCGAGATAACAGCCTTGGTGAGCACTGGCCACTATGAATACGACAGTGGCCTGGTGCTGATGAACATTGACGACGCAGCCCGCTTTTACCGCAGCCTTGGCCCAACCGGTATTCGTGTGAAGTTAAACGACATGGATGCAGCCCCGTTTGTGGCCAGAGACATTGAAAGCCAGTTACCACCAAGCGTGTGGGTTCGTGACTGGTCAGTGCAAAACCGCACCTGGTTTGCTGCGGTACAAACCGAAAAACGCATGATGTTCATTATTCTGACCCTGATTATTGCGGTGGCCGCATTTAACCTGGTGTCCATGCTGGTAATGACCGTGAAAGACAAGCGCGGAGAGATCGCAATTCTGCGCACCCTGGGTGCAAGCCCATTTGCCATTCAGCGAATTTTCATGTTGCAAGGCGCACTGGTTGGCTGGATAGGTACCTTTTTGGGCGTAACTGCCGGCTGGTTGCTTGCCATTAA
The DNA here is from genome assembly GCF_029087225.1 of Limnobacter olei. Lineage (GTDB taxonomy): Bacteria > Pseudomonadota > Gammaproteobacteria > Burkholderiales > Burkholderiaceae_B > Limnobacter > Limnobacter olei. The sequence goes on along the minus strand of NZ_JARFJD010000018.1, from coordinate 88,694 downwards.
TTTGGGCACGATTGTGCCCGCCATTGAACGGGCGCTCAGCGTTGAGTTTTTGCCAAAATCAATCTACTTCATCAGCCAGCTACCCTCCGACCCACGCGCAAGCGATGTGGTCACCATTGTGACTGTGGCCCTGGTGCTAAGCGTGCTCAGCACCATTTACCCAAGCTGGCGTGCATCGCGCGCAGAACCTGCGGAGGCCCTGCGTTATGAGTAATGTTGTTCTGGAAACCAAAAACCTGAGCAAGGCATTCAAGGGCATTACCGCGACTGACAAAGCCACGCAGGTCATTAAAAATTTAAACTTTCAGGTACTGGCCGGTGAAACCGTGGCCATTGTGGGGGCTTCCGGAGCTGGCAAAAGTACACTGCTACATGTACTGGGTGGGCTTGAAAAGGCCGACAGCGGCTCTGTGTTATGGGCAGGTCAGGCCATTGAGCCGTGGTCTGTTCGAAAACTGGGCATGGAACGCAACAAAACTTTGGGCTTCATTTACCAGTTTCACCACTTGTTGCCTGAATTCCATGCGCTGGACAATGTGGCGATGGCCCTTCGAATTGGCGGTGAAAACAAACAGGTAGCCCGTGAAAAAAGTGCGGTGCTGTTGAAGCAGTTCGGGCTTGAGCACCGGCTGAACCACCGCCCTGCGGAATTGTCTGGCGGAGAACGCCAACGCGTGGCGATTGCGCGTGCCATGGTGACCAATCCGAAAGCCATTTTAGCCGACGAGCCCACGGGCAATTTGGACCAGGACACAGCTGACCAAGTGTTTGAAAGCCTGATTCACAGCAAGGCTGCCAACAAATCAGCCTTGATCATCGTAACCCATTCCATGGAACTGGCCCGCAAGTGCAGCAAGGTGTTGAGGCTTGAGAAAGGCGAACTCAAAACAGAGTAAGTTCTGCTTTCAGTGGTCAACAGCAAGCCGACGCTTTCGCCTGCGCACCACTGCAATTCGCACACCAATATTCCAGGTCAAACGTACGCTGAAGTAACCCAATATAGACAGCGTCACCATCAACGCGGGCAAGCCCACCGCCAGCGACGGCCCCATGGACAGCATCCAGTCCACCATCGCGATGGTGGAGTCTCCCCACGCTGACCAGTTCCATTCCGGGATCGGGTGCAAATTGCTTTCACCCAAACTTCCCAGCAAAAAATCGCCATAAGCAACAGCGATCAAATACAGCGGCACAATGGTGAGCGGGTTGGTGTACAGAGTGACTGCAAAGGCAACAGGCAAGTTCACCTTGGCGACCAGCACCCAGATCAGTGAGCCAAAAATTTGAAATGGCCCAGGAATAAGCCCACAAAACAAACCCGCAGCCACCCCGCCCGCAATACTTTTTCGATTCAACGCCCAAATATTGGGATGCCCCAGGAAGCGCTTGAATGGCCGTGCCCACACCAGTCGATCAAAATGATCAACCGTTGGCAGGTACTTGCGAATTTTCCGACGAAACATGGCAAACTTTAAAGAATGTGGACCGACACGCACCTTCATCTTGATGCTTCTGAATACGACAGCGATCGCGCCGCGGTGGTTCAACGTGCGCAAGAACTGCATGTTACCCGGTTTGTATTGCCCGCCGTAGGCGCTTTCAATTTTGATGAAGTAAAAAGCCTTGCTCACAGCGTCCCCGGTGCGGTGTATTGCCTGGGTATACACCCCATGTTTGTGGACAAAGCCAAAGAAGAAGACCTGCTGACTTTAAAGCAAAAAATTCAGGCCTCAATCGACGATCCAAAATTCGCGGGTTTGGGAGAGATAGGACTTGATGGCTTTGTACCTGGCTTGAACTGGGACAAACAGGTTCAATTTTTTCATGCGCAGCTCAAATTGGCCCGTGATTTCGATGTACCGGTGGTGATGCATGTTCGCAAAGCGCAAGACTCCGTTTTAAAAGGCCTTCGAATTTACAAACCACGCAGCGGTATTGCCCACGCATTCAATGGCAGCTTTCAGCAAGCGGATCATTTTCTGAACTTGAACATGTGTCTTGGATTTGGCGGTGCGAGCACTTTTACTCGAGCGCTTCAATTGCGCAGATTGGCGGCCGAGCTGCCCGAGAGTGCCATGGTGCTTGAAACTGACGGACCGGACATTGCGCCGGAATGGATTAACAAACAACGCAACGCACCTGAACACTTGCCAAGAATTGCACAATCAATCGCAGAACTGCGTCAGTCAAGCGTGGAAGTACTCTCCAGGCAAACACAACTGAACGCGCAACGTGTGTTGCCCGCCCTCGCCCGTCAAAGCTAACCAAAGGCATCACCCGGTCGTGTTCATCATTGGTGAACGTAAGCGCATTGGTGCACGCTTGCAAAACTGCGTCCACACCAAATTCAAGTTGTGCCTTCCCTGCCGCTGTTCACCACAGCCTACTTGCTTAGCCTTTTGCTGTTTCACAGCCAAGCCACGCTGCCATGGATTTGGAGCGCGGCCTTCGACACTTTCGGCGAAAACAGCATCATTTTATTCGCTTGGTCGGCAGTTTTCCTGTTGTTGGGTATTCGGGGAGGCGTCAGTGAGCACGCCGCCGAGAAACTCAGCTGGTTTGTTCTTGGTTTTGCAATGGCACAACTTTGTACAGGTATTCAGGCCGCCGCACATCAGCAAGCGCAAGTGCCCCTGGCCTGCAACAAGCAAACCATTCAATCTGAATTTCGGCTTCTTGAAAAAGCGTTTCGCGACAACAACGCACAAACCTGGTTAATCGAACACACGCCGCGAGAACATGCGGTTGCAACCAAATGCCTGGCCACGGGTGCACGCTTGCAAACTTTTGTCGAAACGGCATCCACATATCGAGCACTTCAGCCAGGCGAGTATTTTCGGGCAACCGTTCGCATCAAATCGCCCAAGGCGCCTTTGCAACTGGAAGGTTTTGATGTTCATCGCCACTGGTTTGCCAAACGAATTGCGGGCACAGCTCAATTCAAAAGCAAGCTTGAGCAACAGCCTGAACAAACCACCTTGAACCCGCTGGTCTGGATGGAACGGGTACGCCTACAAATTGCAAGCACAATTGTCACTGCCTTACAAAGCCACCCTGAGCAAGCCTTGGTGCTGGCCATGGTGGTGGGTGATCAAGGCCTGATCAGCCCAGAGGATCGGGAAATGTTCAGCGCCACTGGCATTGCACATTTGGTTGCCATTTCCGGTTTGCACATTACCCTGTTCGCCATGCTTGCAGGCAAACTTTTCGGCGCGCTTTGGCGTCGATCAACCCGGTTGTGCCTTCGCTTACCGGCCCCTTTGGTAGGTAGCGCATTTGGATTGCTGTTTGCAGTGTTGTACGGCCTGGTTGCCGGCTGGGGAGTGCCAGCCCAACGCACAGTCTTCATGTTGTTTGCGTTGTTTGTTGGGCAAGTACGTGGTGGCATGCAAAGCAGTTGGGACACCTTTTTTCTCGCCTTGTTTTTAACCCTCGCCTTTGACAGCTGGGCTGTGCTGGATGCCGGCTTCATTCTCTCCTTCGGTGCCGTGGCAATCCTTATTTTCATCACACAGGGGCACTACCACTTCATCAAACCGAAGCATGAATTCATCGCCAACGCGGTGAAAGCCCAATACACGGTGACCATCGGATTGGTACTGCCCTGCGCGATGCTGTTTAACCAGCAGTCGCTGATCAGCCCGGTGGCTAACGCCCTGTCCATTCCATGGATGAGTTTCGTGAGCACACCCCTGGCTCTGCTCGGTGGGCTCACCCAACAGCCAGTGTTGCTTTGGCTTGCGGGCAACAGTCTTTCACTGCAACGCGAATGGCTTGTGTACTTCAATGGATTGAGTTGGGCTACTTTGCCGATACACAATCAGCCATGGTGGGTTAATGGCCTGGTGGCACTGGGTTGCCTGATTTTGATTTTGCCCGTGGGGCTGGTCCCAAGGTGGGCAGGAATCTTGCTGATCGCCCTGCTTCTACTTCCACCGCCAAGGCCCGAACACCATGATTTCTGGATGACCTTGATGGACGTCGGTCAAGGTACGGCCATCGGCATTCAAACCCAAAATCATTTGCTGATTTACGATGCAGGCCCTGCGTTCAACGCGCGCACTGATTCGGCCCGGCGTGTAGTGCTGCCCTGGATGGCAGCGCATGGTTATCGGCGGGCCGATATGTTCATGCTGTCGCATGATGATGCAGACCATTCAGGCGGCGCGCCCCTGCTGCTACAAAAGGCACCGCCCGTACAGTTCGCGTCCTCGATCAACAAACAACACAGCTTAAACCTGCTCGCGCAAACCCTGAAAAGCGACACAGCGCAATGCCACATGCTCAAGCCATGGACCTGGGATGGCGTCATATTCACACCCATCGGACTTGATACGCCCGCAAATTCACACCAAAAGTTATTGGCCAAGAACAATCAAAGTTGCGTGTTAAAAGTCAGCAATGCGAATCACAGCGTGCTGCTGACCGGCGACATCGAAGCGATTTCAGAAATGGCATTGCTAACTCAACACGGCTCAAATACCTTGAAATCACGTGTTCTGATTGTGCCGCATCATGGCTCCAGAACCTCGTCCACCTTGCCCTTTCTTCAAGCCGTGCAGCCTGAATATGCACTGATACAAGCAGGCTGGAAGAATCAGTTTGGTCACCCGCACAAGGCTGTGATTGAACGATACGAAGCCTTGGGCGTCGAATGGTCGAGTACCGCCCAAAATGGTGCAATGAAATGGAGGTTTAAGCACCTGGACTTCCAACCCGAAGTGGACAATGCACACGCGCTACGTCAGCGTTACTGGCACATGCACGAAAGCGGTGCAAAAGGTCGTTAAGACTGTTAACTTTATGGCTGTGCGCGTCACAATCAGCCTGCATGCGCTTGGCATGTTTCTTGTTACTTCAAGACTACACAGAACAGGAATAATCAACTTATGTCATCAACACCCTTCGACGAAATGTATACGCCAAGCGGTGAGGTTCGCCCGCATTATCAGGACTTTTCGCGTTGGCTCGAGATGCAATCCTCTGAAAAATTGCAGAACAAGCGTGCGGAAGCCGACCTTATTTTCAGAAGGGTGGGAATTACCTTTGCCGTGTACGGCGAAGAATCGGGTACCGAAAGGTTAATTCCATTCGATATTGTGCCGCGGGTGATTAAAGCGTCTGAATGGAAAACACTGGAAGCAGGCTTGCGCCAGCGTGTTCAGGCCTTGAACATGTTTTTGAAAGACATCTACAACGAGCAGAAGATTCTGACGACCGGACTCATTCCACCTGAGCAGATTTTCAACAACGAACAATACCGCCCCGAAATGCAAGGTGTGAAACTGGCTGGCGACATTTACGCCCACATAGCTGGTGTGGATGTAGTGCGTGCCGGTGAAGGTGAGTTTTACGTGCTCGAGGACAACCTGCGTGTGCCCTCAGGCGTCAGCTACATGCTCGAAAACCGGAAAATGATGATGCGCCTGTTTCCGGAACTATTTGCCCGCAATCGCGTGGCGCCGGTTGAACATTACCCTGACAATTTGCTCGAGAACCTTCGCTCGGTTTCGCCACAAAACAGCAGTGACCCCACTGTGGTGTTACTGACACCGGGCATGTACAACTCGGCCTATTTCGAGCATGCATTTCTGGCTCAACAAATGGGTATTGAACTGGTGGAAGGCAAAGACATGTTTGTGGATGAGGAAGTGCTTTACATGCGCACCACACAAGGCCCCAAACGTGTCGATGTGATTTACCGCAGGCTGGATGACGATTTTCTTGATCCATTGGCATTCCGCGAAGATTCGCAATTGGGCGTGCCCGGACTGCTTTCTGTTTACCGCGCAGGCAATGTGACCCTTGCCAATGCAATCGGTACCGGCGTGGCCGACGACAAATCGATTTACCCCTACGTGCCCGACATGATTCGCTTTTATTTAAGCGAAGAACCCATTATTCAAAACGTACCCACGTGGCAATGCCGCAAACCTGATCACTTGAAAGAAGTATTAGCCAAACTACCCGAGTTGGTTGTGAAAGAAGTGCACGGCGCAGGCGGCTACGGCATGTTGGTGGGCCCGGCATCTACCAAAACGCAAATTGAAGACTTTCGCCAAAAGCTGATTGCAGACCCTGCGAAATTCATTGCCCAACCCACATTGGCGCTGTCAACCTGCCCAACTTTTGTAGAACAGGGCTTGGCCCCCCGCCACATCGATCTTCGGCCCTTTGTATTGTCGGGCAGCAAAGTCAGCCTGATCCCCGGTGGACTAAGCCGGGTAGCACTGCGAGAAGGATCGCTTGTGGTCAATAGCAGCCAAGGCGGTGGCACCAAAGACACGTGGGTATTAGAACGATAAGGAGCAAACAAGATGCTGAGTAGAACTGCTGACCATTTGTTCTGGATGGCCCGTTACATTGAACGCGCCGAGAACACCGCCCGCATGCTTGATGTGAATGTACAAACCGCCCTGCTCCCGCAGGACCCAGAGAATGCAGAACAAGGCTGGCGAGCCATGCTGTCGATTTGTGAACTGACCGAAGCATTTGCAAATAAACATGATGAGGTCAGCGCCGAGGCCGTGATTGACTTCATGGTAAAAGACCCCAACAACCCCTCCAGTATTTACTGCTGCCTTCAGGGTGCCCGCGAGAATGCACGTGCCGTGCGTGGCGCGTTGACCACTGAAGTTTGGGAAACCAACAACACCACATGGCTTGAACTGAAGAAAGTATTGGCTGACGGCACGGTTGAACGCGATCCCTCAGAGTTTTTTGAGTGGGTAAAGTTTCGCAGCCATTTGTCGCGAGGTGTCACCATTGGCACTATGTTGAAAGACGATGCATTCCGGTTTATCCGCCTGGGTACATTTCTGGAACGTGCAGACAACACCGCACGACTGTTGGATGTGAAATTTCACAGCATGCCTTTTAGCCCCTTGGCCAATTTGAGCACTGCCGACCCCCATGCCGATTATTACCACTGGGCCGCCATTTTGCGCTCGGTGTCTGCTTTTGAAACTTACCGAAAGGTATACCGGGATGTAATCACGCCCGACCGCGTTGCTGAATTGCTGATACTGCGCGACGACATGCCTCGCTCGCTGTTGGCTTCATTGAATGAAGTGTGTGCCAACCTTGAAATGATTCGGAACGATTACTCGGCAAACACAGAACGGCGTGCTGGAAAGCTGCGCGCTGAATTGTTGTACAGCCAAATCGACGACATTTTGCAAATGGGTTTGCATGCCTACCTCACCAATTTTCTTGAACGTATCAATGATTTGGGCAACCGGATCAGCAAAGATTTCCTGGTGCCACTTGAGGCATGAAACTGCGCATTCAACACCACACCACTTACCGCTACACCTGGCCCGTGCTGTACAGCATTCAGCACGTGCGCCTTACCCCGCAACAGGACGACAAACAACGCATTGTTGACTGGAAAATAAGAACACCAGCCAAACACCACAGCGCCTGCGATCACCATGGCAACTCGGTGCACACATTCTCGGTGAACCAGCAACACAGGGAGCTGACTGTGCAGTCCCATGGGCATGTGGAAATTGATCCGCTCGATGATGGCTACGTGCCACTGCAGCAATTGTCGCTCAACCCTCTGGTGTACACACCCACTACACCGCTTACGCAATTCAACGATGAAATGCGCGAATTCGCAAGCTTCGTCGCCGACACCAATATTCCATTTGCCCATCGAATACTCACCCTGGCGCATGCAGTGGCGGACCGAGTTGTTTACACCAAAGGCAGCACCACTGTAGCCGATTCGGCGATGCAGGCGTTTGAAAACGGACAAGGTGTTTGCCAGGACCATTCTCATGTGATGCTGGCGTGCCTGCGAGCACACGGCATTCCTGCGCGATACGTGAGCGGCTACTTTTTCAATCCCAATGTGGAGCAGCACGACAGCCACGCTTGGGTCGAAGTGTTCGATGAAAAACGCCAGCAGTGGCTTGGGGTGGATGCAACGCACAAATCGTTGGTGCAGGGCAATCACTGCCGCTTGGCCGTGGCCAAAGACTTCACAGGCGCTTCTCCAATTCGTGGCATTCGCACTGGGGGTGGGCAAGAGACCCTTGACGTGCAAGTAACCATTGAACGGGTTGGCTAGATCACCCGCTGGTTTTTATAGCCCGATTGGCTTGGGTTCGCATCTCTCGTCGTTTTTGATCGCCCAATCGGCTTGGGTTCCGATCTCTCGCCAGAAAACCTGTTGATCCCTTGCCGAGCCTTGCGATGCCTGAGAACGACCCTCCTAAAGAACGGGTCGGGTCCGTTCGCTGTCGCCCATGCTGGGCAACACAGGCCCTACTCGGCACGCAAGGGCAGGTTTTCTTGAAGGCGAGGCGATCGAAACACCGCCGCCGATTAGGCGATGAAATCAGCCGTGAGTTGCGTGGTGAGGGAGATTCGCCAGTGCTGATTGACCATTGAACACCGCCATGAGTCGCTCGGAGGTGGCGAGGCGCTGCACCGGAGCGCTGGGCGCTGAACTTGCAGATGGGCGCACTCTGCGGGTTTGAGCCAACTCGGCAGTGGGATTGCTTGGGGCGCACTTCAAGAAAACCGCCCCGTTTGAGTGGATTCGCAGCGGTCGGCTACAAGCCGACACCGAGACTCGGCCAGAACTTTTGCCGAGCGAGGTGAGCAAGAATCAATTCAAAAAGGGATTCAGCGGTTTTCTGTGCGGCACAAACAACCCGTGCCGAGTTCAGCAAATAATCGCAGCGACGACGCTTACTGCGCCACCCACCCGCCGTCCATGTTCCACGCCGCGCCCCGCACTTCCTGAGCATCATCGGAACACAAAAACACCACCAAACCACCCAACTGCTCCGGTGTTACAAACTCTTGCGACGGTTGTTTCTCACTCAACAAACCCACTTTCGCCTCTTCAACAGAGACACCTTCCCGCACCGCACGCGCATCCACCTGTGCCTGCACCAATGGTGTTAATACCCAGCCTGGGCACACCGCGTTACAGGTAATGCCTGTTTTTGCATTTTCCAAAGCGACTACCTTGGTCAGCCCCACGATACCGTGCTTGGCAGCGACATAGGCCGACTTGTTGGCAGAGGCCACCAAACCATGGGCCGACGCAATATTCACAATTCGCCCCCAGTTGCGTGCCTGCATTCCCGGCAACACCAAGCGAGTGGTGTGAAATGCCGCACTCAGATTGATGGCGATTACCGCATCCCATTTGGCAGGATCAAAACTTTCTACTGGGGACACATGCTGAATACCTGCATTGTTCACCAGCACATCCACTTGGCCAAACAACTGCTCAGTGCTGTTGACCAGGTCCTCTACTTCGGCCAATTTGGTTAAATCGGCACCGTGGTAACCCACTTTCACACCGTACGCTGCAACGCTTTGTTTGGCCGCTTCAATTTGCTCCAGCGTGCCAAAACCATTCAGCATCACATTCACACCCTTGGCCGCCAATCGCTGGGCGATGCCCAAGCCGATACCACTGGTTGAGCCGGTGACCAACGCATTCATGTTCTTAAAATCCACGGATGAACCTCTTTCGATAATGAAACTCTGAAATACTGATTAAAACAATTCAATGGAGGGTATTGAACAATGCTGACAGCGCGCTTGCACACCGTGCAATGGTTAAGTCCACATGGTTTACACAAATTAGCCTACCGCGAATGGGGCGACCCCGACAACCCACGTGTGTTGTTGTGCGTGCATGGCCTAACCCGCAGCAGTGCTGATTTTGAAACAATGGCCCAAGACCTTGGAAGAGACCTGCGCGTAGTTGCTGCCGATATGCCCGGCCGGGGTGGGTCAGATTGGCTAACTGACTCGGCCCTGTACGGTGTACCCACCTACGTAAGTGCCTGCGTGGCCCTGGTCGCCCGCTTGAATGCCGGCACGCTGGATTGGTTTGGCACTTCCATGGGCGGCCTGATCGGCATGGCTTACGCAAGCTTGCCAAATAATCCGATTCGAAAACTCATACTGAACGATGTCGGCCCGAGTCTGAACTTTAGCGCGCTGCAGCGCATTGGCGACTACGTTGGGAAACCCGTTCAATTTCAAACACTTCAAGAGGCAAGACAATATATTCGCGCCATCTCACAACCTTTTGGTCCCCACACCGAATCGCAATGGAATGAATTGTGCGACTCAGTACTGGTCGAAAAAAACGGACATTGGCAACCCCACTATGACCCAGCGATCGGCCAAGCGTTTCAAAACCTGTCAGAATCCACCACCTTGCTGCATGAAACAGCCCTGTGGGCTGCATTTGACGCCATCAAGGCCGACACATTGGTGGTGCGCGGAGAACATTCTGATCTTCTGTCAAAACAGACCGTGGCGGAAATGAGTCAACGTGGTCCCAAGCCACGCGTTATCGAGGTGCACGGCGTTGGCCATGCCCCTACTTTCATGCAGAACGAGCAAATTAATATTGTTCGCGATTTTTTGTTTTAAACTGGTCTTAACGAATCCACCCAAATACACATGGTTTCAGTTTCATCAACACTGGGCTCCGAGAAAAAAGGCAGCGCTTCTGCGCCAGCCCTGGTGTTGTTGAACAAATTTGACGCGGCCCGAGTAGAAGAAGCACTGAATTACGCAAGGCTTCACGCGGCTGACCATATTCTGGACACCCAAGAACCCGCTATTCAACACATGTTGGCTGTGGCCGACCTGTTGGCGGAGTTGCGTGCCGATGCCAACACCCGCATTGCAGGTGCCTTGGGGCCACTGGTGTTTTTTGACAAACACCTTGAAAGCCAAATGGAGAAAAAGTTTGGTGATGAGGTGGGCCGCATGCTGGCCAGCCTGCGCAAGCTTTTCAAAATGCGATCCATGGTAGGGCCCAGCGCCACGCGCACCACCATTGAAACCCTGCGGTGGGCAGACCAAATTGAAACCTTGCGCAAAATGTTGCTGGCCATGTCCACCGACATTCGCGTCATCATGATCCGTTTGTGTTCCCGGCTCCAAACCTTGAGGCACTTCACCAGCCACGAGGACATCAAAAACGAGAAAGGCCCTCTGTGGCCTTATGCGGTGTCGCATGCGCAGGAAACCCTCGATCTCTACGCCCCCCTGGCCAACCGCTTGGGCCTGTGGCAGTTGAAGTGGGAACTCGAAGATTTGTCGTTCCGCATCTTGCAACCCAACACGTACAAAAACGTGGCCAAGATGCTGGATGAAAAGCGCGTCGAACGTGAAGCATTCATTGAATCGGCCATGGCCAGCATCAAGGAAAATTTGTTGCTGGCTGGTATTCATTGTGAAATCAGCGGGCGTCCAAAACACATTTACAGCATCTGGAACAAGATGCGCGGTAAAGGCATTAGCTTCGACAAGCTGTACGACGTGCGCGCATGCCGTGTGATTGTAGACACAGTCGATGACTGCTACACCGCATTGGGGATTGTTCACAATTTGTGGACACCCATACCTGAAGAATTCGACGACTACATCAGCAAGCCCAAGCCCAATGGCTATCAAAGCTTGCACACCGTGGTACAGGACGAAACAGGCAAAACGCTGGAAGTGCAAATTCGCACAGAAGCCATGCACCAGTTTGCTGAATACGGTGTGGCGGCGCACTGGCGCTACAAAGAATCGGGCAAAGACGGCTACACCGGCGAAAGTCGAGCCGAGGGCCAGTTTGAAGAGCGTATTGCCTTGTTACGCCAGCTGTTGGCCTGGCAAAAAGACGTCACCGACACCATGGGTGAAGCCAGCGACTGGGCGCAGGAAATGAAAACCAGCGCGCTGAACGACCGGGTATACGTATTCACGCCGCAGGCCAAAGTAGTTGAATTGCCCACCGGCAGTACGCCACTGGATTTCGCTTATCACGTGCACACTGAATTGGGCCATCGTTGCCGCGGTGCCAAGGTCAACGGGCAAATGGTGCAACTGAATACGCCCCTGGACAATGGCCAAACGGTTGAAATTGTGAGTGCTCGGGGCGATGCGGCCACCGGTCCCTCCCGCGACTGGCTAAACCCCACTCAAAAGTACCTGATCAGCCACCGTGCTCGTCAAAAGGTAAAGCAGTGGTTCGCCCAGCAAGAACGCAAGGAAACACTTGAACGCGGCCGTGCGATTGCTGAACGTGAACTGCAACGCATCGGGCAGACCGCACAGAACCTCGAGCTTTTGGCCCAAAAGCTGGGCTACGAAAAACCAGATGACTTGTATGTCGCCTTGGCCCGTGAAGAAATACGGCCCCGCGCCATTGAAAACGCATTGCGCGCCGACCTGCAACCTGCTGGACCATTGTCAGACGAAGAGCAAGTTGAGTTACTTAACAAACGCAAACCAGGCTCATTGGGTAACTCAACGGGCAAGGAGTCCGGTGTGCTTGTCGTCGGTGTCAGCACACTAATGACCAACTTGGCGCGATGCTGCCGCCCCGCCCCACCCGATCCGATTATTGGTTTTGTTACCCGGGGCAAAGGTGTCTCTATTCACCGGCTGGGTTGTTCCAACCTGGCTGAGGTAATGCGTCGACAACCCGAACGGCTGATTGAAACCACTTGGGGAGAATCATCGGGCTTGCACTACCCCGTGGACATTGCAGTAACCGCGAACGACAGGCAGGGTTTGTTGCGCGATATCACCGAAGTGTTTTCAAAAGACAAAATCAATGTGATCGGCGTGCAAACAGAAACCCAGCGCGGCATCGCCAAAATGCAATTCACCGCCGAAGTGAGCAGCGGTGAGCAGTTGCGTGGGGCACTGACTCACCTGCTGGAAATCAACGGTGTGTTTGAAGTACGGCGACGTTAGTACCCACAGTGCCAATCCGACAAATCATCAAGGCTTATTACCGTCAGGAGAAGGCAAACTTTGCTGAAGTGCGGGTGCTGGTTGCATTGCTTTCATGTCCGCCTTTTTAGGGAAAAAACGACAACATTTCTCAGCGACTTCCCTGGATTGTTTCAAACGCCCCCCAATATGAGCATACATACCACCGCAAACCGCAGTTGGAATCAATGCTACGACGCCCAGTGAACCGCTAGTACCACCGACTATCATCCCCGCATCAGTACACGTCATGGATGAAAGCAAACCAGCACCCATCAATGCCGCCGTGAGGTAACCACTGACTTGATAGCACTTTTTGAGTGTTGCCAAAGGCTTCGTTTTCTCAATTGAATCAATTGACGCTTTTTCCTGTGTGATGCAATCCTCATAATTCAAACCCTCTGCATAGGAATCCAGAATGCCTGACTTACAAATAGAGTTGTAATCGTAAGGCTCGGGTACGGTTGGCTGGTCAGCCGATTGCAGCAAACGTCTGTCATTCGGGAAACTCCGAAGACCCGCAGCCTGTGCACCACCAGACAAAGCAAGTGCTAAAACACCCGCGGCTTTGACCAAATGCAACAGACTCGGAGAACGAGCCGATCGACTTTGAGCCGTATGACTACGGGCGTCAACAGGCGATTGAGAGGAAATATTCACGCTTGAAACTGCGGTCATTTGGATGTCCTTTAACGGAGTAGAAAGGACTCCTCGGTAACGTTTTGTTTTAGCGTAGTTCCATTTAATTTAATCAATCAAACTGGATTACTTGAAACAGGTTCGCTCTGCTCCACAAAACTGGCCGCAAGTGTACTCAACAAATAATTCTGTGAATTCATTCGGCGTGCGCCTGTCGGCTTTCGGCGTACATAATTGCCATTGGAGTCCATGGTCCACGCCAAAATGTTGTCGGCCAGTAAAGCCTTCAAACCCTCATCAATTACCCGCTTCTTCAATTTTTTGTCGGTCACTGGCACAGCCAGCTCCACGCGCCGGAAGAAGTTTCGGTCCATCCAGTCCGCACTGGAAATGTACACCTCTTCTTCACCATCGTTGCTGAAATAAAATACACGGCTGTGCTCCAACAATCGGCCAACCACCGAACGCACGGTAATGTTGTCGCTCAAGCCCGGTACGCCTGGGCGCAGCGCACAAACCCCCCGAACAATCAGATCAATTTTCACCCCGGCCTGTGATGCGGCATACAGTTCATTGATCAGGTGTGGCTCCAGCAAGGCATTCATGCGCGCCATGATTCTGCTCTTTTTGCCAGCCTTGGCCAACTCAACTTCCTTGCGTACCGAGATCACCACATTGCTGTGGAGGTTAAATGGTGAATTCCATATTTTGTTCAGCTTTCGGGCACGGCCCAAACCAGTCAGGTGATTGAACACCTCGTGCACGTCATGGCCCAGCGATTCATCGCAGGAAAACAAGCCAAAGTCGGTGTACAAACGCGCTGTTTTTGGGTGGTAATTGCCAGTACCCAAGTGCACATAGCGGCGCAGCATCACCTTGCCTGTTTCAGTTTTTTCACGGCGAACCACCATCAACATCTTTGCATGTGTTTTCTGGCCAACCACGCCATACACAACGTGTGCGCCCACGCGCTCCAGTTTCGAGGCCCAGTTGATGTTGGCTTCTTCATCAAAACGGGCCATCAGCTCCAGCACCACTGTCACTTCCTTGCCACTGCGCGCGGCGGCCAGCAGGCTGTCCATCAGAACCGATTCGGTACCGGTGCGGTAAATTGTTTGCTTGATCGCGACCACATCGGGATCAGTCGCCGCTTTTTTAATGAATTCCAGCACTGGGCTGAAACTTTGATACGGGTGGTGCAACAGCACATCACCTTTTTGAATTGCCTTGAAAATATCGGGCTGCTTCACCAGCGCGTCGGGGCGACCCGGAGCAAATGGCGCAAATTTCAAATCGGGACGATCCACCCAATCAGGCAACTGCATCAGGCGAACCAGATTCACGGGACCATTGACCCTGTACAGGGCCTGTTCGGGCAGTCCAAACTCTTTCAACAAGCGGGCAGTCATGTCAGGCGAAGTTTGATCACTCACCTCAAGGCGCACAGCATCCCCAAAATGTCGTTGCGACAATTCACCCTGCAAAGCCACACGCAAGTTGGTGATTTCTTCTTCATCCACATACAGGTCGCTGTTGCGGGTAACGCGAAACTGGTAGACACCATGTACTTCCATACCTGGGAACAACTCTGGAATAAAGGCCTGCAGAATGGAAGTCAACATGACAAAGCCATGCTCATAACCCGACAAATTGGAGGGCATGCGAATAAGCCTTGGCAAGGCCCGAGGTGCCTGAACAATGGCCACATTCGATGCACGCCCGAAAGCGTCATGGCCAGTCAGCTCGACTGCAAAATTCAGCGATTTGTTCAACACACGCGGGAACGGGTGTGCCGGGTCCAGTCCAATGGGCGTTAACACGGGTAACACTTCATGCCTGAAATACTGGCGCGCCCAATGCGCCTGCTCTTCATTCCAGGTGGCAAGGGTCATCAGGGCGATGCCCTCGTCCCGCATGGCGGGCAATACTGATTCATTGAGTAAACGGTATTGCTGCTCCACAATTTCTTGTGAGGCCACTGAAACCTTGTGCAACGTTTCAAGGGCGCTCAACCCGTCTTTGTCTTTGAATTCCGGGTTTTGCCGGATTTGTTCCTGCAATCCCGACACCCGAATTTCAAAAAACTCGTCCATATTGCTGGACACAATACACAGGTATTTCAAACGCTCCAGCAATGGCACGCTTTGGTCTTCTGCCATGGCCAAAACCCGGCGGTTAAAGGCCAAAACGCCCAACTCGCGGTTCAAAAACAATTCTTTGTTGGGTGCTACGTCAGAGACAGCGGCTACTTTCAAGCAATACTCCAAGTGTGGGTGCGTTACCCTTGATGGTATTTCAAAATTGTGACAAACATTTGAAAGTGGTCAAATGGCTACAAACAAAGCCAGTGTGCTGCATTTGTGGCATCCTAGCGCCTGACCTGAAACACAGAACAAACAATGTCCAAGCAACGCCAGTTGATTGCCGCCGTAGACATGGGTTCGAGCAGCTTTCGCATGATTGTTGCCCGGGTAGAAGAACTCAACGGTCAATCTCAGATTTACATCATCGACACCCTGCGCGAACCCGTTCGTTTGGGCGCGGGCCTGAACGCCCAAAAGTACCTGGACGATGCTTCCCAAGAACGCGCCCTGGGTGCACTGAGCCGCTTTGGCGAACGCCTGCGTTCATTCAAGCCGGGGGAGGTACGCGCCGTGGCCACCAACGCCGTGCGTGTGGCTCGAAATGCTGTGGAATTTATCGGCAAGGCCGAGGCTGCCCTTGGCTTCCCGATTGATGTCATTTCAGGCGTGGAAGAAGCTCGATTGGTGTACTGCGGCGTGGCCCATCAGTTGCCAATTGGCCAGGGCAAACGCCTGGTGGTCGACATTGGCGGTGGCTCTACTGAATTCATCATCGGTGAAGACTACGAACCCGAGGCCATGGAGAGTTTGTACATTGGCTGTGTCAGTACGGCTCAACAGTACTTTGCTGACGGCAGCATCAGCCCCCGAGCCATGAAAAACGCAGTCATGGCAGCCCGCAAGGAAGTGGCTGTATTGCGGCGGCAAATGCTGGACATGGGCTGGACCCACGCCATTGGGTCTTCAGGCACGGCCAGAGCCCTGGCTGAAATCTGCATCTCAAACGGATTCACGCAACATGGCATGTCCGCAGAGGGTTTGCGTTTGATTCGTGAACACGTCACTGCGGCTGGGCATCTCGACAACATCACATTAGAGGGATTGAAAGTGGATCGCCTGCCGATGATGCCAGGCGGACTGGCCGTGATGAGTGCAGTATTCGAAGAACTTGAAATCGAACACATGGATGTGACCGACGGCGCGCTGCGCCAGGGTTTGCTCTATGACATGTTGGGCCGCCAGCACAACGAAGACATGCGCGAAATTACAGTGGCGCAGTTTCTTCACCGATACAAAATTGACAGCAAACATGCTGGCAAAGTCAAAGTACTTGCCGAGTTGTTGTTCAAGCAACTGATGAAGCAACTGCCCGAGTTGAAAGAACAACTGCCCATGCTGCATTGGGCAGCCATGTTGCATGAAATTGGCTTGTCGATCGGTCACAACGGCCACCACAAACATGCGGCATATATTCTCAGCAATGCCGACATGCCCGGGTTTTCAAAACGGGAACAACAGCTGCTATCCACTTGGGTATTGGCCCACAACGGGAAACTGGGCAAGGTCAGCGACATTGCCAATACTGCTGTTCATTGGGCCGCGCCCATGTGCTTGCGCCTTGCAGCGCTTTTTTTGCGCCGCCGGGAGGTAGAGGCATTGCCTGAACTCAAAGTGAAACTGCTTGAACAAGGCATTCAAATGAGCGTGCCGAAAAACTGGCTGATCACCCACCCCTTGACGCAATACAGCCTTGAAACCGAGGTTGAACAGTGGCAAAGAATCGGACTGCAACTTGAATTACTGACCCGGCGCTAGGCCAGGTCAGACTCAGAACTCAGATGAATCCAAAGTGCCTTGCATAACGCGGGCTCATTCGGTCGATTGACAACAACATCATGAAGTCGGCGGTGTTGAAATCCGGATCCCAGGCTGGCTCGCCACACACCACTGCGCCAAGGCGCAAGTAACCCTTCACCAAGGGTGGGGGCTCAATTTCCACATCGCAACGCAAGCGTTCAACAGGCAAGCGGTTCTTGGGGAATACCTGGCAACTGGCTTCGGCCAGGTGTGGCTCAAGCTGCTTGAACAGGCTAGCCGCCTGGTGGCCCCCATCGCGCAGGCTTACGCTTGCGCAACCAATCAGGTGTTTGTAGCCGCCCAATTTCATGTATTGCGCAATACCGCTCCACAACAACATGATGGCAGCGCCATTGCGGTAATCGGGGTGTACGCAGGAGCGGCCTACTTCCACCGTTGTTTTGCGAAGCCGTTCAATGCGATTCATGAAAAACTCGGTTTCCGAATACCAGCACTTCAGGCGCGCAGCGTTTTCTGGCGCAAGAATGCGGTAGGTACCCACCACCTCGCCGGTTTGGCTGTTTCTTACAAGAAGGTGATCACAGTAGGCATCAAACACATCATGATCAATCCCGTTACTACCCAGATCTGCACCATATTCTTCAGAAAAAATATTGAAACGTAGTTTTTGGGCTTCCAGCACCTCAGCAGCTGTTTTGGCCAGACAAACCTCCAACGAAGGGGCTTGTGCACGCGCGGGCGTACTTAGGTACAAGGCATTTCTCAAGGCATCTTGCTTGGTGACATCGTGCTTGATCGCTTCCATCCAAGGGTCCATTTGTCATTTCGATGACACGAAATGTACGGACTACATGTGACAGAGCTATAAAAGAAATATGAAGAAAAGGTGACTGAACTGAAAATGTTGCTTGACAAGCCTGAGGAAAAGCCTAAACTGGCTTCAGCAAAAAAAATTTGGCGCTACTTCAGGTCAGTTCAATTCAGGCAAACCGCTTAAGCAATAGTTCTGTTTCTCGAATTTCACCCAGTTTTTTAGCTATTTTGTTCAATTCAGAAATCCAGGATATTGCTATGTCTGATACCGTAACCGGTCAAGTTAAATTTTTCAACGAATCCAAAGGCTTTGGCTTCATTTCCCGTGAAAACGGTCCTGACGTGTTCGTACACTTCAGCGCCATTCAGGGCAACGGCTTCAAAACCTTGGCTGAAGGCCAGAAAGTGTCTTTCACTGTGACTCAAGGTCAGAAAGGCCCACAAGCTGAAAACGTAACAGCGCTGTAATACTCGCGCCTACGTGAAAAAGCCGCCTCAGGGCGGCTTTTTTTATGCCCACTGCACGGCTTTTCTCTTGCTTCCAGCCAATTCAAGGGGCCGTGCTACATTGCCACTCCACCCTTCGATATAACAAGCGCCTTTTGCAGCGCCCATCAAAATAGCGGCAGGTATAGCTACCACCAGCATTTGTGCGGCCGTGCTAATAATGGAAATTCCCAAGCTGAAAGACCCAAGCGGTATGTTTAGCGGAAACTTTACTTTGGTTCCTGCCTCGGGCCCACCGAAAGCCACGCCATTGCCAGCTGCGAGAGAGAGTATCAAGAACGCATCGACAGCTGCCCAGATCGAACTGGCGATTGCCCTGCCAATGCTGAAGCTGGTTACACGGGAGTTGGGCCGTTTCAGCGCGGCTTCGGTGAGGTATCCCGCCAGCTTGGCGATTGGGCGAGTCAGTTGGTAGTTAAGAGACAACAATACACCGTGGTTAAAAACCCGCAAGCCCTCTGAGAACCTGGCCAAGCCACGGGTTAAAGGCCCATATTGGTGCGCGTTGTTCAGCATGTTCTCTGCGCTGTAACGCAGTCCTGTCGCTGGGTGTTTTAACACAGAGCCTGAATCCTGTGTGTCTTTCCGTGCACAAGCAAGCACGTTGAGCAAATTACCAGTCCCCCTCAAAACAAGTTTTCGAAAACTTTCTGCCCCACTTTCAATGTGATGGCGCATGTCCTTGAAGTTGTCATGTGGATCGGCATGAATGGCAGAATGCTCAATCAGATTGGTCAAAGCGAGAAAATGATTCTCACGGGCCAACAGTTCGGCTTTGTCAGACTTGGGATCCAGAAAACGGCCCTGCGTACTGCCCGAGGGGCTAAATTCCGTCAGATAAGACCCAATCGTCTTTTCAATGGCCTGCTTGATTTGCACTTCATTTTGCCTTCCATGAACATCGTTCAACAAACGATCCAGAAGAATTGGAGTTCCCTCGGCCGTACGATGGTTCTGCCCAATTTTTTGGCACAAAGCCCTTGAAAGCACAGCAACCGCACCGGGTTTGTTGTTCACGTCGTTGAGCAACAGATAAATTCGGTGAAGGTGCTTGTCCTTGTTGAACTGAATCAGGTTTGTTATCGCACTACTCAACTTCGATTTGGAACCGACCATGCAACTGCTTGCCCCCAAGGCCAGCGATACCAAAGCAGACACCGCGGATATGGCACTGAAGCTACAAGCCAGCGCGCGCATGTCGGTTTGCAAAGCCTGTTTCACATTGTTGAAAACCCTGTGCATGCCCTCAATGAATACCCCCCGGGAGAAGAGCGCAACAATACCCGCGACCACAGGCAATACCGCAAGAACACGCAATTGGCTTGTAAATGATTTGTCATCGCGCTTTGGCGTAAACAATATTTTGCTGACCTTGAGCAACAGCCCGGTGGGTGCTGCACCCAGCTCGGTAACCCCATTGGCGTAATGGGCCCATCTGGAAAGCTTGACTGCGCGTTGATCCTGTTTGGACAAACCAAACCTTGGGTCACGCAGTTGCGGATTAAACCGTAAATTGTCTTGCCTGTAAAAACGCGCCTTGACCAAAGGGCTGTCTGAGACATTCGCCGGTTTACCCTCAAGTGTGCATTTGTAATGTTCCGAGAAAAGTGCAGCCGACACTCGCTGGCTGCTTTCATAAGCCGCCCGGTGATAGCGCTGGTCTGCATTGTTACCCTCAACCCAGGCCCTTAGCCTGGATTGCCAGCCTGTGCGAACCAGTTGCCCATTGCCCAGCGATTTGTAATTCGCCTTGCGAATGGTGTGAGCCCGGCAATTTGGCAAAGAGAAATTGTCTGTCGCAGGTGAGAATTTTATTTCAACAGGCGCAACTGCGTGTGTATGGGTTAAAACCAATGGTGGAGGACCAGCCATTTCGACTTCCTTTGCTTGAATTCAAGACAAGGACTGACAGTGTTTTTTTATTAAGGTGACACGAATCAAGCCAGCTGGCAAAAACCAGAGCTTCCACTCCCTCACATGAGGGATAAAACATCATTCAAATTACGACCGGTGGCCATGGGTTCCACGTCCAGCCTTTCCAAAGGCAAACCGGCGCGATTCACCCACAGCGTTGGAAGACCAAACCAGGTGGCTCCGCACGCATCCCAACAATTGCTGGAAACGAACAAGGTTTCCGAGGCCTTTGCGCCGAAGTGATTCAAACCCATTTGATACACAGCGCTGTGAATTTTGAAAGTTTGCAGCGCATCGACTGACAACACCGCATCCAGCAGGTCCTGAAAGTTGGCACCACGCACGGCCACATTTAACATTTCCGTATTGCCATTGGACAGAATCGCAGTTTTGATGCCGCGGCTTTTCAATGCCTGCAACACCGCCCTGTTTTCAGGGTACGCAGCCAGGCTTGAGTACACATTCAGCAGCCGACGTTGCCGCTCCTCCGTCAAATCGAGCTTGAGTGCCTCGCAGGCATAACGCAAGGCATCAATAGTGATGTCCCAAAAAGGCTTGTAGCGCCCCGCCATGGCGCGCAGGCGGGTGTATTCAATTTGTTTATCCCGCCACAACACCGAGAGGGCCGAACCGTGCCCGGGGAAAATCTGCTCGGCAGTGCTTGAAACAGAATACACATCGAACAAGGTGCCATAGGCATCAAACAGAACCAATTTTGGAGTCGCCATTCCTTACACCCCGCCCTACAGTTTGAGTAATCTTTAGTTTATTGAATAAAACCACGATACTCTTCCAATTAATTGAAGACATTTTTACTTTTTAAGCAAAAGCATGGACCACTTTAAACAAATCACGACCTTTGCTGCGGTGGCGACCAAAGGCAGCCTTTCTGCCGCAGCCAGAGAAGAAGGTGTGGCGCCAGCCGTCATTAGCAGACGCCTGGATGCACTGGAGGAGCGGCTAGGTGTCAAGCTGTTGCTTCGCACAACACGGACCTTGAACCTGACCTATGAAGGTTCGGCGTTTCTCGAGGACTGTCAGCGAATATTGAACGACCTGTCCAACGCCGAGGCCAGTGTCAGCCTAGGCGGCATCAAGGCCAGCGGGCACCTTCGCGTGTCTGCACCTGGCGGGTTCGGTAGGCAGCATGTGGCCCCCCTCGTGCATGACTTTGTACGTGAGCACCCTGAAGTAACCGTGTCACTGGATCTGTCAGACAGGGTTGTTGATTTGTTGAATGAAAACATGGACTGCGCTGTAAGAATTGGGGTGCTGCCCGACTCCAGCCTGGTGGGTGTGAAACTGGCTGACAACCAGCGGCTGGTGGTTGCCACGCCCACCTACCTTCAACGGCACGGCAGGCCGCAGCATCCGAGTGACCTGGCCAATCACAACTGCCTGAACCTGGTAAGCTCGGGCGCTCCGAGTGGCTGGCTGTTTACCATCCAGGGTGAAGCCACCCCCATCAGGGTGAGCGGCAGCCTTGCATGCAATGACGGTTCGTCCATTCTCGATTGGGCCTTGAACGATGCGGGCCTGGCCTGGCGCAGCCTCTGGGAAGTACAACAACACCTGCGCAGTGGCAAGTTGGTAACCGTGCTGGACGATTTTATTGCGCCACCCAATGCAATTTACGCGGTGTTTCCCCAAAGGAAGCACCTGCCCCTGCGCGTGCGCTTGTGGATCGATTTTCTCAAGCACCGCTACAGCATTGACTCTTACTGGAATACGTGAAACTTGAGTGCAATAAACCGCGAAAAGGCCCCTTTAATCCACAAATTGATGCGCAGGCAGGTGTAACAAAATAGCTGTGGGGTGATATGCCCCAAAGAATCAGCTCCCCTTTTTCCACTTGCCACAGGTCGTGTCAGTTGACTACAAGCAAAATCCGATATCAATGGATTCTCGCCGCAGCCATGCTCTGCGTGCTCGGCCTTGCCTTGCTTGCAATGGCTGCTGCTGACCTACGCCGTATCAATGATTCGGCCGAACAAAATACCCAAACCCAGCTTCGATTGCTTCACGATATTTTGCACGATGAGTTCAGTGCAATTGTCCGGTCATTTGATGAAGCAACCCTCCAGCTGTCAGACAACATTGAAGTCAACAACAACGTCAACATTCACAAGCGACTTGAATTGCTGAAAAGTGCGCTGCCCGCCATGGAGACCATTGTCGCCCGGGATTCAGTCGGCAATATTCTGGGGCAAACCGGGGTAGACCGCGACTTGATCAACACCAAAGCCGATTTCACCCGAAATGCACGACTGCTTCGCAACGAAAGGCTGGTTTCTTTTTCACAAACCTTCAATGAAAGCAGGCAGCTGGTGCTGGTTGTCAACTACCAGGTTAAAGACAATCAAGGCGAAATGCTGGGTGTTATTCAAGGTCGACTCAATTCGAGGTACCTGGAGCGCAAAGTGGCCTCGCTTCAACTTGGCGAACACATGCGCAGTGGTATTGCGTTTAAAGATGGTACGGTGCTGCTTGTGCAACCTGAGTTCAGAGAAATCGTAGGCAAACAACTGCCTTATTTCGAGTCCCTCCAGACGCTTGCAGATCAAACGCAGGCGGCAGGCAATTTGATTGAACTCGGCTTGTTCAAAGATCATTATTTCGCAAGTCTGTCACTGGCAAATTCCGACCAGTTGAATACACCCATTCCCCTGTACCTGATCACCTGGGCCGATGCAGCGCCCATGAAAGCACAGTGGCGAGAGCAAACCATTAGCCTTTTTCTGGGTTACCTGGCCTTTTGCATACTCGCAGTGCTGATGGTGAAGGCCAGCATGACCTATCAGGCCCAACAGGTGTTGGCGAGGGAAAAAGCCAAGGCTGACCAGCAATTCAACGATGAACGCTTTCAACTGGCCACCGAGAGCGCTGGTATTGGCGTTTGGGAATACAACATTCAGGACAAGTTCATTCGCTGGGACAGCGCCATGCGCAAAATTTACGGCGTAAAAGATGAACAGGAACTGGTGTCCTATAAAGAGTGGCTGCGTTACGTACTGCCGGAAGATGTCAACAAACTGGGCACGGTGTTACTCGAAGCCTCGAAAAATCAGGACACATTCCAATTCAACTTCAACATTCGTCGGGCAAGTGACGGGCGTATTCGCCACATACAAGCCCGTGCAAAAACCCACAGAAACGCCAAAGGAATTCCTTTCAGAATGATTGGGGTGAATGTGGATGTGACTGTACAACGTCAATTTGAAGATGCCTTGCGCGAGGCAGAAGCCCGATTCCGTTCCTCGTTTGAATGGGCGGCAATTGGCATGGCCATGCTGGACTTCAAAGGTCAATTCCTGCAAGTCAACAAAGCATTGTCAGAAATCCTGGGATATAGCGAAGAGGAGTTGCTGGGCTTTAGTTTTGATGCGATTACCCACCCGCAAGACACCATGCAACACACCCACCTGGTACGCGATGTACTGAAGGGACGCCGCCACAACTACCAACTTGAAAAACGCTACATACACAAAGAAGGACATGTGGTGTGGGTGCATCTTTCGGTGTCAGCTGTACGTAATGACAAAGGCCGGGTGATCTACTTTATTTCCCAAATCCAGGACATATCTGAGCGCAAGCGCAACGAAGCAACTCTGATTGAGCGGGAACACTTTCTGCGAACCCTGTCTGAATGCTTACCGGGATTGGTGTCGTACTGGAGCACTGATTTGCGTTGCCATTTCGCCAACCGCAACCATGAAAAATGGTCGAGCATTCCAGCAGACAAAATGCGTGGGCAACACATGCGCAAGGTGCTGGGTGAAGAACTGTTCATTCATGACCACCACTATGTGCTGGGCGTACTGAAAGGCGAAAAGCAGCGTTTCGAACGCAGAAAACCACTGCCATCTGGCGGCTATGCCGACATGTTGGTGCATTTGATTCCAGATGTGCTGTACGGCAAGGTTGAAGGCTTTTTCTCGATTTCAACCAACATTACCGACTTCAAGGCGCAACAACGTGAACTTGAACGAATCAACCATGTGTTGACCGAGCGCACCCAACAAGCTGAAGCAGCAAGCAAGGCCAAAGGTGCATTTTTGGCCAACATGAGCCATGAAATTCGCACGCCAATGAATGCGATCATGGGCTTGCTGCAATTATTGGAAGACACCGACCTGCAGGCCAAACAACGCGACTATCTCAGCAAAATTGGTTCCGCCGCTGATGTATTGCTGAACGTTTTGAACGATATTCTGGACATTTCAAGGGTTGAAGCCAATAAGCTGGAACTGAGCCACAATCGTTTTCTGCTAGACCAGGTACTTAGCAAGGCCACTGATTTATTTGCTTACCGTGCAGAAGAAAAAGCGATTCAGCTGTACTGTACCAAAGATGCAAACTGCCCAGTCAGCCTGAAAGGTGATCGACTTCGCTTGGCACAAATTCTGAACAACCTGTTGTCCAATGCTCTGAAATTCACAGAGAAAGGACGCATTCATTTGCAGGTACAAAGCGTAGCCGACGGCAAACAACTTCAATTTAGTGTGAAAGACAGCGGCATTGGCATGAACGAGGAGCAATGTGAAGCACTGTTCAAGCCTTTCAGCCAGGTGGATGACAGTTCATCGCGCCGCTACGGTGGGGCTGGACTGGGCCTGTCGATCTGCAAAAACCTTGTTGAATTGATGGGGGGCAAGATTTGGGTTGAAAGCAAGCCAGGCGTGGGCACAACCTTCCACTTCACGGTCGATTGTATTGAACCCGAATTCACGGTCAGGGTAGAAGATCAACAGGCCTTGAAATTGCAAACGCTGGCAGCACCCGCTGATACCGGACCAGCAGTTCCACCGATGTTGAACAAGCGTGTGCTGGTGGTGGATGACCACAAACTGAACCGAATGGTAGCCTCGGAGATGTTGAAAAAATGGGGTGCCCAGGTACACCTAGCGGAAAACGGCAAGGAAGCCGTGCAAGCGTGCGTTTCTGAACGCTACGACATGGTGTTGATGGACCTGCAAATGCCGGAAATGGACGGCTATGAAGCCACAGCCAGAATTCTTGAAGAACTGGGCAATGCGGCACCACCGATTGTTGCTGTAACTGCATCGGCCAGCGAACAGGACCGAATGGACATTCTGAATGCGGGCATGTGCGAGCACGTCATCAAACCATTCAAGAAAGAGACCTTGATTCGGATTCTATTAGACATTCAGGGACAACAGTCCACTCAATCGCTTTAGCGACAAAACCCTCAAAAGGGGAATCCCCCAAAACTAGAGATACTTCACTTTGTGAACATTGGTGATACTTGCTCAACTACAACAAGCAAACCATCACAAAGGAAGTGCCATGTTCAATACAATACGTGCCAAACTGGGATTTGGCTTCGCTCTCGTGATTGCCCTGGGCCTTTTGACAGGTGCACTCGGACTGATTAACGCCAAAGAAATAATGGATGGGGCTCAGGCCAATGAGCACACCCATGAAGTATTGCGTGAAGTTGGACTGGTGCGAGAAAACATGACCAACATTGAAACTGGCCAACGCGGCTTTCTGGTCACCGGATATCCCACTTACCTTGAACCCTACAACGAGGGCAAGAAGGAAATAGACACCCACTTTGACGCAGCAATCAAACTGACCTCGGACAACCCGGCACAAACTGAACGTTTCAATCGATTGAGGGAAATGTACTCGAACTGGCTGAATCTATCGATTGAAAAAACCATCGCTCTACGCCAATCCCTGAACAATCAGGAGATTGATCAGACTGAATTCATGAATCGATTCATTTCGTTATCAGGCAAGCCAATCATGGACAAAATGCGTGAACTGATTGGACAGATTGAGCAGGAAGAACTGAATTTGCTGAAAGTTCGCACGAAGGCTGCGGAGGCTACCTATCAGACGGCTTTGTGGTCTGTTGCGGCCGCTTTGATTACAAGCTTCGTGGTGGGCGTTTTTGCCACCATCAGTCTGGTCAAGCTGCTTCAAGACAAATTGGGCACTGCAGGCAAACACATCGATGCCTTGGCCAATGGTGAACTCAACAGCCCCATTCGGCATCAGAACAAAGATGAGGTAGACCAATTGTTGGCTGCTCTGGCCACAGCACAAGGCAACTTGAGAAAGTTGATAGACGGCATCCGCCAATCCGCATTTGAGCTCAGCAGCAGCGCAACACAAGTTCAAGAGTCTTCAACAACCATGGCCAATGCGGGTGTAGAACAGGCCGATGCCACTTCGTCGATGGCTGCTGCGGTTGAAGAATTGACCGTCAGTATTTCTCAAATTTCCGAGAATTCAAACGATGCAACAGCCACCGCCAATGCGGCACGCGAATCGGCCGACAATGGCATGGTGACTTTGGGTGAAGTGGTTGCTGGCATTCAGCGCATTGCAAAGGCCGTAGAAACCAGTGCGCAAGCGGTTCAAACACTGGAGAAACAATCGGCAGACATTTCGGAAATCGTATCCACTATCACCGAGATTGCAGACCGCACCAATTTGCTGGCATTGAATGCGGCCATCGAAGCAGCGCGGGCTGGTGAACAGGGTCGGGGCTTTGCCGTGGTGGCGGATGAGGTTCGCAAACTGGCAGAGCAAACCAAAGGGTCTACCGATCGCATCTCCAGCATGGTGTTTGAAATTCAAAACATTACGCAAGGCGCGGTCAAATCGATGGACACCTCAGTGCAGCTGGTTCAGGAGGGCATCAATCAAGCGGATGTAGTGAATACGACAATCCAGAAAATAAAGTCCGATTCAGATCGCGTTTCTGAAGCCATCGCAGCAATTGCAGTGTCCATGAAAGAGCAATCGAATGTCAGCATCGAAATCAGCCGCAACGTAGAACGTGTTGCACAGATGACGGAGGAAAACACCGCCGCCGCGCAGCAGAATACACAGGTGGCTGCTCACTTGTCCGGCGTATCGCAATCGATGATGAATGCAGTCAAGGTATTTAAAACAGAATAAGCCGCATTCCCTGCGCAACTTTAGGGGCAAGTCCTTGTCCATTTGAAGTGGGTGTGTTTAATACGCACTTGCTATCATTAGAAAAAAACCATTAGGACTGCCCCAATCATGCCCCATGATGTCTCCCTGATTGCCACATTGGCATTCGGCTTCGGCCTTGCGCTCATTTTCGGTTTCATTGCAGAAAAACTGAAAGCCCCTGCCTTGCTGGGCTACCTGGTTGCCGGATTCCTGATTGGCCCAGCCACCCCTGGCTTTGTGGCAGACCCCGCGCTGACCAATCAATTGGCCGAGGTTGGCGTGATGCTGCTGATGTTCGGTGTGGGCATGCACTTTTCGCTCAACGATTTACTGGCCGTTAAAAAAATTGCAGTGCCCGGTGCCATTGTTCAAATGGTAGCCGCAACACTGCTCGGCATGGGTGTAGCCCATTTCTGGGATTGGCCCATGGGCCAAAGCCTGGTGTTTGGCCTTGCCTTGTCAGTGGCGAGCACAGTGGTATTGCTGAAGGCACTGGAAGCCCGCGGCATGTTGACCAGTGCAAACGGTCAAATTGCGGTGGGTTGGCTGGTGGTTGAAGACCTGGCCATGGTACTGATTCTGGTTTTGCTTCCGCCACTGGCAGGTTTGTTGAAAGGCGGAACCCTGGATCCAGAGACCAATCTGGTCTTCGACATTGGTTTCACACTGGTGAAGGTGGCGCTTTTTGTGGGTTTGATGCTGGTGGTGGGCAAGCGGGTGATTCCCTGGATGCTTTGGCACATTGCGAAAACGGGTTCCCGTGAATTGTTCACACTCTCAGTCATTGCAATGGCCATCAGTCTCGCTTTCGTTGCCGCAGGGCTGTTCGATGTGTCCTTCGCACTTGGCGCCTTCTTCGCAGGCATGGTGATGCGGGAATCAGAACTGAGCCACCGCGCAGCCGAGGAGTCCCTGCCCTTGCGGGATGCCTTCGCCGTTCTGTTTTTTGTTTCTGTCGGCATGCTGTTTCAATTCGACGTTATTCTGGAATATCCCCTGCGCGTACTCGCTGTGGTGGCCATCATCGTGCTGGGCAAGTCGCTGGCCGCCGGCGCTTTGGTTTTGCTGTTCAAGTACCCGCTCAAGAGCGCACTGGTGATTGCAGCCAGCCTTGCACAAATTGGCGAGTTTTCTTTCATTTTAATTGGGTTGGGTTTGTACTTGGGGCTGGTCGATCTTCAGGTGCAAAGCCTGGTGGTGTCGGGTGCAATTATTTCAATTGCGCTTAACCCGGTTGTGTTCTCTTTGATCCCGAAATTAAATGATGGCATGGTGAAGCGATTCCAGTGGGTTCGCAATTTGAATGCACGCAGCCACAGCATGGAAGAGTTACCTGAACAAACCGATGGCAAGTACCTCGGCAAACACGTTGTGCTGGTAGGTCACACGGAGCTTAGTAAAAAAATTGCCAAGTCACTGAAGAAAAAAAATGTACCCATGGTGATTGTGGACACCAGCCGTGAAGTGGTGGCCAAACTGAGAAAGAATGGACAGGCTGCCGTGTCTGGCGAATATGCAGACCCAGTGACCTTGGTTCAAGCGCACACCACCAACGCAAATAGCCTTGTTATTGCCACTGGCGATACCCCGGGGCTGAGCCAGATGATCGAAAATGCCAAAATGCTGAACCCGGGGATTCAGGTTTTCGTGCAGGCGTACTCGAAAGAGGAAAAACAAATGCTGGGCGCCCTGCCCGATGTACGTGTGTACCGCTGGGAAGACACATTGAGCGATGCCATTGTTCACGACCTCATCAAAACACGACCAGTCGCGTAATGCGAGCAGCAAATAAAAAGCCCGGCAAGTTTCTTACCGGGCTTCAGCACTCGCTGTTGAGCCTTTTGTAAAGGCTCAGCAAGGGGAAAAATACTCTTGATTTGGTTTTTTGAGCTTGTCTCCTCTCCCCCTCCGTCGGTCAATCTATCCACCCCTCCTGGGGTGGGAGACTGCCAAGATTGCCGACAAATTCAGTTCAACCAGCAAATCAGTGGAACTGCTCTTCTTCTGTAGAGCCCTTCAAGGCTGTTACTGAAGAAGCGCCACCCTGGATCACAGTGGTTACATCGTCGAAGTAACCTGCGCCAACTTCCTGCTGGTGAGATACGAAAGTATAACCTTGTTCGCGCGCTGCGAACTCGGGTTCTTGAACCATATTTACATAATGCTTCATGCCTTCGCCTTGTGCGTATGCATTGGCGAACTTGAAGGTGTTGTACCAGTTCACGTGGATACCGGCCAATGTGATGAACTGGTACTTGTAACCCAAGGCAGACAGGTCTTCCTGGAAGGAAGCGATCTGGCTGTCGTTCAGGTTCTTCTTCCAGTTGAAAGATGGTGAGCAGTTGTAGCTCAACAGCTTGCCTGGGTTCTTTTCCAGAACGGCTTGGGCGAATTCGCGGGCGAAACCGATGTCAGGCGTACCTGTTTCACACCATACCAAGTCAGCGTATGGAGCGTAGGCGATACCGCGAGAAATGGCTTGTTCCAGACCGTTCTTCACACGGTAGAAACCTTCAGGAGTGCGTTCGCCAGTCAGGAAAGGCTGGTCGTTTGCGTCGAAGTCAGAAGTCAACAGGTTGGCGGCTTCAGCGTCTGTACGGGCCAGAACGATTGAAGGAACACCCATTACGTCGGCTGCCAAACGTGCAGAAATCAGCTTTTGAATGGCTTCAGCAGTTGGAACCAGAACCTTGCCACCCATGTGGCCACACTTCTTTACAGCGGCCAATTGGTCTTCGAAGTGAACGCCAGCTGCACCAGCTGCGATCATGTTCTTCATCAGTTCGTAGGCGTTCAATACACCACCGAAACCGGCTTCACCGTCAGCAACGATGGGCAGGAAGTAATCAATTGCGTCTTCGGCTTTCATTTTGCCGTCGCAAATGTTCTTCCACTGGATTTCGTCAGCGCGCTGGAATGTGTTGTTGATACGACGAACCATTTTTGGCACTGAGTCATAAGCATACAGAGACTGGTCTGGATACATTGTTTCGGAGCTGTTGCCGTCAGCAGCAACTTGCCAGCCTGACAGGTAAACGGCTTCCAGACCGGCTTTGGCCTGCTGCATGGCCTGGCCAGCAGTGATCGCGCCGAATGCGTTTACGTAGCCTTTCTTGGCTGTACCGTTCACTTTTTCCCACAGCTTTTCTGCACCGCGCTTGGCCAGTGTGTATTCTGGCTGCAGTGAACCACGCAGACGAACCACGTCTTCGGCCTTGTAGCCGCGCTTTACCAGCTTCCAGCGTGGGTTGGTTTCCCAGTCTTTGTTGAGTTCTTGAACCTGTTGGTCAAAAGATTTCATAGTGATGTCCTCAGAGGCGATAGAAAGAAAAAGAAAACGGTTCGCTTGATGGCCTACTTGCGGTGCCCTGCGTGTGCAGCTTCGCGGGTATCACTTGGGCAAGTGGTGTCGATCAGGTGATGAGCCGTATCTTACAGATCATTTCGCAGAGCAACAAGAGTTATATCTTATACAAGACTTTTTTTCGTATTGTTTAAAATCAATTACTTGCGTTAAATTAATCACGATGTGAAATACTTTTTCTCTAAATGAAAAAGAGTATCCACTCTAAATCATGCGGCGCAACCTACTAAAAATGGTTCGTGTGAACATTTTGGCCTTGCCGAACCACTCAAAAAAAATAACCAACGGACATTCACATGACTCGCTCGCTTCCATCCCACATGGTTGGTCAGAACCAATATGGCTTGATCTCATCTACCGCGAACCACAACCATTCAGTTCGGATTGGCACTACGGGGTGCGCGCTTTGCGTGGGCCTGGCCTTGTGGCGCGAGTCCGATGGCAAGGCCTTGGTGGCTCACATACAACCGGATCAATTGCACAAGATTAAAGAATCAGTTGATCGAATTTATCAACTGATTCCGAATCCCAGCAAATTCTTGTGCGTGACGGCCGGCGTGGACAAAAGCACCAATGAAATCGTTGACTCACTGGTAAAAACTTATGGCACGCTGCCCATCGTGAAAAAAGGCTACGATGAAATATCAATAGTTTCTGGCACTGGTGCTATTCGGATAAGTCGAACTTCGTTGATTCAAACCGATGAAACAAGGCCACCGAATTTTTCGACCGGAGACCTGTCCTGAAACAATCAGCTCAAGTCTGTTTCTGAAATCAAAACACCGTCCTCATCCACATACACCCAATTGCCGGGGCGCACAGTGGTGAAGCTCAGCGCCACTTCAATGTTCTCATGCCCAATGCCTCGCTTCTGGCTTTTCATGGGGTGCGCGGCCAGGGCACGAATTCCCACATCGCATTCATCCAACTCGAGGGTGTCGCGCACGCAGCCGTAAACCACAATACCCGCCCAGTTGTTTTTCTCGGCCAACTGTCCCAAATTTCCGCCGACCAGGGCGCAACGCATGCTGCCACCGCCATCAACCACCAATACTTTGCCCTGCCCGTCTTTTTCAAGGGCACTTCGCACCAAGGAATTGTCTTCAAATACTTTCAAGGTGTGGGCTTGCCCCATAAAACTGCTTTTCAAGCCCCAACTTTGAAACATCGGCTCAACAACACGCAAAGTGCCAGCGGCAATTTTGTCTTCATTGGCATCACAAAGGTCGGTGGTAGGGATCATAAAACGCTCCGATAATTAGGTGAATCCGGGTAAATCAATCAACAATAGAAATTTAAGCATGAAATTCAGACACCAAAATTAAGCGCAAGGTTTCAGTGCTGATTTCTGAATTCCCTTGGGGACATACCCTGCCATTTTAAAAATGCGCTGGTAAAGCTGCGGCGATCAGAATAGCCAAGGTTTGCAGCGATGGTTTCAATGTCAAGCACCGAGCCTTTCAACATCTCGCAGGCCAGTTCATGGCGAACAGCCCCCAGAATTTCAGCATACGATTTACCCTCGCTTTTTAGCCTTCGCTGCAAGGTACGGGGGTGCATGTGCAGCACCTCGGCTATCGTCTGTATTGGTTCACTCAGCATACTCAAGCGCGACTTCAAAAGGCGCTTGATTTGTTTTTCAAGGGTTTGCTCCTCAACATCTGGCAACAGGCGGTTCAAAATTACAGCCTGCGCCTTGTGGTGTGCGGAAGGAATGCCGCCCGGCAAAGGCAAATCCAGTGCGGAAGAATCCACCACCAAACGGTTGTTGGCCTGCTCAAACAGCACCGTGGTTTTGAGCACATTCAGATAAGCCGACTCTTGGGTCAACGGCGCGTGACGAAATTCGATGCGCTTGATCAAGTGTGAACCGGGGCTGAGAAGGTGAATAAACTTCAGGACGGCCGACATGGCAGCTTCAACAAATCCGGGCAGGTCTTCGTTCACACCTTCCGGATCGGGTACCTTGATCTCCAGTGCAGCCTCGTCTCCCAAGTCAAGCGTAATGAAGTGCAAATTGGGGTGCAACAGCTTGGGCGACCAGTCCAGCACACGCATGGCCTCTTGCGGGGTTGAAGCGCTGGTCACAAAAGTGGCCAACTCGGGCAAGCCATCGAAGTTGAAAGAATCACCAAACACCAGCGGAAAGTGTTGGCTGGGCTCGCGTGCCTCAACCGCGGAGAACAAGGAACTGAAGCACGACAAAGACATGCGCCGACGTGGGTCCCCGCTCATGTCAATTTCCAGTTTCAGTTCTTGCATCACACTGTTCAAGTCAATGTCGCAGCGCCTTGCAGCATTAGCCAGGCTTGCAAGCATTTGAAAATTGATGGTTTCCACCAAACCTCCTGTGGCGTGATCAGATTAAATCTGTCGCGAATTCTTCCTTTTTTGTCATTTCAAATCATATCGTGTGTTGTGGTGATTCGGTAATCTTTATTCACACAATGCAGCAGGAGGCAGTCATGACAACAACATCGTTCAAAGAAGACATCGTGGTCCGGAAAGATCTGGATTTTGGAATCACTGACAAAGACATCCCTCGCTATTGGATGGGTGGCGACGCATTCAAAACCCGCGTGATTGATGGTGTTCAAATGAGTTTTCCGGACGGCGAGCGTTATTTCATCTCGAGCGTGCGGAATTTCAAAGACAAAATTACCGATCCTGATTTGTTGAAAGCAGTGAAAGACTTTTCCTTTCAGGAAGGTCAACACGGCAAAGTGCACACCGACTACAACAAGCGCCTGAAAGAGCAAGGTGTGCCCGTGGACAAAATGTTGCATGTGATTACGAAGATCATGAACCGCCGTTTGCAGGTGCTTTCGCCTGAATACAACCTGGCCATGACCGCAGCGCTGGAGCATTTCACGGCCATGATGGCCGAGATGTTTTTTGCCCGCAAAGAAGTGATGGCCGGCGCAGATCATCGGGTTCGTGCCATGTTGGCTTGGCACGCCATTGAAGAAATGGAACACAAGGCCGTGGCATTTGATGTCATGCAGAAAGTGGCCAAAGTAGGTTACTTCAAGCGAAGCCTTGCCATGGCCCACGCCATGTTCAACTTCACATTGCACACTCTGGTATTCACTTGGATCATTTTGGGCACCGATGGTTTCAAGGGCTGGACCCGGTTCAAAATGTACTCGAAAGGCCTGGTGTGGCTGTTGGGTCCCAAAGGGCTGTACAGCAGCCTGCTGCCCAAATTGTTGAACTACTTCAAACCAGGATTTCACCCCTGGCAAGACCCCACTGTTCATAACTATGGGATATGGCTTGAAACCTTTAACAAGACAGGCAACCCGGTCGCGGCTGGTGAAGCGATGTACGCTGCGGCGCATTGACAGGGAGAAACTAAAACCCGAGGCATGAACTTTTTCAGCCTCGGGTAACACAAAAAGGTATCGATGCCACTTTCTACCAGCGAAGTGATCTCCAATACCCCAGAATCCAGCCCACGCGCCAATTCCAAAGCGCTTTCCCAAAGCCAGCTTGACCAGCTTTCCCCCACAAAGCCAGCCACGGGTCAGGCCATATCCATTTCGGCAAAAGCCATTGCAAACCACTTTAACCAGCAGCAATCGAGTACAACCCTGCAACATTGCCTGGCGCAACAACCGCCCCTGCAAGAAACTGACAGCGGTGGAATCCGCGCCATGCTCTCAAAATTTGGCAGTTTGAAGGCGCTGCCCCAACTGCTGACAGCAATTGCCTGCCCGGCCCGCGTGAAACGTCACAACACCTCGTCCTGGATCACTGGAAGAATTCGCAGTGAGGATTACCGCCTCGCAAAAGTGCCGATCGACGTCATACGGTCACAGCACAGCATCGATGGAGTAGCCATTGAAAAAACTGCCCAGCGTGCCAGTTGCATACTGGAATGGTTAAAGTCCAACCCAACTGAAAAAACCATTGACCTTCAAACGATCAACTTGCTTGCTGGCTCCTCAGGTGCTTTAAAAGTTGGCTGTGCAGGACAAGACCGAATCATTACGCTGGATGGTGTGGGTCGTGTTGAGGCAATTCGACAAGCATTGAAGAGTCATCGCCTGGAAACAGGACACGATCATCCTTTGGAACATGTTGAGTGTTACGTTACGCGGCTGAAAGACGACGAGTATGAAAGCCTGTATAAAACCAGCAGGTACTTTCGAGATGATGCGGGCACTCAGCTGGAAGCACCCGAACATGATTTGATGCCCTACTCGGGCCTTCCCAGACTATTGGCAGGCCAGACAATGAATCTGGCCCGCCAATCTATAGAATCCAGCCTTTCGAGTTTATCGGATCAGTTCGACCGCCGCATTCCTGAACACTATTTCAGTGAACCACCCGCTCAAAGGTAAATGCACCTTCCTTGAAATCAACTGGCACCACATCGTTTGGCCCAAACCGGCCTTCCAGAATCATTTTTGAAACCGGGTTTTCGATGATCTGCTGAATGGCACGCTTTAAGGGTCGAGCACCGTACAGCGGATCAAAGCCAGCTTTCACCACTTCGGCCAAGGCTGCATCGCTCACCTCCAGGCGCATGTCGCGGCTGGCCAAACGCTGCTGCAAACGCTGCAACTGAATGCGGGCAATATTGGCGATGTGTGCATTGTCCAAAGCATGGAACACCACCAACTCGTCTACCCGGTTAATAAATTCCGGGCGGAAGTGTTGCTTCACTTCTTCCATCACAGCAGCCTTGATCACTTCACCATCTTGTCCGGCAAGGCGCTGAATTTCATGCGAACCCAGGTTGGATGTCATCACAATGACTGTATTTTTAAAGTCCACAGTGCGGCCCTGCCCATCGGTCAAACGCCCATCATCCAGCACTTGCAACAGCACGTTGAACACATCGGGGTGGGCTTTCTCCACCTCATCCAGCAAAATCACGCTGTAGGGTTTGCGGCGCACAGCCTCGGTCAAGTAACCGCCTTCGTCATAGCCCACATACCCCGGAGGCGCACCCACGAGCCGGCTCACACTGTGCTTCTCCATGAACTCACTCATGTCGATACGAATCAGATGGTCCTCCGAATCAAACAGGAAACCGGCCAGTGCCTTGCACAGCTCTGTTTTACCCACACCGGTGGGGCCCAGAAACAGGAACGAACCCAAGGGCTTGTTGGGGTCCGAAAGCCCAGCCCGTGAACGGCGAATAGCGTCGGATACCAAGGTGACGGCTTCGTCTTGCCCAACGACACGCATGTGCAAGGCAGCTTCCATTTGCAACAATTTGTCGCGTTCACCTTGCAGCATTTTGCTCACTGGAATGCCGGTTGCGCGGCTAACCACCTCTGCAATTTCTTCGGTACCAACCTGGGTGCGCAACAGCCTGTTCGGTTTTTTCTCGCCGCCCTCGTTGTCTTTCACGTCGTTCAGCTTTTTCTCCAGATCGGGCAATTTGCCATACTGAAGTTCAGACACTTTTTGCCAATCGCCCTTGCGTTTCCACTGCTCGATTTCTGCGCGAATGTGATCAATTTCTTCCTTGATGGCCGCACTGCCCTGCACTGCTGCTTTTTCACTTTTCCAGATTTCGTCGAGGTCTGCATACTCACGCTCAAGACGAACAATTTCCTCTTCGATCAGGGCGAGGCGCTTTTTAGAGGCGTCGTCTTGCTCGCGCTTCACAGCTTCTCGTTCAATTTTCAGCTGAATGATCCGACGATCGAGCTTGTCCATTTCCTCAGGCTTGGAATCAATTTCCATCTTGATTCGCGCGGCAGCCTCATCAATCAAGTCAATGGCTTTGTCGGGCAGGAAGCGATCGGTAATGTACCGGTGGCTAAGCTCCGCAGCCGCAACAATGGCGGGGTCGGTAATGTCCACGCCGTGGTGCAACTCATAGCGTTCCTGCAAACCACGCAGAATGGCAATGGTACTTTCAACACTGGGCTCGCCCACCAGCACTTTCTGGAAACGGCGTTCAAGTGCTGCATCTTTTTCAATGTACTTGCGGTATTCATCCAGCGTGGTGGCGCCAATACAATGCAATTCGCCGCGGGCCAGTGCAGGCTTCAACATATTGCCGGCATCAATTGCACCCTCGGCTTTGCCAGCACCCACCATGGTGTGAATTTCATCAATAAACACAATGGTTTGCCCCTCATCGGCGGCCACGTCTTTCAATACGGCTTTCAGGCGTTCTTCAAATTCGCCGCGGTACTTGGCACCGGCCAGCAACAAGGCCATGTCCAATACCAGCACACGCTTGTTTTTTAAGGTGTCAGGCACCTCGCCATTCACAATGCGCTGCGCCAGCCCTTCCACAATCGCGGTTTTACCCACACCAGGTTCGCCGATCAGCACAGGGTTGTTCTTGGTTCGGCGCTGCAGAATTTGAATGGCACGACGAATTTCGTCATCGCGACCGATGACGGGATCCAGCTTGCCCATCCGGGCGCGCTCGGTTAAATCAATGGTGTATTTTTTCAAAGCTTCGCGCTGGCTTTCACCCTCGGCGCTGTCGACAGCGGCGCCACCGCGCACCTGCTCAATTGCAGTGTTCAGCGACTGGGCATTCAAGCCCGCTTCTTTCATGACCTTGGCCAAGCCGGTGCTGTCTTGCAAACAAGCCAGCAAAAACAGTTCACTGGCAATAAACTGGTCGCCTCGCTTTTGCGCCTCTTTGTCGGTGAGGTTCAAGGCAGCCTGCAATTTGCTGCCAATCTGGATTTGACCCGCATTGTTGGCCACTTGAGGCAGGTTGTTCACTTCGGCCTCAACGCCTTTGACCAACACCTGCGGGTTACCGCCCGCTTTGCTGATGACGCCGCGAACAGACCCCTCGCCCTGCTTGAGCATGGCCAACAACACGTGTGCAGGTTCAACTGTGGGGTTGTCTTTTCCAACAGCCAGGCTTTGGGCGTCGGCCAAAGCTTCCTGAAACTTGGTGGTCAGTCGATCTAAACGCATGTGTGCAAACCCTTCTTAACAATTTTGAGTCACAATACCCATAAACCGTATGTGTGGGCGAGCGTGGTGATTTCAAGATAACGCCAACACAAATGACATGCACTATTTTTCCAAGTACGCTGCCATGCAAATCAAACAACTCCAAGTTGCTTACGCGCCCGAGCATGATCGCATCCTGATGCGAATCAATTCGGCTGAAAACCAGGAGGTACGGGTATGGCTGACGCGCCGCATGGTGCGCATGTTGATACCCAGCCTGGATGAGATGATGCAAAAACTACTGGCCAGCGACAGGCCGCTGAACGAGGCGGGCCG
Organism: Limnobacter olei; assembly: GCF_029087225.1. Taxonomy (GTDB): domain Bacteria; phylum Pseudomonadota; class Gammaproteobacteria; order Burkholderiales; family Burkholderiaceae_B; genus Limnobacter; species Limnobacter olei. Next base: position 50,615 of record NZ_JARFJD010000018.1, on the reverse strand, counting down.
CAAAGCGCTGCTCGAAATGAGCCGCGAAGTGTCGCTGTACTCCGCTGATTTCAAAAGCCCGTTTCAAGACAAAAACACCACCACGCCACTGGGTGCCGACCCCCTTCTGATCACTCAGATTGAGCTGCGCCCCAGTGGCGAGGCGCACAACACCGATCTGGTGTTGAAATTGGTTGCAGGCAGTGGCAAAGGGTTCGAGATGCGAATGGCCGAACAGCTGCAGCACGGCTTTGCTGACTTGTTGATAAAAACCTGTGGGCAGGCTGATTGGGGTTTGCATTTCAAGAGTGTGCCCAGCATTATCGAGCGGCCAGAAACGCGCCACTTGAACTGAACCGGACAAAAAGCGCTTAACTGGCCAGGAACATTTCCTGAAGGTCATTCAGAAAACGAAAGCCCAATTCAGTGGGCTTGAACAGGCCAGGTTGGGTTTCAATCAAACCTTTGCTCAATGCCTGTTTCAAAGGCTTTTGCAAATCGCTCAATGGCCTGCCACAACGCTCCACGAACCAGCTTTCGGGTACACCATCGATTAAGCGCAAGGCGTTGAGCATGAACTCAAACGGCAACTCGTTCACGGCCAGGGTGCGCACCTCCAGCGGTTGCGCGGCACCCTCCATTTCTTCCATATAAGCCATGGGGTTGCGGTGGCGGGTTTCCCGTTCAATGCGGTTGGGGTAGCTTACTTTTGCGTGCGCCCCGGCACCAATACCTAGATAGTCGCCAAACCCCCAATAATTCAGGTTGTGCTGGCAGCGGTGTCCGGGTTTGGCAAAGGCCGAAATTTCGTATTGCTCAAAGCCTGCCTCCTTCGCAGCCTTGTGAACGGCCTCTTCGATGTCGATCAAGGTGTCGTCATCGGGCAGAGGCGGCGGTTTTGCCGCAAACAGCGTGTTGGGCTCCATGGTTAACTGGTACAGGCTAAGGTGCGTGCTGTCCAGCGCCACGGCCTGCGCCACATCGGCCAGTGCCTGCTCCACGTTTTGATTCGGCAAGGCATACATCAGATCAATGTTCACTTCATCGAACAAGGCCACGGCACTGCGCACTGCGGCCAAGGCCTGCCCGCTGTTGTGCACCCGTCCCAAGGCCTTCAAGTGAGAATCGGAGAAACTTTGCACACCGATCGACAAGCGGTTGATGCCCGCCTCTCGAAACCCTTCAAATCGCGCTTGTTCAAAAGTACCAGGATTGGCTTCCATGGTGATTTCGCCACTTTGTGGCATGCCCAAACGTGCACGCACTGCGCCCAACAGTTCATCAATCAACTCGGGCGCAAACAGGGAAGGTGTGCCACCACCGATGAAAATTGAGTACAACTTTCGGCCCCAGATTTTGGGCAATTGTTGGTCAAGATCGGCAATCAGGGCATGGAGGTAACGGCGTTGCAAGTCCATAGGCAGCGACTCTGCAAAACCCTGCTCACCAGCGATCGATAGATTCATGTCGACGCACTGAATATCCGACACCAGCGGTACGCCCACTTCACGCAGCTTGCTCTCCGGCGCCAAGTGACTGTTGAAATCACAGTAAGGGCATTTGCGCACACACCAAGGCAGGTGAATATAAAGAGCCAAAGGCGGCATGGCGGCAAATCGAAGTTCGCTGGGCATGAAGACACGGCCGACCAGGTTGCCAGCCGTGGTTGAAGCCATGAATCCCGGCTTGCCTGATTTGTCCTCGCCCTGCTCCACTTATGCAACCGCCTTTTTCAAACCCAGGCGCTGCTGCAATTCCTGCAACAGGGCTTGGGTGGCCAGCGCGCGGTGACTGAATTGGTTTTTCAATTCTTTGGGCATTTGCGCGGCCGTGCACTGATGCTCTGGCAACCAGAAGTGAGGGTCGTAACCAAAACCATGTTCACCTTGCGGCGTATCGATTACCTCACCCCACCACATTTTCTGGGCGATGGTGGGCGTAGGGTCATCCGCATGGGCCACCCACACCATGGCGCACACAAAATACGCGCGGCGGTCTTCAACACCCTGGAGCTTTTCAATCAAGCAGGCGTTGTTGTTGGCATCGCTTTTTTCTTGACCAAACAAGGTGGCATACCGGGCAGACAACACACCCGGCGCACCCGCAATCGCGGGCACACACAAACCCGAATCATCGGCCAGCGCAGGGCGGCCTGTAAGGCGGCTGGCATGGCGCGCCTTGGTGAGGGCATTCTCAACAAAGGTATGAAAGGGCTCCTCGGCATCGGGCACACCCAGTTCACCCTGTGCAACCCAATTCACGCCCCAAGGGGCAAACAGGTCTTGAAATTCCCGCAGTTTGCCTTTGTTGCCACTGGCCAATACCCATTCGCTGTTCGCCGCCATCGCTTTGTAATCCAACTTAGTTTTTATGCCTGTAAAGCCGCTTTCTGCAGGCGAACCAGCTCAGCAATTCCAGCTGCGGCCGAGTCCAGCATGCCATTCAATTCGTCCCGGCTAAAGGCATCGCCCTCGGCGGTGCCCTGCACTTCTACAAAGCCACCTTTCTCGGTCATCACCACATTCAAGTCGGTTTCGCAGGTGGAGTCTTCATCGTAATTCAAGTCAAGCACAACCTGGCCGTTGACCACACCCACCGACACGGCCGCTACGAACTGCTTGATCGGGTTTTCAGCCAAAGCGCCGCTGGCCACCAGTTTGCCAATTGCATCGGCCACAGCGACCATGGCGCCCGTGATCGATGCCGTGCGTGTGCCGCCATCGGCCTGGATCACATCGCAATCAATTTTCAAGGTACGTTCGCCCAGCTTGTTTAAATCGACTGCTGCGCGCAAGGCACGGCCAATCAGGCGCTGAATTTCCTGCGTACGGCCACTTTGCTTGCCCTTGGCCGCCTCGCGATCCATGCGGGAATGGGTAGAACGGGGCAACATGCCGTATTCGGCCGTCAACCAACCCTGGTTCTGTCCTTTCAAAAAGCCTGGCACTTTGTCTTCAACGCTGCAGGTGCACAACACATGGGTGTCGCCGAAACGCACCATGACTGAACCCTCGGCATGCTTTGTGTAATTGCGCTCCAGGCTGATATTGCGCAAGGTGTCAGGGCTTCGTCCATCGGGGCGGGCTTGGGTGGCGTTCATTCAAATTCTCCAGTGCGTGTGCTTTTGTAGTGCACGCATTATGGCGCATCTTCCAGGTCGAGAAACAATTGGGCTTGCCCTTTGGTTCGCCTGCTTTCCTCGGCGGCCTTTTCAAGCGCATCCTCCGCGGGGGTAATCAGATGGCTGGCTTTGATTCCCAACAGGCGAATGGTTGATCTGGCCCCTTTGTCTTCAAATGGAATTTTCTTCAGGCAAGCCCGAGTGGCTTGAAGAATTTCTTCCGCAGAGCTCACAGTCAAACCCGTGGTTATATCGCGCGTCAGCGATTTGAAATCAGCGAAGCGCACTTTCACACCGATGGTTTTTGCAAGACGCTGTTTGCGGGCAAGGTCTTGAGCAAGCTTGTCGGCAAGGTGCAGCAATACTTGCGTCAAGTTGTCGCGCTGCCGGCGCACATGCATGTCATTCTCAAACGTAGTTTCCCGACTGATGCTTTTCGGCTCTGAATACAAAGCGACTTCCCGACGGTCAATGCCATGGGCACTTTCATGCATCCAAAGCCCATAACTTTCGCCGAAACGTTCTCTCAGCAAATCGACAGGTTGGGCAGCCAGCTCGGCAATGCTGTTGACACCCATGGCTTTCAGCTTTTCCTGAGCCTTGGGCCCCACCCCATTGATTTTGCCCACCGGAAGCGGCCAGATTATTTCCTGAAACTGGTCGGGACGCACCACGCTTAGGCCATTTGGTTTTTGCAAGTCGGAGCAAATCTTGGAGGTCAACTTGTTCTCTGACAAACCCACTGAACAGGTCATGCCGCCAGTAGCCCGGGTTACCGCAGCCTTCAATCGGCGCGCCAGTTCAATGGCCGCCTCAAAATCCCCCCCGGTTTCCCCGGTCAAATCAATGTAGATTTCATCGATACCGCGATCTTCAACGTTGGGTGCCAATTCCCGCACGGCGGCCTTGAACTGTCTTGACAGGGTTTTGTACCAGTCGAAATCGGCAGGAAGTAATACAGCATGGGGTGCCAACTTGGCGGCCTTCATGGTCGGCATGGCCGAATGTAAACCCAGCGCACGGGCCTCGTAGTTGGCGGTGGTTAACACACCCCTGCCCTGGTACTGCGCCAAGGTCGGGAATTGCTGCCCGGGCAGCGGCTGCATGCCTCGGCGCCCTCCAACGGCCACCGGCAAACCCCGCAAAGCCGGGTTGCGCACCAATTCGGCATTGGCGTAGAAGGCGTCCATGTCCAAATGGGCAATGATTCGACCCGACAAAAACACCCCCGAATAAAACAAGCACCAGCCCAGAGTTTACAATCCATGCACCACTGACACACACGCACAGGCCGCAAATGAGCAAGGACAGCAAAAACACCGCAGCAGTACACAGCATGACAGGCTTTGCCAATGCACAAAGCACCACCCGTGCTGGCACCCTGAGCATGGAGTTGCGCAGCGTGAATTCCCGTTTTCTGGACCTGAACTTTCGCATGGCCGATGACCTGCGCATGGTGGAACCACTGATTCGCGAAAAACTGATGAACGCGCTGAGCCGTGGGAAGGTGGAATGCCGGATTTCCTGGGGACGTGCAGAGGGCGAAAAACGGATTCCGAAGGTTGACCTGGAACAAGTCAAACAATTGGCTGCGCTTGAGGCCAGCATTCAAAGCGCCTTGCCCAAGGCCAACGGCTTTCGCATTACCGAGGTGCTGAACTGGCCTGGTGTGGTCGAAGACAACAGCCTGAGCGGCGAAGAGTTGCAAGAGACCATTTCAGCCTTGTGCGACCAGGCCATTGTTGCCTTAAAGCAAAGCCGCGAACGTGAGGGTGCAGGCCTTGCTGCGGTGCTTCTGGAAAAAATCGACGGAATGGAAGCGATCGTGAACAGCCTGCTGCCGATGTTGCCCCAATTCTTGGCCCACTATGAGGGCAAGATTCGGGAACGCATGACCGAGGCCTTCGACAAAATCATTTCCGACAAAGCCAGCCACCTGACCGTGGAAGACCTTGAAGAACGCATCAAACACGAGGTGGCCTTGCACAGCGTACGCATCGATGTAAAAGAAGAAGTCGAGCGGCTGCAAACGCACTTCACTGAGGTGCGCCGTATTCTGAAAAAAGGCGGGGTTATTGGCAAACGGCTGGATTTTGTCACTCAAGAGCTAAATCGCGAGGCCAACACACTGGGCAGTAAAGCCCACGCAATTGCTCAAACCCAGGCCAGTATTGACTTGAAAGTACTGGTGGAACAGTTCCGCGAACAAGTTCAGAACATCGAATAGAATCCGAATACGGGGATACATTGAACCAATTTCAATCCTTGGGCACCCAATCGAACCTGTCCCTGTTCGAGACTTTGCCCAATGACAACTCCTATTTCTTCGCTGATCAACCAGCTCCTGAAACACGTGTTACCTCACGCAGCCAAGGACCCGCGCATTGCCGGTCTGCTGTTGGTCGCCAAAGGACAGTCAGTCTGTGCACAGGCCTTGTTGAGCCACCCCACACTGCGAATGCCACGCGGCGAACTCGCCGGGTTCAGGGTCGGTCAGGAAAAGCTGGCGGACATGGACCTCATCAAAAGCGGTCGGCTGGAAATTGGCAATTCCAGCGAGGGCGAGATTCCAAGAGTCAAAGTCGGGGGACACTACAAACTTGAGAATACCTTGACGGTCGAGGAACGAATCGAGGCACTTTCAGCACCACAAGCCCTACCCAATGCGCCTAAAGAGGGTCAGCAAGCGCTACCGGTCAGTGCAGCAGAGCGGTGCGTGCTTCGGGACTACATTGCAACTGACGGATATTCACAAGCCATGAACGAATTTTTGCGCGGTGATTTCAAAGGTTCCCCTCAATCACACTCGGACCTGCGAGAAAGAAGCCTGATACTGGTCAGCTTTTTGAATGCCTTGCCCGTGCAGTCTGCCGAGGCCCAGCATAACCTGAACCCTGCATCGCCCATGTTCCAAGCCATGTTGCAATCCGAGAAAACTGGCAAACCTTTTGTACCCGACTATTTTTTGAGCATGAGCAAGCGCAGTGACTGCTCAACCCCACTGATACCAAGCGTCTTTGGGGCAGTCAGCTGTATTGTTCAATCCGAGCTGGCCAAAGACATTTCTGTGTCAAATGCCTTGCTGCCCAATGAGCGAGAATTGATCGCCGCTCCCATTTCAAGCTACAAAGTCAGCAAAGGAAGTGGATTCGGCGATGAAAGTTCTACAAAACCGTGGTTTGTTCTGACCGAGCAGACGAAGCCTGCTGAATAAGCAATCGACATGGCGAGTCAAGAGGAAATCCCATAGAATCACGGCTTGTTGATCTTTGTTCGAGCGCTTCATGACCGCCTTGGCCCAACCCCAACACACGCCACAGTATTCCGGCAGCCTGTTTATCGTCAGTGCACCCTCTGGCGCGGGCAAGTCGTCTTTGGTGAAAGCGCTTCTGGCTGAAGTTCAGGGCATTGGTTTGTCGATCTCCAACACCACCCGCAACGCCCGCCCAGGCGAGGTGGACGGCAAAGACTATCATTTTATCTCCCAACCCGAGTTCGAAGCCATTCGCGATCAAGACGGATTCCTTGAGTGGGCACATGTACACGGCAATTACTACGGCACATCCCGCGCCTGGGTTGAAGGGCAAATGGCCATTGACCGTGATGTGCTTCTGGAAATCGACTGGCAAGGTGCCGAGCAAGTGGTGCGCAAGGTAGACAACGTGGTGTCCATCTTTATTCTTCCACCCAGCATGGAAGAACTCGAAAAAAGGCTGCGTGGGCGTGGCACAGACAGCGAAGAAGTCATTTTGAAGCGAATGGGTGCCGCACAACTCGAGATCGAGCAAGCGAGACGCTTTGATTATGTTATCCTTAACGATGATTTCACACAGGCTCTTTTGGAGCTGAAATCGATCGTCTTCGCATCCCGTTGCCGTTTCAACCAGCAAATGGCGCGCCACGGGGCGCAACTCAAAAGTATTGGACTGTAAGGACACCAGATGGCCCGCATCACCGTTGAAGATTGCTTGAAAAAGATCCCTAACCGTTTCGACATGGCCCTGTGCGCCACTTACCGCGCCCGCATGCTGGCCCAAGGCCACACACCCAAAGTCAAATCTGACAAAGACAAGCCCACCGTGACCGCACTGCGTGAAATAGCAGCTGGGGAAATTGGTATTGAAATGCTGAAACGCGTGCCCATCTAAGATCGGGCAATTGCGCATCTCAAAAAGCCCGAGACCGGCACACGGCTCGGGCTTTGTTCGTAAAATTGACTGAAAACTCAGCTGGCTGAAAACTCAGAATTCCCGGACCTCGATTACCTTGAACAAACCTTCCTCAGCATTGCTGGACATCAAATTTGCCAAAATCAAGGCAGTGACATTCGCTTTGCGCCCTGCTCCGCTGCAAGAAAGTATTGAGGCATTGAAGAAGCGCTTGGGCCCAACGCCCGGGGTGTATTCCGCCGAGCCTGCCGTGCTCGACTTTTCTGGCTGGAACAATGCTGAACTGAACGAACATGGCGTTGAATTGAAAGCCTACGCGGAAATGCTGAAGGCTGCTGGTGTGCTGTTGGTTGAAGTACGTGGCCAAAGTGAGGCCCTTGAAACCCAGGCAGAAGAATTGGGGGTTCGTTTCGAAACTGCAGAAGCTGATCAGGCTGAACCCGAAGCGGAATTGAAATCAGCACCACCGCCTGAAACACCTGAAGCAGCAATCACCGAGACACAAACGGCGGATGAGTCCGATTCCACCCCGGTCAGCCACCCGGCTGTGCCCAGTTTCGACAACCCCCGCCGAACCATGGTGATCGACCAATCGGTACGCAGCGGCCAGAAAATTTATGCCCAGGGAGCAGACCTGATCGTGATGGGCCAGGTGTCAGCCGGTGCGGAAGTCATCGCCGATGGCAATGTGCACGTTTACGGAGTATTACGTGGCCGCGCTTTGGCCGGCGCAGCGGGCGATACCCAAGCCAGAATCATCTCCACTTGTTTCGAAGCGGAACTGGTGGCCGTGGCTGGTTACTATTTAACATTCGAGGGCGGTTTTCCCGAAGAGAACCGTTCCAAACCCACATTAATTCATCTTGACCATGGCACTGAGCCGGCAGTATTGCGACTCAAGGCCATCAACATCCGCTAGGAGACCATTTGTGAGTCGAGTCATTGTTGTTACATCCGGTAAGGGTGGCGTTGGTAAAACTACCACCAGCGCAAGTTTTTCCGCAGGCTTGGCCTTGCGTGGTTTTAAAACAGTGGTGATCGACTTTGACGTGGGTTTGCGAAACCTGGACCTGATCATGGGTTGCGAGCGCCGGGTGGTTTATGACCTGGTCAACGTGATCAATGGCGAAGCGAGTCTGCAACAAACTTTGATCAAAGACAAACATTGCCCCATGCTGTCCATCCTTCCCGCCTCGCAAACACGCGACAAAGACGCTTTGACCGAAGAAGGCGTGGAGAAAGTGATCAAGGACCTAATCGAAATGGGGTTCGAGTACATTGTGTGCGACAGCCCGGCTGGCATTGAGCGTGGCGCCGTGATGGCCTTGACCTTTGCCGATGAAGCAATTGTGGTAACTAACCCGGAAGTGTCCTCGGTTCGCGATTCCGACCGGATCATTGGCATTCTGCAAGCCAAGAGCAAACGCGCCAAGGAAGGCGGTGAGCCGGTAAAAGAACACCTGCTGATTACGCGTTACTCGGCCAAGCGCGCCGCTGACGGCGAAATGTTGAGCTACACCGATGTGGCCGACCTGCTTCGCGTGCCTTTGCTGGGCGTAATTCCTGAAAGTGAAACTGTATTGCAGGCCTCAAACCAGGGCATGCCAGTGATTCACGCAGAGGAAAATGACGCTGCACTGGCCTACCAAGACTGCATTTCACGCTTTTTGGGTGAAACCAAACCCTTGCGATTCGTAGACTATGAAAAGCCAAGCCTGCTGAAGCGCTTGTTTGGAGGTTAAGGCCATGTCACTACTGAGCATGCTGTTTGGCGAGAAGAAAAAATCGGCCAATGTTGCAAAAGAACGACTGTCTTTGATCATTGCGCGCGAGCGTGTTGACCAGGACGGTCCCGACTTTTTGCCCCAAATGCGGGACGAATTGATGCAAGTCATTGCCAAATACGTCAAGATTGATCAACAAGACGTGAAGTTTAACCTTCAAAAACAAGGCAATATGGAGATGTTGGAAGTCAATATCGTCTTGCCGGACCAGAAGTAAGACTGCACAATAGAAGATCGTAGTTTTAGTTGTAACAGTGGTACAAAATGCGGGGGGCAATGCAAGCCAGAGAACTTCAACCTGAGCCAAACCGACCCGATGTGGTCTCTATCGCACAGCTTATCGGACTAGCCTCGACTTATCTGCCCGAGGCTGAGATTCGGCGCGTTCGCGAGGCTTACAAGTTTTCTGACGTTGCGCACCTGGGGCAGTTTCGCGCCACGGGTGAACCCTACGTAACCCACCCCATCGCGGTGGCTGAACTCTGCGCCAGCTGGCGCCTGGACAGCCAGGCCATTCAAGCCGCCCTGCTTCACGATGTGATGGAGGACTCGGGCACCACCAAAGAGGATTTGATCGAGCGCTTTGGTGGCTCGGTGGCCGATTTGGTCGACGGGCTTTCGAAGCTCGACAAAATGGAGTTTTCTTCCCGGGAAGAAGCCCAGGCTGAAAACTTCCGAAAAATGCTGCTGGCCATGGCCCGAGACCTGCGGGTTATTTTGGTGAAGTTGGCCGACCGTTTGCACAATATGCGAACGCTCGACATTATGAGCCCCGCCAAAAAACGCCGCATTGCACTTGAAACCCTCGAAATTTACGCCCCCATTGCCCACCGACTGGGCTTGAACGAAATTTTCCGCGAACTGCAAGAACTCAGCTTTCAGCATGCTTACCCCATGCGTTATGAAGTGCTAAAAAAAGCGGTGTTGGCAGCACGAGGCAACCGCCGTGAAGTGGTGGGCAAAATTCTGGAAGCTGTTGAAAAGTGCCTGAGCGACGCGAACATTGATTGTCAGGTGTATGGTCGCGAAAAAGCCCTGTACGGCATTTACCGAAAAATGATTGAAAAGCGCCTGAGCTTTTCTCAGGTGCTGGATGTGTATGGTTTCCGCGTGGTGGTGAAAGACATGCCTGGTTGTTACATGGCCATGGGTATGCTGCACCAACTGTTCAAACCAGTTCCAGGCAAGTTCAAAGACTACATCGCCATTCCAAAACTGAACGGTTACCAAAGCCTGCACACCACCTTGCTGGGTCCGTACGGCACGCCAGTCGAGTTTCAAATTCGCACTGAAGAAATGCACCAGGTGGCCGAAAAAGGCGTGGCATCGCATTGGCTGTACAAAGGCGAAGGCGAAGCGCTGAACACCATTCAAACGCAAACCCACCGACTGCTGCAAAGCCTGCTTGACATTCAAAACCAAACCGGCGATTCAGCCGAGTTTCTGGAACACATCAAGGTAGACCTGTTCCCGGATGCCGTGTACGTGTTCACGCCGAACGGCAAGATCATGAGCCTGCCCCGTGGCGCAACCGTGGTCGACTTTGCCTACGCAGTGCACACCGATGTGGGCAACCATTGCGTGGCTGCACGCGTGAATCAAGTGATTGAGCCATTACGTACCATTTTGAAAAGTGGCGATGTGGTTGAAATTATTACTGCACCCCACAGCCGCCCCAATCCGGTTTGGCTTGGTTTTGTGCGCTCAGGAAAGGCACGCTCCGAGATTCGGCACTATTTGAAGTCCATGAATCTTGAGGAAACCGTGCGCTTGGGCAGCAGATTGCTGGAACAGGCGCTTGAAGCCGACCAGATCAAGCTTGAGCACCTTACCAACGAGGTGTGGGACCGTTTACAAAAAGACTCGCAAGTGAGCACCCGAGACGAATTGCTGGCCGACATTGGCGCAGGCCGCCGTGTGGCGCCCGTCGTGGCGCGCCGTGTACTGATCGCCATGGGCCGTGCTGATGCAAGGGTGGATGCACCTTCAGGCAATGTGGGTGAAGCCCGTGCGCCTATCATGATTCACGGTGGTGAAGGCATGTCGGTTCAACGCGCCCCCTGCTGCTTGCCAATTCCCGGCGACAATATTATTGGATATGTGCGCAAGGGCTCGGGCTTGATCATCCACACCGACGAATGCGAAACGGCCCGCAAGCAGATTCGCAAGGAACCGGAGCGCTGGACCGATGTTCAATGGTCGCCTGAAATTACTCGCCCCTTTGACGTGAATGTAGATTTGCAGGCGGTGAACGAGAAAGGCGCACTGGCTACCATTGCGGCCACTTTGTCAGATGCCGGGGCCAACATTACCAACCTGACGATGAGCGATGAAACGGCATACCGCAAACTGTTGCATTTCACCATTCAGGTGACTGACCGTGTGCACTTGGCGCGCATTTTGATGGCCTTGCGCAGGCTTGAATACGTGGAGCGGGTGACCCGTGTGAAGGGCCGAGCTTTTGCGAAAGTGCGTTTGCCGGTGGCTGACACGGCGACACACTGATCCGCTTGGGTTCCGATATCTCGCCGCTTTCTTGGTAGCCCAATCAGCTTGGATTTCGCTCTCTCGCCAGAAAACCTGTTGATCCCTTTATGATATTCACCCTGACTCTCCTCGCTCGGCAAAATACACGGCCGAGTCTCGGTGCCGGCCTAAGGCCGACCGTGGCGGGTGAATTCAAACGGGCAGGTTTTCTTGAAGGCGAGGCGATCGAAACACCGCCGCCGATTGGGCTTTAAAAGCAGCGGTGACCCTTCAAGTTCAGATCAAAATGCACCCTCACTGGGTCAATCAATCACATACCGCACTTCGACAATTTCAAGCTCATCGCGCCCAGCCGGTGTCATCAATTGCACAACATCGCCCTCTTTTGCTTTCAACAAAGCACGGGCCACCGGAGAAATCCAGCTGATGTGCCCTTTGGCGGTATCCACTTCGTCAACCCCCACTATTTTCACGGTCAGTTCCTCACCTTTTGAATTGATGTAGGTGACTGTAGCGCCGAAGAAAATACTCTCAAGCTCCTGCTGCGTGGCAGGATCTACCACCTCGGCAATTTCAGTGCGCTTGGTGAGAAAACGAATTCGGCGATCAATTTCACGCAGGCGTTTTTTACCGTACAGGTAATCGCCATTCTCGGAGCGATCTCCATTGGACGCCGCCCAAGACACCACAGACACCACCTCGGGCCTCTCGGTTTTCACAAGGTGAGTGAGTTCGTCGCGCAAGCGGCGGTAGCCCTTGGGTGTGATGTAATTTTTCAGGCCTTGAGGTAAGGCTGGGGCGGCGTCGGGGCCGTCGTCCTCGAATTCTGAATCGTTTTCTTTGGTGAAAGCCTTGCTCATGTCTTTTCTCGTGAATTGCCCGACTAGACAGCCTCTGCAGAAGTGTGCAGGATACAGGAAAGCGGTCGTTTCTTTGCCAATTACACAATCATAAATCCTTCAATGACGATAGAACAGGAAGCGCCCAGAATCATTGTTGTCGACGACAGCGACGACGATTTTCTATTGATCAAGCGGCAGCTAACCAAAACCTGGCACACAGCAATTGTCCGGCACGCCCACAGCGAGGAAACGCTCCGAACAACGCTGGACGACATCGAACCTGACCTGGTGATTTGCGACTATTCCATGCCGCAACTGACGCACGAGAGGGCCATTGAAATGGTTCAGACCCTGCGACCAGAAACACCCATGATTCTGCTCTCAGGACTGGCCAACGACGCTTTGGGCGTGCAGGCCATGCACGAAGGTGTGCGCGATTATGTGGAGAAGTCCAAACCCGAGCGCCTGATTCCTGCGGTACGCCGGGAAATACACACACACCGGCTTCGCCGTGAAAAACTGCTGCTTGAGCAAGCCCACAGGCGGGCGGTGTATTTTGATTCAGCCACTGGTTTTTTAAACCGCCAGGGTTTGGTGAAAACCTTGTCGGGCCTAAGCACAAATTCTGGCGAGGACAACGACCTGTGCCTGCTGAGTGTGAACGTGTCGAGGAACCAGGCACGCCGCCCGGAAGTGGACCCGCGCATTCGGCGCAACATGCTGGAAAAAATTGTAGAGAGAATTCGGGACACATTCAAACAGGACATTATTTGTCGCTGGTCTGACAATGTGCTGGTGGTGCTGACCAACAAGCTGGACTGGAGTGCAGACCAAACCTTGATTGCTGACACTCTGTGCGAGTTTGAAGCCAACCTGAACCGTGTATTCACAGTGGACAACATTGCGGTACGCCCCAATATGCGCCTGGGGTTGGCGCGCCCAGGTGTGCATGGCCAACACGCAGCCGAGTTGGTCACACATGCACAGTCAGTGGCGCATGTGATCGAGTCGTGCGGCTTGGAATTGTTGAATGTTCTGGATGCGGAAATTCATGATCTCGCCAAACGCCGAAAAACGATTGAACTGGGCTTGGCCAAAGGCATTGAAAGCAACGAGCTGGTGCTTGACTTTCAGCCTATTGAAGACCTTAAAACGGGCCGCATTTGTGGTCTTGAGGCCCTGGTAAGGTGGACCCACCCAGAACTGGGCCGGATCATGCCCAGCGAGTTTATTGGCGTTGCCGAAGATTCGGGCTTGATTGATGCACTGGGTGACTGGGTGATTGAATCGAGCAGCAAAAAAGTGCTGGAGCTGCACCAGCAAGGGCACATGCTGTGGTGCGCGGTCAATTGCTCGGCTGGTCAGTTGTTGAATCCGGAGTTTCCGGCCAAGGCTCAGCAAACCATTCGAAATGCGGGGCTTGACCCGAAATGGATTGAGTTTGAAGTCACTGAATCTGCAGCGATTGATGACATGACCCGTACCGTGGACGCACTGAACAAACTGAAAGCGCAGGGTTCGCAAATTGCCATGGATGATTTTGGTACTGGCTATGCCTCGCTGAACTACCTGCGCCAACTACCCGTGGATGTACTGAAAATCGACAAAAGCTTTGTGATGGATTTGCTGGAGGACAAAAACAGCCACATGATTGTGAAAGCTGTGATCGACCTTGCACATGCATTGGGCCTGATTGTGCATGCCGAAGGCATTGAGACCGCAGCGCAGCGAGAAAGCTTGATCCAGATGGGATGCGACAGGCTGCAAGGCTATTGGTTTTCACGCCCCATGGATATGGACAGCTTGAAAAACTGGCTGAATAAAACCACGCTTGACTAAGTTAAATTCGAACGGCTGAGCGCCCGCCAATTTTTGAGAGGTAATCGAGCAAACGCTTGGCAATCAGGTTCAGCGGCACCACTTCATCGGCAGCGCCGAGGGCGATTGCCTCCCGCGGCATGCCAAACACCACAGAGCTGGCTTCGTCCTGGCAAATATTGTAAGAACCCGCTTTTTTCATGTCAGCCATGGCTTGTGCACCGTCTTTGCCCATGCCAGTGAGCATGATTCCCACGATGTTGCGCGGCGACACTTCCTGACCTGATTTGAACAACACTTCCACCGACGGGCGGTGACGGTTGACTGGCTCAGAATCAGAGAGCTGGCAAATGTAGTTGGCACCACTGCGCCCCAACAACAGGTGTTTGTCACCGGGCGCAATGTAGGCATGGCCTGGCAATACGCGCTCACCGTGCACAGCTTCTTTCACGGTGATATTGCACACCTGGTTTAAGCGGTCTGCAAAACTTTTGGTAAAACCGGCAGGCATGTGTTGGGTAATCAGAATTGCAGGGCTGTCTTTGGGCAGCTGCTCCAGAATGACTCGAATCGCTTCGGTGCCACCTGTAGATGAGCCAATCAATACAAGCTTCTCGGTGGCTGCAAATCGATTGCCCAATGCATTGTTGGTGGGCGCGGGCTTGGCCACTTCTGCCGGTACCACCATGCCAGTGACCGGGTCAGTTTGCGCTGCGGGAGCTTGCGCAGCAGGTTTCGGTGGCAGACGGTTTAAACGAAAACGGGCGGCATACGCAGCACGAATTTTGTCGGTAATTTCGTTGGCATAGTCGATCATGCCTTGGCTGATGTCCAGTTTCGGTTTGGTCACGAAATCAACTGCTCCAAGTTCAAGGGCGCGAAAGGTTACGTCGGTTCCACGTTCAGTCAATGTAGACACCATCAACACCGGCGTGGGCCGCAAACGCATGATTTTTTCCAGAAACTCAATGCCATCCATTTTTGGCATTTCTATGTCCAGTGTAATCACATCGGGATTGAATTTCTTGATTTGATCTCTGGCAATGAATGGATCGGGTGCCGTGGCCACGGTTTCCATGTCGCGCTGCGAATTGATGATCTTGCTCATCAAGTTTCGGATCAAGGCCGAATCATCCACCACCAACACTTTGATTTTATTCATCTCATGGGCCCTTAGAAAAACACAATGTCGCCATTGACGGGGTCTTTGTTGATCTTTTCGCTGTAGCGCTTTTCCTGCTGCAAGGCGGCTGAATTGGCACTGGCCACTCGCTCAACACGAACGGCACTGGTTTGGGTATTGAAACGAATGCGGCGGCTGTGTGGCCCACCCAAATCGGATGCCACCACTTTGATTTTGTCTTTCTGTAAAAAATCGATCACGAATTCAGCATTTCTGCGACCCACGTGCTGGGTATTCAAGGCACCAGTAATATTGGCACCGCCAAATACTTTGGCGCTGAGGTGTTCTCGCTTCGCGCCCATGGTCAACAAGTCGTTGATCAAGCATTCCATGGCGTACAAGCCGTAGCGCAAAGACTTGGTTTTGTCGCCAAGGCTGCGGGCCTCAGAGGGCGAATCGGGCAACATGAAGTGATTCAGCCCCCCGATTTTTCGATGGCTGTCCCACACACATGCGGACACACACGAGCCAAGCAGGGTGGAAATTTCAGCAGGTGCCCACGATACAAAATAATCGCCGGGCATGATGATTTTCTTCACTGGCAACGTTGCGCAGTGCGCAGCAGCAGGCGAGGTGAGAAATCCTGTGCTCATGCAGTAACCTGACGCGCCTGACCTTCACCACCAGTGCCGGTTTTCGCGGCCTTGTCGGTGTTGACGGTATACACGGTTTTACCACGCAAGGTGAAATAGTCTCGCGCCATGGCGAAATTCTCGGAATGGCCTGCGTACAACAAACCATTTGGATTCATCAAGGGGGCAAACCGCTTGAGAATTTGCAGCTGCACATCTTTCTCGAAATAGATCATCACATTCCGACAGAAAATGGCATCAAAGCCTGGGCGCAG
Organism: Limnobacter olei; assembly: GCF_029087225.1. GTDB lineage: Bacteria > Pseudomonadota > Gammaproteobacteria > Burkholderiales > Burkholderiaceae_B > Limnobacter > Limnobacter olei. The sequence continues at coordinate 34,385 of NZ_JARFJD010000018.1, read as the reverse complement.
GGACCACACATTCTCCATCAGGTTCAGCTTTCGGAATGTCAACAATGCTTGCACCTCGGGGCGTACACGGATCAAGCCTTCGCTTTCGCCTTTTCCTTTCAAAAAATACTTGCGCAGTATTTCATCGGGAATTTTGTCGACCTGGTCCATGCGGTACACCCCTTTTTTGGCATGGTCCAACACCTTGGTGTCAATGTCGGTGGCCAGAATGCGCACAGGCGGATTCATGCTGTTGAAGGCCTCCATCGCGGTAATGGCCATGGTGTAGGGTTCTTCGCCGGTGGAAGCTGCACTGCACCACATCTCGATTCGTGCGTTGCGCGAAAGCGATTGCAACTGCTTTTTCAGAATATCGAAATGATGTGCTTCACGGTAAAAGGAAGTGAGGTTGGTGGTGAGCGAATTGGTGAAGTGCTCCCATTCCGGGTTGCTTGAGTTGGACTCCAGCGCATCCAGATAGGTAGAAAAGCGGCTGTGGTTGCATGCGCGCAAGCGGCGGGCCAATCGGCTGTACACCATGCTTTGCTTGCTGGGTGCCAGTGAAATACCTGCTATTTTCAGGATGAGCGCGCGTACACGGGCAAAGTCCTTGTCATTGAATTCAAACTCCCGGTCTGCATTGTCATCGCTTAACAAACTGCGATTGACCGCTGCGGCAGCCTGTTTGGCACCGGCTACAGCATCATTGGCATACTGTGCTTTGGAGAATTCAAATTTCACGGGGGGTCGGTTCATCAGGGCCTTTGTCGCGGGGTTAACACAATTTGGGAGGTGCCCCGACGCGAATGAGTTCTATACCCTGATATGTTCCGATACTATGAATAAAATAATGCAAGGATTAAAACCTTGAAAGGGCGTTATCTCTCGCTTTGATCCTGCACACAACAATAAAAACCAACAACAAGCGAATAGACAATGAGTGAATCCAAAGGACTACCCCCGTCATTGCTGGACATCAGTAACTTTTCAGATGGTGGATTGAAAGTTCTGGTGGTTGAAGACAATGATTCGGACTTCGAGCTAATGTGTTACCGCTTGAAACAAGGCGGTTTGAAGTACACGGCAACGCGGGTAGACCGCATCGAAGACCTTCGAAAACGTCTGGAACACGAAGAGTGGCAAGTGGTGATTTCTGACCACAATTTGCCTGGTTTTGGTTCAGAGGAAGCCCTGCGTGTGGTGCGCGACTCAGGGCTGGATATCCCTTTCATTATTGTGTCGGGCAGCATTGGCGAACATGTGGCTGTAGAGGCCATGCGTGCCGGTGCCGACGATTATTTGATGAAAGACAAAATGGCACGTTTGGTGCCTGCGATTGAGCGCTCACTGCGCGCCGCAAATGAACGGCGCAGCCTGGCTGCTGCCGAGCTTGCGCAGCGGGAGTCCGAGCGGCGATTTGCCGCCATCGCCGAAAATATTCCTGGCATTATTTTTCAGATGCAATCAGGCCCCTCAATGCAGCGGCCTACTGTGCCGTTCGTGAGCGAGGGCGTGGTGCGTCTGTTTGGCGTGCCACCCAGGCTGTTTCTTGAGAATCCGCATTATTTCTTTGAGCAGTTTGAACCCGACGATGCCGCAACCCTTTTTGAGCTTTTGATGGATCCACCCAAACCAGGTGTGCCCGTGAGCTGGGAGGGTCGAATCAAAAATTACGGCAAACGCGAATCGCGTTGGGTTTACATGAATGCAGTAGCCAAACCACGTGGAAACATGTTTGTTTGGGATGGCGTGTTGCTCGATATTTCCGATCGAAAACAGGCCGAAGAACGTTTGCTGAATGCACAGACCGAGTTGCGCCTTGTGACGACCGAGTTTGAGAAAAGACGTGAACAGGAACGCGGGGCAATAGCCCGTGAAATTCACGATGACATGGGTGGATCACTTACCAAGCTGAAAGCGGATGTGGCCTGGCTGAACAAGAACATGACTCTGGATGCTGCAGCGCAAGAAAAACTCGATGACATGCTGGAACTGATTGAACATTTGCTGGCGAGTAGCCAGCGGATCGCCAAGGATTTGCGCCCCGGCATTCTGGACTATGGCTTGATTCCTGCCCTGGAGTGGCAGATGAATGACTTTCAGAAACGCACCCAGATTGAGGGCGTTTTCCAGTGCAATGTCGATGAACTGGATCTCGATGGCGAACAAAGCACGGCCTTATTCAGGATTTTGCAGGAAGCACTGACAAACATCGTGAAACACGCGCAAGCCACACGGGTAGACGTAGAACTGTTTGTAACAGAAAGTGAATTAACACTGGAGATTCGTGACAATGGTCGCGGAATCGAGAATACTGATAAATTAAAAGAAACATCGTTCGGCCTTCGTGGCATGCAAGAACGGGTTGCAGCCTTCGAGGGTTGGGTCGATGTCAGCGGATCCTTGGGATCCGGGACAACGGTCATGGTGTCCATACCAAGAAGCATTCAGACAGGTGAGGCGGGAAATGATTAAGGTGCTGCTGGCAGATGACCATGCATTGCTTCGGGGAAGCCTGAAGCAATTGCTGGATGACACGGGATTTGTGCAGGTGGTGGCCCAGGCGGGCGAATATTCGGAAATCATGAAAGCCATGACATGCCACACGATTGACCTGGCGATTCTCGATATTTCAATGCCTGGCAAAAACGGGGTGGACATTGTCAAAATTCTGAAAGACAAATACCCGGCCCTGAAAATCCTGATGTTGTCGATGCACCCGGAAGATCAATATGCGGTGCGTTGCCTGAAGGCTGGCGCGTCGGGGTATCTGACCAAAAATACAGCCCCTGAAAAACTGGCAGACGCGATTCAGGTGATTGCAGCGGGTCGCAAATACATTACGCCTGAGCTGGCAGAATCGCTGGCGAGCCACCTGACTGAAGATTCCGAAAAACCCCTGCATGCCTCGCTAAGTGACCGTGAGTTTCAAACCATCCGCATGATTGCTGCGGGCAAGAAGCTAAGTGAAATTGCGGATGAACTGTCACTTAGCCCCAAGACTGTGAGCGTGTACCGGGCGCGGATTCTTGAAAAAATGCGCATGAAAACCAATGGTGAACTGACGCGCTATGCGTTGGAGAATGGGCTGATCTAAGCTTGCTCGGCCGTTCGTTAGCTGCCCGATCATCGGCTTGGGTTCAACTCTCTCGCAGCTTTCTTAATCGCCCAATTGGCTTGGGTTCCGATCTCTCGGAGCTCATTAGTCGCCCACTCGGCTTGCGTTCCGATCTCTCGCCAGAAAACCTGTTTCTCCCTTGCTGAGGCTCGCGATGCCTGAGAACGACCCTCCTAAACTGCGGGTCGGGTTCGTTCACTGTCGCCCATTCTGGGCGACACCGGCCCTGCTCGGCACACAAGGGCAGGTTTTCTTGAAGGCGAGGCGCTCGAAACACCGCCGCCGATTGGGCGATGAAACCAGCCGTGAGTTGCGTGGTGGTGAAAGCGCGTTGGTCGGGAGATTCGGGAGCTGAGCTTGCAGGTGGGCGCGCTCTGCGGGTTTGAGCCAACTCGGTATTGGGATTTTGGGACGCACTTGAAGAAAACCGCCCCGTTTGAGTGGATCCGCAGCGGTCGGCCTCATGCCGACACCGAGACTCGGCCCGCCCTTTTGCCGAGCGAGGCGAGCAAGAATCCATTCAACAAGGGATCAAGCGATTTTCTGTGCGGAACAAGTAACCCATGCCGAGTGGGCAACAAACAGCAACGGCGCCCCTTCAAGTTCAACCAATAAAGTTGAACAAGGTCAACTGCGAGGTACTCGCAAAGCTCTGTTGCGCAGCCTGAAGCTGCAATTGGCCCTGTGACAGCTCACTGATGGCCTTGGCATAATCCAGCCCCACCGCCTCGCCAGCAACGCGCTCAAGCTCTAATTGAGCCGATTGGTTGATTTGCTGCAGGGTTTCCACTTCACGCAAACGAACGCCTACCTTGGTGCGGGAAATTTGAACCTGGTCAAAAATCTCATCCAGTTGTGCCCCCTTGTCATTGAATGCTCTCAGGTAAGTGTCTTGCGGTGTGGCGCCCTCTTGCCCATTTGGGTAGGCAGGATTACGCAGCAAAGCCACTGCATCGCGAAGGATGGCAAAGGCGTCTTCGTTGGTATTCGGGTCAACAAATGCATCTTGACCGGTAATGCTCAGGTTGACAAAACGGCCGCTGGCCACTTGAATTTCACGGCCAATCACAGCCTCACCGGCTGCCGCAGTGGTGGTTTCAAGGAAAGTACCGGTGACTGCGCCGCCAGGCGTCTGAAATGGCTCCTGATCCTGGAAAGTACCGGAGAACATGTAGTAACCATTGGCGTCGGTGCGGTTGGCGATGCCACGCAACTCTTCCATGCGGCCTTCAATGTCCTGCGCAATAATTTCACGGTCGGCCGGGCTAAGCGCGGCGTTACCCGCCTGCAGAAATGCTTCCTTGATGGACACCATGATGTCGGAAGCGGACTGCAAGGCCACATCCATCTGACCCAGCTGGTTGTTCACGTACGTGATGTTGCTTTGGTAGCTGTCGATGGTTTTAACACCCGCCTTCGCACCCAAGGCCACCGACATGGCCAAAGGGTCATCCGATGGTTTCAACACGCGCTGCCCGGTTGCCAACTGCCCCTGTATTTTTACCAGTTCAGACTGCTGCTTGCTCATGCGATCTGTGCTGAGCTTGAAGTACTGGTTGGTGCTGATTCTGCCGATTGCCATAATTTTTCCTTGAAACCCGATCAGAACATGCTGAGGATTTGATCAAACAATTCTTTGGACAATGAAATCACCCGGCCCGAGGCTTGGTAGGCCTGCTGAAACTTGATCAGGTTGGCGGCCTCTTCGTCCATGTTCACGCCCTGCAAGGCATCGCGTGAATCGGCCACCTGGTTCAACACGGTTTCGCGCGACTCCGCGGCCAAATTAAATTCACGTGTTTTGTTGCCTACACGGCTGACCAGTTGGTTAAAGCCATCCGAAATGGAAACACCTGCCGAGTTGTTGGACTGAAACAAGGTGCGTGAATTTTGTAATGCGGCCACCGCCAGAATGTTTTCGTTGTTACCGATACTGGGATTCACGGCCGACGAGGCTGCAACTTCCGATGGACGGTCAAGTGCTGTGCGCATATTCAATGCGGCTTCGCGCACTGGCATCAACACGAAACGATCACCTTCCTGAGGTGTGGCATTGTTCAACTGAAAGCTGAGCAAGGGTGCACCGGCAGGATCGCGAATTTCATAGTAGTCACCACCGGGATCGGTCACCAGGTTGGCGGGAACAAACGGGCCATCCGAGCCCACTTCGCGATAGCGTGGTTGGCTACCCACAATTTGAACTTCGTATTCGGCGGGACCCAGCTTGGACAAATCAAGACCACGCAAGGTAACCTGCGTGGGGTTCACCGTGCTGTTGTTCACATTGGGAACAACGCGGGAAATGTCGTCCACAAAACTGCCGCTGCTGCCGAAGCTGAACAGTGCACTGGCCGGATTGTTGTCCAGGTCGACACCCGCTGTTTGAATGTCGTTGACGGTTTGGCCAATTCGCGCAGCCAACAAGCCAATGGTGTTTTGGTATTCGGTCAGCTCATCTTCCCGGAAACTGAGAAAACCAGCCAAGGCACCATTGCCCAGGCTGCTTGAATCGAACGCCAACAGGCGATCTTGGCCATTCACATTGGTGGTCATTCCCACCAGCAGGTTTTGTGGGTCTTGAGGATCCACCTGAGTTTGTACTTTGAACTGTGTAGTACCAATCACCAACGACTGGCCATTCGCCAGAAACAGGTTGGTCGAACCATCCGCCATGTCCACGCGGGTAGTTTGCACCTGCTCGGACAATTCAAGAATCAATTTGTCCCGGCGGTCCATCAAATCATTGGGAGGCCCGCCGTTGGATGTTTGGTTCTGGGCAGTCACAATCTGGTTGTTCAAGGCAGCAATTTGCGATGTGGCGTTGTTCAGTTGCTCAACCGTGTCGCGCACCTTCAAGTTGGTGGCACTGCGCAGTTCGTCCATCACCGTGTTCAAACCGTTGAAGCGTGAACTCAGGGTTTCCGCAGACGACAAATAGTTTTGGCGGGCAGCCAGGTCGGCCGGGTTGGTCGACAGCGTTTGTGCCGCACCAAAAAAAATACTCAAAGCGCTTGATAAGCCCGAGGCATCATCTGCGATCATCGCATCTACACGCGCAATTTGCTGCGCCTTGGCGTTGTAAAAAGCAGCGTCGGACGTGGCTTTCTGTTCCTGCGAGTTGATGAAATCGGAATACACCCGCTGCACGGATGCGATATCAACACCTTGCCCAATGAAGCCAATGTCGCTGCCTGTAGACGGGCGCGACTGCTGGATCACCTGCTGGCGATTAAAACCAACGGTGTTGCTGTTCGCAATGTTGTGCGAGGTGGTGGATAGCCCTGCCCGGGCCGCATTCAGGCCGCTGAGCGCAATTCCGTAGACCGAGTTCGACATAATTCAGGATCCTTTGGTGTCTTGAACGACTTAACGGTCGGTTTTCGGGAAAGTTGAGGGGAAGTCTTTTTTAACTTGTCCCGGCGGGAAAATGGTTTGCTCACCACCCACGCCGGCACCGGCTTTCAACTGCCTGGCAATCTCACTGGCCAGCCCCAAACCCTTGCCCGACAATTTTTGCACCAGTTCCTGGTCGTACATGCCTTGGTAAGTTTTGGTGCTGGAGTCGGTGAACAAGCCACCTTCCGGGGTGGCATCCCGCATGCTCTTCAAAGCCATTTGTAAAAAAATAGACTCGAACTGAACAGCCACTTTGTCGATCGCCGCATTGAATTCCTCGCTGCCACGCTCTGCGCGCGCGCCACGCTTCAAACCCTCCAGGCTGCGGGAATCCATTGACAGCATTTGTTGGGTATCCACCGGATTGTTCGACAATGGCGTCATTTAGATCACCTCGAGTTCGGCTTTCAGGCTGCCAGCAGTTTGCATGGCCTGCAAAATGGAAATCAGATCGCTTGGGGTTGCGCCCAAAGCGTTCAGTGCTTTGACCACATCAGACAGCTGCGCAGCGCCCTTGATTTCGATCAACTCGCCACCGGCTTCGGAAATTTGAATATCGGCCACTTCAGTGACCACGGTTTCACCCTGACCAAACGGTGCAGGCTGGGAAATGACTGGGGTAGAAGTTATTTTCACGGTGAGGTTGCCGTGCGCCACAGCACAGCTTTCAAGCATCACGGCCTGGTTCATGACCACAGACCCCGTGCGTGCATTCACAATCACCTTGGCGCTTCCCATGGCTTTGTTGATACTCAATTCTTGAACACGCGACAAAAATGCCACGCGGTCGTTGGGGTTGGAAGGTGCACGAACCTTGATGGTGCGGCCATCCAGCGCTTGAGCCACATTCGGGCCCATGTTGTTGTTGATCGCCTCGGCCACGCGAATGGCGTTGGAGAAATCGGTGCTGGTCAACTCAAGCTGCAAGGTTTCACCAAGCAGGAAAGGCGAGGCCACCTCACGTTCAACCAAGGCACCCGCTGGAATGCGACCTGCCGACAAATGGTTGATCACGGTTTTGGAGCCCCCCGCAGAGGCACCTGCACCACCCACAATCAGTTGGCCTTGGGCCAAGGCGTACACCTGGCCATCAGCACCTTTCAAGGGGGTCATGAGCAACATGCCACCACGCAGGCTTTTTGCATTGCCGATTGACGAGACAGTTACATCGATCGCTTGGCCGGGCTGAGCAAAGGCTGGCAAATTGGCAGTGACCATGACTGAGGCCACATTTTTCAGCTGCAAATTGGCGCCTGGGGGCAAGGTAATGCCAGATTGCTGCAGCATGGACACAATGCTTTGACTGGTAAACGGCGTTTGCGTGGTTTGATCGCCAGTGCCATCCAGACCAATCACAATACCGTAGCCATACACCGGGTTGGCGCGCACGCCAGAAACAGTGACCAAGTCACGAATTCGGGTTTGTGCGTCTGCCTGCGTACCAAATGCCATCACCGCAGCCGCGGTCAGTGCCAACACGGCGGCTTTGATGATTCGGTCTTTCAGTTCCGGGAAGGAAATGCGTTTCATGGTGTGGTCCAGTTCAGAAAGGCAATACGGTCAGGAAAAAGCGGCTTAGCCAGCCCATGGCTGTGGCAGAGTCCAAAGCTCCTTTTCCGCGGTATTCAATGCGGGCATCGGCCACCTTGGTGCTGGGCACCACATTGCCGGGCAAAATGGTGATGGGGTTTACCACACCACTGAATTTCAAATACTCCACTTCGCGGTTGGTACCAATCTGTTTTTCGCCCACCACCTGTAAATTTCCATTGGGCAACACGCTTGCAACCGATACTGTGATGGAACCGGTCAGGGTATTTGCGGCGCGGCTGGAGCCTTCGCCAGAAAAGTCTTTGTCGCTACTGGCACTGCCATTGATGGCGCGCAAATCTCGACTGCCAAAGAAACCCTGAATGAGTGGTACATCAATGCTGGCAGAATCGCTGCGGGAGGCACTCATGGAGTTGGTTTGTGCGGCATTGATTTGTTCGATGATTTGAATGGTGAGCGTGTCACCCAAAAAGCGGGCGCGCTGGTCTTCAAACAAGGGGCGATAAGTGGCCGGGCTGTACAAGCTGCCTGTGGGTGCAGCCATGGCCACCTGGGCTGGCTGCTGAACCGGCTGCGGCACGGTGGTTTGAGCAGGCATGTCTACTTTCGGTGCGAAAGTTGAACAAGCCCCTAAAGTTATCGAGAACGCTGCCGTTAAACCGATTAGTACCAATCTTTTCATGCCATACACTCCATCAGAACACATTCAGTGTGCCCAATGTTTCAAGAATCAAAGCTGAGATAAGCGCTGTAACATCTGGTCTGATGTCGAGATTGCCTTGGAATTGATTTCGTAAGCACGCTGGGCCTGGATCAAACCCACCAGCTCTTCCACCACGTTCACGTTGGATGTTTCCACGAAACCTTGGGACACAAAACCCACACCGTTGGTGCCCGCCACCGCCTGGGTGGGTGTGCCAGAGGCTGCTGTTTCGGAGTACAGGTTTTGGCCCATGCTGAACAAGCCCGCCGGGTTTACAAAACTGGCCAATTGGATTTGACCCAATTCCTGGGGTTGAACCTGACCCTGCACCACTGCGGAAACAACACCGTCTTGAGAAATCGAGATTTCCTGAACGCCTTGCGGAATGGTGACCGGGCCAAGAATTGGGTATCCGTTGGAAGTGACCAGTGTGCCGTTGGCATCAATCTGAATGCTGCCATCGCGGGTGTAGCTGGTGGTGCCATCGGGCATTTGAACCTGGAAAAAGCCCTGACCGTTAATCGCCACATCAAGTGTGTTGCCGGTTTGCTGCAGGTTGCCCTGCGCAAAATTTCGCACGGTAGAAACAGGCTTTACGCCGGTACCAATCTGCAAGCCGGATGGCACCTGAGTTTGCTCGGTGGTTTGTGCACCGGGCTGTCGAAGTGTTTGATACAGCAAATCTTCGAACACGGCACGCGAGCGTTTAAAGCCGTTGGTGGCTGTGTTGGCCAGGTTGTTTGAAATGACATCCAGCTGGGTTTGCTGGGCATCCAGGCCTGTTTTTGCAATCCACAAAGAACGCATCATGATGGTTTTCTCCTTAATTCATGCCAAACAGGCTGTTGGCGGCCTGGCCGTTTTCTTTAGCCGTGCTGATCATTTTCATTTGGGTTTCATACTGGCGGGCAGCGGTGATCATTTGCACCATCATGTCCACTGCATTCACATTGCTCGATTCAATAAAGCCACCAGCCACACGCACATTCAAATCTGCTTCAGCAGGATCGCCGTTGGCGGCGCGGAACAAGCCATCGTCGCCGCGATTGATTTCACCTTCGGGAATGTTGACCAGCTTCAATCGACCCAGTTGAACTACATTGGTGTCGCCACTGATGGGAATTGCAGAAACGGATCCATCGCCTTCAAATGACAAGCGATGGTCGGGCGGCACGTTGATGGGGCCGTTGCTGCCGATGACTGAATAACCTTCCTGGGTCACCAAATTACCCTGGCCGTCGAGTTGAAAAGAACCATTGCGGGTGTACGCTTCGTTGCCTTTCGCGTCGTTGACTGCAAACCAGCCCTCGCCTTGAATGGCCACGTCCATTTCCCGGCCGGTGGACTGAATTTGTCCCGGCGTGGTGTCAAAGCCAATGCTGGTTTCCACCGCAAAGCTTCTGGAACCACTGCCCTCGCCTGTCACAGGCGCGCTTTGAAAAGCCATAAGTTGTTGCCGAAACCCGGGCGTGTTCACGTTGGCCAGGTTGTTGGCAATGTTCTCTTGGCGAGACATTGTGCCTTTGGCGGCTTGGGCGGCCAGGAAAATCAGTTTGTCCATTCTTGCGATCCCGCTTCAGTTCACATTAACGAAGGTTGGTGATGGTCTGGAAAATTGAATCTTGCGTTTTAATGGTCTGTGAGTTGGCCTGATACACGCGCTGTGCGGAAATCATGGCCACCAGTTCAGCCGTCAAATCAATGTTCGATTCTTCCAAAGCACCCGACTGGATAATGCCGAATGCGGTGTCTTCACTCAGCGACACCAATTCAGGTCCCGAGGAGTTGGTGGCCAACCAGCCATTCGAACCCACTGGCTGCAAACCTTCGGGATTCGGGAAACGATACAAACCAATTTGTGCATGATTCACCAACTGACCGTTGGCGTAGCTGATGGTCAACATGCCGTCTGCGCCCACATCAAAACCTGCAAATGGAGAGGATTCAAAACCATCCTGACCCAGGTTTTGCACCACAAACGAGCTGCCGTACTGGGTGGTGTTGCTCATGTCGAACGTGTATTGGTTTGGGGCTGTGCCAGTCGAAGAGAAAGGCACACCACTTGCGGTCACGAAACGTGACATGTCAACTGTCAGATTTCCGCTGTTGGGGGTAGTCAACAGACCGTCAACGCCATATTGCAAGCTGGCCGCTGTGGATTGCGCGGGTGCTGTGGTTACAGCCACGGGCGCGGTGCCAACGTCGACCTGAGTACCGTCGACCGTTGCAAACACCGACCAGTCATTCGAGGCTTCTTTGCGCATGTAAATGGCCATGATGTGTGCACCACCCAATTCGTCATACACCGTCATCGACGTTGAATTGTTGAAGGTGTTCAAATTTGCCGGATCGAAAGCCAATGCAGGATCAATTGCCGTGGCACGTGCATCCAGGTTCAGGTCAAGGTTGGCGGAACGGGTGGCAGCAGGCGGAATGCTGCCGCGTGGCACCAGAATATCCTGGGCAACATCGGAGGGGCGGCCAGTGGCTGCATCCACGGGGAAGCCTTGCAGTTTGTCGCCACGGGAGTTCACGATGACGCCTTCATTGTTCAAAGTGAATTGACCGTTGCGGGTGTAAATATTGTCACCATTGCCAGCCTGCACCTTGAAGAAACCGGTGCCACTGATGGCCAGGTCCAGGGGGTTACCGGTCACATTGATATTGCCCTGCTTGAAGTTTTGCGTAACCGCTGCAAGGCTGGTACCCAAGCCGATGCCGTTGGTGGAACGTGCGCCATTGAACGCGCGGGCGAACACATCGGAGAACTCTGCCTCTGATCCTTTAAAGCCGACCACACTGGCGTTGGACACGTTGTTTGCAATGACTTCCAAACCGCGCTGCGCTGCGTTCAGACCACTCAAACCCTGCTGGAAACTACCACCTGCTGAAAAAGCCATGCTTGACTCCTTGGAAAAATCTTTAAATTAGAAAACCTGCTTGATGTCGGCGAATGTAATTTCGCTGCCATTGCTGGTTAAAAGTTTGGTGCCTTCTGCGCCGGCATTGCGCACGCCTTGAACCACAGAAAGGGTCAGTGGAGTGACGCTGGCGTCTTTGCCTGCTGCTTTTGCTTCGATCTCAAACTTGTAGTTGCCGGCGGGCAAGGTGCTGCCGTCGTTGCTTTTGCCGTCCCACTCAAACTCATGCGTACCTTTGGATTGCGGGCCCAATTCGATGGTGCGCACCACATTCGCCCCGGCATCCAGCACATTCACGCGCAGAATGTCGGCACTCTGGTTCAGTTCCATGGATCCCACGGCCTTGCCATCCACCAGTTTCAGATCATTGCCTTCGGTCAATACTGCGCGACCCAGCATGCTGGTGGCCTGTACTGTTTGGTTGGCATTGATCGACGCTGCTACGCCTTCCATGGTGGCATTCAGTGTGTTAATGCCGGTAACGGTGTTTAACTGAGCCATTTGACTGGTCACCTGGGCATTGTCCATGGGGGCCAGTGGATCCTGGTTTTTCAACTGGGCCACCAGCAAAGACATGAACCGCTCCTGAATCGCTTCGGGGCTGTTTTCATCGGTTTTCTTTTTTGCTGCTGTGGTGCCGCTGTTGTTACCCAGTGCGGAAGTTACGTCAATCGTCATTTTTCATTGCTCCTTACTGGTTGCCCATGTTCAAGGTTTTCAACATCAACTGTTTGGCTGTGTTCATTACTTCTGCGTTGGTTTGGTAGCTGCGCGAGGCGGCCAGCATGTCGACCATTTCTTCCACGGCATTTACGTTGGGCATGTACACATACCCGTCTTCGTCGGCCATGGGGTGCTTGGGGTCGAACATTTTTTTTGCTTCGGTTTTGTCTTCCACGATGTCTTTCACCTGCACGTTCTCAGCCAGCGAGGCCTTGCCAGGCGCAGCTTTTTGAAGGACGGCTTCGAACACCACTTTGCGGGCCTGGTAAACAGAATTGGGATCGCCGGCTGCCGTGTCGACGTTGGCGAGGTTGCTCGCCACTGTGTTCAGGCGTGTGGTTTGCGCTTGCATCGCGCCACCGGCCAGTTTGAAAGAATTGAATAGCGACATATTGTTCCCCTAAGCCTTATTGGTTACCAGAACCCATGGCCTGCTTCAACGTGGAAATTCTTCCGTTGATGGCACGCAAGGCGGCTTCGTATTTCACTGTGTTTTCTGCAAAGGCAGCACGCTCGCGGTCAATGTCAACCGAGTTGCCATCAATGGCCGCGTTGTTGCCACGACGAAATTGCAACATCTCGGCCGTGCTCATGCCCGCATTGCCTTTGCCGGTGATGTGGCCCTGGTGAGTGACGGCCAATGCGCCAGCACCATTGCCCAAGCCGGGATTGACCGGAGCAGTCATGGATCCTTTCTCGCCCGTGGCTGCTTTCAGTGCGCTTTGAAAGTCGAAATCGACTGCTTTGTAATTGGGGGTGTCTACGTTGGAAATGTTGGAGGTCAATACCTCCTGCCGACGCGCTCTGAGCTTCAGGGCTTCGGCAGAAAACTGCATTGCATCAGTGAGTTTGTCCAACATCTTTTAATCCTTCATACACGGACGGATGAATGGATTATTGAATTGATGCTGTCAAATCAAAGTGGAGAGAAAGGGGGGAAAGGGCGCTCTTTTTCTGCTTAGGGTGCAGCAAGCTCCCGCCTAGGATGTTGTCATCGAGGCAGGAATTGTTTCTTACAGTGACATTTACGGCGGCTACGCCCAAAACTTGAATGAAATTTCACACTTTTTTTAACATCGCATTTCAAGTGCTTTTTGGCTTGGGGCTTACTCAGGCCACCGCAGCACAAGCCGACAGTTCTCGCTGGGTGACTGAAGCCCAGCTAAGTGAACTGGTGGACCCCGCCCTGCTGCCACCTGGCGCAAGTGTGGATGTGAAGTTTGTAAAAGCCGATGAACGAATCGGTAGCCTGCAATGCCCCGCTGCACTGTTTGCCAATTCGGCAGGCAACAAAATGTGGGGGCGTACTTATGTGCGCGTGCAATGTGTGGGCTCAGACACAGCTCCCTTTTTTGTGGGCGTAGACGTGAAAGTGTGGGCGCCAGTGCTGGTGGTGAAAGGCACTGTTCAATCGGGCCAAACGCTGGGATTGAATGATGTTGAATTTCGAACCATGGATTTAAGCCAGCTGAGCCATGGCTGGGTCAGCGAGCTTGCACATTTAAACAACAAAACAGCAGCCCGCCAATTGTGGCCAGGTACCCTGTTGAAACATGACCATTTGCGCGGGCAGGCCTTGGTGAAAAACGGCGACACGGTGAAAGTGATGATGAAAGGCCCCGGCTTTGCAATTGGTGGCACTGCGGTGGCCATGGGTGAAGCCGAGCTGGGCGAGGTGGTAAAAATCAAAACCTCGCAGGGCAAGATACTTCACGGTGTGGCGCGAGATGCACTACTGGTTGAGGTTAGTTTGTAGGGGGGATCCTCAAAAAGTAGGAATTCTTTCGAGAATTCGTTAAAGTTAGGTGGAATCGAGCCGTTAAGAAAACATACGAAACCCACTTAGGCTCTGCCCAACGCGGAGGACATCATGAGTATTAACAGAATAAACCCGGGAAGCAACCCGATTGACAAACTGACCAAGCCACAAGGTGGCAGCAAGTCAGCATCGGTTGGTTCCACAGAGAAAACCAGTTCGGAAGGTGCGGTAACCAAGCTTTCTGGACAATCCAGTGAGCTGAGCGCTGCAGGTGCTCCGTTCAATGCCGAGAAAGTGGCCGAGATCAAAGAGGCTATTAGCAAAGGCGAGTTCAAGGTCAATGCCGAAGCGGTTGCCGCCAAGGTGATTGAAAGTGCTCGCGAGTTGCTTGGTCAAAAGTAACCGAGGATTGAAGATTATGTCGCACGCTGACGCAGCAAAAAATTTATACCGCAATCTGGCTTATGAATGTGACATGGCCATGGCGCTGGTTGATATCTTGCTTGAAGAACAGGCGTGCCTTGTAAAACTGCAAACCACTGAGCTGAACAGCCTGGCCCTTCGCAAGGAAGCCATGATGCTGGAGCTTGAAAAACGTTACCTGAACAACGTTCAATTGGCCAAGGCTGAGGGCTTTCAGCCCAATATGGACGGTATCGCGCTCTGGGTTGACGTACTTGCTGCCTATGAGCCCCGCCTGTTGGGCACTTACTCCACACTGCGCACTACACTGGCCCACGCACAGCGTTTGAACAAAACAAACGGGGAGCTGGTGACTGAGCAACTGGCTGGACTGCAGGAAAGAATTTCGATTTTGACTGCGGCTGCGGTGGCTGAACAAAAGCCAACCGCCAGCGACACCTACGGCCCCAAAGGCGGCATGAGCCAGTCAGCCCTGACCGGTGGCGCTATGCCCCGCGCGGTAATTCGTTGATCGTTAACCAATACGACACCAGTGCAGAAATTCGGGTCAGGTACTGATCGAATTGCACTGGTTTGACCGCAAAGCTATTTACTCCCAATTCATAAGAACGTTTCACATCGCTGATTTCGCGCGATGAAGAAAGCACCACGATGGGCATGGTTTTGAACACATCGTGTGAACGCAGAAACTTCAACACTTCCAGACCATCCAGCTTGGGCAGTTTCAGATCGAGCAGTACCAACTTGGGCAAATTCAGGGCCGCACTGTCTTTGGGGTGATCTTCCATCAGCTGTTTGAAATATTCGATGGCCCGTTCGCCGTCCTCAAGCAACACCGTGGTGGAGCTTGAGGATGTTTTGCGAACCACGCGCAAGGCGAGATCTGCATCATTGGAATTGTCATCAACCAGTACTACGTCAGCCATGGCAAATATCCTTTTAGTCGTTCAGGTCGGAATGCTCAGGCAAGGTGAATGTGAAGCAGGCCCCCTGGCCCAGCTCACCCTTGGCGCTGATTTCGCCGCCGTGACGTTCAATAATTCGTTTCACAATGGCCAGGCCTACCCCGGTGCCATCGAAATCTTTTTTGTGGTGCAAACGCTCAAACACGTTGAACAGTTTGTCGGCGTACTTCATGTCAAAACCAGCGCCGTTGTCTCGCACACTAAAACTGTAAAAACGACCTGTTTTTTCGCAGTCAATGGTGACCTTTGGCTGCGCCGCCTTGCTGCTGAACTTCAGGGCGTTGTCGATCAGATTCATCCACACCTGCTTCAACAATACGGGGTCCGCATACACGGGAGGAAGCTCACACAACTCCACCACGTTCTTTCGCCGGGCATCGAGTTGATCCAGAATTTGATCCAGCAGCTGCTGCTGGTCTACTTTGACGCGCGCAACATCGGTGCGCAGCAAACGCGAAAAGTCGAGCAAGCCATCAATGAGACCACCCATTTGACGTGCGTTGTTGCTGATTCGATCAAGCAAGCCACGAGCATCTTCCGGCAGGCTGTCGGCGAAGTCTTCCTTCAGAATGCTGGAAAAACCATCAATGGCGCGAAGGGGCGCACGCAAATCATGCGATACCGTGTAGGTGAATGCTTCAAGTTCGGAATTGCTGCGGGTGAGCTCTGCAGTCCGGTCGTTGATTCGCTGCTCAAGCGTTCCATTCAGACCCTGTAAATCGTCTTCGAAAACCCGACGCTCTACACACAAACCAAGCAGGCGAATGGCCGTTAAAACACGCAACACATCATCGTGACCAGTGTTGTTGACGCCCTGCTGGGCCACCATGATCCAGTACTCCGGTTGATTGGGCTCGATGGCTTTGCGCAGAGCAAACCACACCGCAGTAATGCCAAGTTCGCTTGCCCAATTGTCTTCAAAATAATGCTCGGGTTTCATTTTGGCGATCCAGACCAAACCATGCTGGTCGTGACCTTCCAGAGGCTCACAGAGTTGCTCGGCCTTGTCCCAAAATGCCTGCCCTTTTTCAAGTGGCATGCGAAGCTTGGGGTTGGTACCGCGCACACGCCAGTGGTTGTGCTCGGATTTGTCGCGAAAACCCAGCACCACTTCGGCATGCACGGTGAGGCAGTTTTTCAAACCACGCGCATACGACGACGCCAACTCGGGAATGGGTGCAGAAAGCAACACACCCTGCAACAGCGAACGTTGCAGGGAAAGCAACTGTTCATTCAGGCGTTTCTGCGTGCGATCGGAGGACACGCCCATGTAGCCCATGAAATCGCCGTTGGCGTTGTACAAAGGCCGGCCAGTGGATTCAAAAATAATACGCTCAGAGTTTTGAGGCCAATACTCAAAGCAAACCCTGTCAAAGGGTTGGTGACTGTCCAGCAGCTCTTTGAAAGTGTCCCAATTGTAGCGCGGATCAATACACTTCAAGCCTTCGACGTCCCAACGGGCTAAACCATCAAAAGGCAATTTGAACCCGCTTTTGGCGTTACTGTTTTGATCTTTGCCACGGTAGATGATACGCACAATGGTGTGGGCCGAATCCTGGTGCCAGTACCAATCGCCCGAGAGTTCCATGAGGCGGCGCAACTGGCTTTCAGACTGGATGGACGAGCGAATAATTTCAAGCAGGCCCGACATGAGCTTGTTGCCCATGAACCATGCACCCAACACGCCAAGCACCAAGGTGAAAAGTACAGTTAAATTCCAGTTGGCAGGATCGGAAGTGGTGGCTGCCATGTAAAAGGCGGCCAAAGCAAGCGGACCGATGCCAGTGAAAATCACCAAGATCAAGGAACGATTGACCCGGGTGCGGGATTGCTCGAAAGTTTTCGGTTTTCCCGGGGCTTTGGGATCAGCCATGTGTGCTTAGTGATCGCGAAGCTTGGCTTTGAGGCGACTAACCGCCTGTGTGTGCAACTGACACACCCGGGATTCAGTCACGCCAAGGACAGCGGCGATTTCACGGAAGTTTAACTCTTGCTCATAATACAGGCCCATAAGCATTTTTTCACGCTCGGGCAGGTCTTCAATGGCTTGGATGAGGTTTTCCCGGAAACGTTGATCACCGAGCATTTCAAGCGGATTGGCTTCTTCGTCACCGCCAATCTGGCGATCCAGATAACCTTCACCATCGCCGTCGTCTGCGTAGTCGTCGTAAAAAACCAGCGATGCACCGCGCGAATCAAACAACATTTCCTGGTATTCGTCCAGACTCACGCCCAAGACTTCAGCAATCTCTTTCTCAGAGGCGGAGCGCCCCAGTTTTTGCTCGGCTTTCAGGGTTGCGGTTTCAATTTTTCGTTGTGCCTGGCGAACGCCGCGCGGCATCCAGTCGGCTGAGCGCAGTTCATCGAGCATGGAGCCACGAATTCGCTGACTGGCATAGGTTTCAAACTGGGCGCCCTGCCCTTCTTCAAATCGGGTAATGGCGTCCATCAGGCCGATCAGGCCGGCTTGAATCAGATCATCGATTTGCACCGATGCGGGCAACTTGGCAATGAGGTGATGCGCCAACCTGCGAACCAGAGGGATGTACTGGTCCACCTGCTTTGATTTGTCTAAAGTGCCCTGGGCTGTGTACATGGAGTCTGTGCTTCCTGTCTTGTTATTACGCCAGTGCGTGTTCGTCGAAAGAGCAAATGACCTTTGCGATTCTCCGACCTGCCGCAATCATCTCCCGACCGACCTGGTTCAAGGCTTTGCCCGAGGGCAAGGCTGGCAAATGCCCCGCATACTGCAGGGGATTGACCAGAAAGCTTGAAGTGCTTTCCAGCAAATTTGCGAACACGTGATCGGCTTCATCTGTGCTTCTTACACCCGCAACAATAACACGATGGTGAATATTTTCGTCTACCCCTTTTGAAGAACGAATGGCCTGAAAGGCGCGGGTAACGGATCGTGCGGTGGGTTGCACTACCCAGTACCAGTCGTCTTGCGGAGAAAATGCCTTGGCCAGTTCCACTGCCTCGTAAGGCAAGGTGGCATAAAAGCGGTCACAGCTTACCGGCATGCGGTGAAGCTTGCCCAGCAGGGCCCGGGATTGAGCCGGCTTTTTGGCCAGGGCTTCAAGACCGATTCGGGCCACCACCAGGTATTGGGATTCAGCAAGCTCGATGACCTGGTCTTCCAGATTCAGCTTGCCATTGAAAAATTCGATCAGATCGGTGCTGGCATGCGCAGGCAATAGTTGTGGAAGGCCCGCTGCTGAACCGTCGAATAACACGGCTGAGCGGTCAGATCGCGCCTGCTGTTCCAATACAAAACGGGCCAGGCAGGCTGCATAATCGCTCCCCATGTCACCAAGAATCGGGTGAACAGTGGCGGCCTTGCGGCCCAACAAGTGGCGAAGTGTTTTGGCTTGATCCATAGGATTCAGTAGACCATGAAACTTTAGATTCCAGTCGCAGAGACTTGGGCCATTTTCCATTTCAATTCCTCGCTCGAGGCTTGAAACGCCTGGCTGCTGCGCGCGCGCATGGCGCGGTGTACCAACACACGTGGGTCGGCCGGGAAAAGATCTTCAGGTACGCGCTGCCCGGTGGCAATGTAGTGCAAGGCTAGTTTGTGGCGCATGACAACATCAAGCACTCCGCCAATTTTGATGGCTTCATCCAGTTTGGAGAGAATGGCACCATTCAGGCCCGTGCTTTTGTAATGGCGCACCACGTCATCCAGCGTTTCTGGCTGGCTGGTGGCGTTGAGCAGCAAAACGCGCTTTACATGGCTGTCAGTCAGAATTTTGGTTTGCTCGGCCACGCGCGAATCGCGTTGCCCCATGCCCACAGTGTCAATCAAAATAAGCCGCTTGCGCTGCATGGTATTGCGCAGCTGGGCCAGGTCGGCATGGGTTTGTGCGGTGTACACCTGCACGCCCAGAATTTTGCCGTAAATGCGCAGCTGGTCTTGCGCGCCAATTCTGTAGCTGTCGGTGGTGATCAAGCCCAGCGAGTCGGCACCGTACTTCACCACGCAACGCGCGGCCAGTTTGGCGGTGGTGGTGGTTTTTCCCACACCGGTGGGGCCAACCAAGGCAAATGTGCCGCCGGTTTCAACAATGTCTTTGTCGGCCGGAACTACGTTCAGGTTTTTCTTGATGACATTCATCACCCAGTCTTGTACCTGGCTGTCGGAAAGATCCGCTGGCAGTTTTTCAACCACTGTGCGTGCAAACAGGGGGGAGAATCCGGATTGGGTTAGCTGATTCCACAACTCGCCGCGCTGGGGATTTTTCTCCAAGGCATCGCGCCAGGTAATCATGGCCATTTGGTCTTTCAACAACTGGCGCATTTGCTTGATTTCTTCCAGCACTGCATTTTGCTCGCTGGCCATGGAATCGCTAGCCGCTTGTGAACGGCGCTTGGCCACGTCCGAAATCATGTCATGTTCAGGCAAGGTTTGCGGTATTTGATGCACAGCGGGCGCGCGGTTAATCAGTACGTCACGCTGCGCGGCCACCTGCTGCGCAATTTTCTCCGCAGGTGTAGGCTGACGTGTTGTCTCCTGAGCGGCAAATTGTGTGCGCTCAGCCTTGGTCCACGACAGCGGCGCCGACTGGGCTGCTGGTTTCTCAGTCACAGTGTCCAGGTCTTGCGAGGATGCGGCCAGCACTTCAGTGCCCGCAGCAGTTTGCTTGGTGGACAAAATGATGGCGTCTTCACCCAGTTCAGCACGCAGCTTTTGCAAGGCCTCTCTTGTGGTGGGGGCTGTGAATTTTTTCAGCTTCATGCTTTCGCTCCTACGACTTGCGCAACGCGGATAGTACGGTTTTCAGGAATTTCACTGTGCGACAACACCCGAAGATTGGGTGCTGCACGCTTTAACAATCGAGCCATGGACAAGCGCAGTGCATCGGGCACCAGCAGCACGGGGCTTTGGCCCAGTTGCTCTTGGCGACCAGCCGCATCGGCAGTCTGGCGGGCCAGGTTTTCTGCCAAGTTAGGGTCAATGCCCACTTGGTCTTGCCCTGCCGCGGTGTGAGCATGGGTGATCATTTGTTCCAACTTGGGTTCCATGACCAGTACATTCAGGTCCTCGGTGGTACCAGCCAGGGCCTGCACAATGGCACGGCCCAAGGCAATGCGCACTGCGGCTGTCAATTCAAGCGGGTTTTTGGTGCGAACGCCGTTCTCAAGCAGGGTTTCAAAAATGGTGCGCAAGTCGCGAATGTGAACGCTTTCTTCCAGCAGGTTTTGAAGCACTTTCTGAATCACGGCAACATCCAGCAACTTGGGGGTCAGGTCTTCCACCACTTTCGGAGAACTTTTCGCACAGTGGTCCAGTAGCTGTTGGGTTTCGGTTCGGCCCAGCAATTGGGCTGCTGATGTTTGCAAAATATGTGAGAGGTGCGTGGCCACCACAGTGGAAGCATCCACAACGGTGTAACCCGCTGCATTCGCTTTCTCTTTTTGATCATCTGAAATCCACACAGCAGGCAAACCGAATGCCGGGTCGGTGGTTTGCGGACCTGGCAACTGCATGGTGACGCGACCGGGGTTGATGGCCAGGTGTTGGTTCGGGAACACTTCACCTTCGCCCATGCACACGCCTTTCAGCAAAATACGGTACACCGAGGGGCGCAATTCCAGGTTGTCGCGCAAATGCACGGCCGGTGGCAGGAAACCGATTTCCTGTGCAAACTTTTTGCGAATGGCCTTGATTCGTTTGAGCAAATCGCCGTCTTGTTTGTTGTCCACCAAGGCGATCAGTCGGTAACCCACTTCAAGCGCAATGGTGTCGATGGGCACCAGGTCGTCCCAAGTGGCTTCTTGTGCTTCGGTGGTGGCGGCCTTGATTTTGGCCTGGTCGTCAGTGGTAGCCACCACTTTCTGTATGTTGCCTTTCTGGGAAAGGTGATATGACAAATATCCGAAACCTCCTGCAAGCAACAGGAACACCAGTGTGGGCATACCCGGGATAATGCCCAACAAGGCCATGATGCCAGCGGTAATGCCCACAGCCTGTGGAGATTTCAGCAATTGGCTGGCCAGCTGGGTGCCAATGTCTTGCCCCTGCCCCACGCGTGCCACAACCAAACCTGCGGCAATTGAAATGACCAGTGCGGGTACTTGCGCCACCAGACCATCACCAATGGCCAGCAGCACATAAGCCGTACCAGCATCAGCAAAGGTCATGTCGTGCTGCATCACACCCACCGCGAAACCGCCAATGATGTTGATGATCAGAATCATGATGCCAGCCATGGCATCGCCACGCACAAACTTGCTGGCACCGTCCATTGAACCAAAGAACTCGGCTTCCTGACTCACTTCTGCACGCCGCTTGCGGGCTTCGTCTTCAGCGATCAAGCCGGCATTCAAATCCGCATCAATTGCCATTTGCTTGCCGGGCATGGCATCCAATGTGAAACGCGCAGACACTTCGGCAATTCGGCCAGCACCTTTGGTGATCACCACAAAGTTGATCAACATCAAGATGACGAACACCACAATACCAACTGCAAGGTTGCCGCCGACCAAAAAGTGACCAAAAGCTTCAATCACTTTGCCTGCAGCATCTGGACCCTCATGGCCATGCATGAGCACCACACGGGTTGAGGCGACGTTCAGGCTCAAGCGCAACAAGGTAGTTACCAGCAGAATGGTAGGGAATGCAGCAAAGTCGAGTGGACGGGTAGTGTACAAAGCAGCAACCAGCACCATGAGGCTAATTGCAATATTGAAAGTGAAAAACAGATCGAGGGCGAAAGGTGGTACAGGCAAAATCATCATGACCAGGATCAGGATGATGAAGATTGGCGCGCCCAGGGTTTTTACCTTGTCGCCGGCCAGGCCTGCTTTTATGAAGTCCAAAGAGAATGCGGTGGAGGCCACAATTCCGCCCATCAAGTTGTTAACGGTTCAATTATGGAAAACTTTAGGTTTTCTCAACGGTGGAATTGAAGGCGAATTACCGTCTTATTGTGGATTGGGTTCCGATCTCGCGCCGCTTTCTTGGTGGCTCAATCGGCTTGGGTTCCGATCTCTCGCCAGAAAACCTGTTTCTCCCTTGCTGAGCCTTGCGATGCCTGAGAACGACCCTCCTAAACTGCGGGGCGGGTCCGTTCTCTGTCGCCCATGCTGGGCAACACCGGCCCTGCTCGACACACAAGGGCAGGTTTTCTTGAAGGCGAGGCGATCGAAACACCGCCGCCGATTGGACGATGAAATCAGCCGTGAGTTGCGTGGCGAGGGAGATTCGCCAGTGCCGATTGACCAGTGAACACCGCCGTGAGTCGCTCGGTGATGGCGAAGCGCTGCACTGGAGAGCTGGGAGCTGAACTTGCAAAGGGGTGCACTCTGCGGGTTCAAGCCAACTCGGCAGTGGGATTGCTTGGGGCGCACTTTAAGAAAACCGCCCCGTTTGAATGGATTCGCAGCGGTCGGCTACAAGCCGACGCCGAGACTCGGCCCGCCCTTTTGCCGAGCGAGGTGAGCAAGAATCCATTCAAAAAGGGACTAAGCGGTTTTCTGTGCGGAACAAGTAACCCATGCCGAGTTGGCCAGAAACTACAACGGTGACCATTCAAGTTTGGCTCCCAAGTCACCCATCCAGTTCGGAACTAGTAACCCACGCCGAGTGGGCAACACACAGCAGCGGTGATCCTCAAGCAGCCGGCCCCGGATCCATGCCTTTCGGAATATCCGCTTCACCCGGCACTTCCACCATGTGGCCCTTGCCTTCCGCAAGTGCATAAACATAGGCCAGCAACTTGGCCACTGCCGTGTACAAGGCACCCGGAATTTCCTGCTCAAGCTCAACATTGGAATACAAGGCACGGGCCAGTGGCGGCGCTTCCACCATGGGTACTTTGTTATCCTTGGCCACTTCCCGAATTTTCAAGGCCAGCGGGCCGATGCCCTTAGCCACCACGCGGGGCGCACCTTTGCCATCCTTGTCGTATTTCAAGGCAACAGAGTAATGCGTGGGGTTGGTGACAATTACATCGGCATTGGGTACCGAAGCCATCATACGGCGGCGTGCTGCTTCGCGCTGCATGCTTTTGATCTTGCCTTTCAGGTGGGGGTCGCCCTCTGATTCTTTCGATTCTCGCTTGAGCTCTTCCAGATTCATGCGCAAACCTTTGTAATAGCGCCAAAGCTGATAAGGCACATCAATCGACACAATCAACAGAAATGCAATCGCAAGAATAAGCGCATCCTTGATGGTAATTCGCGCGGTCTCGGCCATCCCATGTTCAAGCGGCATGGCTGACAACTGAGTGAACTCACCCAGATCCTGCATCAAGAGCAGGTAGCCCACACCGCCCAGTACCACTGTTTTCAAAATGGCTTTGACGAGCTCGGCCAAACCGTTGACCGAGAATATGTTTTTCAAACCCTTGATTGGATTCAGCTTCGAGAACTTCGGTTCAAGCGGTTTGGTGGACCAGTTAAAGCCGCCCACTGCAATGTTGGAAACAATTGCGGCAACCACCACCACAAGAAAAAGCGGAACGAGAATAAACAGACTTTCCTGCAACATGGACACCCATTTCAAACCCATGTGTTTGGTGTCAAAAGCCTGGGCGCGATCCAGCACCAAACCCTGGCGCATCAGCTTTTCACTTTGACTGACCAGTTCGCCGCCCATGGTATAAAGCAAACCTACACCGGCAAGCAGTACCACGCCTCCGCCCAGCTCCCTGGAACGGGGCAAGTTACCCTCTTCTCGCGCTTTACGGATCTTCTGTTCCGACGCGGGTAAGTCTTTTTCCTGATCGGTTTCTTCTGCCAAAGCAGCACCTGCAGTGTTGGAATGTTCTTATTATGAAAAGGATACACGCAATTCAAAACCCCGATTTGAAGAGGTAACATGGGATTCTTCTGAATTCAAAACTCAAGCCATGCAATACAACCCCACCGAGGCACTAGAGCGAATCGACAACGACATTGACCTGTTAATCATGTTGATCGACGTATTTATCAAAGAATGCCCAAGCTATATTGGAAAGCTACAAACCGCATGCGAAAGACAGGACTTGAACGCCTTGGGTGACGCTGCGCACAACATCAAAGGTGCAAGCGCCGCGATTGGTTTTGAGGAGTGTCGAAATTTGGCAGAAGAACTGGAGGTGGCTTGCAGGCAATCCGGGGTAAAAAGTATTGCGTACTTCGAGAACAGCACCGCAAAACTGATTACCGTACTGAACGCCTGCGAAGCAACCTTGAAAGACTGGGCAAAAAAAAACCGCGCCTGAGCGCGGTGAGAAACGGACCCCTATCCGTTTTTTTGAATTGCTGGTATTTAATCCTTGATCAACAACTCGGGACTGAAGCCCAAGCGCAGCCCTCCCCAATGGCGTCCGTTGATTTCGATGGGCAGTGACAAATCGTTCAACACCTCGCCGGTGTCACGTCGATAAGTTTGCAACAACCAAGGCGACAGGTTTTGCGCTGCTCGCAAACCCACCGGGTCACTGAACATGCGTTTGTCTCGGCTTTCCACCAAATCTTTTTTCAAGTCGCCAGTCAAAGGGCGTGAATACTTGCTGTTGTGCGTCGGGGCATAGCCTTTTCTATCCACGCACAAGGAGAACACCGAGCCGGGCACACTGGCCACCAACTGATCGTAGGCATTTTGCAGTGGACGCTCCACAGCTTTGTCGTAGCGGGTGCTGTATTTTTGCGGATTGGAGTTGGGCACAGCTTTGTAAGCTTCATCAAAAATATCATGGCCATTGTCCAGGGCCTCAATCAATATATTCTTGCATTGCTCGCGTACCAACATGGCTTGCTCAATAATTTGTTCGTAAGCACCCTTGCCAATTTTGAATCGGGCTACCAATTCCTTGATCCTGTCAGTGGCTGCTGCAAGTTCTGAACTTGATTTCTCGGACTCGCTGGTTTGATTGATGACAGACTGGGCAGTTTCGCGAATTTCAGAGGCCTTGCCAGAGACTTCCATATTGATCTGTTTGACCGATTGAACTTGCTGGGTCACATCGTTGATCTGGGTGCTCATTTCCTCAAAGCTGTGGACCATGCCAGAGAACTTGGCCGATGAGGTGCTCACCGTTTGCTGACCTTTCAAAATGCTCTGATTAATTTCACGCGTTTCTTGCTGAGTGTCGCCAACCAAGCGAAGCATGGACGAAATATTGCCCCGAATTTCACCGGTGGCTGACTTGACTCGCTCGGCCAAGCCGCGCACTTCGTCGGCAACCACCGCGAAACCGCGACCCTGCTCACCAGCGCGAGCGGCTTCAATTGCAGCATTCAAGGCCAGCAAATTGGTTTGATCTGAAATGTCATTGATCAGCTTGACGATGTTTTCAATACCTTTGCCGGTTTCGGCCAGTTTCTCAACAGTGTGCCCAAAACTGTTCAAACTGCCCGAGGCAGCGTTCATTTCATCGGCCACCGTGAGCAGTTCACGGTAGGAGGAATTCACCGTGTCTAGATGTTCTTCGGTGGCACGCGACAAGTAGTTTGCACTATTGGCGACGTTCTCCATCGCATGAGAAGCCTGATCTGCCGCCTGGAAAATTTCGGAAGTGATGTTGCCTTGTTTGTCAGCGGTGCGGCTGGCGTCTTTCAAACTGCCGGAAACGCGAACAGATTCCATCGAGACTTGGGCAGTCATTCGGCGAATTTCGTGAATCAAGTCGCGCAAACGGACCATGAAGGCGTTGTAGTTTTCTGCCAAACCACGCAGTTCGTCTTCAGTCACCGTGGGCAAGTTCACAGACAAGTCGCCCTCACCATTTGCAAGTTGATCCATGCGCTCGCTGAGCAAGTGCACAGGTCGCACGATTAAGTGGCGCAGGTACGCAAAAGCACCAGCGCAGGCAATCAAGGTAAACCCAAGGGAAATACTGAGAATGAGACGAAAATCGCCCATTTGTTCGGGGGCCAGCTGACCCATCGCCCAGTTGTAGATGACCAGGTAACCGATTAAAACAACCGACGCAATACCGGCCACATTGCCAAACAGTTTTCGACTGAGTGTGTAGAAAAAACTTTTCTCAATCGAACGGTACAGTGAATTCATGAGGTCAACTCCTTGCCCCTCGCTTGGTGCGCGAGGTGTTTGTGAATGTCATTGGCATCTTGTGCCGATGATTCAATTGTCCACGCAAAAGGAGTCAACCATACGGGTTATAAAACCCTGAAAAACACCTTAGTTCTGGTTACAGCTTTCCTTCAATCAACTCACGAAGTTCAAGTACCAACACCAGCAAACCCTCGCCTGACAAGGTGGCACCAGCCACACCTTTAGGCTTGACACCATCCAGAGGTTTGATCATGACTTCGTCCTGGCCCACCAGCGAATCAACCGCCAAAATACAGGCCTTGTTACCACTGATTGTGAGTACACCCACCTTCGGAGTCGGCGCACTCTCGCGGCCAATCAAAGTGGCCAGATCAAGCAATGGAATCACTTCACCACGCACCACCATGGTGGGCTTACCCCCAACGTATTGCACCTTGTCTTCTTCGATCGGAATGATTTCCCGAACACAGGACAAAGGCAGGGAATAAATTTGCTCTTCAAGCTTCAACATCAACACTGGCAATATAGCCAGGGTCAATGGCAACGAAATAGTGATGGTGGAGCCATGACCAGGTTCAGACTGAATATCAATCCGACCGTTCAGGCGTTGAATGTTGGTTTTCACCACATCCATACCCACGCCGCGGCCTGAAATATCCGAAATTTGGTCTTTGGTTGAAAAACCAGGCAAGAAGATTAGTTGAAGGCTTTCTTGCACGCTTAACTGTCCGGCTTCCTCGGCGGAAATCAAACCTTTTTCAACTGCTTTCTCGCGAATGATCTCAGGGCGCATGCCTCGGCCATCATCCTGAATTTCAATCACGATGTGATCACCCGTTTGGCGGGCGGACAAATTGACGATGCCTTTCGGATTTTTGCCGCAGGCTGTGCGATCTGCAATGGTTTCAATACCATGGTCAACTGCGTTTCGCACCAGATGAATCAAGGGGTCATTCAACTCTTCGAGGATGGATTTGTCCACCTCGGTTTCTGCACCTTCAATCACCAATTCAACGTCTTTGCCCAGCTGACGAGAAACATCACGGGCCAGGCGACTGTATTTCTGGAATACGCGGCCCACTGGCTGCATACGGGCCTTCATCACAGCCGATTGCAAGTCGGAAACAAGCATATCAAGTTGGCCCACTACCGTGTCGAGCGACTTGATCAATTCTTCATTGCTGGCACCGGATGCAAAAGCCTGGAACAGGCAGTTCAGGCGGTTCTTGGTCAAGCCGATTTCACCGCTGAGGTTCAGGATTTGATCAAAACGCGCTGTGTCCACACGAATGGTATTCTCTTTTTGCACGGCTGCTGAAGGCTGAGCAGCTTTGGTTTTCGGTGCAGGTGCTTTGGGGCGAACTGCAGCAGCAGCCTGCCTTGAAATTGCCTCGGTGGCCATGCCTGTGCTCAGTGCAGCCTGTTCAAGCTCTCGGGGTGGCACACCTACCACAGCTTCATACAAACCAGCCCAATCCAGATCGTCCTCCGAGATTTGCGCAAGTTCATTCAATGTTTTGGCTTGGCTTGGCGCGTGTACTGCCGCAGCCACTTGCGCAACTGGCGCTGCGGCGGGTGCCATAGTGCGCCCTTCAATGGCGGCATCCAGTGCTTCCAGCAATTCTTGCGGTGCTGCGCCTGGCTGGTGCCCGTTGCGCATTTCACCAAACATGCGGTGTACTTCCCCGGTGGCGGCCATGATGGAGTCCATCATTTCAGCATCAAGAACAAGCTTCTTGGAGCGCAACAGGTCAAACAGGTTTTCTGTTTTGTGGCATAGCTCCACCAGGTGTGTTGCTTCCAGAAAACCGGCGCCACCCTTGATGGTGTGAAAACCGCGGAAAACAGTGGCCAACAAATCGGCATCTTCCGGGCTTTGCTCCAGTTCGACCAGCTTGCTGTCCACGTCCTCCAACAAGTCTCCTGCTTCGGTCAAGAAGTCCTGTAGCAGTTCGACATCACTGAATGCGCTCATTTGTATTCTCCCACGTCAGCCCGGTTGTTTGTGTTGTTAGAAGCCTAGGCTTTCCAGCAGGTCATCGACCTGGCTTTGATTGCTGCACACATCGGTACGACCTGCTGCATTGATGGCCGGACCATTGAGGAATGTTTCTTCAACCTGCTTACGCTGATCGGGTGGCGTGGTGTCGAGCAACAGCTGAACCAGTTGCTCTTCAAGACCCTGCGCCATGTTGCCGATGCGGTTGACCACCTGGCCTGTCAGGTCATGGAAGTCTTGCGCCATCATGATGTCGGTGAGGTGCCCCCCCAGTTGCCCGCTACACTGACTGATCTCTTTCATGAATTCGCGATTTTCACGAGCGTGCGACTTAAACTCTTCAAGACTCATCTCGTTGTTGTAGAGGCGATCCCACTGTCTGTCCAGTTCTGCGGCACGGGCTGAAACATCGTCATTCAGTTTTTGAGAGGCCTCCACCGCAGCCAGCACTTTCTCGGCGGCTTTGCCTGTCAGGTCAGCGATGTAGTTCAAGCGAGCGCGTGCATCAGGCAAGGCGTTCACCGCATGCTCAACACTTTTGTCGTACCCCAGTTCACGCAAAGCATCGTGCAGTTTGCGAGTGAGGGAACCTACGCGGCGAAATACATCATGCGGCTCTTCATCGGCCGGGCTGGAATTCACTGGTGCTTGAGCGGCGGGTGCGACAGAAGACGATGCCTGCGGGACGGCAGCGGGTGCATCATCCCAAACACGTTGCTCTGCGATTTCATCAAACAACGCTTCCAAATCGTCGTTGTCACCACTTTTCAGATTATCTGGGCTCATCGTTGCGACCTCTCCATTTCTGATTCTTTGTAATTAGACAGACATCTTCGCGACAATCTTGCCCAGCTTTTCTTCAAGTGTTGCCTTGGTAAAAGGCTTGACGATGTAACCATTCGCACCCATTTGGGCTGCGGTCACGATGTCCTCTTTCTTGGCTTCTGCGGTCACCAACAACACGGGCAAATGCTTGAGTTCGGCATCGGCACGAATGTTTTGTAGCAACTCAAAGCCATTCATATTGGGCATATTCAAATCACTGACAACAAAGTTGAAATTGCCGGCTTTCAGTTTGGCCAGGGCCACTGCACCGTCTTCCGCTTCATCGGCGTTGTTGTAGCCAATTTCCTTGAGCAGGTTGCGAACAATTCGACGCATGGTCGAGAAGTCGTCAACAATCAGGATTCTTAAATCTTCGGGGTTCATGCTTGCTCCTTACGCTGGCTGAAGCATTGAGGTAACCATCTGCGCCAACTCCTCGGGATGGAACTTGCCCACATAGGCGTCCACACCAACCTGCTGACCCAACTTCTTGTTTGCAACTGAGGACAGTGAGGAATGCATCACCACAGGAATACCCTTGAAGCGAACGTCTTCCTTGATGTGACGTGTCAACGCATAGCCGTCCATTTCAGGCATTTCCGCATCCACCAGGATGAGAGAAACCACATCTCGAATGTCTTTGTTTTCCTGTTCGGCGCGGTTGGCAATGTTGCGCAGTTTTTCCCAAGCCTCTCGACCGTTGATGGCGCTTTGGTAAGGCAGGTGAAGTTTCTCCAGTACCTCAGTGATTTTCTTGCGGGCCATGTTCGAATCGTCTGCAAAGAACACTGGGTATGGGTGCTCAGGGCGCATGCTGTCCATATTGGGCACATCGCCTTCACCAATCACTTCACCCAGAATTTGCTCAACATCCAGAATGGAGACCAGCTTGCCATCGGGCAGTTCTGTCAGGGCAGTGATCATTGCACTTTGCGACTGGCCAATACTCTGGGGCGATTTCACCTGCTCCCAGTCCACTCGCACAATTCGGTCTACGTCTTGCACCAGAAAAGCCTGGGTGTGTGAAGAAAACTCGGTGATGATCAGCTTGGTCCGCGCTTCACCATTGCCCATGCGCAGGCACTGTGCAAGGTCGATTACCGGCAAAATACTGCCACGCAGTGAAATGATTCCCTCCACACCAGCGGGCATATTGGGGGTTCGCGTGATGGGCAAGGTTTCGCACACTTCGCGGACCTTGAATACGTTGATACCGAACACTTCAGTAGAACCCAACGAAAAGAGCAGCAACTCCATTTTGTTGGAGCCTGCAAGCCTTGCCTTTTCGTCAATCATGTTCATCAAGCGATAATCGTTTTGCATCATGTTGCTCCTGACAAATAGTCTGTTTCTTTCAATTCGTACTTGGCCCGTTTTTTGGAAACGGCAAGCCTTCAACTTTGGGTACGGGTGGAAGCTCTATCAAGCCAGGATCTTGTCCGTCATCCAGGTTGGCCAGCGCCCGCACTGCTTCTTCTGCGCGTTTGTTCATCACCACAATCGCAATTCTTCGATTTACTGCGGCGTAGGGGTCTTTTTCATCCAGCGACACCGAGGAGGCCAAACCCACCACCCGCAATATTTTCTGGTCCGGCATTCCTGCCGTGTACATTTCCCGACGACTGGCATTGGCCCGGTCTGCCGACAATTCCCAGTTGCTGTACCCCTTGTTGCCAGCTGCATAAGGCGTTGCATCCGTGTGGCCTGACAAGGTCAGCTTGTTGGGCACTTGGTTCAACAACTTGGTCAAATTCCGCAAAATGTCTTTCATGTAATCTTTCAACACCGCACTGCCAGAATCAAACATGGGGCGATTTCGCTCATCCACAATTTGAATTCGTAAACCTTCAGGCGTAATGTCGAGCATGATTTGATTTTTAAACTGTTTCATCAAATCTGATGCGTCGATTAGGCCCTCTATTTCCCCCTTTAATTCAAGCAAGCGCTTGGACTCTGCGCGCTCGAGCGCCTCTGCCGTGGCATCGGAGGTACTACTGTTGGTCGCCTTGTCGGTACTTCCGCTTTTGATTTGCCCCACAGAGCGTGACAAATCAGTACCACCTGCGTCTATTACACTCGTTGCAGTGCCAGATCCGGGACCCCCAACCAGTGCCACCTTCAAGGGTGAATTGAAGTAGTCAGAGATGCCTTTCAGGTCACCTTCCGAGGTAGAACCCAGCAGCCACATCAATAGAAAAAAAGCCATCATGGCAGTCACGAAGTCGGCGTACGCAATTTTCCAGGCGCCGCCATGGTGACCATGGCCACCTTTCTTGATCTTCTTGACTACGATGATTGGACGTTCTTCGTCAGACTTCGCCATGGTGCTTGTTTGCCTTTATTTGCCTTTGGTGCTCTTCACGTGCTCTTCCAGTTCAATGAACGTTGGACGCTCTGTGGAATAAAGAACCTTTCGGCCGAACTCGACAGCCAGTGCGGGTGAATAACCATTCAGGCTTGCCAGCAAGGTGGTTTTTACACACTCGAACGGCTTGGATGACTCAGAAATTTTGTGGTTGATGATGCTGGCCAAAGGGCCCACAAAACCGTAGGCCAGCAAAATACCCAGAAAAGTACCCACCAGGGCAGCAGCAATCATCACGCCCAGTTCGGCGTTACTGACCTGCCCCACTGAGCCCATCACGTGCACCACGCCCATCACCGCAGCAACAATACCGAAAGCGGGCAAACCATCAGCCATTTGCTGAACGGCAGATTGGGGGGTATGTGCCTCCTGGTGGTGGGTTTCAAGCTCGCCATCCATCAGGTTTTCAATTTCCATGGGGTTCAGGTTGCCACTGACCATCAAGCGAAGGTAATCGGTCAAGAATTCAACAATGTGGTGGTCGGCCAATACCTCGGGATATTTCTGAAACAAAGGGCTTTGTTCGGGTTCTTCCACATCGCCTTCAATCGACATCAAACCTTCTTTGCGCACCTTGGTCAAAATTTCATACATCAAGGCCATCAAAGACATATAAAAAGCCTTGGTAATTGCGCTGGGTTTGAATGCACCACCCAGGGCCTTGCCGGTGGCCTTCAAAATGCTGGGCGTATTGCTCACCACAAACGCACCCAGAGCACCACCGCCAATAATCAAAATTTCAACTGGCTGCCACAGCGTTACCAGGTGCCCCCCCATGAAGGCGAAACCGCCCAGCACGGAGAAAATCACGATCACGAATCCGATTGCTACTAACATGGGTTGAAGTTCTCTGTCGATGAATGGTTTTTCTGTTTTCTGTATAGGTATTGTCGGCAGAATTTGTAAAATCTTTTGTCCGAATAAAGTGGCTTTTCTGGGTGATTTCAAGGCATGGCCAGGATTTCACAATCCTTGGTGATAGCCATTTTTGAGGGGGGTTTAATAAAAATGACCAGCAACATGGGCTGGTCATTCGGGAGTGAGAAACCCCCACTGCAGACCCGGAAGAGACAGAGGGTGGGAGGATGCAACCGGACCTTTTGGTGCAGCGGGGGTAAACGAAAAGCCCTTCTCCCTGGGCTTTGTAAACTGAATACTTAAGCTTCGATACTGGCTTCTTCGTTGAAGAAACGGTCTGCTGCCGACTGTCGCGTTTTACCGGCGCGAGAAGGCATGTGGCACAGGCCGCACACATAATCGTTCACCAATTCATACGTGTGCACCACAAAACGGCCTTCGCAGTCTTTGCACTCGGTTGTGGTCAACATGCCGGCATCAAAAAACTTCACCAAGCGCCATGCGCGAGTCAGCGACAGCACCTCGGGCAAACCCAACTGGGTAATTTGCTCCAGGTACATCCTGTAAGCTTTGATGATGGCTTCAATGTCTTCAATGTCTGTGCTCTTGATCAGCGTTTGATAGATATTGATAAACAGGGAAGAGTGAATATTGGGCTGCCAGGTCATGAACCAGTCGGTTGAAAAAGGCAGCATGCCTTTGGGGGGCGACTTGTGTTTGAGTTCTTTGTACAGCTTCAACAAACGTTCACGAGACAACTGCGTTTCGGACTCGAGAACCTGCAAGCGCGCATCCAGGCGAATCAGCTGCGTGGCCAATTGAATTTGTGCTGCTTCGTCGATGATTGATTTAACTTTAGCCATGATTTTTTTGACCCCTGTCTGATGTCAATGTTGGATGCCTGAGTTTTTCTTGTTACATCCTGAATAGTTACCGAGTCTTTGATTAAGCAGCAGCGTTCACTGCCTTGCCAGACATGATGATTGCGGCATGCATGCCGGAAACACTGCGGTCTTTGGTGTGACTGGTCAGCAAGTTCCAAACCACTTCGTCGTCGAAACGGAAACGGCACATCAGCATGTTGCTTGAGGCAATACGCAGCACTTGCGCGGTGGTCAGTTGGTCGATCAACTCGGCCACTTCGTCGGAAATGCCCAAACGGAAGGTTGCTTCGGCGCGGTCTTCGCGAATCAGTTGCTGAGCCAGCAACAAATAAGACAGGTTGGTTTCGCGAATTTCATCTAGTAGACGGGTACTTTTCATTTGAACATCCTCCAATTCAATCTCTGTTGTACTGCATCCTCAATTTGCGCTGCTTTGTTAATCGCAGCGACACTTCCCTCATACGTATCTTCGGCCTCTCGCCCAATTACCTGAATCATCCAACGTCCAAACATTGAGTCACCGAGCTGGAATTCGACGTGTAGGGAACTGCCTTACATGGACACACTGTCGCTCAATAGGCCCGATGGAAGAATCACAGTTTGGGGGGATCCCCCCATTCGATTGACCCCCACTTCGTGCTGCCCCTAGCGGCAGGGGCCCTAATTGTTAAGTGCCTGCTGAAGATAACGGACACCTTTAAAGAAAACTTGAGGAGGCAGCGGCATTCTTTTTCAGGAAAAATCGCCTCATTACGACACTGATTCGGTGAACTTGAGGGAGCAAAAACAATATTTTTTATTTGCGAATGAAGGCCTCAAGTTTTATTTCCAGGCATCGATAACAGGGCATAAGGCAGCGCACCAGATGACGCAGCCAACTTGAATCAACGAAATTGCTTGGAGAATTATCA
>NZ_JARFJD010000017.1 GCF_029087225.1 Limnobacter olei | reverse complement strand
GGGTTTGCTGGGGGCTTACGCGGTTTTGGGACGCAACATAGATTTAGCGGCATGGCCGCTTGTCGGCCAAACCAGACATTGAGTGCGAGGAGATCAAACGGCAGCTATATTGGCCGGAGCGGACTTTGACTTGTAAAGCTCAGTTGGGCCGCAACGCGTCGATAAGCGGTCTCTCTGGCTGAGAAACCTGTCTTCGTGAAGCCTGCTTGTATACTTATTAGGCTTTTGGAAATTCCACACTTCTCTACCGATTGAGGCTGATCATTGTTAGTACTGTTGAGTCAGGTAATTTGACAGTCTGAGCTATGACCTCAAGACGATAGGTTTGCGGTCCAGAGATCCAACGGTTGGCAGGCTCAGCTTTTGGCCGAGTAATACCCCCGCCAACTCCGAACAACATCTCAAATGCAGCGGTATCGTGGTGAACCTGACCTACCACATAAAAATCAGAAGGAAACGACAAGCTTCTTTGATGCCAAACAAGCCCCCTATTTGAATGGCACGCCAGACAAGCAGGAGCGGAATACTGTTTGACCAGTTTGATTGCTGCTGCGGTCAAACTGCAGCTGAACTCCTTGCTAAGTTGGTTGGCAACGTCCAAATTTGCCCTCCGGCCTTTAAGCCAAGGATCAACCAAATAGGTTGGAAGAATAAGCTGACTTGCATAATTATTGGCATGTCCTTCCACGGATTTCGCCTCGGAGTTCTGGGGGCCGATGTCTTCCTTGGCACACAGGAACACGCCTCTGTCTCGGTCACAAATCCAGTGGGCGAGTTCATGGGCAAGTGAAAAACGCTGACGTCCCTGACTGCTCGTGGAACTAACACTAATAATGGCGCTATCTCCGCGAGCTACCAAGCGTGCTTCACATCCTCCAAGAGGGCGGAATTTGACCTCGGCGCCTTTATCGTTAGCGATCGCCACGAGGTCGATATGAGAGGGGTCAGTGACGCCGTATCCCCAGAGCAACTGCTCTGCAGGCGAAAGCTGCCGACGATCAATGTTCATTTAAATTCGATTTAATAGCCCCCATCGCCACAAGGTCATCATAGAGGCTTCGCCAATCCTCGTCAGTCTGCTTTTTGCCTTCGCGGAATGCTAATCCAAGACTCGCATCTGACTGGAAAACCGACTGAACAATTTGTTTAATTCGCTCGATAGGAAGGCCCATTGTTAAGGCCATTTCTGGGCTTGCCTTCGATTGAACACGGCCCTTCGCTAGAGCTAGACGATGGCGCAGAGCCGCTGCCGCTGCTTTCTGCATACCAGCGCCTACCTCAGAAGCGGCAGCTTCCAAGTCCACTCCATCAGCTAGGGCCTCAAGGCGCAACTCCTCGTCAGTCATAGCCAAAAGATCATCAATAGCAGCGATCCGTAGTGCCGCCAGTTCACGGCGTTCCTTAGATGATTTCATGGCTTTCTCTTCTCTGGAAAAAGTTTGTCAAGGCCACGACGAAACCGCCTCCTTGCTGTGTCATATTGGCTTTGGGTCATTCCGGAAAGTTCGCGTACTTCAGAGGCCGGTAAGTCGTCCTTAATGCCCATAAGAATCCAATTCACTTCTTCATCCTCGGCAAAATTATCATCGATCTCGCCAACTATTGCTTTGACTTGCTCTTCCCGCTCGTTGGCCTCCTCTAACTCCAAAGCCTGGGTAACGATATCCGGGTGGTAATGCTCAGATTGCGCCAACACCTGCTCAACACTGACCGCTTCCGTGGCCAATTCTTCTATCCTATCGGTAACCCTCTGCCCGGCTGATTCGCGGGAGTCATTAGCGATTCCTTGAATCGTTCTCATCATAAAAGCGATAAAAGGAACGTTCCTAGGCCAGCGGCGACCTCTATCTCCAGAGGCTGCGTTCATAGTCCGGATGACAGCTTCGTTGATGAGCTCCTGAGGAGTCTGATACTCGGTTCCCGGCAAGCAATAGGTTGCTGCTTTGCGAAGACGATAATTATCAACGTCAGATAGTGCTGCGATAGCCGAGCGCACATCATCCGGTGTAGCTGTGTCGTTAGGAAGTTCGTTGTGTTCCAAATCTTTTCTCGTTGGCTTTTACATATATGCGGGGGACTTTCTCAACTCGGACACACAAAGAGTGATGTCCGGTTCTTTCAACTCATCCGCATATGTAGTTAGGTAGCTGTATAGGGTGGCTACCGAACGTCCACTCAGGAGAAACTACCATGCAGAACAGTAATTCCGACAACGCCCCAGGTCAAAACAAGATCTACACAATCATCATAAACGGCCGCCAACGGGAAGTCACCGGCCAGCGTATTAGTTACCGCCAAGTCGTTGAACTTGCCTTTCCAGATGATCAAGCGAACGACGCCATCGAGTACACCGTTGCCTATGCAAACCCTCACGGCAAGGATGGAACCTTAGTCAGCGAACAGGAAACTCACTTAAAACAAGGGATGATTTTCAATGTGTCCAAAACAAATCGTTCTTGACCCGGATCTCCAACGCCTCCAGCAGGAAGGCTACGAGGTCGAAGTGCGGAGCGGCCACCTTTTGGTTCATTCCGTTCCCTACGTAAATGCCCACAGAGAAGTCCTGCGCGGCATTGTAGTTACCAATCTAAGCGGCAATGTCGGAGCTTTGGGGGCACCCGGTGATCACCAAGTGTGGTTCGCAGGGGAATTCCCCTGCCACCATACCGGCGCCCCTATCGACGGGATTCGTCATACTTCCGAACGAGTGGAGCTTTGGCCTGGATTTGAAGCCCAGCACCGCTTCTCTAATAAGCCTTATGGGAAAAATGGATACCCTGACTACTACTCGAAGATGAAGAACTACATCTCCATCATCTCGAATGAGGCGAAGGAAATAGATCCGAACGCCACACCGACCACCTTCAACGTAATTGTCTCTAGCGACGAAGATGCGGTTTTCCGTTACTGGGACACAGCATCCACTCGTGTCAATATCTTGCCCATTTCAGCAAAGCTGGCCTCGGAGCGGATAGGAATAGTGGGCCTAGGCGGTACCGGGGCCTATATTCTCGACCTAGTTGTGAAAACGCCAGTCAAGGAAATTCATCTGTTCGATGGTGACACTCTTCTTCAGCACAACGCCTTCCGGGCCCCAGGTGCTGTCTCGATTGAGGATTTGCAAGAAAAACCGTCCAAAGTGGATTACTACGCTCGCCGTTATGGAGCGATGCGCTCAGGTATCGTACCTCATTGTAGGTATCTCACTGATGACAACATTAGTGAGTTGTCGGAGTTCAATTTTGTCTTTCTCTGTGTGGATAAGGGGGCGGTACGGCAATTGGTGGGGAGTCACCTGCAGACTTTGGGTATCCCATTCATTGACGTGGGCATGGACCTATGGATGGCACCGGAAGGAGAAAGCATCCTAGGAACTTGCCGCGCGACCCTCTGTACCCCAGAGAAATCGGAACATTTTAGCCGGCGAGCCTACTTGGCGCCTAATGGTGAAGATGATCTCTACCGGACCAATATCCAAGTGGCTGATATGAACGCCCTCAATGCGGCTTTAGCGGTCCTGATGTGGAAACAGCACCGCGGCTTTTACCAGAATCTGGTCAAGGCGTTCCACACCACCTACTCCATCAATTCCCATTCTCTCACCCGGGATGAGATGGATGGTGATCCGGAGGACGCAGAATGAGGGTTTCGAGCATCACGCCTCAATATGTTAATAACATCCCGGACCATTTGGAGGACGGCGTCCTTTATGTTTGTGAACGCTTCGGTACAGTTGCCCACAAATGTTGCTGCGGCTGCGGGGAAGAGGTCATTACTCCCTTGACTCCGGCTGACTGGTCTATGCGCAAGGAGAAAGGGGCCGTCTCGCTTTCTCCATCTATCGGCAATTGGAGTTTTGCCTGCAAGTCCCACTACTTTATTACACGGAATCAAGTCATCTGGGCTGGGGCGCTGACGGCAGGGCAAATCGCGGCTGTCCGAGCCGAGGATAAAAAAGACAAAGCCGCATATATTGCCGCGATCAACAGGCAAAAAGCTAAGCAGGTTTCTGTCTTCGGCAGGCTATGGCAAGCCTTTGTTGGCTGGTGGCGCTCATAATTTAGGGGCGCCGAAGGTAAGTGGACGTTGGTGGATGCCAGGGATTAAGGACTGGGAACCACCGCTAAGCGGACCGTGGCGGTTTCCCGCTTAAGGTCGGTAATGGCCGAAAAACAGTCTCAACAATTATTAATTTAAGTAGTGTAAAAGGGCGAAAGAAACGCTGATATTCAGCCACGCCACACACGAATGAATCTTTACATGCGCGGCAGTTGCGACCGCCCAATTTTGGGTGTCGCAACAGCTTTAGGCGAAGCAACATCAGCCCAACCCGCTTGCGTAATTTTGTCCGTCAGTGAAGGCAGGCTCCACGACTTTTTCAAGCGCAAACTGTTCATCCCTTCGTTCCATGTGTGCAACATACGCGGCCCAATAAGCTCGAAGCAGGGATAGTTGCGAGCAGCTTGCACAAGCTCGGGCGATATATCCACCATGGCCTCGCAAATACGCTCCACTCGCGTGCGGGTCTCCTGCGCGCCGATGCCACAAGATGTCTGCAAAAAGAGCTCCAATGACTTACCAGGAGACCAGGTGCTGCGCCCATTCACAGACATCGCAGGGGGATTCTTGCAATAGTCCTCATAAACCGTAATGGTCAGCATGTCGTACACCGGCGCAAGCCTTACATCGTCTCGGTTCTGGTACAGCAAAGCAATGTTTTTGGTGTGGCAATCGGCGTTGCGCAGGGCGTAGCTTAGCAACAGTTGGTTACCCAAATGGGAAAGGGCGAGTGGCTGGCCTGCGGGTACAGTAACGTCTTTGATGCGTTTGGCCACCCTTTCCCAAGTCGACTCATACTTCTGCTCCGGGCGTAGTGTGAGCAAGCTGCAAAGGTCTTCCATACCAAGCCGGGTGTCGCTTCCTTCAAGGTAGTCAAAACGGTGCACCACAAGGGCCTGCCCATCATCAGAAACTTCGGTCTTCGCGGCGTACCCAAAAGCGCGGTCTGCAACCTTCATGCAAAAGTGTTCATTCAAGGCAATGCCCGGTAAGCGCGCCGTTGTTCCTTTCACAATGTAGCGTTCTGTTGCCAGCGTGCCCCTTTTCGCTTCGCCTATGGTGTTTGGTGTAAGGAATTTGGGTACAACCCCGCTCACTCCCGATGCGGCAAAGCGCCACACCAGGGAAACAAACGCTTCTTCTGAGTTATCGCCACGCAAAATATCTTTGAGTTCAAATGCCAATGGCGGTGTCTTCGGGTTGGCCCCAACAGGAGCCACCTTCACTCGGCCAATCACGTTACGCCCCACAACCGAAAGCAGATTCAGCGCAGACGCGCCAACATGTGGGCCCAGTTGCTCTTGCAGGGTGCTCAGCAAGAATCCTTCTGGAAGATTCATGCGAAACAGTGGATGCAACTCTGGATAGGAGTACGACTCAGTACGAACCGGCATCAACAAAGAGGCGAACAGTTCCTGAGGTGCATCCGGGTAGTACGTCAGCACATGCTTGAAGTTATCCGGAGAATCCAGCGTGGCCACGGGTTGGTCATGTACAAACACCGTCAGCTTCATGGTTGCCCCTTCAACGTGGCCGCCATGCGCCAACCGGTTGGGCGGTTTCTTGCTGCCGTTGTGCCAGCGCATCATCTAGGGTGAACTCGGTGCGTACGGAAGCAATTAGAACCCCGTGCCCCAGCACTTCCAGCAAACGAAGTAGCTTGCGCGAGCCGAACTCGGCGACCTGGCCTGTTTCAAATCGAGCCAAAGTGGATTGCCCCATACCCGCCAGTTTGCCCAACTCTTTTTGGGTCATTCCCTTATCCCGACGTAAGCGGGCTACTTCCAAGCCCAGTTCTGGCAATGAAGTAAAAATATGCTGCATTTGCTATATTTCTCCAGTGATTTTGTCAACAAATAACGCTGTACTGAATATTTATAGCGAAGCTTTTTTGGGTCGAAAATTGGCTATCAATACAAAGTTAAGCATTTCTTCGTCGACACTTATAATAGCAAATACAGCATAATTATCAAGTACAAATCTGGTTTAGTTTGCTCGACTAGCCCCCACACACCGATCGGCGTAGACTAATTCACAAAATAAATAAAAAAGTTGTCACCTCACCTCAGGAAGTAGCGCCCATGGAAGCAATCCCTCAAGAACCCACCCCCAAAGACTTCTCTGACAAGTTCGCAAAATCGCTGACCATGTTTTTTCGCTGGTTTGCCGACACTTTCTTTGCCAAACGCTATGGACACCGGGCAGTCATTCTGGAAACCGTGGCAGGTGTACCCGGCATGGTGGCTGGCATGTGGATCCACCTGAAAAGCTTGCGGAAAATGAAAACCGGCTATGGCCCCACCATTCGAACCCTGCTTGAAGAAGCGGAAAACGAACGCATGCATTTGATGATTTTTATTGAAATTGCGAAACCCAGTGTGGGCGAGCGCATGTTGGTGTTGTTTGCACAACTGGTTTTTTGGCACTTCTATTTCGTGCTGTATGTGTTCTTCCCGAAAACTGCGCACCGCATGGTGGGCTACTTCGAAAACCAGGCCGTGGTTAGCTACACCGACTACCTGGCTGAAATTGATGCGGGCCGAATTGAAAACATCACAGCACCAAAAATTGCAATCGACTATTACAAGCTGCCCGCCGATGCCAAGCTACGCGATGTAGTCATCGCGGTGCGCAAAGATGAACAAGGCCATGCTGATGTGAATCACGACATGGCCGATCATCCGCTAGCGGTGTAATTTCAAGCGGCTGCCTGTTCCTGATTCAAACGAATCAACAGGTACACTGCAAACCCGGTGGCAACACCGGGCACCACGCCCAGCAGCAATGCCACCCAACCGTGGCGAATGCCCTTCACTTTCGCCTCGTACATCACCCACACCGCCAACACGGCCCAGGTGAAGAAAATGTCCATGGCATAACCCGAGGCATAGGGGTTCACAAAACCACCCGCAAACGCACCCACAATGTCTGGGTTGTCGATGAACGGCGGAATGCACACCAAGGCAAATGCCACGGCGAATGCCACAGCCAGTACCACCAGAAATCTGCGATATGCCGCTGTTCCCATAAACTCGAACCCCCCTTTTTATTGGTCAATTGAACCGGGTTAATTTGAATCAACACCACAATTTCACTACTATATCTCCACTGTATTCACCCACACTCAACATGCTTCGCTACCACACCATTCCTGTTACACCCTTTGCACAAAATTGTTCCCTCGTGTGGTGCAGTGAAACCAACAAGGCAGCGATCATCGACCCCGGTGGCGATTTGAACAAACTCAAGAAGGCTGTTGCCGATCGCAATCTTGAACTGCAAGCAATCTGGCTGACCCACGCGCACATTGACCACGCGGGTGGGGTGGCAGAACTTGCAGAGCAACTCAACTTGCCCATCATCGGCCCACACCAGGGCGATCAGTTCTGGATCGACCGACTGGCCGACCAAAGCCGCATGTTCAACTTTCCCTTGAGTAAGCCTTTCACACCCAACCGTTGGCTGGCCGATGGCGACACAGTTCAAATTGGCAATTGCACCCTGAATGTGCGCCACTGCCCGGGCCACACACCGGGCCACGTGGTGTTTCACTCGGAGGAAGCCAAACGTGCGTTTGTGGGCGATGTGCTGTTTGTAGGCAGCATGGGCCGCACGGACTTTCCCGGTGGCGACCATGAAACCCTGATCGACAGCATTCGCAACCGCTTGTGGCCCATGGGCAACGACACCGTGTTTATTCCAGGCCACGGGCCAGAAGGCAGCTTTGGTCAGGAACGCCGAAGCAACCCGTATGTGCGCGACCTACAGTTTTAAGGCATTGCCATGAACCTGCTGGCTGCGCTGCGGTTTTACTTGCCAAACCATGCTTTTGGCAGGCAGGTCAAACCAGTTGTCACCGCGCAACTGTGGCAAACTGCGCAGCGCATTCAACAAGGTATTCAGCACACACGCCCGCCACATTCGTTGGGCTTGGGCCTGATCATTCGCTACATGGAATGGGATGTGGCCTTGTACCGCGCAGCACTCGAAGAGGGAATGCCCCGCACCGAAGCAGGCCAGTTGATTGAAACCATCAACTGGCAGTTGTTTGGTCCGCCGATTGAATTGGGTTTCAAGCTGTCTCGCCTGCGCAGCGCAAAAGCACTGGTGCGCGCACGGTGGTTGACCAACCTCATGTTCAAGGTGATGTTCACCAAACCGTTTGCACGCACAGTGCACCCCACCAACGGTGCGGTGGCCTTTGATGTCACTGTTTGCCCGCTGGCCAATTACTTTAAACAGCAGGGCGTGCCTGAACTAACCCGCCAAGCCGCATGCAGCCTGGACCACCAAATGGCTGCGCAGTGGGGTTTGCAATTGCAACGCGTCCAAACCATT
Organism: Limnobacter olei; assembly: GCF_029087225.1. Classification (GTDB taxonomy): domain Bacteria; phylum Pseudomonadota; class Gammaproteobacteria; order Burkholderiales; family Burkholderiaceae_B; genus Limnobacter; species Limnobacter olei. The sequence continues at coordinate 119,843 of NZ_JARFJD010000017.1, read as the reverse complement.
GCACAAGCGCACCCACTGTGCGACTTCAGGTTTGTGCCACCCAAAACGCCCCAATAATCGTTTTCACATCACTGACTTCACCTGCCTTGATTTGCCTCATCAACTCGGCAGGTTCAACCAGCACCACATCCAGAAACTCATTGTGGTCCAGCTGTCGTTCTTGCAGGGTTAAACCACGCGCCACATACAACTCGATCTTTTCTGTGGAATAGGAAATGACCGGGTGAATGGTGGTGATGTATTCCAGCGTTTGCGCCACATAGCCGGTTTCTTCCAGCAGTTCCCGATGAGCCGTGGCCACTGGGTCTTCACCCGGATCAATTTTGCCAGCCGGAAATTCCAGAAACACGCGGTGCAAAGGGTAGCGAAATTGCCGCTCCATCACAAAGCGACCATCATCCAGAATGGGAATGATGGCCACCGCGCCCGGGTGCACCGTGTATTCGCGCACCGATTGTTCACCATTGGGCAGGCGCACCGTGTCCTGGTTCACTTTCATCAAATGCCCGTCAAACACGCGTGTGCTGGCAATACAGGTTTCTTCCAGGTGCTTTTCAGAATTGGACATACAACGCCACATCAAAAGATTGAAACAGCACATTTGACCACATTGAGTTCTCTGCGTTAACCCTGGGCTTGCCAGTGGTAAACTCAATCGCCACCTTTCTGTAAATTTCCCTATGTCACTGCTGTCCAGCTTGCTATTGCTTATTGTGGTTGCCCGCTTGTTCGGCCGCCTGTTTGCACGCTACAACCAGCCCGAGCTCATCGGTGAAATTCTGGCTGGTGTGTTGCTGGGCCCTGCCATTCTGGGTTTGATTGAACCCAACAAAGCGCTGGCGGGTGTAACCGAGCTCGCTGTGTTCCTGATCATTCTGAACGCTGGCCTCGAAATGCGCTTTTCCGACATTGTGAGTGCCATGAAAGGCCGCGGACTGATGCTGGCGGCCATCAGCTTTTTTATTCCATTCGGTGGTGGTGTGTTGGTTGCGGCAGCATTTGGTCAGGACATCATGCGCATGATTTTTCTGGGCCTGTGTATTTCGATTACCGCACTGCCGGTGGCCGTGAAGTTGATGGACAGCCTCGGCATTTTGCACACCCCCATTGCCAAGTTTTCACTGGCCACTGCTGTGGTCAACGACGTGGCTGCGCTGTTTATTCTGGGCATTGTGCTAAACCTGCCTGAAACACTCACCCTGGGCGACGCCAGCGTGGCCGTGGGCATAGCCACCCTGAAACTGATGGCCATGGGCCTGGTGGTGGTGGGGCTGAACCAATTGCTGAACTGGCTTGAAAAACGCAACGTGAATGTGCAGGCCTTGCCAGAATCCATGATCAAAATATTTGGTCCTGAAGCCTTGTTCGGTATTGTGATTGTGTTTGTGCTGGTGTTTGGCACCATCAGCGAGGCCCTGGGTTTTCACTTTGTGATTGGTGCATTTTTTGGAGCGCTGTTTCTCGACAAGAAACACTTCATCGCCTCGCGCTACAAAGACCTGCAAGGCACGCTGGGGTCGATCACCAATGGTTTTCTGGGCCCAATTTTCTTCGCGTATCTGGGGCTCGAATTGCAACTCATCAGCCTGACTGAATGGAACTTCCCGCTGGTGGTTATTTTGGTGTCGATTGTTACCAAATTGTTTGCAGGCTGGCTGGGGGGTTTGATGGTGGGCATGGACCACCGCGAATCATTGGGTTTGGGCGCAGTACTCAACGGCCGTGGCGTGATGGAGTTGGTGGTGGCCGGCATTGCTTACCAGAACGGCTTTATTGGCCCCACCATGTTCTCAACCTTGGTGTTAATGGGCATTGTCACCACCTTCCTGACACCTATTTTCTTCAAACAGGTGTACCGGGGCAACAAGCTTGAAGAATACCGCCAGGAAAGCCGAAGCTGAGCCCTTCAACAACTCGCACAGGGTTGCTTAAAGCGCGTTTTTGGCTGCCATGGCATGCCCGGGCCAGGTAATTTCAAGCTCATAGGAAATGGAGCGTGAAAGCCCGTCGAGGTCGGGAAACAAAGTGGCGTGCGTAATGTTCATTCGGTACAGGGCCAACATGGCCTCTTTTCGAATGCTGGCCGGCAAAATGAACTTGCGGATCATCGCGGGGCCGGTCTCGTACTGTTGAATAATTTCATCAATCGGTTTGTCCAACACACCCGGCACCACAAAGGTGCCTGATTGCGCCACCAGCCGCCGATCCATCTGGTCGGGTTCGCCCACCCACATAATGTCATTGGCATTGGTTGCAAAGTAACGCTCAAAATTGCCCGGAATACGCGGGTCTATCATGTCGCGGTGAAGAGTGGCGTTGTTGATCGGCGTGGCCATCCACAACCGTGGTGTGTCCAATGCAAACACGGCCGAGTTTTTAACCGCTCTTTCCAGCGCAAAAAACGCAGCCACAAAAGGCGACTTCGTGAAGTCGAGCATGCGGGTGGGTGCGCCGTGGTGCTGCATCAAGGCAAGGCAGCGAATGTCGTCATCGAGCACACTGGCATCGGGCAAATAGTTGTGCGCCTTGCGACGAAAAATTCGAAAGGCACGTTCTTCGCGCAAACGCCAAGAGGATTTATCAGGCACGTAATTCTGAAGGTAACGCGACAGGGAACTCAGCAAAGGCCAATCTGCATCTTGCAATCCCCGAAATGCCCAACCATCACACTCGGTGCTCAGGGCAACAAATTCGTTCCAGTCGGCAATGTGTATCGTTTCCAAAAATTGGCCCCTTGAATTTACCCACTGTTCCTCAACCCGGTGGCAATCCCGTTGATGGACAAATGCACGCCGCGCGCCACGCGTTCATCCAGTTCGCCTTGGCGGTGCCTGCGCAACAATTCAACCTGCACATGGTTCAGCGGGTCGACATACGGAAAACGCGCTTGAATAGAACGTTTCAGCAAGGGGTTGTCTGCAAGCAATTCTTTTTGCCCAGTCAGCCACAACAGCCCTTCCACGGCACGTGCATGCTCGGCGGCAATGCGGCCAAACACTTTGTCACGCAGTGCGGCGTCTTCAACCATGGCGGCATAACGCGATGCAATCGCCATGTCCGCTTTGGCCAGCACCATGTTCAATGTTGACAGCATGGTGTTAAAAAATGGCCATTGCTTGGCCATGGCTTGCAACTCGAGCAAGTCGGCTTCAGTCAAACTGTTGCGCAGTGCAGCCACCGCCGTGCCAAAGCCGTACCAGCCCGGCAGCATCACACGGCTTTGTGCCCAGCTAAACACCCAGGGAATGGCGCGCAAATCTTCAATCGTCCAATCGGCTTTGCGGGAGGCAGGGCGGCTACCAATGTTCAAACTGGCAATTTCAGAAATGACCGTGGACTGTTTGAAGTACTCGAGAAAACCATCGGTGTTGTAAACCAAATCCCGATATTCTTTGAAGGCATGTTCGGACAACTTCGCCATGAGTTCCAAGTACTTGGCAGGCACTTCGCGCGTCAGCTCGGTGTGTTCAGACACCATCAGGTTCGCTGACACCAACACTTCCAGGTTACGCCTGCCCAGTGATTCAATGCCGTACTTGGCGGCGATCACTTCGCCTTGTTCAGTCAAGCGAATTCGACCATCCACCGCGCCCGGTGGTTGACCCAAAATGGCGTGGTAGCTCGAACCACCACCGCGCCCCACCGAACCACCCCGGCCATGGAACAGGCGAATCTTGATGCCGTGTTTTGCAAACACATCCACCAAACCAATTTCGGCCTGGTACAGGCTCCAACCGGAAGTGACAAAACCGCCATCCTTGTTGCTGTCTGAATAGCCCAGCATCACTTCCTGCACATGCCCGCGCGAGGCCACCAAGGCACGGTATTCGGGAATGCCGAACAAACGATTCATGATGTCGGGCGCGGCCTGCAAGTCGCCAATGGTTTCAAACAAAGGCACCACATTGACTGCAATCTCGCCCTTGGCCACATTCAACAAATGGGCTTCTTTCAACAACACCGAAAGCTCAAGCAGATCACTGACGGATGCTGTTTTTGAGATAATGCAGTTTTGAATGGCGGTGGCACCGAGAATTTGGTGTGCCAATTTTGCTTTGCGAAAAATTGCCATTTCTGAATGCGTGCGTTCGCTGTACTGTAAAGATTCACTGAACAGCAAACGGGGGGTGCGCAGTTCAGCGCACAGAAGCTCAACACGCTCGGCTTCGCCACAGGCCAGGTAATCAATTTTCCCCAGGGTGGATTGCTTGAGCAAATCAGCAATCACCTCTTCAAACACATCGCTGTTTTGGCGAAGGTCCAAAGCCATCAAAGAGAAACCAAACACCTTCACCTTGCGCGCCAGCAGCGCCAAACGACCTTCTGCAATTCGCTGCATGCCGTTGTCATTCAGCGCAGAAAACAGGGTATTCAAATCGGCCAGAAAATCAGCTGGGCTTGCATAGGCCTGGGCAGTGCACTCGCCCTGAGCCGCTTGCTGAAAGGTGGCTTCCAGCCGTTTGCGAATTGCCACACAGGCGCGGCGCAGCGTTTCATCCATGCGGTGGGCTGAATCTTCCCCCGAGGCATTGGCCAATTCGGTCAAAGGCGGGTTGGGTTTCAAGAAATAATCGGTCACGCTGAATTCGCGAATCAGGCAATTCACCTCGGCCAAATAATGCTCCAGCACCTTGCGACTTTGAATTTTCAACGTGGTGTCCAGCACCTGCGCAGTCACAAACGGGTTGCCATCGCGATCGCCACCAATCCACGAGCCCACTGTAAGAACCTTGCCCAGTGGGTCCTCATTCACTGGCAAAAAGTTGTCCGTACTGGGCAAATTCAGGAGGCTTTGCAGCTTGCGGTACACCTGCGGCACCTGCGCAAAAAAAGTGGAGTCGAAATAGGCCAGCGCATTGTTGACCTCGTCAATCACACTCAATTTGTTTCGGCGTAACAAGCGGGTTTGAAACAAGCGCTGCACAGCTGCTTTCAGTTCATCCCGCCAGGCGTTGGCCTCTTCAAGCGTCAATTGAATTTCATCGCGGTGGCGGATCAGGGCGATGATGCTTTGCTGCGCATCCAGTACGCTTTTGCGCTGTACCTCAGTGGGGTGCGCGGTAAGCACTGGCACAGATTCGGTTTGTTTCAGGCGTGCAAGCACTGCATCACGATTTACACCCACGCGTTGCAACTCGGGGATTGTGTAATCCAGACTGGCTTCGCGCGCAGGCATTCCTGCCAACTCATGCTGGCGATTGCGGCGAATCAAATGGCAGTCTTCGGCAATGTTGCTCAACATCGAAAAAATCGAGAAAGAACGAATCAGCGAAATGGTCTCGTCTTGCGACAAGGCTTCAAGCCGCGCCTCCAGTTTGGCGCGCGCTGCATTGTCATCAAACCGCCGGTACTGCACCGACAACTGTCGCACTTCTTCAATGGCTGCGAACACTGGCAAGCCCTGTTGCTCGGCAATAATTTCACCCAGCAATGCGCCCAGCAGGCGAATGTCGTCGCGCAGTTGGGAGTCTTTGTCATCGATCACAAACCATCCTCCGACCACAATGCACCAGCCCGCAAAGCCATGGCTGTGGCCGATGAAGGGCCATAAGTGCCGCTGGTGTAAGGCACAGGCTCCATGCCGTGGCTTTTCAAGTCATTCAAAATACGGTCTACAAATTGCCACTGGGTTTGCACCTCGTCCCGGCGCAAAAACAAGCCCAGGCGACCACGCAAAATATCGGTGATCAATCGCTCGTATGCATCCCGCACGGGAATTCGCCAGGTGTTGAAAAAGTCCAGGTCCAGTGACACCGGCTTCAAGCGTTCTCGCTCACCTGGCGTTTTTGCAAGCAGCTTCAGTTCAAGTTTGTCCTCGGGTTGCAGGTGAATCACCAACTGGTTGCCCACCCATTGCCCGCCCACAGGTTCAAACAGGGGCTTGGGCACATCGCGAAACTGAATCACAATTTCTGCAAAACGGCGCGGCATGCGTTTGCCAGTGCGCACCAAAAACGGTACGCCCGCCCAGCGCCAGGTTTGTACTTCGGTCCGGAAACTCACATAAGTTTCCGTGGTGGAATTGGCCGCCACACCCTTTTCATTGCGGTACTTGGGCACAGCCTGGCCTTTCACGTAACCCTCTCCATACTGACCCACCACAATTTCAGGTACGCCTGTAATTTGGGGCACTTTCAGTGAACGCAGTACCTTCAGTTTTTCATCCCTTAGCGAATTGGCCTCAAGGCTGACGGGCGGCTCCATGGCCACAATGGCCAACAGTTGCAGAATATGGCTTTGAACCATGTCGCGCAGCGCGCCAGCATGCTCATAAAAGCCGGCACGGTCTTCCACGCCCAAATCTTCGGCCACGGTAATTTGTACATATGCCACATGCTCGCGAGTGAGCAGGGGTTCGAATATACGATTGCCCAAACGCAACGCCAACATGTTCTGCACAGCCTGTTTGCCCAGGTAGTGATCGATGCGGTACACCTGCGATTCATCCAGCTTCGCGGCCACAGCTTCTTCAATCAGGGCAGATTCTTTCGCATTGAAACCCAGTGGCTTTTCCAGCACCAGGCGCAGTTTCTCGGGGTCGCGCACCGTGGGAATACAATTGATCAAATCGATGAATCGTGACGAAGGCAGGGCGGCGTAATGCACCACAGGTTCAGGGCTGCCGGCCACCGCATTGGCCATTGCTCTGCAAGATTCCGGCGTGCCAAGCACCACTTGCAAGGTATGCAGGTAGGGCAACAAAGCCGGAATCGATTCGCGTGCTGCTTCGTCGCCAGCTGCTTTCAAGAACGAATCGACTTGTGTCAAAGCCTGTTCAGGACTTAGGGTTTCGCGTTGGGCAAAAATGATTCTGGATTCCGCGGAAAAGTATCCCGATTTTGCCAAGTGCGCCAATGCCGGAATTATTTTACGCTTGGCCAAATCGCCGCCCGCCCCATGCAACACAAAGGTAAAAGCGCCAACGGGCAGGGGGGAATTGTCAGTCATTTTAATTTCCGGCTCAATTGTTCAAGTTAGTTACATTAATTGCTAGTTTTTTGTAATTATGTTACAAACAAGGCATATTCACAAGTAATCTTCTCGAGGTTTGCGCCATGGCAACTACTTTGAACCCCACATTGCAGGCGCTTCGCGAACGCATCGAAGAACGCTCCAAAGCCACGCGCACAGCCTATTTGAACAACTTGCCACAAGGCCCGCAAAACCGCACAGCTGTTGGCTGCGCCAACCTGGCCCACACCACCGCAATTTACCCAAGCACCACCAAACGCCTTATTTCATTGCACAAGTCGCCGCACCTTGGCATTGTCACTGCATACAATGACATGTTGTCGGCCCATCAGCCATTTGCGGTTTACCCTGAATTGATCGCCAAACACGCGCGTGCATTGGGCGCCACCACGCAGGTAGCGGGCGGCACACCGGCCATGTGCGACGGTGTAACCCAAGGCCGCGAAGGCATGGAGCTGTCGCTTTTTTCACGCGATGTCATTGCACTGTCAGCCTGCATTGGCCTTTCTCACGATGTATTCGACGGCGCCATTTTGCTGGGCGTGTGCGACAAAATTGCACCCGGCCTGTTAATTGGCGCACTGGGCTTTGGTCACCTGCCTTTTGTATTTATTCCCGCCGGCCCCATGGAAACAGGCTTGTCCAATGCCGAAAAAGCCAAAACCCGCCAACTGGCTGCGCAGGGCAAAGCAAGCCGCGAAGACCTTTTACAGTCTGAGGAAAAGGCATATCACAGCCCGGGCACCTGCACGTTTTATGGCACGGCCAATTCCAACCAGCTCATGCTTGATTTCATGGGCTTGCAGTTTCCCGGTGGTGCATTCGAGCCACCCAGTAGCCCGCAGCGCCAGGCGCTGATCGGTGAAAGCGTACGCGCACTTGAAAGCGCCACACGCAACCCGGCATTGAAACTGGGCACACTGGTCGACTCCCGCTGCCTGATGAATGCACTGGTGGGCCTGATGGCCTCGGGTGGTTCCACCAACCACACCATTCACTGGGTCAGTGTGGCCCGTGCGGCTGGCTACTTGATCGACTGGACCGACCTTGAAACCATTTCTAGCATCACCCCCTTGCTCACACGCGTATACCCCAACGGCACCGAAGATGTAAACGCATTTCAGGCCGCAGGCGGTACCGCAGGTTTGCTGGCCACGCTGATGGATGGCGGTTTGGTAGATGGAGACGCGCTCACCGTGTGGGGCACCACCATGGCCAACACCGTGGCCGAAGTATTGCCCACGGCTGAAACCTTTTCAACGCGCAAGCCGGGTGCATCGCGCAATACAGAAGTATTGCGCCAGCACACCAACCCCTTCCAGCCCGATGGCGGCATTCGCCTGATGAAAGGCAACTTGGGCCGAGGCGTGTGCAAGGTGTCGGCTGTTAAACCAGAACACCGATTTGTTGAGGCGCCCTGCCGTGTGTTCACCGACCAACACCAAGTGATTGATGCGTTCAACAAGGGCGAATTGACTGAACCTGTGGTGGTGGTACTGGCCCACCAGGGCCCGCGTGCCAACGGCATGCCCGAGTTGCACAAGCTCACGCCCATTCTGGGTATTCTGCAAGACCAAGGCTTGCCAGTGGCCTTGGTGACAGACGGGCGCATGAGTGGCGCATCGGGCAAGGTGTTGTCGGCCATTCATGTGTGCCCGGAAGCCAAAGCCGATGGGCCCATCTCACGGCTTCGCGATGGCGATGTGGTGCGGGTAGATGCCAATGAAGGCGTTTTACACACCACCGCCGACTTGAGCGTGCGCGAACCCATGCCTACACCTGCGCAGGCAGTCAGCCATGGGCGCGGATATTTCCAGGTGTGGAGAAACACAGTGAGCAGTGCCGAGGAAGGCGCAAGCAACCTGTTTCCCCAATAAAACAAGGACAAACCATGAACACGCAACTTTCCCCCGACACCCGAATTGAACGCACACGCAGCTGGCTGCGCCAGGGTGTGTTGCCCGTGGTGGTTATTCCCCATGTTAAACAAGGTTTGGAAATTGCCGAAGGCTTGTGTGCGGGCGGTATTACACAAATTGAAATTACACTGCGCACCCCGGAAGCACTGCAAGCCCTGGGAGAAATTGCCAAGCGATTTCCTGACATGCAAGTGTCTGCCGGCACGGTGCTGACACCCGCGCAATTTGATCAAGCCGCTGACCTGGGTGCAACGCTGTTCATCTCTCCAGGCTTTACCGAAACCCTGGCCGAACATGCCCTGAGAAAAAGCTATGCCTGGGTGCCCGGCGTGGCCACCGCTTCGGAAATGATGCGCGGGCTTGAAATGGGGTTTGAGTTGCTGAAATTTTTCCCAGCCATGGCGGCAGGCGGCCCCAAAGCTCTTGCTGGTATTACAGCACCACTGGCGGCAGCGCGCGTAGTGCCCACTGGGGGCGTAACACTTGAAAACCTGCCGCAATGGCGCGAAATCAAGGCGGTGCAAGCCGTAGGCGGCACGTGGTTAACAACGGGGTTGGATCAGGTTGCCAATGTGGCCAAGGTGGTTGAGCAACGTGCAGTGCAGGCTGTAGCAGCTTGGAACGGCACGGTGCTGGTTTAACGTGGTTATTATCAGTGCAACGTTACAGGGTGTTGCATCCAGGGTTTGTAGCTTTCAATAAAAGCTTCGATGTCGTCGATATCGGGTTCTTGGGCGGCAAGGTATTTCACCTCTTCGCGGAATTTTTCAGCGGCATCGCCCTGCAAAAACAGTTCGCGCTGATTGTTCTTGTCCACGATTTCAATGCCAAGGCTGGGTTGCCCCTCGCTCATGACCAAATCCACCACGCAGTAAAAGGGGCTATCAATCATCATTAACATCGCAAACCTCCAAATAATACTTTCAGGTTGAATATGGTGATCTATCTAGCAATTTCAAGGCCACGCCTTGGGCGTCTAACCCCTTACGCAACATCCTCCACAAGTGTTATATCGGCAAACCAATCATTCCATTGAGGCTCTTTTAATAACTGTAACACCTGTTCCGGGTGGCTTTGGCTTTCCAGTTCCATTAACAATACATTGGGTTGATTCAATCTTAAGGTGCGAGCTAGGTGGGTTGTTAGCACTAGTTTGGAGGAACAACACAAGCAACCGGGGCTAAGCCGAAGTACATGAATGCCGCGCGCTTTGCGCTCAATGTCCAGACGGAACAACTCTGCTTGAGCCTCCACAGAGGTGTAGGAAAAAATTTCGGTGCTGGCCATCAATGTAATTTTGCCAACGCCGGCCTGCTCGGAAAGCAGTGCTTCGATTCGCCGGGCTCGCGCTTCCGGGTTGCGGCCAGACACCAGGAAAACATGTGTTTTCATTTGCGCCAGAAGGCTGGCGTGAACAGCACCAGAATGGTGAACATTTCCAGGCGGCCCAACAACATGGCAAAGGAGTACACCCAGGTTTGGAAATCACCCAAACTGGCATAGTTGGATGCAGGGCCGAGAACTCCCATGCCAGGGCCCAAACAGTTGATCATCGCAATCGTGCCGGTCAGCGCTGCAATCGGCTCCAGACCCGTAAACATTTGAATCATGGTGATGGTGATGATGCTCATGCCGTACATCAACATGAAAGCAAGCACGCCTGAAATAACCTGCGAATTAATCGCTGTTCCCCGAATTCGAACCGGGTTAATTGCACGTGGATGCAAAGTGCGAGACAACTCACCAACAGCATGCTGAAAAAGAATAACAGCGCGTAACATTTTAATGCCGCCACCGGTGGAGCCTGCTGCGGATGCAAACACGCTTAGAAAGATCATGAACAAGGGTGCGAAAACAGGCCACAAGGCGTAGTCGGTGTTGGCGAAACCGGTTGTGGTAGCTACCGAGACAACATTGAACAAACTGTAGCGAAAAGCTTCACTGAAAGTAGTGTATTGCTGATGTGCCATCAAAAATACGGTGATCAGCATCACTGATGCGAACATCAAAAGCAGAAACCACTTGGTTTCCGGGCAAACAGCATAAGGTCGAAATGACTTCCCGCGCCACGCTAAAAAATGGATGGAGAAATTAATACCTGAGATCAGCATAAACGCCACAGCCACCATTTCAATCGCCGCCGAATCGAAGTAGGCGTAGCTCGAGTCATGTGAAGAAAAACCCGACAGGGACATGGTGGTACCCGAGTGCATGAATGCATCCAGCCAGGTCATGCCAGCCAACTTGTAACTGATCGCACACGCAAGCGACAACACAAAATAAACCAGATACAAAGACTTTGCAGTCTCTGTAATACGAGGGGTCAATTTGCTGTCTTTCATCGGCCCTGGGGTTTCGGCTTTGAAAACCTGCGAACCCCCCACACCCAGCAGGGGCAAAATGGCCACCGCCAGAACCAAAATACCCATACCGCCGATCCAGGACAACAAATGTCGCCAGATATTGATACTGGCAGGCATGGTATCGAGACCCGTAAGAACAGTGGCACCCGTGGTTGTTAGACCAGATACCATTTCAAAGTAGGCGTCGGTAAAACTGAGCGTGTCAAAAAACAATACTAGCGGAATGGTGCAAAATGCGGGGATCAGAGACCACACTGCCGACACCAGCAAGAAACCATCGCGAGGTTGTAATTCGCGCTTGAATCGACGAGTTAAAAAGTGGGCAAGAATGCCCACCACGAATGTAACCAAAAACCCGGTAGCAAATGCCTCTACTGTTGGCTCACCTGCAATGAACGCGTAGACCAATGGGACTAAAAAGGACACGGAAAACAGTGCCAACGCGAAGCCCAAAACGGTGACGACCGGAAATATCGAGTTCCTCATGATGCCAGCGCCACGCTAGATGAACCCCACACCGACCTGGAACAGTTTTTCCACCTGCGGCACCAATTTGCGGTTTTCTACAAAAGTAATGATGTGATCTTCAGCCTCAATCACCGTATCGTGGTGCGCCATGATCACTTTGTCACCACGTACGATTGCACCAATCACTGCACCCTTGGGTATGTCGATTTTTTCAATGGCACGGCCTACCACTTTCGACGACTTGGAATCGCCGTGCGCAATGGTTTCAATGGCTTCCGCTACACCGCGACGCAATCGGTGCACAGCCACCACATCTCCCCGGCGGATGTGCTTGAGCAATTCACTGAGTGTGGCATTCGAAGGCGCCAGTGCAATGTCGATTTGCCCACCCTGCACCAGCTCGGCATATACCTTGCGCTGAATCAGGGCGATAACCCTGCGTGCGCCCATGCGCTTGGCCAACAAGGACGACATAATGTTGTTTTCATCGTCATTGGTCAGTGCAATGAAGGTGTCTACGTCTTGCACATTTTCTTCGGCCAGCAAGTCTTCGTCGGTGGCATCGCCATACAACACGAGGGTGCGTGAGCCCAGCTGACTCGCCAGGTCTTCACAACGTTTGCGGTCGGCATCAATCACCTTCACCTGGTAGTTTTCTTCCAGGCTACGGGCCAGGCGTAAACCAATGTTGCCGCCACCGGCAATCATCACCTTGGTGACCGGTTTGGACATGCGGCGAAGTTCCGCCATCACCGTGCGCACATGCTCGGTGGCCGAAAGGCAAAACACCTCGTCGCCGGGCTGAATCATGGTGTAGCCCTCAACCGCCACAGGCTGGTTTTCGCGGAACAACGCCACAATGCGAACGTCTACTTTGGGCAAGTGCTTGCGAATGTCTTCAATGGGGTGGGAAACCAACGGTCCGCCAGCGTAAGCCCGCACAGAAACCAATGTTACTTTGCCGTTTGCGAAATCAAGCACCTGCAAGGCATCGGGAAACTCGATCAGGCGTTCAATGTGTTCGGTCACGCTTTGCTCGGGGCAAATGACGTGGTCCACATTAAAGCCCTCGTCACCATGCAAATGCGCTTGCTCCATCATTTCTGGCGAGCGCACACGGGCAATTCGGCGGGGCACATTGAACATCAGGGCAGCCATGCGGCAGGCCACCAAATTCGTTTCGTCGCTGCGAGTTACAGCCACCAGCATGTCGGCATCTTCGGCGCCTGCCTGTTTCAGCACGCGCGGCAAAGCGCCGTTGCCAGCAATGGTACGCAAATCGTAGCGGTCTTGAAGATCGGCGAGTACCCTAGGGTCCGGGTCGATCAGAGTGATGTCGTTGTGTTCGGACACCAGGCTTTCAGCGAGGCTGGCCCCCACACGCCCGGCGCCGACGATGATAATTTTCATGCGATATTTTTGCGCGCCGTGCGGCCTACTTCTACGCCCAGCTGCTTGAGTTTGCGATACAAGTGTGTGCGCTCAATGCCGGTGCGCTCGGCCAGACGCGTCATGCTGCCATTTTCCAGCCGCAGGTGGTATTCAAAATAAATACGTTCAAATGAATCACGGGCATCGCGCAGTTGGGCATCCAGGTCGAGTGTCGACAACTCGGCCAGGGCCTGGCCCAAGGGGCTTGAGTCGGGCGCTGCGGCCACACCACCACTTGCAGAAACAGATGCGCCACTGGCCTGGTTGGAAGCGCTACCCATGCCGTTGGCCTTGGGCTGGGACTGCATCAGCGCGCGAGCCGATTGCACCATTTTTCCGCGCGCCAAACCTTTCTCTACCGCACCCAGCAACTTCTGCAGGGAAATTGGTTTTTCCAGGAAATCAAGCGCACCAATGCGCGTGGCTTCAACAGCTGTGTCGATCGTAGCGTGGCCACTCATCATGATCACTGGCATGGTCAGCAGACCTTTCACTGACCACTCTTTCAGCAAAGTAACGCCGTCAGTGTCGGGCATCCAGATGTCGAGCAACACCAGATCGGGCTGCTCTTGGTCACGAAGTGCGCGCGCCTGACCTGCATTTTCAGCAAGCAGCACCGCATGCCCTTCGTCGCCGAGAATCTCGGACAAAAGTTCTCGAATTCCAATTTCGTCATCGACAACGAGAATGGTCGCCATGGTGAGAGAGTTCCTTCTTTATGCGGCCTGACTATGTTCGGCATTGTTCAAGGTGTCCTGCAACACGGGGAAAGTTAATTCCACCGCCGCACCAACCACCCGCCCTTGTGCATCTACCCTGTTTCTAATGGCTATTCGCGCCTTGTGTTCATCTGCAATTTTTCTAACGATTGCCAAACCCAAACCGGTGCCTTTGGTTTTCGTGGTGATGTAAGGCTCGAAAGCTTTTGCCAGCAGGTCGGGATTGAACCCCGGCCCGTTGTCAGCCACCACCAGCTTCACGCCCACCAACTGTTCCTGTTCACCTTCCGGTGCTTTCAAACCTTCGGTTCGCACTTCTACTTTGGGTTGATCGCAATCGACACATGCGTCTAGTGCATTTTGCAACAAATTATGAATCACTTGGCGCAACTGCGACGAATCTCCGGCCACCAGCGGTAATTTTTCAGTCAATTTTGGAATGAAGCGGGTTTCCACCTGTTCTTCAATGCCCACATGCACATCGTACAGCGCGAGCACATCGACCACCAAGTCATTCAAATCCAGCGGCTTCAGATCAGCCGGCGGCAGTCGCGCATAGTCGCGGAAATCGTTGACCAGACGTTTCAGTGATTCCACCTGGTTCACGATCGTACGGGTGGCACGCTGCAAAATGCCGGATTCCGGTTCTTGCAGCTTGTCAGCCAACTTCATTTGCAAACGCTCGGCAGAAAGCTGAATCGGGGTCAGCGGATTTTTAATTTCGTGGGCAAGTCGACGCGCTACTTCACCCCAGGCCGCCGTGCGCTGCGCAGAAATCAAAGCAGTAATGTCGTCGCATACCAGCACGTAACCGGCCTTTTCACCAGGCAGGCGAGAGCCACGCACCAGAATGGATTTCGAACTTTGCGAATCAAAAGCACGGGGAATTTCCAGCTGCTTTTGCCAAATGCCGCTTTCTTCTCCTTCATTGCCCTGGTTGTCGGCCACGCTGGCACGCACTGCCATGGCAAATCCCTCCAGGCCGGGCATGTCGTCCAATGGATGACCCTGGTTCTCGGCCAGTGAACGATCAAAAATTCGCAGTGCACCATCGTTGTACATTTTCAGGCGCAGCTTGTGATCCAGCACCAGCACACCCGCCGACAAACTGGTCAGCAAACTTTGCAGGAAATCATTGTTGGCAGCGAGCTGGTTTTGATTGGCCTGCAAGCGGCGTTGCGCTTCCGACAGCTGCCGGGTCATGGTGTTGAACGAATCCACCAACTCGCGCAACTCATCATCAGCATTCACAGGCTGCATGGTTTTGAAGTTGCCACTGGCCAGGGCTTTGGTGCCCTCGGCAAGCCACAACAAAGGCGACGATAATCTGGATGAAAGCCAGAACGCCGCAGCCACCGACACAAACACAGTGAGCAACAGTGCCAGGGTCAGCGTAATGCCATAAATTTTCCGCAAGCCCGAGCGCGACAGTTGCAGTTCCTGATAATCGCGATACACACTTTGAACCGCATTGGCCCGCTGCGAAAGTGTCGTGGGCACCGGGTGCATAATTTGTACATAGCGCTGACCCAAATCAAAACTGGTCAAAGGTGGCGCAATCGGCACCACCACGCGCATGTACAGGCGGCCGTCGGGGTCTTCGGGGTCAGGCTCAATTTGCTGAAAAGGCCTGGTCATCAGCGCCTGGCGCAGCATCACCTGCGTGGGCAGGCTGGGCAACAGGCTATCAAGTGCGCCTCCTGAACTTCCCAGAATTTGCCCGGTTTCAGACAGCAAGGTGAGTTCTTGCACATTGGCCGCATCACGAAGCCGGGGCAGTTCCAGCAATTGCTCGCTGGGTGTGGCACGAGACAATTCAATTGAAATGGACTGCCCTTTCAAAGCCAGCTCATTGATCAAACTGTCCAGCGCAGTCTGGCCAAGATTCAAACCCGATTCCAGTGCGCCGTCGACCCGCACATCGAACCAGCTATCAATACTTTTTGCCAGAAACTGCACCGACACCAGGTACAGCACAAAGCCGGGAATCAGCCCCATGAGGGCGAATGACAGCGACATGCGCAGCATCAGCCTCGAACCAAACACACCTGCGCGATACCTGCGCACCATGCGCACGATCAGCAAGATCAGAATGCTGAACAAACCCGCAGCGATGATGCCGTTCAAGGTAATCAGCAACGGGTAATTGCTTTCAAAAAAATCGGTGTTCGATGAGGCCGAGGCCAGCAGAAACAGCAAAACCCCACCTAGGCTACCCAGAATCAGCAGCGTGTAACGCAGCCATCGGGTATTTTCCAGCCAGGGATTCATTTCAAGGCCTCGCGCTTGGGTGTGAATTCAAACGACAGCCATTCTGACGATAAATCCCATTCGCTGTTGACCAGTGCACTGATCTGGAAAGGCTTGGGCAGTTCTGTCAGAAGCAGTCGAAACCGCACCTGCGCGGTGTAGGGTTGGCCGATCTGGATTCGGTCACGCGGAATAACCGCCCAGTCGCGCACCTTGGTCATGTGCTGCATGGCGTCTTCAAGCGTGGGGGTGTTGTAGGTGTTGTTGGGGGTTACTACGCGGTAAGTGCGGGTCAGGGCGTTGTACGACAAATTCAGTGGATAAGTGGTGCTGACCACTTCTTCGTCCACCCAGTACCAACGGGAACGCATCAGCTGGAAATCGACTGTGAACTGCAAAGGCAGGCCGCGATCAACGGCCTCCCGCAACTTGTAGCCCAACTCAATTTCGAATTCTGCTGCCAGGTTCCATGCCGCAGAGGCGGGAGCCTTACTGGGCTCAAGTTTAACCGCGGTGACCCGCGTTGAAGAATCAAGCTGGGCCAAACCCACGGTCAGGACACACATCAGCACCAGGCCGAGCAGCCCATGCGCAATGCGGGTCCATGACGAAGGTAGGGCCAAGCTAAATTTCAAGGCACGCCCTCAGGAACTTGGAGATTTTTCGAACTTGGCGTAGAAGAATCCGTCAGGAGACGCATCAAAGCCTTGCTCGGGATTGCCCGGTACCGCCGGCAACACCCATCCGGGCGCAGTTTGCGCCAGGGCGTCGGGATGATTGTCTTGAAAAGCTTTTGCCAACTGGGGCCCCTCTTCAGGAAAGATGGAACAGGTCACCAGCAAAAGTGTACCGCCCGGCTTTAGGGTAGACCACAAGGCATTCAGTATTTTGTGTTGAATCTGCGACAACTTGGCAATATCGTCCGGTCTGCGCAACCATGGAATGTCGGGGTGGCGACGAACCACGCCTGAACCCGTACAAGGCACATCGGCCAAAATACCGTCAAAAGGCACACCGTCCCACCAGGTATCCAGCAACTCGGCCTGCGCCACCTTCAAGCGCAAATCCCATTTGCCATTCAGGGTGGGGGCGATTCGGCGAATATTGTCTTCCACCTTGCCAAGGCGCTGAGGACTCGAATCGAGTGCGACCAGTTCAATGTCGGCCAGCTCGAGCAAGTGGCCTGTTTTACCACCCGGTGCAGCACAGGCATCCAGAATGCGTTGTCCGTTCTGCGGGTTCAGCAACTGAGAAGCCAATTGCGCAGCACTGTCTTGTACCGACACCTGGCCCAAATCAAAACCGGGCAGGGCAGAAACAGGCACCGGCTTGGCCAGCAAAACGGCCTGCTGACCGATCACACAGGCTTCCATGCCTGCGGCGTTTAACTGCTCGGCATAGGCGGGCGCTGAAATACTGCGGGTGTTTACGCGGACCACCAAGGGCGGGTGGCTCTGCGCCTGTGCCAACATTGTTTCCCAGTGTTGCGGATGGCTGGCCTTCAGTTTTTCAATCCACCAAACAGGCAAGTTGTGCTGCGCCAGCGGGTCTTCAAAAGCCTTGGTTCGCCAGGTATTTGAATCGCGCAAAAAGTTGCGCAAACAGGCATTGGCCAGGCCCTTGGCGCGTGCAAACTGCTCGCTGCCCGTGCAGGCATACACCATTTGGTCCACCACAGTGTGCGCTGGGTACTTCGGGTTTTTGTCATCCCACAGCAACCCAAAACCCAAGGCCATCAATTCATTCAAGGGCTCGGGGTTTAGCAGCGCTTTGCCGCTGATCAAGCGGGTTAACACTTGCCCACGGCCTAGGTTGCGCATGCCGAAGTAAGCCAGGTCTTGAATGGCACCCAAAGCCTGCGGGGTTTTCACACCCTTGGTTTCTGCGGCCAAGGCTTGGTCAAGCGAGCGACCTTCCCGCAGAACCCGGGTCATGACTGCCGCGGCCTTGAGCAGGGCAAACGCCAAACTGGCTTCTGTCAGTTTGGGTGGCGTGCTGTGAACCGGCTTCAACGCGGACCGCCAGTGCGGGCCATTTCCATCAAGCGGGCGATTCGTTCTTCAGTGGGTGGGTGGGTCGAAAAAAGGCTGGCTATGCCTTGTCCTGACAGTGGATTCATGATCATCATTTGAGCGGTTTCCGGGTGCGCTTCAGTAGTACGGAACGGAATGCCCTTGGCATACCGTTGAATTTTGTCCAGCGCGCTGGCCAAAGCCGCCGGGTCGCCGCAAATTTCTGCGCCTCCACGGTCAGCCTCGTATTCACGGGCGCGCGAGATTGACATTTGAATCAGTGATGCGGCCAGCGGCGCCAGAATGGCCAAGGCAATGCTGGCAATCGGGTTCATCGGCTGGCCGTTCTCATCTCGCCCACCAAAAAACAGCGCAAAGTTGGCCAGGGCCGAGATGGCACCTGCCATGGTGGCCGAGATGGTGGAAATCAGGATGTCCCGGTGCTTCACATGGGCCAGTTCATGGGCCATCACGCCACGCAGTTCACGCGCGGAAAGCACCTGCAAAATACCCGTGGTTGCAGCCACAGCCGCGTTTTCCGGGTTGCGCCCGGTTGCAAATGCATTGGGGGCGCTGTCATTGATCAGGTACACACGCGGCATTGGCATGCCTGCGCGCTGCGCAAGTTCAGCCACCATGTTGTAAAACTCCGGGGCATTGCTGGCATCGACTTCCTTGGCTTTGTACATGCGCAAAACCATTTTGTCGGAAAACCAGTACGCACCAAAGTTCATCACCAGTGCAAAGCCCAAGGCCAACAACATGCCGCCACGGCCGCCCATCATGCCACCCAGCACCACGAAAAGGGCGGTGATGGCCGCCATCAACATGAAGGTTTTCATCCAGTTAAACATGATCTTATTTATCCTGGCCAATCAGCGGCCTGTTGATTCGACAACTTGAAAATAAGGCTTTTTCGCGCAATTTCAAGTTTTGCGCGTGCCACCTTTGCCTAGTTGGAGGCCGATTCGCTCAATTGGTTTCCGGCCTGCAAACCCAAAGCCTGTGCCACCTGCTGCGCAGGTTGGCGTTTGCTGCCGGCCTTCTGAAGGGTTCGAATACGCAACACACCCTGCCCACATTGCACCTCTATGCCTGCGGAATCAACAGACAAAACCTCGCCCGGTTTACCCATCAAGCCAGCCAACGCGACAGTTTCAGGATCAAAACACTTCAAGAGTTCACCACCCCACGTTGTGTTTGCACCAGGAAAAGGGTCGAAGGCACGCAGTGTACGCTGAAGTTCAACTGCACTGCGATGCCAGTTGATCACGCCCTCCGCTTTTGTGATTTTCTCTGCGTAGGTCACTCCCACTTCAGGTTGTGGAACCAAGGGCAGTGTTGCCACCTGAAGGGAGTCCAGCGCCTCTACCAGCAAATCACCGCCCAGCTCGGCCAGTTTGTCGTGCAGGGTGGTGGTGGTGTCGGTGTGTTCAATCTGCAAGGCCCGCCACAGGCGAACGGGGCCAGTATCAAGCCCGGCCTCCATTTGCATGATGCACACGCCAGTTTCAGCATCACCCGCTTCAATACACCGCTGAATTGGGGCAGCGCCACGCCAGCGCGGCAGCAAGCTGCCATGAATGTTCAAGCAACCCAAGCGCGGAGCATCCAAAACCGTTTGCGGCAAAATAAGCCCGTAAGCCGCCACAATCAACACATCAAGAGGTTGACCATGTACAGCGGTTTTCAAGGTATGCAAGGCGTGTTCGGCTTCCTCGCCTTTTTTTAGGCTGACCGGTTGCAACACGGGGATACCGTGTTGCTGTGCCAGCTGTTTAACAGGGGAAGCCTGCAACTTCATGCCCCTGCCAGCGGGGCGGTCGGGTTGGGTCAGCACCAGGTGCACTGGGTAACCGGCGGCAATAAGCTTCGCCAGCGCAACCCGAGCAAACTCGGGTGTGCCAGCGAAACCCACATTCAGGGTTCGATTCATGGGGGGTTGGGCGATCAAGCGGTTTGAAGCTTTTCTTGCTTCTTCATCTTGGTTTTGATGCGGGTTTGCTTCAACTGCGAAAGGTATTCAACAAACACTTTGCCATTGAGGTGGTCAATTTCATGCTGAATACACACGGCAAGCAACTCGTCGCAATCAATTTCAAACCACTCACCCTTCACATTTTGTGCGCGTACCTTCACCGTATCGGGGCGTTCAACCTTCTCGTAAATGCCAGGCACGGACAAACAACCTTCTTCGTACACTTTGCATTCTTTGCTGGCGTCGATGATCTCGGGGTTGATGAATACGGTCAGGCCCGATTTGTCATCGGTAACATCAATCACGATGATTCGCTTGTGCACATTCACCTGCGTAGCGGCCAGACCAACGCCTGGCGCGTCGTACATGGTTTCTGCCATGTCTTCAGTCAGCTTGACAAGCGCGTCATCAAACTGGGTGACAGGGGTGGCAACCGTTTTCAAGCGCGGATCCGGATAACGCAAAATTGGGAGTAAAGCCATGCTTTCAAAAAACCTTCACAGTCAACACTAAAAGGATATACCTTCTGTGGCAAAAATAGTTCGCAAATTCCATCACTTGTTGCTCGGCACTTTGCATGGGTGAGCTGCTCAACGCCATGAACCTGGCTTACAACACCACAATCAAGGCGCGTGTACGCTACGAACTGGCCCAACAAGGCCCAGGTTGCAGTTTACCCGCCCCATGCGAAGCAGTTCGACTTTGGCATGCACTGGCCAGCACTTGGTTGCTGCAAAGCAACAAAAGATTTTGGGTGGGCATTCACAGCCCGGCTTACCCGCAAAGCCTGCTTGCACTGAAAGACCCGCCCCTGATTCTGTTCGGTGAAGGCCGCCTGGATTTGTTGAAAACCCGGGGCATCGCAATTGTAGGCAGCAGAAATGCCACACGCACCGGCTTGAGCAACGCGCATGGGTTTGGCAAGGCTTTTGCGCAAGCCCAATGGGTAGTTGTCAGCGGCTTGGCCGAAGGCATTGACGGCGCAGCACACGCTGGTGCACTTCAGGCCCTGGGTGCCACCATTGCCGTGCTGGGTTGTGGGCCAGACGAGGTTTACCCCCCGCACCACGCCGGTCTTAAAAAGCAGATTGTCGAACAAGGTGGTTTGGTGTTGTCCGAATACCCACCCGGCACCGCGCCGCAAGCTGGCTTTTTTCCCCGTCGAAACCGCATTATTGCTGGCTTGGCCGATGCACTCCTGGTGGTCGAGGCAGCCATGCGTTCAGGTTCCCTGATCACGGCAAGAGTCGCCAGTGAACTGGGGCGCCCGGTAGGGGCCATTCCTGGCTCCATTCACAGCAGCCAAAGCAAAGGCTGCCACGACATGATCAAAAAAGGCGCCTTGCTGGTAGAAACAGCCCTGGAGTTGATGGAAGAGGCCAAGGCCAGCCTGCCACAGTACAAACAGGCCAGCGTGTTGCAAGAAGATGACAGCGATTGCCACACCGAAATGACCTGCACCGTGGACACTGATGCTGAACCCGATGAAGAACTGGGCCGGGTATTGCAATACCTCGGGCACGACCCGGTGCACACGGACACATTGGCCCGGCAATTGGGTTTGGACACGGAAGACACCCTGGCTGCACTGACCGAACTGGAGCTGCTGGGGCTGGTGCTGGGTGAAAGCGGTAACCGCTGGGTGCGTTCAAATGGTGTATTTTAAAAAAAGGCCGTTGCAACAACAGAATTGAAGATTCTAGAGAAAGCCTTGATTTGTTGAAGGACTGACACTTACACTTCGGCGCACAAGGCCTTGAAATTACACACACCGACGAGTTGGACTAATTGAGTAGCGAAAACCCCAAAAAACTGATCATCGCGGAAAAACCCTCCGTGGCCGCTGACATTGCGCGCTCCCTCGGTGGTTTCACCAAACACGACGATTACTTTGAAAGTGATGAGTACGTGCTGTCATCGGCCGTGGGCCATTTGGTGGAAATCAAGGCGCCCGACGAATTTGAGGTGAAGCGGGGCAAGTGGAGTTTTGCCAACCTGCCCGTGTTGCCAACACACTTTGACCTGAACCCGATTGCGAAAACAGAATCGCGCCTGAAGGTGCTGAACAAACTGATTAAACGCAAAGACGTGGTCGGCCTGATCAACGCCTGTGACGCGGGCCGGGAAGGTGAGCTGATTTTCCGCCTGATCGCGCAATACGCGAAAAGCAGCAAGCCGGTTGAGCGCCTGTGGTTGCAATCAATGACACCCGCAGCCATTCGTCAGGCCTTCTCGAGCCTGCGCAGCGATGCCGAGATGATGCCACTGGCCGATGCAGCGCGCTGCCGCTCGGAAGCAGACTGGCTGGTGGGTATCAATGGCACACGTGCCATGACTGCATTCAACAGCAAAGAAGGCGGGTTTTACCTGACCACGGTGGGCCGGGTGCAAACCCCCACACTGGCCATTGTTGTGGAACGCGAAGAGAAAATTCGCAAGTTTGTGCCGCGCACTTATTTCGAGATTCGCGCCAGTTTTGGTGCGCAGGCTGGTGCCTACGAAGGCAAATGGTTTGACCGAGACTTTAAAAAAGCAGAAGACCCTGAGCAACGTGCAGACCGGCTGTGGGACGAAGCAAAAGCCAAAGCCATTGTGGCTGCCTGTGACGGCAAGCCCGGCACAGTAGAAGAAGAAAGCAAACCCACCACGCAAATTGCGCCTCAGTTGTTCGATTTGACTAGCCTGCAACGCGAGGCGAACAGCCGTTTTGGTTTTTCAGCAAAGAACACCTTGGGCTTGGCGCAGGCGCTGTATGAAAAACACAAAGTGTTGACCTACCCGCGTACTGATTCAAAGGCCTTGCCCGAGGATTATATGGGCACTGTGAACCAAACCCTGAAAAGCTTTGTGGGTCTGGATTCAGGCCACATTGCCGGTGCGTATGGGCAGTTTTGTGAACAAATCCTGAAAAACAACTGGGTCAAGCCCAACAAGCGGGTGTTCGACAACAGCAAAATTTCAGACCACTTTGCGATTATTCCAACCCTGCAAGTGCCAAAAAACCTGAGCGAACCCGAAGCCAAGCTATACGACATGGTGGTGAAACGCTTCCTGGCAGTATTTTTCCCGCCAGCGGAATTCAACGTCACCACACGCATTACCACGGTTGAAGGCCACCCCTTCAAAACCGAAGGCAAGGTGCTGGTGAAGCCGGGCTGGCTGGCCATTTACGGTCGCGCAGCCGCTGCTGCCGGCGATGACAGCCTGGTGGCTGTGGATGCCGGTGAAAAAGTAAGTACCGACGAAATTGATGTACACACCCTGAGCACCAAGCCACCTGCACGCTACAGCGAAGCCACGTTGCTTTCCGCCATGGAAGGCGCCGGCAAATTGGTGGAAGAAGAAGAACTGCGCGATGCCATGGGCACGAAGGGCTTAGGCACGCCAGCCACGCGCGCTGCCACCATTGAGGGTTTGATTAACGAAAAGTACCTGGTGCGTGAAGAACGCGCTTTGGTACCCACAGCCAAGGCGTTCCAGCTACTGACCCTGCTGCGTGGCCTGGACGTTGAAGAACTGACCATGCCTGAGTTGACTGGCGAGTGGGAGTACAAACTTTCCCTGATGGAAAAGGGCGAGCTCTCGCGCGAACAATTCATGCAGGAAATTGCCAAGATTACGCAGAACATTGTTGACCGTGCGAAAAACTACACAGAGGAAACCATTCCTGGCGACTACGCCACACTGGTGACACCTTGCCCGAACTGCGGCAGCGTGGTGAAGGAAAACTACCGCCGCTTTGCCTGCACAAAATGCGAATTCTCGATCTCGAAAGTGCCAGGCGGGCGTCAGTTTGAAGTGGCTGAAGTTGAAAAGCTGTTGCAAGACCGCGAGTTGCCAATGCTCGATGGTTTCCGCAGCAAAATGGGCCGCCCGTTTGCCGCTGTGCTGAAGCTGACTGATGAACACAAGCTGGAGTTTGACTTTGGCCAGGCCAAAGACGATGACAATGGCGAACCCGTCGACTTCTCTGGTGAAACCCGACTGGGGCCATGTCCCAAGTGTGCATCCAATGTGTATGAACAGGCCACCAGTTATGTGTGCGAAAAAT
Organism: Limnobacter olei; assembly: GCF_029087225.1. GTDB lineage: Bacteria > Pseudomonadota > Gammaproteobacteria > Burkholderiales > Burkholderiaceae_B > Limnobacter > Limnobacter olei. Next base: position 95,680 of record NZ_JARFJD010000017.1, on the reverse strand, counting down.
CAGTAGGACCAAGCAAAAGCTGTGACTTCCGTTCAGGCAAGGTGATTTTGCAACAACCCATTGACCGCGAACAGATGGAAAAACTGTTGCTCGACGGTAAAACTGATTTGCTGACACGGTTTGTTTCATCGAAAACCCGCCGTGCGTTCAAAGCGTTTTTGGTCAAGAAACCCGACGGTGCGATTGGTTTTGAGTTCGAGGCAAAAGCCGAGAAGAAGCCTGGTGCAGCCAAAGGCAAAACTGCGGCCAAGCCAGCGACAAAAACCGCAGCCAAAGCCAAGGCTGCCAAAGAAGCGTCATGAATTTTGCGTTTTGAACGCTTTTTAAAACTTACGCCCTCGCAGCGCGGGGCGTAATTTTTTTCAAGAGTTTCGACTCGATTGGGCTGCCCTTGAAGTAGTCAGCCACCACACACCCACCCAAAGCCGCCCACAGCAATCCACGCGACCCAAAGCCAGTGCTCATGTACACCCCTGGCATATTCGGCACGGGGCCGATGGCGGGCAGGCGATCGTGCCAAACCGATCGCACTGCGCAGCGATGATCAAGCAACTCTCCAAGTGGTAACTCAGGAAATGCCGCCTTGAACCGGGCGATGTTCAACTCATCGGCCTCGGCGGTGGGGTTCAAGTGCACCACAGGCCGCTCGTAAGTGGCCCCCAACACCAACCAGTCTTCAGTTGCTGGAGCAATCGCGTAACTTTCACCCGACAACACGACACCCGGTTTTACTGCACACCGAAGTTTGCTGATTTGGCCTTTGACAGCATTTGCGCAAGCACCGGGGATCGGTGCCAATTCAAGTGAATTTTCAGCCACACACACCACCACCGCCGCGTGTTGTTCCCGCAAGGGGCCTATATCGCCAATGGTGCTGTTGTAATGGGTATGAAGCAACTCACCACAGGCCTGTAGATTGGCCGCTACCCAACGGGCTGGTTTCACCCAACCACCTTGCGGGAAAAACAGACCACTCAAGGGTGTGGGCAACAGGGCATTGGGCTGCGCCCAGCGCACCAGTGTTTGCGGAAAATTCAACAACTCCAGTGTTTCACGCGCGCGGTCGGCCTCTTCAGGTGGCACGGTTTGCAAGTGCCCTGGGGTGTCCCAATCGACGCCTTTTTTCAGCAAACCTTGTGCGGTCAAATCCTCAAGCGCCAGCAAGGTGTGTTCAAACCCCAAACGTGTCAATTGCGACAAGGGCGAATCGCCACGGGTAATGTGGGGGTGAAGAGCGCCCACCCAGTTACCGGAAGCACCCGCTGCGGGGCCGCTGGCTGAATCATGCAAGTGCACCTGCACACCCAGTTTGCAAAGCGCCAGCGCCACACTACTGCCCGCAATGCCCGCACCAATTACCGCGACCGTTGAAGGCGGATAAAGCACAGGGAACAGGGCTTGGGAAGGTGTTTCCGAAGAGGGCATGAGGTTATGTGGGCAACAAGACAGACGCCGCATTGTAACTCACACCTATTCTGGTGATTATTTTTTGCGCATGATAATATGAGCGAGTAATCATACTTAATCGGGATCACGATGTTGACTGTCAATTGGGAGGCTTTTACGCCCTACCCGGCTTTGTTCGGGGGGTTGTTGATCGGCTTGTCGGCCGTCATGCTGATTCTGTTGACTGGCCGCGTGGCCGGGATCAGCGGCATAGTGGGCGGTTTGCTCAAGCCGCAACACGGAGAAATGCAGTGGCGACTTTCCTTTGTACTGGGCATGGTCGCAGCACCCTGGCTGTACCAAGCAGTGGTGGGAAGTTTTGAATTTGAAAGCCCACGCGGCACGGTTGCATTGGTTGTTGCTGGGCTGTTGGTGGGTTACGGTACACGGCTGGGGTCGGGCTGCACCAGTGGGCATGGCGTGTGTGGGCTTTCACGCCTGTCGCTGCGTTCGCTGATTGCCACGGGTGTTTTCATGGTCACCGGTTTCGTGGTGGCCTCAGTGCTTATGCATGTTATTTGAGGGAAACTAAATTGTGAAAAATAACAACATGCGTTTTGCCGTGGCAAGCGGCCTGGCAGGCTTGGTTTTTGGTTGGGGCTTGATCATCTCGGGCATGGCCAACCCGGCCAAGGTGATAGGCTTTCTTGATCTTTCAATGCCCTGGGATCCTTCACTAATGTTTGTGATGGGCGGTGCAATCGCCCTTGGGTTGCCCGGGTTTTTGTTGGCCAAGCGCCTGAAAAACAGCCTCATGGGCTTGCCCATGAATTTGCCCACCAACACCCATGTCGACAAAAAACTTTTGCTGGGTGCGGCGTTATTTGGCGCGGGGTGGGGCATTGGCGGTTTTTGCCCCGGCCCTGCAGTAGTGGCTGCGGCCAGCCTGGCCACCGATGGCCTGATTTTTATGGCTGCCATGCTGGTGGGCATGTTCGTATTTTCAGTGCGCGCCCAGTAATTGCCGGCTCAACACCTGCCGCAGTTTGGGCACGTCCACTGGTTTGCTTAAAAACTCGTTCATGCCAGCATTCATGCAGGCCCGTTCATCTTCCTGAAGGGCACCCGCAGTCAACGCCACAATTGGCAACAGACTGGCTGGGCCGGGCAACTGGCGAATTGCAATGGCGGCGTCAATGCCGTTCATCACCGGCATGTGAATGTCCATCAACACAAGGTCGATCGACGAATCTGCACGCACGGCGTCAACGGCCATTTGCCCGTTGTCGACCAACAATACATCTGCTTTCATTTTTGAGAGCAAGGCTTTGATCACATGCTGATTCAGCTTGTTGTCTTCAACCACCAGTATTTTTTTACCCTGAAGTGACTCAGCCGCTGTGGGCAACAGGGCGGTTGAATCGCCCGTTTGTACAAACACGGTTTGAACCCGCAAGGTGAAACCAAATACGCTGCCAGCCTGCGGCACAGAGGCCACAAACAGTTCGCCACCCATTAACTCGGTCAATCGCTTGCAGATCGCCAAACCCAAACCACTACCGCCAAACCGGCGTGTGGCGGTGTTGTCCGCCTGCTCAAAGGGGCGGGTAAGGCGCTCGAATTCATTGACATCGAAGCCGATACCCTGATCGTGTACCTCAGTGCGAATTACTGCCTCATGCATGTCCAGCCTGTCGGCCTGCACTTTGACCCGCACCACGCCACTGTCAGAAAACTTGATCGCATTGTTCAACAAGTTCGATAACACCTGCCCGTAACGCGCAGGGTCACCTTTCACCATCAGTGGTGTCATTGCATCCATTTCAAGTTCAAGGTTTAAACCTTTGAGCTGTGCTTTTGCAGTAAACAGGCGCAAGGTTCTGCGCACCCTGTCATGCAAATCAAATTCAATATTCTCGATCCGTATTGAACCTGCCTCAATCTGCGAGAAACTCAGCACATCTTCAACCATGCCCAGCAATTGCTCTGAAGCCTCTTGAACCTGCTTCACATACTCTTTGGCCTGCGGATCTGTCAGCTGTTCTCCCAACAAAGTATTGAAACCCAGAATGGCGTTGAGCGGGGTACGGATTTCGTGGCTCATATTGGCCAGAAACTGGCTTTTCGCATTGCTGGCGCTTTGTCGCCTGCGCTGTTGCACCAAAGAATAGATGGTGAGAAACAGCATCAAATCAATTGCACCGCCGGCGAGCAAAATCAGGTTAGGCAGGGAATTGTGAACATCCCGGTCAAAATCGGGTGTACTTTCAAAACGCGCGGTCCACGTCCGCCCAGACCACTCAACGGGGACTGTCACTGCATGGGTGTGATCAAACAGTTGAAGTTGCTGTGGGGTGTCAACACCACTGGCGGAATCATAAATCAGCGATTCCGGCACCATGCTTTCAGCGTCATACAATTGAAAGTGAAGAGGAATTTTTTCATTGCCCAACACATTCTGCATCAGATCCGAGGCAACAAAGGGGCTATACACAAAGCCGCGAATAGCCCGCCTGCGAGAATCGACCGAACTTAAATCTACACCTTGGGTATACACAGGCAGATAAATCAGAAAGCCCGGGGCGGGGTTTCTCTCGTCGCCCTGCTTTAACTGAACCAAACCCGACACGGTGGGCTGACCCGTGTCCATGGCCCGGCGCATGGCCTCGCGGCGTACAGGCTCGGAAAACATGTCATAACCAAAAGCACGCTGGTTGCGTTCATCAAACGGCTCGATCAATGTGATGGGAAAGTAAACCTCGCGTTCACCAGGAGGGGTGACCGAATAATTTGGAAATCCCTCGGCACGTATGCGGTTTTCGTATTGTTCTAAAGTATCTGGTGACACACGTTCGGCGAACGCGAAACCTTGCACGCCTGGCAACTCGCGTTGCAAGTTGAGCGAGGCCACGTACACCTGCCAGTGTTCTCGATTCACACTGGTGTGCGCATCAAAAAAAGCCACTCCACCGCGCAAAATTTGTTGGTACTGGTTGATCCGGCTCTGAATGCGCTCTTGGGCATCTCGAACCTCAAATGAAAACCTGTCGTTGGCGCGTTTCTCGATGGCTTGGCTGGACAACACCCAGCCCAGCGCAGTGATGACAATGGAAAGCACCAACACCAACCACGCTGTGACCTCGTTGTGAAATAGATCCGCAAAGTTCTTTTTATTGGCGTCGGTGTGCAGACTGCTGGGGTTCGGCATAGTTACTTACATTTCAGCGAATCGCGCTGGTCACGCATGCCACGCAGCATGCGGTTTTAGTATGCACTCAAACACCGGAAACTGTGGATCAAAAATGGACTATTTGCCATGCATCCAGCACATGAAGAGTCACGCCATCGCGTTCTGAAAACATCTTTAACAATTCAAGGGATCTCGGGAAGTCATCCAGCAACTTGGGCATGGGTTTTAATGCGAGCGGCTCGCCCTGTTTCATCAAGGGTTGGGTGAAATCATCCCAGTGAATCAGATACACATGCTTAGCTCCGGTAGCGACCACCATTTCCCGCCAGTAATTCTCAATGTAGACGTCGCTTAATTTACCCAAACCACCCATTCCCAAAAACACATGCTTCACCGCAATGCCTTTGTTTTGGCCTTCAACATAACCTGCGCTAGGCTGAATAAGCGCGAATGGCCCAGGCCCCAGGCCGGGGTGAGACACTACAAATGAAAAGCTGATTCCTTCTTTGAACTGCAAGGCATGGGCCGGAAGAAACACAGGTTTGGTGTTAAACCCACCCGTGAATCCGGTGGGCGCATGGGCAGATTGAATCAACTGAATATCAAACTCGCCCAACTTCACGCGGCCACTGCCCGTAAAAGCATCTATTTGTGTTGTCGGCACATCTTGCCCTTTGGCAATTTGCAGAGTCGATTCCGAACCCACCACCCGCGCGCCATATTGTTTCGCCAGAAAAGGAGCATCCAGGGAATGATCGTAATGCGAGTGCGCCACCACAATACCACTCAAGGCACTGGGCATATCCAGACGCTTGAACATTTCTGCGGCCACTGCACCAACCTGGTTTTCATCAACGTTCAGTCGGGTAAAAGCAACTTCGGACAACGGTTGTCGCGAGAAAAAACCATCCACCAGCCAGGTGCTCTGCCCATCGGTCCAGGCCATAGACGAGGTTCCCAAAAACAAGGTTCGCACACTGCCAGCGGGGCCTGGTTTCAACGATTCAGGCAACTGGACAGCGGGATAAGACTTCAGCAGGAAAACCAGAGCGCCCAGCCCCAGTAAAACGATTGCAGACAATGCATACAAAGCGAAACGCAGAATGCGCATGGAACACCCCAACAAAAAAGCCACCCGGCCTTGGGTGGCTTTTATTGTACGGAAATAGCCAGTGGTTTACTTGGTAACCAAAGCAGCCAGGTGGGCTTCTTCAACAGACATGGCTACTTTGCCAGCATGACCGTCCAGAATCTGGGCGCTCTTGCGTGTGTCAAAATATTTGTCGTAATGGAAAATGTAGTCTTTGTCGGCCAATGGCAGGTGGCAACCACGGCAGGTGGCGTAATCCGCTTTGGCGGGCTGGCCATTGGGTTCAAATGCTGCATACACCCAGTCGCCTGTCTTCATGCCTTCTGGCGCAGTGCTGCCCCAGTTGTTGCCCTTGTACATGACGAACACTTTTTCAAGACCAGCCTTGGTCATTTTGTCGCCGGTTTTGGTGGCTTTGTAAATTTCCATCACGCTCACGGTGCCATTGGCAAAGGCTTCGCCTTTCTTGGCGGCAGCGCCAGTGGGGTTGATGTAAATGTCACGAATGTGGCCAGTGGGCTTTTCGATTCCGGCCAGGAACACAGGCCAGGATTTGTAATCGGTGGGCTGGGCCAATTCACCGTCTTTCGGGGCTGGGCCAAACATACCGCCAGCCGCACAACCTGCCAATACAACAGCTGCCGAGGCAGCAAGCATCAATTTTTTCATTTTTTCCCCTTTTTGTTTGCGCAACAGTTGTTACCCGCTCAAACATAGCGCCAACCCTTGTTCTGCGCAACTGTTACGTCAAGTCAAACTCAGATGCAAGGGTTTACCCTATACCCCCTCCATTTGAGCCAACGAATTTTAGTAAGGCCTATTCCCGTTGCTTATCCATGAATTGTTTTCAGAATCAGATCCTTAATCTTGTTACATCCCCCTTGTGGCGGAAAAAATTTAACAAACAACTGATTGAGACCCACGCTCAATCCCATGGAGCACAACACATGAACCGATTCCAGTTTTTTGCAAAGGCCAGCTTGGCCACTCTCATTCTAGCCACTGGCAGCGCCGTATTTGCGGGCACCGCCAACGACGTGCTGCCTGAAATCAAGGCAATCGCCGCCAAACCCGAGGTGATTGCCGCAGTTAAAGCCCAAAACGGAAAAGGACTGACACTGGACGCCATCAAGGCGATGGACAGCAAGTGGATCGCTGCATCAGGCGGTTTGCCAGAGGGAAAAGCCATGATGGAAAGCCCAGTGTCCAAAGCCCTGCTGGCTGCTGAAAAAGCCAAACCTTATTTCACCGAAACCATTCTGACCGACAACCAGGGAGCGAACGTAGCCATCAGTTCCATGACTTCCGATTACTGGCAGGGCGATGAGCCCAAGTTTGTAAAAGCATGGGCAGATGGCAAAGGCGATGACTACATTGCCCGTGCAAAAAAGGATGAAAGTTCCGGTGCGGTGGTTTCTCAGGTCTCCGTACCCGTGATGGAGGGCGGCAAAGCCATTGGCACTTTAACCATCGGCGTGAATCTTCAAGCCCTTCCATGAGCAAGTAGCCATGACTTACTCTTTTATGAACAAAATCATCAATACCAGCCTGAATGTTCGGCTGGGTATTGTCATGGGCATACCCATTGCGGCCTTACTCGCCTTGAGTGTGTTTGCTGTTTATCAAATTCATGCCCTAAACCAGTTCAACCAGGAAAACACCGAAAAGCAGGTTTCCCTGCTAACGCAGGTGTCCAACTTGGGCAGTAAATCAGCATTGTTGGCGCGCGAAGCCCGCAATGTGATACTCGCTGATGAACAGGAGCGGTTTGATTTGGCCAAATCACGCATGCTGGCGCTGGATGCTGAAATTGATTCGCTGGGCCAAAGCATGCAAGCCAGCGCGCCTGCTGGCGAAACCCGCAAGCTGATCGAAACCATTAACACCGACAATTCAGCCTTGCACACGGTGTACCAAAAAGTGATTGAACAATCCGAGTTGGGTGAAGTACAGGCTGCCACCTTGATACTGCTGGGCGAAGGAGACCCCCTGGAACAGCAGATTGACAACACCATGAATGCCTTGAACTCAAACGTGAAAAGCACCATGGAAGCCGCAGCGGTCCGAGGCGATTCCGTGTTCCAGAATGCCCTGATTACCATAGGAATTGTGTGTATCGCCATTGTGCTGTTGTGCGGTATTACGGTTGGCATTGTGGCTTCGTCGCTTCGCAAGCAAATTGGTGGCGAACCCGCCAAGGCGCTCAATGTTGTGGCTACCATGGCGCAAGGTAACCTGACTCAGTCTGTTCCGAAATGCGAAAGTGGCTCGCTAATGGACGGCATGCAACAGTTGCAAGTGCGTTTGCGGGAAATCATCAAGCAGGTGTCACAGGCCTGCGGCACTTTCAAAACCGCTTCAAGCGAACTCGTGAACGTGGCGTCGGGTTTGTCAGGTTCTGCTGAAAAACAGGCCGACAGTTCCAACGCCACGGCAGTCAGCGTGGAACAAATGAGCGCCAGCGCCAAGTCCATTTCCGATTACGCCCACAAAACCGAAGTGCAGGCCAAACTGTCGGCAGACACGGCCAAAAACGGCATGAAACTTATGCAGGCACTGCAGGGCAAAATGAATGACATGGCAGGTCAAATGCAAACCACCACTCAGGAAATTGCTGGGCTTGTAGAACGCTCTGACCGAATCAACGGTATCGTGTCGGTGATTCAGGGAATTGCCCAGCAAACCAACCTGCTGGCTTTGAATGCTGCCATTGAAGCCGCTCGCGCTGGTGAGCAAGGGCGTGGCTTTGCAGTGGTAGCCGATGAAGTACGTAACCTGGCACAGAACACCGCCACGGCCACCGATGAAATTCGTACCTTGATCGGTGAAATTTGCACCTACTCAGAACGTTCCAACAAATCGGTGGAACAAGTGGGCGAGCACATGAGCGAAAACATGCAGTACGCCGACAAGCTTATGGGTGGTCTTCAGGAAATTGTTCAGCACTTTGAACAGTCTGTGGAATACGCCTTGGCAGTGGCCAACTCCACCAAAGAGCAGGAAGCGGCCAGCCAGGACATTTCCGAACGGGTCAGCGACATATCGGCTTTGTCGGAACGTCTGAAAATGGCCAGCATGCAACTGGAGGGGCAATCCCGCCAGGTGGAAAGCATGTCGGAAGATTTGCAGCGCGCTGTGTCTTACTTCAAAACTTGAAGGGCTGCACTTCAGTGTGACAAATCAGTGAATCGTCACACTGAAGATTGCTTCGGAAACCGAAACTCAGTATGGCGGGTATTACAGGTTGATGTTGTTCAATCTGGATGTATGCCATGCCGTTTTCACCTGCTTTGCTTCCCAATACCCGCCGACGCAATCTACTTAAAACTTTCTTGTACGGAGCCAGTGCCAGCACCCTTCCCTGGCTTACCGGTTGCGGCAGTGACAATCCCTCAGGTTCCGCCAGTGGCCGGGTTGGTGTCTCAGAGACCAACAGGTTTGGCGGCACAGCGCTGAACAACAACCAGTTTCGATTCCGAAACATTGGCCCGTTGGGCGATCCTGATGCCAACGGCGTGCGTACTGCCGCTGGTTTTTCCACCCGGGTAGTGGCCATCAGCAACCTTCCGCCTGTTTCAGGCGCGACACCTTGGCATATTTTCAATGACGGTGGCGGCGTGGTGCCCCGTGAAGATGGGGGCTGGATTTATTGCTCAAACAGCGAGATTCCAGGCTTCGGCACACTTGGTTTCACCGTACCTGAACTGGCACCTGTTGGAAATTTGCTCGAAACATTCAGCCCCGGACTGGGCGGAGCAAGCGCTCTTGTGTTTGGCCCCGATGGCACGATTGAAGACAGCTATCGAATATTACAAAACACTACTTTTAATTGTGCGGGCGTAATAACACCCTGGAAAACCTGGCTCAGCTGTGAAGAAATTCCGACCGGCTTGGTGTGGGAATGCGATCCGTTCGGTATTCAAGCCGCACGCCCACTGCCAGCTCTGGGGCTGTTCAGCCATGAAGCCGTAGCCATCGACAGCGAGCGCCGCGTGTTCTATATGACTGAAGACATGCCCGACGGCCGCTTCTACCGCTGGGTACCCACCGCGGGTGACTGGCCCGCTGGTGCCGAGCGCGCCAACATGAATCAGGGACTACTGCAGGTATTGAAAGTGGAGGGCGATGTGGCCAATGCATTGAATGGCCCTGTGCGCTACAGCTGGGTGAACGCAGCCAACCCAAATGCACCGCAAACCGAGAACCGCCTGCCCGACACTGCTGTGTTCGACGGTGGCGAGGGTGTGTGGTACCAGAATGACCGCGTGTTTTTTGCGACCAAAGGTGATGACCGCTTGTGGATGCTGAACACCACTGCACAAACCATTGAGGTGGTTTACGACATGGCCACCGCCACCGCACCCAACAACATTCTTTCTGGCGTTGACAACATCACCATGACGCCATTTGGTGAAGTGTTGGTAGCAGAAGATGGTGGCAGCATGCAAGTGGTGGTTGTGTATCCTGACGGCAAGCTGGTGCCGCTGCTGCAAATTGTTGGGCAAGACCAGTCTGAAATCGCCGGAATCGCCTTCAGCCCAGACGGCAAACGCATGTATTTCACCAGTGACCGCGGAGGCCCCAACGGGCAAGGCGGCTATGGGCTTGGGCTGGGCATGCTCTACGAACTGATGATTCCCGACACTCTACCCAACGCATAACAAACAGCTTCAAACTACCAAGGAATACACGCCATGTCAGGTCCACGCCGCAAACGCAGTCGAATTCAAAAACGCCCGGGCATTACCCGCCGCTCCTTCCTCAAAGGTCTTGGTATTGGTACCGCCAGCGTTGGCGGGCTAAGCCTGCTGCAGGGTTGTGGCAGTGACAACGATTCGACCACAGCAACCGATAACCGCACCACACCCAGTGACAACACCCCCACTCAGAATGTGCAGTTTCTGCATAGCATAGCCAGTGGCGACCCTGCCTTTGACAGCGTGGTGTTGTGGACTCGCATTACGCCTGAAAACACCAACCGCACCGTGGCTGGCCGGGTGGATGTGTTCAAGGACGAAGCGCTGACCATGTTTGTCAAATCCATGGACTTTCAAACCACCGCAGCGCAAGACTTCACCGTGAAGCTTATTTGCAACGGTCTTGAACAAGACACCGTGTATTTTTACCAATTCCGCAGCAACGGCAAAACCAGCCCGGTGGGCCGCACCCGCACAACGCCCGCCGCTGGCAACAAGCGCCCCCTGAATTTTGGCGTGGTGAGCTGCTCCAGCCTAGCCCATGGCTTTTTCAATGCCTATGCCAAACTGGCCGAACGCGACGACATCGACGCCATCATTCATCTCGGCGACTATATTTATGAATATGGCACTGGCCAGTACGGCAATGTTCGCGAGTATGAACCAGCGACGGAAATAATTACGCTATCCGACTACCGCACCCGCCACGCCCAATACAAGCGAGATGAAGACCTGCAAAAGCTGCACGCGCGCTTTCCCTTCATCACGATTTGGGACGACCACGAGTCGACCAACAACTCCTACCGCGACGGCGCAGAAAATCACACCGAGGGTGCAGAAGGTGTGTGGGAAGAACGTAAGGGTTTTGCCCAGCGCGCATACGACGAATGGATGCCTATTCGCTTGCCCGAACCCGGTAACCGCGCCAAGATTTTCCGCCGCGTGCAGTTTGGCGACATGGTCGACATGTTCATGCTGGACACCCGCCTGTTCGACCGCGACCTTGAGGCAGCCACGCCCATCAATCCCACCGATGGAGTTTCCAGCCAGCCCGACCGCACGATGATTGGAGAGGAACAGTACAACTTCTTGATTAACGGCATGCGTGCCTCGCAAGCCCAGTGGAAGCTGATAGGCAACCAGGTGGTGTTTCATCAGTGGATCATCAAACCTGGCTTGAACAACCCGGCTCCCAGCCCTGTGGGCGACCTGCTGGCCCCCTCAGGCCTGAATGGTGACGCTTGGGACGGCTACAGCGCCGAGCGCCAGCGCATCATCAATGCCCTGCGCGGCGACGATGGTGGCGAGGCTATCAACAACGTGGTTATTCTGACTGGCGATGTCCACAGCGCCTGGGTGGCCGACATCACCGATAACCCCAACCAGCCGATTGATGCGGCAGGCGGCTACAACCCAGTCACAGGCCAAGGCAGTGTGGCCACCGAGTTTGTGGTGTCCTCCGTCACCTCGCCAGGACTGGACGTACCCAACCAGGTCATTGAGTCCATTCGCTTGACCAGCCCACACATCAAACACGTGAACGTCACCGAACGCGGTTATAGCGTGCTGCGCGTGGCCGAGGACAAAACCACTTGCGAGTATTGGGCAGTCAGCACCATTCTCGAGCGCGGCGGCTCTGAAACCTTGTCAGCCACCTTCGAGGTAGCCGACGGCGCCAACCGCATCAGTCAACAAGGTGTGTTCCCTGTGGACGTGGTCACTGGCCTGTTGGGTGTTTAAGGGTTTCTGGGGTAAGATCCGGGCTGTTTGATTGAACAGCCCGCAAAGCTACTTCGCCCCGGATCCCCAAAGTGCCTCTGTCCAGAATTCTTCCTGCCCCTATCATTGGTGTCCTCACCGTCACCTTGATGAGCCTGTGCATCACCTTCTGGTTCATCGTGATGTTCCCGTTTATCCTGTTGCGCCTTGTGCCGGTGTACAGGCTGCAACGCTTGGCGTCGAACTGCTGTGTGCAAATTGCAACCTGGTGGGTAGGCTCAGACAAGCAACTGTACAAACTGCTGCACGGTCAGCAGGGGCAGGTTGAAATTCATGGCGACTTCAAACCGCACAGCAGTTATCTGGTGATCAGCAACCACACGGCCTGGGCCGACATTGTGGTCTTGTTCGATGTGCTGCACGGCCATGCGCCTTTTGGCCGGTTTTTTCTGAAGAAAGAACTGATTTGGGTTCCTATTGTGGGCGTGGTGTGCTGGGCCATGGATTTCCCCTTCATGAAGCGCCACAGCCGTGCCGCCATTGCGCGCAATCCGGCACTGGCCAGCCAGGACCTGGAAACCACCCGCAAAGCCTGCGAGATTTACAAAGAAAGCCCGGTTACCGTGATCAACTTTCTGGAAGGTACCCGCTTTACACCCGCCAAAAAAGCCAAAACCAAATCACCGTATACTCGCCTGCTGGGCCCCAAATACGGCGGCTTGTCCGCATCGTTGAATGCCATGGGTGAGCAGTTTGCAGGCATGGTGAATGTCACCATTGCCTATGGCCCCAGCCAGGGCAACATCACGTGGAGCTGGCTGTGTGGGAAGCAACCCAATATGCAGGTACATGTTGAAATTCTGCCCATTCCTGCCGACATGATCGCAGGCGACTTTCGCAACGACCTGGAATTCAAGAACCGGTTTAAAACCTGGATTGGCAACATCTGGACCCTGAAAGACGAACGCCTCGCGGAGATGCGCCGCAAAGCCGGACACCCTTCAACGTGAACCACACCAGCACCGGCTTGACAGGTTTGTTAAACTACTCGAATTGCAGTCAAACGAAGTGATCTCCCCAATGCGCACCCGCTGGTTCCAACACATGCTGATCGCGCTGGCCGTACTGGCCACGCAATGGGCAGGTCTTGCCCACAGCATTGAGCACCGGGACACGCTGCAAGCAGAATCGCACGGCCACGCACACAGTTACAACAGCAAACACGCTGCCGCCAGCGATTTACTGCATTCCTGCCTGCTGTTCGATGGCCTTGCCACCGCACAGGCTGCGGTTTCCAACCCACCCAACAGCTGCGCATTGCCCCTGCTGGCCCAACTGGGCATTCAAAGTAGTGCGGTCACAGCGCCCAGAAATACCCTGTTCGCGCAACGGGTGCGGGTCCGCGACCCGCCCAGTTTTTCCTGAAGTAAAGAATCCCCTTTATTTTTGTCGCTTTCCGAACCCTTGTGTTGTCAAAACCGGGCCGGACAGCGGCATGCTGTATTTCAGGATAGAACATGAACAAATCCCAATTTCAGCGCCGTGCTGTGGCGCTGGCCAGCTTGCTTTTTATTGCACAAACCCAAGCCCTGGCCCAAGAAGCCTTGCTTGAATCTGTGGTGGTCACCGGCACAACCGAACAAGCAGAATCCATCACCAAACCTTTTTCAATCATTACCGCCGATGAGCTGAATGCCAATGGCGCCAGCACCGTGGGCGAGGCGTTGCGCTATCAACCGGGAGTGTCCGCCACAGGTTTCGGCCCCAATTCAAGCCGCCCAATTGTGCGTGGCCAAGATTCAGACCGAATCAAGATCCTGCGCAATTCAGCCGCCACGGTTGATCTGTCGGCACTCAGCTTCGACCATGCCCTGCCCGTAGATCCCTTTGCATTGCACCAGGTTGAAATCCTTCGTGGCCCTGCTGCGCTGGCCTACGGCGGCAATGCAGTCGGCGGTGTAGTGAACCTGGTCGACCAACGCATTGCACGCAAGCCTGTTCAAGGCCTTCAAGGCGAAGTCAACTTGCTGGGTGGCGGCGCAGCCGATCAAACTGCCGGCGGCTTTAAGCTGGATGCCGGCTTGGGGCAGGGCGTCAGCATTCATCTGGATGGATTCAAACGAACCACGCGCGACCTTGAAACCCCCACCTTCACTGATCCAGACGGAGTGACCGGAGACCGGGTACAAAACTCATCCTCGAAATCCGATGGCGCAGCCATTGGTGCATCGTTTCAAACCGGCAATGGCTATATTGGCGTGTCGGCTGAACGTTACAACAACGAATACGGTGTACCGAAATCCCTCGATGTGCGCATTGGCATGGAAAGCGAACGCTATGCACTGGAAGGTGAGCAAAATTTTAACAATGCTGCCTTTAAACAGGTGAAATACCGCCTGGCCAAAACCGATTACCAGCACCAGGAATTTGAAGACGGCGCGCCGGCCACCCTGTTTGTGAATGATGGCGTGGACGGCCGCGTGGAAGTGGCCTTGCAGCAGTTTTCAATTGCCGGCATGAACATCAACACCAGCACGGGCGTGCAGTTTGAGCGGACCGATTTTTCGGCGATTGGGGATGAAGCGTTTGTGCCCAGCACCAGCACCGATCAAACCGGGCTCTTCACCATCTTCCGTGCCAGCCGCGGACAGGAAAACAGTGGGGTATTCGAATTCGGTCTGCGTGGAGACCAAGTGGATGTGAATGCAGCCACCAGTGGTTTATCGCCCCTGAATGGCCCTGTCGCGGGCGCCGGTGTAGACGCGGGCCCTGGCATTAACCGCAGTTTTAGCCCGAGTTCCGTTTCCTTGGGCTATACAGCGCCTATTGGCAACGGCTGGTCGCTGGGTGGTTCAGTGTCTCGGGTGGAGCGCGCGCCCTCTAGCTTCGAGTTGTATGCCGACGGCGTGCATGTGGCCACGGATGCCTACGAGAAAGGCAATCCGAATTTGCAGGAAGAGCGCGGCCGTCACCTGGAATTAACCAGCACCTGGGCACAAGGTGAATCCAAATTCAATGCCACCGCCTTCGCAAGCCGATACAGCAATTACATTGCCTTGATTGGACGCACAGGTGCCGATGCCGAATTTATTGAAGCGCCCGGAGAACCGCCCATTCAAGTGTTCGACTTCACAGCGGTTCCCGCAGAATTTCAAGGCATTGAACTGGGGTACCAAACCGCCTACGCCATGGGTACCGGCAAGCTGCGGCCGTCCATTCAATACGACCTTGTACGTGGCAAACGCACCGATGGGGGCGGCAACCTTCCGCGCATCAGCCCGCAACGTGTGGTGGCCAGCGCCGCTTACACACAAGGTGGCTGGACCGTTACGCCTGAACTGATTTGGGTCAGCGACAGCAAAGCGGGTGCGGGCGATGTTGAAGTGGATGGTTACGAGTTGGTGAACTTGCGAATCGGCAAAGCATTCACCTGGGGCCGCACCGGTGGCGAAATATTCGCCAACCTTCAAAACCTGACTGATGAGCTGGCGTTTTCAGCCACAACGCTGAACACCGTGCGCGGTTATACACCGCTGGGCGGGCGCTCTGCGCTGGTGGGTGTGAAACTGGCCTTCTAAGGCAAGGCTGGGCATTTAGTGTTTGTGATCACCGCCGCCACCATGGCTGTGGTGGTCACCTGCTGCATTCTGGCTTGCCACCGCTTTCACCGGCATTTCAATTTTGCTGCCATCGGCTTTCTCAAATTGCAGGCTCAGTTCAATTTCCTGGCCAACCTCAACCGGTGCGGTTAAAGCCATCAGCATCACATGGTAGCCACCCGGCTTGAGTTCCAGCGGTTCGCCTGCCTTCATTTCAATGCGCTCGGCCATGCGCATGCGCATGATGTCGCCGTCCATTTTCATTTCATGCACTTCGGCAATTTCAGCGGCCGGGGTGGCCACGCCAACCAAGGCCATGGGTTCCTGACTGGTGATAGTCAAATAGGCACCAGTGGCGTCCTGCTCGCCCACAGTGGGGCGCACCCAGGCGTTCTGAACCGAAATTCCGTCTTGCACCTGCACGGGTGTTGTCGCCTGCTCTGCTACAGCAGGCGCATCGTGAGAATGGCCCGACTCTGCACCATGGTCATGATGTTCAGAACAGGCTGCCAAAGCCACCGCGGCAGACAAAACCGCCAAATGAATCATTTTCTTCACTTCAAACTCCCAAACACTTTTTTAAGCACGGCACTGCCCGCCGCAACCGGGTTGGCCCGAATCGCTTTCTCTTCCTCAGCCACCATCAAAAACAACGCATCAAGCGCCTTGTTGGTGACATAGCCTTCCAAGTTGGCGTCTTCGGCCTTCACCAAGCCAAAGCGGCTTCCCTTCTCGGCCAAGGCATTGTATTGCTGGGCCAAACCCACCTGTGCGGTTTTGCCTTTCACAATCGGCAGCAGCTGAGTGTACAAATCAGCTTGGGATTTGCTTCTGAAAAAGTCAGTCACTGCGGTGTCGCCGCCACTCAGTACTTGTTTGGCGTCTTCAACTGTCATGTTTTGAATGGTCTTTTTCAGTATGGCTTTGGCCTGTGGCACCGCCGCTTCCGCCGCGCGGTTCATGCTGATTTCCATTTGATCCAGCTGTGAACCCATGCCCACCATTTTCAGCAAACCCTTGCTGTTCTCCAGGTACTCCGGCAGTTTAATTCGCACTGCCGGGTTGCCCAAAAAACCATCGGCCTTGCCCAAGCTGCCCACTGCGGCATCGGCACCTTTGCTGAGCGTGGTACGCAAGGCAGTTACTGCCTCTTTGCTGGTGATGCCGCTTAAATCTGCGGCCGCCACTGTACCGGCGAAGACCAAGGCAAACAGGGCCACGAAAAAGGCAAGTAAGGAACGCATCGAACGGATCATCTTGGCCTCCCAGCCAGCGGTGTTCAAGAATCGAGCAAGCGCGCTTTGCGTTCAGCCCGAATGAAAATATCAACAGCCTGACCTTTGTTTTTTGCACCCAAGCGCAAGAATATTTCCTTGATGTGCCCACGCACCGTATCCGGGCTGATGTCCATTTCACGCGCAACCTCTTTGGCCGACAAGCCTTCGGCGGTTTTTCGCATGATTTCCACTTGCTTCCAGGTCAAGGGTTTGTCCGAGCCCGGCGCATAAATGTTGGAATGGTATTCGTTGGCTGCCTTCTCCGCGCCTTTGGGCACATCGTCAAGCACACCCGCCTGTATCAGCAAATTTTGAAGGGCACGAAGCAGTTCAGGGTAGGTGCTGGCCTTGTTCACATAGAAATAGCCAGCCCGCTCAGCCTCGCGCGCCAGGTTTTTGTCCAGCACGCCCGAACAAATCAGTTTTGGGCATTGTGGAAACAGCACTGCGAATGTGTTGATGGTGCTCACACCCTTGGAGTCGGGGAGGTCGAGGTCGGCGATGACCAGGTCTGGTTCAACCTGAATCCCTCTGGCTTTCTCCATGCTCTCCACCACAATGATTTCACTGTGGGTGACCAGCTGGTCGATCATGTCGGCCAACATGATTGAGATCATCGGGTGGTCTTCAGCGATCAAAATTGTGGGTTTGTCCGTCAGCGAACCCATGTCTGCATGCCCTGTTTTTTCTTTTGTCATCAAGGCATTGTACTGCGAAAATTTAGAGCCGTGCCTGCGGGTTTGCCTGTGCCATCAGCCGTTCACGGCTTCCCTGTATGGCAGCCTGAATTTTTGGCACCAGTTTCTGCGCCACTTTTTCACCTTCCAGCAAAAACTCATGGCGCTGGTCCAGGTTCAATGCATCAGCGTGTTGCACACTGGGTTGTATCACCACATCGGCCCGGGCCAACTCGGCACGAATGGCTTGCTGGCTCAGAATATTGATGCTTTGGTCGAGCAACCCCCACCATCCCATGGCGCCTGCTCCAGTGCGCGGTTTTGCAGAAATATCCACCGCAATCACCACATCGGCGCCCATTTCACGGGCAGTCAGCACGGGTACAGGGCTTACCAAACCACCATCCACAAACTGGCGTTTTCCGATACGGGTGGGTAAAAATACGTTTGGAATGCTGCACGACGCACGCACTGCCTGCCCGGCGTTTCCGTAGTTAAAGGCAACCTTCTCACCACTTTCCAGGTCGGTGGCCACAGCTGCAAAACGAATCGGAAACTGATGGATGGCCTTGTTTTTCACTTGCGTATTCACATACTGCTGCAGTTTGTCACCGATCAAGAACCCCTGGCTGCTCAAGGTCAGGTCGCGAATGTCGGCTTCCTGCATACCCAAAGCTACGCTTTGCAGGGTGTAAGCATTCATGCCACTGGCATACAAAGCACCCACAAAGCTGCCTGCACTGGTACCCACCACAATGCTGGGTTTGATACCGTGGCTTTCCAGCACCTTGATCACGCCCACATGGGCAAAACCCTTGACACCACCACCGCCCAGCACCAAGGCAATCACAGGCTCGCGGGTTTTCGGTACAACGGGGTCTTGAGCCTGAGCAGCCGGTACAGGTTCAGGCAAGGGCGCCACTGGCGGTGCAACCGTGGCACAGGCAGACAGCACCAAGGACAACAAGGAAGCCAGGAAAATGCCAAAAGGCTTGTTTTTCATACACATTTTTCGAAAACTGATTCAAGAACAGGATGCTACCGCAGCGCAACAAACTTGGGTTGACAGAATCCACTAACGGCAAATTGAGCTGCAGGTTTACGATGAACTTCACCGCAACCCCTTGGTCCTAGAAAGGACCGTGTAAGTTCAATAGCGGCCTAATAGGGCGAACAACAGAAGGCGGAGATGAGATGAACCCAGCAATCATACCGATTGCAACTGCTGTTGACTTTACGCAACAACACCGCGGCAAACCAAAAGGTCGCCAAGCAAACCCACTCTGCGTGTCCGAAGTTCTTGCCGTTCTGGGTGGGGAAACATTGCGCCGCGACCTGCTGATTGAATACCTCCACCTGCTGCAGGACCACCTCGGCTGCCTGCCGAAAACTCACCTCGCTGCGCTGGCTGAATGCCTGAAACTGTCACAAACCGAAGTGTTCGAAGTGGCTACCTTCTACCATCACTTCGATGTAGTGGACTCCAAACACTCCGCAAACCACGATCTCACTGTGCGTGTTTGCAATGGCCCGTCTTGTTGCATGGCGGGAGCAGAGGAACTGATCGAGAAATTGCCTGCACTGCTCGGCAGTACCGTGCGGGTTCAAGCGGTACCCTGCATTGGGCGTTGCGAGCAAGCCCCGGCTGCTGCTGTGGGCCAGCATGAAATGGGCTGGGCCAATCACCATGAAATTATGGAAGCAGCATTTGGTCAGCACACCAAGGCCTTGCCACCGCGCCACACTGGTGTGGCGCAATACAAAGCCGCAGGGGGTTATCAACTTCTGCACGAATGTGTAACGGGAAAACGCACAGTTGAATGGGTCATCGACACACTCTCAAGTTCAGGCCTGCGCGGCCTGGGTGGCGCGGGTTTTCCAGCCGGCAAAAAGTGGGCCATTGTGCGCGAGCAACACGCACCCCGTTTGATGGCTGTGAACATTGATGAAGGCGAACCCGGTACCTTCAAAGACCGCAGCTACCTTGAACACAACCCACATCAATTTTTGGAGGGTATGCTGATTGCCGCTTGGGCCGTTCAAGCCAGCGCCATTTACATTTACCTGCGCGACGAATACCACGCCTGCCGGGCCATGCTGCAAAACGAACTGGCCCTTCTCAAAGCCAACCCACCCATGGCCAACATGCCCACCATTGAACTTCGTCGTGGCGCAGGCGCCTACATTTGCGGTGAAGAATCGGCCATGCTGGAGTCGATTGAAGGAAAACGTGGCCTGCCCCGGCTACGCCCGCCTTACGTGGCTCAAGTGGGTTTGTTCAACAAACCCACACTGGTTCACAACTTTGAAACCCTGTACTGGGTACCCGCGATCCTGGAAAAAGGGGCAGGCTGGTTTTCCGAACAGGGTCGCCACGGGCGAAGTGGTCTACGGTCGTATTCTGTATCAGGGCGCGTGAATAAACCTGGCGTTCACCTGGCCCCGGCAGGTATCACCCTGAACGAGCTGATTTCCGAGTACTGCGATGGCATGCTGCCCGGCCACACCCTTTATGGCTATTTGCCAGGCGGAGCATCTGGCGGAATATTGCCTGCAGTACTGGCCGATGTGCCACTTGATTTCGACACCCTGCAGACCCACGGCTGCTTTATCGGCTCCGCGGCTGTTGTGGTGTTCTCTCAAGCGGACAGCGCTGTGAACATGGCCCGCAATCTGATGCGGTTTTTCGTGCATGAAAGCTGCGGGCAATGCACTCCCTGCCGCACCGGAACCGCCAAAGCCCTGGCCTTGATCAATCAACCCAAGTGGAATGTGCCTTTGCTGCAGGAGCTCTCTGCCGTCATGCGCGATGCCTCCATTTGCGGTCTGGGCCAGGCGGCCCCCAATCCGATTGATTGTGTCATTCGCTACTTTCCTCAGGAATTGGAATTCGAGCCAAGAGGCAACAAATCATGAACGCCTCGCAAATGATCCGCTTACAGCTCAACGGCGAAACTGTTGAAGCCCTGCCTGGTGAAACCCTGCTGCAAGTCGCCCAACGCGAAGGCATCCAGGTACCCCACCTTTGCTACAAAGCCGGCCTTGAAGCCGCTGGCAACTGCCGCGCCTGCGTGGTCGAAGTGGAGGGCGAGCGCACCCTGGCCGCCTCGTGTTGCAGGAAGGTCGTAGCGGGCATGGTGGTGCAGACTGATTCAAACAAAGCCATCGCCGCGCAAAAAATGGTGCTGGAACTGTTGCTGGCCGACATGCCCAACCATGCAAACCCAAAAGCGCTGAAAACCGACAATGAATTGACCCACTGGTGCCAGCAAATGGAGATTGAAGGCAGCCGGTTTGACGCGCGAGCAGCCGTGCCTGCCGACCTGTCCCACCCAGCCATCGCGGTAAACATGGACGATTGCATTCAGTGCACCCGCTGCGTGCGCGCCTGCCGTGACGTGCAGGTGAACGATGTCATTGGCCTGGCTTTTCGCGGTGAACATGCCGCAATTGTGTTTGATCAAGGTGATGCGCTGGCCCAATCCACCTGCGTGGCCTGCGGCGAATGCGTACAAGCCTGCCCCACGGGTGCGTTGAGCCCAGCCAAAGCTGCGGCACACCAGCCCGCAGATAAAACAGTGGATTCCGTATGCCCTTATTGCGGTGTGGGCTGTCAGCTTACTTACCACGTGAAGGGCAATACCATTTTGCGTGTCGAAGGTCGCAAGGGGCCCGCCAATGAAGGCCGCCTGTGCGTCAAGGGACGCTATGGCTTTGACTATGTTCATCATGAACAACGGCTCACCCAACCGCTCATTCGCCGCGAAGGAGTTACCAAAAACCCGGTCGATCTGTTGGATCCAGATCAAGTGAATAGCGCATTTCGCCCAGCCACTTGGGACGAAGCACTGGCCTTGATCGCCGGCCGGTTCAAGCAAATTAAATCCACGCATGGCGGCCATGCACTGGCTGGTTTTGGCTCTGCCAAATGCAGCAACGAGGAAGCCTATCTGTTTCAAAAACTGGTTCGCACCGGTTTTGGTACCAACAATGTTGACCACTGCACCCGCCTGTGTCACGCCTCGTCAGTGGCCGCATTGCTGGAGGGTATTGGGTCGGGAGCCGTGTCCAACCCGGTGATGGATGTAAACCAGGCCGAAGTGATCTTCGTAATTGGTGCCAACCCCACAGTGAATCATCCTGTGGGCGCCACCTGGATTAAAAACGCGGTTAAAAACGGCGCCAAACTGATTGTGGCTGACCCCAGGCGTTCAGACCTGGCACGGCACGCCACCCATTTTTTACAGTTCAAGGCCGACAGTGACGTGGCATTGCTCAATGCCTTGTTGCACATCATCATCGAAGAAAACCTGATTGATCGGGAATTCATTGATCAACGTACCGAAGGCTTTCAGGAACTGAAATCGAATGTAGCCAGTTGTACGCCCGAGGCCATGTCATCCATCTGTGGCATTTCACCGGTTGAATTGCGTGCAGTGGCCCGCCTGTATGCCACATCCAGTGCATCCATCATTTTGTGGGGCATGGGTATTTCACAGCACACCCACGGCACCGACAACGCGCGCTGCCTGATATCACTGGCACTGATCACCGGTCAAATTGGTCGACCTGGCACGGGCCTTCATCCCTTGCGCGGTCAAAACAATGTGCAGGGCGCATCAGACGCCGGGCTGATCCCCATGATGTACCCGGACTACCAACAGGTGTGCAATCCCGAAGCACAAAAGCGGTTCGAAGCCCTTTGGAACACAGCACTTTCCAACACCCCCGGGCTCACCGTGGTCGAGACCATGCAAGCCATTCTCGCTGGTGAGGTCAAAGGCATGTACATACTCGGTGAAAATCCGGCCATGTCCGACCCCGATTTAAACCATGCCCGAAAGGCACTGGCCGCACTCGATTTTCTGGTGGTGCAAGACATCTTCCTGACCGAAACGGCAAGCCTTGCCAATGTTGTTTTACCCGCCAGCGCCTTTCCTGAAAAAACCGGCACTTTCACCAATACCGATCGCCTGGTTCAACTTGGGCAACAAGCCATCGACCCGCCCGGTCAAGCACGGCAAGACCTTTGGATTATTCAAAGTATTGCTCAAGCCATGGGGCTGGACTGGGATTACAACAGTGTGGAAGAAGTATTTGATGAAATGCGCCGCGCCATGCACAGCATTGAGGGCATCACCTGGCAACGCCTGCAACGCGAGCACGCTTTGGTTTATCCCTGCGCCCATGAAGGAGACATTGGCCAGGCCGTGGTGTTTACCGAGCACTTCCCGACACCCAATGGAAAAGCTCGCCTGGTGCCAGCCCGATACCGTGGGGCCGCTGAAACACCTGATTCCGAGTTCCCCTTTGTATTGATCACCGGACGACAACTGGAACACTGGCACACTGGCAGCATGACCCGTCGCGCCAGCGTTCTGGATGCCATTGAACCCGAACCCACCGCACTGCTTCATCCCGAAGATTTAAAAGCCTTAAACATTAAGGCTGGCAACACCATTCGGCTTCAATCCCGCCGCGGTAAGGTAGAACTGTTTGCACGCGCCGACACGGGCACACCACCGGGCCATGTGTTTGTGCCTTTTTGTTATGCCGAGGCAGCAATCAACAAACTAACCCACGCAGCACTTGACCCCGACGGAAAAATTCCCGAGTTCAAGTACTGCGCTATTGCGGTGCACAAAAAATAGGGGAAACCCTGATTTTGTCAAACTTTAATGAATAAAGTGACACACAACGAGTGACACCTATTTGCCCGCTTTTGGACAAATTCACAGTTTGTGACATGTTTAGGGTCAAAGAAAAAATGAAATGCACTCGAACTGTGCGTTCTGGAGACCTGTCGTGGCCCTGCAAATTACTGTCTCACCGAACATGATCACGCCCGCGCTTGACCGTGGGATGAAGAACAATATTGCCCGTAAATCAGGCAATAAACACGTGCATGGTGACGTCTATAAACAGCGCACTGCCTGGAAAAAAATCTGTGACTTTGTGAGCTCCACGCGTGCCATTCAAGTAGTTGCAAAAGCTCATTTTGAATCCAAACAATACTCCGAAGCAGCCATTCTGCGGAAAGACTACCAAGCAACCCAAAAATCAAACGCGCTGGGCCGCGCACTGACAGAAGACGAGTATGACGACGCAGTGTGGAATTCCAGCGGTGTTCAAAACCGCTTGATGCGGGAAGACTATATTCGCTACAGCCCCAATTACTACAACAAGGAAAACGGAACCACCTCTCGCAA
Source organism: Limnobacter olei (assembly GCF_029087225.1). Lineage (GTDB taxonomy): Bacteria > Pseudomonadota > Gammaproteobacteria > Burkholderiales > Burkholderiaceae_B > Limnobacter > Limnobacter olei. The sequence continues at coordinate 71,836 of NZ_JARFJD010000017.1, read as the reverse complement.
CCTGTGGGCCCGTCGATTCTCCAAGTTAAGCCATGCCTTGCATGGCCTTTGCGAAATGAATGCCGCACCCACCGGCATGACTTACAACGTGATGCGCAACACTGCTGCCCATGGTGTTGATGAAAAAAGCACCAAGAACAAACTTTTCATGTTTGGAATGCTTGGGTTCATCGGTGTGGCCACTACCGAATTATTGAGCGCAATACGGGGCCTGTCCAGCAACAGTGCCACTTTCCTGGGTCAGGGTATTTTGACTTTGCTCATCGCGTTCCCTGTGGCTTCTTCTGCCTTGGGGTTCTTGGGCTTTTGCGCTGGCCTGGCCAGCCAAATCGCAGTTCAAAAACACAAGGTCAACACGAAACAGAAAGAAAACCTTTCAAAAGACGTCAGCGAAAATCTTCAAAAAATACTGTCACAACTCAAATCCATCAAAGGCAAACCCGAGCTGATCCAGATCATGGCCAAAGCAATGCAAGGCAAACATCACATTCTGAAAAAAATCAAATCGAACAGTCTGGATGCTCAAGGTGTTCCCATTATTTTGAATGCTGCACTGGCCGCAATTGACCCCGGCAAAAGCGACCTTGAAAACATGCAGGCCCTTAAAACTGCCTTAGGGCATTACATGCAGGTTGAAAAACCAGCAGGCGAATCAGCCACCCTTTGGGCACGCTACCGCTATGCCAAAGCAGTCACCACCAAAGAAAGCCACTATGTTGCGCTGGCAAGCACTGTAGACCACATGGATGTTGACAACCCGCATGCCAAAGCCATTCAAGATGCCCGTCGACAAACCGAAGAAATTCTTGCGCCTGCCATCCACAATTTTGCCCTCAAAACACTTGCCTACCCAGCGGCATTGCTTGATCGCGTGGCCAACACCCAAATAGCGCCCACCTTGCGAAAATGGGCCAGCGAGAGCTACCAAAAAGCACAATCCAAGAAAATGAGCGACCCCAGCAGAGCAGCAAAAAACTGCTTTAAAGGCGAGTACATGGCCAAAAATATTCACCAGTACGGCCCCGTCACACGTGCCTGTATAAAAATTGCCGAAGGCATGCGTTTGTTCAACATGAACGTGGTCTTGGCATCGAATGCCAACCTGTCGCGAATATTCAACAACATGGCACTTTTTGTGAACAACGCTGTGGGTACAAGCCCTGCGTCACGTTCCATGTGCAACAGCCTGGGGCGCTTTTTCGGGGGCGCCGTGTTGGCACTTATCTTCGGTACTTTCATTCCGATTGCCGCCGACGCCACAGGCGGCCCCACGACTGTCAGCACCGACGGAAACTTCCCGGTGAATTTTTCCATGACCAACATTGGCATCCTGATGTTCCTGCTGTCCGCCCCTACCTTGCTGGTTCAGGGGCTCGCACACGTGGCCGCACGTATAGAAGGCTGGGAAGGCAATATCAACAAAACACCCCCGGCAGGTGTTCCCGCATTCCGGTTTGCACGCTGAACTCTTGCCCCGACAGCTTGTTTGGCAAGCATTAGTCAAGTCTGCAATAATCGGTTTGTCGTCATAGCCACTTCACAGGTTCTATGAAAACACACCCGCACGATTTGGTTGATGCCCAAAAGGTACCCAAGCCTATTGCAGGCCTGTTGCACAGCGCTGGCATACACATTAACGGCACTGAGCCCTACGACATTCAGATACTCGACGAACGCTTGTTCAACGCTGTACTCAGCCATGGTTCTATCGGCCTGGGCGAGGCCTACATGAATGGTTGGTGGACCGTGGCGCGACTCGACGAAATGATGTTTCGACTGATGCGAAACAATGCCGACGAACACACCAAAGCCTGGACCAAAATGCAATGGTTGATGCTTGCTTTGCGCGAGAAAGTCATTAATCTGCAAGCGCCCACACGCGCATTTCAAGTGGGGGAACACCATTACGACACTGGCAATGACCTGTTTGAAGCCATGCTCGATCCTCTCATGATCTATTCATGTGCTTACTGGGAACAAGCCCGGAATCTTGAACAGGCACAGTTGCACAAACTCGACATGATTTGCCAAAAATTGCAGTTGCAGCCTGGTGAAAAATTGCTGGACATCGGTTGTGGCTGGGGTGGGTTGGCTTGGTACGCAGCAACTCATTTTGATGTGCAAGTACTGGGCATTACCGTGTCAGCCCAGCAACAACAATATGCCCGGGCGCGTTGTGCTGGTTTGCCTGTAGAAATTGAATTGATTGATTACCGCGACTTGCAAGGCCAATACGACAAAGTGGTATCCGTGGGGATGTTTGAACATGTGGGCTTAAAAAACTACCCAGCCTATTTTGAAGCGGTGCACCGTCTTTTAAAACCCGATGGTCTTTTTTTGTTGCACACCATTGGCGGCTTTAATAAAACCGAGGCCACTGATCCCTGGATCGACAAATACATTTTTCCGAACGGAAAAATTCCATCGCCCAGCGAAATTGCCGAACATGTTGATGGCAAACTGGTGCTGGAAGACTGGCACAACTTTGGCACGGATTACGACAAAACACTGATGGCCTGGCATGCCAATTTTGAAAAGGCTTGGCCCACACTTCAAGCCAATTACGATGAACGTTTTCATCGCATGTGGACGTATTACCTGATGACCTGCGCAGCTTACTTCCGTGCCCGCAAAGGCATGCTGTGGCAATTGGTTTTCAGTCACCGCGAGAACTCACAGGTCTACCGCAGTAAACGACCCAGGTTTTAACTCCGTTTGATTTATTACACACACGTATTAATTGACGGCCCTGCTTAATTTCAATATATTACGCATACGTAATAATTGGAATGTACATGGATCGTCGTCTTTTTTTCATGCTGAACCGCGCGCGCGCTGTACTTTATCGCCACGCCGACAGTGGTGTTGAACAAGCCATTGGTGTACCGGCGGCACAAGTCAGTTTGCTGTTTGCGCTGGATAAATTTCCACAGGCTTCCATGCAAGAACTTGGCGAAGTGCTTGGTTTGAACAGCTCTGCCATGACGGGTCTGGTGCAACGCATGAAAACCGCCAAACTGATTGAACGGGTGGTTTCAAGAGAAGATGCCCGCGTGGCTCACCTGAGAATGACCAACAAAGGCAGGGACAAAATGCAGGCGGCCAAACCCTTGTTGGTCAAATTAAACAAACAACTGGTCGAAGGTTTCACCACGGAAGAAATTGATACCGTGCTGAAGTTTTTGAATGCCGTACACACGCGTTTCTCGCAACCCAAAGGAGACACTGAATGAACACCACGCGCCTGGCCCAAACATTGGCCAGCAGTCCTTTTTTCCAGTTTGCCAAACTGAGTACTGTGAACAAAAACTCAGAAGAACATGTTCAACTGGGTTTTGATTCTTTTCTGGAAAACCACATTGGAACCCTCCATGCTGGCGCCTTGTTTACCGCCGCTCAAGCAGATGCAAAAGTGCAACTGCTACAAGCATTGGCACTGCACAGCCATGGCTGGAAAATCGCGGCTTATACCAGCAGAATCGCTTACAAACGACCTGCGAAAGGGCCTGTTTGGATCCACACCACAGCGCCCACAATTGATTTCGACAACAGAGTGGCGCACACGGTGAGCACCTTGAACAACGAGGCCAACGAACCCTTGGCGGAACTTCACATTCAGTTCCGCTTGACCCAAGGAGAGCAATAATGCTGGACACACTGCTTACCCTGATCATGCGACCCCTGGTCAACATGCAAATGGATGGCAAAGTACCTTTTGCCAAAGCCTGTGGCGTGCGCTTAAGCAGCATGGGCGATGGCGTGGCGCGTTGTGAAATGGCACAGAAGCCCGAACTGCTAGACGACACCGGCAAGCTTGCTGACGGTGCTCTGTTTACCTTGGCCGAGACATGCTCCGGTGCGGCCATGGCGGGCGGCTTTGCCTCGGTTATTTTGGGAGTTCGACCAGTGGCCGCCCAAGTCGAATTTGAGGTGCTGAAACCCGCACTTGGCCTGATCAATGCCCAGGCCAAGGTGGCGCAAGCCATTTCACCGCTGAAGAAGACACTCCGCACTACTGGAAAAATCAATTTTCCAGTTGAAGTGGAGGTCAGCGATGCGAGCGGGCACAGCGTGGCCCGCATGCGTGTTACCTGGAACCTGAAGAAAAATTAAAGGGTCCGCCTAATGCGCAGTAGGCAGGTGTTTCAGGCTTTTGTACGCCAGTACACTGGCCAGCAACATGAGCACCGCGCCAGCGATTGAAGTCAGTTGCATGCCTTCCATAAAGGCATGCCTGGCGGCCTGTAACAAACTGATTTGTTCAATCGCGGGCAATTGAACGGCAGAAGCCACGGCCCCACCCAGAGTGTCCTGGGCCGCACGCTGAATGTCGCTCGGCCAGGCTGGGTTTAATAAACTCTCCATGCGATCACGGTAAATAGCCACACCTATGCTGCCGAATACCGCAATGCCCACGGCACCTCCGAATTCAGCGCCGGTTTCTGCCAATGCAGAAGCCGCGCCAGCCTTCTCGGGTGGGGCACTGCTGATGATCAATTCTGTGCCCAAAGTAAACATTGGGGACAAACCCAAAGCAAGTATCACCGTGGCCAACACCAGCAATCCCATATCCGCTTTAATGCTCAACAAAGCCAGGCCTGCAAAGCCAATCGCCGTACCCAATAATCCAAACACAACCAATTTGGCGTGCCCCAATTGTTTGGCCAGCCAAGGCGTGATGTTGGTGCCCACCACAAAAGCCAGGGCCCAGGGCACTGTCCAGGCACCTGCCACCAAAGGTGTCAAGCCCAGCACCAATTGCAGGTATTGGGCAATGTAAACATAGACACCAAACATGGTCAGGCAACTCAACAGGTAAGTGCCCAGCACAGCCTTGAAGCCGGGTGCCTTGAACAGGTTTAGATCAATCAACGGGTCCCTCAAATTAGCCTGCCTGCGCACAAACCACACGCCAAGCGCCAAACCCCCTCCGAAACTCAAGGCGCCCATCGTGTTCACGCCCTGTTCGGCAGTGTTTTTCAATGCATAAATGAGGAGAAGTACCGCACTGAGTGAAAGCGCTGCACTGGGCAGATCCATGCGACCTGCAGATTCATCCTTGTATTCAGGCAACAGGCGTGGCGCAAGTACCAACAACAAAATCATCACCGGAACATTGATCAAAAAAACCGAGCCCCACCAGAAATATTCCAGCAATACCCCACCGACCAAAGGCCCCATCACTGCGCCAATTGAAAAACTGCTAATCCAGATACCAATCGCTTTCATGCGCTCGGCGGGATCATCGAACATGTTGCGAATCAGCGAAAGCGTGGAGGGTGCAATTGTGGCGCCTGCCAAACCGTGCAAAGCACGGGTTACGATCAACATTTCAGCACTGTTTGAGAATGCCGCCAAAACCGAGGCGACTCCAAACGCAGCGGCACCAATCATCAACAAACGCCTGCGACCTATTCGGTCACCCAGTGTGCCCATAGTGATTAGGGCACCAGCCACCATGAATCCATAAATATCAACAATCCAAAGTAGCTGTGTGCTACTGGGTTGAAAGTCTGCGCTAATTGCGGGTATTGCGAGATTCAATACCGTCAGGTCCATGGAATAAAGTACACAAGCCAATGCAATAACAGACAGGCCTATCCACCTTGCTTTGCTGGATTCCATGAATTTGCATCCCCAATAAAAAAACCCCACAACAGAGTGTGTGGGGTTTGAGCTTAATCGAAGATAGTGATTACGCGATCAAGAGCGTTGTGCTTAAACGTCAATATTGCCGGCTTTCAAAGCGTTGCTTTCGATAAACGCCCTGCGAGGTTCAACTTCATCGCCCATCAGAGTCGTGAAAATTTGATCGGCAGCAATCGCGTCTTCAATTTGAACGCGCAGCAAACGGCGCACGGTTGGGTCCATGGTGGTTTCCCACAATTGTTGTGGGTTCATTTCACCTAAACCTTTGTAGCGCTGTTTGGTAATCGCTTTTTCTGCTTGTTCGCGCAACCATTGCATGGCCTCGCGGAAACTTTGCACTGCTTGTACCTTTTGCTTTTCACCCTCGCCACGCTGAATTTCAGCGCCTTCAGAAATCAGGCCTTTGAAGGTTTTTGCAGCATGAGCCAACAAGGGGTAATCCGCACCATGAACAAAGTCAGGATCGATTGTGGTGACACGCACATTGCCATGGTGGCGACGGTGAATCAACACACGGTGTTTGTCACTTTGCTCATCAAACTGTGAAAACACAGTCATGATTGCGGGGTCGAGTACTGCTTGCAAACGGGCTGCGCTGGCCTTGGATGCTTCTTCCGAATCAAGATCCAGTTCAACACCTTCCACAATCGCGTTCAATACATCAGGATCAATCATTCGGCTTAAACGACGCACCACTGCTTCCACAGTCACAAATTGTCGGGCCAGCTCTTCTAGCGCTTCACCCTTGATCGGCTCTTTGCCTTCACTTGGAATCAAGGCTGCTTTTTCCATGGCAATAGTCAGCATGTACTGCGCCTCTTCCTGATCATCTTTCAGGTAGCGCTCGTCTTTACCGTGCTTTACTTTGTATAGCGGCGGTTGAGCAATATACACATGGCCGTGTTCAACCAGTTCCGGCATTTGGCGATAAAGCAGAGTCAGCAAAAGGGTACGAATGTGTGCGCCGTCCACGTCCGCGTCGGTCATGATGATGATGCGGTGGTAACGCAGCTTGGCCAAGTTGAAATCGTCCTTGCCAATGCTGGTACCCAGGGCTGTAATCAAGGTGGTGATTTGTTCTGAGGTCAACAGCTTGTCAAACCGCGCTTTTTCTACGTTCAATACCTTGCCGCGCAGCGGCAAAATGGCTTGAAACTTGCGGTCGCGGCCCTGCTTGGCCGAGCCACCCGCGGAATCCCCCTCGACAATGTAAATTTCACATTTGGCGGGGTCGCGTTCCTGGCAATCGGCCAGTTTGCCTGGCAAACCCACACCATCCAGCACACCTTTGCGACGCGTCATGTCGCGGGCTTTACGCGCAGCTTCGCGAGCACGCGCTGCTTCAACAATCTTGCTGCAAATCAGCTTGGCATCGTTAGGCCGTTCTTCCAAGAACTCACTGAGTACCTTGGCCACAATGTCTTCCACAGGTGCACGCACCTCGCTGGACACCAGCTTGTCTTTGGTCTGGCTTGAAAACTTGGGTTCAGGCACTTTCACAGACAGCACGCAGCACAGGCCTTCGCGCATGTCGTCGCCAGTCACTTCTACTTTCTGCTTCTTGGCAATTTCATTGACTTCAATGTACTTGCCAATTACTCGGGTCATGGCAGCACGCAAGCCGGTCAGGTGTGTACCACCATCGCGTTGCGGAATGTTGTTGGTGAAACACAGCACCGATTCATTAAAGCCGTCGTTCCATTGCATCGACACTTCAACGCCAATGCTGGTACCGGGAATACCACCGTAAGTTTCTGCAGGACGTTCACCTGCCGCATAAAACGTATTCGGATGCAAAATTTTCTTGTTGGCATTGATGAATTCAACAAAACCCATCACGCCGCCACTGCCGGCGAAATCGTCTTCTTTGCCAGTGCGCTCGTCTTTTAGGCGAATGCGCACGCCGTTGTTCAGAAAGCTAAGTTCACGCAGGCGCTTGGCCAGAATTTCATAGTGAAAATCGTTGTTGTGCTGAAAAATTTCAGTGTCGGGCAGAAAGTGAACTTCAGTACCACGCTTGTCAGTGGTACCCACAATTCTCATGGGCGACACATCCACACCGTCTACCTGCTCAATGATTCTGTTCTGAACAAAACCACGGGCAAACTCCAGCTGATGCACTTTGCCTTCACGGTTAACAATCAGACGCAACCAGCTCGACAAGGCGTTCACACAACTTACACCGACCCCGTGCAAACCACCGGAAACCTTGTAGCTGTTCTGGTTGAATTTGCCGCCAGCATGCAATTCAGTCAGCGCAATTTCAGACGCAGAGCGCTTGGGCTCATTCTTGTCGTCCATTTTTACACCGGTCGGAATGCCCCGCCCGTTGTCAGTCACGCTGATTGAATTGTCTGCATGAATCGTCACCACGATGTCATCGCAGTGACCCGCCAAGGCCTCGTCAATCGAGTTGTCAACGACTTCGAACACAAGGTGATGCAAACCGGTGCCATCGGAAGTGTCACCGATGTACATGCCGGGTCGCTTTCGGACCGCTTCCAGGCCTTCAAGAATCTGGATTGAACCTTCGCCGTAATCTGCGTTGTTGCTTTGTACGGGCAAATCACCGCCGTTCTGTGTTTCTGAAGTCATAAGAGTGTTGTTGTTTTCGTTTTATTGTCGTTTTAAATACGCATGGGCATGACGACATACTTGAAATCGTCTTTGCCTGGGGTGGTCACCAGTGCACTGCTGTTTCCGTCTTGTAACGTAAACTGCACGGTTTCCGACTTGAGGTTGTTCAACACATCCAACAGGTAGTTTACGTTAAAACCCACGTCAATCTCAGGACCTTGGTACTCGACTTCCATTTCATCCCGGGCTTCTTCCTGATCCGAGTTGTTGGCCACAATAGTCAAACCATTGGCACCCAGCACCCAGCGAATACCGCGGAATTTGTCACTGGTCAAAATCGAGGCCCGTTGAAGCGAGTGCAACAAGGCGTCGCGAGAAATAACCACGTGGTGCTGATGGGTTTTGGGAATCACGCGTTGATAATCGGGGAACTTGCCTTCCACCAACTTGGTGATCAGGGTGATATCCGAGAAAGTGAATTTGGCCTGGTTACTCGCCAAATCAATCGTTACAGTGTCATCGGTGTCATTTAATAAACGTGACAGCTCAAGCACGGTTTTACGCGGAATAATCACCTCATGCTTGGCAGTGCCACCTTGACCAGGTGCATCGGCATAAGCCAGGCGGTGTCCATCGGTGGCCACAGCGCGAACACAAGCACTTTCAATCACCAACAAAACACCGTTCAGGTAATAACGCAGGTCTTGTTGAGCCATGGAAAAGTGAACCATGCCCAACAGGTTCTTGAGCATCTTTTGCGGCAAACTGATTTGTGTCACCCATTCTTTGGGTTCCTGCACCAGCGGGAAATCTTCGGCAGGCAGGGTTTGCAAGGCAAAACGGCTTTTCTTGGCCTGCACAGACATCTTTTTGCCGTCCAGTTTCACCATTACATCCGAATCTTCTGGCAGTGATCTCAAAATATCCAGGAATTTCCTCGCAGCCACGGTGGTTGCAGTGTCTTCACCACCCGCACCCACTTCTGCACTGGTTTGTATCTGCATTTCAATGTCTGAAGACAGCAGTGTCAGCAGGCCGCCCTGTTTTTTCAACAGAATGTTGGCCAACACCGGCAAGGTGTTTCGACGTTCCACGATGTTGCTGACGATTTGCAGTTTTCGAACCAATGCATCGCGTGAGCTATGAATTAATTCCATTTAATATTTCCTTATAGGATTAGTTAATAGAGTTGATTCAATTCTGTGGACAACTCTATTTTTTCCTTTGAATTGAGCTTCTTAGGTTCTTTCAAAATGGGTGTAGAACTTCCGGGACTCGATCTGCATACTGTGGATAACTTTTTTCGAATTTTCCAGGTTCTTTTTTTTCTGTGGATAACTCGTGTTGTTCTGCACGCTTATTACACAGTTATCCACAATTCTAAATCAACCCTTCAGGGTTTGGTCCAGCACGTGCAGCGCATGGTTCAACTCTGAAGACTGATTTCGCAATTCCGATATCTTGTTTACCGCATGCAGCACCGTGGTGTGGTCTCTCCCACCAAACAACTCACCAATTTCCACGTAACTTTTCTCGGTTAATTCTTTGGCCAAATACATGGCGACTTGGCGCGGCAGTACGATTTGCGCTTGCCTGCGCTTTGAAAACATGTCTGCCACCTTGATTTTGTAGTAATCAGCCACTGTTTTCTGAATACTCTCAACCGACACTTGGCCATGGTGGACTGAAATCATGTCGCGCAAAGCTTCACGCACCAGGTCCATGGTCACCGGCTTGTTGTGAAAACTGGCAAATGCCATGATTCGTCTCAAGGCGCCTTCCAGCTCGCGAATGTTGCTGCGCATGTGTTTGGCCACGAAAAAGGCCACATCTTCCGAAAACAGTATTTTTTGCTGTTCGGCTTTCTTCAGCAGAATGGCCACCCGCATTTCAAGTTCGGGAGGTTCAATGGCCACGGTCAAACCGCTGTTGAAACGCGAAATCAGCCGGTCATCCATCCCCTGAATGTCTTTGGGATAGGTGTCGCTGGTGATGATAATTTGCTTCTTTGCGGCAATTAACTGTTCAAATGCATAGAAAAATTCTTCTTGCGTTCGGCTTTTGCCCCCGAAGAACTGAATATCGTCGATCAAAAGCAGGTCGAGCGAGTAATAAGAGCGCTTGAATTCTTCAAATGCCTTTTTTTGATAGGCCTTGACCACATCGCTGACGTACTGTTCAGCATGGATGTATCGAATTTGGGTATTTGGATTTTGCTCTAGCAGGCGGTTGCCGATGGAATGAATCAGGTGGGTTTTGCCCAAGCCCACACCACCATACAAAAACAGTGGGTTGTAGCTAACGCCCGGGTTGGACGCCACTTGTTCTGCAGCGGCGCGGGCTAGCTGGTTTGCGCGGCCTGACACGAAGTTGGAAAAACAAAGGTCGCGATTCAAGCGGCTGCGTTCATAGACCGTGGCAGCGATCTCATCGCGTTTTACGGCTGCCACTTTGGGTGCACCTTGTGCTACGGCTTCATTGCTGTTTTTGGCTGTGGCTGGGGCAGGCGCGGTTAGAGGACTGGCCTGTTTTGCTGCCACTTGCCATTGGATGGCCATGTCGCAGCCAAAAAACTCGGTGGCCAGTTCATTAAAACGGCCGCCATAATTGTTGAGCACCCAATCCAGCTTGAATCGGTTCGGGGCAGCCATGCTCAGGCTGGCGGTGTCTTCATCAAATTCAACCACAGTCAGTGGTTCGATCCACAGTTTGATCTGTTGGGCTGGAATTTCCTTCCGAAGCGCTTCAACACAGTGGTTCCAGAATTGATCAATCACGTTATGAACAGCCTTATTATTCGGATGAACTGCTTTGCAGGAATTAAAACTCAGCGCTCCATTGTATCCAAACCCCCACGGATTGAGTGAGCGATTGACCGCCTTCACGCGAACTTGCAGATTTTTCTAGGTTTTTCCAGAATTTGCCTCTATAATTTTGGGTTCCCTTGGCATGAGCTTCGATCCTTATTGGCTTCGTCTAATATGCCAAGCCAAGGGCCAAACCAGTTTTAACCTATTTTTCGCCAAATTTTAAGCCCATGTGGGCCAGAGGCTTGCCATGAAACGCACTTATCAACCTTCTAAAGTTCGCCGTCAAAGAACACACGGCTTTTTGGTACGTTCACGCACCCGTGGTGGTCGTGCCGTGCTGCGCGCACGTCGCTCCAAGGGCCGTGCACGTTTGTCCGTATAAGCCTGGCGCTTTGAACATTCTGAATTGCACAGGGTGGGTTCCGGGTCGCATGCGACAAAAATCACTCGATCTGAAACATTTGGTGGTCTGTTAAAAACCAGGCCAGTGGCCAAAACAGATCGATTGATGCTTCACGCACTGTTCGAAGACACCCCACCGCAGTTCGGAATACTGATCCCCAAGCGCTTGGCCAAACGTGCCGTGGATCGAAATACGCTAAAACGTTTGATCCGCCATGCCTGCCAAGAAGCACTGGGCAACTACCAAGGCAAATTCCTGGTTCGCTTAAGCAAGCCAGTGTGTGCAGTAGGTCATTCAGATCGAGCGGCGTGGTGGATAGAACTCCAACAACTTTTCAACGATCTCTCACGGCGCGTGCCATCACAGCACTGATCCGTGGCTATCAGCTTGCTGTCAGTCCTCTTTTCCCGCCTTCTTGCCGTTTTTACCCCAGTTGCTCGGAATATGCCCTTGAAGCAGTTAAAATTCATGGCGCATGGAAAGGCGCGGCTTTGTCTTTAGGCCGCATTTGTCGATGCAATCCCTGGAATGCTGGCGGTGTGGACCCTGTTCCTGAAACGCGCCGCACCAGTCGCGACTCTTAGTCATTAAGCTCAGTAATTAAGGATTTAAATGGAAACGCGCAGGCTAGTCCTCTTGATGATATTCAGTTTGTCTCTCATCATGCTTTGGGACAATTATCAGGCTTCTATTGGTAAGCCAACCTTGTTCGGCCTCAGCACTGGCGCGCAAACCAGCGACAAAGGCGATGGTTCTAAGGGTAGCGGTTCGTCAGCTGGCTCTGGCGCGGCCAATGACTTACCTCAGGCATTGGCTCCAACGGCTGGTGATGTTCCAGCTGATCCGAATGCAATCGCTTCGGGCACTGCACAAGCCGCACCCGCTGCGCAAACAATTACTGTTAAAACCGATGTGCTTGAACTGCAGTTTTCAAGCCAGGGCGCACAACTGATTACTTCAAAGCTGCTGAATCACCCTGCTGCCGAGAATCCGGAATTGCCGGTTCAACTGTTTGAACAAACAGCCAATCGAACCTATGTTGGCCAAGCTGGCTTGGTGGGTGTACCTGACGCGCCCAACCACCGTACCTTGTTTGAACTGGTGTCGGGCTCTACCGAGTTTGCGCCCGGCCAGGATCAATTAAAGCTTGTATTCAAAGCCACAAGCGGTGGTGTTGAAAACACAACAACCTACACAATTTTCAAGAATCGCTACGACATTGACCTTGTGATCAATGCACGCAACATAGGCACAGAGCCCGTATCACCCAGTGCGTATGTACAAATTACGCGTGACGGCAACCCGCTTGAAAGTGACTCTTCTCTGTATGCAACATTCACAGGACCGGCTGTGTATACGCCTGAGAAGAAGTACCAGAAGATTAAGTTTGAAGACATCGCCGATCGCAGTGCAGACTATGTAAAAACCGCTGATTCCGGCTGGTTGGCCATGATTCAGCACTACTTTGTGTCGGCCATTATTGGTCAGGATGGTCCCCGCGAGAATTACACGCGCCAGGTAGATTCCAACCTGTATTCCATTGGTTTGGTCAGCAGCCTCGGCACTTTGGCGCCCGAACAAACTGCGGCATATGCAGCCAAACTCTATACCGGTCCGCAAGATCAAAGTGTGCTGGAAGCTCTGTCACCCGGGCTGGATCTGGTGGTGGATTATGGCTGGCTCACTGTAATTGCCCAGCCCATTTACTGGTTACTGGAAAAAATTCACGGTTATATTGGCAATTGGGGTTGGGCCATTGTGGTACTGACCATTTTGATCAAGTTGGTGTTTTTCCCCTTGTCGGCAGCCAGCTACAAGTCCATGGCAAAAATGCGCAAAGTTGGCCCGCGCATGCAAAAGCTGAAGGAACAATATGGCGATGACAAAATGGGTTTCCAGCGCGCCATGATGGAAATGTACAAGCGCGAGAAAATCAATCCTTTGGGCGGATGTATGCCCATTCTGATTCAGATCCCAGTGTTCATTGCTCTGTACTGGGTATTGCTGGCCAGTGTTGAAATGCGCAATGCACCGTGGTTGGGTTGGGTAACCGATTTGGCTGCGCCGGATCCCTTCTACATTTTGCCTGTGATCATGGCGGTAACCATGTTCATCCAGACCAAGTTGAATCCCACGCCACCCGATCCCGTTCAAGCCAAAATCATGATGGTCATGCCTTTGGTGTTCTCGGTCATGTTTATTTTCTTCCCGGCTGGTTTGGTGCTGTACTGGGTTGTTAACAATATTTTGTCGATTGCCCAACAGTGGGTAATTACACGTCAAATTGAGTCTGCACCAGCCACTGCACGGTGATCCCATCGTGGCCATCGCCACCGCGCCCGGTAAGGGCGGGGTGGGGGTGGTGCGGTTTTCTTTTCCTTCTTCTTCCTGTTTTCAGACTTTTTGCATGGCGTTTTGTGGCAAGTTGCCCAAACCGCGCTTAGCAACTCTTTTAACACTTCGTGATTTTGACCAGCATGCCATCGATGAAGGCATTGCCCTGCTGTTCAATGCGCCCGCATCATTCACGGGCGAGAATGTGCTTGAGTTTCAGGGGCATGGTGGTCAAGCCGTGTTGCAAGGTGTGGTGGGGCATGCTCTGGCCTTGGCCCGGCAGCTGAATATTCCCTTGCGCCACGCCATGCCAGGTGAGTTTACGCAACGCGCATTTTTAAACGACAAGCTTGATCTGGCCCAGGCCGAAGCGGTGGCCGATTTGATCGATGCCGGTTCTACAGCCACTGCCAAAGCCGCGGCGGCGTCGTTAAGTGGTGTGTTTTCGAAGCAGGTCAATGAGCTGGCCGACCGAATTGTGCATTTGCGTTTGCTGCTCGAAGCCACACTTGATTTTCCTGAAGAGGAAATCGAATTTCTTGAGAAGGCAGATGCCAAAGGTCAACTTGCGGATATCTTGAATGCGCATCGACAGTTGCTCGGTGCAGCGCAGGAAGGAGTGAAGTTTCGCGATGGCTTGCAAATTGTGCTGGTGGGCGAGCCCAATGTGGGCAAGTCGAGTTTGCTGAACGCTTTGGCCGGTGAGGAAATCGCAATCGTGTCGGCCATTGCGGGCACCACGCGTGATCGAATCAAACAGGAACTGAATATTCGCGGCATACCTTTGGTGCTGGTTGACACGGCAGGTTTGCGTGACACCGCCGATGAGGTGGAAAGAATCGGCATAGCGCGAACCCGAAAGTCGGTGGAAGAAGCCGATTTGTTGCTTATTTTGAAAGACGCAACTCAGGGCCTCCAGGATGCATTGAATACCCACCTTGAACTGCCTGTTCATTTGCCCACAATCACCGTGTTGAACAAGGTTGATTTGCTGCCTGAGGTGCCACAATTGCCGAGCCATGTATTACCGGTATCCGCAAAGAACGGTCTGGGACTGGAACAGTTGAAAGACGCCATACTGGCCAAGGTGGGCATTGCCCATACGCCCGACCATGGTTTCATGGCACGGCAGCGCCACGTTGATGCTTTGAAGGTGTGTGGTCAGCATTTGGCGGTTGCACATGAGTTTGCACAACAGGACGATCGGATTCTGGATTTGTTCGCTGAAGAGTTGCGCCTGGCGCATGATGCTTTGGGAGAAATCACCGGGCGTATGTTGCCCGATGATTTGCTGGGATTGATTTTCAGCCGGTTCTGTATCGGCAAATAAGGTTTAGTCGCAAAACACCAGTTGTGGGTCGGCAAAGGCCATTTGTTCGATTAGTTCTGATTCCTGCTCAAACACGGCACTCAAAAACACCAGCTGCTCGCACAGCGATTCAATCGATTCGTTGTGGCTATCCGGATCCAGATGTACCACCTGCTGGGTGCGTTCCACTTCGTCCAGGTACTGCGCCATCAGGGTTTGCAGGGTTGGTTTGTTCAGTGCCCAGGTTTTAAGCTGGACCACCAAGGCGAAGCGTGCCTGTGCTGAGGCGGTTTTGCGCAGTTGTTGGGCAAAGTGGTTCAGGCCATGCGCCACATTGTCCAGTTCCATGGTGACTCGCGCCTCGGACTGGCGAAAGTAAAGTGGTTCACAGTCGTGTTGCTGATGTTGGACCAGTGCAATTGTCATGATGGCTTGCTCCGCAAAGGATTCGGTATGAGTCCATCTTACTGAGTTGAATTTTCTTGCCCATTCCGTGAAATGAGGATGCTTGTTTCTGATGCCCCCCCGAAATGCGGAACCCTTTGTAAAAAAAGGCAAAAAGCAGGCTTAATTGTTCCCCTGAATTCATGTACTCTTGGGGTGGAAGAAGAGACCCTAAGGTCCTGTGTGCCCGACTTAGCCTGCGAACAATGAAAAATCAAAAAATATTGGTGCTCGAAGATCATCCGCTGATTTCGATGGTGATCGAGGACGTCTGCAAAGACATGGCCCCTCACGCACAAATTCACGTGGCAACCAGTTTGGTTCAAGCCCGAGAACACTTGTTTGAAAAACCGGACCTGATCATCTTTGATCTTACCCTGACCGATTCCAAGGGACAGGAAACAATAGACTGGTTGGACTCCATGTTCCCGAAAGTGTGTGGGTTGATTTATACCGGTTTTGTCAATGAGGACATTCAAACCCGCGCCGCGCACTCGGGCTATTCGGTGGTGGAGAAAACCTGCAGCCAGTCGGCTTTGGCCCATGAAATTGAGTCTGTGCTTTTTAAATCCGGCATTTTGAATGGCAGTTCATCAGACAGCGCGCCAGCCAACGAACACCAATCCAATATTGTGGCCTATCCCGGTGCAAAACCGTTGACTTGGCGGCAAGTGGAAATCATGAGAATGACTGCAGAAGGTTTGTCTGCAAAAATGGTTGCCCAGCGCATTGGGCTTAGTCCCGAGACAGTGCGTGGACACATTCGGGAAATTTTCAAACGCTTGGAAGTATCGAACAAGGCGCAGGCGGTGAACGTGTTTCTGAAGGCTGAACGCAGCGTGAAAATGAAGCTGAACGATTAATTTTCGTCAGTGGTTGGGGTGGGGCACGCGTTTAAGATCCACGCCTACCGTGAGGGTACCTATCATGTAATCCCCGTCGTACACTGGCACGCTCACTTGGGCAATCATGGCTTTGGTGCTGTCGTCCCAGCGGGCGCGGGAAATATGCGAATCGGGTTTTCTGGAAGGCAGGTTGGTGTCAAAAATCGCGGTGAATTTTTCTTCATCACCTTGCCAATAATCGGTGGTCACCGTATTCATGGCGACGGTTTCCCCTTGGTTGCCCGTCAAAATCGCTTCTTTGAAATAACTTTGTTTGTTCATCGCGGCGGCCAGTAAACCTGAAACTTTTGAGTTCATGATTTGATCGGCCTCGGGCAAACGGCCTTTTAGTTTGATCCACCTCTCATCCAGTTCCATGATCCTTTCTTTGCCAAGTTGACGGGCATTAGACGCCTTGACGGCCTCAATGACCTCAGGCTTGCTTGCCAAGGCTTTGATCTCCTTGATCAAGGTGCCAGCGCAAAAGGCGTAGGCGTTGGCGTTTGCAAGAAAGAAGGCTGTCAACAGCAGACCCAAGTTCAACCAAGGCCTTTTGCATCCAAAATTGACGTTGTACTTGTCCATGTTCTGCTTATTTGGCGAGTTACTCGGCCAGTACCTTGATGAGTTTCAATTTAGTCTTGGTTGGATTGCCTTGCAACTCCTTTCGGGTAAGGTAGCCCAAGGCATTGGGATTGTTGGTCAGTAGGTCGACCATGTGTTGGCTGTTGCGCGCAACGGTGGGGGTTTTGCTGATGCCGATGCATTCCAGAAGTCGCTGAACAGTTCGAAATTCCTCAGTGGTGAAACCCAGGGTGCCTGAAATAAAGCGGCTGCGTTCACCAAACGCATCGTCCCGATCAATGACCAGCACGGAGGAATCACCCACAGCCTGACTTTGGCCTGTGTACAAATCGCGCAGTTTTGTTTTCGAAATTTCATTGAAATGGATGCTGCTGGAACCCACCAACACCACTTCGGCGCGAGCCACGCCGGGGGTTCCCACCATCGTCAACAACGCGAGGCTGGTAATCACTGAATGCAAAAAATGTTTCACGTCAAACCCTTGAAAATACTTTGACTACTTTGGGTAAGTTCTTGACACTACAAATACTATGAACTTTTTATTTTGTTAAATCTTGTGAACTCAGTGTAAGACATGCTGTGTGCGAACACAATTACTTGCGCACAGCTTTGTTCAATGTTTTCCAAAACGATTAATCAACACCAGAATTTTCTCGGCTTCATCCACGATGGTGGGCCACACATCTTTGATTTCTGTCATCACCATGGTTTGTGTGGTCGGATCTTCCAGTGATTTATCCATTCTAGAGAACTGTTGTTTGACACTCTCTGTGCCCAACATGCCCAGTACGCCCGCCAGGGAGTGAATTTCCCGTTTGAAGGTTTGAATGTCCTTGTTTTTTGCGCAATCTTCCAGGCGTTCAATCAGGTTTTCACTGGTTTGTAAAAATTTGCCGAGGTACTTTGCCATTCGCTCGGGCTCAAAACTGTCTACTTTGAAAATTGCAGAATGGCGTGGGCTGGTGGCTGGTTCGGTGGCTGTGGCGGCATGCTCGGACAAGGGCATGCGGGGTGTGTCATGCCTGGTTTCAAATCCTGTCAATACACCTTCTTTGTTGCGCAGGCAGCGCTTGATGGCGTCGAACAGGTTTTTCTCGTGAAATGGTTTGGTGAGCACATCGTTAATGCCGTGTTCTTCGCAACGCACACGGGTTTGCTCGAAGGCGTGTGCTGTAAGTGCCATGATCGGGGTTACACAATGCACCGCATTTTCCCGAACCCAGGTTGCCAACTGGTAGCCGTCAACAAAAGGCATTTCAAGGTCTGAAATCATCAAGTCAAATGGCTCGGGCGTGTTTTTAAGTATCTGGATTGCTTCGCGACCGTCTTTCGCACAGCGGATCTGGTAGTTTTTCGGACTCAGGAAATCCAGCAGCAATTCCATGTTCAAAGGGTGATCTTCTACTATTAACAGTTTGGCTGAACGCGCTTCGGTTTTATCAACAGCCTGTGTTTCGCTGGTTTTGGCAGCTTTGCGTGAAGTGGTGGTTTTTGTGGCTGGTGCAGGTGCAGATTGCTGCACTTGGCGCTCAGCCAGTTTCATCAGGTGCACTGGCAAAATGGGTGTAGTCAACACCCGGTTGTTGGGGTCTGCGCCGTGAATGCGTTGTAGTTCGGTTGCGTTGCGGTTGGAAAGCCAAACCAGATTGTTGTTTTGGTTCAGGTGATTTGCCTTGAGCAGAGACAAAAGTTCGGGCGAGGTGGTCGCAATATCGCTGTCGATAAATACAATGTCTTTGGCTTCAAATGGAAGTTGATCTGTGATTAGTTCCTCGGCGGATAGCACGGCTAGCGGCACATAGAACTGGTCAAGAATGCTGGAGATCGAGCGGTGCAGTTTTTGGTCCAGCGAGCAAATATAGGCTCGTTTGATGTCTGGGCCATGCAACAAATTTGGATTGCGAGCCGGTGCCTCAGCTTCCTGTGTTTTCAGGTTCAAGGTGAAATAAAACACCGAGCCGCGCCCCGGTGTGGAATGGGCATGAATGTCGCCCTCCATCAGGTGCACCAATTCTTTGGCGATGCTGAGCCCCAGGCCGCTGCCGCCGAACATCCGTGTGGTGCTCGAATCAGCTTGCGTGAACTTGTCGAATACGCGTTGCAACTGGTCTTTGCTCATGCCAATGCCGGTGTCGCTGACACTGAATTGCAGGGTAACCTGGTCGTCGAGTTGCTTGAGGACTTTGACAGTGAGGTTGATGTGTCCTTCGCTGGTGAACTTGATGGCGTTTCCAATCAGGTTTTTCAGAATTTGACCCACGCGCAAAGAATCGCCAACCAGTCGGTTCAGGGTTGATTGCAGGCCTTTGCCTTGAAGGGTGTACAGCAGGCGAATGTTTTTATCCAGCGCTGAGTTGCCTAAGGTGCCAAATACTTCTTCCAGCACATCGTCAAGGCGAAATGGACGCTGCTCCAGCTTGAACATGTCGGATTCAATTTTTGACAAGTCCAGAATGCTGTTGAGCAAGTGAAGCAGATTGTCGCCTGACAATTGAATTTTGGTCAGGTAGTCTTTCTGCTTTTCGTTCAAATCGGTTTTCAGCGTGAGTGCTGTCATGCCGAGAATCGCATTCATGGGGGTGCGAATTTCATGACTCATATTGGCCAGAAATGAGCTCTTGATTCGTGATTCGTTCTTTGCCCGTTCTTTCTCCACGTTGGCCAGGCTGACCTCTTCAAGCGCTTGTTTCACGCGTTCGCTTTTTTCCAGGTCGCGCTGGAATGAACGAATCATGCGATTGAACGCGCGAATCAGCAGGTTGATTTCATGCGAGCCTGTGCGGTTGTTTACACGCACGGTGTAATCGCCCTTCATGATTTCTTCACTGGCGTTGTACAGCGAATTAATAGGGTCGATCACCTTTTTCTTGATGGACACCAAACCGATGAACAAGCCCAACAAAAAGAGCAGGGTGAACACCACATCAAGATAAACGCTGTAGGTGAGTTCCTTGCGAGAGGCGTCAATCAAACCGAGGTAGCGGCTTTTTTCACGCGCAATGAAGGAGGACAATTCTGCAGACAGTGCATTGGTTAGTTCAATGTGTTCACGGTCGAACAACACACCGAATGTTTCTTTGACTTCGGGCGGTGACAAGTATTCGCCCTCCCGTTTCTCAACGAAGCGGGTAATACCGCTGGCAAACGCGCTGAGTTCATTTTTCTCAAGTTGATGGCGCAGGTCGAGGATTCGCTCAATGGCAGGCTCGTTTTCAGCGATAAATCTCAGCGAATAAAGCCTTTCACTGAGGTTTTGCCCGATACCCCAAGACACGGCAGAATCTTTGTTTTGACCTGTGATGACATCGACCCAGTAGTCTGCGTCGACTTCGGTGGTGTAAATACGGCTGCCGTTGTGCAGCCCAACAATGTCAAGATAGTGGTTGATGTACTCCGGGTTGCGGCTGGCTGCGTAAAGTAGCACCAGCTTGCGCATGGCTTCAAACTCGGCGAGCGTGCGGGTCAAAATGGCTTCGTCGGAAGCCCAGGCCTGATAATAATCTTCCTGAACTGTTTGCTGGTGAATCGAAATACTCTTCACACCGATGCCGAATACCGAGAACACCAGAATGAGTAAGCCAAATATTCGAATCAGCAGGGTCAGTTTCATGGGCCAGCCTTGTTATTGGTATTGTTCGGCCCAGGTTCAGTGACTTTGCGCTTCTTCAAGTAACCGCGATTGTCGTTCTGCCTTGGTGAAAATAGACACTGCATGGGCTCGATTCTGAGCGCCTAGTCTAACAAGGACTTCACGCATGTGGGCACGAACAGTCTCAGGACTCAAGTTCATGTCGCGGGCAGCCTCTTTTGCGGTCATTCCCACAGCAATGCGACGCATGATTTCAACTTGTCGCCAAGTCAGCGGTTTTTTGGAGCCTGGCGCAATGATGTTGGATTGAAACTCGTTTTTGGACTTCATTTTGTCCGCACTCATTCCTTCCTGGCAGCTCACGCCTGTGGCCATCAACCCTTTCATGACTGCATCCAACAGTTCATGGTAATCAGCAGATTTTCGCACACACGGAATTTCCATTTCGTCCAGTTCCTGGAGGATGTCGTCGTGTGTGGTGCCAGTAAATGCCAGCAGTTGCGAGAAAGGGAACAGGTTGCGCACGCGTCTGGCAGAGGCGACGCCCTCGCAGTCGGGCAAGTTCAAATCAAAAATGACGAGGCGCGGATTTTCGTGAATGTGCTGTTCACTGGCCTGGATGGTGGGCACCTTGAGCACACTCAGGTCCGGGGCGTGCTCGGTGAGCATGTCGGCCAGCATCATGGACACCAGTGGATGATCTTCAATCAAAAGTACAGCGTTGGGGTTCATTCGGCAACCTCCCAATTTGTTTGCCAAAAATAAAAACCGGTATTACCGATATGTTTGAATGATGTTACGTGTGAACCCTCGAAGCGATGCCCCTTCATTTGGAGGATGGCTTCATTTGAAGCGTGCGGGTACAGAATGATTTCTCCCTCAAATAGGGGGGGGGTCTCTTTGTGTTGATGGTGGTCAACCTGTCATCCACTAACCTATGGGTATTGAGTTTAGATGCCGTTTGGCCAGGTGAATGTCGTGAGTGAGTCGGAATCAAAACCACTGGAAGTCTGGGTTGCTGAAGATTCACCTTTCTACCGGCTTGTGGTGGAAGAGGCCATTGAAGAAATTGCCAAGGTGACTTATCTGTCTATTTCGCTGACGGTGTTTGAGCGCTTCGGTGATATCCGTGCAGCATTCAATCAAGCCGAACGGGGCTTGCGGCCTTTGCCATCTGCCGTATTGTCCGATCTCCATTTTCCCGACAATGCACACGACGATTTGCGAGACATTCTGGTGTTCTACAGCAGGTATGTGCATGCTGTGCCAGTGTCTTATATGTCTTGTAATCTGGAAAGCCTAGAGCTCGCCGAAAGCCTTGCAGAGCACCGTTCAGATGCTTTACAGCCAGCCCGGTTTTTACGCAAAGACACCGCAGAAACAATGACCAATCTAGTCAAAACCATTCATGCAATGGTGTTTGCACCACGCACTCAGCATTCAAGCCTTGGTGCCACGCTGGCCTAAACCCGGCTCTCAATCAGTTCTCAAAAACCCGAAACACGATCAGGAAACAAGGCGCGTTTCGCGCGGTGTCCAGAAACGGTGAAATCAGAATGTCGCAAGTCACCTTATTCTCCGGGTTGATCTCATATTCTGTTTTTACTAGAATTTTTTGGTGGCTTAAAAATCCGACAAGCAACTGGCGATAGTGCCTGGTCGGGATGCGACCGTGGATGAGGTGATATGGATTACGCCCTAGCCATTTGTCTCGTGCCTGGCCCACAAATGTCTCGAATGCCGAGTTTATATACAACAAACCAAATGGGTCTTTGGTGTTGCGAATGTCATTGGTCACCATAATGACTTCGCGAATTTGTTCAATCGCTGAATTCAGCATGTACAAATCGCTGCTTTGATTTTTGCGCTTGGTGATGTCTTTGATCAGGATCGTGTAACCAGTGCCCGACTTGAAGACACGTAGTGAAATCCAGCGTTTGATGAATCCTACAAACTGTTCAACAGATTTGGAGAAGCCCACTTGGTCGACTGTTTCCAGCAATGCTGCAAACTGGTTTTTGTCGAGGTCCGGGATCAATTCATTCAAGGGCATTGCATGAACAAAAAGTTCTTTGTCTTTTTGCAGCAGGGTTTTTGCATTTCGGTTCACAAAGCTGACATTCAGGCTTGAGTCGATTTCAACAAGACCATCGGTAAGGTTGTCGACAATCAGGTTGTAGGTCAGCAGATTCTTTTCAAGTGATTGCTCCACTCGGCGCGTTTCAGAGATGTCGACAATTGAGCCGTACAGTCCCATCGGCACGCCCTCGTCGCTGATGGAGGGGCGAATCATCATGCGAAACCATTTCTTTTTCTCGTGTTGCCCGAGTGCTTCAAACTCAAGGCTGGCCGGTTTACGGTTGTTGATGCATTCAATAAAAAGCACCGCGATATTGCGGCCAGACAATCTGGATAGAATGGAACTGAGGTGAAAAATTGAATTGAGCGAGTCTTTGCTGGAGCCCAATACCTCGCGAAGCATTTCAGTGGTTTTTAGCGATCCACTTTCCAGGTGGTAGTACCAGCCACCCACTTTGGCCAGAGTGCCAGTCAAATTCAGAAGACTTTCATCAAAAATTGATTTTTGAACCGAAGATGATTTGTTGATCATCGCTGTAAAATTGACGATCACCCATGGTTTTTTAAATGCAGTGAATCCTTTTTTCGGGCAAAGCTCCATGCGTAGCCATGTGCTGTTTTCATCCTGAAAGTTCAGGCGCACCCAAGCTTCCGAGGGCAAATTGTTTTTCAGGCATTGATTCAGTATTTTCGAGAACGTTTCTTGGTCTTCGCCGTAGAGCAAATCTATAAAACTTTCCTTGAGTTTTATTTTTGTGAATTCTTCATCACCTGCGCTGGCCAGGCCGGTGATTAATCCCTGATGGTCAAGTGCGAGCCTGCCTTTCACGGTTTCCCTCAAAAAAGACTTGGGAAACTTTTTCAGGTCCAGATGAGGCTCCATGCGCGACATACTGTCGGAATCGTTTGACACTTCTTGGTGAAGGGCTCCCAGCGCAGGTTCGCTGATTTTTTTCACCAAACCGAACAAGCGGTTGTCACCTGCGTTGCCGCTGTCATAAACCTGTTCTTCAAAGCGCACAATATCGCCACTGGGCAAACGGACGCGATACACAAACGCATTTCCGTCGCGTTTAAGTCGCGCTTTCTCGACCATTTCCCGGTCTTCGTCAATTGGTAAGTTATGGAACCAGCTGGCCTGTACCACACGGGTTTGCGAAAGGTTGAGCCATTTTTCCATGGAGGGCGACAGTTCAATCAGCTCACCGTGATCGGTGTTCTTCCAGCTACCCAAACCTTGATTGTTGTAGTTGTGTTGTTGTTTGGAATTCAATTCGTTTGATTCTTTGGCTTTCAGCGCACGCTCAACAAGGCTGTGTTCAACCAATTTGGCCAAGGCAATTGCAACTGACACTTCAGATTTTGTCCAGGTTCTCGCAGTGTTGTCGAGCAGGCAAAATGTGCCAATGTTGTTGCTGTTCACTGAGCGAATGGGGATTCCCAAATAAGCGCGAATCCAGGGGCTGCCAAGTACCAGGGGGTTGGTCTTGAACACTGGGTGTTCAAGGCAGTCGTTGATAACATGCGGCTGATCATGTTGAATGGTGTGAGAACAAATGGAAAGATCGCGGGGGACTTCCTTGACTTCGAAACCACGTTTTGCTTTAAACCAAAGTCGATCAGAATCTACAAATGCAATGAAGCAGAATGCGCAATTGAACGCAGACAAACCCAAGTCCACTAGCGCTTCAAAGTACTCCTCTTTTTCTGTGTCCAGAATATCGAGTTGGTAAAGCTCGGTGAGCCTGACCGCCTCGTTGATTTCTTTTGGACTGCTCATTGTGGAAGTGTCTCCGTCCCTTTTTTCTCTCGGTAACCACTTTACACTTTGTCACCCGTACGAGGGACCACACTTTTGAACTACCCAATAAAAAATAGGAAAGTTTCGTGGGTAATTACCCTAGTTCGTGCTTAAAAGCGCCCGTATTTGTTCTACGCGTTTGCGGTTTGCGTCCAGGTCGCTGTATCCAACCCGCGAGGCCGAGCGAACATGAAGTAATCCACTGCCCTGGTCTATGCGAAATTCCACATCGTCCACAAAGCCAAAAAGATCGCTTGTGAAAGTGCTGGCCATGTATTGATCATTGGAAAAATTTACATCGCCACCCAAGAGTTCGATGACTTCTTTCACCTTCAGCAAAGGTTCTTCTCCCATGCCTGGCGTAATCGGCAAGGCGGCAATGGAGTGATTGTCCGAGGGTGAACTCTCGCTGCTTACACAGTTCGGTTTATTGGGGCAGGGTGCCAACTGCCCATTGGCCAGTCCGGGGGGCGCACCGGTTTCTGAGTACAGGCCAAGGCCGAAGAAAACGATGATTACCAATGTGATCAATACGATCAAGCTGAGCGATGCTCTTTTCACGTAAAAGCCCCTTCTGTCATATACTGATTGTTGAATTTTCTCCAGTTTAGCGGTCAGTGAGATCAGATGTCCAAGCCTTTGCAGTTTAAGTTGTCCGAAGAAGATGTTTCCCGCATTGTAGAAATGGCCTGGGAAGATCGAACACCATTTGAAGCGATAGAACTTCAATTTGGTTTGAATGAATCTCAAACCATTGAACTCATGCGCGCCAGCATGAAAGCCAGCAGTTTCAAAATGTGGCGCGAGCGTGTCACTGGTCGCAAAACCAAGCACCTGAAGTTGCGTGGCTTTGTTCGCACCAAAGCCTATGCGCCGGGGCATTACAAACTTCGCTGATGAAGTTCGTTCACTGAGTAACCAAGCACCTGCTTTAACCGGGAGGTTTTAAATGCTAAAAGAACGGCACAACTCCCCATTGGCAGCGCGCAGTGGGCGGGAATGGATGCTCTGGTTCGGGCGGGCCTCGCAGCATTTGCCCGATCTTCACCGCGCATTCCAGTTTTTGGAGAGCAGTTGTGAGCTTCTCGACTCAAATGACGAAGCCGACTTGAAGTCCAGGCCACGAAAGCTGAAACAACTGATTAATCGTTTTGTTGGTCAGGCGCGTTGCCCTTCCGCGCAATCGTGCGAGCGGATAGCAATTCGCACTCAGATTCTTGATGGCTGGCTGCAATCGGAATTGCAACGCCCACACGACCCCAATTTGTTGGTGGAGTTGGGCGCACATGGACTGCAAAAGTTGTTGGCCATTTGCGAGGGCGCCGATGACAAGCACGGCTTGTTGCTCAAGGCAGTGCGCGAATTCACGCGCGACTGGTTGAGCATTGTTTCAGCGCGAATTGAAAATCCCATTGAGCGTGCGCACCTGGTGTATCCAGTAGCCATGTTGGATCAGGCTGGTCTGGTAGACCCTTCCTGGTGGTGGAAGCAAATCGCTTTGTGTGATCGCCACACCGTGTTGGGTTTGCTTGAACTCGAAATCAATGAAATGAATGAAATGCAGCCCACCAGCAATGTAAGTTGGCGTTCTTTCGACAAGCGGTGGAGAAGGCTGCGCGTTCGCGCACTTCTTGAGTATCTTGGTGAAAAGCGCCTGTTGGCCGAGTTGCTCAGGAAGTCGGCTGTTGATGATTTTGAAGCGGTCGTGGCAGTTCGCATGTTGCGCGATGCCGGTCGGTCGCGAGATGCGATTGTGCAGGCCGAGCAGTGGCTGCGTGCCCTGCCCAGAAGCCCGGTGTTGGCTGAAGCGCTGTTCGATTTGTATTGCGAGGATGGCTGGGATGAAGAGGCGTTGGCATTGGCTGTGACCCACCACGGTTACGACCCCAACCCCGTGTGGATTGAGCGTTTGGGGCGACTGGTGTTGCCCGCAGCCAAAGCGCAAGCCAAAGTTTGGAAAAAACAGCTGGCCGCCTAGGCGGAGTTACAACAAATCCATTTGACCCTTGCGGGTTTTATAGCGGAACGATTCAAGCACAGTCTTGCCCTGCGGGTTGGCAAAGTGTTTTAATTCGATGCCCGCATGCAACTGCCCTGTTTGCACCACGCGCAAATACCAGCCGCAATTGCCCTGCTGAATCATTTGCTTTGGGGCTGCACCAAAACCCATGCGAATGGCAAATTTGTGGCATGGCTCGCGTGGGTCGGTGACCCGCAGCCGAACCTCGCCCAATTCAAACTCATCTCCAATTCTTACCAGGGTTTCATCCAGACCCTCCACCACCAGATTTTCGCCCAAAAATCCCCAGGGCAAATTGGTGTCCAGGTTTTTCTCTTGGCGGCGCGCTTTCCAAAACTCATAGTGCTCAGCGGGCATCATGTACACGGCCTTGTCCAATCCACCATGCACTGACAAATTGCATTGCTCATCGCCTTCCAGACCCAGCTTTTTCAATTCGACGGGGTTCGGGTTTTGTTCAGTGCTCACAGCCTGTTTTTTGATTCCGCTTGCTTCGGTTTTGATGTCACCCGATGCCGTTCGATAGACCAGTGGGGCAACCAGGCCCGTGCAAATTGCAATCAGCTTCATGAGTCTTCCGTAGTCATTTTGTTTTGCCACTTTACATGGCCTGTGTCGGAAAGCAAACAACGTATGCGATTAGGCGATAATGCCTATAGGAAAAACTTATTTCCGTTTGCTTACAACATGTTAAACTCGAGGGCTAAGTTTGCGGATAAGCGACAAATCGATCGCCCGTGTGCTTGGTGTCATGTTCCGGTCACACTGTAGAGCAACGCCAAAGCCCCCGCACAAAAGAATTACATTTGTCTATCTGGAGGTTTTAGCATGAGTGCAGTGCTGTCTATGGTCAGCCAGACCGTGCCATCGTATGTCAAGCACAAGAAACTTGTGGCTTGGGTGCAAGAAATTGCGGCCCTTACCGAGCCCAAGAATATTGTGTGGTGTGATGGTTCACAAGAAGAGTACGATCGCCTTTGCGCAGAAATGGTTGAAGCAGGAACACTGCGCAAACTCAACCCTGAAAAGCGCCCCAATTCTTACCTGGCTTGGTCTGATCCCTCAGACGTGGCCCGCGTGGAAGACCGTACCTACATCTGCTCTGAAAAGAAAGAAGATGCAGGCCCCACCAACAACTGGGAAGATCCTGCCAAAATGCGCGCCACCTTGAACGGTTTGTTCAAGGGCTCCATGCGTGGTCGCACCTTGTATGTGGTTCCGTTCTCCATGGGTCCATTGGGCAGTCCAATCGCGCACATTGGTGTTGAGTTGTCTGATTCCGCCTACGTGGTCGTGAATATGCGCATGATGACGCGCATGGGCAAAGCGGTGTATGACGTACTGGGCGAGAACGGCGAATTTGTGCCTTGCGTACACACAGTGGGCGCGCCCTTGGAAGCTGGCCAGAAAGACGTGGCTTGGCCTTGCAACCCCACCACGAAGTACATTGTTCACTACCCTGAAACTCGTGAAATCTGGTCTTATGGTTCCGGGTACGGCGGTAATGCCTTGCTGGGCAAGAAATGCTTGGCTTTGCGCATTGCCTCTACCATGGGTCGTGACCAAGGTTGGTTGGCCGAGCACATGCTTATTCTGGGTGTTACTAACCCAGAGGGTAAGAAGTACCATGTGGCTGCAGCTTTTCCTTCGGCTTGCGGCAAAACCAACTTCGCCATGTTAATTCCACCCGCATCCATGAAGGGCTGGACTGTTACCACCATTGGTGACGACATTGCCTGGATCAAGCCCGATGCAAACGGTAAGCTTCGCGCCATTAACCCGGAAGCGGGTTACTTTGGCGTGGCCCCCGGCACCAACACCAAAACCAACTCAAACTGCATGGCTTCACTGAACGCCAATGTGATTTTCACCAACGTCGCTCTGACAGACGACGGCGATGTGTGGTGGGAAGGATTGTCCAAAGAAGCACCCGCGCACCTCGTTGATTGGACGGGTCAGGACTGGACGCCTGATTGTGGCCGCAAAGCTTCGCACCCGAATGCCCGCTTCACAGTGGCTGCCGAACAAAACCCTGTGATCGACAACAACTGGGACAACCCAGCAGGTGTTGAAATTGACGCCTTCATTTTTGGTGGTCGTCGTTCAACCACCGTGCCGCTGGTTACCGAAGCCCGCAATTGGGTTGAAGGTGTTTACATGGCAGCCACCATGGGTTCAGAAACCACAGCGGCGGCTTTCGGTCAGCAAGGTGTGGTTCGCCGCGATCCGTTCGCCATGCTGCCATTCTGTGGCTACAACATGTCTGACTACTTCCAGCACTGGCTCGATTTGGGCAAGAAGCTGGAGTCGTCTGGTGCCAAGTTGCCCAGCATTTTCTGCGTAAACTGGTTCCGTACCGATGCAGATGGGAAATTCATTTGGCCTGGTTTTGGCGAGAACATGCGAGTACTGGCATGGGCCTTGGAGCGAGTTGAGGGCAAAGGCAAGGGCATTGACCATGTATTTGGCACCTCACCGAGCTACGACGACATTTCTTGGGATGGTCTGGAGTTCAGTAAAGAGCAGTTCGACTCTATCACCGCGATTGATAAAGCGGCTTGGCTTGAAGAGTTGAATCTGCATGCTGAATTGTTCGAGAAACTGAAGCACAACCTGCCAGCTCAACTGGAAGAAACCAAAGCACAAATCGCAAGCCGCTTGGCGGCCTGATTTGGCTTGAACGTTTTGACTTTTTTCTGATACTCCGGAATTAGTCCTATGGCGGGCGCCCACAAGGCGCCCGTTTTCTTTTCTGCGGAATTTCTTCATGTTTGAAAACATTGAGTTGTGGGTGTTGCTCGCCTTGTGTGTCGCTGCATTTGGTGCGGGGCTGATCGATGCCATGGTAGGTGGTGGGGGGTTGATCCAGATTCCGGCCCTGTTCGGGTTAATGCCTTCCCAGGGTCATGCCACCTTGCTGGGCACCAACAAAATATCCAGCGTGGTGGGTACCACATTCGCGGCTTATAAATACGCCAAGGCCATTCAGGTTCCATGGAATGCAGTTGTGCCAGCCACGGCGATGGCGCTGATAGGCGCCTACTGCGGCGCATATATCGTGACGCAAATTTCGACCGAGGTGCTGCGTTTGATGTTGCCCTTGCTGTTGATCGCTGTGGCCATTTACACCTTTTTGCGCAAAGACCTGGGCAGTGTGCATGCACCCAAGTTAGACAAGAATCGTGAACGATTCTTCGGTGCTTGCGTGGGGTTGGCGATTGGTTTTTATGACGGGTTTTTCGGCCCGGGCACCGGTTCGTTTTTGATGGTGGCTTTTGTTGTGTTCTTCGGCTTTGATTTTTTAGCCGCCACCGCAGGCGCAAAAATGGTGAACATTGCCTGCAACCTGGCTTCGCTTGCCTGGTTTGCGCCCGCAGGGCATGTGATTGTTGCTTTGGGTTTGTTGATGGCTGTGTTCAACTTGGCCGGTGCAAGGGTGGGTGCCAGTTTGGCCATTCGCAAGGGTGCCGGGTTTGTGCGTAAAGCGCTGTTGGCGGTTGTGTTTTTATTGATATTGCGCACCAGTTACGACAGTTATTGGCCGTATGTGAAAGCGTGGTTTGAGTGATTGTTCCACGTGGAACATGTGGGGAAGTCGGGTTTGGCGCAATATGCGGGATGCTATATGGATGATCTGAGGCTTGTGTGCTGCACCAGCTGGCCTAAGCAAGTCTTCTGATCCCGGCTTGATGCCTCTGGCTTGGGTCATGCGAAACGCGAACGCGTCTTCGCATCGACCTTTCAGGTCGCCCCGCGCTGCGAAGTCGCCGGGAAGCCTTGCAAAGCCGGCCAGCCCGTGCAGCACCCAAACCTCACTTTGCGCACACAACGGGTATGTGTCGCAAGTGCGTTACAAGTCTATTTGCCAGCGCACTCAGGCTGCAATGCCCTCGCAGCGCCGATCAAGAAAACCTGCCCTTGGTGTTGAATTCACCGTCCGTTCGGCAAGGCCGAAAGCGCAGCCCGCCCGCTGTTTAGCGGGTGCGCTTAGGGCGGTTAATCAACAACAAGGGGGCTGTCAGGTTTTCTGGCGAAAGAGGGTATGCGCCTGAGCAAGCGACGTAAGCGAGGTGCGAGGTGCGAGGTAAGGAGTCGAGCGAGGCAAATAGGCGCGCGAGCAGGTGTGTACCAAAGCAGCCGATCAATCAGGAAAGTATGCGATTGAGCAACCTTGTCTGTTTTCTGTTCCACGTGAAACATGTTCACTTGGGCAAAATCATGCCGAAGCATATAATTGCGCCATTGTCGCCGAATCAAGTGTGTTTGATTTCGGCATTTGAATGTTGAATCCCATGTCGGATTCCGGCACCCAGTGCCAGGAGTGAATCATGTTTTATCCCGAAGAGTTTGATGTCATTGTTGTGGGCGGTGGTCATGCCGGCACCGAGGCTGCGCTTGCAGCCGCGCGCGCAGGAAGCAAAACCCTGCTACTGACCCACAACATCGAAACGCTTGGGCAAATGTCATGTAACCCGTCGATTGGTGGTATCGGTAAGGGCCATTTGGTCAAAGAGGTGGACGCCTTGGGCGGTGCAATGGCCATCGCCACCGATGAAGCTGGCATTCAATTCCGTATTCTTAACAGTTCCAAAGGCCCGGCGGTGCGGGCTACCCGTGCGCAAGCAGACCGTGTTCTGTACCGCCAGGCCATTCGAACGCGTCTCGAGAATCAAACCAATTTAAGCATTTTCCAGCAGTCTGTTGAAGATCTGTTGTTGGAAGGTGATCGAGTGTGCGGTGCGGTTACGCAGATCGGCTTGAAGTTTAAGGCCAGAGCTGTGGTGCTGACGGCCGGTACTTTTTTGAATGGCAAAATCCATGTGGGTTTGCAAAATTACTCCGCTGGTCGGGCAGGGGATCCTCCCTCGATCGGTTTGGGCATGCGCCTGCAAGACATGAAGTTGCCGCAAGGTCGTTTGAAAACCGGTACGCCGCCACGCATTGACGGTCGCAGTATCGATTTCTCAGTGATGCAGGAGCAGCCGGGTGATCTTGATCCCGTGCCCGTGTTTTCTTATCTGGGCAACGCAGCCATGCACCCGAAGCAGCTGCCGTGCTGGATCACACACACCAACCAGAAAACCCACGACATTATTCGAGGTGGACTGGACAGAAGCCCAATGTACACCGGTGTGATCGAAGGTGTGGGGCCCCGTTACTGCCCATCGATCGAGGACAAAATCCATCGCTTCGCGGACAAGGAATCTCATCAGATTTTCCTGGAACCCGAGGGCTTGAGCACCAATGAGTATTACCCGAACGGTGTTTCTACGTCTTTGCCATTCGATGTTCAGTTGAAACTGCTTCACTCCATTAAAGGTTTGGAGAATGCGTACATCATGCGGCCAGGGTATGCGATTGAATATGATTATTTCGACCCGCGCGCGTTGAAAACCACGCTTGAAACCAAGGCCATTGAAGGTTTATTCTTCGCAGGCCAAATCAATGGTACTACGGGTTATGAAGAGGCGGCCGCCCAAGGTTTGTTGGCGGGCGTGAATGCGGCACTGATGGTGCAAGGCAGAGAGCAATGGACTCCCCGCCGTGATGAGGCGTATCTGGGCGTGCTTGTAGATGATTTAACCAGCAAGGGTGTGGCAGAGCCTTACCGCATGTTCACCAGCCGCGCAGAGTACCGTTTAAGCTTGCGTGAGGACAATGCAGATCAGCGCCTCACGCCAATTGGCCGCAAGCTCGGTTTGGTCGATGACACCCGCTGGAAGGCTTTTTCAGAAAAGCGGGAGTCAGTGGAGCAGGAAAAGCAGCGTTTACGTTCCACGTGGATCAATCCGAAAATTGTGACCCAGGCCGAGGCAGAGCGAGTGCTGCACAAAGGAATTGATCGCGAGTACAACTTGTACGACTTGCTTAAACGCCCGGATGTCAGCTATCACGATCTCAGCACGCTGAGTAAAGAGAATGGCGAAATGGCTTTGAGCAATCCTTTGCAACAGGGTGATTTGGTTTCTCAGTTGGAAATCGAGGTGAAGTACGCCGGTTATGTGCTGCGCCAACAGGCTGAAGTAGAGCGTGGTGCGGGCAATGAATCAATCCGACTCCCAGCGGACTTTGATTATTCGGGTGTAAACGGTTTGAGCAAAGAGGTGCAGCAAAAGCTGAATACCCACAAGCCGGAAACCATTGGTCAGGCTGGTCGTATTCAAGGTATTACACCCGCAGCCATTTCCTTGTTGCTTGTTCATCTAAAGAAACGTGATTTACTGAATCGAAGTGCCAATGCCGATAAATCTTCCGATGGAACCACGGAGCAAGTGGCTTGAATTCACTGCACCGAAAACCAAAGTCTGAAATCCTGGGGGTTTCAGACCAGGCACTGTTGGAAGAGGGGATCGCCACTTTACGTTTGGGGTTGAATTCAGACCAGCATGCGCAGCTTTTCAAGTATGGCCAACTGATTCAGAAGTGGAACCGGGTTTATAACCTCACTGCCATTCGTAACAATCGGGAGTTGATCACACACCATTTGCTGGACTCCTTGGCTGTGTTGCCTGAAATCTCATTTGCTTTGCAGGCTACGACCAATCCAAGAATTCTGGATGTGGGTGCAGGCGCGGGTCTGCCCGGTTTGGTGTTGGCGATTGCGCAGCCCAGCTGGCAGATCACACTGATTGACACGGTTCAAAAAAAAGCCGCTTTCATGCAGCAGGCCATTGCCAGCCTGGGTTTGAAGAATGCGCAGGCTGTGCACGGGCGAGTGGAGGAATTTCAGCTCGACGCCCCGTTTGATCTGATTTGTTCCCGCGCTTTTTCCAGTATCGGTAATTTCATTGCACTTAGTCAGCATGTGTTGGCTGAGCATGGCCAGTTTGCCGCCCTGAAAGGGAGGGTTGAGGTGGACAGCGAAGTTCCTGCTGGTTGGCAAATTAATGCGCTTCACCCAATTGATGTGCCATTCTTGGATGAGGCCAGGCACTTGTTCATGATTAAACGCTAAAATCAAATCATTCATTCACAGGACAAGAAGATGGCGAAAGTTTTCTGCATAGCCAACCAGAAAGGTGGCGTGGGAAAAACCACCACAGCAGTGAATCTGGCTGCCGGTTTGGCCATGGCAAAACAACGCGTGCTACTGGTTGATCTTGACCCCCAGGGCAACGCCACCATGGGCTGCGGCATCGACAAACGCAGCGTAAAACACACGGTTTATCAGGTGTTGGTGGGCATGGTGGGCGTGGCCGAGGCGACCGTTCGTGCAGAAGGCGAGTTTGATGTTTTGGCAGCCAACCGCGAACTTGCTGGCGCTGAAGTTGAAATGGTTGAGTTTGAGGACCGTGAAATCAAGCTGCGTGAAGCAATTCTTGAGGTGGATGATCAATACGATTTCATTTTGATCGATTGCCCACCCGCACTGTCTCTGCTCACCCTGAATGCCTTGTGTTGCGCCAATGGCGTGGTCATTCCCATGCAGTGCGAATACTACGCACTGGAAGGTTTAAGTGATTTAGTCAATACCATCAAACAAGTGTGCAAGAACTTGAACCCGAATTTGACCATTATTGGTCTGCTGCGCGTGATGTACGATCCGCGAATGACGCTTGCTCAGCAGGTTTCCGCTCAGCTGGAAAAGCATTTTGGCAATAAAGTATTTAAAACCATTATTCCCCGTAATGTGCGCTTGGCTGAAGCACCAAGCTACGGGGTGCCGGGTGTGTTGTTCGATAAAACCAGCAAGGGTGCAAAGGCCTATTTGGACTTCGCCAACGAAATGGTCGACCGCCTGGGTCTTCCCATCGCCGCATAACCTAACAACCAACAAGAAGCCATGAACGCAATTAAACGTACCAAGGGCCTTGGAAGGGGGCTGGAAGCGCTACTGGGCCCATCGGGCGATGATTCTACCCGTGACATGGGCGAGCAGGTCATGACGCTGCCATTGGGCAAGCTGCAGGCGGGCAAATATCAGCCGCGTTCTCGCATGGATGAGTCTTCACTCATGGAGTTGGCTGAGTCCATCAAAAGCCAGGGCATCATGCAGCCCATTTTGGTTCGCCCCATCGGCTCAGGAAAATACGAGATCATTGCGGGTGAGCGTCGTTTCCGTGCATCAAAGTTGGCAGGGCTTGAAGAAGTGCCCGTGCTGGTTCGCGCGGTTCCTGATGAGTCCGCTTTGGCCATGGCCTTGATTGAGAATATTCAGCGTGAAGACCTGAATCCTCTTGAGGAGGCGCTGGGTGTGCAACGTCTCATTCGCGAATTCAATTTAACCCATGAAGATGCAGCGCGAGCCATTGGTCGATCCCGCAGCGCAACAAGTAATATGTTGCGGCTGTTGAACCTGGCTGAACCAGTTCAAACCATGTTGTTGGCTGGCGACATTGAAATGGGTCATGCCCGCGCTTTACTGGCGTTGACAGCAGCAGAGCAAATTGCCTGTGCCAACGAGGTGGTCAATAAACGACTCTCGGTTCGTGAAACAGAAAAGCTGGTTAATGATTGGGCCAGTGACGGCGATCGCTCGGCGACCAAACCCAAACAAACAGCTGATGTGCGCCGACTTGAAGAGGGATTGGCCGATTGGTTAGCCAGTGCAGTTCAGTTAAAAGCCAATGCAAATGGCAAGGGCAGTGTTACTATCAAATTCAATAATTTGGATGAGCTCGACGGTGTGCTCGAGCGCATTGGCTTTCCCAGAGAAGAGCTTTGACTTTTGCACCAAATCGGTGTGAAAAATAAGCCGTTTTCGTTTGACGAGGGGCCGTACAAACCCCTATAATCTGGCGGTTTGTCAAAAACACGTGACCTTACGGAAAATACGTATCCCACTAAGGTTAAATGTGGCAGCGCAGCAAATATGTGGAAAATAGTCGGGCTCCAATGGGTCGTCGGGGTGGCCACGTGCCTCCTTATGTTGTTGGTGTCCCCAGTTCACGCGCAGTCTGCCGCTTGGGGTTTCGTCGCCGTCGCGTTGCCGAGCACTTTGTTCGCCGCACGGTTGGCCTTGGGTAGTAAAACCCCCATGGGCGGAACGTTTGTGTTTTTGGCCGGAGAATTCCTGAAGGTTGGCGCAACAATCGCAATCATGTTTGTAGCGAGTCAAGTTGATCCGAACATTGTTTGGTGGTCCTTGATCCTCACCGCGGTCGTCACCCTCAAAAGCTATTTTTTGGCATTTTTCTTGAGATAAGTATGGCATCTTCACCGAATGGGCAAACGCCCTCAGAGTACATCGTCCATCACTTGCAGCATTTCGCTACCGATAAGCAAAAATTTATCGTCGATTTCTCAGTGATCAACCTTGACACGATGTTTTTCTCCATCCTGTCTGGCTTAATCGTAATCCTCATGTTGCGCAAAGCGGCTTCCAAAGCCACTTCTGGCGTTCCTGGCCGCTTCCAAGGCTTCATTGAAATGCTGGTGGAAATGGTTGAAAACCAATCAAAATCCATTGTGCACGGTGACCGCAGCTTCATCGCGCCGCTGGCCTTGACCGTGTTCCTGTGGATTGTGGTCATGAACACATTTGACTTGATCCCTGTTGACTTGATTCCAATGGCTTGGGGTCACCTGTTGTACAACCTTGGCCTTGCAGCCAGCCCTGGCGACCCCTACATGCGTGTGGTGGCCACCGCTGATCTGAACGGCGCTTTGGGTATGTCGTTGGGTGTGCTTTGCCTGATGCTGTACTACTCCGTCAAAATCAAGGGTGCGGGTGGTTTCGTTCATGAACTGTTCTGTGCCCCATTCGGTGCCAACCCACTGCTGTGGATCCCCAATTTTGTGTT
The DNA here is from genome assembly GCF_029087225.1 of Limnobacter olei. GTDB lineage: Bacteria > Pseudomonadota > Gammaproteobacteria > Burkholderiales > Burkholderiaceae_B > Limnobacter > Limnobacter olei. The sequence continues at coordinate 35,609 of NZ_JARFJD010000017.1, read as the reverse complement.
GAACCTCATTGAATTTGCCGCGAAAACCGTGTCTTTGGGCATGCGACTATTCGGCAACATGTATGCGGGCGAATTGGTGTTCATGCTAATCGCTTTGCTGGGTGGCGCTGCTGCGTTGTCCTTGGGTGGTGCGTTTGCCTTCTTGGGCCATGTGTTGGCCGGAACAATCTGGGCGATCTTCCACATTCTGATCGTGTTGCTCCAGGGCTTCATTTTCATGATGTTGACCTTGATCTACATTGGCCAGGCACATCAGGGCCACTGATCGATTTTTAGTTTTTTTGGTTTTTTAATTTTTCATTTTTTCAATTTAAGGAGTTGTCATGACTAACGTTGCTTTCGTAGCTCTTGCTTGCGGCATTATCATTGGTTTGGGTGCGATTGGTGCCTGTATCGGTATCGCGATCATGGGTGGTAAGTACCTGGAAGCTTCCGCTCGCCAGCCAGAACTGATGAACGAACTGCAAACAAAGATGTTCGTTTTGGCCGGTCTGATCGACGCTGCGTTCCTGATCGGTGTTGGTATCGCGATGATGTTCGCGTTTGCTAACCCATTTGTTGGTTAATTTACAGCCACTTCCTTCGAACAACACCGCACGAATGTTTTAAGTCCAATTCGTGCGTTTTAGAGGAAACATGCCGTGAACTTAAACGCAACGCTGTTTGCTCAGCTCGTCGTTTTCTTCATCCTGGCGGTCTTTACGATGAAATTCGTATGGCCCCCGCTGATCAAGAGCATCGATGAGCGTGCAAAGAAAATCGCAGACGGCCTGGCCGCTGCAGAACGTGGTAAGCAGGCTTTGGCAGATGCCGGTCGTAAAGCTGAACAGGAACTGGCTGCTAGCCGTTCTGAAAATCAGCAGCGCCTGGCCGAAGCAGAAAAGCGTGCCCAGCAGATTATTGAAGAGGCAAAACAACAAGCCGAAGTTGAACGCAAGCGAATTCTTGCGCAGGCTGAAGCGGAAGCTGCAAACGAAGCACAACGTGCCCGTGAACAGTTGCGCGATCAGTTGGCAACACTCGTGGTGAAAGGCGCAGAACAAATCCTGAAGAAGGAAGTGAACGCCCAGGCCCACGCAGATTTGCTGAATCAACTGAAAGCGGAACTGTAAGCCTAAAGCTTAAGGAAACACAAAATGGTCGAACTATCCACCATCGCCCGTCCTTACGCTGAGGCAGCGTTTGATGTTGCAAAAACCTCAAACCTGAATCAGTGGAGTGATTGGCTACAGTCGTGGTCGGCAGTCGCAAGCAACGAAGACATTAAATTGCTGGTCAGCAACCCAAAGTTGACTGATGAGCAAGTGTTGAGCGTGTTTGTTGAACTGACCAAGACACCGGCGGAAGCGCAAGCAATGAATTTTTTGGGTGCGCTTGTGGAAAATGGCCGTTTGCTGGCCTTGCCAGAAATCGCTCGACAGTTCGAAGAATTGAAGAACAGCCACGAAGGCTCTGCAGACGCGGTAATCGCATCTGCATTCCCAATGACTGATGCTGAAGTTCAAAACGTACGTGGTGCATTGGAAAAGAAATTTGGATCCAAACTGAACGTAACAGTTCAAGTGGATGAATCGCTGATTGGTGGCGTTTGCGTCACTGTGGGCGATCAAATTTTGGATAGTTCGGTGCGCGGCAAACTTAACGCGATGAAGGCGGCTTTAACAGCCTAACTTGGCCCTCAAACGTAATTGGAGCAATCAATATGCAGATTAATCCCTCTGAGATCAGTGAACTGATCAAGAGCCGGATCGAAGGCCTCGGATCATCGGCCGACATCCGGACACAAGGTACTGTAGTGTCCGTGAGCGACGGTATTTGCCGCGTTCATGGTTTGTCAGATGTTATGCAAGGTGAAATGCTGGAATTCCCAGGCAACACCTTTGGTTTGGCGCTCAACCTGGAACGTGATTCCGTGGGTGTCGTTATTTTGGGTTCTTACGAGCACATTTCTGAAGGCGACATGGTCAAGTGTACCGGCCGCATTCTGGAAGTGCCTGTTGGTCCTGAATTGCGTGGTCGCGTGGTGAACGCATTGGGTGTGCCTATCGACGGCAAGGGCCCAGTGAACGCCAAGATGACTGATGTGATCGAAAAAGTGGCGCCCGGTGTTATTGAACGAAAGTCAGTAGACCAGCCACTGCAAACCGGCGTGAAAGCGATTGACGCCATGGTTCCCGTTGGCCGTGGCCAGCGTGAATTGATCATTGGCGACCGTCAGACTGGTAAAACAGCCGTGGCGATCGACGCGATCATCAACCAGAAAGGCACTGGCGTAACTTGCGTGTACGTGGCTGTGGGCCAGAAAGCCTCTTCCATCGTGAACGTGTTGCGCAAACTGGAAGAGCACGGTGCATTGGAATACACCATTGTTGTGGTGGCCTCCGCTTCAGAATCAGCAGCCATGCAATACCTGGCTCCTTACTCTGGCTGCACCATGGGCGAATATTTCCGCGACCGCGGTGAAGACGCCCTGATCGTGTACGACGACCTGTCCAAGCAAGCTGTGGCTTACCGTCAAATTTCCCTGTTGCTGCGTCGTCCACCCGGTCGCGAAGCTTACCCAGGTGACGTGTTCTATCTACACAGCCGTTTGCTCGAGCGCGCATCACGCGTGAACGCCGAATACGTTGAAAAATTCACCAAAGGTGAAGTGAAAGGCAAAACCGGTTCTTTGACCGCGCTGCCAATCATTGAAACCCAGGCCGGTGACGTAACCGCGTTCGTTCCAACCAACGTAATTTCGATTACTGACGGTCAGATCTTCTTGGAAACCGACTTGTTCAACGCCGGTATTCGTCCAGCGATTAACGCGGGTATTTCCGTGTCTCGCGTGGGTGGTGCAGCGCAAACCAAGGTGGTCAAGAAGCTGTCAGGTGGTATCCGTACCGACTTGGCCCAGTACCGTGAATTGGCTGCGTTTGCGCAGTTTGCTTCTGATCTTGACGAAGCAACCCGCCGCCAGCTGGAACGTGGTCGCCGTGTGGTTGAATTGCTGAAACAGCCCCAGTACGCCCCATTGAAAACATGGGAAATGGCACTGGCCCTGTTTGCAATCAACAATGGTTATTTGGATGATGTCGAGGTATCGAACGTTCTTCCTTTTGAGGTTTCTCTGCGTCAGTTCATGCAGACAAGCCACAAGGACCTGATCGATCGTATCGAGCAGACTTACGAGTTGTCGAAAGACGACGAGCCAAAGCTGCACGAGGCCGTGAAATCATTCAAGAAAACTGGCGCGTATTAATCAGAGCGATCTGATTGTACCCACCGCATAACCCGGAAGGTCTTGTACCTTCCCGGTCATTGGAGGAAATACGATGTCAGGAATGAAGGAAATCCGGACCAAGATCAAGAGCGTGCAGAACACGCGAAAGATCACGAAGGCGATGGAAATGGTGGCTGCGTCCAAAATGCGCAAAGCCCAGGACCGTATGCGTTCGGCTCGTCCCTATGCGGACAAAGTTCGGAATATTTGCGCCAACCTGGCCAAAGCAAACCCGGAATACCGCCATGAATACATGGTGGCGCGCGACGAAATCAAAAACGTGGCTGCGATTGTTGTGACAACGGACAAAGGTTTGTGCGGTGGCTTGAACACCAACATTCTGCGTCTGGTGACCAGCAAGTTCCAGGAGTTTGGCGCCAAGGGTGCAAAAGTACGAGCAACCGCAATCGGTACAAAGGGCGCTGGCTTCTTTAACCGCATTGGTGTTGATGTGACTTCCAAGGTAACGGGTCTTGGCGACAAGCCCCACCTTGAAGCACTGATCGGCGCGATCAAGGTTCAACTTGATGCGTACGTTGCAGGCGAAGTGGATGCCGTGTATTTGGCATACACCCGGTTTGTCAACACCATGAAGCAAGAGGCCGTGTTCGAGCAACTGCTGCCCCTGGGTGGCGAAAGGCTGCAAGCCGATGAGGGTTCCACATCGTGGGACTACATCTATGAGCCGGATGCGAAGGCCGTGATTGACGATTTGTTGCTGCGCTACATCGAAGCATTGGTGTATCAGGCAGTGGCAGAGAACATGGCTTCAGAACAATCAGCACGTATGGTTGCGATGAAGGCAGCGTCAGACAACGCCAAGAATGTGATCAGTGAACTGCAACTTACCTACAACAAAGCCCGTCAGGCTGCCATTACGAAAGAATTGGCAGAGATCGTCGGCGGCGCAGCGGCTGTGTAAGCGGAAGTTCGGAACGATTTTGAATTAAGGAAATAACGATGAGTACTGCGACAAACGAAGGAAAAATCGTACAGTGTATCGGCGCGGTGATTGACGTTGAGTTTTCACGCAACAACATGCCGAAAGTGTACGACGCGCTAACCATGGAAGGTTCCGAACTGACACTGGAAGTTCAGCAGCAGCTGGGTGACGGTGTAGTTCGTACCATCTGTTTGGGTGCATCAGACGGCTTGCGCCGTGGCATGGCTGTGAAAAACACAGGCAAGCCGATTTCAGTTCCAGTGGGCCAAGGCACATTGGGCCGCATCATGGACGTACTAGGTCGCCCAATTGACGAAGCAGGTCCAGTGACCACTGAGTCAACACGTGCGATTCACCAGAACGCCCCTGCTTTCGACGAACTGTCACCTTCGACAGAATTGCTCGAAACAGGCATCAAGGTGATCGACTTGATCTGCCCATTCGCCAAAGGCGGTAAGGTAGGCTTGTTCGGTGGTGCGGGTGTGGGCAAGACCGTGAACATGATGGAACTGATTAACAACATCGCCAAGCAACACGGTGGTTATTCCGTGTTTGCCGGTGTGGGTGAGCGTACTCGTGAGGGTAACGACTTCTACCACGAGATGAAAGACTCCAACGTGTTGGACAAGGTTGCGCTGGTTTACGGCCAGATGAACGAACCTCCCGGCAACCGTCTGCGCGTTGCGCTGACTGGCTTGACCATGGCTGAATACTTCCGTGACGAAGGCCGCGACGTTCTGCTGTTCGTGGACAACATTTACCGCTTTACATTGGCCGGTACTGAAGTGTCTGCGTTGTTGGGTCGTATGCCTTCTGCGGTGGGTTACCAGCCAACACTGGCCGAAGAAATGGGTCGCTTGCAAGAGCGTATTACTTCGACCAAGAAGGGCTCCATTACTTCCGTGCAAGCCGTTTACGTTCCTGCGGATGACTTGACCGACCCGTCACCTGCTACAACGTTTGCTCACTTGGACGCGACAGTTGTGTTGTCTCGTGACATCGCTTCCTTGGGTATTTATCCTGCGGTGGATCCACTGGATTCCACATCACGTCAGGTTGATCCCAACATCATCGGTGAAGAGCACTACAACGTGGCCCGTGGCGTGCAGCAAACACTGCAGCGCTACAAGGAACTGCGCGACATTATCGCGATTTTGGGTATGGACGAACTGTCTCCAGAAGACAAGTTGGCCGTGGCCCGTGCGCGTAAAATCCAGCGTTTCCTGTCACAGCCTTTCACAGTGGCTGAAGTGTTCACCGGTTCACCCGGTAAATACGTGTCACTGAAGGAAACCATTCGCGGCTTTAAGATGATTGTGAACGGTGAGTGTGACCACTTGCCCGAACAGGCTTTCTACATGGTTGGTACCATCGACGAAGCCTTCGAAAAAGCCAAGAAAATTCAGTAATCCGATTGGTGTGTCGTGTGCCGGCGAAGGTGAAAACCGAAGCCGGTGCCCATCACAAAGGAAATGAGTATGTCGACAATCCGCGTGGACGTGGTGAGTGCAGAAGAATCAATCTTCGAAGGTGAAGCAGAGTTTGTTGCTTTGCCCGGAGAGCAGGGTGAGCTGGGTATCTACCCACGTCACACTCCGCTGATTACACGCATCAAGCCCGGTACAGTTCGCATCAAGATTGCAGGTCAGGCTGAAGAAGAAGTGGTGTTTGTGAATGGTGGCGTGTTGGAAGTACAACCCAACTCGGTGACCGTTCTTGCTGACACAGCCCTTCGCGGCAGCGACCTGGATGAAGCCAAAGCCACAGAAGCCAAGCGTTTGGCTGAAGAGGCGCTGGCAAATCGAAGTGCGGACATTGACTATGCTCAAGCACAAGCTGAATTGGCTTCCGCGATTGCACAGTTGCAGGCCATCAAGCGCTTGAGAAAAGTACGCTAAGCAGTACAAGGTTGAAAAGCCAGAGACAAGCCACGGTAAAAAGCCGTGGCTTTTTTCTTGAGCGGACCCATTGTGAAACCCGGTGGAACCTACGTGCGGGGATTCGCAACATAAATGGCAATCAAGGAGCCATTTATGTATCAGAAATTCGATGATTTGTTGAAAGACCTTCAACAGAGTCGCCCAAGCAACATGACCCCTCTGGGTCGCGTGTTTTTCTTCAACGACCAAGCTGTATTGCTGCAACACGGGGAGATGGAAGGCATTACTTGGGTTGATATTCACATTGAATTGAAACGTTTTTGCGTGGACAACCTGGCCGCTGCCAAGAAAGTGTTGCAAGCCAATCGCGAAATGGGCGCATCGACACCCATTCCCTCCTGGTTTGCAGTCGATCCCAAAAATGATTGCCTGGTATTCATCAATCGCCTGGACTGGCGGCATATCACCTGCAAAATTCTGGAAGATCATATTTTGCGGTGCATCGAACAGATGGGAAGTGCGTTGGCGACTGAGGGTGTGTAATCCGCTTTGAATTCTCTACAGGTTAGAATAAAGGCATGAAAATCGCCTTGTATTCTGACCTGCATCTTGAAACGATGCGCCACTTTCCCGCTTTGGCGGCTGTTCCACAACCTGCTGAGGACGTGGACCTGATGATCCTTGCTGGTGACATTCACCAAGGCACTCAGGGTTTAAATGCCCTGGCAGACTTGGGAGAGAAACAGCACATCTACGTGGCAGGCAATCACGAGTATTACAACCACGACATTGAAATTCTTGACGACCATTTGTTTGAACTGGCCGCGAAGAAGCAATTGAATTACCTGCAGCGCACCAGCGTGGTGATTCAGGGTGTGCGTTTTTTGGGTTGTACTTTGTGGACCGATTTCAATATTCAGCCCGGTTGGCGGTTTGGTGCCGAGCTTGTGGCCAAGGCGTTTTTGCCGGATTACAAGTTAATCCGCATGCGCGGCAAACAGTTTTCCCCAAGCATGGGCATCGATTTGCACTACCAGAATATCGATTGGCTGGAGTCTGCACTGTCTTCACCGTTTGATGGAAAAACCGTGGTGATTACTCACCATGCGCCCCACCCGCAAAGTATTCACCCACGCTTTAACTTAAGCCCGATCAATGCGGCGTTTGTATCTGACCTGAGTCGTTTGATGGGCAAAGCCGATGTGTGGGTGCATGGCCATATGCATGATTCCTTCGATTACACCGTTCACAACAATGGTGGTCAAACCCGTGTGTTGGTGAATCCGCGTGGTTATGTTCGCAAAAAAGGCAAAGCTCGAAAAATGGAGCGTGGGCAAGTGCAGGTGACGCCGCAGGCTTTTGAGAATCCATTCTTCAACCCGCACCTGGTGTTTGAAGTATGAAGTTGACGGCCAACCTGAGTTGGCTTTACACCGAGTTCGATTTCCAGGACCGATTGGGTGCTTGTGCGCAGGACGGGTTCAGGCATGCAGAGTGCATGTTTCCTTACGATTATTCTGCCGAACTGTTGCGCGACAAAGCGCTCGAGGCCGGCGTGCAATGGGTGTTGATTAACGCACCAGCAGGTGATTGGGGCAAAGGCGATCGCGGGTTGGCCAGTTCACTTGCGAGGCGAGACGAGTTCAAGCAGTCTATCGAAGTGGCAGTGAATTACGCCAAGGTGTTGGGTGTGCGGAAGGTGCATGTGCTGGCAGGCGTGGTCGATTTGAGCGATGACAGCAGTATGCGGGCCGCTTGGGATTGCTATGAAGAAAACCTGTTGTGGCTGGCCAGCACCATGAAAGCTGAGGCAATTGACTGGTTGATTGAACCGATTAACCGGTTTGACGTGCCTGGTTACCTGTTAAGCCGCCAGGCCGACGCCCATGAACTGTTGGTTCGCTTGAACCAGCCTAACCTGGGTGTGCAAATGGACTTGTACCATTGCCTGCGCACCGAAGGCGAGGTGCTGAATGCACTGAGCGAATACTTACCCACTGGGCGCGTGAAGCACATGCAACTTGCGGGTGTACCCAATCGCGACGAGCCAAGGGCCAGTGAGTACGCGCCGGTGTATGCGCATTTAAAAAAGTTGGGCTACCACGGGCACATGGGTTGCGAGTATCGGCCCAAGGCTGGCACCCGTGATGGCCTGGGCTGGATCCGAAGTACCGGTTTTTCAGGCACAATGGAGACCTTCGAAACTTGAGCTTAAGCGGGAGACCGCTGGAAGAATGCGCATGCAAGACGCTGAACTGAAGCAACTGCTCGAAAACACCAAAACGATCGCCGTGGTAGGTTTCTCCTCGCAGGCCCACAAGCCCAGTTTTTTCGTGGCCAAGTACCTGCAGTCGCAGGGTTATCGAATTTTGCCAATTAACCCGGCTTTGCAAGGGCGGCCCAGTGGCTTGATGGGCGAAACCTGTTACCCCGATTTGAAAACAGCGATCGCGGAAACCGGTTTGAAGATTGATGTGGTGGATGTGTTTCGCCGTGCTGAACACACCCCCGATGTATTGGCCCAGGCCATGAATGTGGGTGCCGGCGCAGTGTGGTTGCAGCAGGGTATTCGCAACGACCTGGTGCAAGCCAAAGCCCGCGCGGCGGGTTTGCCCTTTGTGATGGACCGTTGTTTGAAAACCGAACACCAGCGTCTGTTTTTAGTTTGAATTTACACAAGAAGCACTTACAAACATGAGCAGTTTTCAGCCCGTCAAGAACGACACCTTTCTGCGTGCATTGCGCCGCGAAGCCACTGAGTACACCCCTGTCTGGCTGATGCGCCAAGCAGGCCGCTATTTGCCAGAGTACCGGGCAACACGCGCGAAAGCGGGCAATTTCATGGGTTTGTGCACCAACCCCGAAGCAGCTTGTGAGGTGACCTTGCAGCCGCTGGAGCGCTACAAGCTGGATGCTGCCATTTTGTTCTCGGACATTCTGACCGTGCCTGACGCCATGGGTTTGGGCCTTTACTTTGCAGAAGGGGAAGGCCCCAAGTTTGAGCGTCCGCTGGTTACTGAGGCCGATGTGGCCAAACTGGCGGTGCCTGACATTGGCACCAGCCTGCGCTATGTAACAGATGCAGTCAGCACCATTCGGGGTGCCTTGGGTGGGCGTGTGCCGCTGATTGGTTTTTCAGGCAGCCCTTGGACTTTGGCTTGTTACATGGTGGAAGGCGGTGGCAGCAGCGATTTCCGCAAAGTGAAAACCATGCTGTACAAGCGGCCAGACCTGATGCACCGTATTCTTGAAGTGACCACGGAAGCCGTGAGCCAATACTTGCGAGCGCAAATTGACGCGGGTGCCCAGGCAGTGATGATTTTTGACAGCTGGGGTGGTGCTCTGGCTGACGGTGCATTCCAGAAGTTCAGCCTAAATTACATCAAGAAAATTGTAGCCAGTTTGCCCTTACAGGCGAACCGCGGCGACTTCACGGAAAACATTCCCTCCATCGTCTTCACGAAGGGTGGTGGTTTGTGGCTGGAAGACATTGCATCGAGTGGTGCCAGCGCCGTGGGCGTGGACTGGACGGTGAACCTGGGCCAGGCCCGCGCACGAATCGGTGACCGTTGTGCCATTCAGGGCAACCTGGACCCCAATGTGTTGTTTGCAGAACCAGCTCAAATTGAAGCTGAAGTGGCCAAGGCACTCGAGAGTTTTGGGGTGCCACAAGCGGGTGCAGGTCATGTGTTCAACTTGGGGCATGGAATTTCCCAATTCACCAACCCGGATAGCGTTGAAGTGATGGTGAACGCTGTACATGCCTATAGCCGCAAACAAAGGCAGTAAAAACTTGGACTTATGCACATTTTTGGCGCAAGGCAGAAGAAACGTTTTTTTGCATTGCACGACGAATGGAAAAGCAGGCAGATCAGTTAAGTTATTGTTTTAAAACAGCAAAAAAGCATTTTACAAAATTTGTACTTTACATGAATGCTCACATCCTGTAGCACACCCGTGGATTATTTCCACGGATGTCCACAAAGTTATCCACATTGACTGTTAAAAAATTTGTATTCCGTTTAATTCAAGCCAGCTAGTCCATGAACTTAAAGTAAGCTGTGAAGACAGACCCAAACAAAAACACATCATCTAACCCGATCAAGGGGCATACTTTGCTGGTGAATGTGTTGGTTGCTGCACCGCTTCCCAAAGCTTTCACTTACCAATGGCACAGTGAACACATGCCCCGATTTGGCATGCGTGTCATTGTGCCGTGGGGGCGTCAGCATCGAATTGGCCTGGTTCAGGGTGTTGCTCCCGATCAGCAATTGACCGAGAACATCAAACCCGTGCACTCGGTGTTGGACCAAGGTGAATGCCTGAGCGCCCAGTGGCAGGCCTTGATTGAATTTGCAGCCAAGTATTATCACCATCCTTTGGGCATGATCGCGCTTGAGGCTTTACCCAAGGCTTTGCGGGTTTTAAACGCCCGCGGAGAAGAGCCTGTGATGGTGGCCAAATCCCGAGAACATGCCACGAAGTTGCTGGCAGAGCGTACCGATCCAGACACCAGTGCCAAAGTCAACAAAACCAAAATCGACAAACTTGAAAAGCCGGAGCTGAATGCCGAGCAACTGGACGCTGTGGCGCAGCTGGCCAATGCCAAAGGCTTTAACCCCTTTCTGCTCTATGGAGTAACCGGCAGTGGCAAAACGGAGGTGTACCTGCACACGGTGGAAGAGCGCTTAAAGCACGGTGAGCAGGTGCTGGTGCTGTTGCCAGAAATTAACCTGACCCCTGCAGCACAGGCTTTGTACAAAGAGCGCCTGGCCCCGCACAGGGTTGTGGTAATGCACAGCAACCTGGCTGAACTGACCCGAACCAAGGCTTGGTTCGAGGCTGCAACGGGCGCTGCCGATGTGATTATTGCCACACGTCTGGGTGTGCTGACCCCACTGCCGCGACTTGGCATGATTGTGGTGGACGAGGAACACGACCCTTCATACAAGCAGCAAGACGGCATGCGTTATCATGCCCGCGATTTGGCGCTGATGCTGGCGAAACAGCGTGATGTGCCGATCGTGCTTGGTTCAGCCACCCCTGCCTTGGAAAGTTGGTTGAAAGCCGAACAGGGGGCTTACAAGCGCCTGAGTTTGAAGAACCGCGCGGTGTTGGGTGCCAGCCTGCCGAAAGTGGAGTTGATCAACACGGCCAACTTTCCGGCCAAAGAAGGATTGAGCGAACCAGCCATGCAGGCGCTGGTGCAAAACTTCGAGGCCGGCAAACAAAGCATTGTGTTTTTGAACCGCCGGGGGTACGCGCCACAAATGGTGTGCAATGCCTGCGGTTGGGTGGCCAATTGCGACCATTGCACAGCTCACATGGTATGGCACAAGAATGAACGCATGCTGCGTTGCCACCATTGCGGCGCTGGCCAGCGGGTGCCCACGCATTGCCCCACCTGTGGCAATCAGGACCTGACCGGGTTTGGCCGCGGAACCCAGCGGATTGAAGAAACCCTTGCTGGCCTGTTGCCCACAGCCAATATTTTGCGCATTGATGCGGACAGCACCCGCAACAAAGGGCAAATGGAAGCATTGCTTCAACAGGCGCACAGCGGAGCGGCCGATGTACTGGTGGGCACACAGATGATTGCCAAGGGTCACGATTTTGCCAATGTGGCCCTGGTGTTGGCCTTGAATGTGGATGCCTCGCTGTATTCGCATGCCTACCGTGCCCCTGAACGCCTGTTCGCCCAGTTGATGCAAGTGGCCGGCCGGGCGGGACGCCGCGCAGGCGATGCCCGCATGGTGGTGCAAACCCGTTACCCCCAGCACCCTTTGTTCGATGCATTGAAAGCACACAATTACGAGAGCTTTGCCAGTCACGAAATGCAGGCCCGTAAGGATGCACGCATGCCGCCGTTTTCCCACCAGGCCACCATTCGGGCCGACCACAAAAAGCTGGCCAACTGCCTTCAGTTTTTAAGCACGGCGAGGGAGCTGGGTGAACCCTTGGTGGATGCTGACAATCCTGTTTTTATGTGCGACCCAGTGCCGCTGACTGTGGTTAGGGTAGGCGGGATTGAGCGGGCGCAAATGCTGATTGAAAGCGAATCGCGGCCGGCCTTGCACCGGTTTCTTTCTCTGTGGCTGGCCCAATTGCACGAGCTGCCCGGCAGCGTGCGCTGGTTTTTGGAAGTGGACCCGGTCGATTTGTAAGTGCCCTCTGGTACAGTAATGCCTTCCCCTGGAGTTTCCCCCCGGTATGTCTGTAGGCCTGAACAAAGCCCAAAGCGAAGCAGTTGTGTATGTCGATGGCCCTTGCCTGGTATTGGCAGGCGCAGGGTCGGGCAAAACACGCGTAATCACCCAAAAAATTGCTCACCTGATTCAAAACAAAGGTGTTAGCGCCAAGAACATTGCTGCCGTTACTTTCACGAACAAAGCCGCCAAGGAAATGGAAGAGCGCGCGGCCAAGTTGCTGCATGGCAATGAAGGCAAAGGCTTGTTGGTGTGTACCTTTCACAGCCTGGGCATTCGAATTCTGCGGGAAGAACACAAGCACGCCGGGCTGAAGGCGCGCTTCTCGATTCTGGACGCGACCGATACTTACGGTTTGGTACAACAGCTGTACAGCACCACCGACAAGCAGTTGATACGCAAGGCGCAAAGTGTCATTTCACTGTGGAAAAACGGCCTTGTGGACCCAGACGCTGCTTTGGCGCAGGCCACTACCGAAGAAGAAGGTGATATTGCACGCCTGTACAAAAGCTACGAGGCCACCTTGGCGGCTTACCAGGCTGTGGATTTTGATGACTTGATTTTAAAGCCCACCCGCCTGTTGGCCAGTAATGAAGAAGTGCGCAGCCGGTGGCAAAACCGTTTGCGTTATTTGCTGGTGGATGAGGTGCAAGACACCAATGCTTGCCAGTATGATTTGTTGCGCTTGATTGCCGGGCCACGCGCCATGTTCACTGCGGTGGGTGATGATGATCAGGCCATTTATGCCTGGCGGGGCGCCACCATTGAAAACCTGCGCCAGTTAACTGAAGATTACCCGCAGTTGAAGGTGATCAAGCTGGAGCAGAATTACCGGTCGACCTTGCGAATTTTGCAAGCCGCCAACCGCTTGATTGAGAACAACCCCAAACTGTTTCCAAAAACGTTGTGGAGTGATCACGGCCCAGGCGAACCCATCGTGATTACACCGATGGCCGACGATGAGCATGAGGCCGAGCAAGTGGCCATGATGTTGAGCGGCCACCGCTTTGAGCGCCGCGCCAAATATGGCGATTACGCTATTTTGTATCGCAGCAACTTTCAGGCGCGTATTCTGGAGCAGGCTTTGCGCCGCCAGAAAATTCCGTATATTTTGAGCGGCGGGCAAAGTTTTTTTGAACGCGCTGAAATCAAGGATGTGATTGCCTATCTGCGCTTGCTCGTGAATCAGGACGATGACCCCGCATTCATTCGCGCTGTGACCACGCCCAAGCGTGGCATTGGCCAGAAAACACTCGAGGCATTGGGCACTTACGCTGGAACGCGTGGTGTTTCATTGTTTGAGGCCTTGTTTGAAACCGGTGCAGAAAGCCACTTGAATGCAGGAATGGTCGACGCCTTGCGTACTTTTGGAACCTTCATCAACAAACTGGAATACCGGGCACAACGAGAACCCGCGCGTGATTTGCTCAATGAATTGTTGAGCACCATCAAATATGAGGAGTGGCTGTACGAGCAGCAAGATGAGCGCGGCGCTCAGGCCAAGTGGCAAAACGTACTTGATTTCGTCAAGTGGATGGGCGACAAAGGCGAGGAAGAAGGTTCAACCCTGCTGGACCTGACCCAGAAGGTGGCGTTGATGACGATGCTGGATCGCCAGGACGACGGCACACGCCCCGATGCTGTGCAGCTAAGTACCCTGCATGCAGCCAAAGGACTTGAATTTCCTCATGTGTTTTTGATTGGTTGCGAGGAAAGTATTTTGCCCAGCTTTGGCGAAGGAGAGGGGCGGGAATTGACTGATGACAGGCTGGAGGAGGAACGCCGCCTGATGTATGTAGGAGTGACCCGTGCGCAACGCAGCCTGAACATCACGTGGTGCAGGAAGCGCAAGAAGGCGCGCGAATTGGTGAGCTGTTTTCCATCGCGGTTTATCAAAGAACTTCAGCTGGAAACCGACAAAGACCTGCCCGATGACACCCCGAAAATGAGCCCGAAAGATCGCTTGAGTGCGTTGAAGGGTTTGTTGACCAAGGTAGCGACTTAAAAGAAAACCTGATTAAAATTAAGCCGTGCCCAGCGCCGAGTTTGCTTTTTGTATCAGCGCCTCAGGCGTAACTGGTTTCAGTAGCCAGCCCGCCAGGCCCAGGGCTTTGGCCCGTTGGATCATGTCTTTGTCAGAGTAAGAGGTGATCACCAAAATCGGTACTGTGGCGCCGGTTTTTCGAATTCGATTGCACAGCTCCAGCCCGTCCATGCCTGGCATGTCAATGTCGGTGATGATCAAATCGGGTGCGCCACTGTCGACAATGTCTCGGATCCCTTCTTCAGCGCTCGCTGCTGTGCGCACCAAATGACCAGATTGCGTCAAAATGTGGGCGCATACTTTTCGGATGGTGTTCGCGTCGTCAATCAGCAGAATATTCGCCATGGCGTGATGTATTGGAATTGTGAATTTGTTGTCACAATCATACCGCGTTAGCCTGAAAAACCTCAGACTCCAGCACTTTCACACCAGGTTCGGCTTTCAATGCCTCTTGCAACATGATGCGCGCCAGTTTTTCAACCTTTACACTGCGCAAACGCTTGGGTAAAAGCGGGTTGAACAAGCGGCTGGCCACCAGGCCGATTTCTTCGCCAAGGCGAAATTCTTCACGCTGGCCGTCGAGCAAACCGGGGCGTGCAATGACCACGCTCGGAATACCGGAATTTTTAACAGCTTGTTCAGCCTCGCCTTTGGTGCGCAAGTACAGACCTTTCGCTTTGGCGTTCGCCATCATGGCAGAATTCAGCACGAAGCAAGGCACTGAATGCTGTGCCGCGAGTGCCGCAAACTGAGCCACCAGTGTGTAATCGACAAAGCGGAATTGCTCAGCGGTTTTGGCCACTTTGATGGTGGTGCCCAGGGTACAAATGACCGCATCGGCTTGCCACCACGGCGCTTCTTCGGGAATCGCATTGAAGTCGATTAACTGGTTGAGCAACTTCGGGTGAGGTGTCAGTGGCTTGCGGGTTAGTGCAACCACCTTGCCCACCTGTGGGTGAGCCAAGGCTTGTGCCAATACATGGTGACCCACCACACCGGTAGCGCCAACCAGCAGCAAGGTTTTTTGAATATTCGTTGAACTCAAATCAAGTCCCCAATAAAAAACGCGGCAGTCTTAAGACTAACCGCGTTTCGCTGTCAAAGTCCAAAGGCGTTGTTATGCGCTCTGTGTTTGCTTTTCTGCAGCTTTGCGTTTTTTGCGGGCAATTTGCTTGTCACGCATTTTCTTCATTTGACCCACGATGATGGCCTGATAGGTTTCCGGCAGGGTACGCACCATTGCGTCCATGGCGACAGCGTCGGGGCCAACCAACACGCGGCGCTTGTTGCCTTTCACCGCCTTCAAGATAATGTCGGCTGCTTTTTCGGCGCTGGTAATGAAGAACTTCTCGAAGAATTCTTTGCCCTGTTCAGAGTCAGCACCAGTGAACTCTTCAATTTCAGGGGAGGCCACGCTTTTGCGGGCAATCGCCGTTTTAATGCCGCCGGGGTGAACGCTGGTGGCAGACACGCCGCAGTTCATCATGTCCAGTTCCTGACGCAGGCTTTCGGTGAAACCGCGCACGGCAAACTTGGTGGCGTTGTACGTGCTTTGGGTAGGTTGTGCACACAGGCCAAACAAGCTGCTGGTGTTGATGATGTGGCCTTCGCCCGATGCTTTCAGGTGTGGCAAGAATGCCTTGGTGCCATAAACCACGCCCCAGAAGTTAATGCCCATGATCCATTCAAACTTGTCGTAGTCGATGTGTTCGACCGGGGTTGCATAGGCCACACCCGCATTGTTGAAAATCAGGTTAACCTTGCCGTGGTCTTTGGCGGTTTGATCGGCCCAAGCGTACATGGCTTCGCGGTTGGACACGTCCAGTTGCTGGCTGGTGACCTTGACATTGGGTGCCGCTGCTTTCACCAGTTTCACGGTTTCGGCCAGGCCTTTGGTGTCGACATCGGAGATAGACACGTGGCAGCCTTCTTTGGCCAGTTGAAGTGCAAGGGTGCGGCCCATGCCAGATGCGGCGCCAGTGATTGCGGCAACCTTGCCGTTGAATGATTTCATGTGTCGGTCTCCAATGTACTGTGTTGTAGCTGTAATTTGACAATCGTGGTTGTCAATTTAATGTTGGGCCTGCATACTGTCAATGCCTATTTTTTGAGTATATCTTCCAATTATGAATGCGAAAGCACCGGAGCAAATTGCCAAAGCCGCAGGGCGTCGTTACCGCGGGGTGTCCAATGAAACCCGCAAGGCCGAGCGGCGGCTTAAGTTGATTGAAGCGGGCATCAAGGTATTCGGGTCGACCGGCTACCATGCGGCCACGGTGAAGGGATTGTGCCAGGAGGCGGGGCTTACGGAGCGATACTTTTACGAAAGCTTCAGCAATGCAGAGGCTTTGTTTACCGCCTGCTATTTGCACATTACAGACACCTTGCGGGAGAAGTTGCAAAAGGTGTTGTTGGGTATGGAAGACGACAATCTTGAGCAGGCCACCCGGACAGGTTTGATGGTGTTTTTCAGCCAGTTCAAGGAAAGCCCGCAGGCCGCCCGAATTTTGTTGGTGGAGGTGTTGACGGTGAACCGGCACTTGGAAGAATTGAGCTTGAAAACCTTGTACAGCTTTGTGGAAATGCTGGAAACACTGGCCAAACCCCTGATTGAACAGCGAAAGGACGGGGCAGTGAAAGGCCTGGATTCTACTTTGCTGGCCTCGGGCCTGGTGGGGTCCGTGCTTTACATGGCCGCCCGTTGGAGCTTGGATGGCTGCAAAAAACCTGTAGAAGATGTGGTGGAAAACGCCATGCTGATATTTCGTGGTGTGGGCATGTTGCTGACAGAATAAAAAAACCCGCCTGATGGCGGGTTTTTTTATGGCTGGCTTATTTGCCTTGCCGATTGTTTTGCGAGTTACTTCGCAGCTTCAGCAGCTGGCTCAGCGGCGGGAGCAGCTGGTTCAGGGGCTTTGAAATCTGCGCCCACTTCCTTGCCCATGTAGGCCACTGCGCGGGCTACTTCAATATCGTCCAGGTCGGAATTGCCGCCTTTGGCTGGCATGGCGCCGATACCATTCACAGCGTTCTGCCAGAGGGTGTCGAAGCCTTTGCTCAGGCGGGCTGACCATTGGCCCTGGTCACCCAGCTTGGGAGCACCCGCTGCGCCAGCAGCATGACAGGCAGCGCAAGCCGCGGCATACACTTGTTCGCCAGTTTTCAGTACCTTGGGTGCATTGGCATCGACGAAGTCAACCGTGCCCACTGGTGCGAGGCGCGCGGCGATGGATTCTTCAGAAAACGCATTGCTGCCAGCGGCGGGCTTTTCGCTGCTGCTGACGTAGTAAGCCAGCATGATAATGACGAAAATCGGAATGACAAACGCGGCAACCACTGCATAGATAAGTTGCTTGGGTGTCTTGATTAGAAGTTCGTGTTCGTTTGAATCGCTCATACGACGTCCTGATTGAAAGCGCTGGTTGAAACGTAGTTATTAGGGCTGCACAATACTGGCTGACAAACGCCGGTGGACGCGCCTGCGGGCGTGCCCGATTGATGTTTAAGCCTTGCGGCATGTACGCAGCTGCAAAACAACTGTAAATTGTATCTTGAAAAAGGCTTTAAACCCAACTATTTATTGCTGAAAAATGCAAGCCTGTGCTGCAAAGGGATGAGATTTTGAAAAGTGCATTGAGCGAAAACCATCGCTACGGTTTGCCCATGGTGGTTGTTCACTGGTTGATGGCGGTGGGCATTTTGACGGCATTTGGCGTGGGTTTGTACATGGTGGACATTCCCGGCATTACGCCGTTCAAGTTGAAACTGTTCAACTGGCACAAGTGGCTGGGCGTTACCTTGTTTGCCTTGGTGTTGTTGCGCGTGGTGGTTCGAATGTTGTCGAAAACCCCCAAATACCCGGCACATTGGGGGCACAACACGCTGCTGCTGGCCAAATTGGGGCATTTCGCCTTGTACCTGTTCATGTTGGCAGTACCTGTGTTTGGCTACCTGCACAGCTTGGCCTCGGGTTACCCGGTGGTGTGGTTTGGTGTAATCGAACTGCCTGTGGTGATCGAGAAAAATCTGGAATTGAAAGAGTTGTTTAAAACCTTGCATGAACTTTCAGGCAAAGGCTTGGTCTTGTTGGTGGTAGGCCATGTATTGATGGCCTTGAAGCATCACGTTCTGGACCGCGACGGTATTTTAGGCCGCATGATTCCCGGAATGCGAGCCGACTAATTTTTCGATCAATTGCCGATTGTTTTCAAGCTCCGCAGGATTCATATGAATTACTCATTCGCCAAGGCGTTGACAGGCCTGGCATTCTCAGTTTGTAGCATGTCCGCCCTGGCCGCGCCAATTGATGCAACACAAAGCGAAGTCAAAGCCACCTTCAAACAGTTCAATGTGCCGGTGAGCGGCAATTTCAAGAAATTTACAGGCGATGTGCAGTACGACCCGGCCAAGCCAGCCGACACCAAAGCCACCCTCAGCGTGGACACCGCAAGTTACGACCTTGGCGACCCGGAGTACAACAAAGAGGTTGCTGGCAAAGACTGGTTTGATTCAAAAAATCACCCCCAAGCCACATTTGTGATTACCGGCGTAACTGGCACCGGCAACAATTTGCAGGCCACCGGCGATTTGACCATTCGAGGCATTAAAAAGCCGCTGAAGTTTCCTGTAAAAATTCAAACTTTGGCTGGCAAACACACCTTTACCGGAAAAACCCAGATCAAACGCCTGGAGTACAAAGTGGGTGCAGATGGTGAGTGGGGTGACACCAGCCTGGTGGCTGATGAAGTGGTGATCGATTTTAAATTGGTGGCGCCTGCCAGGTGAGTAGTCACACCTTTGAACGCACAACGAAAGCGAGGAGTCAGGGATGTTCAAGCAAGTATTAAAAACAGTGTTGGGTGGCGCAGTTGCGCTGAGTACGATGGGCTTTGCGCATGCTGCGGTAGACACCTACATGGTCGACCCCAGTCACACTTATCCGTCATTTGAAGCGGACCACCTCGGTGGGCTTTCGCTGTGGCGTGGCCAGTTTGAAAAAACCAAGGGTGTGGTCACTCTTGACCGGGCCAACAAAACTGGCACGGTGGATATCGAGATTGATGCCACCAGCCTGGATTTTGGCCACGGCAAGATGAATGAAGAGGCCAAGGGTGTGGATATGTTTGATGTGGAAGCACACCCCACCATCACCTACAAAGCCAGCAAGATGCGCTTTGAAGGTGACAAGCCAGTGGAGGTGTTGGGTGATTTGACCTTGAAGGGCATTACCAAGCCAGTGCCACTGAAGATCAATACTTTCAAATGCTTAATGCATCCTTTCAAGAAGGCAGAAGTATGCGGAGCAAATGCAGTGGCAGAGTTTAAACGCACTGATTTTGACCTGGGTTACGCTGTGGATCGCGGGTTTTTCCCTGAAGTGAAAGTGCTGATCTCGATTGAAGCAGTGAAGCAGCCGAAGTAATATTTTTGAAGCGTTGGGAATAAAAAAACGGCCAGTGTTTGATTCACTGGCCGTTTTTACTCTAGCACGCCTTATTTGCTGTCGATGACATGTTCCAGTTTTTCAGGTTTGTTGTCGCCGCGTGTTTTCCACAGCGAGAACACCACACCTCCGGCAATCAGGCCCAAGGTCACACTGAGCGAGAACGCAGGCGGGAATTTGCCAATGAAGTTCACCAGGAAAATTTTGCTTCCGATGAACACCAGCACCATTGCCAAAGCGTACTTTAGATAGTGGAAGCGGTGGATCATCGCGGCCAATGCGAAGTACAAGGCACGCAAACCCAAAATGGCGAAGATGTTGCTGGTGTACACAATGAACGGGTCTGTGGTGATCGCAAAGATTGCGGGCACAGAATCAACCGCGAAAATCAGGTCGACGAACTCAATCAGGATCAAGGCAAGCAGCAAGGGTGTGGCAAAGCGAACCACCTTGCCCGTTTTGGGGTCAGGTTCGTTGACCACGAACGCATTGCCACGCAGGCCATCGGTGATGCGCATGCGCTTGCGCAAGAACTTCAGAATTGGGTTGTTTTCAATGTCGGGTTCGCTGTCGGCCATGAACCACATTTTGATACCGGTGATCACCAGGAATGCCCCGAACAGGTAAAGCACCCAGCTGAATTCTTTCACCAGTGCGGCACCCAAGCCAATCATGATGGCGCGCAGCACGATCACGCCCAAAATACCCCAGAACAACACGCGGTGCTGATACTGGCGAGGAATTGCGAAGAACGAGAAGATCATGGCGATGACAAACACATTGTCCATCGACAGTGATTTTTCAATCGCGAAACCGGTGAAGTAGTTCATACCGCTCTCAGAACCCAGGTACCACCACACCCAGGCACCGAACAGACAGGCCGCAGTGATGTAACCGCCCGAGAGCAGCAAACTTTCCTTGACCCCAATTTCGTGGTCATCTTTGTGCAGCACGCCGAGGTCGAAGGCGAGTAGCGCAACCACAATACCGACAAACAACAGCCAAATCCATGCGGCTGTGCCGAGAAAGTCGGTGTGCATGAATTCCATTAAAACGTCCACTTTGATACTCCATGAGGGTTGAATTGAACACGGCGCCATGGTGTACCAGTTGTGATTTCGAAAAAACCAGTATTTAATGAAGTATTACTTCGGTTTTTACGCAGTTAAATTATTGAGGTGCCGCTGATGTTGAACTACCGCCACTTGCATTACTTCTGGATGGTCGCCAAGGAAGGTGGTTTTGCACGTGCTGCTGAGCGCATGGACATGGCCATTCAAACCATCAGCGCGCAAGTGCGTGAGCTTGAAAAAGACCTGGGGCATCAGTTGCTAAAGCCGGATGGGCGTGGCGTGGCATTGACTGAAGCCGGGCAGGTGGCTTTTGCCAAAGCCGAGGAAATTTTTCAGCTTGGCCAAAGCCTGCCGGAGTTGGTGCGAGCGGTGGCCAGCAAACCGGTGAAGCGTTTCAGGGTGGGTTTGTGTGATGGCATCTCGAAACTGGCGGTGCATGCCTTGTTGAAGCCTGTGTTGGATACGGAAGACCTGCACCTGACTTGCCACGAAGGGGAGCCCGAGCAGTTGCTGGCTGAGTTGGCTTTGCACCACCTTGATTTTGTGTTTGCCGGGCAGCCCCCGCCAGCCAACCCCAACTTGCGCATGCAAAGCCGGGTGCTGAATACAACCACGGTGGATTGGTTCGGCGCTTCGAGGTGGGTGAAAAAAAGCAGCGTGAACAATTTTCCACAATGCCTTGCTGAATTGCCGGTGTTACTGCCCACGGGACATTCCCGCTTGCGAATAGACTTGAATTACTGGTTTGAGCAGCAGGGAATTGTGCCCCATGTGGTGGGCGAATTTGAGGACAGTGCCTTGATGTCGGTGTTTGCAGCCCGTGGCCTGGGTGTGTTTCCAGTGAGCCGCCTGGGTGTGTACGACGCGGGTACCTTAAGCGGTTTGCGCCTGCTGGGGCAATGCCCTGATTTGCACGAAGAGATTCATGGCGTGTGGAATGTGAAGGGAATCGACCACCCTTTGGTGGTCGAATTGTTGAAAGCTTAAGCTGCGGCCACTGCGGCTTCAATTTCCGCAAAGGTGCTGGCCTTCACGGGGTCCATCACTGGGATACCCATTTGTCGCGCAATTTGTGTGGAGGAGAACAGGCCCACCACGCGCATTTTGCCCGAGCGGTTGTCCACTACCAGCGCGTGTTGCCGGTTGTGTTCACGCAGTGTGGCAATAATATGGCCCACCTCGGCGCGTGACACTGCGCCAAACTCCAGAAACTCCAGGTCGGGCAGTTTCACCATCACATCATTCACGGTTAGCTCGGGCACATTGCGGTTGCTCGATGAAGCTTCCTTAATTGCGCGCTCGCCGGCCAGGTCGTTAGCGGTGAGCAGGCCTTGAAGATGACCTTGTTCATTGCGAACAAACAGCAGTTTGACGCCGCACACAATCATGGTGGTGCGGGCTTGCTCAAGTGTTTCAGAGCCGGAAATGCTCACGGGGTGTACACGCCGAAGGTCTGTCATGGCGTCGAAGGCTGGCGAATCGGCTGTCAGCTTCAAAGGGCGACTGGGGTCACTGACCGTAATGGTGTCGGTAGCGCCAGCGCTGATGTGTTCGAGTGCTTGGTAGTGTTGTCTGATCATGTTGAAACCCTTTTTGACACACAGTCTTGATGCATCCGCGGGCTTGAGGCCAGCGGGCGAATTTGCAGGACGGACTGCATGCAAAAGGGGGTACAGGCACAAGGGTTTGTTGCCTTGTGTCGTGGCAGCGCAAGCACCGTCCACTAGAAATTTAGTCTACGCTGCTGGCAAAAAGTTTCAAGTCAGTAAAAGCCCGGAGGACACAGGTGAATACCCGTCTATTTCAGCGGTGTACCCAAGGCATAAGGCAGCAGGTTCATGACTTCCTTGCTGACGCCCATGGCCAGGTGGGGCGTGTCGATTTCTATGTGCTCAACATTGGGGCTGAAGCGGTCGATACAGGCTTGCCAACTTACGATGGAGTCTTTCTTGCAGTACAGCGCGACAATGGGGCAAACAATTGGATGCTCAAACCGTTTCAGCGTGCTGTTTTCAATGGATTCGACATCGAGCCCGCGAATGTCGTAGAGCGTTTTTACTGCCGTATATTTTGGCCCGCCAATCACCGGACTGCCGATAGTGACGATGCGGCTTACGTTTTGCTGCACTTCCCGTGCAGCCTCGCGAGCCAGGTAGCCACCCAGGCTCCAGCCCAGCAGTTTGATGGGGGCTTGAGCCTGCTCAGAGTGTTCCTTGATGTCGGCAATGACCTGTGGAAGCAGTTTGCCCACTTCACCGTGGTTAAAACCGGCAGACCAGTGTACGGCCTTGTAGCCTAGTGAATCCAGGTAGCGTTTGATGAAGGTCATGCTGCTGGAACTGGCCCCAAAGCCGGGTAGCAACAACACGGTTTGGCCTTGGCCCACATTCTTGCGGGCCAGGAAACGCCAGCCCACGGCGAGTTTGGCTGCTTCAAATGGTGTTTTGGCCTCGCCCAACAGCAGGCTGAGTTTGGGCTTGCCAATTGAATTGCCGTAGCGTTTCTGGAATTCTGCTTTGTTCATGAGGTGTTACAAGGTTGTGCACACCCGAGAAAATACGGCAAGGCGAGGCGGTACACAAAGAGGAATTCCTCTAGTGGCAGCCAGTTTTACTGCATTAATGAGAGGCTTTGGTTGGCCAAACGTATGCGCAACGCCAGTTCGCGAGCCAGGTTGTTCAGCATGATTCGCCCAAGTTCCGCATGTTCATGGCGAAGTTCCTCAAAGTGACGGGCCGGGAGGAAGAGCAAGTCGCAGGCTGTGTCTGCACGTACGGTGGCCGAACGGGGTTTGTTGTCGATCAAGGCCATTTCGCCCACCAGGCTGCCAGGGCAGAAGCGCATCAACCGCTCGTTGCTGTTGCCAGTGTTTTGCCAGGCGCTGAGTTGCCCACGAATCAGTATGTACAGGCCACAGGGCTGGTCACCCTCTGTGAACAGTTCTTGCCCGGAATGCAGGCTGCGTTGTTCCAGCAGCTTGGAGAACCTTTCTGTCTGTTGAGCACTCATGTCGTCGCACAGGTGGCTTTGTATCAATGCCTGCTCATCGTTGTGGGGTGGGGCGTCTAGCGCGGCGTTACTGAGTAGCTGGTTTTCCATCCACCAGAAAGCGTCGTCAATGTGGGTTTGAATGGACAAATCTGCATGTTCAAGAACTTCTCGCAGAAGATTCTCTCCACCCAGAGTTTGGTTGGGTGATGCCGGAAGCACAGCCACTATCTTCAGGCCCAAAGGTGCGTTGCGCATGAGTCGTTCAATGCAGGCGCATGCCGTGTCGTCCACGTAGCATAGGTGCGTGAAATCCAGCACGATGGATTGAGCGCCAACAAGTTCATCTTGCAAGTGAATGGCAATCCACGGCGCATTGCCAAAAAAGAGATTGCCTTCAAAGCGAACCCATGCCAAATGCTCGAAGGCTTCATGGAGATGCTGTCGCTGGGCACGTGGCCGCATGCTTCGCGAGCGGGCCGCAGGCCAGAATTCCACACTGCGCAAACCACTGCTGGATTGCTGTTGCAGGAAATAAGCCGCCACGAACAACACGCCGACTAGCGTTCCCACCAGCAAGTTGCTCAAACCGGTGACCAGCAGCATTGAGAGCACCACCCACACCGTGAACCGGTCAGAAGGGGCCATGCGCTTGCGTTGGCTGGGCCGGATAAACCGTTTGATCAATCGAAGGGTGCTGCCTTGAATCAGGAACAGCGAGCTGATTGCGACAGCGGTTGCAAGAATGTGAAGGGGGAGGTCTTCAAACACCAGCCAGGTAACGGCGAGCAGCCCCGCAATGAAACACGCATAGCTTGTTTCGCTTCGGCGAGTCTTGGCGCCTAGGGCCAAGGCGGTATTGCTTCGGGAAAAGTAGTTCGAGGAGGGCAGGGCCAAACACAGGCCGCAAACCACATTCGCAAAAGCCAGTACATTGAGTTCGTGTCGGGTGTTGTGCCGTGTGCCCAGGGTTTGGTCCACTTGCAACAAAGATTGCATGCTTTCAAGGACCACCAGCAAGGCCAGCACAGATGAGCCAACCAGCACTTGCAATAACAGTTCGGGTCTGCCAAGCAACAGCCCGGGTATTTGCTGCAAGGCCGCAGCGATGTGGTCGTGATTGCCGTTGAAAAATGGGTGCGCAGGCAGGGTTCCTACTGTCTGCACCGGCAGGTTGCCTGGCCAGGCCCACCACAAAATTGCATGCAGTCCGAAGCCAACTGCCAGACCGTAGATCAGCCCAAGCGGATTCGGGCGCACTGCGCGAAAATAAACGAGTACGGCAATCGCAATTGCGGACACCCCGAGCGCAAGAATTGAAAATGAATCGGGATCTGCCACAGCTTCTGCAATGCTGGTGTACACCGCAAATCCCACAATGGCGGGCAACAATTTGAAGGTTGAGAAAAGGCCGAGCGTAGTATTCATGCCAATCAACACAGGCGCAGGTAAAAATTGCATCAACTTGCCCACGCCTTGTTGTTGGGCCAAAGCAATCAGAGCACCCGCCAATGAAATTTCAATGGCGAGCAGCAACATTAATTCGGTGTGATTGTCAGTGATCTGCAGAAAACCAAGCAGTGAACCCGCGATGATCAAGGCGGTGGACGACCGTGGCCCACCAAACTGAACCGGTGCTTTGCCTGAAAAAGCGCCGATTGCACTGCCCAACAGTGCGCTGGCCAAGCCAGCGTAAATGCCATAGGCCAGACCGGCTTGCCCCAGCGGGGCGAAAGCCAGCATGCCATACACAATTGCTTGAGCGTAACCACCGAATGCGACCAGTGCGCCCGCTTTGATTTCGGTGTTCAAGGAAGAATTCGCGTAGCCGAAGTTGGGTTGAAACCCAGTCTACGCGAATTGGATTATTTCGAGGTGGGCATCACGAATTCTGCGCCTTTCTCGATGCTGTCTGGCCAGCGCTGCATGATTGATTTCTGGCGTGTGTAGAAGCGAACACCTTCCTCGCCGTACGCATGCATGTCGCCGAACAGGCTTGCCTTCCATCCACCGAAGCCGTGCCAAGCCATGGGTACAGGAATGGGTACGTTGATGCCTACCATGCCCACTTGCACCTGACGGCCAAACTCGCGGGCCACATTGCCGTCGCGGGTGTAGCAGCTTACGCCGTTGCCATATTGGTGACTGTTGATCAAATCAAGGCCTTCGGCAAAGTTGGCGACGCGCACACAGCTGAGCACGGGTCCAAAAATTTCTTCAAGGTAAATGCGCATGTTCGGCTTCACGTGGTCGAACAAAGTGCCACCAGTGTAAAAGCCGTTTTCGAAACCGGCTGGTTTTTGGCCGCGACCATCCACCACCAGTGTGGCGCCTTCGTCCACACCAATTTGCACGTAATCTTCAATGCGCTTGAGTGCTTCAGCGGTCACGATCGGGCCCATTTCAGCCGACAGGTCCATGCCGTCTGTTACCTTCAATGTTTTCAGTCGGGCGGCCAGTTTGGGGATCAGTTTGTCGCCCACGTCGCCCACCATCACTGCCACGGAAATGGCCATGCAACGCTCACCTGCACTGCCGTATGCGGCACCAATCAGCGCGTCGGTGACTTGGTCCAGGTCGGCATCGGGCATCACCAAAAGATGGTTCTTTGCACCGCCCAAGGCCTGAACGCGTTTGCCGTTGCGTGCACCTGTTTCATAAATGAACTTTGCAATCGGGGTTGAGCCCACAAAGCTCAGCGCCGCGACGTCGGGGTGATTCAGCAGGGTTTCCACGGCCAGTTTATCGCCGTGTACCACGTTGAATACACCATCGGGCAGACCGGCTTCTTTCAGTAGCCTGGCCATGAAGTTACCCGCGCTGGGGTCGCGTTCGCTGGGTTTCAGAATGAAGGTGTTGCCGCAGGCAATGGCCACGGGGAACATCCAGCACGGCACCATACAGGGGAAGTTGAACGGGGTAATGCCAGCGACCACACCCACGGGTTGGCGCAGCGTCCAGTTGTCGATGTTGGTTGAAACCTGTTCGGTGTAGTCGCCCTTGAGCAATTGCGGAATGCCGCAGGCAAATTCAATGATGTCGATGCCGCGGCTGACTTCGCCTTGCGCATCGGTGAATACTTTGCCGTGTTCGGCCGTGATGATGGCAGCCAGTTCGTCGCGGTGCTGGTTCATCAAGGCTAAAAATTTGTTCATGATGCGCACGCGCTGAAGCGGCGGCTTGTTGGCCCAGGCTGGCAATGCTGCTTTGGCAGCTTCGACGGCTTTGTTCACAGTGGCTACATCGGCCAGCTCAACCTGGCGGGCGACCCTGCCCAGCGACGGGTTGAATACATTGGCTGTTTTGCTGCCAGCCACGCTCACGGAATTGCCGTTGATGAAGTGGGCGACAGTTTGATCGTTTGTGTAGGGTTGCATGTGTCTGGGCCTGCTTGTTTGCTTCGAAAGACTGACATTGTCGCGCAAGCCGGCAGTGGGTTGAATCGGTGCTAACACCAAGCTTCCGGAAATTTTCGGTAAGCGCACCGTGCACTGGCAATTTACTGAAGCCTGTCAGTAAAGCCCTGATTTTTAATCCAATTGTAATTTCCGGAGGTATTACTGACATAAGGCCTGCCACTAAAGGTGGGCCCAGAATGAAAGCAGAGGAGACAGCAGTGATTACAGGCTTGACGAACAAGGCCGCGTTGCGGCGTGGTCTACAGATGGGCGCAGCCAGTGCGGCCCTGTTGATGTTGGTGGGTTGCCTGGGTAGCAGCAACAACGACATCGCCGGCACCGATGGGCGTATCAATCCCAACGAGAACCCCAACCTGAAATACGATGTGAGCATTACCCGCACCACTTACGGTGTGCCGCACATTCGTGCCAAGGATTATGGCAGTTTGGGTTACGGCCAGGGCTATGCCTTTGCGCAAGACAACCTCTGCGTGTTTCTTGAGGACCTGTTGACAATTCGGGGAGAGCGTTCCCGCTTTTTTGGCCCCGACGGCACTTACACGATTGAACCCAACGGTTCTACTGCGAACAACGTGGCCAGCGACTTTTTCTGGAAAAGCCTGTTTGCTTTTGAAGAAGAGGGTGCCGATGGAATTACCCGCAATGCCTGGCAGCGCACCCGCGACAAAACCATTCCCGATTTTCAGAACGTAGTGGCTGGTTATGCCGATGGGGTAAACCGCTACATTGCTGAACTAAAAGCCGGTGAGCATGAGTATGAACAGCCCGATGGCAGCAAGGTGCCTGCCCATGCCGCCTGTGCGGATGCCGAGTGGCTGGCCCCAATTACCACGGATGACATGTACCGCCGCTTTGTGCGGCTGGCTGTATTGGCCAGCAGCTCGGTGTTTGTGACTGAAATTGGCAATGCCCAGCCCCCAGGTGGTGCCACTGCGCGCCCTGCGACCTTGGCCAATGCGGGTAAAAAAGCCAAAACCCCCGGCGTGGCTGAGCAAGTGGCTTTGCTGAAGGCCAACCCGAACCCTTTCACTGCCATGCAGAACAAGGACCATTTCGGCAGCAATATGTATGCCTTTGGTAAGGATGCGACTGCCAACGGTCAATCGCTGGTGTATGGCAATCCCCATTTCCCATGGAAGGGCACAGAGCGCTTGTACCTGAGCCACAATATTCTGGAGATGAATGGTAAAAAAACCATGGATATCATGGGAGTTGGTCTTTATGGCGTACCCGCTGTGCTGATTGGTTTTAACGAACACGTGGCCTGGAGTCACACGGTTTCAACAGCTTTCCGTTTTACGTTCTACCAATTACAAATCAACCCGGCCAATCCAACACAGTACATGTACGAGGGCGAGATGCGCGACATGATCGCCCTGCCCACTGAAATTGAGGTGAAGCAGGCGGATGGCAGCATTACCAAAATGCAGCGCACCATGTACCGAAGCCATTATGGGCCGATGTTGGTGCTTGAGGCCAGCGGAGTGCCTGTGTTGGGTTGGAACCAATTCATGGCCTTTACCCTGCGCGATGCCAACCTTGAAAACGACCGGTTGATTAACCAGTTTGCCAAGTGGAATCTGGCTGAGTCGCTGGAAGAGTTTGTTGACTTGCATGCGAGTGAACTGGGTGTGCCTTGGGTAAATACCGTGGCCAGTGGCCCAGGCAAGCCGGCCTATTACGGTGACGTGACAGTGGTACCGCATGTGACGGACGAGAAAATTGCCGATTGTGCAGCAGAGCCTTTCAATACCGTGGTGGGTCAGTTGTCACCTGGCTTGCCCGTGCTCAACGGTTCACGCGAAGCCTGCGAGTGGGGCAGCGACCCCGATGCACCCGCGCCCGGCATTTTTGGCCCAGGTAACTTGCCCACGCTTCAGCGTGACGATTATGTAACCAACTGCAACGACAGCTACTGGTTGAGCAACCCGCGTCAGCCATTGACCGGTTTTAACCGCATTATTGGTGACGAGAATGCGGAACGCACCTTGCGCACTCGCTTGTGTACGCTTCATGCGGAGCGCAGATTGGGTGGTGCGGATGGTTTGCCAGGCAACCGCTTTACCCAAGACAACCTGAAAGACATTGCGCTAAACAGCGAGATTTATTCCGCTACTTTGGCCAAACAATCGGTGGTGGATGCGCTGTGCCAAGTACCTGTATTGTTGAGTACCGGCTTGATGCCAGTGCAAACCGCTGACGCGTGTGCCGCTTTGGGTGCTTGGGATGGCAAAGCCAACCTGGACAGCAAGGGGGCACACTTGTGGCGCGAATTCTGGAGCAGGGCCATTCGCAATCCAGGCGGTTTGCCTGCAGGTGCGCCGCAATTGCATTTGCCGTTTGATGTGCCAGTGCCATTGTCACTGCCAACCAACTTGTGGGCGAATGGCTTCAATGCAGCTGATCCGATAAATACACCCAACACCTTGAACATTGCCAATCCATTCACTGCAGCTGCTTTGGCCGATGCAATTTTGGCGGTACAGGCCGCTGGTTTTGCGCTGGACGAGCCCTTGGGCAATATTCAAAAATCTGGAGTACAGGCCAGTGCCACGCCAATTTTCGGTGGCACCAGCCCGGAAGGCGCGTTCACGATTGTGAGTACAGAACCCAGCAGGCTGAATTCGGAAGGCTACAAAGTGACTTATGGCAACAGCTACATTCAGGCTGTAACCTGGGATGCGAATGGCAAACCACAGGCTGACGCGATGTTGACGTATTCACTCTCCACTGACCCGGCCAATCCGCACTTTGACGATTACACCAAGGCGTATTCCCAGAAAAACTGGGCTCGTTTGCCTTACACCGATGCTCAAATTCAGGCAGCAAAAGTGGGTCAAACCAAGGTGTTACGCCAGCAAAAGGCGTCAAACTGAGCATGTTATAAATGTTAAATTGATAACAATTGTAAAGTAACAATATAAGGGGGCGAAAGCCCCCTTTTTATTCGATTGTCTGTTTGCAAAACGCGCAATGTGGGCGTGTCAACACTTCAATTTCAAGCCCCATGCTAAGTCGTTTGCGTATTGCGCGTTTCTCTTCAGTCATGTTTTGTGCGTTCATGGGCTTGTCTTCTTTGGGGTGGGCCAATGAGCCACGCATTGCGGTGTCCAAGTCGCCTTTGTCCTTGCCATTTTTCGTGGCTGCGGAAAAGAACCTGTTCGCCAAGCACAAAGTTGAACCCGTGCTGATTGAATGCCTGGGCGGAAATCGATGCGTGAAGGAGCTGACGGAGGGGCGGGTCGACATGGCCACGTCGTCAGAACTGCCATTCATGTTTGCCGTGTTTCAAGGCAAGCCAATTAGTTTGGTGACCACGTTTAACACCAACAAAGACGATATGAAGTTCCTGATCAGAAAAGCCGCCGTGAAAGGTGGTGTCAAAGATTTGGCGGGCAAGCGAATTGGTTATGTTGAGAAAGCGTCGTCGCACTATTACATGGATTTATTCCTGCTCTACAACGGCATTGACCCCAAATCGACGGTGCCCGTGGCCATGGGTGCGGACGCATTGGCCAATGCCTTGGTGAAAGGTGAGGTGGATGCAATTTCGGTTTGGGAGCCTTGGGGACAGATTGCACTGAACCTGGGCGGCGCTGATGTTGAAGTTCTCAATTCGCCGAAGCTCTACAGTCAAACTTTCAACCTGTTGGTCAGTAATGAATACCGTTTGGCACAGATCCGCAAATCAACTGCTGTGCTCAGCGCGCTTGATGAGGCCATTCAGTTCATCAAAAAGAACCCGGATGAGGCCAAAGGCATTATGGCGCGCAAGGTGGGTATGGACCCCGACACAGTCAAGGCCGCGTGGCCAACCTATCAATTTGAATTGACGTTGCAGCAGTCTTTGTTGAGCACTGTGCAAGGCCAGGCAAGGTGGGCCCGGCGTGAAGGACATGTGGGCGCTGCCTTGCCCGAGCCGGAATTTCTGAACTTTGTGGATTCCAGCCTTTTGCGAAAAATTAAACCCAATGCTGTAGATTTCGTGTACCCATGAAACCGATTTTAAGACTCAAGCAAGGCGTACGCATTGCCTTGGTTTTGTTGATTGGCCTCGCTGTGGTGGCAGTGGCCACTGTTGTTTCAATCAATCAGCAGCGTAACTATGTGCTTGAGCAAAGCGTTGCCGCACGCAAAATTTCCCGCTTGTCCACTCGCATGTTGGTGCTGACGCACACAGCATCGGAATACATGACGGAAACCAATATTCGCCAGTGGTGGGTGGTGCATCAATCCATTTCCGATGAACTTGATCATCTGCATTTCTCCGATGAAAGTGCTCAGCTTTCCAGGCAGCTTGATGGGCGACTGGGTGACTTGGCTGCCTTGTTCAGTGGCTTCTCTCACCTGCAACATTCCGACCAACTGAACCTCGATGAGCGCCGCAATAGTGTGTTGACGGATCGTCTGATTTCCGAGGCCGAGCAGTTGGCCGAGTTGAGTTACAAAATTTCTGACACGGCTTTTGAGCGTCAAGAGGCCCTGACGCACCAGCGGAAAATGATTGTTTTGGTGTTTACGCTGTTGTTCGGTATCAATTCCTTGTTGCTGCTGCTGTTGATCCGTTACCGGGTGGTCAGACCGTTAGAGCAAATTGAGAACGCCGCAAACGCCATGCGTGCGGGTAATCTGAATGCGCGTTGCAATTTGCCGGAAGGCGATGAACTTGGCGATGTGGCTGCTGCGCTTGATTCATTGGCTTTGGAGTTGAACAACAAACTGGCCGACGTTACGTCGACCACGCATTTGTTGGAGGTGGCTGGGCGAATGTGCGGTGTAGGTGCCTGGACGCTCGACATTAATACACATGCATTGAGCTGGTCGAAACAGACCTACGCAATTGTCGAAGCCGATTTCACGCGCCAACCCACCCTGGAAGAAGCGATTGCACTTTATCCCGAGGAATCCGCCGCGAAGCTTTCCAAAGCGTTGGATGACGCTGCCCGTACTGGCAGTGATGTGAACATGGAATTGCAGTTGCGCACCTACAAGGGCAACTTGATTTGGGTGCATGTGTTTGGTGAAGTGATTTGGCAAGGTGAAGGCGCCAAGCGCAAACCCTGGATGATTCGGGGGGCCTTTCAAAACATCACCGATCGTCGCCGTGTTGAGGAAGAAATTCGACAAGCCAAAGAAGTGGCCGAGTCGGCCAGCAAGGCCAAGGGAGAATTTCTGTCCAATATCAGCCATGAAATTCGCACGCCGCTGAATGCGGTGGTTGGGCTGGCTTATATTCTGAAGCAAAGCAAGCTGGATTCATCGCAACTGGAGTTTGTCGAGAAACTTGAGAACGCGGGGCGCGGCCTGATCGATTTGGTTAGCGGTGTGCTGGATGTTTCAAAAATTGAAGCCGGTGCCATGGAGCTGGAAAAGCGACCCTTCTCAGCCCGCCACTTGATGGATTCGCTGGCCGATTTAATGACTGGGGCAGTGGCCGACAAACCGATTGAATTTGTGGTGTCTGTAGCCCCCAATGTGCCCGACCAGCTGGTGGGGGATGAGACCAAGCTGCGCCAGGTGCTGGTGAATTTGGCGGGAAATGCCATCAAGTTCACCGAAAACGGTTATGTCAAAGTGGGAGTTACCCTGGATCAGCTGGACACTCACCATTGCGTGTTGCGCTTCATCATTCAAGACACGGGTTTGGGCATGGACGCTGGTGCCATGAAACGTTTGTTCCAGTCATTTTCACAGGCGGATTCATCAATCTCGCGACGTTTTGGTGGCACAGGCATTGGTTTGGCCTTAAGCCAGAAACTGGTGGAGTTGATGGGGGGCACCATCTCGGCTGTGAGTGCGCCTGGACAAGGGAGCTTGTTTGCATTTTCCCTGATGTTGAACCTGGGTTCTAAGGCAAATACAGTGCCTGTTGCCAGCGAGTTTGCATACGATGTGGTGGTGGTCGACAGTTTCAAAACCCAACTCGACAGCGTGGCCCAAATGGTCGAATGGACTGGTGTGGTCCCACAAAGTTTAGTGAACCCGGAACAGGCCTTGAGCCTGCCCAGTGGTCAGCGGCCACGATTGTTCGTGGTAAATAACCAGTTAAGTGATACCAGCGGGCTGGAACTGGCCAACAAGCTGAAAGCTGCGCATGGCTCGGTGGCTACCAAGGTTGCGCTGATGGTGCGGCCCAAGGACGTGGAACAACTGCAAGATCCGTTGTCGATGGGACAACTTGACGCGGTATTGATGAAACCAGTTTCATTCTCGGCCTTGAAAAATGTGTTGCTGGAGGTTACCGGCAACGCGTCGGGCAAGGCCAATTCAGTCAATCGTTTGTTGAATCAAAACGAATTGGTTTTTCTTGCTGGCTTGACCGTGTTGGCTGTGGACGATCACAAACTGAATTTGATGATTCTTAAAAAAATTCTGGAAACTCATGGTGCCAGAGTGATTCTTGCCGAATCGGGGCAGGCTGCGATTCAAGTTCTAAGCGAGCCCAACCACAACGATGTGGATGTGTGTTTGATGGATGTGCAAATGCCAGACATGGACGGAATGCAAACCTGTCAATACATTCGCGACCAGTTGGGTTTGCGGCAGTTGCCTGTACTGGCTTTGACCGCCGGTGTGATGGAGGCTGACCACCAAATGGCTTTGGCCGCAGGCATGGATGAAGTGCTGACCAAGCCCCTGCAAATTGACAGGGTGCTTGATGCAGTAAAACGCTGGGGCACGCACCTGAAACTGAAGACGCAGGCGCATTAAAAGTTAGATTGTTAACTATCATAAAGTACAAACTAGAGGCCTCAAACGGCTCTTATCCCTTCATCAGAGTTGTTCTAATCG
The DNA here is from genome assembly GCF_029087225.1 of Limnobacter olei. GTDB lineage: Bacteria > Pseudomonadota > Gammaproteobacteria > Burkholderiales > Burkholderiaceae_B > Limnobacter > Limnobacter olei. Next base: position 1,556 of record NZ_JARFJD010000017.1, on the reverse strand, counting down.
ATGCAACATCAAGTTGTTAAATCGATCGAGGTTTGATCATGAAACAGTTCGAGTTCGGTGCATGGATCTACTCTTTGCTGCTGGCCTTGCTGTTGGCTGCGCAAAGTGCAGACGCTGCCAATGTGGTGCGTATTGCAGTGCCCCCATCGCCCATGTCGCTGCCATTTTATGTGGCCACCGAGCGAAAGTTCTTCGAAAAACATCAAGTGAAACCCGTTTTGATTGGCTGCGGCAGTGGGCAGGATTGCATCAAAATTCTGGGTGAAGGTGGGGCTGACATTGCGAGCTCTTCAGAGCTGCCCCTGATGTTCGCAGCTTACGAACGAAGCCCCGTTTCCATATTGGCCACACTGGCAACCAACAATCACAGTTTGAAGTTGCTGGTGTCACGCAATTTACTCAATGAGGGCCAATTGAATCTGGTAGGAAAACGAATAGGCTATGTACCCAAGTCGTCGTCACATTACTATCTCGATACTTTTTTGCTGTTTAGGGGCATAGATCCAAAGGATGTAATTGAAGTGCCAATGGCGGCGTCTGAACTCCCGGTTGCTTTGGTGCAAGGCCGTGTGGATGCGATATCTGTGTGGGAGCCGTGGGCAGAGAAAACGCTAAATTTGGCGCACGGTGAAGTGGCGCATGCGAATGCTCCCCGTTTGTATACGCTTACCTTCAATGTCAGCGTGCGCAATCAGTTCAAAAACCAACAGGCAGATACTGTACATCGCGTTTTGAAAGCATTGAGCGAGGCGGTGGATTACATTCGCGACTATCCCTCGCGGGCGCAAGCGTTGTTGTTGAGAAAAAAACTAGTTAGCCAGGAACACATTGAGAAAAGCTGGCATGAGTACATCTTTCGAATGACTTTGCAGCAATCGCTGGTGAGTACCTTGCAAGGGCAGGCCCGGTGGGCCAGGCGCGAGGGTCATATTCAAAGTAATTTGCCAGAAGAGCCTGAGTATTTGGACTATATTGACGCTAGCTTCCTCCGATTGCACAAATCAGACTATGTCGATTTTGTGTATCGCTAAACGGTTTTTATCCAAGTGGCTTACACATGAATAATGTAATCGAGTACTTGCCGCACGGCTTTTGCATTGCATGGAACCCACAGCTGTTGGCCATGCATGTGATTTCAGACCTCTTGATTGCAATTGCTTACTTCTCTATACCCATTGGTATTTTGTATGTGGCCAAGAAGCGCCCTGATGCCGAACTGCAACCCATTTATTACCTGTTTGCTGCGTTTATTCTCGCCTGTGGCGTTACCCACGTGATGGGTATTCTGACGCTGTGGGTACCGCTGTATTTCACGCAAGGCATTACAAAAATTGTGACTGCATTGGTCTCGGTGGCCACAGCAATTTATTTGCTGCCCAAATTAAAGTACATCATGGCCTTGCCGGACCTTGGCAGACTGACCCAAATCAATACCGCATTGGCCGAGGAAATCGTGTCCAGGCGCCAAAGCGAAGCCTCGCTTCGGCAATCTCAAGAACTTGCCTTGCAGGCTCAAAAAACACAGGCTGCTTTTCTGGCCAACATGAGCCATGAAA
>NZ_JARFJD010000016.1 GCF_029087225.1 Limnobacter olei | reverse complement strand
GGTTTGCTGGGGGCTTACTAAAGTTACACCTGAAACCTTTGCACGTTCACAGGCCCGCTCAAAAGCGCTGCCTATTCCGTGGGCAGTGTAGGGCTGGCCATGCTCGGTGTGGATCACATACATGCTGCGCATCTTGCGGATCGATTTGATCCTATCCAAAACCTCTCGAATAGCCGCTGTCATTGGGACGCACACCGTCATACCGCTGCTGCGCTCGGTTTTGGTTGGCTTGAATTTGATTCTTTCGTCAGTTATTTGATCCCAGCGCAATAGGCGCACCTCGGTTCCACGCTGGTACAGCAGGTACAGTAAATCCATGTAGCACTGAACCATGGGCCCTGAGCGGGTAGGGCGCTTGTCTTTGCCGATAGCCAAGTGCCTATGAATTGCCAAGTACTGCTCATCGGTCATGTACACATCCCGAGACTGAGGTTTCTCGACGGTTACGTCTCTGGCAGGGTTGGAATTGAGCAAACCGCGCCGGCAGCACCAGGCGAAGAATTTGCTGAGGTGCCCTTTGTAGGCTTGAGCTGATCGCCGCCCCTCCCACTGATCAAGGAACTGGGCCACGTCTGACGGCTTGACTTGAACCAGGTCAAAGTCTGCAAACGCATGCTCTATCTTGCTCAGCACGGCCACCAGTGCTTTTGTGCCATTGGCCCAAATCTTTGCCCGGGCTGGTTCGCGCGGCTCGTCTTTGGTCCGCTTGGTCAGCAGCGTATCGCGCCACTTGCCAAACCACACCGGAAAATCGCCTTTGCCGTCCTGGCCAGTCGCATGTTGAAGCAGTTCAGTAAGTTTCTGGCGCGCGGCCAGCTCACCTTTTTTGACACTGCAAAGCTTCACTCACTTGGTGGTTTTGGATGTTTCCGGATTGTAGACAGGCTCGGGTGCAAAGTACTTGTAGGAGCCATCGCGAATGTAGATTCGGCTGCCTGTCAAAGTTTTTGATTTCTCGCGTCGTCTGTTCATAATTGCTGATTAATAAGCCTGACTTTGGGCTGTTCGCGGAGAATGTTCTGGTTGGGGACTTCAGGTAGCACCCCGAGCCGCTTCTTTACCAGGTCTTGATAGGCTGCCTCGGTCACTATCGGGCCCAGTCGATCGCATGGTACATCAATCTTCAAAAACTCCTTGCACCACTTTACCTGGCCGCACGTACGCCTAAGATTATTGATTGAAAAAATTTTTTTAAACAGTTTAAAAAGTGTGGTTTCGTTTTCTTATCTAAAGGCGGGGTGGTCCAAATTTGATTTGAAATTAATTTGTGGATAGAAGTGATGAACGAAGTCAATCGCTCATAAATACCAACTTGGGATACTCTGTTACGTTGATGAGATTTGTTTACAGCAAATGATGGAACGCCGAAAAATTCAAATTGCGAAAGGCTCGCTTGAGCCAACTAGAAGAATATTGTGGTTGTCAGCGCTAGAAAAGCTACAAGAAGCTAAGTTTGGGCTTGAGCAGATGACGGAGGCCACTGACCGTATTGTATTTGAGGAGGGTTGGACCCGTTCAGTGGATAGCATCGCCGAGTTTTGGGTTAAGTTTTACTCAGAGGGGAAAGGGCTTTCCACTAAGTTTCCACCGTGGGTGGCTCCCATCGAAAAAAAGTGGAGAAAGGATCCTCTACTTTCATACTTATACCAAGCTAGACATCAAAGTCAGCATGGAAAGACTCCGTTAGGTTGGGAAGAAGGCGTTTATGAATTAGCTCCTGACTTTAACGGACATATTCGAGGCTTGACTATCTTCGAGGACGGAACTTATATCATCGATGCAACTCCAGCCCCAGGGTCAATCGTTGAGGCAGTGATTAGGTTTCAAGGGGGAGATGCATTTCTACCCAAAATATTCAATGCGAGAGAGAAAAAAGAATACGAACCGCCTGCTTCCCATTTAAATATTCAACACACCAAAATAACTCCAGTTGATGCTGTTAAATTGGCAATTAGTTATTACTCCTTAGTTCTGGATTCCGCGATTAAAAAATTTAGAGGTGACAACAAATTCTATTGAACCGAGTAGATTTCACTAAGCTCGAATCCGGAGATTTTCGATTTAGTCGTTTTCTACGGCAAACACAAGCCCAGAGTGCAGTTGATTGACAGAGCGCAAGGGTGCCTGACCTGCCCCAGATTTTCCGTCCCTGTTCTTTCTGGCTGAAAAACCTTAACATTTGTCCGAATTAGTCACTGTGCCTTTGCGATGCGGCCCATGCTGTGGGGCGCCGTTTTCTAGAGATGTTCAAGCACATATTCTTGAAGACTGGCGAGTTCGGCAGTCACTTGGCTGAAGCAGGTGGATTTGTGAAGTCAGTTGAAAGTGAGCCATTGAAGATTTGCAATTTCACGTGGTGCCATTGCCGGCCGCCAAGCATGGCCTGAATTTGTAGCCGCTGTTTCGTCATTACGCTTATTCGATCATGGCTTAAGACCTTCGCCCGCTTTTCCGTGGCGAGCTTAGGTTGAAGAGTACAGACCCAATGGATGCCCTTGAAATTGATCCAAATTATGGTGCGCACGCACGTGACATTGATCGCTTGGTCAGGGCAATTAAAATTTTGCGCAATCTCATTAAACAGCCTGCATTGAAATGCTTACAGTCGGTCCGAGTTGACACCCGGTGCCAGTGTGCAAACCGATTCAGATCTAGAACGCTGGGTTCGCCAAACGGCAGAAACTGCTTACCAACTTGTGGGCACATGCAAGATGGGTGTAGACGACATGGCGGTGGTAGATTCGCGATTGCGGAGAAGGCTGCTGACATGGTGTTGGAAGAGCAAACCGGTTCACTCCCTAAACTACTCTCACTATCAACCACCCCAAAAAGCCTACCACGCCAACTCCCATCAGCCCGGTAACAATCCCTGCAATAATTGCCAGGCCGTCTCGCGCCATTAGGCCAAGGCCAATCAAAATGAGTGCAATAGCGGGTGTGCCGTTGCCGCCGGGTATAGGCAGAAAAATGATGAATCCCATCAGGGCGATGAAGGGTACCAGCCAGCCCCGGTGGGCGGGGCTACTCAGCGATTCCAGTCGCGGGGAGCAAATGCGGTCGGCTTTGGAATATATCCAGCCCAGAATTTTGATGAGCCGCGTTGCGGATGCTTTGGACAATTTTACGCGGCATACTGTTTCAGGCAGGCCGTGGCCACTTTCGTTGATCCACATCATGTGGGCAACAGACCATATACCAAACGAGAACAAAAAGCCGGAAAAGGGAATTGGCAGCAGGGTGAGTACGGCCAGAAAAAGCAGCAGTGCGCCGTGGGCAGACTCGCCATGCATGTCGGCAAGAAAGCGCACAGAAACCTGGTCCTCGTGGGGGTGTTCAACGGCCAGTTTAAGGCGCAGCAGTAAATCATTCATGCTGTTGAGTATACCGCTGCGGCATTACACCACTTATCGATAGCCTCCATCGGCCATGACAACTTGCCCCATCAAGTAGGGCATGGTGAGCAAGTGCAGTGCACATTGCGCCATTTCATCGGGTTCGGCCCAGCGCTTCATCCAGATTTTTGCAGATTCTTTTTCGCGCACATCAGGGGGCAGGGTGGCGTTCAGGTCGGTGTTGATCCAGCCTGGGGCCAGGCCGTTGATACAAATTTGGTCTTCTGATAATTTTTCCGCAGCCACGCGCACAAACAGATTGTTGGCGGCCTTGGAGGCGTCGTAATGGGCAGAAACAGGGTCCCAACTGTTGATGCCATTGGTGGAGGTGACCAGTACAATGCGTCCGCGAAAGTCGCCACGTACAGGATTATTTTTCATCTGTAATGCAGCGTATTTGGTGACCAAAAAGCTGCCAGTGGCATTGGTATTTTGAACCTGGTCCCATTCGGCCTGGGTTTGGTCAAAAAATTCGGTGTTGGGTGATATGCCCGCGCTATGAATCACATGGTCAACAGCAATCCCCTCTTGTCCAATTGCGTGGAAAAAGGCAGCGACAGAGGCCTCTTGCCCCACTTCGCACGGGAAGGCTTTGGCTTTCACATTTGGATTAATTAACTGGATTTGATGCAGTGCTGCCTGGGTTTTTTCTGGTTTGCGACTGGCCGACACCACCACATTGCCGCCCGCTTTGGCAACACCCAAGGCGCACGTTAGGCCAATGCCGCTGGCGCCGCCGGTGATCACTGTCCAGGTATTGGAAAAATCAAAATGCGCTGTGGCCATGGTGTGCCCTTTTGTGTTGTTGGGCTTTTAGTGTGGCACAGCGGCAAAGTTTTGTTGAAGCCTAATTGGGGTGTGGTTTGGGCTTTGTTCTACGCATAACCCTTCACGCCCAATTCGCGGCAAGTTGACTGTGCTTGCCCCAATTGATTCACTGCCTTACTTTTTCAAATGTGGAACAAACCCTTTCTGAGAAGAATTCGCTTATTCAATGGCAGCAACGATTAGAATCGGGTGATGATTATTACCTGCCGTTAAGCAAAGGTGTTGCTGCCATTGGATGAATTGAATTCATGAAACCGACCGCGTTGTTTACAGGGATACTGGGTTTTACTTTGTGGGCTGCCCTGATGTTGGTGCTGGCCTACCCCCATGACTGGGTCACGCTTTCCAACGCGCCTGTGGTGCTTATTCTTGTCTCATCGATTTATTCCCTGTTGTTGCCCTTGCCACTTTCACTTGCGCTCAGCGCGCTTGCTGTGCTCATGTTCAACTACCAAATGGTGCCACCCGTACACACCTTTCATGTTGACCTTCATGAGCATGGCATTTTGCTGATCACGATGATGGGTGTGTCGTGGCTGATTACCTATTTATTGCGTCGGCAAAAGCAAATTGCAGCGCTTGAGCGGCAGCAGGCGGAGCGTACTTTGCAGTTAATGCAGTGGAGCGAAAAACTGCGCGAGCTTGATAATCCGCAACAACTGCTTTCCGATTTGCATCAATTGTTAGCGGGGCTGGCTGAGGGTTCTACCCAAGTGCTGGTGGGGTTTACTTCTACTGAGCTTGAGTCGCTGAATGCCACGCAAGTGAAGGCCTTTGAAGCCTGCCTGCAAGAAAACAAGCCACTGGGAAGCAGCACGGGGCGCTATGACAATCTGGACGATCTGTACTTGCCCATGCGCGGAAAAACAAGGGCTTATGGTGTGTGCGTGTGTGTGGGCGGTGATATTGATTTTAGCGAGGCCTTGTGGGTTCGCGATGCGCAGGCACTGCTGGATCAAATGGGCCTGGCCTGCGAGCGGCGGGACAATTTATTGCGCGCCCAAAGTGCCCGAGAATCGGCACAAACCCAGAAAACCCGCAGCCTTTTTTTAACATCGATTGCGCACGATCAGCGAACACCACTGGCCAGCATACTCACCTCAGCTTCTGCAATATTGGAGCAAACAGACCGTTTGAGCAAAGAAGAAATTCGCCGCTACGCTGAGTTGATTCAGGAGGAAACGCAGCAGGTGGCCAGGCTCACCGACAACACGCTGACTTTGGCACGCCTAAGCGGTGAGCAGGTTCAGGTACCCATGCAAATGGAATCAGTTGAGGACATGGTGGCGGCTGTATTGCAGCGTATAAGGAAACGCAAAGCATTGCATTTACCTGCTGTGAAGGTCGCTGCGGGCTTGCCCTTGGTGAGATGCAATATGGTGCTGGTGGAGCAGGTGTTGGATAACCTGATCGACAATGCAATCAAACATTCGGGGGCACCTGGTTCAGTTGAGCTGAATGTTTTGCAACAGCAAGGTGAGGTGGTGTTTCAGGTTACAGACCGCGGCAAAGGTATGCTGGCGCAACACAAGTTGCAAGGTGATGAGTCTCGAGGCCTGGGTATTGGCCTACAGCTTTGTCATGCTGTGGCACAAGTTCACGCAGGACGTTTGAATTTCTCTACATCTGCGATTGCAGGACAAGGTGTGTTGGCCATATTCACATTGCCCTTGTCTGTGGTGCAGGAACAAGGCGCATGAGCATTCGTATTTTATTGATTGAAGACGACCGGGAGCTGGGCAAAGCCCTACGCAACAGCTTGGGCACTGAAGGGCATTCGGTGGTCACAGCGGCCAGTTTGTCAGAAGCCAAGGCCTTGTTGGCGAATCAGCTTGCAGGGCAGACGTTTGATTTGTGTTTGCTCGATTTGGGTTTGCCCGATGGCGATGGGAAAAGCTTTCTGGAGGTGGCTCGCAGGGCAGGCAGTGCACCTGTGATTGTGATTTCGGCGCGCCCGCACGAGGACAGCAAAATTGAGTTACTCGACGCGGGTGCCGATGACTACCTCGTAAAGCCATTCAGTGTGGGGGAGCTGTTGGCGCGGATTCGGGTGGCCTTACGCCATCGCGGCAATTTGGCGCAGCCAGCCACTTTGTTGTATCAGCGTGATGGCTTGAAAATTGATTTGCTCAAGCGTGAAATAACTCTAAATGGGCTGGAGGTTAAATTAACTCCCACCGAGTATGAGCTTCTGGCGCGCTTGGTGCGAAGTGCTGGGCAGGCGGTGAGTCACCGGCAATTGCTCGCAGATGTATGGGGTCCTGAGTATTTGGAGCACACACAATATACCCGCCTGTATGTGGGCCAGCTGCGCGCGAAAATCGAGAAAAATCCGGCGGATCCACACTTTATTCTGACGGAAACTGGTGTGGGTTACCGCATGTTGGCAGTGGCAGGCACCTAGGTTCCCTCCCGGATTTCCTTATAACTTCCTTATATGTTGCAGCGCATGATGCAGGCTGTTTACACAGTGCAAGTGCGTTACAACCATGAACAAACCAGAATCAACAGATAAAACCAGTGCTGGCCTTGCTGCGCTCACCTTGGGTGCCATTGGCGTGGTGTATGGGGACATCGGAACTAGCCCGCTGTACACCGTCAAAGAAGTATTCGGCGAGAACAGTGGCGTGCCATTGAATCCCGAGAACCTGACAGGTGCTATTTCCGTGATTTTCTGGGCGTTAATGTTGGTGGTCACTTTGAAGTATGTGATCCTGATTTTGAAAGCCGACAACAATGGCGAAGGCGGCGGTTTGGCGTTGACCGCATTGGCCTCGGAAGCAGTTCGAAAAAACCCGAAACTGAAAACTGCCTTGCTGCTGATTGGGGTGTTTGGTGCCACACTGTTTTATGGCGACAGCGTAATTACACCTGCCATTTCGGTGTTGGGTGCCATGGAAGGGTTGACGCTGATTACACCCACCTTGACGCCATACATCATTCCTTTAAGTGTATTGATCCTGATCGGATTGTTCGCTGTACAGCGTTACGGAACCTCGGTGGTTGGGCGTTTCTTCGGGCCAATTATTGTGTTGTGGTTTGCAACCTTGGGTGCAGTGGGCGTTGTGAATATCGCAAATGCGCCCGAAATTCTGCACGCGTTGAATCCGGTGCATGGCATTCAATTTATTCTGGACCGCGGTTGGGGTTTGTTCGCTGCGTTTGGTGCGATTGTGCTGGCCCTGACTGGTGCTGAGGCTTTGTATGCCGACATGGGGCACTTTGGAAAGAAGCCGATTCGCCTGGCCTGGACGTTTTTGGTGTTTCCTTGTTTGGCCTTAAATTATTTGGGGCAGGGCGCTTTGCTGATTGCCGACCCAGGCGCCATTGAGAATCCGTTTTATCGTTCTTTCCCCGATGCCTGGGTAATCCCCGTGCTTTGCCTGGCCACCATGGCCGCCATTATTGCGTCGCAAGCGGTTATCTCCGGTGCTTATTCCATGAGCAAGCAAGCCATTCAACTGGGCTTTTTGCCGCGTATGAAAATTCAATACACCTCGGCGAAAGAGTCGGGCCAAATTTACATGCCTGCTGTGAACTGGTTGTTGCTGGCAGGTGTGTTATTGGCGGTGTTGATGTTCAAAACTTCCTCTAACCTGGCGGGTGCGTACGGCATTGCAGTTACCTTGACCATGTTGATCACCACCACGCTGACCTATTTTGTGATTCGCCACAGCTGGGGTTTGCCAGCCTGGTTGTCAGTGGGTGCAACCATTTTCTTTGTTCTGATCGACATACTGCTTGTGGTCAGCTGCGCATTCAAATTGTTTGATGGCGGTTGGTTCCCGATTGTGTTGGGCTTGGCTTTGTTTGTTGTCATGGCCACCTGGTGGCGAGGCCGCAAATTGTTGATGAAAAGTATTCAGAAAGACGGCATTGATTTGAACGATTTTTTGCCCACGCTGAATGTGGATCAAATTAACCGCGCTTACCGCACAGCGGTGTACCCGGTGGCTGATCCTGACAAAGTGCCCATGGCTTTGCTGCACAACTTGAAACACAACCAAGTGTTGCATGCATCGAATGTGATATTGACGGTGGTGTTTGAAAGTGTACCCTGGGTTAGCAATTTGAACCGGGTTGAAGTGAAATCGCTAAGCCGTGGTTTCTGGCAAGTGACTGTGCGCTATGGCTTCATGAATACGCCTGATATTCCCAAGGCACTTGAGTTGACTGATGAGGTGGGTCTGAAAATATCGATGTTTGAAACCACTTACTTTTTAAGCCGCGAAACTGTTGTGCCCACGCCAGGTTCGGGCATGGCCAAGTGGCGCGAGCAGTTGTTTGCAACCATGAGCCGCAATGCAGGTGGCGTGGTGGACTTCTTCAGGTTGCCTTCAAACGCGGTGGTGGAATTGGGTACCCGAGTTCAGATTTGATGAGTGATTGCTGATGGGTTATTGAGTGCCTTGCTCTATAATCCTGTGCATGCAAACACACCGGTTTGAGTCGCTTGTTCAGACCACTCCGAAATACAAATTCAAATTAAACATAGCACCACATGCTTGAATCCCCACCTTTGGGCGTTGCAATTGTTGGCGGAGGCCCAGCGGGCCTAATGGCCGCCGAAGTACTCAGCAACGCGGGTGTGCAGGTGGATGTGTTTGATGCAATGCCATCGTTTGGCCGCAAGTTTTTGCTGGCCGGTATTGGTGGTTTGAACCTTACCCACAGCGAAGACTACGCAAAGTTTTGTACCCGCTATGCGGACAGGCTTCCCCATTTACAAACCACACTTGATTTACTGCCGCCCGAGCGATTGTGCGAATGGGTGCATGAACTTGGCATTGAAACATTTGTGGGTACTTCTGGCAGGGTGTTTCCGAAAGAAATGAAAGCAGCGCCTTTGTTGCGTGCCTGGCTGCACCGCTTGAGAGGCATGGGTGTGCGCATGCATGTTCGCCACAGGTGGCAAGGCTGGAATGGGAAGGGGCAATTGCAGTTTTCAACACCAAATGGTCTTGTTGAATATTTACCCAAGGCCACAGTGCTTGCCTTGGGTGGAGCCAGTTGGCCCAAGCTGGGTTCTGATGGGGCCTGGGTGCCTTGGCTGCGCAATTCAGGGGTTGAAGTTGCTGAGCTTGAAAGTGCAAATTGCGGCTTTGAAGTGAATTGGAGCGATTACCTGCGCGAGAAGTTTGCAGGCGCACCGCTGAAGTCGGTCGCTTTGAAATTCACTGATCTGCAGGGCCAGGTAATTGAGCGGCAGGGTGAAATGGTGATTGGTCAGCATGGTGTAGAAGGCAGCCTTGTTTACGCCTTCAGTCGGGAAATTCGCCAACGCTTGAATGCGCAGGGTGATGCAACTTTTGCGCTCGATTTATTGCCAGGGCGCAGCCTTGACCGTGTTCGAGCAGAATTGGCGGGGTGGGCACGTAGCAGTCAGTCAATCTCCAGCTATTTCAAAAATAAACTGGGCATTGCCGGTGTGAAGTTGGCTTTGCTGCATGAAGTACTTGGCAAAGACGAGTTCAAGAATTTGGAAAAACTGGTTTCAACAATTAAGGCATTGCCAATCACGGTTCACGCAGTGCGGCCAATTGATGAAGCAATCAGCACGGCAGGCGGTGTGCGCTTCGAAAGCATGAACAGCAATTACATGCTGACCAACAAGCCCGGTACTTTTGTCGCGGGTGAAATGCTGGACTGGGAGGCACCCACCGGTGGTTATTTGCTCACTGCCTGTTTTGCAACAGGAATGGCTGCCGGGCAAGGCGTGTTGCGCTGGTTGAATGATTCAACTACGGATTGATGAAAGTAATCATGTTCTGCCAGCTGAGGCTTTCGGCTTTCTCGTATTTCAGCCCAAGGTCTTCTGCTTCTTTTTGAACCTGCGCCACGCTCATGGTGTGAAGCGCTTTGATCGGTACATCCGGGTCAAAGGCGCGATATTCCACAAATACAATTTTTCCGCCCTTTTTAACAGCTTTCATCAGTGATTGAAGCGTTTCACGTGGGTACTCAAGCTCGTGATACACATCCACCATAATCGCCACATCCAGAATTCGGTCGGGCAGGTTCAGGTTCTTCTCGCTGGACTGCCGAATTTGCAGTCGGCCTTTGGGCAAACTCTCTGCCTTCTTTTGCAGCATCTTGATCATTTGCGGTTGAATATCGACCGCCCAAACAACTCCATCGGGCGAAATTCTTTCAGTCATCATTGTCGAAATATGCCCAGTGCCAGCGCCTATATCGCCCACCACCATGCCAGGTTTTAAATTCAATTTTTGGATCAGTAAATCAGTGCGCTCTTCTTGAAGGCGCTGTGGTCGCTCAAGCCAGGGTGCGCCCTGCCAGCCCATCACCTTCGAAATTTGGCGGTCACAATAGGATTTGCCAATGCCATCGGGGTGGGGATTGGGTATGGGGGCGTAGTTACAGGCAGCCCAGCTTAGCGGGCCAAGCAGCAAGCCTGTGAGGAGAATAAATACCCGGAGACTAAAGTTGGTGTGTTTCATTCCCAAATTGCAACATGATTTTCTGTTCTTGAAAAGAGTTCGTCGTGTCGGTGCCATATAACGGCCAGACTTGGGCAATAATCGAAAGGTCTATCACTGCTATAGCCAAGCGCGCCATGATTGTTCGACCCCGCCCCCGTGCGTATCAACTTCTATTCATTCTTCGTGGCTCCGTGGTTCGCCACATTGCCTGGAAAGTCGCGGCCATTGCATTGTTGTCATGCCTTGTGGTGTGGTGGTCCCATGGAGAACCCATAGAATTCCTGAACGCTGGCCTGGGTACCTTCTCCATTTTGGGTTTGGCTTTATCCGTGTTTTTAGGTTTCAGAAACAACGCCTGCTACGATCGTTGGTGGGAGGCACGCAAGCATTGGGGCGATTTGATCGTGCATTCCCGTAATTTGGCCCGGGAGCTTGCGGCACTCTTTCCAAATGTGGCCCAGCGCGAAGTTTTGGTCAGTTTGTTGATTGGATTTTCCCATGCTTTGGCCGCCCGTCTTCGTGATCAAGATGAAGCACAGGCGGCTTCGAAATGGCTGAATGAATCTGACAAAACGTCGATACAGGTGTCCCGCAATGTGCCCAATGCAGTTCTGCAGTTGTTTGATGCACGCTTGGTGGGTTTGTACCGTCAAGGTTTGATTTCTGACATCGTGTATCAAATACTGAGCCAAAAGGTGAGTGCGCTGGCCGCCGTGCAGGGGGCGTGCGAACGCATAAAAACTACGCCAACACCCTTTGCATATTCCCTGTTGTTAAGGCGTACCGCATGGTTGTTCTGTTTACTGCTTCCTTTTTCACTGGCACCCAGCCTAAATTTTTTGACCCCCTTGATTGTGGCTACCATTGCATACACCTTTTTTGGTCTTGATTACCTGGGCGATGAATTGGAGGAGCCGTTTGGACTGCTTGACAACGACTTGCCTTTGAATGCATTGGTTCGTGTGATTGAAGTGGACTTGCTGGAAAGCCTGAACAAAAGGGATTTGCCTCCCAATTTAACTCCGGTGAATTATCTGCTGCAGTAACTGTGTTGATCGCTTGGCAGGTCTATGATTAAAACGACAAGCAATTTGGAGACAACAAACGATGAACAACTTCAGCGGTAAAACCGCCGTCATTACCGGGGCGGCTAGCGGCATTGGCTTGGCGTTGGCCAGGCATGCTGCAGCGCAGGGTATGAAGGTTGTGTTGGCCGATATTGATGAACCAGCACTTTTGGCAGCAACTGAACAACTGAACTTGCCCGCAGACCGCATGTTGGCTGTGCGTACCGATGTGCGTCATGCGGCAGAAATCAAGGCATTGGCTGATGCGGCTTATGGCAAATTCAACCGGGTTCATTTGTTGTTCAACAATGCAGGTGTTGCTTTGGCTCGCACCACGTGGGAACACACCGTGGCCGATTGGGAATGGATTTTGCAGGTGAATTTGTGGAGTGTTGTTCACGGTATTTCGGAGTTCCTGCCCCGTATGCAGGCTCAAGGTGGCCCGGCGCACATTGTGAATACGGCATCGGTTGCGGGCCTGGTGTCCAACCCCGGTATGGCGGCCTACAACGTTAGCAAGCATGGCGTGGTCACATTGAGCGAAACCTTGAGTCTTGAGCTGCAAATGACCCAATCGCCCATCGGCGTTTCTTTGTTGTGTCCGGCTTGGGTGCCCACTGGTATTGGAAATTCTGAACGCAACCGGCCCAGTGATGTGGCACAAACCAAGCCGATTGAAGGTTTGACGGCGCAGTTGAACAAACGCATTGGCAAAGCCATTGCTAGCGGGCAATTGACTGCCGATGACATGGCAGTAGAAACGTTCAATGCGATTTCTGAAAAGCGCTTCTATGTGATTCCGCACAGCTACATGTTCCCGGTGATTGAAACCCGGATGAAAGAAATTCTGAATCAGCAAAACCCGACGCTGCCCAAATAAAAAAGTAAAGAGGAGACAAAACAATGAAAGCATTGATGTGCAACAGCCTGGGTTTGCCCAACACCTTGGTGTTCCAGGAAACAGCCGACCCGCAGCCGGGGCCTGGCCAAGTGGTGGTGGACATGAAAGCAGCCGGTGTCAATTTTCCGGATGCGCTGATTATTCAGGGCAAGTACCAGTTCAAACCTGCGTTGCCGTTTGCGCCAGGCGCTGAATTGGCAGGTGTGGTGGCTGCGCTCGGTGAGGGCGTAAAGAATGTGAAAGTGGGTGATCGCGTGATCGCCATGTGTACTCATGGTGCCTTCGCCGAGAAGGTGCTGGTGCAGGCCAAGCAGATCATTCCCATGCCGCCCGCAATCAGTTTCGAAACCGCTGCATCCTTCACTCTGGCCTATGGTACTTCCTACCATGCACTGAAGGGCCGCGCCCAATTGAAAGAGGGCGAAACCCTGTTGGTGTTGGGTGCTGCGGGTGGTGTAGGCCTGGCGGCGATTCAAATTGCCAAAGCCTTGGGTGCCAAAGTGATTGCTGCGGCATCCAGTGCTGAAAAACTGGCCATTTGCAAAGAAAACGGTGCAGATGATTTAATCAATTACAGCACTGAGGATTTGCGCGAACGTGTGAAAGAACTCACTGCCGGGAAAGGCCCAAATGTAATTTTTGATCCTGTGGGTGGCAAGTTTGCCGAGCCTGCATTTCGAAGCATCGGCTGGAATGGACGCTACCTGGTGATTGGTTTTGCAGACGGTGAAATTCCAAGCATTCCACTGAATTTGCCTTTGCTGAAAGGGGCGTCAATTGTGGGTGTGTTTTGGGGCGAGTTTGTGAATCGGCAGTTGTTTGATTTTATTAAAGACCTTGGCGAGATGTTTGCCCTGATTGAACAAGGCAAACTGAAACCGCTGGTGTCCAAAGTGTATTCACTTGAACAGGGCGCTCTGGCCCTGCAAGATTTACTGGATCGGAAAGTGGTGGGCAAGGTTGTAATTACGATTTAAGCAAACCCTGGGCGGCCAAAGTATCGTCAATCAACTCCAGCCGCAGCAGAGGGTTGTCCAATGCCAGCAATTGCAGCTTGGTGGGTTTGTCCAAGGGCAACAGTTCGCACCAGCGGTTGGCCACCCAGCCACAATCCATCAGCTTGTACGGTTTGCGAAATGGCAGCTGTTCCTCAGCAATTTCATTTTCATCGATCGAGTTGATCAACCGTGCCAGGGCATTTGCACTGCCTTGGAGGTAGTCTGGAATTTCAACCACCGGGTCGGCTGGCAAGGTTTGAATTTCGCCCATCCACAAACCGTTCTTCTCTTGCATGGCATTCAATAACTTGAATCGCTGGCTGCCCACTGTTGAAATTTCTATCAGCGTGGGAGTCACAAACTCGTGTTTTTCAATGTTGACCAGTGTACCTATCTTGGCCAGTTGAATTTTCTCGTCGGGGCGGCGCACCTCGTTGCCGTCCAGCAGGCTGACCACACCAAATGGTGTGTTGTCGCGCAGGCATTTTTTCATCAAGTCGAGATACCGAACCTCAAAAATTTGAAGATTTAAAACACCTTGTGGGAACAACACTGTGGTGAGCGGAAACAGTGGCATGGCCGCTTGTGACATGATCAAATTCCTTGGGTAATACCTCTACAACAGACCAAGCATATCAACCCATGGCTTGGATTGCCATCTCTGCACTCAATGCAAGCAACGTAATTCCCATCAGCACGCGTTGTGCCAAGAGCCATGCGGGTTTTCGGGCCAGGAAATTGGCCATGCTGCCAGAAAATATCGCCATACCTGCATTCACGCCCGCAAACATCGCGATGAGCAAGCCGCCGTAAAACAGCGATTGTTCCAATACACGGCCTTGTGTTTCGTCGATAAACTGAGGCAATAAGGTAAGGAAAATCAACGCCAGTTTGGGGTTAAGCAGGCTGGTTGTGGCCCCCATCGCAAACAATTTACCAGCATGTTCGCGCGGTAACTGTTCATGAATTTCAAGCGGGGAGCGTCCCCCAGGGCGAATCGCATTCCAGCCCAGCCAGCCCATGTATACCGCACCACATGCACTTAGAATTTGTGCGGCATGGGGCTGTGTTTTAAAAAAGGCGGTAATACCGAAGGCTGCGCCAAACATGTAAAAAAGATAACCAACTACCACGCCGCCCAGCGAAGTCAACCCGGCGCGTCGCCCTTGCGTAATGGAGCGGGAGATCACATAGATCATGTTGGGGCCAGGCGTGATGGACAACAACCCTCCCACCACCAGAAAGGCATACAGAGAACTCAGGTCTTTCACTTCAATTGTCCTTGTTGGGTGAATCGCGAAGTGGATTATTCAACACTGGATAAATTTCGTAAAACGAATTAAATTAAATTGATTAATCAGAAAAGCTGATGAAATGAAGAAACTGGATTTGGATGCATTGAGCATGCTGGTGGCGGTGGCAGATTCCGGCAGTTTCGCGGCAGGCGCAGCATGGGTGCACCGTTCGCCCTCGGCGGTCAGCATGCAAATCAAGGGGCTTGAAGGCCTGCTGGGCAAGGCCTTGTTTTTGCGCGACACGCGCAACCTGGAATTGACCGCAGAGGGACACACCTTGCTTGGCTATGCCCGACAAATGCTCGCTTTGCGCGATGAAGCCTTTGCAGAATTAACCCGGCCAGCTGTGACAGGGCGTGTCAGCATTGGTGTGCCTGATGATTATGCGTCGTCTCTGCTGCCGCCTGTGTTACGCAAGTTTTCTGCTA
This sequence comes from Limnobacter olei, assembly GCF_029087225.1. Taxonomy (GTDB): domain Bacteria; phylum Pseudomonadota; class Gammaproteobacteria; order Burkholderiales; family Burkholderiaceae_B; genus Limnobacter; species Limnobacter olei. The sequence continues at coordinate 178,448 of NZ_JARFJD010000016.1, read as the reverse complement.
CCTATCCCCGTGTGGAAATACAAGTGATAGGTCGCCCAAGCCATCACATTGCACAAATGGTCAAAGACAATGAAGTGGATCTGGCTGTGATTACACGTACCAAGGGTTGTCCGGGGCTGTTGTTGCGCATGGAGCCCCTGGTGTGGGCAGGGTCGCCAAGTAACCGAACCATTTGGAAAGAGCGTCCCTTACCGCTTGCTGTGTTTGGTGAGGGCAGTACCGCGCGTGCCCATGCACTGAAGGCTTTGCAGCAGGCAAAAATTCCTTATCGCATGTCGTATGAAAGCCCGGCAGTGCAAGGCTTGGTTAGCATGGTGGACGCAGGTCTTGCCATTGCACCGCTGGCTCAGTGCGGCATGCCAGGCCATTTGCTCAGGCTTGGTGGTGCAGAGGGTTTGCCACCTTTGCAGCCTGTGGAAGTGGTGCTGTCCAGAAGCCTGAAATCCAGACGCCCACCTTGTGATTATTTTGCTGAGTTGCTGGTTCAGGAACTCAGTATTTGAATCTGTAGGCTTTGCATTTCAGTACAAGTTGGATCAAATCCATCAATATTTCGAGCTGCACAAAACAGCCTGCGGAGACGGAAGGTCATGAAATTGCTGTTAAAAGCGCTCGGTCTGATGGCCGTGTCGGCGCTGTTGGGTGCTTGTCTTGGCGGCAGTGGTAGCACCAGCCCTTCTGCAGCGTCACGGGTTGATCTGCGCGAGGCGCAGGCCAATATGGTGGGTGTATGGTCAACGGCGCCTTATGGACCCTATCCGCTCGGGCCACTCACTCAAGAGAATATCCCACTGCCTGGTGCCCCAGAGTTGGCAAACTTTCCCGGTGATCAGGCGGTTAATCGAAGCTTTAGGATGATCATCAATCCCACGCTGGGCGGGCAGGCGGTACGTATCCGGCTTTCCAATCTCATGGGTACTCAACCGGTGCGGTTTGAGAATATTTCAATTGCCAAAGGCAATCCTTTGCTGCCCATTATCGATGAGGCGACACAGGTTGCGCTGACAGTGAATGGTCGAGATTTCGGTGTGGCCATGCCGGGGCAGGAATTGATTACCGATGTAGCTGCATTTGAATTTGGGGCTCAAGAAGATTTGGCTGTGACGTTTCACGTGGCAGGCGAAAGCGGCCCCATGACCTGGCATGCGGTCAGTTTTGGTCCGCAGTACATCAGCCCGCACAACAGTGGAGATGTCACTGACGATTCTGTGGGTACTTCGTTTCAGCAGGTGTCAGTGGGCTGGTTCTTTATTTCTGGTCTTGACGCTTTCAATCCTGAAGCCAAGGGCGCAATTGTGGCCATTGGTGACTCAATCACCGATGGGTTTATGCAGGTACTAAACCAACGCTGGACAGACCGCTTGGCCACTCGCTTGAATGCGCAGAATGCGAATGTGGCAGTGTTGAATCAAGGGATCAACAGCAACACTGTGACCAATGCAAGAAACGGATTTGCAGGACCACCCTTGATTGAGCGTTTTCAGCGGGATGTGCTTGACCGTGCCGGTGTGAAGGCAGTGGTCATTTTTGAAGGCACCAATGACCTGGGAGCTGATGTGAAAGCCGAACCCGTTATTCAGGCCTACCAGCAATTGATTCAGCAGGCGCGTTCAAGTGGCTTGTGCGTATTCATGGGTACCATACCGCCGCGCGCGGATGTTGCTTTTGGATGGTTTCCTGATGGCCCTACAGTGAAAGAACCCGAGCGTCAGAAAATCAATACCTGGATTCGCAGCACGCCTTTGATTGATGGTGTCGTTGATTTTGACAAGGTGCTTGCCGCACCAGGTACACCTTTGCCCAATGCAGCCTTGTACATCCCGGATTTGCTGCATCCGAATTCGCTGGGCTTCACGGCCATGGGCGATGAAGTGGATATAGATGCAATGTTGTTGCGTTGCAATTTAAACTGAACCCACCACAACTACACGGAATTTGAACCATGAAAATTCACCACATGAATTGCGGCACCATGTGCCCGATTTGCAAACGTTTGATCAATGGCAGTGGTGGTTTTTTTGAAAGGGCTGAAATGGTTTGTCATTGCCTGGTGGTTGAAAGCGAAGAAGGCCTGATTCTCGTCGATACTGGTTTAGGTACAGGCGACGTATTAGAGCCCAACCGACGCTTGGGCGCTGGCTTTGTGGCCATGCTGGCTCCTCAGCTGCGCCTTGAAGAAACAGCGATTGAGCAGATCAGGGCTTTGGGTTTGAAGCCCGGCGATGTCAAGCACATTGTGCCCACTCACCTTGATCTGGATCATGCTGGGGGCTTGAGTGATTTTCCCGACGCGCAAGTGCATGTGTTCGAGCCCGAGCATCGTCACGCAATAAACCCAAGCCTGCGCGATTCATTGCGATTCAGAAAAGCGCAGTTTGAACACAAGCCCAAATGGAACATTCACGAGAAACCCACTGAAACCTGGTTTGGCTTTCAGGCCATTCGACCGATTGCCGGTGTGGAATTGCTGATGGTGCCGTTGATTGGACACACTCGAGGGCATGTGGGTGTGGCGGTGAAGAACGGCAACAAGTGGCTTTTGCATTGTGGCGACGCATACTTTCACCGAAGTGAGGTGGCCTTGAAGCACGAGGACCCCATGCCGGCTGGCGTGGCTTTCTTTGAAAAGCTTGTGCAAACACTGCCTGCCGAACGTGTGGCGACCCAGGCACGTTTGCGTGAGTTGGTGAAAAGTAGCGGCGATGAAGTTGAGCTGTTTTGCGCGCACGACCCTGTAGAGTTCGCGCGCTACAGTTGAACGGGTTTAACTTTTTGCTTTTCGTGCTGCAGCCAATTGCGACTGCAGCGCGTCAATGCGTTGGTGATTGTCTTCTGAACCAATGTAACTTCTGAACAACCATTCCTGCGTGCGCATGGACATGTCCAAATCCTGGTTCAACACCACATTGGACAGTCGTTTCGTTTCAGCCAGACAGGCGCGGTCGTATTGCGCCATTTCACGCGCAATTTGCGCAACGGAGCTGAGCAATTCGCCTTCTGGAAACACCTTGCTGACATAGCCCATGCGCTCGGCTTCTGCCGCATCGTAAATACGACCTGTTAGTGCCACTTCCTTGGCGCGGCCCATGCCGATGATGCGCCACAGCGGGTCCATGATGGGGGTCAATGACAGCACAATTTCACGTTGGCCGAATTTGGCACGGGTGGATGCATAGCGAATGTCGCACATCATGGTCAAATCAAAGCCGCCAGCAATTGCTGCACCACCCACGGCGCATATTACGGGCTGCTCACAAAACAGAATCGCGCGATATGCGCGGTGAAACAGGGCGGTGTACGCTTCATTGCTGACTTTCTCAAGCTTGCGAATTTCATTCAAGTCAAAGCCTGCTGAAAAGTAGCGCTCACCTCCGGTGAATACAATGACATTCACGTCTTGTCGCGCACCCAGTGCGTTGAACATGTGTGTCACTTCCTCCAGTACATCGGGGGCCAGTGCATTGCCTTTGTCTGGGCGGTTGATGGTGACTGTGGCCACGCGTTCGGCCACCTCTAGATTGAGATACTGAAAGTTCATTGACATAATTTCCGTTTGAATTATTTCCATGCGTTGTTAGTTACTTTGACCACATAAAAGCCCTGATAGCCATCGGTGTACCAAATTTCCTTGCGCTCGGGTACAAAAGCCGGGCTGGACATGGCCCAGTTGCTGGCTGGTGCGGGCAACGTTAACACACGCGGCTTCACAGGCGCGTTGAAGTAGGCCACTTCAACAGGATTGGCAGGGTCTCGAATGTCGAAAATCCGCAGACCCGACAAGATCATGCTGCATGCCACGATGGTGGGGTTCACGCGCGTAGGCATGTTGCAGTAGTGCCCAGCGTACCCGCCTGTGGGGTTCTGTGCGCCGGGGTCACTGGCAATTTCTTCGCGGTTCGCAATGTTGTGAACATCCAGTCGCAGGTTTGACACAACTTTGGGTTTTGACTCATCTGAAATGTCAATAATTCGCGCAGCACCTACATTGGGACCGTTTGCACCCACAGGCAAGGGTCCGTTGTTGCCACCGGAATACTCATCCACCTCCATCACATATTGCTTGCCGTTTCTAGTAAAAGGGATGGCGTTTTGTGGAATGGTTACAGTGTCCCAAGTCAGTCGTGAAACTTCACGTACTTGCGGGTTGGCTTTGCGAGCCTGAATTTCTGAAATATCCAGAATCAACATGCCTGCTGGGTCGCCGATGCTGGCTACATAGGCGCGGTTGCCGTCAGGGCTGATTGACAAGCCATGTGATGAATATTGCCCGGCCCACAATGGGCGCGGCAGGCTGGGGTTGGAAATGTCGAGCGCCACCAGTGTGGAGGTGGAGGGTGAACCCGAGAAAAATGTTTTGCCATCCGGCGAAATACCGCTTTCATGACCAAACAGGCCCAAGGGTGTGGACGATTTCAACACGGGGTTGCGGCAGTCTTCTGATACATCGTAAATGTCCACAATGCCTGGGCCAAATGCGGGGTTACCCAACACGGCTGCCAACACACCACCTTCTTGGCTCACCACCAGCGATTCATGCGGCGACAGCATGGCAGGCGTAACAAGGCGCGCAGTACGCACCGGATTGCTTGGATCGCTCATGTCGAACACATTCACGCCCAGTTCCATGTCCAGAATATTGGTGGGGAACAGCAAGGTGCTGTCTGCGAACGCGCAATCGCGTCCAGCTTTGTCACGGTAGCGTTCAACTTTGAAACCACCAACGGTACCGATCACGCGTTCAGGCGCGAACGAGCCCACCATTTGTGTGTTGCAAGTAAAGCCTGCCGCGGCCAAACCCGCATCGTGATCTGCCTGTGACACCCGGCCCTGCATGCCTGTTTCCTGCCGTGAACCGGGCCCACAGCGACCCTGTGGCGTGGCAGTTACATTCAAACCATCCACCACCTGGCTTGGGTTTGTTCGCCCGCCGCCGATTGAACTGCTGCTGTCTGAACCACCCAGACAACCTGCTACCAGTGTAGGTAACAACAAGGCAGCCAGTACCACTTGTGTCGGTTTTTTCAACATGATGAGGAATGTCTCCAGTTCAGGATTTTTTGAGTTGTTGTAATTTCAATTGGATCCAGCCAATTTCCATGCCTTGGTCGCGAATCATGGCGCTGGCCAGGGCTTTGACCAGGCTTGTTTCACCGTTGCGGTTTGCAAACCAGGCCATGGGAATTGCGGCGCGGTGGTGGGCCAGCATCAGCTCCAAAAACAAAACTTCTTTCTCAATGCCACTGGCGTTTTTGAGTTGTTCAAGTTGTTCGGGTGTGGCCACACCGGCCATGGCACCGCCATCGGCCTTGCATTGGGCCTGATAAAGCTGATCGTCAAGGTGGCGCACATTGGTGGCATTTTCAACCCAGGCCATGGGTGGGCCATCCATCATCACGGGTTCGTTCCAGGCGGTTAACCAGCCTTCCATCACACCCATTTCACGGGTTTGTTTCATGATGATGGATTGCGCCAAAGCCTGAATTTCAGGTGAAGCGGCACCGCGCATCATCATCGACATTTGAATGGCCTGCGCGTGGTGCAGAAGCATGCTTCTTGCGAATCCCGAGTCAATCGGGTGGACTGTATTGGCAGATTTTCCCGAGAGTTTGTAAGCGAAGAACCCCAAGGCCGCCAGTAGAACGGCGGCACACAACACAAACAGGGCGCGTTTGCGCCTTGAGGTCTGAAAGGGGTGGTGCATGTCTCGCGGATATTATTGGATGTATATGCTATTTATACTTCCAAAATACCCTTTTGGATGCAGGACTTAGCCGGTTTATTCCTGCTCTAAAACCCCTGCGCGAGCTCGTGGGTAATCATCGCAGCGCTCGCATTTTTACATTCACTGGCATTTTGCCCGGCCCACAGGGGTGAAAAGTCGCCTGAACCCATGCTTTCTGCCTTGGCCCGCAGTGGCGCAATACCGGGTGTGGCCAATGGAAATTCGGGTGGGAATTCAGACAGGGCACCCAGTTCACGCATCACCCGGTTCACAATGCCGCGTGCGGGCCTGCCACTGAACAGGTTGGTCAGTGCCGTGTGGCGTGCAGCCTCACTTTGCAAGGCTTTTCTGTGAATGGCGCTGGTGCTGCATTCCGGTGCCAGCAGGTAGGCGGTACCGACTTGCACTGCACCTGCACCCAAAGCCATGGCTGCTGCTACGCCCTTTGAACTGGCAATTCCTCCAGCGGCTATCACGGGTACATTTACAGCTTTGACGATTTGCGGCAACAGCGCAAATGTGCCCATTTGCAGGTTCAAATCATGGTTCAGAAAGTGTCCGCGATGTCCGCCAGCTTCCAAACCTTGGGCGATGATGAAGTCGCAACCTTGGGCTTGAAGCCAAAGTGCCTCTTCAACCGTAGTGGCTGATGAAATAATTTGTGCGCCCATGGCTTTCACGCGTTTGAGCAATTCAGGTTTGGGCAAACCAAAATGAAAGCTGACGTAGGGCGGCTTGAATTCCTCGAGCAGTTCAGCTGATTCCGCATTGAACGGTGTTCGGCCCTGGCCACTTGGAAACTCTTCAATGTTCAAGCCCATTTCACTGTAATAAGGTGCCAGTGCGTTTTTCCATTTCAGGTTGCGCGCCGCGTCTATTTCCGGTGGAGTATGGGCAAAAAAATTAACGTTGTAAGGCCTCTTGGTGCCTTCCTGGATGGCCAGCAATTCGGTGCGAAGTTGGCTGGCAGTGAGCATGGCGCAGGGCAGGGAGCCCAAGCCGCCGGCATTGCTGACCGCAATGCACAGCGCACTGGTTTGCACACCCGCCATGGGCGCCTGCACAAGCGGGTATTGCGTGTTGAAAATCATATTACTTTCAGCTTTAGTCTTTCAGTTCAAGTGCACGGTTCAGGCTAAGCGCAGCAAGTGACCCCACAGCGCCTGAAAGCAGGTAAAGGCTGACGTATTCCAAACCGAAATGCGCAGCCAAACCCAAGGCCACCAGTGGCGCAAAACCCGCGCCCACTAGCCAGGCCAAATCGGAGGTAAGCGCAGCACCCATGTAGCGGTACTTGGCCTTGAAGTTGGCGGTTACTGCACCAGCTGCCTGGCCATACGACAAACCCAGCAGAACGAAACCGATCAGGATAAATGCGGTTTGCCCGTTGTCGCCACCGCCCATCATGTGGGGCACGAAGAAGCTAAACAAAGCAATCAAAATTGCCAGGAAGCCCAGGGTGTTTCTGCGACCCAGTTTGTCGGCGATCACGCCACTGAGTACCACCGCACCGGCTGCCAACACCGCCCCTGCAATTTGAATGACCAGGAATTCAGAAATAGAGCGCTCGGAGTGCAGGGCAATCCAGGACAGCGGAAACACGGTAACCACGTGGAACAGCGCGTAACTGGCCAATGCAGCCAAAGCACCCACCAAAATATTGTGGCCTTGCGATCCAACAATTTCAGTCACTTTCACAGGTTGTAGTTCGCGCTCTTCGAGCAAGCGTGCGTATTCACTGGTGGCCACCAAGCGCAGGCGTGCAAACAGGGCCACCACGTTGATGGCAAATGCCACGTAAAAGGGGTAACGCCAGCCCCAGTCCAGGAAGTCGGCTGTCGATAACGCAGACAACAGATAGGCAAACAAACCAGCCGCGATGATGAAGCCGATTGGGGCTCCCAGTTGGCCCAACATGGCGTACCAGCCACGTTTGTTTTCAGGGGCATTTAAGGCCAAGAGTGAAGGCAAACCATCCCATGAACCGCCAAAAGCCAGGCCTTGACCAATTCGAAGCACGGCCAGTAACACAATGGCAGCAGCGCCCAGCGACGCGTAGCTGGGTAAGAATGCAATCCCTGCCGTGGAAATGCCCAGCATGAACAGGGCCACGGTCAATTTGGTTTCTCGCCCGAATTTTTGTTGCACCATCATCAAAGCCACAGTGCCCAACGGGCGGGCGATGAAAGCAAATGAAAAAATCAGGAAAGAGTAGAGGGTGCCGGTGAGCGGATCTTCAAACGGGAAAAACACCGCCGGAAACACCAACACCGAAGCAATTGCGTACACAAAAAAATCAAAATATTCAGAAGCCCGACCGATCACCACTCCAATGGCAATTTCTCCAGGCGTAACGTTGCTGTTGCTGCCATGGTGGCCCGGTGTGACGCCCTGTTCTGCGTGAATTGTACTTGTGCCGGACATTTGAAGTTCTCCTCGAATCTTTGCTTGCGACAATATTATTTTTATTTTCAATGGGTTGAAAGTGAAATTTGCCAACTGGGACAATATGTCCAATGCCCAGCGCCACCCCATGTCAGTAAATTAGCATGAAATCATTTCCTAACTGTGCTGGGTATTATGTTCAAGCCACTGAAACGTAGTCTTTTGTTGCTGGTGCCGCTTTTCCTGCTTGCAGGTTGTAACACCATTGTGATGAATCCCAAGGGAGACATTGCATCGCAACAGGCCGATTTGATCGTACTGTCCACAGTGTTGATGTTGATCATCATTGTGCCGGTCATTTTTCTCACCTGTTTTTTTGCCTGGAAGTATCGCAAAGCCAACTCACAAGCCGAGTACGATCCTGAATGGGACCACTCTACCAAGCTGGAGCTGGTGATTTGGGGCGCGCCCTTGCTGATCATTATCATCCTGGGTTTGGTCACTTGGGTAAGTACCCACAAACTCGACCCCTATCGCCCATTGGATCGGATTGACGCGAGCACACCGCTGCCAGCCGACCACAAGCCACTGGTTGTGCAGGTTACATCGCTGGACTGGAAGTGGTTGTTCATTTACCCAGAGCAAGGAATTGCGACCGTGAATGAGCTGGTAACTCCCGTGAATGTACCCGTGCGCTTCAAGATTACTTCCAGCACCGTCATGAATTCGTTCTACATTCCTGCGCTGGCCGGTCAAATTTACTCCATGCCCGGCATGGAAACTACTCTGAATGCGGTGATCAACGAGCAAGGCGAGTGGGAAGGTTTTTCGGCCAATTACAGTGGTGCCGGTTTCTCACACATGCGTTTCAAATACCGCGGCGTGAGCCAAGACGAGTTTGACAATTGGGTAGCACGCAACAAATCGTATGGCAAAGAGTTGGACCGTGCGGCCTACCTTGAACTCGAAAAGCCCACCACCAAGCACCCCGTGGAGTACTACGGCAAGGTGGAGCAAAACCTGTTTCACGCCATTGTGAACCGTTGCGTAGTCGAAGGCACGGTGTGTATGGATACACAAATGATGGCGGATTCCATGCGCAATCGCACCAATTTGTCAGCCGACGAACTGGCAATCCTGATCAATGAAGCCATGTGCACCATTGCACCCAACGCGGACGCGCTTCCACTCATTACTTCATCCAAGAAGAACGGCTATGACTCAGTATCCAATTGAAACAAGCCCGATATTCGGGCGGCTAACACTCAACGCGATTCCGTACTACGACCCCATCATCATGGGTACGCTGGCTGTGGCCGCGACACTCGGGATTGTTCTTCTGGCCCTGATTCACAAAAATCGTTTGTGGGGCACATTGTGGAACGACTGGTTCACCAGTATTGACCACAAGAAAATTGGCATTATGTATATGATCCTAGGCCTAGTCATGATGATGCGCGGCTTTGCAGACGCCATCATGATGCGTGCCCAACAAGCCATCGCCTTCAACGGAAATGAAGGTTTCTTGCCGCCACACCACTATGATCAAATTTTCACGGCCCATGGCGTGATCATGATTTTTTTCGTGGCCATGCCTTTGATCACGGGCCTGATGAACTACCTGATCCCGTTGCAAATTGGTGCACGCGATGTGGCGTTCCCGTTCCTGAACAACTTCAGCTTCTGGATGACCGCCATGGGTGCGGCTTTGATCATGGCATCCCTGTTCGTGGGCGAGTTTGCCATGACCGGCTGGTTGGCCTACCCACCTTTGTCTGGAATTTTCCAGAGTCCGTATGTGGGGGTCGACTATTACATCTGGGCCTTACAAATCGCGGGGGTCGGTACCCTGCTGTCGGGTGTGAACCTGATTGTGACTATTGTGAAAATGCGTGCCCCCGGCATGAGCCTGATGAAAATGCCGATTTTCACCTGGACATCGCTGTGCGCCAACGTGTTGATTGTTGCTGCCTTCCCAGTATTGACTGCCGTATTGGGCATGTTGACCATGGACCGTTATTTGGGCACCAACTTCTTCACGAACGACCTGGGCGGCAACTCCATGATGTACGTGAACCTGATTTGGATTTGGGGTCACCCCGAGGTTTACATCCTGATTCTGCCGCTGTTTGGTGTGTTCTCTGAAGTGGTGTCCACGTTCAGCCGTAAGCGCCTGTTTGGTTACAGTTCCATGGTTTACGCCACAGTTGTAATTACCATTCTTTCTTACCTGGTTTGGTTGCACCATTTCTTCACCATGGGCAGTGGGGCGAGCGTGAACGCCTTCTTCGGCATCACGACCATGATTATTTCCATCCCCACGGGTGCGAAAATATTCAACTGGCTGTTCACTATGTACAAAGGCAAGATCAGTTTCGAGTTGCCCATGATGTGGACCATTGCCTTCATGATTACCTTCGTGATCGGTGGCATGACAGGAGTATTGCTGGCCGTACCACCTGCTGATTTTGTGCTGCACAACAGCCTGTTCCTGATTGCTCACTTCCACAACGTGATTATTGGTGGCGTGTTGTTTGGCCTGTTTGCAGCCATCAACTTCTGGGCACCCAAAGCGCTTGGTGTGAAGCTCAATGAATTTTGGGGCAAGGTGTCTTTCTGGTTCTGGGTGATCGGTTTCTACTTCGCCTTCATGCCGCTGTACGTGTTGGGCCTCATGGGTGTTACGCGACGCATGAGCCAGTTTGACGATCCATCCCTGCAAATCTGGTTCCAGATTGCAGCCCTGGGTGCAGCCATGATTGCAGTGGGTATTGCCGCCATGATCATGCAGTTCTATGCCACATACCGTGATCGCGCCAAGTTGCGCGACACCACCGGTGACCCCTGGGGTGGTCGTACGCTGGAGTGGGCCACTTCAAGCCCACCTGCAGAGTACAACTTTGCATTCACTCCCGTGGTGTACGACACCGATGCGTGGGCTGACATGAAGAAAAACGGTTACAAGCGACCAACCAGTGGCTTTGTCGATATTCACATGCCCAAGAACACCGCTGCGGGCTTCATTATTTCGGCAATCAGCGCTGTGATCGGTTTTGCCTTGGTGTGGCACATTTGGTGGCTGGCTGCGGGCGGTACCGTGGCACTGCTGGTGGCAGTGATCGCCCACACATTCAATTACAAACGCGACTTCTACATCAAGGCCGATGAAGTGGCCCGCACCGAAGACGCGCGTACGAAACTGGAGCAAGCCCATGTCTGATTTAGTGATGAATTCAGCGATGAATGCAGCCGGAATTGCATCGGCTGATCCAAGTTCACGTTATTACGTGAAAGACCACCACCCGAAAAACGGTTCCTCGCTGGGTTTCTGGATTTACCTGATGAGCGACTGTTTGATCTTCGCTTGTCTGTTTGCGACCTATGCAGTAATTGGTCGCAACTATGCCGGTGGCCCGACGGGCGCGGAAATTTTCGACCTGAACTTGGTGGCCCTGAACACAGCATTCCTGTTGCTCAGTTCAATCACCTATGGCGTGGCTATGGTGGGCATGCAAAACCGCAATGTGAAGAAAACCATTCAGTGGCTTGCCATCACCGGCGTGCTTGGTCTGGCGTTTCTGGCTGTTGAAATCTACGAATTTTGGCATTTCATCAGCATTGGTGCCACACCGCAAACCAGTGGTTTCCTGACCGCCTTCTTTGCACTGGTGGGTACCCATGGTTTGCACGTGTTCTTCGGCATCATCTGGCTGGTGGTGTTGTTGCTCCAATTGAACAAGCACGGTCTTATTGTTGAAAACCGCCGCCGCGTCATGTGCCTTTCCATGTTCTGGCACTTCTTGGACGTGATCTGGATCGGTGTATTTACCTTCGTTTATTTGATGGGAGTATTGCCATGAGCGCACATCCACACGACGTCAACGACCATCACGATCACCACGATGATGAAGATGAAGTGCATGTCAGCATGCGCGATTACACCATCGGCTTCGTGCTTGCTGTCATTTTGACGGTGATTCCGTTCGCCTTGGTCATGGGCGGGGTATTTGAAAGTTCAACCACCACGGCTTTGGTGATTCTGGCGCTGGGTGCTGTTCAAATGGTGGTGCACATGGTTTACTTCCTGCACATGAATAGTAAATCGGAAGGTGGCTGGACCATGCTGGCCTTGATGTTCACCCTGATTATCGTGGTGATCACGCTGGTGGGTTCAATTTGGGTGATGTACCACTTGAACACCAACATGATGCCGGGCATGAATCATGAGGCCATTGAGTCGATTCAACAGTTGAAGTGAAGGAGTGTGGTGCAGGATGAATGATGTGTCAAAGCCCCATTCAGTGCATGCATCCAGTTCAATGAAAAGGCTGCTGGGCTTTGCCCTGGCGGCCTTTTTTTTCACTGTATTCCTTTCGCTCGGTACTTGGCAGGTTTTCAGACTTGACTACAAGCTCGACCTCATTGAGCGGGTTGAAAACCGGGTGCATGCTCCACCTGTTGATGCACCGATGGCAGCCGAATGGCCAGCTGTCAGTCGTGATACTCATGAATATCTGAACGTGAAACTGCAAGGTGCCTTGCTGCCTCAGTACACCACGCGTGTGCAAGCCACCACGGTATTGGGGGCCGGGCATTGGTTGCTCACGCCCCTGCGCCAGGCCAACGGCAAAATTGTATGGATTAACCGGGGGTACATTCCGGTGAATGAAGCCGACCCTATGACAGTTGATAATACCCAGGGTCAGTTCGAAGCGCGCGGCTTGCTAAGACTCAGCGAAACGGGTGGCGCATTTTTGCGAGAGAACGACCCGGCCGGCAATCGCTGGTACTCACGTGACATTGACGCGCTTTCAAAGCATCACAATTTGAAGTCTGTTGCCCCATACTTCATTGATGCGGGCACGCCACGCAACCTTGGAGAAGAAATTACGGGATTTACCCCCAAAACTTATCCAGTGGATGGATTAACCGTCATCAAGTTTCACAACAGCCACTTGGTGTACGCGTTCACTTGGTATGCTTTGGCCTTGATGGTGGCGGGTATCACTGTTTGGCTGAATCGCAAATAAATCGCCAAAGTCAGTTCCCGCTTTTTCAGGTTTCCCAGCAGGATTCGCATTTCAATGGCCATAAATTCCGACATTGTTTCCATTCGGCAAGGTGCCAGTGCGTTTGATGAAACAAACGTGTTGAATGAAACCGGCCACAAAAACATGTTGCATTTGATTCACCTGCGCTGGCTGGCGGTGGGTGGCCAAATCGCCACAATACTCGTCGCTACCTGGGGATTCGGCATACAGTTGCCGATGTTCAATATGCTGGCGGTGATGGTGTGCCTGATCGCTTTTAATATTGGCAGTCACCTTCGCTGGCACGAAGAACGCGTGGTCAGCAATCGCGAATTGTTTCTAGCCATGCTGGTGGATATCGCCAGCCTGACCGCACAGCTTTATTTCACCGGCGGTATTAATAATCCCTTTGTATTTCTGTTTTTGTTGCAGGTTATTTTAAGTGCGGTGTTGTTGCGCGCAGAATCGACTTGGCTGGTGGTGGCCATTACCACGCTGTGTCTGGCTTTTTTGTCGATCGTTAACAAGCCACTGGTGTGGCCGCTGAACAGCACTTACAAACTTGCCGATTTGTATGCCACAGGCCTGGTGATTTGTTTTGTACTGAATGCAGCCTTGCTGGTTATTTTCATTACCAGAATTGGGCGTAACTTGCGCGCTGGTGACGCCGCTTTGGCCAGCCTGCGGCAACGCGCTGCAGAGGAAGAGCACATTGTGCGAATGGGTCTGTTGGCCAGTGGCGCCGCGCATGAACTGGGTACGCCCTTGGCCACCATGTCTGTCGTGTTGGGCGACTGGAAACGAATGCCCCAATTTTCGAAAGACCAGGCCATGCTGGAAGAAATCGAGGAAATTGAAGGGCAACTGCTTCGCTGTAAAAGCATTGTCAGTGGTATTTTGTTGTCAGCCGGCGAAACGCGTGGAGAGTCTTCCTCTAAAACCAGCTTGAATGAATTCTTTGAAAGTTTGGTGGAGGAATGGGAAAGCAGCCGCCCAGCCCAGTACTTTGAATACACCAACAGCATTGACGAAGAATTCACCGTTGCGTTTGATTCAACTGTGAAGCAAATGGTGTTCAATGTGCTGGACAACGCACTGGAAGTGTCGCCGAACTGGTTGCGATTTGAAGTGTCCAAAAACCAGGAACAATTGTTTTTAACCGTTGCTGATCAAGGTCCCGGTTTCAGGGCCGACATTCTTGAACAGGTGGGTACACCCTACAATTCAAGCAAGGGTCGCCCGGGTGGTGGTCTTGGTTTGTTTCTGGTCATGAATGTGGCGCGCACATTGGGCGGCACACTGACAGTGAACAATCGCAAAGAGGGCGGTGCAGAAGTGGTGATTGCCTTGCCGTTAAATGCCCTGATTTTGCAGGAGAACAAATCGCCATGAGCCAAGGTAGCAGTATGGAAAGGCTTTTGTTGCTGGTTGAAGACGACGAGGCATTTGCCCGCGTGTTAAAGCGTTCCTTTGAGCGGCGTGAATACAAAGTGCTTCACGCCAGCAGCCAGGAAGAAATGCAAGCGATACTTTTGAAGCAAACGCCAACCCACGCAGTGGTCGATTTAAAGCTCAGCGGCAATTCTTCAGGCCTGAATTGCGTTCAGGCTCTGCATGCGCACAACCCAGCCATGTTGATTGTGGTGCTTACCGGTTTTGCGAGTATTAACACCGCAGTTGAGGCAATTAAACTGGGGGCTTGTCAGTACTTGGCCAAACCCTCGAACACCGACGACATTGAAGCTGCTTTTGGTCATGTGGCGGGTAGCGAACCCGTTGAACTCACCAACCGGACCACTTCGATCAAAAACCTGGAATGGGAGCGAATCCACGAGGTATTGGTGGAAACCGATTTCAATATTTCGGAAACGGCACGCAGGCTGGGCATGCATCGCCGCACGCTGGCCCGCAAACTCGAAAAGCGCCGCGTGAAATAAGCGGCACTGATGGCCGCTGGGGTCAGTTCAACTCTTCTTCACTGGGCAGCACAGGCAGGGCGATTACTTCAATGCCCTCATCACGCAACTCTTCAAATTCCTCGGGGCTGGCCTGTCCACGAATGGCGCGAATGGGGGCTTCTTCATAATGAATTTTGCGGGCCTCTTCAGCGAAGCGGTCACCCACATCTTCGGAGTGATTAATCAAGGCCTGAATGGCCTGGCGGGCCATGACAAAGGCAGTGGCCACATCTACTGAGTTGGGCTTTTGCGCTGCTGGTGCGGCTGGTACATCGGCGCTTCTCGTTTCACCAAGCTTGGGCTCAACAGGTGCTTTGTTGCCAATGTTGATTTTGGAAGGCACTTTGCGAATGGCAGATGTGCCACACTCAGGGCAAGTCAGCAGTTTTTGTTCGCGTTGGTCATCGAAATCCTCATTGGATCGAAACCAGCCTTCGAAGCGGTGGGAGTATTCACACTCCAGGTCGTAAATAATAATTGCCACAATGTTTGAATCTGTCTCTGAATTTGGGTATTTTACAGTGGAATGGTTTGCCTACCGCTGAATTCGAATCTCTTCTAGAATTCGATCAACAACAATCAAGGCCCAAAGAGGTTTGTATGTCCCGAAAAAAGTCACTTGAACCGCATTTGCGAGGCATCGTTGACTTGGTATCCGCCACGCTCGACGAAGGAACGCGTCAGGTCGAGGGTGTGCATCGCCGAATTGCAGACATTCCGTTCTCCGTGCTGAAGAAGATTCGTCCAATCGCGCCGATTTCATCGGCTGTGCACATGGTGGAGAAGAAAATTACCCACTCAGCTTACGACACGGTGCGCCTCGTGGCCAAGGTGGGCGCACAGGCCGTACACAACGTCTTGCCCACAGACCCCACCAGCCAGGGCATCTCCAAACCCGACTACAAAATCGACCACGACAGCCTTAGAAAGCGGAAAACTGAGCAAAAGGCCGGGCAGAAGACTAAGAAGAAACCTTAGCGTCAAACTGCTTGCACAAGTGGAATTTAGGGCGTAAATTCTAGATATGATCATATGCGCATATACTGACGCAGCGCAACAAGAATAATCATATCCAGGAGACATTTGTGTCGTTTGACATTCCCTCAGACACTCCTTTGGGCTTAATTCGACGGGCCCCGGAAAATTTTGTCAGTCGCAGTGATATCGCCTTCATTAACCGTGCCAGCGACACTGACCGCCGTGGTTTTTTTAAAAAAGCATTTGCTGCCGCTGTGGCTACCAGCGCAGCAAGCGCTGTGGCGAGCACGCCCCGTTGGGCCCATGCCGCGCAGGGCGACCCTGTGATTCTGAATTTGCCTGAACACAGCAAAGGGCTGGGGCAACCTGTGGCTACCATGCCTTACGGCATGCCCTCGCAATACGAGAAGAACCTGCAACGCCGTGAATCCCCGGGCCTGACCCGTGTGGGTGGCTCCTCTGTTTCATTTTGCCCTTTGCAGGGCTTGTTCGGAATCATTACGCCATCAGGGCTTCATTTTGAGCGTCACCATCAGGGTTGGTGGGACATCGACCCCACCCAGCATCGCTTGATGATCAACGGTTTGGTGAAAAAGCAAATGGTCTTCACCGTGGATGAACTCATGCGCATGGAATCTGTTTCCCGGGTTCATTTCATCGAGTGTGGCGCCAATTCCGGCATGGAATGGGCCAATGTCGCCGTGCCCACAGTTCAGTACACGCACGGCATGTTGAGTTGTTCGGAGTTTACCGGCGTGCCATTGATCAAGGTGCTGGAATATTGTGGTGTTGACTTGAAGAAGGGGCGTTTCATTTTGGCTGAAGGCGCCGATGGCTCATCCATGACGCGCACCATTCCAATGGAGTTGGTCGAAAGTGGTGAAGTGTTGCTGGCCTATGGTCAAAACGGTGAAATGTTGCGCTCTGAAAATGGCTACCCGCTGCGTTTGGTGGTGCCCGGTGTGCAAGGCGTAAGCTGGGTAAAGTACCTGCGCCGCATTGAAGTGGGAGATAAACCCTACGGGACCAAAGACGAAGCCATTCACTATGTGGACTTGATGCCCGATGGCACTCATCGGCAGTACACATCGATTCAGGAATGCAAATCGGTGATCACCACGCCATCCGGTGGTCAACAGTTACTCAGCCCTGGCTTTTACAACATCACGGGGCTGGCCTGGAGTGGCAGAGGGAAAATTACAGCGGTTGATGTTTCAACCGACGGCGGAAAAAGCTGGAAAACCGCCAAATTGCAAGGCCCAGTTCATGACAAATCGTTGACCCGTTTCAACCTGCCTTGGGTTTGGGAAGGTAAAGGTGAGGCCTTATTGCAAAGCAGGGCCGTGGACAGTACCGGTTACGTGCAGCCCAGCTACCGAACACTTCGTGAAAAGCGCGATGACAAAAGTATTTACCACAACAATGCAATTCAAAGCTGGCGTGTGGATGCCGCTGGTGAAGTGCACAACGTGCACGTGGGGTGAGCATGAGCCAGATGAAAAACAGAATCAAATTGCTTGGCTTGCTCAGCCATGCTGTCGTGGCGGTGTCGCTGTGTTCGCTGCTTTGGTATACCGGCGCAGCAGTTGCCTTTGATGGCTTGGGGCGTGTGGCCACTCCCGATGAAGTCAAAGCCTGGGACATTGATGTGCGCCCTGATTTTGTCGGTTTGCCCAAAGGCAGCGGCAGTGTGGCCAAGGGCATGGAAGTGTGGGATGCTCAGTGCGCATCTTGTCACGGCGTGTTTGGCGAAAGCAATGAAATCTTCACACCAATCGTGGGTGGTACCACAGCGGAAGATATTAAAAAGGGTCGTGTGCAATCGTTGAAAGACGGTTCGGCCCCACAGCGAACCACCTTGATGAAAGTTCCTACTTTGTCCACCTTGTGGGACTACATCAATCGCGCCATGCCTTGGACGGCACCGAAAAGCCTGAGCACTGAAGAGGTATACGCGGTGACAGCCTATATTTTGAACATGGGTGGTGTGGTGGGCGACGATTTTGTTCTAAGCGACCAAAATATGGCGCAAACCCAAGCCAAACTGCCCAACCGCAATGGCATGCAAACCAAGCATGGCATGTGGTTGCCCTCGGGTAAACCCGATGTGAAAGAGCTGCGTTGCATGTCAAACTGCAAACCTGACGCGAGAGTCATTTCCTTTTTGCCCGATTACGCACGTAACGCACATGGCAATCTACAGGACCAGAACCGTTTGGTGGGGCCTGTTCGGGGTGTGCCGACTTTGTCGCCGGCCTACAACAAATCCGCATTGAACAATGAAGTGAATGGGCGAGTCCAAGAGAAGTGATTCACAAAATTTTTAGGAGGAATTAGTCAATGAACCAAAACAGACGCACCGTGCTGAAGGCCTCTTCAGGCCTGACAGTGCTGGGCTTGGCAGTTGCTGCCGGATTGATCAAACCAAACGAGGTATTTGCAGCTGCCGGTTATCCAGACAAAGCATTCGGTGCCAAGTCGTTGGACGAGCTGATGAAAGCTCTGGGTGCGGGCATGCCCACTGAGAGTAAAGACATCACAGTGATTGCACCCGATATCGCTGAAAACGGTGCGGTGGTGCCTGTGGGTGCGGACAGCCGGCTGAAAAACACCACAGAAGTGGCTTTACTGGTGGCCAACAATCCCTCCATGTTGTCTGCTCAATTCATGATCCCTGCCGGCACGGATGCCAAGGTGAATACACGCGTAAAAATGGGTAAGTCAAGCGATGTGTATGCGCTCGTGAAGGCCGATGGCAAGTATTACTTTGCCAAGAAAGAGGTCAAGGTGACCCTCGGTGGTTGTGGCGGTTAATTAAAAAATTCGGGAGAAAAATATGGGTGATCCAATGAAAATTCGCGCCAAAGCCAGTGGCGACGAAGTTGAAGTGAAAGTGTTGATGGCGCATGAAATGGAAACCGGCCAGCGCAAGGCCTCCGATGGCAGCCTGGTGCCCGCATGGTTTATTCAAAATGTCACGGCCAAGTGCAACGACAAAGTGGTTTTGATGGCCAATTGGGGCCCAGCGGTGTCCAAGAATCCCTTCCTGTCCTTTTCTTTCAAAGGCGGCAAAGTGGGTGACACAGTCGAAATCACATGGACTGACAACAAGGGCGACTCCCGAACTGACAAAACCAAAGTGGCGTAATCTCTAATTAATTCATAACCATAAGAAGGGGTGTGAGATGAGGCAAACAGCAAAAACAGCGGCCAAGCTAGCTGCTGTGGCTTTCGTGGGCGCCGGAGCAATGGCGTCCTTCACGATGAGTGCGTACGCTCAAAAAACCACCGAGCAAGGTATTCAGGAATACCGCGACATGCTGGCCGATGGCAATCCGGCCGAGTTGGTTGAACTGCGCGGCGAAGACCTTTGGAGCAAGCCGCAAGGCCCTAAAAATTCATCACTTGAGCAATGTGATATGGGTGCCGGGCCTGGCAAGTTAGAGGGTGTTGCCGCCACAATGCCACGTTTTTTCGGTGATGCGGGCAAAGTGATGGATGTTGAAACTCGCTTGGTGCATTGCATGGTGACATTGCAAGGTCGAGACATTGCCGAGGTTACCAAGAAGCCATACTCAGGCGCAGGTGAAAAACCAACCGAAATGGAATCACTGGTGGCGTATGTCTACGCACAGTCTCGTGGTGCTGCCATCAAGGTTCCTCAAGGCCATCCTGAGGAGAAGGCATCGCGCGCCCGTGGTGAGAAAATTTTCTTCTACCGTGCCGGCCCCTACGATTTTTCATGTGCAAGTTGCCACGCAAGCGATGATCAGCGCATTCGCCTGCAAGGCTTACCCAACTTGACCAAGCCCGAACCTGCACAAGCCGCATTCGCAGCCTGGCCGGCCTACCGGGTGTCGCAGGGGGCGGTTCGTTCCATGCAATGGCGCATGTACGATTGTTTCCGTCAGCAACGTTTCCCCGAGTTGAAGTATGGCTCGCAAGCGTCGATCGACCTGATTACTTTCCTTGGCGTGAAAGCCGAGGGCGGTACCATGCAGGCCACTTCGCTTAAGCGCTAACACCAGGGAGAACAAACATGCTTCGCACAATTAAATACTCAACTGGCCTGTTGCTGGCCGCTATGTTGGCTGCCTGCGCAAACACAGACAGCCAATCTGTGGTGGCAGAGCCGAGCAATGAAGAGATCCACCAGCTCATGTTGTCCTCGTTCAAGGAGAAGGGCATCGCCAAACTTGAACGCGTGAACCAAACCGAGCTGCAGAAGGCTTGTTCATTGGCTGAGACAGCACCTGGCGGTTTGCCCGATGTCAAACGCACCGAGTTGCAAAATGCAGCTTTGGCTGCGGTGAAGTATCCAGCCGATGGCAAGTACCTGGGCGACTGGAAGGCGGGAGAAAAAATTGCTCAAACCGGTGTGGGTTTCCAGTTTTCGGACAAGGAAGACACTGCTGCCGGCGGCAACTGTTACGCCTGTCATCAATTGGCACCGCAAGAATTGTCGTACGGCAACATTGGCCCCTCCTTGTACCAGTACGGCAAACTGCGTGGCAATTCTGAAGAAATCATGAAGTACACCTGGGCGAAAATCTGGAACTCGCATGCCTACAATGCATGTTCTAACATGCCACGTTTTGGGGCCGAGGGCATTTTGACTGAAGCCCAATTGAAAGATGTGATGGCCCTGTTGATGGCATCAGACTCGCCGGTCAACAAGTAACACAAACGTTCTGATCACCTGTGCCTGAACAGGCGCAGGTGTTTACTTTCTGAAAAGCGAACTATCCAATGCAGATGAATCGACGCGAATTCATGGGCATGTTGGCGGCTGCCTCCGCTGCTGGCATGACGATCAACTCACCCCATGTGCTGGCTGGTGGTCATGGTGAAAAACTGTACGACCTGAAACCTTTTGGCAATGCCAGCTTGCTTCACATGACCGATTGCCATGCTCAGTTGGTGCCAATTTATTTTCGAGAGCCCAATGTGAATTTGGGTGTGGCTGCCGCATTTGGAAAAGCACCGCATTTGGTGGGCGAGTCTTTGCTGAAAGCCTTTAACATCCAACCCGGTTCAGCACAGGCACATGCATTCACCTATTTGAATTTTGAGGAAGCGGCCAGGCATTACGGCAAAGTAGGCGGGTTCGCACACTTGTCTACCTTGGTCAAAATGATGAAGGCCAGCAGGCCAGGTGCATTGCTGCTCGATGGCGGCGACACCTGGCAAGGCTCGGCCACCAGCTTGTGGACCAATGCGCAAGACATGGTCGACGCTGCAAAAATGTTGGGCGTGGATGTGATGACTTTGCACTGGGAATGCACCTACGGTTCAGATCGAATACTTGAAGTGGCTGAAAAGGATTTCAAAGGCAAAATCGACATTATTGCGCAGAACATCAAAACCGCCGATTTTGGCGATCCCGTGTTTCCCAGCCATGTGATGAAAACAATTAACGGTTGCAATGTTGCAATCATTGGCCAGGCGTTTCCTTATAGCCCAATTGCCAATCCGCGTTACTTTGTGAAAGATTGGTCTTATGGCATCCAGGAAGAAAGCATGCAGGAGGTGGTTAACGAAGTACGTGCAAAAGGCGCACAGGCGGTGGTTCTGCTCTCGCACAACGGCATGGACGTTGACCTGAAAATGGCGAGCAGAGTGACCGGTATTGATTTCATTCTGGGCGGCCATACTCATGATGGTGTGCCCAATGCAATTCCGGTAAAAAATTCGTCGGGTACCACCTACGTGACCAACGCGGGCAGCAACAGCAAGTTTTTGGGTGTGCTCGACATGGATATTCAAGGTGGCAAGTTGCGGGATTTCAAATACCGTTTATTGCCCGTGTTTTCGAATATGTTGCCAGCCGATCCCGACATGGATGCCTTTGTGCGCAATGTGCGCAAACCCTACATTGAAAAGCTGAGCGAGCCCTTGGCCGTGAGTGAGGGTTTGCTTTACCGCCGTGGCAACTTCAATGGCAGTTGGGATCAATTGATTATTGATGCCTTGATGGAGGTGAAAGACGCTGAAATTGCGTTTTCTCCTGGTTTCCGTTGGGGTACTTCCTTGCTGCCGGGTCAAACAATCACGCGCGAACACCTGATGGATCAAACCGCAATCACCTACCCCAACACCACATTGGCCGACCTGAAAGGCGAGTTCATTAAAACCGTGCTGGAGGATGTGTGTGACAACCTGTTCAACCCCGACCCTTACTACCAGCAAGGGGGTGACATGGTGCGAGTTGGGGGCTTGACCTACACGTGTAATCCGAACGGCAATGCAGGCAATCGAATTTCAGACATGCGTTTGAACGGCAAACCCATTGAAGCTTCAAAAACCTACAAAGTGGCCGGTTGGGCCCCTGTGGCTGAGGAAGCCCGCAACAACGGCGAACCGCCAATTTGGGACGTAGTAGAAACGTACCTGAAAGACCAGAAAACAGTGGCCACCAAAGTGCCTTACACACCCAAACTGATCGGAATGAACGACAACCCAGGGTTTGTG
Organism: Limnobacter olei; assembly: GCF_029087225.1. Lineage (GTDB taxonomy): Bacteria > Pseudomonadota > Gammaproteobacteria > Burkholderiales > Burkholderiaceae_B > Limnobacter > Limnobacter olei. The sequence goes on along the minus strand of NZ_JARFJD010000016.1, from coordinate 155,904 downwards.
GTCTAAATTGCATGAAAGCAATTTGGCTGTTTGTGTTGTTTGCCTGGTTTTCACCCGCGTTCAGCGCGGGTGGAGAGGCACTTTCTTTTCCATCGAATCTTCAGCACGGGCAAGCACCCGCCGTGGTTATTTTGTTTTCTTTGCCCAATTGTGCTTATTGCGAAAAAGTCAGACAACAATCGCTTCGCCACATTCACTCCGATTTTGGTTACAAGGGTAGGGTGGCAGTTTACGAAATTGATTTCTCCGACAACAAACGCAGTTTCACCTGGTTTGACGGCAACAGGTATACCGGCAAATCTCTGGCTGGCCCGTTAAATGTGAAGTTTTCACCCACAGTCATGGTGTTCAGTGCCAAAGGTACTGAGGCTGGAAAGCCCTTGTTGGGCGCCGGTTTGCCAGAGTTTTATGGCGCTTATCTGGATGAATTGATCAAGTCGGCCTGGGCCTTGTAGTTGGCCGTTTTTTTCAGTCGCTGGCGGTGCCTTGCTTGCTTTTGAAATCCGAAATCGCTGCACGAATTCTGTCCAGCATGGCCTTGGAGGGTTTGTGCTTGGTAATTTGGCTGGCCAACTCATATCCTCTGGTGTCCATGTTTACAGCAAAACAAAGCTCCAGAAGGCTGGTCAATGTTTCGGGTTCAAGCGTGGGCAGTACATCTGAATTACTCTCGAAAAAAGCTGCCAGTTTGTCAGTGGCCTTTACCCCTCGTCCATCGGCGATATCTTTTTGTATGGCCATCATGGCGCGTGCCAGCTCAAGCTCGGCGGAGTTCACGGTGCTGCGCATTTTTGCAGTCAATTTCTCAGCCTCTTCATGTCGACCTTCTTTGACATAAATTTTCGACAGTTGAAGGTAGTCGTGAATTTGCGAAAGTGAGGTGTTTCGAGATCGGTCGATTACTTTCGTCAGGTAGTTCTTTGATCGTGTATTGTCGCCAATCCGAACGGCCAGGTCAGCCAGCTTGCGCAAGCGTGTTGTCGATGACAGTGATTTCGCACCCATTTTCTCAAGAATGTCCAATGCATCGGCAGGGCGGTTTTGTTCCCAAAGTACATCGGCAAACAGGTCACTTGCGGCCAGGTATTCCGGGTTTGTTTTCACCACTTCACTGAGCAGTTCATTGGCCTCTTCAAACTGTTTTTTCTCAAGGTTTACCCTGGCCAGCAACAACTGCATCCAGGGCTTGGGGGCTTTCTCAAGCTTGGCGAGCAATTCCAGCTCGGTTTTTTCATACTGTGCAGACCTATAGAACGACTCAACACGCATACGCTCAAGTTCATTCATGTACTGGGGAAACCGGGATTCCAGATCTTCGCAAATGCCCGGTACTTCCTGAAAGCGTTCCTCGAACATTGAACGGTAGGCTTCAGCCAGGCGGATCTTCCGGTTGAATATTCGAACCACACGGTCCGACAGCGTCGATGCCGTGAAAGGTTTGATCAGGTAATCGTCAGGCTCAAACTCGGCCACTGCAACAACATTGCCGTAACTTCGCTCACCAGTCACCATCATGAACGCGGTGGACCAGGCCAGTTTTTTGTTCACCCGCAAGTCTTCCAGCAATTGTTGGCCGTTGCGGTCACCCTCAAGTTGATATTCGCAAACAATCAGCGCGAATTCTCGAGAACTCAAGAGTTGTTCAACTTCAGAAACCGAGCTGGCGAAAATAACTGACTTGGCACCCAATTGTGAAAGTTGATCCTGAAGCGCACGGCGAGTGGCCAGCGCTGAATCCACCACCAGCGCGGTTTTGCCCTTTAGCGGCGTCATGTCCTTCACGGCCTGCTTCATCTGCTCAGGTTTGCCTGCATTGTCCTTTGCAGCGGTGTCGGGGTTGTCTGCCGGTAGGTCAATCTGCATCATGAATTTCGAGATCGCAACATGGAGATACTTTATTCTCCGCGCTTTTTAACAATTTATTGCCTTCAATTGCGGGGTGTTTTGGCATCTTTCTTTGAATTTGCCGGGTTAAATAGAATGACGCTTCTATTAACAACTGTTTACTTTCCCTTGGATGGGTGAATATTTCATGGTTTAATAACGTGCGCAAATCTTGTTACTCAAAGGTCAAATCTAAATATTGACTAGACAAGGTATAAAAGAAAAATCAACGGAGACATCAATGATCAAAGCTGGCGTATGGCGTGTATTGGCCATTTCGGGAGTGGTTGCATTTGCGGCAGGTTGCGCAAGCATTGAGCGGGGTGCCACAAACCTCGCGATTAACCTGATTGAACGCCGAATTATTCCTCCTCAGCTTGAAATCGACGATGTTGACATGGCCTGTCGTTTTGCCACAGGTAACTTTCCGTTAATCTCCGGTGGTACCCGCGCGTTTGGTGGTGACCCCCAACTGCTTGAATCCCTGCTGCTGGTTTCCTCTGCCGCCTGTTCCGAACAGCGTGCCGTCGAGGCCGAACTGCGCTATTTGCGTGCTTCTAAACAGAACAACATCGAAGAAGCTCAAGACGCACGAATCGCCCAGAAACGTTTGCTCGAAATTACAGCTCGTCGCCAGCTGCGCGCTTTTGAGGCCATGCGCAACAAGCTTCAGGACAAATACAATTTCGAATACGGTGAGGGTTGCCCCGAGTTTGAGCGTGATTTCGATGAACTGGCCTACCTGCTAGGCACTGTGGCTGGCTTGCAAGCCGTGGTAAACGACATTGCTTCCCAGCAAATGGTCGGTGTACCCACAGACATTGCACCAAAATCCGAACGTGCGCTCACTTGCATTTCAAACGCCAAGTGGTGGGGTGCTCCCAACGCAGCACGCGCTGTTGTGTGGAGTATTTTGCCGGGTGCGTCTGAAGGAAAAGACGTATGGGGTACTTTCCGCCTGTCCATGCTGATTGGCGAGCGTCAGGGTGTTCGCCTTTCTCACGTCATGTACGGTTTGTCCTCGCTGGCGGTGGGCGACACCACCCGTTTCCGCGACTCGACCAAGCGTTTTGCCGATGTCAAAGATTTCAAACCAAGCGAACAATACGCATTGGTTGAAGGGATTTCCGTTGCTGTGATGACCAACCTTTCCGACCGTTACTGGACAGAAAATGTTGGTACTCGCACCCCAGTGGGCAGCATGGGAAAATATTGGGATGAAGAAGCTGCGATGCCTGAAGGCATGAACGTAGACGATTTGTTGAAATAAGTTTTTGCTCACAGCAAGCTTTGGCTATTCTCTAGCAAGTTGGTCCAAAGCGCAGAAACACAATTTTGGGAGACCAGACAATGACATTTAAAATGAAAGCAATCACAGCAGGCTTTGGCTTGGCTTTGATGGCGTCCGCATCACCGGCTTTGGCCAAACAAAAAGTGTGCGTGTTCGACATTCTTGGCGCGGGCGGCGATGTGTTCAACCTGAGCAAGGACTACGTTCTCGCCGCCAAGGGTTTTGGTGCTGACCTGGAGCTTGAGGCGTTCACCGATGAAAAAATCGCCTCGGAAAACTTCAAGACCGGCCAGTGTGACATGTTGGTGGCCACCTCTTTCCGTACCCGTGCCTATAATTCAGTCGCCGGTTCTATCGATGCTCTGGGTGCTGCTTCCGTGGTGAAAGACGGCAAAGTCGACATGCCTTTGAGCTATGAAGTGGTCAAGCGCACCATTCAGTTGTTCGCAGGCGAGAAAGCAGATGCCCTGATGACACAAGGTAACTACCAAGTGGCGGGTATTTTTCCGTTTGGCGCTGCTTACCTGTATGTGAAAAGCCGCGACATCAACTCAGTTGAAAAACTGGCTGGCAAGAAAATTGCCTCGTTTGATTACGACTCAGCCCAAAAGGAAATGATTTCAAAAGTGGGCGCCTCACCGGTGTCGGCTGACATTTCCAACTTTGGTGCCAAGTTCAATAACGGCTCTGTTGACATTATTGCCGCGCCTGCTGCTGCCTACAAACCTTTGGAACTCTACAAGGGCCTGGGTAACGCCGGGGCTATTGTCCGTTTCCCGGTTGCCGTTCTTACTTACCAGCTTATTGTTAACAAGAGCAAGTTCCCCGAAGGCTTCGCACAAAAATCCCGTGACTATTGGTCCAAGAAATTCCCGGCCGGCATGCAAATTATCACCAATGCTGAAAAGGGCATTCCCAATGGTGCATGGATGGATATTCCTGCCGCTGACTCTGTGAAATACACCATCTTGTTGCGCGAATCCCGTATCAGTCTCGCCAAGAGCGGATCTTACGACCCCAAGGCTTTGAATATCATGAAGCAGATTCGTTGTGGTGTGAACCGTGCCGACTCTGAGTGTTCTACAAAAACTGAGCTGTAACAGAATTTGGCGGGGCTTATTCCCGCCAGTTTGCCTTTGCAGTAAAGGGGCTTGCCGTTGCCCCTTTTTTATTATCTTAAATAGCTAATTAGATCAGTCAATCATTCGATTGACGCTGATAAGGATCCGTTATGCAGAGTTCCGCCGGCAAAAAATGGTTCGGTCGCACGCCATCCGAATGGCTGTCCAGCCTCCCGATTTTTTCACTGTTGTTACTTACCCTGATTATTGGTACCGGCGAAATGGTGCATGGCCAGCTCTTGCGGCTAGGTGAGCGCATGTTTGGCGATCCCGAAAACCAGGTTCAGTACTTCCTGTTGCGTGCCGATCCTTCAGCACCCACTTGTGAAGCCAACCCTGATATTGATGCACTGGTAGCCAAACAGCTTGCTGATTCACAAGGTGCGCCCAAATCTGATCTCGATTTGTTGTTTGGTGATGTTGCGATTGATCCAAACGAAATTCGGGCCTCGCTTGAAGCAGCCCGTGACCAATGTCGCGAGCGCTTTGCCGTGTACGAACGGGTCAGCAAGGCGATTACGCCTGAAGTGGAAGTGTTCCGCGAAATTGAAACCGGCTTTTTCGGTATCTTCAAATTTGGTACGGAAAACCGCCCATTGATTTTGTTGATCATGGTCGCAATTGCCGCCATTTCAACCACCAAGCATTTCCACCACATCAACCTGCGTCCACCCCGCACGAAGAAAGATTTCCAGGTTTATTCGCTGGCCATGCTGGGCGCAAACCTTTTGATGACAATTTCAACTGCCTATTACCTCAAGCTTCAATATGACTCGGGTGTACCAGTTGAGAATCCTGTCATCAGCATCATTTCGATCACTCTCTTCGCCGCTTTATCGTATATCAGCTTGAAGGATGTGTTGAAGATTCCGGCGCATGCTGAAGAAGGTGGCAGTTACGGCATGGGTATTCTGAGTATCCCGCTGTATGCCTTCATGGCCTTGAATGCGGGTATCAACTTTTTCATGGACGACTATGTCGCCGGTTTGGCAATTTACTTTGGTCAAATCACCGAGTTGTCGAGCATTTTCCTGAATTTGGCTTTGTACCTGTGGGCAGGTATGTTGCTCAAGCAAACCCGCGTGGTTTCACTGTTCATGGACATTTTGCGTCCGTGGAAACTACCGCCAGAAGTCTTCACCTACATTGTATTGCTGGCCGCTGCTGTGCCCACAGCCTACACTGGTGCTTCTGGTGTATTTGTGATTGCAGCAGGCGCGATTGTTTACAAAGAAGTGCTTGCGGTAGGCGCGCGTCGCCATTTTGCTTTGGCCGCCACAGCCATGTCAGGCTCGTTGGGTGTGGTGCTTCGCCCTTGTTTGCTCATCGTGGTTATTGCAGCATTGAACAAAGAGGTCACTACCAGCGAGTTGTACGGCTGGGGCTTGTTCGTGTTCATCCTGACCTCCACTGTGTTCATGATTATTGCGCTGCTGAAAGCGGAAGGACGTGTGACCGAACGCGCAAAAGCGAAAGAGGCCTTGCCACAATCGCTTCGCGCTTTGGTGCCAGTATCGCCTTACATCTTGATCATGTTGTTGGTGGTTTACGGCTATGAGTACCTGCTGGACACCAAGCTGGACGAATTTACCGCACCAGTGATGTTGCCTGTGATCATGTTGTTCGTGATTATTTTCGACAAGCTGCGTGGTGGTCCAACCAAAGTGGGTGGCGATACACAGGCAGACAAGAAAAAGAACGAAGGCCTTGAAATGGCGGTGCGTAGCGCCACCACAGAAACAATTGGTCACATTGGCGCGCTGATCATGTTGATGGCCTTGTCCATTAGCGTGGGCGGCATGATCGAACGCTCAGGCATCATGGAGGTTGTGCCTGCCGAAATGGGCAGTGTCTGGATGGCGCTGACTATCTTCATGCTCCTGATGATTTTCATCGGCATGGTCATGGATCCGTTTGGTGCGGTTATTCTCGTGTCGGCCACGGTGGCACCAATTGCATACAGCAACGGTATTCACCCGGTCCACTTCTGGATGATCGTGATCACCGCGTTCGAATTGGGTTACCTCTCGCCGCCTGTGGCACTGAACCAGTTGCTTGCAAGGCAGGTGGTGGGTGAAGCGGAAATGGACAAGGCTGCCGAGGACACCAAAGGCAAGGCTTTCTACTATCGCTACGAGCGTTGGTTATTGCCGGTCTACACCTTGATGGTCGGTTTGCTGATCGTAACTTACGGTGGTCAGGCATTGATCAACAATGCCGATAACTTGAAGCCAGTCAGCCACTTCTTGGGCCTTGATCAGTTGCGTCCAGCGGTGCTTGATCAGCAGCCAGCACCAGCCACTGAGGCTGCGCCCTCAGCTGAGCCAGCGGCTGCAGATCCAGCCGCAGATGCTGCGCTTGACCCCGCCGCACCTGCTGCCGATGATTTGCTGGGCGGGGAGTTACCAGCTGCGGCTGGCGATACCCCGGCATTGGCACCCGCAGCACCTGTCGCAGCGCCGGCAGGCCCAAGCCCTGCACAGCTTCAGGTTGAGGTAACCGAAGTGGTGAGCAACTGGGCAGCAGCCTGGAGTGCACGCGATGTGGAGGGCTACCTCAGCTTCTACTCGGCCAACTTCGAGTTGCCTGGTGCGCAAAGCCGGGCACAATGGGAAAGCCAGCGCCGCGCCCGAATCGCAAGCAAGTCAAGTATTGAGGTCGATATCAGCAACCTGAATGTTCAAATCAATGGCGAAGAAGCCACTGCCGAGTTTGACCAGGCCTACAAAGCCGACAAGTACTCGGACAATGTTCGCAAAACATTGCGTTTGAAGAAAGAAGACGGTCGCTGGAAAATTGTGACCGAGCAAGCCAGCTGAGCAAGCCAGTGTGTGAATGAAAAAGCCCCTGACAAGTTCAGGGGCTTTTTTTATGCCTGGTCTCGCGGACAGGAATCGAACCTGTATCTAAGCCTTAGGAGGGCCTCGTACTTTCCATTGTACTACCGCGAGATGAGCGCATTTTACACCGCAACTGGACTCAGCCTGTACGCAAGCCCGTGCTGATTTAGAGATTTTGCTTCGCCCAGCCCTGCAAATTTAGAAAAAATCCAACACCAGTTGGGAGTTAATCAATAAATACGCCATGAAATCAACCGTTTGAAATTTGCATGGTCCTGGCATGCACACTGCACAACGCTTGTTACCACACACAAGCAAACAGAGGCAGGTCATGGAACACACCGCAAACGTTCAGCAGTTCGAAATCACCGTTTCAGGTATTGACGAAAACACACCAACACCGCTGACAGCTGCACAACTTTGCACGCTTGAGGCCTTGTTGAAGTCGCAGCAATCGCGTTTAACCCACTTTGTGCGCAAACACCTGCGCCGTGAGGATTATGTGGATGACCTTATTCAGCAAACCCACCTGGCTGCATTTCGCAACTGGGCGAGTTTTCGTGGAGAGTCCAAACCAGAAACCTGGTTGTTTGGCATTGCACTGAATCTGGTGAAAAACTTTCGCTACCGCGATACCAGTTTTCGCTTTCAAGCCGATGATTTTGATGAGCAAGTCAGCCTGATTCCTGCCGATTCCATGTGCGAGCCTGAAGAATCCCTGATGCGCCAGGAGCGCATGGAAACCCTGAAGTCCGCAATTGATCACCTTCCTGGCAAAATGCAAACAGTGGTTCAGCTGGTGTTGCTTGAGGGGTTTACCTATCAGGATGCTGCACTTGAACTGGACTTGCCCATTGGTACAGTTCGCTCCCGTTTGTCACGCGCACGGGACATGTTGCGGGTGGAGGTGATGGGGCAGTCAGAATCACAACATTGACTAATCCCAAGGGGTGATCCAATGCTGGCACGCAGCCCTCACAATGAACTTTATTCATTTCATTGTGCCGTGACTGCAAATGACCGAGTTAACCCTTTGCATTGAATCCCCTGAACTCAAAAGCAGGTTGCGTGCCGCAGCCTTGTTGATGCAGGCCAGTGTTCACGAACTGTCACTGATCGACTTGCTGGGCAAACGCAGTTTGCCGGCGCACTGGTTGCTGGTTGATCAGGGCCTGGAGCAGCTTGGGGATTTAATTGAGCACTTTAAAGCCCAAGGTAGAAAGCCTGAAACACAGATCATTCGTTTTATCGAGAAACCCTGGCAAGAGTACGTTTACCATGACATTCCCATTTTTGCCTCAATTGTGCACCCAGCCAATCCTTTGGCTGCAGTTCATGTACTTGAAAAGCTGATACGAACCAAACCGTTTCGTTCTGGTAAAAAGCCATTGCCCAATAGCAACCTGGGGCCCTACAGTGATGAGTTTGTCCGTTCGCAACCTATGCGCCATGCGGTATCCCAACTGCAGCGCTTAAAACAGCTACCCATCGACACCGTGTTGCTTGGGCCTACGGGTGCTGGCAAAGATACCGCTGCGCGTTGGCTGCACGCGCACTCTGGCGTGAAAGGCGAGTTTGTGCATGTCAATTGCGCTGCCTTGCCAGAGCAGCTTTTTGAAGCCGAAGTATTTGGGGTGATGGCAGGTGCTTTCACCGGGGCGCAAAAAGACAGGCCAGGAAAATTGGAGCTTGCGCACAATGGCACCCTGTACCTGGATGAAATAGACAGCCTGCCTCTGTCGTGTCAAGCCAAGTTACTGAATGCCCTGCAATATCGCGGCGCAATTCGGCTGGGTGGGCATGTGTTCTACAACTCGGCTTTTCGGGTCATCGCTTCGACAAAAACCAAACTTGAAACCTTGGTGGAACAGAACAGATTTCGGGAAGACCTTCACTTCAGGCTCAGTGTGTCGCAGGTTCGAATTCCTGCCTTGGCAGAGCGGCTCGAAGACATCATTCCCCTGTACCGGCATTTCTTGAACGATGTGGCCACGCAGTTCAAGCTGGAAGTTCCCAAGCTGGAACTTGAAGACACGGACGAGTTGTTGAGCCGACCATGGCCTGGCAATGTGCGCGAGTTACACGCATTTGCACAACGGCATGTGATGGGGCTGGGCGAACCGTGCACGGTGCCTGGCAGCGAAGCACCTGCTGGTTTGAAGCAGCGTTTGCTGGCTTTCGAAAAAGCTGTTTTGATCCAAACACTGCATGCACACCGCGGGTGCGCGCGGCTGGCCAGTGAAAGCCTTGGTATTCCTTTACATTCCTTGTACTACCGCATGAAACGTTTCGATTTGCTTGAGCAAATCGGGAACCATTCCGATGACAAGGCCACTCAATTGTCATGAAACGACGTTTATTGGCCTTGTGCCTGTAATCATAACCAATGATCAATTCAAACACTCCGCCAATACAGTCTGGGTCCTCGCAAGCAAGCAGTGCAGCCAACCCCACTGGCTCTGCTGCGCGCACCACCTTCAAAGCGATTCTTTCTGAGCTCAAAGCTCGCCCTATAAAACCTCTTGCTTTGCAGCGCTTTTCAAGCCTGTCTACGCCCCGTACTCTCGCGCAACAAATTCACAGCGACACCGCTGGTGTTGTTTAGGCATTCTTGAATTCCATGTTGCAAAGCCCTCCCGAAAATTGGTTTTTGATTAACGAGCAACTCGCTGAGGGTTTGGGGCATGCTGAATTGTCGCAGTCGTGGTCTTGTCCCTCCGAGTTTCAGGCCACCCTGGTTTTAAACAGCTATGAAAGTAACTGTCTACGAGACTGGTTGTCGCAGCGCTGGCTTGCAAAGTCTCTAGAGCAAACCTGTATTTTCGAGCTCGAATATTCCAAGTTGCTTGTTTCTAAGTTGATGTCGGCCAACAATGTGTTGGATGCACAAGAGAAATTCGAGTTGTGGCTTCAAGCTGTTTTAAACGACCGGGCCAAGGCTGCACAAAGCCGAGACTGATTGCTTTATGTTGTGCCTTTGTGCTGAAAGTAGGTTTGTTTGTAGGCAAAAGCCACGTGAACAAAGCCCTGAAATTGAGACATGATGATGTCTTTGTTCTCACTCACAATTTCAACACACAAGCGCAAGCAGTTGTCGTGGTTTGAAATTGCGGTTGATACACCATTGGGCATGTCATTTTTCAATTCACTAAACAGGGCCAAGGCCAGTTTAATTTGGTTTTCCTGAACCTGTAACGACTTCCCCAAGCTGAAAATTCTTGCGCTTACCCTGCAATCTGCGCCGCCAAGGTGTTGCAATTCAACTGTGAAGTTCTTTTCAAAATCAATTCGATAACCACCTTCGCCCGCACATTGCTCGGTGTCACTGAGAGTCATTCCCAGTGATTCCAGAATTTTGTTGAGTGCCCCATATCGGGTTGCCAAGTTTGCGTTCATCAGTCCATATACAGGTCGTAGATTGATTTCAATTGGGCTCGTGACCTTGAAATACGAGAACGTACCGTGCCAATTGGAATACCCAGAATGTCAGCCGCTTCCTGGTAAGAATTGCCATGCTGAACCACCAAAACCAGGGTTTCACGCAGATCGTTGGGCAGGTTACCAATCGCCGATTCCAGTTTGATGCTGAACTCGTTTTTCATGCAATGCTGCATGGGGTCAGACCCTTCGGCCTGTTCCAGCTCCAGGTCTTCATCCGTGGTGAAATGAAATTTGTACTGTGGAGAGCGGCGCGCGGTGTTCCGAATAATGTTCAGTGCAATGCCAAACAGCCAGGTCGCTCTTTTTGCATCACCTCGAAAGCTGTCCCAGCAGCAGTAAGCCTCAATCAAGGTTTGCTGGAATACATCCTCGACCGCGTTTTCATCACGAAAATGTTTGATGATGAAGTTGCGCAACCGCTTTTCCTGCTTGGCAACCAACAATTCAAACTCCGAGCGAGTTGTTTCCAGATTCGCCCTTGAGCACCTTTGAATCGCGGTGATCTTTAATTTGGGGGCAATCGGTTTCATGTCGAGCCTCTCTACTTGAAACGGAAGTGGAATCATGGTCGGCCTTGGCGAGTTGTTTAAATAACGCCACAGCGTATCAAGGCTGCAAAAAGTCCGAACGAGGTGTCACCATGGATAGGGGGTGGGGTGACATGCTGCTTTATTAGCCTTGAAAAGTGTGCTAACCACGCGGTACAAATTTCCTATCTTGGTCATGAGTGCTGGCACAGCCGCAGATGGTTCCAGTCCTGCCCGAAATGAATCCAAATTATTGGTATCATCAAGCGGTCATTGAATTATCAGGTTGTCATGAGCCAGTACCAAGAATCGTCGATCCGTGTCCTTAAAGGGCTAGAGCCAGTCAAGCAGCGCCCCGGCATGTACACCCGCACCGATTGCCCCTTGCATATTATTCAAGAGGTGATCGACAACGCAGCCGACGAGGCCTTGGGGGGTTTTGGTGCGCGCATTACAGTAACCGTACACACCGATGGCAGTGTCTCGGTCCAGGACGAAGGGCGGGGCATTCCGATTGGTCTTCACCCCGAAGAAAAGGTGCCGGTTATCGAGTTGGTGTTCACCCGCCTGCATGCAGGTGGCAAATTCAACAAGGCCGATGGTGGCGCTTATCGCTTCTCAGGCGGCCTGCACGGTGTCGGTGTGTCAGTAACCAATGCCCTGTCAACCCGGCTTGAGGTGAGTGCGGTTCGCGACAAGCAGGTGGGCACATTGGTGTTCAGCGGTGGCGATGTAATCGAACCCCTGAAAGTACGCCCGCAAACAAGCAGTGATCCCAAAAAGGGCACTACCGTGCGTGTGTGGCCCGATCCCCAGTACTTTGATTCCGCTGTATTGCCCTTGAACGAAATGGACCGCCTGTTGCGCAGCAAGGCCGTGTTGTTGAAAGGTGTCGAGGTGGTGTTGGTTTCTGAGAAAACCGGTGAAGCCAAGCGCTGGAAATTCGATGATGGACTACGTGGTTTTTTAAAGGAAGAGTTGCTCGACCGTGAACTGGTGGCCCCCATATTCAGCGGCGACCTGAGCGTTGATGTACTTCGCGATGAAGGTTTTGCAGAAGGCGAGGGTGCAGCCTGGGCTTTGGCTTTTGTGGCCGAAGGTGCGCCGGTGCGTGAAAGCTATGTGAACCTGATTCCGACTTCTGCTGGTGGTACACATGAATCGGGTTTGCGCGAAGCAGTGTTTCAGGCCATCAAGGCATTTTGTGAAATGCACTCGCTGATGCCCAAAGGCATCAAGTTGATGCCTGATGATATATTTTCCAGAGCCAGTTTTGTGTTGTCGGCCAAGGTGCTCGACCCGCAGTTTCAGGGACAAATCAAGGAGCGCTTGAACAGCCGCGATGCTGTGCGTTTGGTATCTTCCTTGGTGAAGCCTGCATTTGAATTGTGGTTGAACCAGCACGTGGAAGACGGCAAAAAAATTGCTGAACTGGCCATTAAACAGGCGCAAGCCCGTTCACGTGCAGCGCAGAAAGTCGAGAAACGAAAAAGCTCTTCAGTGGCTATTTTGCCAGGCAAGCTGACCGATTGTGAAAGCACTGACATTACGCTGAATGAGGTGTTTCTGGTTGAGGGTGATTCTGCCGGTGGGTCGGCCAAGATGGGGCGTGACAAAGAGTTTCAGGCTGTATTGCCTTTGCGTGGCAAGGTGCTCAATGCTTGGGAAACCGACAAAGACCGCCTCTTTGCCAATCAGGAAATTCATGACATTGCGGTGGCCATTGGCGTGGACCCACACGGCGTGAATGACAATCCCGATTTAAGCGGTTTGCGTTACGGCAAAATTTGTATTCTTTCCGATGCTGATGTGGATGGTTCACATATTCAGGTGTTGTTGCTCACCTTGTTCTACAAGCATTTTCCTGCGCTCATTCGAAGCCAGAACTTGTATGTGGCTAGGCCACCGCTGTTTCGCGTGGATGTGCCCGCACAGGGAAAAAAGCCCGCGCGCAAACTGTACTGCCTTGACGAAGCCGAGCTTTACGCGGTGCAAGACAAACTGGGCAAAGAGGGTGTGAAAGAGGCGAACATCAAGATTTCCCGTTTTAAAGGCTTGGGTGAAATGAATGCCGAGCAGTTGTGGGAAACAACCTTGAACCCTGACACACGTCGCTTGTTGCCGGTTACCTTGGGCAGCATGGATGTGACCGAAACCAATGCCATGATGCACATGTTGATGGGCCGCACGGAAAGTGGCGCACGCCGCACCTGGCTGGAGGACAAGGGCAATTTGGTGGAAGTGGATATTTAATCATTGAAGTAAAAAAGCTTTGTGTGATTACTTGAAGTCTCGCGACGGCGTTTGCAGTTGCGCAAGCAGGTGGGTGTAATCCACCAGCCTGCGTGCCACCAAATTGCACACTTCACCTTCGCGCTGCCAAATACCAAACACCCCCATAATTTGCGCATTGCGCAGCACCTGTCGCTGTTCTTCGGCTAGGCTGTTCCACACAATTACATTCACATTGCCTGTTTCATCTTCAAGATTTAAAAACACGGTGCCGTGCGCAGTGGCTGGGCGTTGCCGGTGTGTCACAATGCCGCAGGCCCTTGCCAGCCTGCCGTTGGGGTAAGTGCGCAATTCTTCAACCTGCCTTATTTTGTACGGTGCCAGTTGCTTGCGCAAAAATGAAATAGGGTGGTGTTCCAGGCTTGAACCTGTGGCGCGGTAATCGGCCAGCATGTCTTCCAGTTCACCGGCTTTGGGCAATTCAAGCGGTGTTTCATTGCTGCGGGTGTTGGTCAGCAGGTCTGTGTTGTTTGCGCCGTGCCGAACGCCCCTTGTTTCAGTTGCTGCGGTTTGCCACACGGCCTGGCGGCGGTGCCCTGCCAGTTGCTCAAGCGCATTTGCATCGGCCAGTGCAAGCAGGTCGCCGCGGTCAAGCAGGGCGCGCTTGGTCAAGTCTTCCACACTCTCAAACAAGCCTTGTTCGCGGGCTTGAACTATGCGCAATGCAGCCTCGTGTTTCAGACCGTTCACCCGGTTTAAACCCAGACGAACAGGCAGAAGCGTGTTGTGGTGATGCTGCTGTGATTCATTCATCAGTGCATTTTCCAGTCTGGTTTGCACTGCACTGCACTGCACATCCACGGGCCGTACTGTCACGCCATGTCGTTGTGCATCTTGAATCAGCTGTGAAGGCGCATAGAAACCCATGGGCTGCGCGTTGAGCAAACCACACAAAAATGCATCGGGGTGGTGGCATTTCAGCCAGGACGATGCGTACACCAATAAGGCGAAACTGGCGGCATGGCTTTCCGGAAAACCATATTCGCCAAAGCCTTCCATTTGTTTGAAAATGCTTTCTGCAAACTCACGGGTGTAACCACGCTCCAACATGCCGTTCACCACACGTCCGTAAAAATGGTGCAGGCCGCCTTTGCGTTTCCAGGCGGCCATTCCGCGGCGCAACGCATCGGCCTCGCCCGGTGTAAAGCCAGCAGCCAGAATGGCGATTTGCATCACTTGTTCCTGAAAAATAGGAACACCCTGGGTGCGGCCTAGTGCCTCTTTCAAGGCCTCCGAAGGATAGTTCACTGCTTCCAGGCCCTGCCTGCGTTTTAAAAACGGGTGCACCATGCCGCCTTGAATGGGGCCGGGCCGCACAATGGCTACCTGAATCACCAGGTCGTAGTACTCACGGGGTTTCAGGCGGGGAAGCATACCCATTTGCGCACGGCTTTCAATTTGAAACACACCTACGGTGTCGGCCTTGCACATCATGTCGTAGGCCGTGCTGTCTTCGGGTGGTATAGCTTGTAGGGTTCTGGGGGCACCGGGTTTTTTGTGCAATTCGTCCAGCGTCATTCGAATGGCGCTCAACATGCCAAGCGCCAGTACGTCTACCTTCATCAGGCCCATGGCGTCCAAGTCGTCTTTGTCCCACTGAATGACACTGCGCTCTGGCATCGAAGCATTTTCCACTGGCACCAGTTCAGTCAGGCTGTCGCGCGCAATCACAAAGCCGCCTGTGTGTTGCGACAAGTGTCGTGGAAACCCCAGCAGTTCATCGGCCAAATGCACGCAATGCTGCACGGTGCTTTGGCGAACATCAATGCCTGCCTGTACCATGTGGTCCACGCTCATGCTGCGGCTGTAACCACCGTCTTGCGACTTGGCTAATTGTTCAACCAAATCAGTTTCCAGCCCCAAGGCTTTTCCCACATCCCGCAATGCTGAGCGGGGTCTGTACACCACCACGCTGGCGGCCAGTGCGGCCCGGTCGCGACCATACTTCTTGTAAATGTATTGAATCACTTCTTCGCGGCGTGTGTGTTCAAAGTCCACGTCAATGTCGGGTGGCTCGTTTCGTTCCCTGCTGATAAAACGCTCGAACAGCACGGCCATTTTGTCGGGGTTGACTTCGGTAATGTGCAGGCAATAACACACCACGGAATTGGCGGCAGACCCACGGCCCTGACACAAAATATTGCGGGAGCGCGCAAAACGGACAATGTCGTAAACCGTTAAAAAGTAGGCCTCAAATTTCAGTTCCTCAATCAGCTGTAATTCATGTTCAATTTGCTTCCTGACTTTGGCAGGTACTTTGCCGCTGTAGCGTTGGGCTGCGCCTTCTTCTACAAGTTGACGCAAGTATTGTGTGGGTTCCAGGCCTTCAGGGCTAATTTCACGCGGGTATTGGTAGCGCAATTCATCTAGTGAAAAAACACACTGTGCCGCCAGTGTTGTAGTTTGCTTAAGTAAGTTGTGCGGGTAGGTTTTGGCAAGCACTTGCAAGGGCTGCAAGCAACGTTGCGCATTTGTTTCGAGAAATGGTTTTGCGTCGTTCAGCTTGCAGTTCAGCCGAATGGCGGTGAGCACATCATGCAGGTTTTTGCGTTCGCCCGAATGCATTACAGGCAAGTTGCTGGCCATGAGTTCAACCTGGTGCAGGTGGGCCAAGGCCTGCAAGTACAGCAGCCATGCCTGGTCGAACCCACGGTGCTGCAAATTACACACCACCTGCATGCGGCCAGCAAAACGCTTGGCACACCAACTTAACAGGGCAGGAAAGTTTTCCTTGTTGCGTTCGTCGGGCACCAGCAGCAATTGAAGTCCGGGTGGAATATCGGCAAGGTCGTCACGGGTGAACAGGTAGTCGCCTTTGGCTGCACGGCCACGGGCCTGGGTAATCAGCCTGCACAAGTGGGTGTAGCCGGTTTTATTTTTCACTATCAAGGCAATACGCTGGCCGGTAAATGCACTGTTGTTTGCGAACACAAACTGGGCGCCTACCAACAGTTGGATACCACACTCCTTGGCGGCCTGATGTGCACGAACAATGCCCGCCAGCGAACATTCATCCGTGATGCCAATGGCGCTGTAACCCAACAGTTTGGCTTGTTGCACCAGTTCTTCCGGGTGTGAAGCACCTTTTAAAAAACTGAAGTTACTCAACGCCAGTGCTTCAGCAAAAGGTGGTGCGGTGTGCAATGGCGCATTCATGTTCAGAGTGCCTTATGCAAAGTAACCATGTAAAAACCAGCGTGCATCTTCTTCAAGCAGGTCTTGATACAGCCACACCAAACTGGAATTGCTATCGCGTGCGCAGTAGTAATCGCGCTTGCAAGGTTTGGCATCCCACCAGCCAAACTCAACACGTTCAGGGCCGCTAAGCAATTGCCATGGGCCACCCACTTGCCACTGTGGGGCTTTTCCTTGAAGTGGCTTGGGCGTTGGCAACAGCCACAATGGGCGCGGGCTGCTGGCCGCCAATGCCGCATTGTTCAATTCAGGGGCATGTTGGTTTTCAATTTTCTTAAAGGCAGTGTTCGCAGGTTTTTGCAGCGGGGTGTGTTGCAACACAATGCTGCATTCGGGCCTTGGGTCACTTTCTGTGGCTGCAAATAATACGGTTTGTTCGCCCAAGCGCGCGCGAAGAACATCGCAGGTGTTGTTCCAGTTACGAGTGCCTTCTGCCGGATCGGGTAAAAAACTGCGATTCACATTGGGCAGCAATTCACTGTGCATGCATTGCACTCGAAGGTTGCGTATGTCGTCGTCAAATTGCATCCGCCCCAGTTGGTGGTGCAGCAGGCGCTTCCATGTGTCGATGCAATCGGTGGCTTGCGCACTTCTCAGGCGTAAAACCTCTTCACCGTGCGCGTGAACAAAGGCCCAGTGCAATTCACGTGTTCCATGTTTTTGCTGCTTTAGCCAGTTGCACACTGCTTCAAGCAGTGCTTGTGCATGGTGCTCAATCAGATCAAGCCTGTCGCTGTGAAAAGGCAATTCCTTTTCTTGCTCGAATGTATCCGCAGGTTCGTGGGGTGCCGTTGCTATGGCGAGTTTGTTTTGAAGCCCAAAACCCGAATCAAGTTCAGCCAAGGCTTGTGCGCCAAACCGTTTTAAAAATCCATCGCGTGGCAAACGCCACAAATCACCAATGCGGCCAAAACCGCATTGTCGCCAGGTGGTTTGCAGCTTCACATCGCAATCAAGCACTGAAATTGGCAGGGCCAGCAAACTGTTTTCATTGAAATTCAGCATGGCCAGAAAATCATCCAGATTGCGTGCGGGGGCGCACTTGCCAAGCCACCATGCACCAGTTGCAGTGTGGTGGTTGGCCAGTTGCAATTCGCCAGAAAATTCCTCGGTACTTTCCCAGAATTGCGAAAGCAAAGCCTGTGCGCCACCAAACAACCTGAA
The DNA here is from genome assembly GCF_029087225.1 of Limnobacter olei. Classification (GTDB taxonomy): domain Bacteria; phylum Pseudomonadota; class Gammaproteobacteria; order Burkholderiales; family Burkholderiaceae_B; genus Limnobacter; species Limnobacter olei. Next base: position 138,149 of record NZ_JARFJD010000016.1, on the reverse strand, counting down.
GCTGCTCTGCACTTCAACCAGCCAACCCACATATTCATGATGCTGGTCTTGTCGCCAGCACACCACCGGGCTGTAATGTGCTGCCAATTCAAACAAGGAATTGGCATCAAATTGTGATTTGACTTCGCGTGGGTTGCGGGGTTGTCTGTAACTCAGGGCGATCCAGCGCACGAACAAGCTCCTGTGAGTGCGGGGTGTCGGGTAAAGCACCTTGCGGTTTTGGTAAATCGATCAGTATTGCCTGCTCAAGCACAGGCCCCCTGCGTTTGATCAAATGCACTCGCAAGCTATTGCTGCTTTGGGCCGTCAGGCACAAGCGCAGTGAAGCCGGGGAGGGTTGCATTTGTGCCCGAATGGGGCGAAATACAAAACTTAAACCCTGTGAACGAGTGGCCTGGTACTGCAAGCGACGCAACACAGTTGGGTTGCACAGTGTTTTTTCTTCCGGCAGCCACATGAAAAGTGCACCGAAGGAATCGCTTTGCAGCACTTGTTCGATCGCCCAAAGGCGATCTTGGGGTTTGTCGGTTTGAACCAAGTGCACCTGATCCAAGGCCACACCGAACTGCTCAAACGCCGGCGTGAGTGGTAGCAGCGGTGCGCCAATCAGCACCAGTTTTTTTTTCTCCAGCGACAGTTTGCGCAACACCGGCATTAGAAAGCGAAGCTCGCCAATGCCATGGTGTTTCAGCAGCAGTTCAATCAGGTTGCGGGTAGGCCAGCCACCCCCGGGCAATTGTTGATCCAGGGCAACAAAGCCGCTGGGTATACGCGCACTGGTGTCGTTGGCAAACTGGTGGGCACGCCACACGCCGGGGTGAATGCTGGCAAGATCAGACGACACAACAACCCCCGACATTGCTTTTTAGTGCAATAACTGCTTTTTAATGCAACTGGCCTTGGCGAATCAAACCAACAGCCAAACCTTCAATTGCGAATGTTTCGGTTCGCAAGTCGACTTCAATGGGAGCGAAATCGCTGTTCTCGGCTTGCAGTTCAACCACATGGCCTTTCTGGAAAAAACGTTTCACGGTGACATCGTCGTTCACGCGTGCAACCACCACCTGGCCCGCTCTGGCGGTACTGGCTTTTTTTACGGCCAGCAAATCGCCATCCATAATGCCGATGTCTTTCATCGACATACCACGTACTTTCAGCAAGTAATCGGGCTTGTCTGGAAACAGTGAGGGGTCAACAGGAATTTGTTTTTCCACATGTTCTTGGGCAAGAATCGGGCTGCCTGCGGCAACACGACCAATAAGTGGCAATTGCATGAATTGCTCCATTGCACGTTCGGCGGCCTTGCTGGCAGTTTCTTCCAAACCTTCGGCGTATTCACCCAGCAAGCGAATGCCCCGTGACGTACTGGCATCCAGTGCAATGACATTTTTTTTGGCCAGAGCCTGCAAGTGATCTTCTGCTGCATTGGCTGAGCGAAATCCCAGTTGCCGTGCAATTTCGGCGCGAGTGGGTGGCCTGCCAAATTGGGTAATTTGGTCCCGGATTAAATCAAGAATTTCTTGTTGACGAGCAGTTAAACCTTTCATGGCACCAATCTCGAATGAACATGCTGTGATTATATACAGTAAATCAAAACTTGCAAACACATTTGCCTGAATCCAATTGCTGCATGTGACAGGTAATACATTCATCTTCGGGAGAGACAGTCTGGGAGACACGGCCAGAAGCGGAGCGACAAAGTCGCATCCGCGGCCAACCTCAAAAACACCAGTCACTCGCATACCTTGCATTGGGTATTTTTTCCCGACTTCACACCACCCTGTCCCTGAATCACCTGCCAGATCCTGCGATAATAAACCCGTAGTAACAACCAGGTGATTCATGTCCATGCTTGTAGTTCTTTCTCCCGCAAAATCGCTCGATTACGAAACACCCTTGTCCGTTTCAGCCAGTACACAGCCGCAGTTTGTTGAGCAGGCCGCAGCGCTGGTGAATATTCTTCGCCCCATGAGCCCGGCCGATATTTCCGAACTCATGTCGGTCTCTGACAAATTGGGTGTGCTGAATGCAACGCGTTACAGCGAATGGTCAACCAAGTTCACCATAAAGAATTCGCGGCCTGCGTTACTGGCATTCAATGGCGATGTGTACGATGGTTTTGATGCCAAAACCCTGGACGAAGACGGTTTGGCTTTTGCACAAAAGCATGTGCGTATTCTGTCGGGCCTGTATGGCATTTTGCGTCCACTCGATTTGATGCAACCCTATCGCCTTGAAATGGGCACCAAGCTGCCCAACCCAGCCGGCAAAGATCTATACGCCTATTGGAAGCAGACCGTGGCGCCGGCCCTGAACAAGGAACTCGGAAAAAAAGACCCTGTGTTGGTGAATCTGGCTTCCGATGAGTATTTCAAGTCAGTTGACACCAAGGCCTTGAACGCACGTGTGGTTCAACCCGTGTTTCAGGATTACAAAAACGGCCAGTACAAAATCATCAGTTTCTTCGCCAAAAAAGCACGCGGTTTAATGGCCCGCTACATTGTTGACCAACGCATCACAGATGTAGAGCAACTGAAAAAGTTCAAGGTGGCAGGCTACGCATTTGCACCCAAAGAATCCACCGAGAACACTTGGGTGTTTCGTCGCAAGGAAGCTTGATCTTGACCATTCCCCACATTCTGATCAGCAACGACGATGGCTACAGTGCCCCCGGCATTTTGGCCTTGCATGGTGCTTTGCTTGAACGATTTGGCAACACGGTTCACCTGGAGGTGATGGCACCCGAGCAAGACCGCTCGGGCGTGTCCAATGCCCTCACACTTGACCGGCCGCTTACAGTACGAAAAGCCGCCAACGGATTTCGTTATGTGAATGGCACCCCCACCGATTGCGTGCATGTGGCGGTGACTGGTTTGCTGGAAAGGCGACCGGATCTAGTCGTGTCTGGCATCAACAACGGCGCCAACATGGGCGACGACACCATTTATTCAGGCACTGTGGCAGCCGCCATGGAAGGCTTTCAGTGTGGTTTGCCCGCGATCGCTTTTTCGCTGGCTGGCAAAGGTTACGCACACCTGGACAGCGCAGCCCGCGTGGCGGCTGAAATTGTTGAGCGCTTCCTGAACAACAAACTTGGTTTGGAACATTGCCTGCTGAATGTGAACATTCCCCCGATTCCTTACGATGACATGCAAGGTTACGAATGCACCCGTTTGGGCAAGCGCCACCATGCCGAACCCGTGATTCCCACCCAGAATCCCAAAGATGAAACCGTTTACTGGATTGGCCCACCCGGCGGTGCCAAAGATGCTGGCCCTGGCACCGATTTTTATGCGGTCAAGCAGGGTAAAATTTCGATCAGTCCTTTGAAAGCTGATTTAACGCACACCGAACAAATGAAGACCCTGGCCGATTGGCTGTAAAACAACAACATGGATCAAAAGCCCCGCTTCAAGCCAGCACCTGCGCTGATTACCCAGTCTGCGCGCAAACTGGACCGCATTCCGGAACGCATCGGTGGTTCAAGCCTGACCTCCGAGCGGGCGCGTGGGCATTTGGTTCAAAAACTGAAAACTCTGGGCATTGTGAATCAGCGTGTGCTCGATGTAATTGGTACTGTGCCGAGGCATTTGTTTGTGGACGAAGCATTTGCATCGCGAGCCTACGAAGACGCAGCCTTGCCAATTGGCCATCAACAAACCATTTCACGGCCTTTCACCGTGGCCCGTTTTGCTGAATATGCGCTGGATGGCCGTGCAGAGCTGGACAATGTGCTGGAAGTCGGCGCGGGTTGTGGTTACCAGGCTGCGGTGTTTGCCAACATCGCAAAGCGGGTGGTCAGCATAGAACGCATTGAGGCGTTATACGACAAGGCCCAGCGCAACTTAAAACTTGCCGGCTTTCAGAAAGTCAAAGTAATTCATGGCGATGGTTTGGTGGGGTTGCCCGCACAAGCACCGTTTGATGTCATCATTGTGGCCGCTGCGGGTTTGGAAATACCGCAAGCCTTGCTCAAGCAGTTAAAAATTGGCGGGCGCCTTATAGTGCCCGTGGCTGACCAGAATCAGCAAAATCTGGTCATTGTTGATCGTTTGGCGGTCGACAAATGGCACCGAGAGAAAAAAGACTTGGTAAAATTCGTACCCCTGTTACAAGGAACTCGCATCGTATGAAACGTGGCGCATTAACCAGAACCCCATTGCTGGGTTACACACGTGCATTGGCAGTTGGGTTTGCAACACTGACCTTCCTGGCCGCCTGTACAACAACGGGTAACCAGGCCCCGGTGGTCGATCGTTTGCCCTCCCGTTCTACTGACACCGCAGTGGCCACCGACGGTATTTACACCGTCAAAGCTGGCGATACCCTGTACAGCATTGCGCTTGATTTTGGTCTGGATTGGCGTGAGCTGGCGCGATCCAACAATTTGAGCGATCCCAGCAAGCTAAGCATTGGTCAAAAGCTGCGCGTGGCGGGCGCACCTGGTGCTGTCGCGGCCGGTGCGTCTGGGTCAAGCACTGTTGAAGACACTGGTGTTGAAGTAACCCCGATTACTCCCGCTGGCGGTGCAAAACCGGTCGAGGCCACACCAGCACCCGAAATCAAACCGCCGGCTCCCGTTGCTGTCACTTTGGGTTTTATTTGGCCGCATCCAGGTGAAATTATTCAAGGCTACAAAGCGGGCGTAAACAAGGGTATTGACCTTGCCGCCAAAGTGGGCGACCCCGTAATTGCCTCTCAGGCGGGGCGTGTCGTTTATTCAGGCAACGCGCTGCGCGGTTATGGCAACTTGATTATCCTGAAACACGACAACAACTTGTTGACCGCCTATGCCCACAACAAAACCTTGTTGGTGAAAGAAGGTGAGCCTGTCACCAAGGGCCAGAAAATTGCGGAAGCAGGGCAGTCCGATTCTGATCGCCCCAAACTGCACTTTGAAGTGCGCAAGCAAGGCAAACCTGTTGACCCGATGGATTACCTCCCGGCCCGTTAATTTTTATCGAATGTAGCCATGGGCCGCAAAAAGAAAAAAGATCGAACACCCGTGGTGTTTCCACAGGTGCAAGTTGCCATTGAATCAATCGACCTGGATGCCAATGGCATTGGCCATGTGGATGGCAAAGTGCACTTCATCGATGGTGCAATCACCGGCGAAACCGTTGTTGCCGAAATTACGCGAGTAAAGCCAAGCTATTCAAAAGGCACAACTCTGCAGGTGCTGAACACGGTTTCCACTCGCACCACGCCCAAGTGCCCGCATTATGGGGTGTGTGGCGGGTGCGCCATGCAGCACATTGAGCCCAATGCCCAGGTGGCCATTAAAAACCGCGCGCTTGAAGACCTTTTGCAGCGAATTGGTCGCCAAACCCCTGAACAAATGATGCCGCCCATTTATGGTTCATTTTGGGGTTATCGACACCGTGCGCGTTTAAGTACCCGCTTTGTGATCAAGAAAGAGCGGTTCTTTGTCGGGTTTCACGAGAAAGCATCTTCTTACGTGGCGGACATGCAGGAATGCCATGTGTTGCCCAAGCATGTGTCCAACATGATTGTGCCCCTGGGCAATATGCTGGTTACGCTGAGCATTTTCATGCGTATTCCCCAAATTGAACTGGCCGTGGGCGATGGTGTTACCGCAATGGTGTTACGCCACCTGGAGCCCTTGAGTGAGTCAGACCTCGATACGATTCGATCCTTTGGCCGAGAGTGGGGCGTTGACTGGTGGCTGCAACCAGGTGGCCCAGCCACTGCACATCGTCTTGAGGCTGACAAGCCTGTTGACCTCACCTACCGTATTCCAAGTTTCGGCATTCGCATGCGGTTCAGGCCGACCGATTTCACGCAGGTGAACCACATGATCAACGACGCCATGATTAGCCGTGCGGTGTCATTGCTCGACTTGAAGCCCGAAGACCGCGTGCTTGACCTGTTCTGCGGCTTGGGTAATTTTTCACTGCCTTTGGCCACGAAAAGCAGTTACGTGAAGGGTTTTGAAGGTTCGCAAGACCTGGTTGACCGAGCTGGCGAGAATGCTAAATTCAACGGCCTGGCCGATAAAACCGAATTTCATGTGCGCAATCTGTTCGAAGTGGAAACACCTGAATGGGAAAGTTGGGGGCAATACGACAAAGTCTTGGTCGATCCTCCGCGTGACGGAGCCTTGGAAATTTGTAAGGCAATTGTAGGTGCGCGCGCAGAGTTTCAGCCCAAGCGCATTGTTTATGTCAGCTGCAACCCGGGCACCTTGGCTCGGGATACGGCGGTACTTTGCAATGTCGGCTCGTACAAGTTGATGAAAGCAGGGGTGGTCAATATGTTTCCGCACACGTCGCATGTTGAGTCGATTGCGGTGTTTGAAAGAGTGGCATACAGCGACTATTCCTGACCATGGCGCACATAATTCAACTGCGCAAATAACAAACGGGGCCGTTGCGGCCCCGTTTTCGTTGGTGCGTTTGCCTCACCAACTCGGCGGTCAGTATAGATACCGACCCACTGAAATTTTATATTGCGCTTCTGAAATGCACTTTGCAACAACTTTCGATGTTGCAAAGTGTCAAAAAAGTGCTTTGAAATCAGTTACTTTCAGGTAACTTAATCCCGGCAGGCGCTTGTTTACTCGCGGCTGCCACCTGTAAATACCATGAGCAGTTGCAGCAAGTTCACGAACAAATTGTACAAACTCAGGTAAATGCTCAAGGCGGCGGAAATGTAGTTTGTTTCACCGCCGCGCATGACACGTTGCAGGTCGTACAAAATGAACAGCGAGAACAAGCCCACGCAAATGGTGGAAATGGTCAGCGACAGGGCTGGCATTTGCAAGAAGATGTTGGCCACAGAGGCCACAATCACCATAACCAAACCAATCAGCAGGCCCTTGCCCATGTTGGTGAAATCACGCTTGGTCACCGCGGCGTAGCTGGCCAAACCAAAGAAAATACCGGCTGTGCCCAGCGCAGCCATCATGATGATGGAGCCGCCATTGGACAGGCTAAGCGCGACCGACAAAATGCCGGAGAGCATCAAACCCATGAAGAAGGTAAAGCCCAACATGAGCACAACACCAAAGGAATTATTTCGGTTGCGTTGAATGCCCCAGATAAAGCCGAACATGGCGGCAAGCATCACCACGAAAGAAAGAATGGGGCTGCCAGCGAACAAACGGAAGAAGCCGAATTGAATGCCCGCAAACGCGCCCAAGGCTGTCGGGATCATCGACAGGGCCAGCAAGAAGTATGTGTTTCGCAGAACCCTGTTGGTTTCTACGGTCGATACACCACCGGCTGTGCGGCCAAATTGTGCAGTTCTGAATTCAGACATGGTTACTCGCTCCTTTGTAAAACGCGAATTTGTATGGATTTAGAGTAATGGTAATGGCGAAAAGTTTCAATTCAAGACGTGGGTCAGGCCCTTGATTGGGTTTTTTACATAAACCAGCTATAATCGCGGGTTAATTTTCACGCTTTTCTAATCTTTTCGGAGTGGTTACACCATGGCAATCGAGCGCACCCTGTCCATCATCAAGCCTGATGCTGTTGCAAAAAACGTAATTGGTCAAATTTACAGCCGCTTTGAAGCCGCTGGCCTGAAGGTAGTGGCCGCACGCATGGCTCACCTGTCACGCGCTGAAGCTGAAGGCTTTTACGCAGTGCACAAGGCACGTCCTTTCTTCAACGACCTGGTTGAGTTCATGATTTCTGGCCCAGTGATGATTCAAGCCCTGGAAGGCGAGAACGCAATTGCCAAGAACCGTGAATTGATGGGTGCCACAAACCCCAAGGAAGCCGCTGCCGGTACAATTCGTGCCGACTTCGCTGAAAGCATTGACGCCAACGCAGTTCATGGTTCTGATGCGGCTGAAACAGCTGCAAACGAAATCGCTTATTTCTTCCCAGCGTCACAAGTATTTTCACGCTAATCTAGTTAGATTGCGTTGAATTCCGGGGGCGCACATGCGTCCCCGTTTGTTTTGAAAGGACACACCATGAGTGCACAACTCGACAACTTGCTGGACTACTCGGTGCCCGAGCTGATTCAGTGGTGTGGCAATTTGGGTGAAAAACCATTCAGGGCCAAACAATTGGCCAAGTGGATTCACCAATCAGGCATGGACAATTTTGATTCCATGACCGACCTTGCGAAATCATTTCGCCAGAATTTGAACAGCCGTGCCTGCATCAAGGCCCCCAGTATCATTTCCGACAATGTATCCAAAGACGGCACGCGCAAGTGGCTCTTTGATGTTGGTAATGGCGATGCAGTTGAAACAGTGTTCATCCCCGAAGAGCGCCGCGGAACCCTGTGCGTCAGCTCGCAGGCAGGCTGCGCGGTCAATTGCCGTTTTTGCTCTACTGGCAAACAAGGTTTTTCCCGCAACTTAAGTACCGCTGAAATTGTGGCCCAGTTGTGGAAGGCCAATGTCTTGCTGCGCGAAGCTGGCGACCGTGTTTACGCCCAAGAGCGCCCGGTTACGAATGTGGTCATGATGGGCATGGGCGAGCCCCTGTTGAACTACGATGCCTTAGTCCCGGCTTTGCAATTAATGCTGGATGACACGGCTTACGGTCTTTCCCGCCGCAGGGTCACTGTGTCGACATCGGGCGTTGTGCCCTTCATGGACAGGCTTTCGCAAGATTGCCCCGTGGCCTTGGCTGTGTCGCTGCATGCGCCCAACGATGCGCTGCGCGATCACCTCGTGCCGCTGAACAAAAAGTACCCATTGCGTGAGTTGCTCGATGCCTGCCTGCGTTACCTGAAATTTGCGCCGCGTGATTTCATTACTTTTGAGTATGTCATGCTTGATGGAGTGAATGACAAGCCAGAGCATGCCCAGCAATTGCTTGAAATCGCCAAAATTGTGCCTTGTAAATTCAACCTGATCCCGTTTAACCCATTCCCAGAGTCGGGTTTGCTCAAGTCAACCAGCCCTGCAATCAAAACGTTTGTGGATATCCTGGGTGGCGCGGGTGTAGTAACCACAGTTCGTAAAACCCGGGGTGATGACATCGATGCGGCCTGCGGTCAACTGGCTGGCGAAGTTCGAGACCGAACCAAGGTCAAGGAGAGGCTTGTGAGTACGGTGTCCCTGGAAGAACTGAGGGGTTCCTCCAAACGCAGGGACTAGGCAAACAGCGTGCATGCTTTGTCATACAATGAATGCAAGATTGAGTGTGTTGTGGCAGTGATTGCGTATTAATTCAATTATAAAAACGATATTTTTGTCGCCAAACTTGTGGCGCATTCTCAAAAAACTCCTCAACACATTGAATTTCCATCGAAATCGCTTGAACCTACCTGCTTGCTTCGATTATGCTGCAAAGGTGGTGGCGGTAAAGAACTACAATGATTAATCGGGGCCCTTTGCGCCTGCCGACGCTTGGAAAGACCAAATGAATGAAAATCGTGCGATGAGCAAAACTGAATCATCAGATGCCAGTGCAGGTCAAGATGCAAAACCGGAGCCAAGCAATGGCTCCTTCGCTGAAAAGCACCCCAATTTGACTCTGCTTGAATCGGGCCAGAACCCGGGAGAAATTTTACGTGCTGCCCGTGAAAAGGCCGGCTATTCCTTGAGCGACATCAGTGCTCAAACCAAAATCAACGAACGTCAGCTTGAAGCCATTGAAAGTGGTGATGTTGGACGCCTACCGCCCGAGACCTTTGCCAAGGCTTTCATTAAAAGTTATTGCAAGGCCCTGAAGATGGATCCTGCACCGGTCATCATGTCCTTCGGGTTTTCTGAGGCCAGTGCCCAGGTCAAAGCCGCTCGTTCTGGCCAGACCGAAAGTGGGCGCTCCGAGCCGCTTGAGCCCAAGATGCCCAACAGCTCCAAGCGCTTGTCCACTTTGAATTTTGATCGTAAAACAGGCAAGAAATCGCTGAGCTACGGCATTGTGCTGGCAGCAGTGGTGGTCATGGCCGTGTTTTACATTCCCGTATTCATGTCGAGTCAAACCACTGAAGTGGGTGATGCAGAAGTGATCGAACCCAATGAGGCGCCTGTGGCCACTGCACCAGGTTCCGAGAGTGCTGTGTCAGCGGATGGTTCTTTGCCTTTGGGCCTGGAAGCCCCAGCTGCAGCTGGTGATACGGCCGTATTCCCGGCGCTTCAGCAACCTGCTGCGCCTGAAGGTCAATCTGCTCCCCCCGCAACCGCAGCACCAAATGCCACCGGCGCGGCCAGCACTACAGCCGCTGCACCTGTTGCTGATGCGGCAGTGCCCGCCGCTGCTCCCCTGGCCTCCAATGTTGAAAGCGTGTTGCGGTTTAACTTTCAAGAGCAGTCTTGGGTGACTGTTCGCGATGCAAATGACAAAGTGTTGATTTCCCAACTCAACGACGGTGGCAGCAATCTTGAAGTAAAGGGTCAAGCGCCCTTTAAGTTGATTGTTGGTAACGCCAAGGCGGTAAGTATCTCCAGCAACGGAAAATCAGTCGATCTGACTTCATCCATTCGTGGAGAAGTGGCTCGAATCACTGTTCAGTAAAATCTGCGAGGGGGCTGTTCCAGCCCCCGCCTTTCAGCAACCTGTCTATCTCGCCAGAAGTTCATCGTGATTCCAAATACCCCCTTGAAGCGACACAAGACCCATCAAGTGGATGTCCGCTGGAAAGACCATGTTGTGTCTATCGGTGGCGGTGCCCCTGTTTTGGTGCAGTCGATGACCAACACCGACACGGCCGATGCGCTGAATACGGCATTGCAAATCAAGGCTCTTTATCTTGCCGGCAGCGAGATGGTTCGAATCACGGTGAACAATGACGCCTCTGCCGAGGCGGTGCCCTACATTCGAGATCAGCTCGATAAAATGCGAATCCCCGTGCCATTGGTGGGTGATTTTCATTACAACGGGCACCTGTTGCTTCAAAAGTATCCGGATTGCGCAAAGGCCCTGTCGAAGTACCGCATCAACCCTGGCAATGTCGGTTCATCCCGTTCGCGCGATGATAACTTTGCGGCCATGATTTCAATTGCTGCTGAGCACGACAAGCCGGTTCGGATTGGCGTGAACTGGGGCAGCCTGGACCAAAACCTGCTGGCCCGCATGATGGATGAAAACGGCAAGAAAGCCGACCCATTGCCAGCGCAGCAACTGATGTACCAGGCATTGATTGAATCTGCGGTAAGTAGTGCACACAAGGCGGTCGAGCTCGGTTTGCCCGCCAATAAAATTGTGTTGTCCTGCAAGGTGAGTCAGGTTCAAGACCTGATTGCGGTGTACCGGGAATTGTCGGGTCGAAGCGAGTTTCCCTTGCATTTGGGTTTGACCGAAGCTGGCATGGGCACGAAAGGTATCGTGGCATCGACTGCTGCATTGTCGGTGCTGTTGCAAGAAGGCATTGGTGACACCATTCGTGTGTCGCTTACCCCCGAGCCCAATGGTGATCGGTGCAAGGAAGTGGTCGTTGGGCAAGAAATTTTGCAATCTTTGGGCTTGCGTGCCTTTACACCGCAGGTCATCGCCTGCCCGGGGTGCGGCCGAACCACCAGTACAGTGTTTCAGGAACTGGCCGATCAAATTCAAACCTATCTGCGCGATCAAATGCCGATCTGGAAAAACCAGTATGTGGGCGTTGAGGAAATGAAAGTGGCCGTGATGGGCTGCGTGGTGAACGGTCCAGGTGAAAGCAAGCACGCCGACATAGGTATTTCATTGCCGGGCACCGGTGAGGCTCCTTCTGCCCCTGTGTTTCTAGACGGCAAACGCACGGTGACCTTGAAGGGCGAGAACATCGCTCAGGAATTTCAGGCAATTGTGCAGCGTTATGTAGAGCAAAGGTACGCTGGCGGCAACAAGTAGCCCAAGAATAGGCGACAATACCGGGTTGAGAAATTAAGTTGAATGCGTCAATGAGTCATCCTGAGTCGCCGGAACAATCCAAAGCCAAAAAGCAACCCCGACTGCAATCCGTCAAGGGTATGAACGATGTATTGCCCGTGGAGGGCATTCATTGGGAAAATCTCGAGGTCATGCTTCGAGAGTGGTTGACCTCTTATGGCTACCGCTTGATCAAAACCCCTGTGCTGGAGCCCACGTCGCTGTTTCGCCGGGGCATTGGTGAAGTCACCGACATCGTTGAAAAAGAGATGTTCAGTTTCGTGGATCGCTTGAATGGCGATGAACTTACTTTGCGGCCAGAATTCACCGCGGGCATTGCGCGCGCCACCATTCAACACAATCTGACCTATGCAGCGCCTCAGCGGGTGTACTCCATGGGGCCTGTGTTTCGCCATGAGCGCCCCCAGCGAGGGCGTTACAGGCAGTTTCATCAGCTCGATGTTGAAGCACTGGGTTTTGCCGGACCCGATATTGATGCGGAGTTGATTGTGATGCTCTCGCGCCTGTGGCGTGAGATGGGACTTGAAGATGTGCGCCTTGAAATCAACTGCCTGGGTGAAGCACCAGAACGCTTGGCGCACAGGCAGGCGCTGATTTCGTATTTTGAAGCGCACGCCGACTTGTTGGATGAAGATGCCAAGCGCCGCCTGCACAGCAATCCGCTGCGTATTCTGGATACGAAAAACCCCACCATGCAAGACATGGTCAACGGCGCACCGCGTTTGTCGGAATTTTTGGGAACGGAATCCCTGGCACATTATCAGGGCGTAAAACGCCTGCTTGACGATGCGGGCGTGCGTTACATTGAAAACCCACGTTTGGTTCGTGGTCTGGATTACTACAACCTCACCGTGTTCGAGTGGATTACTGATGCCTTGGGCACGCAGGGCACTATTTGTGGCGGTGGTCGCTACGATGGCTTGATTGAAATTCTGGGTGGCAAGCCCACGCCGGCCATCGGATTTGCAATTGGACTGGAACGTGTGCTCGAGTTGTACCTCGAAGTAAATCAGCCCGATGACACGGCTGACCTCGATGTGTATGTGGTACATCAAGGCGAGGGCACGTCACGGCGTGCATTTACCCTGGCTGAAGAGCTGCGGGATGCAGGATTTGCCGTGGTGCTTCACGCCGGTGGTGGCGGTTTTAAAAGCCAAATGAAGCGCGCAGATGTCAGCGGTGCTGCCGTGGCAGTTATTCTGGGCGAAAACGAATTAAATGCCGGCACTGCAGCTGTCAAACTGCTGCGTGGTGAAAGCAAGCAGCAGGAATTCAAACAAGAGGGATTGGCCGAAGCCATTTTCGGTCTGCTTTACGGAGAAGGAGAGGAGTCTTGAGTCGATACAGCCTTGAAGAACAAGAACAACTGGCCAGTTTGAAGGCATTCTGGTCCAAATACGGCAGCTTTATCTTGACCGTGTTGATTCTTGTGTTCGGTGCCTTTGCCTTGAACAACGGTTGGAAATGGTGGCAGGCACGCCAGTCCAACGAAGCGGTTGTCGTCTATGAACGTTTGGAGGCAGCCACGCGTGAGGGCAATATCGAACTGGTGGGAGAAATCCAGAAGACCCTGTTCGAGGAACATGCCAGTTCCCCTTATGCACAGCGTGGGGCGTTGATTGCGGCCAAAGCCTTTTTCGATCAAGGCAAGCTGGAAGAAGCGAAAGCATCGTTGAAGTGGGCTTCTGAAAAAGCCAAGCTGGACGAGTATGTGGCAACTGCCCGTTTGATGTTGGCCGGTATTCTGATTGAGCAATCCGAGTTCGATGCAGCCAAATCGGCCTTGAGCGAGAACTACCCAGGCTTTGAAGGCCTTTTTCACGATCGTTTGGGTGATTTGGCCTTGGCACAAAAAGATGCGGCAACAGCGCGCAAAGAATATGAATTGGCGCTTGGCACCATTCAAGCCGACAGCCCCTGGAAGCAGGTGATTGAGCGAAAAATCAGTGCCTTGCCCAAAGTGGAGGCCAAACAATGAGCGGACCAATGAAGCACGTCATTAAAATTTCATCTCTTGTCGCTGTTTTGGCCTTGTTGGGCGGATGCGCAGCCATCGGCTCGACCATTAGCAGTCTGAACCCTTTCGGCAGCAGTGCTGTAAAGCCGGCCGAACTTCAGCCGTTTACTCCTCAGCTCAAAATCGCCAACGCTTGGTCTGTGGATGTTGGCGACTCCGAGCAAGGCAGCTTTACACCCGTTTTACTCGACTCTACTGTGTATGCGGCGTCCGAAGAGGGCCAGTTGGTGGCCATCGACAGGGCGACAGGCAAAACAAAATGGAAAGTGAAAGTCGGTGCCAAGCTGAAAGCAGGTGTGGCTGCGACGCTTGATACCATTGCGGTGATCGACGTGAACAACAACCTTGTCGCGTTTGATGCCAATGGCAAACAAAAATGGCAAACCGGCGTGGGCGCAGATGTCAGCAGCGTGCCCGTGGGTGCTTCGGGCACCATTCTGGTTCGCGGCATCGACTTCTCGGTGATCGCTTATTCAGCCTCAAACGGTGCACAACGCTGGAAGTACACCCGCCAGCTGCCGCCGCTAACTTTGAGGGTCAATACCCCAGTCGATGTCAACAACGCGCGCGTATATGCTGGTTTTCCCGGTGGCCGGCTGGTGGCGCTTGATCTGAGCGCAGGCACTGTTGTTTGGGAAGGTACTTTGGCAACACCCAGTGGAACCACCGAAATTGAGCGCATCACCGACGTAACCGGGACGCCAATTTATAACTTCCGTGAAGTGTGTGCAGCGGCATTTCAAGGCAAGGTGGGTTGCCTGGATTCGGTTAGTGCCCGCCCAATCTGGACCACCGATTTTTCTGCACCCAGTGGTGCCTCTGTAGACGACCGTTACATGATTGCCCCCAATGAACTGGGCGATTTGTTTGCGTTTTCCCGCAGTGGCGGCAAGCAGGTTTGGAAAATCGAAAGCTTCCAGCGTCGCCAGCCCACCACGCCGACCGTAATTGGTCGCGCTGTGGCTGTGGGCGACTACGAAGGTTATGTTCATTTCATTGATCGAGACACCGGCAAAACCATTGCGCGAACAAGAGTGGGTTCTACCTCTTTTGCCAGCCAGCCTGTGCCTGCTGACACCGATGCGCTGATCGTGCAATCGCGTGGCGGCAGTGTGGCCCTGATATCTGTCCAGTAAAGTAAAACATGAAACCTGTCATTGCCCTGGTTGGGCGCCCAAACGTGGGCAAGTCCACATTGTTCAATCGCTTGACCCGAACAAGAGACGCCTTGGTGGCCAACCAGCCTGGTCTAACCCGTGATCGCCATTATGGTGTAGGCCGTATTGGCCCCAGAGAATATTTGGTGGTGGACACTGGCGGGCTTGAGCCTGTGGCCAAAGACGGTATTTACGCCGAAATGGCCAAGCAAAGCCGACAGGCAATTGTTGAGTCTGACCTGGTTTTGTTTCTTGTGGATGGTCGCCAAGGCGTCACCCCGCACGACCACGTGATTGCCGCAGAGCTGCGCAAGGCCAAGCGAGAAGTAATTCTGGTGGTCAACAAAACCGAGGGCTACACCCATTCCATGGCCGCCGCCGACTTTTTCGAGTTGGGCTTGGGCGAGCCAGAGACCATTTCGGCAAGCCATGGCGACGGTGTACGCCAATTAATGGATATTGCTTGTGAAAAGCTGCCGGTGTTGCCCGAAGATGAAGAGGGCGGAAGGCGCATCAAGGTGGCCATTGCCGGACGTCCCAATGTGGGCAAGTCCACCATGGTAAATACCTTGTTGGGTGAAGAACGTGTGATTGCGTTCGATTTGCCGGGTACCACCCGGGATAGCATTTACATAGATTTCGAGCGCAACGACAAGCCTTATACCTTGATTGACACAGCCGGTTTGCGCAAGCGCGGCAAGGTGTTTGAGTCGGTCGAAAAATTCTCTGTTATTAAAACCCTGCAAGCCATTGAAGACGCCAATGTGGTGATCTTGATGCTGGATGCCCAGCAGGATATTTCCGATCAAGACGCCTCTATTGCGGGCTTCATAGTTGAAGCGGGGCGTTCGCTGGTGTTGGCTGTGAACAAATGGGACAGCCTGGATGATTACCGCAAGGAACGAATCAAGGCTGAAGTAGGGCGCAAGCTGACTTTCCTGAATTACGCCAAGTTTCATTATGTGTCTGCCACAAAGCCTTTTGGAATTGCAGCCATGATGAAATCAGTCGATGAGGCGCACGCGGCGGCTTTCGCCAAGTTGTCAACGCCCAAACTGACGCGCCTGATTCAGGAGTGTGTCGAGCACCAGCAACCCCCGCGCAAAGGTATCTTCAGACCCAAATTGCGCTACGCGCACCAGGGTGGGCAGAACCCGCCTATTGTGATTGTTCATGGCACCGCTCTAGATGCCATTCCCGACAACTACAAGCGCTACCTGGAAACCCGAATTCGTGAGCGTTTCAAACTGGATGGAACGCCGCTTCGGGTTGAATTCCGAAGCAACGTGAACCCGTTTGACAAGAAAGATTAACGCGAAAAATTAACGCGAAAATCAGAACGGAATTTTGCGGGTAAGGATGTCTTTGTACATCACCCAGTCACCCATGAAGCTGTAAAGCGGATATTTGAATGTGGCTGGGCGGTTTTTCTCGAAAAAGAAGTGCCCCACCCAAGCGAATGCATACCCCACCAACAGACCATAGAGCAGCCAGATTGGCTGTCCCGTTGTGAGCAATTTAAACAGGCAGACCAGTGCAATTGTGGAGCCCACAAAGTGCAGTCTTCTGCAGGTCAAATTGTTGTGTTCTGCCAGGTAAAAAGGATAAAAATCGGCAAAGGTTTGAAATCTGTTTCCGGTTTTTGGCATGCCCATGTCTCCATTTGTTTATTTTTAATCGTTGTAGTTTACATCCCTTGCCGCTTCAGGCCTGTATTTGCCCAGAAATTTGGACTTGAAAGCTGTGGCATTTCGGGTAGGATGAATAAAACGACCATAAGAATATTTTAGGAGGTTTGTGATGCAAGTTAAAGAAGTCCTGCGTGTAAAAGGCAACACGCTATTCACTGTCACCCCTGATACTCATTTGTCCGACTGCGTGGTTACCATGGCCGATCATGACGTGGGTTCATTGGTGGTGATGGACAAAGGGGCGCTGGCCGGCATCGTCACCTTTCGCGAAGTGATTCGTGTTCTGGCAAAGCGGCAAAAAGAGCACCGCACCGGTCCCACACCTCCCGTGGCTGAAATTGTGGTTCGCGAGGTCATGAACACAGAACCCACCGTGGCCACCCTGGATATGGAAGTGGATAGTCTTCGCAAACTGATGCTTGAGAATCACCAGCGCTATTTGCCCGTGATGGATGGAAACACCCTGTGCGGTGTGATTTCATTTCACGATGTGGCCAAAGCGGTGCTTGAGGAACAAGGGTTTGAGAACAAAATGCTGAAGGGCTACATTCGCGATTGGCCTATGGAAGAAAGCAGCAATTGAGTTGAAAACAAAAGCAGTACAGGTGGTATCAAAGTGAAAAAAAGAGTTGCGATTGTTGGTGCGGGCATGTCGGGTTTGGCCTGCGCACGCGAGTTGGTTCAGTTGGGCCATGAGGTCACTTTGTATGAAAAAAGTCGTGGCCCGGGGGGGCGCATGCCCACCCGTTGGCTGAATCGAGACATTGATCCCCCTTTGGGCTTTGATCATGGTACCCAGTATTTTCAGGCTTCGTCCCCGGCATTTGTTGAGTTGATTGGCCAGGCCCAAAAAGTGGGTGCGGTGGCGCCTTGGGCTGGTTCTGTGGTTAATTTGGGCTACGGGCTTTCCTCCCCACATGCAAGCAGCACCACGCGGTGGGTGGGTACGCCTGGAATGGCCAGTTTGGCGCGCTTCATGGCCCATGGGCTGGATATTCGCCTGCAATGCCGGGTGGCTGGTGTTGTTCGCACTGAGAGTGTTTATCAATTAACCCTGCACCTGGCTGATGGCACCGTCAGGGTAGAGTCTGGCTTTGATGCAGTGATCAGTGCTGTGCCGGCCGAGCAGGTGGTGCCGTTGTTCGATGAGGTTCACAAACCGTTGGCTCAATTGGCCGTTGCTGTTGAATCCAGCGTTACTTGGTCTGTCATGCTCACGCCTCGCGAGACTGTGAAAGTAGATTTCGATGGGGCCTTTGTAGTGGACAGCCCATTGGGCTGGATTTGTCGCGATTCCTCAAAGCCTGGCAGGGCTGCGGGTGATCGTTGGATCTTGCAGGCCACGGCCGATTGGTCTCGACTACACCAGGATTACGCGGCAGAGGAAGTTGGTAAAATGCTGCTGGATGTGTTTTGCAATGTGACTGGCCAGTTGATCGAAGAGCCTTTGACGGTCACCGCGCATCGCTGGTTGTATTCGTTACCCAGCAACCCGGTGGGTCTGCCTTGTTATTTCAGCGAGGAACACATGTTGGGTGCTTGCGGGGATTGGCTCAATGGTGCGCGGGTGGAAGACGCATTTTTGAGTGGCCACACACTGGGGCATCAGCTGTCGAACGCCTTCAGTAGCACTTTGATTCAGTAGCAACTCAGTGGCAACTGAGCGCAAATAAGTTGCAGTTGAGAAGTTGCAATTGAGTAAGCTCAACACCCGCGCCGTTCTGGTGCGGGATATTCCGATAAAATAATGTTTTGCCTATTGGAGTGAACACGCATGTCCGGAAGCAGCCTGGGTCGCCTTTTTGTGGTCAGTAATTTTGGGGAAAGCCATGGGCCCGCCATTGGTTGTGTGGTTGATGGTTGCCCACCTGGTTTGCCACTGACTGAGGCGGATTTGCAGGCCGACCTGGATCGACGCAAGCCAGGAACCTCCCGCCACGTGACACAGCGTCAGGAAGCAGACCAGGTTGAAATTCTTTCCGGCGTTTTTGAAGGTGTGACAACAGGGGCCCCAATCGGCTTGTTGATTCGCAATCAAGATCAGCGCAGCAAAGACTACGGCAATATCATGGACACGTTTCGCCCTGGTCATGCTGATTACACCTACTGGCACAAATACGGTATTCGTGATTATCGCGGGGGTGGACGTTCGTCGGCCCGCATGACCGCGCCCATGGTGGCTGCGGGTGCTATCGCGAAAAAATGGTTGTCGACCAGGCTGGGTATCCAGATCCGTGGTTGCATGACTCAGATCGGCGAAGTGGAAATCCCGTTTTCCACTTGGGACGATGTGCACACCAATCCTTTTTTCGCGCCGAACAATGAAAAGGTTGCCGAGCTTGAGGCCTACATGGATGCGCTGAGAAAGTCCGGCGATTCCTGTGGTGCCGGCTTGCGTGTGCAGGCCACTGGGGTGCCGGTGGGTTTGGGTTCGCCTTTGTATGACAAGCTGGATGCGGATATTGCCCACGCCATGATGAGCATTAATGCGGTGAAGGGTGTTGAGATTGGCGCAGGTTTTGCCTGCATCGCGCAAAAGGGTTCGGTTCACGGTGATGAGATGACCCCTGACGGCTTTGGGTCTAACCACGCAGGCGGTATTCTCGGCGGTATTTCAACGGGGCAGGATATTGAGGTTCGCATGGCGATCAAACCGACGTCCAGCATTCGTTTGCCCAGGAAGTCGATTGACAAAGCGGGCAATCCGATTGATGTGGAAACCTATGGCCGCCACGATCCTTGTGTTGGAATACGCGCAACGCCGATTGCAGAGGCCATGCTGGCTTTAGTCATTATGGATCACCTCCTGATGCACCGCGCGCAGTGTGCAGATGTTCAGGTGGACACCCCCCAAATTCCACCCGGCATTTCCAATTATTAAGTCGTCAACCAAAAAGCGGGCAGGCATTTGCAACTGGGCTGGTTAGCGCTTTTTTACGCAGCGTATTTCGCATTTGTTGGCTTGTATTCGCCGTTTTTAGGGCCTTACCTAAAATCGATTGGACATAGCCTGGATGTGATCGCCCTGGCATTGGGTATGATGCAGTTGATGCGAATTGTCGGCCCCTTTGCCTGGGGTTGGCTGGCTGACCACACTGGCAACCGGGTTCGCTGGATCAGATTGGGTACTTTTGCCGGTTTTTGTTTCGCAGCATTGGCATTTTGGTACCAGCAGACACCTTCTTACCTCATTGTTCTTGTGTTGTTGTTGAACCTGAGTATTTCGGGTTTGGTGCCCATGTCCGATTCATATGCCATGGAGCGTTGTGCTGGTTGCACGGGCCAGTACGGCCAGGTTCGTCTGTATGGCTCGCTGGGCTTTGTGTTGGCCGTGTTGGTTTTCGGAGCAGTGGCTGATCGCTTCGGTTTTGCCTCCTATCCGTTTTGGGCTTGTGCCATGTTGCTGCTGGGGTTTGTCGCAGCCTTGAAATTCACGCCTGATTCTCCTCGGGTGACCGGCACGGAAAGTTCAATCCTGTTCACTGGCAGTGGCTTCAAGCGCCTGTTGTTGCCAGGTCCCATGCCACTTTTCTGGTTGGCCGCTTTTTTCATGATTTTTGCGCATGGGGTTTTCTACGCGTTTTTCTCCCTTTACCTGCTCGAATTCAACTATTCGGAAATGAGTATTGGTGGCCTTTGGGCATTTGGTGTGATGTGTGAAGTGGTATTTTTTGCCCTTCAAACTCGCTTCTTCAAGCGCTTTTCCCTGAATACCTGGCTTTGCGTCAGCTTCGCTGCTTGTGCTTTCCGGTTTGCCCTCACTGCCGCATTTCCCGAGTACGGTTGGATGATGGTTTTCGCACAGGGTTTGCATGCTTTGACTTTCGCAGCGCATCACACTGCCACCATTTCCTGGTTGCGAGAGAACTTGCCGGTTAAGTTGGTGGTGCGTGGCCAGGCGATGTATGCCACGATCGCATACGGGCTTGGTGGATCGGCAGGTACATTTTTGGGCCGTTTCGCGTGGGAGTGGGGTGGGCCCGCCAGTGCATTTGCCATGGCGTCAATTAGCGGTTTGCTGGCCCTGATTCTTGGCTGGCGTTTTACGATTGCTAGCAGACGGGCACCTTCCGCACTTTTGTCAGGATAAACTGTCTTAGAAGCGCAGTTGATGTCAACTTTGCAGCAATGTTTGCCGTTTCTACGGAACGGTTTTACTGAAAATTACAGGTGAAGAACGATGGTATTTTCTGGACTGAAGCGACGCACCACTTTAACGCTGACGCTTGCGTTTTCAACGGGTGTGTTAGCCGCATGTTTAACCACTCAGACTACCTCTGGCGGAGCGGTTGGGGTTGACCGATCCCAGTTTGTGCTTGTCTCCTCTGCGGAAGTGGATGCTGCCGCTGCCAAGGGATATGCCGACGTCATTGCCAAGGCCCAAAAAGAAGGCAAGTTGAATCAGGATGCCAAGCAGGTGGCCCGGGTACGTGCCATCGCCAATCGCTTGATCCCCCAGACTGCTGCTTTTCGTCCTGATGCCCCCCAGTGGAAATGGGAGGTCAATGTGATTGAGTCTGATCAACTCAATGCCTGGTGTATGGCTGGCGGAAAAATCGCGTTTTATTCGGCTTTGATTGAAAAACTGGCGCTGACTGATGATGAAATCGCGGCCATCATGGGGCATGAAATTGCGCATGCTTTGCGGGAACACAGCCGTGAACGAATTTCGCAGCAACTCGCCACGAGTGTTGGGCTGGATCTGGCTTCGGCTGTTTTCGGCTTGTCGCGTGGTGCATCTGATCTTGCCGGCATGGCCGCCAATGTGGCAATTTCACTGCCTTATAGTCGCTCTCACGAAGTGGAGTCGGACCGAATTGGTGTGGAACTGGCCGCGCGCGCCGGGTACAACCCACGCGCCGCAATCAGCGTCTGGCAAAAGATGAGTCGGGCTGGCGGTGGTTCGCCTCCAGAGTTGTTGTCCACGCACCCGTCACCCGAGAACCGAATTCAGGATCTCGAGGTTTACTCCGCCAGAGTTCAGCCTTTGTATGAACAGGCAAAGAAGCGCTGAGTATTAAGGCGTGGCTTGATTTTGAGGCACAGCCCTGCCTGCGGGGCTGCAAGCCCTGTGCCGGCTGTGGCATAATAAGGGGTTATTCTCCACGCAATTTGCTGGTCAATCTGGCGGAATAAACCACTGGATGAGTCAGCCCGAAGCAGGTCTTTGAAAATGGCTAAAACTCTTTACGACAAACTCTGGGAAAGTCATGTGGTGCGCACCGAAGAAGATGGCACCTCACTGATTTACATCGACCGCCATTTGCTGCATGAAGTCACCAGCCCCCAGGCCTTTGAAGGTTTGGAGTTGGCAGGTCGTGATTTGTGGCGTAACAGTGCCAATCTGGCCGTGGTGGACCACAATGTACCCACCACCGACCGCTCCAAGGGGATTGCAGACCCCACCTCGCGCTTGCAGGTGGAAACTCTGGATAAAAATGCAAAAGCCCACGGTTTGACTTATTTCGACATCAAAGACTTGCGTCAAGGTATCGTACATGTGATCGGGCCCGAACAGGGCGCAACCTTGCCCGGCATGACGGTGGTCTGCGGTGATTCACACACCAGCACACACGGTGCAATCGGTGCGCTTGCATTTGGTATCGGTACCTCTGAAGTTGAACACGTCATGGCCACCCAGTGTTTGCTGATGAAGAAAGCCAAAAACATGCTGGTTCGCGTTGAGGGCACTTTGGGTAAGGGTGTGTCTGCGAAAGACGTGATTTTGGCCATTATCGGCAAAATCGGTACTGCTGGCGGCACGGGCTACGCCATAGAATTTGCTGGATCCGCCATTCGCGGATTGTCTGTTGAAGGTCGCATGACCATGTGCAACATGGCCATCGAGGGCGGTGCACGCTCTGGCATGGTGGCTGTGGACGATAAAACAATTGAGTATGTGAAAGGTCGCCCATTCAGCCCGAAAGGCGACATGTGGGATACAGCAGTTGCTTATTGGAAAACCCTGCATTCAGATGAAGGTGCACATTTCGACCATGTGGTTGAGCTGCGTGCGGAAGACATTGAACCGCAAGTGAGCTGGGGTACTTCACCAGAAATGGTGACTGATGTGCACGGTGTGGTGCCGGACCCCGCTTCGGTGGCCGACCCGGTGAAGCGCCAGGGCTACGAGCGTGCCTTGCAGTACATGGGCTTGAAGCCTTTGCAGAAAATTGAAGACATCAACGTGGATACCGTGTTCATTGGTTCTTGTACCAATTCGCGCATTGAAGATTTGCGCGACGCTGCGGCGGTGGTGAAGGGCAAGAAGAAAGCGGACACGGTCAAATTGGCCATGGTGGTCCCGGGGTCGGGTTTGGTCAAAGCGCAGGCTGAAAAGGAAGGTTTGGACAAAATTTTCCTGGAAGCCGGGTTTGAGTGGCGAGAGCCCGGTTGCTCCATGTGCCTGGCTATGAATGCGGATCGTTTGGGCAGTGGGGAGCGTTGTGCCTCCACCAGCAACCGGAATTTTGAAGGACGTCAAGGTGCGGGCGGCCGTACACACCTTGTCAGCCCGGCCATGGCGGCTGCGGCAGCGATTGCAGGCCATTTCACTGATTCCAGAACTTTTTAAAACAAAGGAGTGTTTGATATGAAGATCGTTTCCGTATTTCTGCTTGCTTTGTCAGCCCTGTCATTGTCGGCTTGCAACACCATTGAAGGCATGGGCAAAGACATCAAGGCGGGCGGCGCTGCCATTGAACGCACTGCAGACGAAAACAAGAAGTAATGTTTACTGGTATTTCTAAGCTGTGCAGGCAAGCGTTTGCTTGCCTGTATGGTTTGAACTCCGGATCAACCGGAATATTCACGGATTAATTATGGACAAATTTGTAACCCACACTGGCATTGCCGTTGCGTTGAACCGCGCCAATGTGGACACCGATGCCATCATCCCCAAACAGTTTCTGAAAAGCATCAAGCGCACCGGTTTTGGTGAGCACTTGTTCGACGGTTGGCGTTACCTGGACGAAGGCGAGCCTGGCATGGATTGCACCAAGCGCCCCCTGAATCCTGATTTCGAGCTGAACAAGCCAGAATTCAAAGGCGGTACCGTGTTGGTCGCAGGCCCTAATTTCGGGTGTGGTTCCTCCCGTGAGCATGCGCCCTGGGCGCTGCAACAGTATGGTTTCAAGGCGGTTATTTCCAGCAGTTTTGCTGATATTTTCTTTAACAATTGCTTTAAGAATGGTTTCTTACCCATTGTTTTAAAAGAAGAAGAGTTGAAAGAAGTTTTCACCGCAATTGATGCAAAACCTGGTATCGAGATCACAGTAAGTCTTGAGCACCAAACCGTGAGCATTGCTGGAAAAAGCTATGGCTTCAACGTGGACGCCTTCCGCAAGCATTGCCTGATGAATGGCTTTGACGACATCGGTTTGACTTTGCAGCATCGCGATGAGATTGTCGCCTTCGAGAAAAACCGCCTGGCCAATCAGCCCTGGCTTGCCAACACTATCTAAATAAATATAAAAAAGCAGAGAACACGAATGACTTTAAAAATTGCCGTAATGCCCGGTGACGGCATTGGCCCGGAGATCACCGCGCAGGCTGTGAAGGTGCTTGAAGCCTTGAAAACCGATGGTTTGAACATCGAGTTTGAGCATGCCTTGATCGGTGGCGTGGCCTACCGCGAAAAAGGTGTGCCCCTGCCCGAAGAAACCGTAGCTTTGGCCAAGGCTTCGGATGCAGTGTTGTTTGGTGCGGTGGGTGACTTTTCTCTCGATACGCTTCCGAGGCATTTGCGGCCTGAGCAAGCTATTTTGGGCATTCGCAAAGCCCTGAATCTGTTTGCCAATTTCCGCCCCGCGATGGTCTATGAGGAGTTGGCCGATGCCTCTACCCTGCGCCCTGAGGTGGTAGCAGGACTGGATATTCTGATTGTTCGTGAACTGACTGGCGACATTTACTTTGGAACGCCGCGTGGCAACCGCATTGCCGAAGATGGCCCATTTAAAGGCGAGCGCGAGGCATTTGATACCATGCGCTACGCTGAAACCGAAATTCGCCGCATTGCCCATGTGGCCTTTCAGGCAGCACAAAAGCGTGGTGGCAAGCTGTGTTCGGTTGACAAAGCCAACGTGCTGGAAACTACCCAGTTTTGGCGTGACATTGTGACTGAAGTGGGCAAGGAATACAGCGATGTCGAATTAAGTCACATGTACGTTGACAACTGTGCCATGCAGTTGTTGAAAAACCCAAAGCAGTTCGACGTCATCGTGACGGGTAACCTGTTCGGTGATATTTTGTCAGATGAAGCGTCCATGTTGACTGGCTCTATCGGTATGTTGCCTTCGGCCTCGCTGAATGAATCCAATTTCGGTTTGTACGAGCCCATTCATGGTTCCGCGCCCGACATTGCTGGCAAAGACCTGGCTAACCCCATGGCCACCGTGCTTTCTGCAGCCATGATGCTGCGTTACACCTTTGGCCTTGAAGATTATGCAAACCGCATTGAGAATGCAGTGAAAACGGTGTTGGCCACTGGTCCGCGTACAGGTGACATTTGGCGCGATGGCAAGGCGCGCACCGGCACAGCGGGTATGGGTGACGCAATTGTTGCGGCTCTGGCCAAGCAACAATAAAGCGAAATCGCAATTCAAGAATTTAAAAGTACTGGAGTTTTTTATGTTGAAAGTTGGTTTGGTTGGATGGCGAGGCATGGTGGGTTCCGTGCTGATGCAACGCATGCAGGAAGAGAATGATTTCGCGCATTTCGAGCCGATTTTCTTCTCCACTTCCAATGCGGGTGGCAAGGCGCCAGCTTTCGCTGGCAACGCGGGTCCCTTGCAAGACGCAAACAACATCGACGCTCTGAAGCAAATGGACGTGGTGTTGACTTGCCAGGGCGGTGACTACACCAATGAAGTATTCCCCAAGCTGCGCGAAGCTGGCTGGAATGGTTACTGGATTGATGCGGCCTCAAGCCTGCGTATGAAAGACGACGCCATTATTATTCTTGATCCGGTGAACATGAACGTGATTAAGGATGGCCTGACCAAGGGTATCAAGAATTACGTGGGTGGTAACTGCACCGTTTCGCTGATGCTGATGGCTTTGGGCGGTTTGTTCCAGAACAATCAGGTGGAGTGGATTACTTCCATGACTTACCAGGCTGCCTCTGGCGCTGGTGCGCAAAACATGCGCGAACTGATTTCGCAAATGGGCAGCATCCATGGTTCGGTCAAAGACCTGTTGGCCGATCCTGCATCTGCCATTCTGGAAATTGACCGCAAGGTAGCTCAGCATATTAATTCCGACGCATACCCGACCGATAACTTTGGCGTGCCACTGGGCGGAAGCCTCATTCCCTGGATCGACAAAGACCTGGGCAATGGCCAGTCCAAAGAAGAATGGAAGGGTGGCGCAGAAACCAACAAGATTCTGGGCAAGCCATCCATGGGCACACCCGGTTGTGTGCCTGTGGATGGATTGTGCGTACGTGTGGGGGCCATGCGTTGTCACTCGCAGGCTTTGACCATCAAGCTGAAGCAAGACATTCCATTGAATGAGATCAATGACATGCTTGCCAAGGCCAATGATTGGGTTAAAGTGATCCCCAACGAGCGTGATGCATCCATGCGCGATTTGACCCCTGCCGCTGTTACAGGCCGCATGCATGTGCCAGTTGGCCGTTTGCGGAAAATGGCCATGGGTGGCGATTATCTGAGCGCTTTCACCGTGGGCGATCAGCTGTTGTGGGGTGCGGCCGAGCCACTGCGCCGCATGCTGCGTATTTTGATTGAACGCTGAGCTGCATCAATATTGATCCCAAAAAAGCTGCCGAAGGTGGCTTGAACATTCATGGAGTAAACGGGTGAGGCATACCAAAAAGAAGATTTTGCCCTTTGTTTTTGCATCAGGTTTGTTGGCAAGTTCCTTCGCGCAAGCAGCACAGCTCGGTAAGCTTGAAGTGCTGTCTGGTGCTGGTGAGCCTTTTCTGGCGCAAATTCAGGTTGATCTGGTGTTGCCAGAGGAACGCGCTTCCTTGCAGGCCAAGCTAGCTTCTGCAGAGGCTTTCAAAGCTGCCCGCCTGAGCATGGACCCGAACCTGAAGAGTCTTCAGTTTGCAGTACAAGATGGCCCTCAGCCCGGCACGGCGCTTGTAAAAATTACCTCTGCGCAGCCTTTGCCAGCTGGTTTCATCGACACTTTGCTTGAATTGACCTGGGCAGGTGGCCGTGTTGCGCGGGAATATACCCTGACTGTGCCTGTTGGTGGGGCCCAGGCGGCTGAACCCGCAACGAGTCTTCCTGAAATTCGCCCGCCGATGACACCGCCCGCTGTGGCACCCAAGGCAACTGCGCCAAAAGCGCCAGCGGTTTCCGAACCACCGGCAGCCTCCAAAGCACCAGCGGCTTCAGCGCCCACTGCGCCTGAAGGTACTTTGAATGTTGAGCGTGGCGACACTCTGTCGGAGTTGGCTTTGCAACTGGTCGGCGGCGGCGTTACCCTGAACCAGGCCATGGCTGCAATTTACGAGGCCAACAAAGCCTCATTTATTAATGGTAGCGTGCACCTGATTCGCGAGGGCGCCCAAATTCAGGTTCCCAATCGTGCGGCGCTGCGAGCCCGCAATGCCAATGAGGCCTTGCTGATTCTTGCCCAAAACGACGATCGCAATGTGTACTCCGCTTACGCTCGTCAAATTGGTTTGCTGACTGTTGACAATCAGCTTGCAGCGGCAGACTCCACCAGTGCCCAGGGCAGCATTACTCCGCAAGATCAAGCGCCCAAGGCCAATGCGGGTGCACCGGCTGACCGATTACAAATTGCACCCGGCTCAGCCCAAGGTGCAAGCAATGCCGATACCAACGCAGAGGAGCTGGTGGCCAAAAACAAGGCGCTGGCCGAGGCGAATGAACGAATTGCTCTGCTCGAGAAGAACGTAAGTGACTTGCAGCGTTTGCTCGACATGCAAAAAGACTTGGGCAGCGAGCCTGCCGCACCAACAGCTGTTGGCCCGGCAGTTGAGGCTGATGCCATTACTGAGCCAGCCGCTGTTGAAGTACCCTCGGAAACATTGGCAGAGAATGGTGCCGACGAGCCAGCGGCTGAACCGCCGGTGGCTAGCGAGCCCGCTGGCAGCGATGGCAGCGTACAGGCACCCGTGGAGCAAGCCCCGGCAGAAGAGCAGCCTTTTGACTGGTTGCCTTGGATTTTGGCCGGTGCAGGTGGTTTGATTGTGTTGCTTGTATTGTTGCTGATTGCCCGTGCACGCAAGAACAAAACCAAAAATGAGGAAGATGAGCTCGAGGCCGAGGACGATTCTTCTTTCAGTGAAGTGAATGAATTTGATGAGGCCATTGCAGCAGCCAGTGCAGGAATTGCAGCTGAGCGTGCCAGCGGTTTGAATCGGGCTGAAAATTCTGACTTTGATCTGGATGAAGTGCTGAATGATCGGTTGAAGCAGGCTGACCCGGATGAGGCGACGCAACTTCGTGCAGCCCCCGTGGAAGCGGAAGACAAGCCAGCCGTGGCTGATGACATTCCCGAATTGAATGACGCTTCTGAGGAAGCACTGCAACAGAAAGAATCATTGCACAGCGAAGTCACGCTGGATTTCCCTGAGGAAGAGCCTAACGAATCCAAATCAGGTTCGATTCTTGATGACCTGGATGAAATCGAAAAAGGCACCTTGGCGGCCCAAGAGGAGTTGGATGAGTTGCGCAAACAACCCCTGGCTCAGCATGACGTGAATTCGAGTGAGATAGATGCTGCATTTGACGACTTAATTGGCGATGAGACCACCGGTGAAAAAGCGTTTGACTTGAAAGAGGGCGCAGAGAAAGCCAGCGATGAGGTGCTGGATGCAGTTCCTGAAGAGGCATTTGACAAAGCGCTTGTTGATCTGGATGTGGATGTACCGAACCCCAAAGTGGACGATGCCACCTGGCAGGAAGTGGCTACCAAGCTGGACTTGGCGGGCGCTTACGTTGAAATCGGCGATGCAGATGGTGCCAAAGAGTTGTTGAACGAAATCGTGAAAAAAGGCGACGTGGATCAGGTTCGCAAGGCCAAAGCGCTTTTGGCCACGTTGAGCTAAATGAACAGAGTGGCCTTGGGCCTGTGTTATGACGGTCATGAGTTTGAGGGTTGGCAAACTCAACCACATGGTCGAACTGTCCAGGATCATTTGACCAAGGCTATTGAGGCCATTGCCCAGGAACCGGTTGTCCTGACATGTGCGGGCCGAACGGACACTGGTGTACATGCTCGCCAACAGGTTGTGCATTTTGATACAGCAGCAGACAGGCCGCTGACGGCCTGGGTCAAAGGCGTTAACAACAGTTTGCCACCCACCATTTCAGTGCTCGGTGCCAAACAGGTTGATGCAAGTTTTCATGCACGTTTCAGTGCGATATCAAGAACTTATCGTTACTATTTTTACAGTGCTCCTGTTAGGGATCCATTTAAACGGTTTATGACATGGGTGCATTACCCGATTGATTTGGCCGCCATGCGCCGTGCAGCGGAATGTTTGTTGGGCACACATGATTTCAGTGCGTTTCGCGCCTCGCAATGCCAGGCTGCAAGCCCTGTGCGCACACTGTATGCGCTCAATCTGATTGAAGCCTGTGACCACTGTTACTTTGAAATTCATGGCAATGCATTTTTGCACCACATGGTAAGAAACCTGATGGGTAGCCTGATGGAAGTGGGCCAGCACAGACAAGCCGAAAGCTGGTTAAGGGATGTGCTTGAATCCAGAAACAGAGGCCTGGCGGCAAAAACCTACCCCGCGCAGGGTTTAAGCTTGTGGAATATTGAGTACCCCGAGCAATACGGAATACAGGAATTGTTTTCATGAGAACCCGAATCAAGTTGTGCGGCTTTAAAACCGAAGACACGGTGCGTGCGGCCACTTGGGCTGGGGCTGACGCAGTGGGTTTTGTGTTTTATCCGCCTTCACCGCGTCACATTGAAGTGGCGCAGGCAGGGCAGCTTGCGCGTTGTTTGGGTGCCTGGCAAACCCCCGTGGCCTTGTTTGTGAATCCGCAGGCCGATTTCGTCAATTCCGTCATTTCGGAAATTCCAAATGTACTGTTGCAGTTTCACGGCGATGAAAGTCCACAGTTTTGCGACAGCTTTCGGCGTCCCTACATCAAAGCCATTCGAATGAAGGCCGATGTGGACTTGCGACTGGAGAGCGTTCGGTTTCATTCTGCGCAGGCGCTTCTTGTCGATTCATGGAGCGAGGCGTATGGTGGAACAGGGCATACTTTTGACTGGTCTTTGCTGCCCGAAGCGGGTGAACTGAAGCAGGCTTTGGTATTATCCGGGGGGTTGGATGCAAGCAATGTGGAACAGGCCATCCATGGCTTGCGACCCTATGGTGTCGATGTGTCCAGCGGGATTGAGTCGACGCGAGGCGTAAAGAGCATCGAAAAAATTGAAATGTTCTGCAAAGCGGTCCAGAAGGCCGACGCAGGGCTGTTGTAAGTGAACCCAGATTGAGCAGCATCATGAACAAACCCTATGAATTTCCAGACGCCACCGGCCATTTCGGTCCCTATGGCGGTACTTTTGTGTCTGAAACCCTGGTTCACGCCCTGGAAGAACTGAAAAGTGTGTACGCCCATTACCAAAACGACCCCGAATTTTTGGCGGAGTTTGAAAGTGAACTGAAGCATTTTGTGGGTCGCCCTAGCCCCATTTACCATGCCAAGCGCTGGTCTGATTTGGTCGGCGGTGCACAAATTTACTTCAAGCGGGAAGACCTGAACCACACAGGTGCCCACAAAGTGAACAATTGCATTGGGCAGGCCATGCTCGCTAAGCGCATGGGCAAGCCCCGTGTAATTGCTGAAACAGGTGCGGGCCAGCACGGTGTGGCCACGGCCACTGTGGCCGCCCGTTACGGCATGAAGTGTGTGGTGTATATGGGTCAGGAAGATGTGGCCCGGCAGGCACAAAACGTGTTTCGCATGAAGCTGTTGGGTGCCGAGGTTATTCCGGTCACTTCTGGCTCCAAAACCCTGAAAGATGCGCTGAACGAAGCCATGCGCGACTGGGTTACGAACGTGGAAGACACGTTTTACATTATTGGCACCGTGGCGGGTCCACACCCATATCCCATGCTGGTTCGCGACTTCCAAAGCGTGATTGGTCGCGAATGCATTCAGCAAATGCCGACCATGGTGGGCAAGCAGCCAGATTATGTGCTGGCCTGTGTGGGTGGCGGATCGAACGCCATGGGTATTTTCCACCCCTACTTGAACGTGGATGGCGTGAAGTTGGTGGGCGTGGAAGCTGCGGGCGAGGGCATAGAAACTGGCAAGCATGCTGCATCGCTGAGCGCTGGTACGCCAGGCGTGTTGCATGGTAACCGTACCTACCTGTTGCAAAGCGATGATGGGCAAATTATTGAAACCCATTCGGTTTCCGCGGGTCTGGATTATCCCGGTGTTGGCCCTGAGCATGCATGGCTGAAGGATTCTGGCCGGGCTGAATACGTGGGCATTACCGATGCCGAGGCGCTTGAAGCCTTCCACCAGTGTTGCCGCATTGAGGGCATCATCCCGGCGCTGGAAAGCAGCCATGCCTTGGCGCATGCTGCTAAGCTGGCCAAAACCTTGCCCAAAGACAAGGTGATTTTGGTGAACTTGTCTGGCCGTGGCGACAAAGACATGCACACCGTGGCGCGCCTAAGTGGTGCCGAGTTTTATTGCCACCCCGATTGCAAAACAGGTGCAGAAATGGCCTGCAACAAGAAATAAATTTCAATTACAACCATGTCAAGAATCAAAGCAGTATTTGCTAAATTGAAAGAAGAAGGTCGCAAGGGGCTGATTCCGTTCGTCACCGGCGGTGATCCTGACCCGGGTCAAACTGTGGCCATGTTGCATGCCTTGGCCAATTCGGGTTCCGATGTTATTGAGCTGGGTGTGCCGTTTTCTGACCCCATGGCTGATGGCCCGGTCATTCAGCGTTCAAGCGAACGTGCGCTCGAGAAGGGAGTAACATCCCGCAAAATTCTGGATTACGTGGCTGAGTTTCGCCAGACCAACCAGCACACTCCGATTGTGCTGATGGGTTATGCCAACCCCATTGAACGCATGGGTGTGGAAAAGTACGTGGCTGAAGCCAAGAAGGCTGGGGTGGATGGTGTGCTCGTGGTGGATTACCCACCCGAAGAGTCACTTGAGTTTTCCAAATACCTGCGCGCCGCTGAACTGGATCCTATTTTTTTGCTGGCACCAACTTCTTCCGATGAGCGCATTGAAAAAGTGGCAAAAGCAGCCAGCGGTTATGTGTATTACGTGTCGCTGAAAGGCGTGACTGGTGCGCAAAACCTGAATGCCGCTGAAGTGAGTTCTAAATTGCCCACCATTCGCAAATTCACCGATGTACCCGTGGGTGTGGGCTTTGGTATTCGCGATGCCGAGTCGGCATGTCGTGTCGCACAATCCGCAGATGCCGTGGTGATTGGCTCTGCACTGATTCAGTTTCTAGAAGCAGGCAGCCCACAAGAGGCTGCCGCTTTGGCGGGCAAGTTCATTGCCCCGATTCGTGCTGCGCTGGATGCGCAATTTGGCATGAAACAATAACTTCCAAAAGAAATCCTCAGCAAGGGAAAGTGTATGAGTTGGTTTGACAAAATTATTCCGCCGCGCATTTCCTCAAAAACACCCGGCGACGCAGCCAAGAAAAGCGTTCCCGAAGGTATTTGGGCGAAATGCAAAAGCTGTGATGCAGTGCTTTACCAAAATGATTTGGTGAGCAATGCCATGGTATGTCCCTCGTGCACTTACCACATGCGCATAGGTTCGCGTGAGCGTTTGAATTTGTTGTTCGACAATGATGAGCGCGTTGAAATTGGGCGTGAAGTATTGCCCATGGATACCCTGAAATTCAAGGACAGCAAAAGCTACACCGCGCGTTTGAATGAAGCCAAAGAGGCCACAGGCGAAACCGATGCCCTGGTGGTTCAAAAAGGCACCATGAACGGCCTGGAAGTGGTGATAGCCTGCTTCGAGTTTGAGTTCATGGGCGGTTCGATGGGTTCTGTGGTGGGCGAGCGCTTTTGTCGCGGCGTGCAGGCGGCGCTTGACGCCAATATTCCGTTTATCAGCATTGCAGCTTCTGGCGGCGCACGTATGCAAGAAGGCTTGGGTTCGCTAATGCAAATGGCAAAAACCTCGGCCATGCTGGCCAAGCTGAGCCAGGCCAAACTTCCCTATATTTCTGTTTTGACCGACCCTACCATGGGTGGCGTTTCCGCCAGTTTCGCTTTTTTGGGCGACGTGGTGGTTGCAGAACCCAAAGCCTTGATTGGTTTTGCCGGCCCACGCGTGATTGAACAAACCGTTCGGCAAACTTTGCCTGAAGGTTTTCAGCGTGCCGAGTTTTTGATGGAAAAGGGTGCGGTGGATTGCATTGTGGATCGCCGTGAAATGAAGAAAACCCTGACTAGCCTTTTGGCGCTGTTGATGAAAAAACAGATTGACCAGCCGGCCTGAAACTGAGCGGCCTGAAACTGAGCAGCCTGAAAACTAGCAGCCTGAGTATTTATGAACCAAGCAGTACCCCAACCAGACCCTTCCAAACCGATGAGGCCAGCCGCCAACGCCACATTGAATATGTGGCTGGCTTATCTGGAATCGATTCACAGCAAGCCAATCGACATGGGGTTGGACCGCTTGAAAGTGGTTCAGAAACACATGAGTTTTGCCTTAAATGGCGTGGTGTTTACAGTAGCAGGTACCAATGGCAAGGGGTCTACCTGCGCCATGCTGGAAAGCATTCTGATTCAGGCGGGCTACAGGGTGGGCATGTACACCTCGCCGCATCTGATCCGCTTTACTGAACGCGCCCGCATCAATGGTGTCGAGGTGGCGGAGCCAGAGCTAATTTCAGCCTTCGAACAAGTGGAACAGGCCCGCATCGCAACGGGTATTTCCCTGACTTATTTTGAGTTCACCACGCTGGCGGTGGCTTTGGTGTTCTCTCGTCTGGATC
The DNA here is from genome assembly GCF_029087225.1 of Limnobacter olei. GTDB lineage: Bacteria > Pseudomonadota > Gammaproteobacteria > Burkholderiales > Burkholderiaceae_B > Limnobacter > Limnobacter olei. Next base: position 104,521 of record NZ_JARFJD010000016.1, on the reverse strand, counting down.
TGGATGCCGTTATTCTGGAAGTGGGTTTGGGAGGCCGACTGGATGCGGTCAATATTTTTGACACCGACTGCGCGATTTGTACCAGCGTCGATCTTGATCATCAAGCCTTTCTCGGGCCCGACCGGGAAAGCATTGGCCGCGAGAAGGCGGGTATATTCCGAGCAGGCAAGCCCGCCATTGTGGGCGACCCCAAGCCGCCACAAAGCGTGATCGACCATGCCAATTCCATTGGTGCCGATTTGTGGCTGTTTGCGCGCGACTATAACTATAGCGGTGACAAACAGCAGTGGGCCTATGGTGGGCGTAGTATGCGCCGTGCTGCACTGGCTTACCCGGCTTTGCGGGGCACCAACCAGTTGTTGAATGCTTCAGCAGCGTTGGCTGCACTTGAGTCTGTGCGGGATCGTTTGCCGGTGCCGGCGCAATCGATTCGACAGGGTTTTCTCTTGGTGGAGTGGCCAGGGCGTTTTCAGGTGCTGCCGGGTCAACCCACGGTGGTTCTGGACGTTGGACACAATCCCCACGCTGCCGCGCATTTGCGTGAAAGCCTCGACAACATGGGTTTTTTTCCATACACCCATTGTATTTTCGGGATGCTGGCCGATAAAGATGCTGTTGAGGTGGTCAAGGCCTTGAAAGACAGGGTAGACCACTGGCACTTGGTGCCACTGGAAGGCGACCGAGGGCGCAGCACGGAACAGTTGAAGCAGCAACTTGAACTGGCTGGCGTGGATGCAGGGGCATTTGACTGGGTTGCTAATTCCCAGGCACTGGCCAAAGGTGGTATTGCGAAGCAGCCACCGGAAAAAAGCGTGCAGAGCTACGAGAGTGTGGGTCAAGCGTATGCGGTGGTCACTTCTGCGGTGCCACCCAATGATAGAATTCTGGTTTTTGGATCCTTCCTGGTTGTGGCGCAGGCCATGCAAGCCAAAGAAGCGCTTCGAAAACGTCCCGGTTAATTTTTTCAGGAGTGCAGGTGAGTTCAAATTCGCGTTCTACTGCCAGGAACAAAGTCAACAACGATCCGGTTGATGAGTTGAAACGCAGGTCCAGAAGGCGGTTGGTAGGCTCCATTGCGCTTTTTCTGGCAGCCATCATCATTGTGCCCGCTTTGGTTGAAAACGAACCATCCCAAACCAGCAGCGATGTCGAGTTGGTGGTGCCCGATCGTCCTTCTGCTGAAATTCCTGCGCAGGCGGCACAGGTTCCCGAACAGCCAAAGATTGAAGCGCCCCAGTCTACCCAGGAACAGGCCGTGGCGACTGCACCAGTTGCACCTGCCGTAGAACCGCCACCTGTAGTTTCTGAACCTGCATCTAAACCTGCACCTAAACCTGCACCTAAGCCCGAACCCAAGCCAGAACCCAAAGTAGAAACTAAGGTTGAGCCTAAAGTTGAGCCTAAGGTTGAAGATCCGATTGCTGCGTTTGCAAAAGCTGAGGTGTACTGGGTTCAGGTGGCTGCTGTCAGCGACAAGCTACGCGCAGATGCGCTGAGTAAGGAATTGAGTGGCAAGGGTTTTCCGGCCAAGGTTGAATCAACCAGCACTGGCAATGGCACCGTATACCGGGTCAGGGTTGGACCAATTGCAGGCCAGGCCAAAGCCGATGAAACCAAAGCCAAGTTGGCTGCTGCAGGTTACTCCGCAGGGAGAGTGGTGCAGTGACAATTTTTGATTACATCGTCATCGCCGTGGTGGTGCTGTCGGTTATTTTGGGTTTGTTTCGTGGCATGGTCAAAGAAGTGCTGTCCCTGGCCAACTGGGTGTTGGCCTTCTGGGTAGCAAACCGCTATGGCGCAGACCTCGCTGTTTACATGGACTGGGCTGAGTCGCTGAGCCCGCCCATGAAAGCGCTGATAGGGTGCGCTGCTGCTTTTTTTGCAACCATGTTGGTGGGGGCAATTCTGATTTCTTTGCTGGGCAAAATTGTTGCGGCAGCTGGTTTGGGTTTTGCGGACCGTGGCCTGGGTGCTACGTTCGGCTTCGCGCGTGGTTTATTTATTGTTTTGGTGCTGGTTACTGGGGCAGGTTTCACCTCGCTTCCGGAACAGCCATTTTGGCGAAATGCCATGTTGTCCCCTTTGGCAGTGGATGCGATGAGAGAAATCAAACCGCATTTGCCCGAAAGTGTGGCCAAGTGGGTGCGCTACTAGGAGCTTTCAATGTGCGGGATTGTCGGTATTGCCGGTTTTTCTACTGTTAATCAAATTCTTTACGACAGTTTGCTGTTGTTGCAACACCGTGGCCAAGATGCTGCGGGTATTGCCACGGCACACAGCAATTCTTTTTCAATGTCCAAAGGCAATGGCTTGGTGCGAGACGTGTTCCGCACCCGCAATATGCGTTCATTGCCCGGCAATATGGGCATTGGTCATGTGCGTTACCCCACAGCTGGCTCGGCTGCCAGCTCAGATGAAGCACAGCCTTTCTACGTGAACGCGCCTTACGGCCTGGTATTGGCTCACAACGGCAACCTGACCAACAGCGAGCGTTTGAAAGCTGAATTGTTCAAAAACGATCGTCGCCACATCAATACCAATTCTGATTCCGAGGTGTTGCTGAACGTACTGGCGCATGAATTGCAGTCCAATGCTTCGGGCTACTCCCTTGATCCAGTCACGATTTTCCGCGCAGTGGCCGGCGTGCATGCGCGTGCTCGTGGTGCTTATGCCTGCGTGGCTCAAATTGCAGGTTATGGCTTGCTGGCTTTCCGTGATCCGTTCGGTATTCGCCCCTTGGCTTTGGGCAAGGCTGAAACCGAACAGGGCACGGAGTACATGTTTGCGTCGGAATCGGTGGCTTTGGTGGGCATGGGCTTTGAGTTTGTGCGCGACATTGATCCAGGCGAGGCCGTGTTTGTCGATCTCGACGGTAAGCTTCACGCCCAGCAATGTGCGGAGAAATCGTCGCTGAACCCCTGTATTTTCGAGTATGTCTATTTGGCTCGTCCCGATTCCGTAATGGATGGCATCAGCGTGTATGAAGCCCGCGTGAAAATGGGTGAATACTTGGCTGACCAAATTCGCAAGGGCATGCCGGCTGGCGAAATTGATGTGGTGATGCCCATTCCCGACTCCAGCCGCCCGGCTGCGCTGGAACTGGCGAACCAGTTGGGTGTGCCTTACCGCGAGGGTTTTATCAAGAACCGTTACATTGGCCGCACTTTTATTATGCCCGGGCAAGCTGTGCGTAAAAAAAGCGTTCGCCAAAAGCTCAATGCCATTTCTGTTGAATTCAAAGGCAAAACAGTGCTGTTGGTGGACGACTCCATTGTGCGCGGCACCACAAGCCGGGAAATTGTACAAATGGCTCGTGAAGCGGGTGCCAAGAAGGTAATTTTCGCCTCGGCGGCGCCTCCCGTGCGTTTTCCGAACGTGTATGGTATTGACATGCCAACGCGCGATGAGTTGATTGCTTCAGGTCGCACTGACGACGAAATTTGCGCTGAAATTGGCGCAGATGCCCTGTTTTATCAAGACATCGCCGACATGAAGCGTGCTGTGCGTGACTTGAATCCAAAAATTCAAACTTTCGATGCCAGCTGTTTTGATGGTTCTTACATTACTGGTGACGTCACCACTGAATACCTGGATCGCCTGGAATACATGCGCAAGCACCCAGAGGTATTGGAATCGGGTGGTTTGCAAATGAATTTGGGGTATTCGGCGAACCAGTAAGCGAGGGTTCACAATCGCTGACTTTTGACCAAGCGGAATTCATGCTTTTGTCAGTTTTAAGTCAGCGCTTGGGGTAAAATGTTCAACTGATTGATTTAAAAGCGCGAAATGGTTCGCGCTTTTTATTTGTGCAGGGCGATCTGACTATGTCACTGATAGTACATAAATACGGTGGCACCTCCATGGGGTCCACAGAGCGTATCAAGAATGTAGCCAAGCGTGTCGCCAAATGGCATCGCGCGGGCTATCAAATGGTGGTGGTGCCATCGGCCATGTCGGGCGAAACCAACCGCCTAATCGGCTTGGCCAAGGAAATTCAGGCTGAGCCTGATCCCCGTGAACTCGATATGCTGTGTTGCACAGGTGAGCAGGCATCCGTGGCTTTGCTGGCCATGGCGTTGAAGGCTGAAGGCCTGGAAGCAATCAGTTTCTCTGGCTGGCAAGTACCCATAAAAACCGACAGCAGCCACACCAAAGCACGCATTGAGTCGATTGATGACACGCGCGTAAAAGCCGAGTTGAATGCAGGCAAGGTGGTGATCATCACCGGTTTCCAGGGCATTGATGAGGCGGGTAACCAAACTACGCTGGGTCGTGGTGGTTCCGATACCTCTGCCGTGGCGATCGCCGCCGCCATGGGTGCGGCTGAGTGCCTGATTTACACCGATGTGGATGGGGTGTACACCACTGACCCTCGCGTGGTGCCTGAGGCACGCCGCATGCGTGTTGTGAGTTTCGAAGAAATGCTGGAAATGGCCTCTTTGGGCTCAAAGGTTCTGCAAATTCGCTCTGTTGAATTTGCGGGCAAGTACCGTGTGCCCACTCGTGTGCTTTCTAGCTTGACCGACCCGATGATGTCGCTGGACGAAGAAAAAGTGTCTGGCACGCTGATTACTTTTGAGGAAGATGAACATATGGAACAGGCTGTTGTTTCCGGTATCGCTTTCAACCGTGATGAAGCAAAAGTGACCATCCGTGGCGTGCCTGACAAGCCCGGTGTGGCCTATCAAATTTTGGGTCAGGTTGCTGAGGCCAACATCGACGTGGACATGATCATTCAGAACCAGGGTTCGGATGGCACCACCGATTTCACTTTCACCGTACACCGCAATGAATTCAACAAAACCATGGATTTGTTGAAAAACAAGATTCAGGGTAGCGTGGGCGCACGTGAAGTGGCGGGCGACACCAATGTATGCAAAGTATCGATTGTGGGTATCGGCATGCGTTCACATGTGGGCGTAGCCAGCCTGATGTTCAAAACCTTGTCGGAAGAGGGTATCAATATTCAGATGATTTCCACCTCTGAAATCAAGGTGTCCGTGTTGATCGATGACAAGTACATGGAATTGGCAGTTCGTGCCCTGCACAAGGCGTTTGGTCTGGAAAAAGAAGCGGCTTGAGCGGGAGTTTAGTTGAGTTTTAAGTGATGGGAATGCGGTGCAATTTGCTTGAAAGCGATTTGCGCCAGCATTCAACATTTTGGCCGAAACCGTGTATAATTCGGCCTTCTGGAGACGTGGCCGAGTGGTCGAAGGCACTCCCCTGCTAAGGGAGCATACCCCAAAAGGGTATCGGAGGTTCAAATCCTCTCGTCTCCGCCAGAATGAAAAAGGGATCCCAAGTGGGATCCCTTTTTTTATTCCATCGCCACAAACTGCACTGCCGGAGCGCTGCTGATTTGAATTGATGACAGTGGCGCATGCACATCGCCATCCAGTTGCCAGGCTGTGGGCAAATCAAATTGAAATTCAATTTGGGCTACAGTACTTCGTTCCACGCCAATGCTATGCGGCATGGCGCCGAACCAAATTCTGATCAAATTAAGCACCAGTGGCAGTTTGTTCGGTACACCGGCAATCAGGCACATGTCTTGTTTGGCTTTGTTGCCACCACTGGTAGAAACACGAAACCGCAATGGTAAGCACTGAATACTGAGCGCCAGGCAGGCCTGCCATGCAAACCTGTGCGGAGCGGTGTTGTCGCGAGCTTGTTGCCCTTTGATCGTAGAGAACAGGTTTTCTACGAAGGTACTGCGTCGAATAATTCCCCACGCTATTTTGGCCAACAGTTTTGTAGCCGCAATTGGACCACTGCCCATGCTGTAGTAAGCATGCATGAAGTTCACGGTGACGCCAAAACCAAACACAAAGCCATATTGTGCACTGGAGGTTTTAATGGGGTAACGCGGCGAGCTGTGCAGGTGCGTGTTGGCCTGGTGCTCAACCAACCAATGTAGGGCTTTAAGTGGTGCAGTTTTTGGGTACACGTCCCAGGCAATCATGTTCATGGTGCCGGCATGTAAAGGGAAAATAGCTGGTATTGCGTGGTCTCCCCACACCTTGGCTGCAGCGCCCAACACTGCTGAAACGGTGCCATCGCCACCGAAAGGCACGATCACTGTGGGTGGTTTGCACTCATAAAGGCGCAAGGCATTTTCAAGTTCTTGCGTATTTTGAGTGAGCGCCACATGACCGGAGTTGCCAAGAATTGAATGAATCCCGGCCAAGCTGGCACTGGCGTTGTGCGTTTTCAGGTAACCCGATTTTGGATTGGCGATGACAAGAATCACAAATATTCCTTATTGCCGATTGATTACCTGATTAATTTAATATTTTGCACGCCGATAAACCAGTGAAAGCACTGCATACTAAATTTGTGTAGGACGTTGCCCACAGAACATTCGGTGGATGCTGACCTACTTTTCCGATGTGCGCTCGTACAGTGAAGGGGTGATGTTACACATTCACTTTTATCAATGACCGCTCAGGAGAAACCGCATGAACAAAGATATTTTCGAAGGCAATTGGAAGCAATTGAAGGGCAAAGTACAGCAACAGTGGGGCAAGTTGACTGATGACGATCTTGATGTGATTGACGGAAAACGAACCGAGTTGGCGGGAAAACTTCAAGAGCGCTACGGTTACGGCAAAGACGAAGCTGAAAAGCATCTGCAAAGCTGGGAAGAACAGAACCACTAAGTCGTCAACCAATTAACCGCCCAAGGAGTTGATCATGTTGCACTACGCAGTTGTATTTTTCGTGATTGCATTAATCGCAGCCCTGTTTGGTTTTGGCGGGATTGCAGCTGGTGCGGTGGAAATTGCAAAGGTGTTGTTTTTTGTTTTCATTGTGCTCGCAGCGGCCACCTTTATTTACAACCTGATTAAATCTAAACCCTAGCGCTGCGCGGGCCGGATTAAATCAACCATGGTGGGGCCACTTTGAATGTGGCCCTTCTTGCGTTTTCCTGAAGGCCCACTTGAGTAATTCAACACACTCCAGAATGTTCCCGTTGCGAATTCGGATGCGGCAAAGTCGCCCATACTGGCTCTTCGTATTTGGCTGCTTGATGGTGCTGGCCCTGCTAGGCATCACCTACACCCACGCCAGAATGAATGCAGAGGTAGTGGCCATGTCGGAGGTTAACCAGAAGCGTATAGATCGCTTGGACCAATTGTGGGTGTTGTTGGTGGACGCCGAGGCAAGTGCTTTGTCATTCTTGTTGATGCGCAGTGATGTATACCTTGAGCCTTACAGAAACACCGCAGCAAGGCTTGAACCTTTAATGGCATCCATGAACTTTGATATTCCACCCGGTTCAGATGACCATGCGGATTTTCAAGCCCTAAAGCGATTGGTGGATGCAAAATTTCATTATCTCGGTGAAATGTTAAGCCATGGGAAGGTACCAGTCGCTTTGTCTCAAGATCACGGTGAGCTTGGAAAACAGTTAATGGATGAAATCAGGGTTCGCTTGGCTGTGTTGAAGGCGCGGCGTGAGAAGGCTCATCAGGATCTGGAGAATATGTATTTGGCGAGGGCTGACAACATCCAGTACATGGGTTACGTGCTCGGCATTGCCTCCTTGTTGCTCATTATTAGTTTGTTTCTGGTTCAGCAACGGCAAGTGGCTTTGCGTGCCCGTATTCAGGAGTTATTGAAAACGGAGAATAGTCGTCTTGAGGCTAAGGTAGCAGCGCGTACACGCGAGTTAAGCAACTTGGCCAGCAACCTGACCAACGCGCAAGAGGAAGAGCGCCAGCACATCGCTCGGGAGCTACATGACGAAATGGGATCCGCGCTGACCGCCGCGAAAATGGATGCGAGCTGGTTGCGCCTTTCTTTGGGTACACGGGTGGATGACAGTATTCAAGAGCGTCTTCTCAGGTTGATTGAGAACATTGGAGGAACCATTTCGTTGACACGTCGTTTGGTCGACGATTTGCAACCGCCACTTCTCAAGGGTCTGGGCCTGACAGAGGCGCTTCGCTCCCTGGGTCAGCAATTTGAAATTGACATGCCGGTGGAAATGAGCTTTCCTGAACATGAATTGAACTTGTCCGCGGAACAATCGCTTGCCTTGTTTAGAGTAGCCCAAGAGTCACTGACAAATGTTCGGAAGTACGCCAAAGCCAGTCAGGTCAAGTTGAGCTTGCAGGAGGAGGGGGGTGTTGTATTGCTAAGTATTCGCGATAATGGTGTTGGCTTTGATACCCAAGACATAGAACTACACGGACATGGTATCGCAGGAATCAAGCATCGTACCCAAATGTTTCATGGGAGTCTTACCTTGAGTTCAAGCCCTGGTAAAGGCACGCACATTGAGGTGCGAATACCAACCATTCAGCAATCATGATTTAATCGAGCAGCAATCCGTGTTGGTGTGCATAGGTTGCTAGTTCCGCATTGCTATTTAGCTCCAGTTTCTCAAGCAATCTGGATCGATAAGTGCTGACAGTTTTGACACTGAGGTGCAGTACTTCAGCGATTGTTGATACAGTTTCTCCCCTGACTAGCCGCATGAATACCTGCATTTCTCGTTCAGACAGTTGTTCATGTGCTGGCTTGTCACTTTCACCTGTCATTTCACGCGCCAAAAGCTCAGCGGTGTTCGCAGAGATGTATCGCCGCCCTTGCGCCACAGTGTGGATTGCATTGATCAGATCAACACGGTCGCAATCTTTACACAGGTAGCCACTGGCACCGCTACGGATCATTGACAAGGCATATCGTTCCTCTGAAAAGCTGCTGATGATTAAAACCTGTGTTTCCTCATGGCGGTGTTTTACAGTCCGTAACAGATCGATTCCATTTTGATCGGGTAGAGACAAATCGAGCATCAACACATCGCAGTCGTGTTGTCGCAGCAATATTTTGGCTTCCTCAGCGGTGCCCGCTTCGAACTGAATGGTCATTCCGAGTTCTTCATTGAGCATCTCCCGAAAGCCAGCACGGACAATCGCATGGTCATCAACAATCGCCAGTCGAATCATTTAAATATTCCTCATGTTGTTGCCGATTACAGGGGACAGACTATTCCTACACATGAATCGTCTTTGTCGGACAGATCAAATGTTTGCCCCTCCTTAGTATTGAACGCATGAAGCTTGATCAACACATACCTTTGATCAGGATTTCTTTTAAGTAGTCAGTTCAATAATCCTCAAGGAGAAAAACCATGAAAAAAATGATCGCTCAAACTTTGATCGCATCCGGTATTGCCCTGGCTGCATTAAGCCCTGTTTATGCCGCAGAGCAGGGTAAGGAACCTATGAAGGCTGTAGGCCAGTATGTGGATGACGCAACCATTACTACCAAAGTGAAAGCAAAGCATGCCGAGGATAAAACCGTGAGTGCACTGCGTGTGAATGTGGAAACCAAGCAAGGTGTGGTGATATTGTCGGGCGAGGCTAGAACCGAGGCTGAGGTGGAACGTGCTGAAGTGTTGGCCAAGCAGGTAGAAGGTGTCAAAGCAGTTTCCAATCTGATTGAATTGAAGCCCAAGTCATAAGAGGACGGGAATCAAATCCTCGCTGATGTTAACGTCGGCGAGGATTTGAAGGTAATTGCCATGAAAAAAAGCTGTACAGATCAAACATTGTTGAAAGTACTGGTCGTAGAGGATTCTATCGATCTGCAATTGCTGTTGCGCGCTATGTTGAGCGAAATTTCCGGCGTGGAGGTTATCGCCAGTGTGGAGTCTGAAGAAGAAGCACTTGAGGCAATCAGGTCTAGTTGCACTGACCTGGCGATTGTTGATTTAGAACTGGATTCTGGCACTGGGCTTGGCGTGTTGAAAAACTTGTTTGAAAGCCCGGAGCTTAATAAGCATCCGGTCAGCGTCGTTGTTTTTTCGAATTATTCAAATTTGGTGATTCGACACCGTTGCCTGAGCCTAGGAGCCAAAGCGTTTTTCGACAAGTCATTTCAGGTGGAAGAATTGCTGGAATTTGTTCAAGTGCAGGCCTCTTGCAAAGCAAAAGACCTGTCAGCCTGAACACCCCATGTTTTATATGGCCTGCGCCGGGCCAAAAAACTCAAAATGTTGACGCTCGGCAGGTACGCCCAGCCTGCTCAACATGTTTTTCACCGCACTCATAAAACCAACTGGCCCTAAAAAATAAACTTGTGCATTGTCGGGCAGGTTTTTCTGAATCGTGTGTGGGTTGATCAAACCCTGCTGATTTTCATAAATGTACTCGGCAGTGATGTTGCTGTGCTGGGTACTTAATTGCTCAGTGAGGTTTTTGAACGAGTGCTGCGCTGCATTTTTGCAGGCATGGATGAATCGTACCTCGCGTTGGCCTGCAACTGCTTTCATCATTGCAATAGCAGGGGTCAACCCAACACCGGCGGTGATCAGCACCAAGGGGTCTTTGCTGTCATCAAGTACAAACTCACCGCAGGGTGGACTTAGTTGTACTGTGTCGCCCACAGCCAGTTGCTTGTGCAGGTGGTTGGATACCACGCCGCCTTCTTCAAGCTTGACCGAGATTCGATAGTGTTGCCCGTTGGGTGCGTCAGACAGTGAATAGTTGCGCATGACCGTTGTGTCATTCACGTTCAGGTGCAGGGTAATGTATTGCCCCGGCTTGAAAGTCATGATCTCTTTGCCATCGAAAGGTTTTAGATAGAAAGATGTAACCAGTTCGCTTTCTTGCTCTTTTTTGGCAATTGTGAAAGCACGTTGCCCCTCCCACCCCCCGGTGGACATGGCTTGTTTGGCATACAGATTGGCTTCGGCGTTGATCAGAATATCGGCGAGCTGACCATAAGCAGCCGCCCAGGCGTCGATAATTTCAGGTGTGGCCGCGGCGCCCAGCACCTCTTTCATGGCCTGCAGCAGGCATTCGCCCACAATCGGGTAGTGTTCGGCTTTGACACCCAGGGCAACATGCTTGTTGACGATCAGGGTGACCGCGCTCATCAACACGGCAGGGTTGTCGATGTGTTTGGCGTAAGCCAGCACAGCATTGGCCAATGCGCGGGGTTGCGTGCCCTTTTGCTGGTGTGCAGGGTTAAAAAAGGTGGCAGTAACAGGGTATTTGCTGAACATCAGTTTGTAGAAGTGGGTGGTTAATGCCTCGCCACCCTGTTCAAGTGCGGGAATAGTTGCTTTGATCCACTGTTTTTGTTCGGTACTGACTGACATGGTGTTTTCCTTTCTACTCGATTGTAAACTGACTCATGATTCTCAGTGACAAACACTATCAAGATGTATGCCAGCTTCATGTATTTCACTAAAGTGTTGAAATAGAAAGAAATAAGTGAAACGATACTTTGTTAAACAACTAAAATAGTTGTCTTATTGACAAACTAGGGTTACTGTCATTAAAACAACAATTGTCAAAACGACATTCAGGTAATCAAGCAATGGAAATGTCTAGTTTTGTGTTGGCAGTGATCGAAGACCTTGGCGCCGATCTGGATCCTTCAACTCGCTATATGCGATATGTCAATTCATTGGCTGCAGCCTTGCCTGGTAATGCTTGCGCTTTGCTGAAAAAGGAAGGCTCAGCCTTGAGGCCACTGGCTGTTCGTGGTTTGACTCCCGACAGCCTAGGGCGCCGTTTTGAACTCAATGAGCATCCTCGTTTGAATGCGATTGTGACCTACCGGGGGGTGACTCATTTCCCGAACAAATCCACTTTGCCGGATCCCTATGATGGATTGCTTGAAGGCGTGCATGCCGGAGATTTGAATGTGCACGACTGTATGGGTTGCGCGCTGCATGTGAATGGCAAATTGTGGGGGGCAATTACTCTGGATTCCCTCAAGGCTGGTGTTTTTGATGTCAAGGTTGAACGCGCCATGGCCATGTTTGCACGCTTGGGTGAGGCGGTTGTGCATGTGGCTGAGCTGACTGAAAAAAGCGACCGACACTCCAATTCTCTGGCACTGGGGCAGGGTGAGGGCAACGGTTTGAATGCACTGGAAGGTGTCCAGCTGTCTCGCCGTGAAATGATCGGGGACAGTATGCCCATTCGTGAACTGAAACATGAAATTTTGACTGTTGCCAACAGTCAACTGGCGGTTCTGATTCACGGAGAAACTGGTGTGGGCAAAGAATTGGTGGCCCAAGCTTTGCACGCCATGTCCAGCCGGGCCAGTTTACCCTTGGTGGTGATTAATTGTGCAGCACTGCCAGATCAATTGATTGAAAGCGAATTGTTTGGGCACGTTAAAGGCGCATTTTCTGGTGCCGAGCGCGATCGCGAAGGCAAATTCGAATTGGCTGACGGTGGCACTTTGTTTCTGGATGAAGTGGGAGAACTGAGCGCATCGGCACAGGCCAAGCTGTTGCGGGTTTTACAAAGCGGACAGGTACAACGCGTGGGCAGTGACAAGGAGCACCGGGTGGATGTGCGTATTGTGGCAGCCAGCAATCGCGATTTGTCGGCTGAAGTGAAAGCAGGGCGCTTCAGGGCCGACTTGTATCACCGCTTGTGTGCCTATCCATTGCACATTCCACCTTTGCGCGATCGAGGCGATGATGTGGTATTGCTGGCGGGTTATTTCTTGGAGCAGAACCGCAGCCGTTTGGGCTTGAGAAACCTTCGCTTGGGGCGGGGGTGCGAGGCTGCCCTGAAGCGCTACAGCTGGCCGGGCAATGTGCGGGAATTGGAACACACTTTGGGGCGCGCCGCATTGAAAGCGCGCCGGGATGAACCAAGCCCCATGGTGACTGTAGAACTAGAGCACTTGGACCTTGTGAGTGAGGCAGGGCACACACATGCCCTGACTGCCCAAGGCCTTGCAACAATTCCGAATGCGGGAATGGTCACCCCGACAGAAGGCTTGCCTTACCGCGATGCCGTGGATGCTTTTTCCAGAAATCTGGTACAGCAGGTGCTGGAGCAAACCAATGGAAATCGAGCCGCAGCTGCAAGGCAGCTTGGGCTCGATTCCGGCAACTTTCACCGCATGCTCAAGCGGCTTGGCCTTTAAGCAGATACCCGTGCGGGCTCGCCTGTGGTGTTTTCCTGCAGGTATTGCAATGCTTCATTGACCTGGTCGATCAAGACCAAGACCAAGTGGTCTGGGCCTGTTTCATCGAGGGCCATTTGAATGGCCTTGAATTCACCGCGTACTTCGACCACGGATGGTTTTTTGTCGCCGTCTGCGTTGGCAATTCCTCGCTGCAGCAAAGCAAGCGTTTCACCATCTGGGCGGCCACGCTGGCAAGCGTCTTCATACAAAATAATGTGATCAAAGAACCCACCCACCAAGCGACCTTGTTCGATGATGTCCTGATCACGACGGTCGCCCGCAGCGCTGATCACCACTGTACGTCTAACTGCCGGGATGTTTTTAAGCGTGTCGACCAGTGTCGACACTGCATCGGGGTTGTGGCCGTAGTCGGCAATCACCGAGCCCCCGTTGTGTTTGAAGAAGTTAAAGCGGCCGGGCACTGTGTCGGGGGTAGACTGAAAGCTGCCCAGTGCTGCACGAATGGTGTTGAAAGGCACGTTCAGGCCCAGGGCGGCGGCCACTGCACACATCACGTTTTGCACCTGAAAGGTAAACAAACCATTGTTGGTCAGCGGTACATCCATCAGGTCAATGGTTTTTTCGATGTCGTCGTAGCTGATGTTGATGATGCGACCATCGTGAATAATCACTGGGCGACCTTTGGCTTTGTGGGCGGCTACAATCGGGTTGTCTGGGTTGCTGGTGAAAAACAGCACGCGTCCTGGGGTTAGCTTGGCCATGTTTGCTGCGTGCCGGTCATCAGCATTTAGCACGGCCAAACCGTTGGGGGCTACGTTTTGAACCAGTACGCTTTTCAGCAGCGCCAGGTCTTCAACGCTGTCGATGAAATTCAGGCCCAGGTGGTCGCCCTCGCCAATATTGGTCACAATGCCTACATCGCACATGTCGAAGCCCAAACCCTCACGCAGCATGCCACCACGTGCGCATTCAAGCACTGCAGCGTCAGCTTCGGGGTGTACCAGCACCTTGTGTGCACTTTTCGGCCCACTGCAATCACCTGTGTCGATCAGGTGTCCATTCACCACCACGCCTTCAGTGCCGGTAAAACCAACGCGCAAATTGTGGTACCGGAGAATTTGTTCGATCAGACGAACTGTGGTGGTCTTTCCGTTGGTGCCAGTGACCGCTACCACTGGAATGCGTCCATTCTCATCTTTTTTGAACATCAGGTCGATTACGGCTGCGCCTACATCGCGCCCCTTGCCAATCGATGGCTCCAGGTGCATGCGCAGTCCAGGAGCCGCATTCAATTCAACAATTCCGCCACCTTGCGCTTCAAGCGACTCATCCACCCGCTCGCACACCACATCCACGCCGCACACTTCAATACCAATTTGCTGTGCGGCCTGAATGACCATTTCTGCCATGGCGGGGTGAACGTTGTCTGTGACATCGGTGGCGCTGCCGCCAGTGCTTAAGTTGGCATTGTTGCGCAGCACAACTCGTACACCTTGTTCAGGCACCGATTCAGTTGTAAAGCCCTGTTTCTTGATACGTGCAATGGCAATTTCATCCAGGCGAAGCTTGCTCAGTGCACTACCATGGCCCTCGCCACGCAAAGGGTTGCGGTTTTCAATTTCGACCAACTGGGCAATGGTGTGCACGCCGTCGCCAACCACGGAAGGTGGTTCACGGCGAGCCGCAGCCACCAGCTTGTCACCCACCACCAAAAAGCGATAATCGTGGCCGGGAATGAACTCCTCGACGATGGGCACGCCACTGCCGTATTTTTTTGCAGCGTCAAAGGCGACCCGAAGGTGATCTTCATCCACGATATTGACAGTGACCCCTTTGCCCTGGTTGCCATCGCTGGGTTTGATCACAACCCCCTTGCCTGTGGTTTTGGTGAGTTCGCGAAAAGCTTCAATGGCCTCTTCAAAGGTTTTCACCAGTTTGCCTTTCGGGGTAGGGATGCCAGCTGCGGACAAGATGGCTTTGGTCAGGTCCTTGTCTTGGGCTATTTCTTCAGAAATGGCGCAGGTTGTGTCGGTTTCTGCTGCCTGAATTCGGCGCGCTTTCGAACCCCAGCCCAGCTGCACAAGGCTGCCCTGGGTAAGGCGGCGAACGGGAATGCCGCGGCGCAGGGCAGCATTCACAATGGAGCCAGTGCTTGGCCCAAGTTTGCAATCCTCATAAATTTCTTTCAGGCGTTCAATCGCTGAATTGGCATCAAAATCGTCGCCCGCCAGCGCAGCCAAGATAAGTTGGTGTGCTTCTTCAAATGCCGCACGGGCCAAATCTTCTTCCTCATACTGCACCACAACTCGGAAGTAGCCAGTGGTGATGTTGTCGGCCACATGGGCGAAGGTAACTTGTGACCCTGCTTCAACCTGAAAACGCAAAGCTGCGCGGCTTAATATATGCGCCAAAGCGATGTTGCTTTGCTCGAAACCGGTTGCGCGTAGGGAGCCGATGCCGGGCAGTGCGCTGCGAACACGCATTTCTATGTTGGCAAAGCGGTCGTAAAGGCGTTCATTTTCTTCGCAAAACACCAAGGCTTCCATACTGGTGTTTTTGCTCCACAAATTGGGGCCGCGCAGGGCGCGAATGCGTTCAATTTTCATAGTTCATCAACCTGTTGTGTGCATCAGCATGGGGTTCAATAGCGCTGCCGAAGATCGGCGCGCAGCAGGTGGTGCGGTACATCCATGGCCCAACTGGCGGCCGCAAGTGCCAAGGTTTTGGTCAGGCTCATAGGGGGCTGTTTCAATGGAATTGGGCTGCGTTGCTCTGCCTCGGCCCGGTTACCCTTGAAGTGAATGCTTTCACCTTGGTACAACACAGCCATGCCTCCGTTTTTCACATGTTCAGTAACAATGGGGTTGTCTGCGGTGCTGCTGATCCAGATCACCTTTCCATCGCACAGGTCTTTCAATGGCAGCAGGCTGACTTCGTCTGCGTTTACAACCGCGTGGCCACTGCTCAGCACCAAGTCAACTACAGTACGCATTACATTGAAGTGCTGTTCTTTGGTCAAAATGTCCCATTCGCCCAGCCCATCCATGCTGCCCAGGCTGGTAATCACAGCCAGGCTTGAGCGATCGTAGGGCAGGCCTTCCGACAAAATAGTGTTGGCTTTGACCTGCATCACCAAGGTGTCCAGGTTTTTATTAATCAGGCAGTTGCGGCCCGATTGCCAGTTCGCTGACGGTGCTTTGTTGATAGTGCGACCATTCATGAGCAGGCCTTGGTCGCAGGCCAGGCCCACTTTGTGCCCTTGGTCTTCGAGAATTTCAGTGAGTTCGTGGCCAAAACCGTCTATTTCAGGGCCGCCCGAATATGAGATTGTAGGAATGCGGCCGTTGGCGTCGCCTGGAAAAAGCGATTCAATAATCGGTTTGCCCACATTGCGGGCTAGGCCTTTCGCTGGTTTAATGTGCATAAGTAGGCCGGGTCCAGCATTGACTTCAACCACCGCCAGCGATTGCCCCTTGGGCGATTGGTCAATGTGCTCGCACACCAGGTCGATGCCTGCCACATCCAGGCCCACCACACGGGCAGCCATACAGCACAGGCGAGCAATTTCGGGGTGAATCAGATCGGTGACGTCCTCGGAGGCATTGCTGTTGCGTTCAATGATGACTTGCGTGCCTGCCGGAATAATTGAAGCTGCGTGGTAGCCCTGACGTTGCACTTCCAGAGACACCACGGGATTGCTTGAAATACGAACCGTTTTCAGAGGAGAGATTTCGGAATCACCACGGCGGGGGTCTGTGTTGATTTGTTGATCAATCAGGGTTTGAAGCTCGGATTGCCCATCGCCTGTGACAAACACCAACTCACCGCGAGACACAGCGGCAACTTGGTAATTCACCACCAGAATGCGGTGCTCTGCACCGCGAATGAATTTCTCGACAATCACGCCGCTGTAGCTTTCTTCGTAAGCAAGGGCCCATGCTTTTTCAATGTCCGCTTGCTTGCTGAGTTCTAACGACACTCCTCGTCCCTGATTGCCGTCAACTGGTTTTACCACCACAGGAAATCCGATGTTTTGTGCAATTTCCCACGCACGTTCGGCGGTTTTTGCAAATTCGCCTTCAGGCACGGGCACCCCGCATTGAGACAGCAGGTCTTTACACAAGTCTTTGTCGGCGGCAATGCCTTCGGCAATGGCCGAGGTTTTGGATGTCTCTGCAGTCCAGATTCGCTGTTGTTTGTTGCCGTGTCCCAGTTGAACCAGATTGCCATCGTTCAAACGAACTATTGGAATGCGACGCTCGTAAGCCGCATCCAGAATATGTTGGGTGCTGGGGCCCAAGCCATGCATGTCGCAATGGTGCTTGATCACTCTCAGCTCCGCCTGTAAATCGTACTCTGTACCTTCGATGGCGGCGTGCAGCAGCCGCACACCTGCTTCCAGGCAAGCCAAGCCCACCACCGGGTCAGGGGTGCGAAACACCATTTTATAAATGCCTTCCTTGCTGGTCATTCGGGCTTTGCCAAAACCCACTTCCAGCCCAGCCTGTGTGTGTAATTCAATCACAATATGTTCCAACATATGGGCCGCATAAGTGCCTTCGCGCACCCTCAGGAGAAATCCGCCCGGTTCACCGATTCCACAGCGGTGGTCAACCAAACCGGGTAGCAAAGCCGTTAATCGCTCGTAAAATCCTGGCAACAGGTTGGAAGGAAATTGCTCCAGTTCTTGAATATCCACCAACGCTTCAATGCAACTTCGATAGGTCCAGATATTCGGGCCGTCAAGCCACATGGTTCGGAGTATTACAAGGCGTTTTTGCGTCATAAGCTGAGTGTCGGCAGGTTTGTTTTCGAGGATTGGATTTTCGATCAATGTTAACTCCGTGTCGCTGGAAATAGTGGTGTAACATCAGCGAATTCGCGAACTGAGGGGGTAATCTCATTGAAAATCGTTGGATTTTCACCGTCTGAAAACGAAGTGCAACGCCTTTCAGAGGTTTGGGCCGCAAATTCACCAACCCAAGCGGTGTTTGTGGCTGACATGAATACTAGGCGTGAGTTTTCTCGCAGCCTTGTAGCCTTTAACGCCCATGAATTAATTGTGGTAGACAAGGAATTACAGGTGCCTGTTTTCAAAGCACCTTTCTCAAGCATTGAGAAAATTTCCATGTCCGATCATTCCGGTCTTTCTACGGTCCTGATTCAGGTCGATTCCGGGCAGGTGTTTCGTTTCTATGCAAGCTTCAGTTTGCACCGTGCGCTCGAGGAATTTGTTGAGTTGCTTGAAACCGCCGTGCGCGAATTCGAGCAGGGCACGGCCCACACTGCACAAATTCAGCACCCGGTGCCGCGCTTGCTGGCCGACGAGGAATTGGATGAGGCCGGATTTGAAGAGCCGGTTTCTTCGCGTGCACTGTTGCGCCTGTGGCGCTTTGCCCACCCGTATCGCTGGCGTTTGTTTGCCGGCCTCATTCTGACATTGCTGTCGACTGCCGCAACGCTGGTGGCGCCTTATCTTTCCATGCCACTCATGGATGAAGTGCTGATTCCATTCCAGAACGGTCAACCCATGAATACTGAATTGGCAACGTTCTACCTCAGTGGTTTGTTAATCTCGGCTGTGGTTGCCGCAGGCTTGAGTTGGGCCCGAACCTATCTGCTGGCTTTGGTTTCCGAGCGAATTGGATCGGATTTGCGTACCACCACATTCAATCATTTGATGAGTTTGTCGCTGGACTATTTCAGCGCGAAACGCACCGGCGATTTGATTGCCCGTGTCAGTGCAGAAACTGATCGAATCAATTTATTCCTCTCATTACATGCACTCGATTTCATCACCGACGTGATCATGATCGTAATGACTGCCATCATCCTCATGAACATAGATTTCGAGCTGGCTTTGCTGACCTTGCTGCCTTTGCCTGTGATTGCCTGGATGATTCACCTGGTTCGCGAAAAGCTGCGCACAGGTTTTGAGAAAGTGGACCGCGTTTGGGGTGAGGTTACGAATATTTTGACCGACACCATTCCGGGTATTCGAGTTGTAAAAGCGTTTGCACAAGAACGCAGGGAGTCTGACCGTTTCTTGAAGGCCAACACCCGCAATCTGGAGGTGAATGACCGAATCAACAAAACCTGGTCGCTGTTTGCCCCGTCTGTTAGTTTGCTCACCGAATTGGGCATTCTGGTGATTTGGGCATCGGGCATCTGGATGATCATGAACAATGACATCACGGTGGGTGTGCTGACCGCCTTCCTGGCTTATATCGGTCGTTTCTACACGCGGCTTGATTCCATGAGTCGAATCGTATCCGTCACCCAAAAAGCGGCTGCGGGTTCCAAACGCATTTTCGATATTCTGGATTACAAGTCCTCCGTACCCGAGGCGGAAAATCCGGTAAAAATTGACCAACTGAAAGGCGAGCTCGAACTTCGAAATGTGTCGTTCCGTTACGGTAGCCGGCAGGTGCTCGATGGTGTGAACCTGAAGGTGAAGCAGGGCGAAATGGTTGGTTTGGTGGGCCACAGTGGTTCCGGCAAGTCAACCTTGGTGAATTTGTTGTGCCGTTTTTACGATGTAAGTGATGGCCAAGTGCTGGCTGATGGCATTGACATTCGGCAAATTGAAATGGCCAGTTACCGCAGAAACATCGGCCTAGTGTTGCAAGAACCATATCTGTTTTTTGGCACCATTGCTGAAAACATCGCCTACGGGCGCCCCGATGCCACCCGTGAGGAAATTATCGCGGCAGCGCGGCTAGCGCATGCCCACGAGTTCATTCTTCGTCTGCAGCATGGATACGACTCTCTGGTGGGCGAGCGTGGGCAAAGTTTGTCCGGGGGCGAGCGGCAGCGAATTTCTATCGCACGGGCCTTGTTGATCGACCCTAAAATTCTCATTCTTGACGAGGCCACCAGCTCGGTCGATTCGCAAACCGAGAAGGAAATTCAAAAGGCCTTGGACAACCTGGTGCAGGGTAGAACCACTATTGCGATTGCACATCGGCTTTCAACCTTGCGCAAAGCCGACCGCATTGTGGTGATGGACCGTGGCAAGGTGGTGGAAGAAGGCCCGCACGATGAATTGCTGGCGGCGAAGTCACACTTCTGGCATTTGCACCAGGCCCAAGAAAAACTGAAGCAGGAGCAAGCTCAATATGACTGACTGGCTATTGCGCGAATCAACACAGGGCAAGTTGGCCTTGTACAAAGGCAGTGAATTGGTGGCCGACCAGGTGATGCCAGTGCTGGCTTTCCCCTTTTCAGCCCCAGATGAAAGCATTTCAATTGTGGATGAATACAGCAAAGAATTAGCCTGGCTGGACCGGCTTGATCAATTGGATGCCGACTCGCAGGCCGTAGTGAAAAACTACCTGGCGGTGCGGGAATTCAGGCCCACAGTGAGTCGAATTACCTCGGTATCCACCTACTCCACACCCAGCATCTGGACCCTGGAAACTGACAAAGGACCTTGCAAGTTTGAGTTGCCCACGGATGAAAGTATTCGACGCCTTGGCGGTAGCCGCTTGGTGCTGACCCATGCCAATGGCATGCAGTTCATCATCGAAGACATGTTTGCGCTGGACGCCCGAAGCCGCCAAATTCTTGCCCGCTTCATGGCTTAAAAAAAACACCTGTGAGCAATCGCTGACAGGTGTTTGAAGTGTCCTTGTACTACGGACAGGGGAGAGAGACAAAAAACAAGCTACTGCTTGGTACAACGGCACTGCAATTCAATTCTTTAAACGGTTTCGAGCATGCTTTCTTCATTGAAGAAGCGGGTGGCTGCGTCTTGCTTGGTTTTTCCTGCCCTTGAAGGCATGTTGCACAAACCACACTCATAGTTATCTACTAGGTCATAGGTGTGTACTACAAAGTTCCCTTCGCAGGTTTTACAGGCCGTGGTGGTCAACATGCCAGCATCAAAAAACTTCACCAGGCGCCATGCGCGGGTTAGGGACAACACTTCGGGCAGGCCCAAGGCGGTGATCTGCTCACGATAAAGCTTATAGGCCTTGACCAAGCATTCACCGTCTTCAAGGTCGGTGTGTTTGATGCAAGTGGAGTAAAAATTCATGAACAGCGAACAGTGAATATTGGGTTGCCAGGTCATGAACCAATCGGTGGAGAAGGGCAGCATGCCCTTGGGTGGCGATTTCTGCTTGATTTCCTTGTACAGGCGAATCAGGCGTTCACGCGACAATTGGGTTTCGCTTTCAAGAACCTGCAAGCGTGCGTCCAGCTTGATCAAGTCAGAGGCAAGTTTGATTTGGACGGCCTCAGCCATCAAGGATTTAATCTTGGACATGTTTGTTCTCCAGCGCACCTGAAGGTGCATGAACCACGGTTATTTTCTAACTGCGCTTAAGCTGCAATTTGGGCGCTGCGGCCAGCCATCAAGATGGCGGCATGCATGCCTGAAATTGCGCGTTCTTTTCCGTGGTCGCAGAGGAGTTTCCACACGGCGGGGTCCTCGAACCGAATGCTGCACATGGGCACGTCGTTTGCTGCAATGCGCAAAACCTGTGCGGTGGTCAGTTGGTCCAGTAGGTCGGCTGTGTTTTCATCAATACCCAGGCGAATGATGGCCTCGGCTTTGTCTTCGTTGATGAGTTGTTTGGCCAGAAGCAGGTAAGATAAATTGGCTTCGCGAATTTGTTCCAGTAGTTCATTTGCTTTCATTTTGAACATCCTCCTATTCAAATCAAGCAATCTTTTTCAGAAGGTTTCGACGCTTCCCACAGACATCGATCCCAGTGAATGTATTGTTGATGAACCGCGAAAAAAACTAAGCCATCCAATTGCTGTAAGCGAGATCAGCGAGCAGCCATTGAGCATGTAAGAAGAAACCAGACAACGAGACAGGTGAAACAACAATGAGCAACGTGTTTATGAACTGGCTGTGCCGCAGATTGATCGATTCCAAATGCAAACAAATGGGTTTGGTCAAAAGCAGTGTGAATACCGCAGACGGGCGCACCGTGTATTTCAAGGGCGGACAAGGGCCCGACATGGTCTTGCTCCACGGCTTTGGCGCCAACAAGGAAAACTGGCTGGCACTGGCCCCGCGCCTGATGCGCCATTACACCGTGTGGATTCCCGACCTGATTGGTTTTGGCGAATCTGACCGCCCCAGCAACGCCCGCTTTGATATTGCGGGGCAGGCTGATCGGGTGGTGTGCTGGCTGGATGCAGTGGACGTTAAGAATTTTCATGTCATGGGCAACTCCATGGGCGGCTATTTGGCGGGTGCCTTGGCCGCAAACTTTGAAAACCGGGTTCTCAGCGCCTGTTTGTTAAACCCCGCTGGTGTGAAAGGTGCCGAGCACACCGCCATTGGGCGCGCGTTTGCGGACGAAGGAAAAATTATCCTTGCTCCCTCCAATTTTGAGGAATACGAGAAGGTGGTCAATCTTTGTTTCAATGGTAAGGCGCCGCCCATGCCTGGTTTCATGCGCAAATATTTTGGTCGCATGTCGATCAAGAACAAGGCCTTGCTCGATCGGGTATTCATG
This sequence comes from Limnobacter olei, assembly GCF_029087225.1. Taxonomy (GTDB): domain Bacteria; phylum Pseudomonadota; class Gammaproteobacteria; order Burkholderiales; family Burkholderiaceae_B; genus Limnobacter; species Limnobacter olei. The sequence continues at coordinate 82,133 of NZ_JARFJD010000016.1, read as the reverse complement.
GAATTCGTGAACCCGGATGCCAATATCAGTTTGAACGAGTTGGTGGAGAAAACCAATGTGCCGTTGATGGTGGTGTGGGGCGATTCAGACCTGTTGGTTCACCCCAGCGGCTTGGCTGTGTTGAAACAAACCAAACCCGCGATTGTCGATCTAATGCTTGAAAACACGGGCCACTGCCCCATGGTGGACAGGGCCTCGCTGGTTTACAAAGCTCACCTGGAATTCATGCCAGCATCTTGAATGGTTGGGCTTGCTCAATTTCAAGTGCAAGCTCAATCAGCCTGAATTCATGCCCCATGGCAGCGGCAAAATGTACACCTACCGGGATACCCTCCACTGTGTGGTGCATGGGCAGGCTGATGGCTGGCGCCCCCACCACGTTTTGAGCCGCTGTGAATGATGCAAAGTTTACAAGCCTCTCCCGCGCCTGCTCAAAAGGCAGATCAAGTGCCAGGTAACCTAGCGGCGGTGCGGGCTGACCCAAGGTTGGGCTTAGCAGCACATCCAGGTCGGCAAATGCCGTGGCGTATTGCGATTCAAACTGGTAAAGCCTGCGCAAAGCGAATGGAAATTTCAACAGGTTGTGCGTGAAATGTTTGGCCAAACCGTGGGTTAGTGGTTCAAGTTTTCTGGTGTCCATATGCCGATCAACTGCCAGTTTGCCCAAGTATGAAATGGAAGCGGCCAGCATGCCCCAGTACAGCAAGAAATCATCAGCAAACTGGGCGCTGATGGGCACCTTGATTTCCTGCACTTCGTGGCCCAACTCCTCGCACAGGGCAGCAGCTTTGTGCACCGCTTCCACACAGGCGGTATCTGTTTCATCGCCAGAAATTTTCTGGGTGAACATGCCAATTTTCAGGCGCTTTCGGCCAGGGGTGGTGATGTGGCCCAATGGTGGCAGTGTTGGGTTTTTGTAATGCTCTTCAGCCAAGGCGAAAAATGCCGCAGTGTCCCGCACGCTGCGCGACACAATCCCGTCGCTCACAATATTGATGGGCAGGCTTTTCGCCATTTCGTTCATGGCCAAGCGCCCGCGGCTGGGTTTCAAACCCACCAGCCCGCAACATGCAGCGGGAATGCGAATGGAGCCACCGCCGTCGTTTGCATGGGCAATTGGAACCACACCCGCAGCCACCAGGGCTGCAGAACCACCCGATGAGCCACCTGTGCTGTACCCAGTATTCCATGGGTTGTGCGCTGGCTCGGCTTTGCTGTATTCCGTGGTGGCAGTTAGCCCGAACTCGGGCAGTTTGGTTTTACCCAGTAGCACCACACCCGTGTCGATGATTTGTTGCGCCACGGCGCTGGTGTGCTTTTTCGATGTGCCCGGCATGGCGGCGGAACCGTGCCGAGTGGGTAAGCCTTGCAAATCCAGGTTGTCTTTCAAAAAGCCCGGTATGCCCTGAAACGCCCTGAAGTTGCCTACATCGTCGTAAAAACGGGCTTGCGCCAATGCCGCTTCCTCTTGAAGGCACGCGGTGGCATGCAGTTCGGGGTTCACCAATTCAAGTCGTTGGTACGCGGCTTGAACCAATGCAGTTGCGCTGGTTTCGCCGCGTTGAAGTTGCCCCGCCAGGGCCACTGCATCGTGATGGCCCAAGGCATCGGCATGATTAAACGCATGCACTCGTGTAGGCTTAATTGTCATTGTTGGTGGTCATTGTTGTTGGTCTAAGGCTGGTTGTCTCCGGCTTCAGTCTAAAATGAAAAATCTTCTCGGTTCATCGCTTTTGCCCCACATGGTCCAAAAAAATAAAACACAGCCTTGTCCTTGCGGCAACGGCGTTTATCAAGCCTGCTGCCAACCGTTTCATCTTCACGCTATGTTGGCACCCACGGCCGAGGCGCTCATGCGCTCACGCTACAGCGCCTACGCCTTGGGTTTAAGTGACTATGTGTTGTCAACCTGGCACATCAGCACCCGCCCCAAACATCTCGATTTGCAGCAGGAACTTGCACAAGGCAAATGGCTGGGCGTGAATGTGAAAGGGCACTGGCCTCAGGGCAGCAAAGCCGAAGTAGAGTTTGTGGCTCGTTACAAACCCAACAATGGGCCTGCCAGCCGCCTGCATGAGCGCAGCCGTTTTGTGCAGGAAAACGGGCATTGGTATTACGTAGACGGCGATCTGTTTTGACCTGAAAAAATTGCACAGAAAGCACTTGAAATTTTCAGGGGTGGTTCATAAATCAGGAATGTGGGAAATGTCTCCAAGAGAGTTTCCGCACACTTTGAATAACTGATTTTTTGCTTCTCAGGAGAATGAATCATGGCAACAATCGACCTTACCCCTTTGTACCGCAGCACCATTGGTTTTGACCGAATGGCCAGCATTCTGGATGCCGCAATGCGTGCAGACACTTCAACCGGTTACCCTCCCTACAACATCGAGGCGCTGGAAGAAAACCGTTACCAAATCAGTGTGGCAGTCGCGGGTTTCGAGGAAAAAGAGCTTGAACTGGAAGTTGAGCGCGGCGTACTCACCGTTCGTGGCCGCAAAGCGGATGAAGAGGGCAAACAGTACCTGCATAAAGGCATTGCATTTCGCAGTTTTGAGCGCAAATTCAACTTGGCTGACTACGTGCAAGTGGAGGGTGCTAACCTGAAAAATGGCTTGTTGGTCGTCGAGTTGCGAAAGGTGATTCCTGAGCAAATGAAAGCACGTCGAATTCCGATTGGTGAATCGGGTCTTCGAACCATCGAGGCAGGCGAGGCAAATCAGGACAGACAAGCCGCCGCGTAAAAGCCGCCGCGTGAACAGTGTGAAGTGATTCGCGCATTGCAAAAAAAGCAGCCCTCGGCTGCTTTTTTTGTGTTTAAACTGAACCCCTCGCTTCTTGACTCGTCGTGCATCCATGCCCAGGGCTTACTTTGTTTCCGATCGTGCCATCCAGATAGACTGGGCCACAGATAGCTCTGCGACCGAGAATTACATGTCCGCCACGGAGTTGGCGGTGCTTCGTCAAGAGTTAATCCAGTCCATTCAAGCGCTGGCTTGGCCAGCTTGTCAGTGCGTGCAGGCGGATCAATCAATTACCGTGTTGTTTGCGAACTCAATATTTACCGCCGGGCAACATGAAATGTTGCTTGATCAAGTTCAGCAAATACTTGGCCAATTCGGGAAAGCCACATTGCTTGCAAACACCCCAGGCTGCCACCACCATATTGTTGTGAACTACGGTGGCGTTGCCGGGCAAGACCTTGCCTGGCTGGCAGAGCAAACCGGGCTAAGTCCGACTGAAGTGATTGACATGCATTGCAGTGCCATTTATACCGTTCAATTTTTGGGCTTTCTGCCCGGCTTTGCATACCTCACAGGTTTACCCAAACAGCTTCATTTCTCGCGTCGGGAAACGCCGCGCTCACGTGTGCCGGCGGGTACATTGGCCATTGCTGCCCATTACTGCGCCGTGTACCCCTGGGAAAGTCCAGGCGGTTGGCATTTGTTGGGGCATGTTGAGCAGGTGCTTTTTGATCCTGAACGCACCGATCAGCAGGGGCAGTCCCTTTTCAAGGCCGGTGACACGCTTCAATTCATTCGGGCTGATTATGCTTAAAGTGGTCAGGGCTCAAGGGCAGGGCATTGTCAGCGATCTGGGGCGTTGGGGCTACCAGCATGAGGGTGTACCGATCGGGGGCGTGCTGGATACTTTCTCGTTCAGCCTGGCCAACCTTGCCTTGGGCAACCCGGCCAATGCGGCTTGCCTGGAGCTGATGGGGCAATTCGATTTTGTATGCGCCAAACCATGCCTTGTTTTGTTTGCAAACCGGGGTGCGCATGCCTTGTTAAACAACAAACCAGTGTTGTGTGGTCAGGTTTTGGGTTTGCAGGAGGGTGATGTGTTGCGCACCCAGCCCCCAGGCTTGGGTTTCTGGAATGTGCTTTGCGTGCAAGGTGGTGTGGATATACCCGAAATGATGGGTTCACGCAGCACCTGCCTTGTCGCTGGTTTTGGGGGGCTGCAAGGCCGGGCCTTGCAAGTGGGTGATGAACTACATTTTGCCCATCAATTCACCACCAGCATTCGGCATGGTGTTCGTTTGGCCATGCCCTTGGCTCGCACTGAACATTCAGCCTGCTTGGTGCTTCATATTTTGCCTGGTCCGGAATTTTTTGAACTCAGTGAAAATTCGCAGCACCTGTTTACCCGTCAAAACTTCAGCTTGGGCACCCAAAGCAGTCGAATGGGGTATCGGCTGGAGGCCGTTGAATCGCCTTTGTCACTGAAGCGAGTGGTTTCTTTGCGTTCACATGCTGTGCACCCGGGTTTGGTGCAGTTGCCACCTAGCGGGCAGCCGGTCGTGCTGCTGTGTGAAGCCCAGGTTACCGGCGGTTACCCACGTCTTGGCAGTGTATTGTCTTGTGATCTTTGGAAATTGTCACAACTTGGGGGTGGGGAAAGCGTAAGCTGGGTATTGGTTAATGAACAGCAGGCGCAGCGTCTACAGGCCAGGCATGAACTCGACCGCAAACGCTACCAGCTGGCCATTGAATATAACAAGGCGACTACCCATGTGGATTAATGCAGATTTGGGCGAGGGTTGTGCCCACGACGAGACCCTGTTCAAGATTGTTGACTGGGCCAATATTGCCAGCGGCGGGCACGCTGGAGATGAACACAGCATTCGCCGGGCTTGCGTGTTGGCGCTTGAACATGGCGTGCAGGTGGGCGCCCACCCCAGCTATCCGGACCGAGCCGGGTTCGGGCGTCAAAAGCCCGACGGCTCAACTGCACAGTTGCTGGGCGAATTGAAACGGCAAATGGATTTTTTCGATAATATCGCCACGAAATTGGGGTGTTGCCCTGCCCATTTCAAACCCCACGGGCAGTTGTACAACGATGCGGCCTTTCAAGCGGTTGAGGCCGAGCTACTCATCAATCTGGCCCATGCTTTTCCGCACCTGAAGCTGCTGGCTTTGGCCAATAGCCCCTTGGTGGCTTGGGCGCGTTCTGCTGGCATCGAGGTGATCGAAGAGGCCTTCCCGGACAGGGCTTACCTAAGCACCGGCGCGCTGGCACCTCGAAGCCAGCCTGGCGCTGTGCTTCATGATCCGGTTCAGGTCAAGGCACAGGCTGAATTGATTGTTCGGGGCGGGCCATTGCAGTGCCTGGATGGCTTAAGCCGCGTGGTCACCGCGCAAACCCTGTGTGTACACGGCGACAATGCACAGGCTGTGGACAATGCAAAGGCTGTTCGTGCTGCGCTTACCGAACACGATCAAGACACATTCAGTGGCGCAAGCTGATTAGCTACCCGGATTTATTTCAGGTGTAAGCAAAGTAATGTGGTCAGGCACACCAGCAACCGGTACAAAACGCACATTCAATGGTGCCAGGCCGTGTTTGGCGCGAGCCTGGTTGCAACGCGGGTTCAATTCACCTTGGGCGTCAAATACATCGTATTCGCGGCAGGGTGAAGGGCGGTTTTCGTAAATGGTGCAGCTCACTGACTCGCCAATATTGCCCGCCAAGGCAATGCAACGAGGCTTGGTTTGCGAGCTGCCTTTCATGCAGCTGCGGTACAGGTTCATTTGCTCAGTTAGTTCAACCGGTACCACGCCGCCTTCGGCTGCAGTGGTTTCGCCCCAATAGAAGCTGATTCTAAACGTGGAACAACACACGCCGCAGCTTTGGCAAAGGGCTTCAACGCCTGCGCCGTCAACAACAATTGTGGTGGGGTTTGACTGCAATTTAACCTCGGAAAAAAACAGCCATGGGGGAGAGTTGCGCGAATATATTCCTGGCACAGGCGCAAAGCAAGCACTATTTTCAAGTGACGTGGCTTGGAAGAAACAAGCTTTTTGTAAGGCGCAAAGGCTACAATAGGGAAAACCATTATAAAAACCATTTAGCCCAGCAAATGGAGAGACTGTGAATCGACCGAATGCCGCTTCTGTGGCCGATTCGGGGGTTGCTGCCCCTGATTCAGCCCAAGCCAGTACCAGCCCCAGCGGGCAGATGCTGGACTACATCAAACAAAGGCTGGTCAAGCACGCGCCGTTTAGTGAAATTCCGCTTCGCGACCTGGACTGCCTGCTTGAAGGCTGCGCTGAAACTTATTTCGCACCTAACGAAGTGATTGTGCGGCCCGAGGACGGCCCACCCCAGTTTCTTTATTATGTTGAAAAGGGCTCTGCCGTGGGCCGCAAAGGCTTGGCTGACCTGTCTTCCACCGGGTTTCAATACGAAGCCGGGGAAATGTTTCCAGTCAACGCATTTCTTGCCAAACGCGCAGTTACAGCTACATATAGCGCCCGGGAAGACACCTTCTGCCTGATGTTTACCTTCGACAGCGTGCAAGCCCTGGCGCGTAAAAGCCCGGTGTTCTCCGACTATTTAACCCGGCGCACCATGCAGTTTCTGGATTTGTCCAGAAAAGCGATTCAGGTGGCTTACTCCTCTCAAACCCTGGCCGAGCAAACGCTTGAGAAGCCCTTGCGCGATGTATGCCGTCATGAGCCTTTTTCCTGTGCGCCAAATACGCCTTTGAAGCAGGTACTGGAAGTGATGCATGAGCACCGAATTGGTTCCATGATTGTGGTGAATGAGGCCATGGTGGTGGAGGGTATTTTGACTCGCCAGGACGTACTGTCTCGCGTAGCCATGGCCCAAAAGCCCCTGAGTTCGCTGATTTCAGAGGTCATGAACGCCCCGGTTCATACTCTGGATGAAAGTTGCACCGCGCAAGATGCAGCCCTGCTCATGTCGAGATTTGGCATTCGCCACGTGCCGGTAACCCGCAATGGAAAATTAAGCGGTATTGTTTCCGAGCGCGATATTTTTGCCATGCAGCGTTTGTCGTTGAAACAGATCAGCAGCAACATCCGCTCTGCGCAAGACGCCGAAATGCTGCGTGCCTGCGCCAACGACATTCGCAGTTTTGCCAAAAACCTGCTGGGCCAGGGCATTGCTGCCAAGCAACTTACTGAATTGATCAGCCACCTGAACGACGTGCTCACTGAACGTATTCTTGAGGTTGTGGGTAACCGGATGGGTATTGATGCCAACAGTTACTGTTGGTTAAGTTTCGGCTCGGAAGGCCGTTCGGAGCAAACCATTGCCACAGACCAAGACAACGGCTTGCTGTTTATTAGCGATCAGCCTGAAGTGGACAGGCCACGTTGGCTGGCTTTTGGCAAAGAGGTGAATCAAACGCTGGACCAGTGCGGCTACCCTTTGTGCAAAGGCAATATCATGGCCAGCAACCCCGAATGCTGCATGACTGCGGGCGAGTGGTTGAACAAGTTTGCGCGATGGATCGATGTGGCCACGCCTGAAAACCTGCTGCGTGTGAACATATTTTTTGATCTTCGCGCGCTGGCAGGTAACAAAGAGCTGGCGCAGCCACTTCGGGACTACATTGTGACCCGCGCCAAAGAGTCCACCATATTCCTGCGCTTGCTGGCCGAAAACATCATGCGTTTTCGCCCACCCCTGAACTGGCATGGCAGCATAGACACCACTGAAGTTGAGGACATTCGTACCCTCGATTTGAAAAGGCAGGGCACTGCCGTGTTTGTCGATGCCGCGCGCTTTTTCTCGCTGGTTTTCGGCATTGATGAAGTCAATACCCGCCGCCGGTTCGAGGCCGTGGCCAAGCGTTTAAGTGTAGAGGAACAGCGCCGCGATGCCTGGGTAAGCGCGTTTGAGTTTTTGCAAATGATGCGCCTTCGCATACAGCTGGATGAAGGCGTGGCCGTGCCCAACTTGCCCGATCAGCCCAATGTGGTGAACTACGACGTGCTCGACAACATTGACCGCCGAATATTGAAGGAATGTTTCAGGGTAGGGCGGCGCTTGCAGCAGCGAATCGAGATGGAGCACATGCGTTGAGCACAACTTTGCAAGGCCAGTTGCTGCCCACGCAAGGTTGGGCTAGCTACATCAGGGACCGCCTGGTTCAAACGCTTGATTTTTCCAGTCCAAACCCTGACCGTTGGGTGGTGCTAGATGTTGAATCATCGGGCCTGAACCCGAAAAGAGATCGGCTTATTTCGATTGCGGCCACCGCCATTGAGTTTGATGCACAAAGACGCCCGCGAATTTCGCTCACGGACACGTTTGAAGTGGTCATCAAACAGCCCCCCGAAATCGTCGACATGATCGAGTTTGAAGCCATCGACAAAAACAATATTTTGATTCACGGCATTGGCATTGGCGCACAGCAAAAAGGGGTGAAGGCTGAGGTGGCTTTGTCCGAATTCCTGCGTTATGTGGGCAACTCGCCGTTGATTGCTTTTCACAGTTGGTTCGATGAAATCCTGATCAACAAAGCCATGCGCAAGGTGCTGGGGCGGGCAACACATCGGCATTGGCTCGATCTTGAGCATTTGGCCGCGGTGCTCCACAAAGAAAATCACCAGCTTCCGCTGGATGTGTGGATGCAGCGTTACGGCATTGAATGTGAACAGCGCCACCAGGCCGCAGCCGATGTATTGGCCACCGCCCAATTGCTCATGAAACTGTGGCCCATGCTTCAAAAGCGAAAAGCCACCGAGTGGAAAGACTTGAAAACCATTGCCAACGGGCTGAAAACCCTGCCGGGGCGAAACTTGCCGACCTAGTTTTAAAACCGAAGCCCTGTTTTGCGTTATTCTGCCGGGCTGAACATTTGTTTTGAAGTTGGCCTTTTTCATGCATGATTTTTCCTCTTATGACCTGATAATTGATGCACGCTCGCCTCGCGAGTTCGAGGAGGATCACATTCCGGGTGCCGTCAACATGCCGGTGGTCAATAACGATGAGTATGCAGAAGTGGGTACACTTCACCGCACCGACAAAATGGGCGCCTACAGCATTGGTGTGCGCTATTCGCTGGCCAATATTGCACGTCACCTCAGCGAGGATTTGCCGAAATATCCCAAAGACGGCAAGGTGCTGGTGTACTGTTTTCGGGGTGGAAAGCGCAGCAAGCTGTGGTTTGATGCACTTGAAACCATTGGTTACAACGTTCAAAAATTGCCTGGCGGCTGGAAAGCTTACAGGCGTTGGGTGAATGAGCAGCTGGAAACTACACCCACCAAGTTTGAGTATCACGTTTTAAGCGGCCCCACGGGTTGCGGCAAAACCCGTCTGTTGTATGCCTTGCGTGAAGCAGGTTGCCAGGTTGTTGATCTGGAGGCCATCGCCCGTCACAGAGGCTCAATCATTGGGGCGGTGCCTGGTACTCCACAACCCTCGCAAAAGTATTTCGACACCTTGCTATTGGAAGAGCTCGCGAAATGCGATCCCACACGCCCAGTCTGGGTTGAAGCCGAAAGCAAAAAGATCGGCAATGTGCAAATCCCTGCATCCATGCTTGACGCCATGCGCAGGGGCAAAACCATTCGCGTGCATGCCGACATGAAGCAACGGGTTGAGCTATGGCGACAGGATTACAAACACTTTGAAGAAGATCCAGAAGGCCTGCTCGAGCGTCTGCGTTTTATTCGCAGCCTGGTGGGCGGCAAGGAATTTGAAGAATGGGAGCAATTGGCTGCCGAACGCAAAATGCCCGAGCTGTTTGAGCGGCTGATGCGCAATCATTACGACCCAGCCTACCGTCGCTCAATTTTGCGCGAGTACCCCAATATTGATGCATCACCTTTAATTGAACTGCATGATTTGTCTCCAGCAGGCTTGCTGGAAGTGGCGAAAAAAATTCGTGCGCAATACGACAGAAAAGCGTGAGCCGACCGCTCGCATCCAATCGTCAGACCACCAACAAAGCCAGTTTGCTGCGAATGCCATCGGGTATTGGGGTGGGGGTGTTACCGGTCTTGTTCACAAATACGTGGATGAAGTAGCCTTCCGCGCACAATTCGCCTTTGGCGTTGAACAAACCCAATTCATAGCGCACTGAGCTGTTGCCCAGTTTACCCACCCGCAGGCCGGCGGTAACCGGCTCAGGGTAGGCCAGGGGCTTTAGGTATTTACACTGACTTTCCACCACAAAACCCACCACTTCACCGTTGTGAATGTCCAGCCCGCCTTCTTCAATCAGGTAACGGTTCACCACACTGTCGAAGTAACTGTAATACACCACATTGTTCACGTGTCCGTAAATGTCGTTGTCGTGCCAACGGGTTTGAACTAGTTGATGCAGTGGGTATTGGGCCAAAGTGGTCATGGTCGACGTATGAATATTTTTAGTAGGCTGCTTGATAAATGGCCAAGGCTTGGGCCTCGTTTACATCGCGCGGGTTGTTGCTCAACAGGCGGGTTTGCAGCATGGCTGCACTGGCCATCACCGGCAAATCGTTCTCGCCAATACCCACTTCGCGCAAGCCAACCGGCAAACCTGTGGAAGGCGACAATGTGGCTGTGTAGTCAATAAAGGCCCGGGCCAGCTGCTCCGTATTGTCTCCATGGTGGCCCAGCTTCAACACTTGTGCCAGCTCGGCATACTGCTGTTCTGCAGCGGGCAAATTAAAGCGCAACACATGCGGCAGAACCAGCGAATTGCTCAAGCCGTGTGGCACGTGAAATATACCGCCGATTGGATAAGCCAGCGCATGCACCGCACCCACAGGCGCGTTGGCAAACGCCTGGCCAGCCATGCAAGAACCCAACATCATCGCCTGGCGTGCCTCGCGGTTGCCCGGTTCTTGGCACACGGTGTGCAAGTTGGCAGCCAGCAAGCGAAGTGCTTCACAGGCCAAAAAATCAGCATAGGGGTTTTTCAGGCGTTTGCTGGTATAGGCTTCAATGGCATGCACCATGGCATCAATGCCGGTGGCCGCCGTTACATGTTGGGGCAGGCTGAGTGTCCAGTCGGCGTCCAGAATGGCCAGGTCGCCATACAACACAGGCGAGACTACTCCCATTTTGGTGTCCACACCCGTGGTGACAATTGAAATTGGAGTGACTTCGCTGCCGGTGCCGGCGGTGGTGGGCACCAACACCAAAGGCAGCCTGTCGCTGGTCACATTACCCACACCGTACATGGTTTTCAGTTCTTGTTTGCCGCGCGCCAACACCGCAATCAGTTTGGCCACATCAAGCGTGGAACCGCCACCAATCGCTACCACCACATCAGCCTTGAATTCCTTGGCCAGTGAAGTGACCCGGTGCACCAAAGCCTCGGGCGGGTCGGGTTCTACATCGTTGCAACTGTGAATTGCGTGGCCTGCTGTGGCCAGGTTTTCACAAATGCTTTTAAAGGCCTCGGTGCCCGCAATGAAGGGGTCAACCAGCATGAACACCCTTGCGGTTTTCAGCCCGTGCTGGGTCAGCAAGGGGGTCAACATGTCAGCCATTCGCAGCGAACTGCCCGATTCGCACACAATGCGGTTCACTGTTCTGAATTCAAATGGGGCCATGCGGGTGTCTCCTTGCCGTGTAGTTATAGCAATAGTTTAGCCCTTGCGCTTTGGGGTCCACGCCCAAATGGCGCGAACGAAGATAGGTTCTTTGCTTTCACCATCAGTAATCGTTACCGCCACATCCACTTCACCACGTTCCTCGGTTTGCATCATGGTGATTTGTTCTTGTGTCAGCATGGCTTCAGCACGCATGTCGCCAGCGGCGCGTTTGCGGTAATCCACTTCCATGCGCTTGATCACTGGAATTGCGTTGGCTGGTACATTCAAACCCACCAAGGCGCCGGTGGCCGATTCTGCAATCATGATCATGGCAACCGCGTGCACAGTACCAATGTGGTTTTGCACGGTGGGGCGATTTTTGATCACCACAATTGAATGGTTGGGCTCAATCCACTCGAATTTCAAACCACTGGTTTTGAAATACTTCACCGCACGGCCAAACAACAGGGTAAAGGCACGGGTTTTTAAAGGTGTTGGCAATTTGTCCACTTGCGCATACACCTTTTGCAGCATTGATTTTTCTGTCATTTCTTGTTTTGCCTTTACAGGGTTACAGCCAGGCGAGTGGCTTGGTTAATTGCACGTTTGGCGTCCAGTTCGGCAGCCACCGATGAACCACCCACCAAATGCACGGGCACTCCCAGTGCTTCAATGGGTTCAACCAGTTCACGCAAGGGGTCTTGGCCCGCGCACACAACAATGTTGTCCACTTCCAGAATTTGCGGGCCGTGTGCACTCATCACATGCAAACCGCGGTCGTCGATTTTCAAATACTCCACACCTTGCATGAAGTGAACACGGCGGCTTTTCAAGCTGGCCTTGTGCACCCAGCCTGATGTTTTACCCAAGCGTTTGCCCAAGGGTTCGTCCTTGCGCTGGCACAGCCACACCTCACGTGCGGGCTTGGGAGGCTCGGCTTGCACACCATCAATACCGCCTGCATTCTTGGGGTCAAAGGTAATGCCCCATTCCTTTTTCCAGCTTTCCAGGTCGAGTGTGGGGGAAGGGTGGGCAAAGTCGTGAGTCAAGTATTCCGACACATCAAAGCCGATGCCGCCGGCACCAATCACGGCCACTTTCTGACCCACTTCTTTTTTGTGCAGAAGTACATCGATGTAGCTCATCACCCTGGGGTGGTCAATGCCTTCAATACCCGGCGTACGCGGCTTAATGCCCGTGGCCAGTATCACTTCATCGAAACGCTCTTTGGAAATCAGGGCAGCATCAACCAAGGTGTTCAGGCGAACATCCACTTTCTTCAATTCCAGCTGGCGTTTGAAGTAGCTGATGGTTTCATGGAATTCTTCTTTGCCCGGAATCTGTTTGGCCATGTTGAACTGACCACCAATTTCAGCGGCTTTGTCAAACAGGGTCACATTGTGCCCACGGCGTGCCAATTCAGTGGCAGCAGCCAAACCAGCGGGGCCAGCCCCCACCACAGCAATCTTCTTTTTGCGCTCAAGCGGTTTGTCCACAATTTCCAGTTCATGGCAAGCGCGTGGGTTCACCAGGCATGAGGCCCGCTTCAGGCTGAAGGTGTGGTCAAGGCAGGCCTGGTTACAGGCAATGCACACGTTGATTTCGTCGGCGCGGCCTTCCTTGGCTTTGATCGCGAAGTCGGGGTCAGCCAACAAAGGGCGGGCCATGGATACCATGTCGCAGGCACCATCGGCAAGCAACTGCTCTGCCACCTCAGGTTTATTGATCCGGTTGGACGCAATCACCGGAATCTTGAGCTCCTTGCGCAGGCGGGCAGTCAGTTCAGCGAAAGCCGCACGGGGCACGGAAGTGACAATCGTGGGCACACGGGCTTCGTGCCAGCCAATGCCGGTGTTGATCATGGTGGCCCCAGCTTTTTCAATTTCGCGGGCTATGTAGCTGACTTCATCCCAGGTGTTACCGCCCTCGACCAAATCCAACAACGAATGGCGGTAAATGATGATGAATTTTTCGCCCACGGTTTCGCGAATGCGGCGAACAATTTCAACCGACAAACGGGCACGGTTTTCTACTGAACCACCCCAACGGTCTGTGCGGTGATTGGTTCGCTTGCAAATGAACTGGTTGAGGAAGTAGCCTTCCGAGCCCATGACTTCAACACCGTCATAGCCTGCCTCTTGGGCAATTTTTGCCGAACGTGCGAAGGCCGCAATGGTTCGGCGAATGCCGAAGTCGCCAATTTCACGTGGCTTGAAAGGGTTGATCGATGACTTCACATTGGATGCCGAAACACTTAGCGGATGGTAGGCATAACGGCCCGCATGCAGCAACTGCATCACGATTTTGCCGTCGTGCTTGTGCACGGCTTCGGTTACCTTCTTGTGGTGCTTGATTGCACCGCTGCTGCTCAGCTTTGATGCAAACGGGTACAGCCAGCCTTCCAGGTTGGGTGAAAAACCACCGGTCACAATCAAGGCGGTACCACCCTTGGCGCGCGCCTCAAAGTAGGCGGCAAACTTGTCAAACTCCTTGTATTTGTCCTCAAGGCCAGTGTGCATCGAACCCATCATGATGCGGTTGCGCAGGGTGGTGAAGCCGAGATCAAGCGGAGAATTCAAATGGGGAAATGCGTCAGACACGTTACCGTCTCCTTAAAATTCGGTAGTTTTTTGTAATGTATTTACTTATGTTACTAAAAAGTAATTTTTATTGTTGGAGTCTGTGCTCAAATCAGCACCCAAAATAGCACGATCGGTCAATTTTTTGCGTGTTTTATTCGTGAAGAAATTACTGCGCTGCAATAAACAGGGGAACCTGTGCCCCCACGCTTTGTCCTAAACTGGTGTTTTACCCAGCAAGTGCCTCCTTCATGCAGTCTTTTCAGTATTGGGCGCGGCAGTCACGCCGTGCATCGTTTCGCATTTTGTTTGTTGCTTTGGTGCTGGCCGTGGCCGCCATTTCATCTGTGGGCGTGTTCTCAGCCCGGATCGAGGCAGCCTTGGTGCGCGATGCCAGCCAAATGCTGGGCGGTGATTTGGTTATCGAGTCCAAGCGGAATACTGCCAATGCACCATGGCTTTCCATTCTTGGCAAACCGGAATACGCAACACTCAAGCAAGCTGAAAGCGTTGTATTTCCAAGCGTTGTGCCCTCTGAGCGGGTCGACTTGCTGGTTTCGTTAAAGGCTGTGAACAACACGTATCCCCTTCGTGGGCAACTCACGGTTCGCAACGCACAGGGTCAAGATGAAAAAGTGGCCGGTGGCCCGCCTCAAGGCGAGTTGTGGGTAGACCAAGGCGTGCTGGGTTCGCTCGATATTCAGTTGGGTGATTCAATTCAAGTGGGCGAAATTACTCGCCCTGTGACCCGGGTTATTTTGGTAGAACCCGACCGTGGCGGTGGCTTTGTCAACTTCGCCCCCCGGGTCATGATGAATACTGCCGACCTCGAAGAATCCAAGTTGCTGGGATTGGGATCACGGGCCACCTGGCGGATTTACTTCACTGGCGCACAGCCGGTGATCAACCAGCTGATTTCCGAATTGACCCCAGTGCTGTCGCCAGTTGAAGAAATTGAAACACTCGAAAACGGGCGGCCTGAAGTCAGCGGTACGCTTGAGCGCGCCAATGATTTCCTGGCCATGGCCGCTTTGATAGGCACCATGGTGGCCTGTGTGGGCATTGCGCTGGTGGCGCACTTGTTTGCCAAAGAACAGGCCAGCGAATTGGCCGTTTTGAAAAGCCTGGGTTACACCCCCAAACGTTTGCTGCGCATGTGGGCTATTGGCATGGGCATGTTAACTCTGGGCGCTGGCGTGCTGGGTGTTGGCTTGGGTTGGGCCGCGCATTGGGGGCTCCTGGCGTTTTTGGCTGAACTGGTAGGAGTAGACCTGCCGCTGGCCGGTTTGCATTACCTGCCCATGGGTATTTTGCTCTCTGCGTTACTGCTGCTGGGTTTTGCGGCAGTGCCCACCTGGTACGCCTTGCGCGCGCCTGCAGTCGCTGTAATTCGGCACCAAACATTGAAAAGTAGCCGGGGGCAACTGGTGCTGTCAGTGCTGTTTGGCGTTTTTACCGCCATCGCAGTGTGCTTGTTGATCGTTAACAATGTGGTGTTGGCCCTGTTGTTGTTTGCTGGTTTTGTAGGCACCTCGCTGGTGTTTGCGCTGTTGTTCTGGGGGCTGCTCAAGGCTCTCGCCTATTTGGGCAAAGGCAAAAAAAGTGCAGGCACCAATATCGCGGTTTTTCAAAGCATGTCCAAACGTGCAAGCACCCTGGTGTTGCAGGGAGTAAGCCTTGCCCTGGGGCTGGCTGCACTGTTAATGCTGGCTGTGGTGCAGGGCGATTTGATTGACCGTTGGCAAGAAGCCGTACCGGAAGATGCCCCCAATCGCTTTGTATTCAACATTCAACCCGATCAGGTTGAAGGTGTTCAACAAACATTGAACACCGCTAGCCTTGGTCCGGTCAATTTGTACCCCATGGTGCGAGGGCGTTTAAGCGCCATCAATGGCGAAGTGATCACCGCGGATACGTTCACCGATGAGCGTGCCCGCAACACAGTGGAACGTGAACTGAATTTGAGTTTTGCGGACACCTTGCCCACGCACAACACCATCGCTGTGGGAAGCTGGTTTGATGAAACACCCGCCAAAGCCGAAGTGTCCGTGGAAGATGGTGTGGCTGAACGTTTGGGCATAGGCCTGGGCGACAAGCTCACCTTTGACATCGCAGGTACGCCCTTAACGGCTGAAATTACCAGCATCCGCGAATTGCGCTGGGATTCCATGGAGGTGAATTTCTTCATGGTGTTTCCAACCGAGGTGCTGCAAAGTTTTCCGCAAACCTGGATTACCTCGGTCAGCTTGCAAGATGACAAGGCCATTCCCGTGTCGCGTGAGCTGGTGCGCGATTACCCCAACCTCACTGTGCTGGACACTGAACTGGTGATCACCCAACTCCGTAAAATTTTAGGGCAGGTGGGCCAGGCTGTTCAGTTTGTATTTTTGTTCACTGTGGCTGCGGGTGGTTTGGTGGTGGTGGCCTGCGTGATGACAGGCGCCCGTGTACGTACCCGTGAGGCTGCAATTTACCGGGCCATGGGGGCATCCACTGCCCAGCTGCAACGCGCCGCTTGGCTTGAACTTTCCGTGCTGGGTGCGCTGGCCGGTTTGGTGGCAGCTATTGCTGCGCAAGGCCTGGGTTGGGGCGTGGCGCATTTTGTTTTCGAGTTTGAGTACTTCCTGTCGCCCATGCACATTGTGGCTGGTGTGGTTGCGGGTGCAGTGGTGTCGGTGCTGTTTGGTGCCTGGTCGGTCAACAAGGTTTGCCGCGCCCCAGTAATGCAAACCTTAAGGCAAGCTGCTGCTTAGCAAGCCAGCGACTAATCGAATTACAGTCGAATTTACATGGCAGTGCACGGTTACAATGTGGGATATATACCCATATTCATACCGGCACCTTCATGAGCAACAACGATTCAACCAGTAACACCACCAGCGCCGACGCGCAACCCAAGCCGCCGATTGTCTACTTCGGCAGTACGCCAGAGGAGCAACAAGCTGGCGTGCGCAAGCTGGTTGATCTGTTCTACGACGAAATGGATCAAAATCCGAGTTTCGAGCGCATTCGCAAACTGCACCCGGTTCACCTGGACCATTCACGCGAAAAGTTTTACCTGTTTTTGTCGGGCTGGCTGGGCGGGCCCGACCTGTACTCACCGCAGTTTGGTCACCCACGCTTGCGCATGCGTCACATGCCATTTCCAATTTCCAGTGAAGACCGCGACCAGTGGTTGCTGTGCATGGTGAACTCGCTGCGCGCCATGCAACTGCCCGAGAAAGTGATTGAAGGGCTAATGCTTTCATTCTTCCGCACAGCAGACTGGATGCGCAACAAACCCGATCCCGAAGGCAGTGCCAAGGGCTTGAACACTGTTTCGATCAAGGGCGAATAAGTTGATGGACGGACAACTGATTTGGGCCGTGGTGGGCTTGCTGTTGCTGGTGTTGTTCGGCTTGGTACTGGTGTACCGAAGAATGACGGTCGACAACTCGACTGAACTGGCTCAGTTTCAGCAGCAGGTTCTTGCCAATCTGGATGAACTGCTCGACGCGCAGGCACAGCAGCGTTTTGTATCTGAAGAATTGGGCAAGCAACTTCGCTTGCTTAACCAAGACATCGAAGCGCGGCAAAGCAAGCAGTCTGAATTGTTGACGCAAACTTTTGCACAGGCACGCACGGAAAGCCAGCAGGCCGCGCATGGTTTGCAGCAGGTTATCGTCGGGCAGTTCACGCAGGGCAATCAGATTCAGGCTGAAAAGCTGAACCAGTTTTCTGAAACACTGCACCGCACCAACACCCTGATTCAAGACCAGCTCACGCAAATTCGCTTGTCGGTTGAGCAGAAATTGAAAGATATTCAAGACGACAACGCCAGCAAGCTGGAATTGATGCGAAAAACAGTGGACGAGAAACTGCACGCCACACTTGAAACCCGCTTGGGCGAGTCCTTCAAGCAAGTGAGCGAACGCCTTGAGCAGGTGTACAAAGGCTTGGGCGAAATGCAAACACTGGCCACCGGTGTGGGCGATTTGAAGCGCGTGCTTACCAATGTAAAAAGCCGGGGTACCTGGGGCGAGGTGCAGCTGCAAGCCCTGCTTGAGCAAATGCTGACCCCCTCGCAATTTGGTCGCAACATCAAGCCAGTGCCCGGCAGCCACAACATTGTTGAATTTGCAGTGCGCCTGCCCGGTAAGGAAGACGATCAACCTGTGTGGTTGCCCATCGATTCAAAATTCCCTAAAGAACAATACGAGCGCCTTCAGGAGTGCTTTGACCGGGCAGATGCCGATGGCGTTGCAGTCGCTTCCAAAGCGCTTGAAATGGCCATACGCGCTGAAGCAAAAACCATTGCCGAGAAATACCTGGCCCCCCCATACACCACCGATTTCGGTATTCTGTTTTTGCCCACCGAGGGCCTCTATGCAGAGGTGGTGAAGCGCCCTGGTTTGGTCGACGACCTGCAACGCCTTCACAGGGTCACCGTTGCAGGGCCAATCACTTTAACCACATTGTTGAACGCCTTGCAGTTGGGCTTTAAAACACTGGCGCTTGAAAAACGTTCAAGCGAGGTGTGGACTGTGCTCAGCGCTGTTAAAACCGAATTCGGAAAATTTGGCGACATACTTGCCAAAACACGCGACACGCTAGAGCGCGCTGCCAAAAATATCGAGCAGGCTGAAACACGTTCACGTGTGATGCAGAAAAAACTGAAAGGGGTAGATGAACTGCCCGAAAAAGATGCGATTGAATTGCTCGGTTTAAACGATGGCAAGGTCGACCTGCTGGATGATGACGATGCGCCCGCAAACGCTTGATACCCTGCCGCGCGTGGCTTTGGTGGCCACGGGTGGCACCATCGCCGGTACGCTGATCGAGGGTTCTGAAACCTGGGCTTATGAATCGGCCCAGCGTAGCGGTGAAAGCCTTGTAATGGGAATACCCGGTTTGCTTCGCCGTGCGCAGTGGCATTTTGAGCAGCCGTACAGCATTGGTAGTCAAAATCTTGAATTGGCTCACATGTTGCAACTGCGTGCTGCGTTGATCCGTTTGCTTCAGTCCCCTGGCATCGACGCAATTGTGGTGACGCACGGCACCGACACCATGGAAGACATGTTGTACTTCCTTTATCTCACTTTGCCTGCTGCGCTTTTGGTCAAACCCTTGGTTTTTACAGGGGCCATGCTGCCTTCGGATGCCGAGGATGCCGACGGGCCTGCCAATTTAAGCGGCGCTCTCGACTTTGCAGTGCAGTGTTTACCGGGTAGCCCGCTTGGCTGCGCAGTACCATTTGGTTTGTATATGCAGGGTTTGTTTACGCCTGCGCAACATGTTGAGAAGCAAAGCACTGCAAGCTTGGATGCATTTGATGGCCCATATTCTGTGCTGCCGAATGCGAACTGGTTTAATAATTTTACCGCGTTAAACCCACCCGCCGATGAGGGAATACCTGGTCAGTTTTCCAATTTGTTTGATGCAGGCACACAAGCGCACCCTTTGTTTGAAGCCATGGAGGTGCCCGTGGTGTTTTGTGCGCCAGGCAATGGGCCTTTGCGTCAATTGAATGATTTGCTGAACCGCAAACCTGCTTCAGTAGTGGTGGCTGCACCCGGGCATGGCAATATTCCAGAGGCTTGTGTACCGGTGTTACGTCGCTTGCTGTTAAATGGTGTCAGTGTTGTACGTGCAAGCCGTGTGGCAGCAGGTGGTGTAGAGCAGGGTGGTGAGTTCAACGCGCTAGACGATTTTCAGCTTAGTGTGCTTCCCGCAGGAGCGGCTGGGGTTTATTCAGAATCAGGCAGCTTGAGCCTGAGCAAGTGCGTGGTGTACGAGCGACTGCGGGTGTTGGCCCGCAGCCTGATTGGGCAGTAATTGCAGAATTAATCGACCTTGGCTTCAGCAAGATTCAGGTTTTTTCTTCTTTGGGTTTGAGCCGTGGTCACAGGCATGTTTTGTTCCCGGATAATTTGCCAAATGCCTTTGTTTTCTTTCCAGGTCAGTACCTTTTTTGAGCGTTCTTGATAAAGTTTTGCACGGTAATCTTGAACAAAACTGATTTCGTACTCATCGGGTTTGTCAAAACTGGGTATCACCTGCAAGTCAGAAATTTCGATGTCGATTCCCTGTGCTTTTGAAATTCGATCACGTCGGTTGCTGACCCATGCTTCGTAGCTGCCTTCTTCTGGCTTGAAGTTTGGCGCGTAAAAGGCAATGTAACTGTTCAAGTCTTTGCTTTCCCAAGCCTTGGCCCATGCCTTGGTTTTGTCGATCAGGCTTTTGGAGACTTCCGCAGGGTCACCAAACGCAGCCACTTGTTGGTTGGCCACGCCACCATTGTCCAGCTGAGCCAACTGAATTGGAGGCAAGCTGTTTATGGCATCCACTGACTTTAAGGCTTCATCGAATCCGATGTTGGGCAAATCGAAGTCTTCCAGATTAATCAAGCTGGCTGGACAACCTTCAGCTTCAGCACCGCTTTGGGTTTGCTCTTTGTAGAACAGCACATTGCGCTTGGTGGGCTCGTCGGCATTGACCAGTGCATCCACCGCAAACAGTGTGGTGAGCTGGCCGGTGGCAGCCAGCAATTTTAGTTTTGAAATGCTCAAATCAGCTTCAATATTGATCAGGGCACGCTGGGCCTGATAGTACTCATTTTCAGCACTCAGCAAATCGAGCAGGCTGCGTCGGCCCACCGCGAATTGTTGTTCATAGGCTGCACGTGCTTTGGTAATTGCAGCGGCTTGTTCGCGAAAGTAATTCAGTTTTTTTTGTGAACTGACCACATCGAAAAGCGAGGTTTGGGTGGATTGTCGAATGGCTCTGCAAATAACAAGTTTGTCGTCCAGGCTGCGAAGTCGACGTTTGATCGCAGCATTTCGGGAGGCATTGTCGGCGCCACCGCGGTACAGGTTAATCGTGGCCAGCAAGTCAATTGATGAAATTTGACGTTCGTCGAATGTGGAAAGGTAGTTGCTGTACACATCGGTTTTTGCACGCAAATCAAGGCGGGGATGAAAGCCCTCGCTGGCCGCAGTCACTTCCTGTTTGGCCGTGGTGATGGATGCGTTGGATGCCTTGAGCAGTGGGTGGTTGTTCAGGGCGAACACCAAGCGTTCTCTATTTTCAACTTCAAAGTTTGCGTTTACAACATATTCCCCGGCTTGGTTGACAGGCCAAACCGTGTCGGTAATTCGTTGATAGTTGGCCATCGCAGAGAAAGTGTTGGCCTTCTCGGTGGCCAGGTTACCCAAGGCCAGGGTGTATCGGCTGCGTGCCTGTTCCAGATCAGATTGACGGGTCACGCCACTTTTGACCTTTTCTTCAATGCGGTTCATCAGGTCTTGGTGATATTTCAAGTTGTCTTCCGACAGGCGAGTCAGTGCCTGAAAGCGGGACACATCAACATGTGCGCTAGAGGCCTCAAACGCAACCTGATTGGCTTTGTTCAGGTATCGGTAATAGCTTTGCATGGCTCCGGAGTAAGCCGCGAGGTAACGAGCCTGGGAGGCAAAACCGTTGTACAGGTTTTGGCGTGCTTCAATGCCGTAGGAGTTTGCGTTGTAGGTGCGTGTGTCTGCGTCTTCGATCCGGGTACGTTCGCGACCAGCAGAGCCCCGTGCATCGACAGTGGGTAGCAAAGTGCCAAATACTACGTTGGCTTCTTCCATTTGCGCCTCGAGTGCATGCACATCGGCATCCAGTGTCGGACTGTTTTGCAGGCCTTTAATTACACTTTGTTGCAAGGGATTTGGCGCATTGTTTTCAGTTGCTTGCGTCGCTGATTGGGCTGGCACTTCGGTTACAGCCTGGCTTTCCTGTGCCCAGGCGGCAGGGGCACTCAGGGAGAGCAAGGCGAGGAGCATGGCCGCAGGCAAGGTTTTCAGCGTGGGGTTTGGTGTGTTGCTTGTGTTCATGTTGACTCGGTCGTTAAATTGCATCAGCAAACTGCGGCAGCTTCTTCAGCAGGTGCGCTGGCTGAAGAATCGAAACCACTTGCACTGAGCCCAGAAGCCCAGTCAGTTTTGCTTTGAATGTATTCGTTGGCTTGTTCCCGGGCTTGATCCAGATAGGTTTGTACCTGTTCCTGAACCGCTTCAACTACCGCATCGACTGTGTATTGTTCAGACGAGTATTCATGGTCGTTCATCTTGGGATTGCCCGCGTAGTCGTTGCCATCGATGTATTCCGTGCAATCGGAGTAGCCTGTTGGGCAGTCGTTGTCGTTCACCGGCGTGTCGCCAGGCTCAACGTTCATGTACACATGGGCGGTGTCGGTCAGGCAGCTTTCATCGCCTAGGGTGTAGCTGATGACATCTTCTCCGCAAAAACCCTCGTTGGGTGTGTAGTGCAATTTGCCATCCCTAATTTCAACCATGCCATTTTCGGCGCTGGCCTCGGTGATTTTCAAATCACCGCAGCCGAGGTCATTTTTCAGAACATCGACAATCACTGGGCAATCCACCTTCGTGCTGGCGCAGTCATTAACCGCGTCAACCTCCGGGCAATCAGGATCTGTTTTGCACTCAGGCTCGGGTGTACATTCAGGTTCTGGTTCTGGCTCACAGTCCTCCTGTTCGTCCACTGGGGGGCAGGTGGGTGGCGTAGGGCATTCGCAGTCCTCTTCCTCATCCACAGGTGGGTCTACGGGTGGGGGCTCCTCATTTTCATCGACGGGTGTGGGTGGCGGCATGTCTTTGCATTCCACGCTGGCTGGGCCTTCTTTTTCAACCACGCGAACTGTGTTGGTGCCATTTTCGCCAACTTCACCATCCATGCTGGGCAGTGGGTCCTGGTTAATCCGCTCCACTACATAGCCTTCGCTCAGTTTTGGAAGGTCTTCGGGAACATCGTTGTCTTGGGCACCCACGGTGATGTATTTGCGTATGACATCTTTCTCGGGGGGTGTGCCTGCGTCAAAGGGAACAATCTCGCCGGTTTTTGGCTTGATCAGCCATTCCGTGGGCCCCTCAAGGGGACGAACCATTTCAGGTGCAGTAATTTGCCCGTCGGTAAAGGGTCCCAGTTGAACGACCACCTCGGTTTGCGGTTTGCGCTTTAAGGCTGGGCGCGGTTTCCTGGCTAGGCCAAGGGTACTTGGGTCGCATTCTTGGGCATTCACAACGGGCTTCTCGCTCATGGGGGTCCTCGGGTTCGATGTCATTGATAAGTGATCGAGTCGCGAGTTTGGTTCCAAATCAACTGCGTGCCAAACAGGTGATTGGGTCAGGATGAGTGAGAGTTAACTCTATGGAGTTATTGGGATGACTGGTGTTGATTTACTGTTCAGTAAATGCCTGAATTGAGCCGCGTATGACAGGTTTGGTGAGATAGGACAATACCGTTCGATCTTCAGTTTCAATGCTGACATTGGCGACCATGCCAGGCATCAGACGAATTTTTTCATGCACTTTCAGGCGCGGCACTGTCACTTTCACACTGAAGTAAGGTCGGCCGAATTCATCGAGCAAACTGTCCGCAGAAATACTTTCTACAGTACCTTCAAGTGCGCCGTAAATGGAATAGTCATAGGCTGTGACTCGAATGTTGGCGCTTTGTTCAGGTCGAATGAATGCGATGTCTTTTGGGTTGATTCGTGTCTCGAAAACCAGCTGTTCATCAATTGGCACAATTTCGATCACCTCTTTTCCCGCAGGCACAACGGCACCCCGGGTGTTGTACAAAATACGTTGTACAAGGCCGTCCACCGGCGTTTTTAAGGTGGCCTGGTTCACCCTGTCGTTCAGTTCGATCTGGTTTTGCTCAAGGCTGGCCAAGCGTGCCTTGACTTCCGAGAGCTCGGTGCGTGCTTCGTTGATTTGTTTTAATCGAATTTCTTCAATCTTCTGGCGGGCCTCGCGAATGGCAGAATACAGTCGGTTGGTTTGTGCATTGGCACCTTCATAGTCGCCTTTGGCTTTGGCTACATCGCGTTCAAGTCGCAGTACTTCAACCGGGGATACAGCGCCGCTTTTTAGCAGTGGCCGCATGCTGCTCAATTCTTGTTCCGATATTTCCAGATTCCGTTTGGCTGCGGTGGCGTTGCTTTGTGCTTCGTCGAGTTCGCGTTGCCGTTGGTCAAGCTGCTGTTCATAAATTTGCGTTTGTGCGGCCCATTCTTGCAGTTTGGTTTGTAGCAACTTGGATTCTTGCAGGTACAAATCGGGGTACTGCTGAATGAGTGGGGCAGGCAGGTTTAGCGTTGTGTTGTTAAGTTGTGCCATTAACCGGGCTTCTCGAAATTGAAACGAGGCGTTGATCGCTTCCTTTTCTTTGAGGCTTGATGAAAAACGCGTGATGTCAATTTGAACCAGTTTGTCACCAGCCTTCACCAGCTGACCTTCGCGGACAAACACCTGGTTGATCACGCCGCCGTCTACGGCTTGAATGACTTGCAATCGCTGCGAGGGAACCACACGTGCCTCGCCATGTGCAGCCTGGGGCACTGTTGCAATTGCAGACCACGCCAGCAGGGCCAGCAAGGTAAGGGCGCAGCCATGTACCAGGCGTTTGGTGAGCACTTGTTGTTCATGCCACAGCCTTGACTGGTCCAGCCCTGCAGTTGCCGGCATGTGATGTTCTTCATTCCGCCCGGCAAGCCAGTCGACAATTCGCTGTGCGTGATGTTGAATTTTCATGGTTCAACCTGCATTTTTTTGTTTGTGTTGTGTGGCAAGTGCATTGGCTGCGTGTAGTACTTCAGGCTTGTTGCCCTGCGCGTGAATTTGCCCCTTGTGCATCAGTGCAAGGCTGCTGGCACAAGCCAATAGCCCAAGCTTGTGTGTAGTGAACACCAAAATGCTGTGTTCTGGCAGCTGCTGCAAATGTTGCATCAGCTGGCTCTCCATGTGTTGATCAAGACACACGGTGGGTTCGTCCAGAAGCACCAATTGGGGTTGGCCCGCCAGCGCTCTGCACAGCGACACAGCCTGCTTTTGCCCTGAAGACAAGTTGTTGCCCTGGCTGTCAATGGCCATGTGAATGCCGTCCGGGTGTTGATCTACCCATTCTTTGAGCCCAAGTTGCTGCAGAATTTTCCAGCAGTTCTCAGTACTGATGTGCGGGCGCATGAAGCGAATGTTGTCGAGCAAACTGCCCTTGATCAGCACTGGGGGTTGGCTTGCATAACCCACTTTGGATTGAAATTCACTGCTGTGAAAATGTGCAATCGAAAGCTTGTTGACCGCCAGTTGGCCGTGATCGCATTTCAGTTGTTGGGCGAGCAGTTTGAGCAGGGAGGTTTTTCCAGAGCCTGTTGTACCGATGATTCCAAGCCGGTTTCCCGCGTGCAGTTGCAGGTTCACGGTGCGCAGTATGAAGTCAAAAGGTTGAGCAGTTTCACGGTTGCGGCCCGGTTTCAAAACGTTTGCAAATTCAAGCGCCATGGTGTCGATGCGTTCAAGTGCGGCGCGTTGCTCAGTGGTTTGGGTTTGTTGCCCCAAAAACCGGTCCAGTTCTTCGAAGCTGGCCTGGGCCGAATGGGTTTGTACCAGGTGGGCCTGTAATTTCTGGATGGGTGCAAAGCAGCGCATGGTGAGCATGGAGACTGCGATCAAGCCACCCACGGTGAGTTGTTTTTCAACAATGAAGTAAACACCCAGCGCGATGGTCAGTACCCAACTGCCTTGTTGCAACAGGTGTATTCGTTGATTGATTAAAAACATTTGATCGCGAACTGCATTGCCGCTTAGCCGCGATTTAAGCTGAAGTTTGTTCAACAATTTGCTGTGTGCTTGTTGAACGCCGTGTGCCTGAATGTTGTCCAGACAGGCCAGCGAGTCTAGCCATTGGCTTTGGGTTTCGCGGCTTTGCCGCATTTGTGTTTGCCCGAGCCGGGAAATTGTTCGGTGAGATGTGGCGATGAACAGCAAGGTGAGTCCAATTACTCCGCCCGAGATCAACAGGAAAAGGGGATGAATCAGGGCAATTACCGCCAGAAAAAGCAGCAGAAACGGCAGGTCAATCAGCGCAAGCAGAAACACGCCTGTCACCAATTCACGCAGTTGCTCGAACGAACGAAGGTGCTGCAAAAGCAGGGTTGGTTCGGTTTTGTGGATGGGCACATTCAAGAGTGATTTTGACAGGTGCATGGTGCAGCGGGTGTCGATGGAGGTTGCCGCAATTTCCATCAAGCGATGGCGCGCATGCTTTAAAGCATGCTCAAAACCCAGGCAAAGAAATACACCTAGCAGCAATGCAATCATTGATGCATAAGCTTGGTTAGGAATGATGCGGTCATACACCTGTAGCGAGAACAGCGGGCCTGCCAGGGCCAGCAAGTTGATCAGCAGGGAAGCATAGATCACCGGCTTGAAGCTTCCATTCTCAAAATTGAGTGCTTCTCGCAACCATTGGCTATCGCGGAGCTGTTGCCAAAACTCAAACAGGCTTGCTGGCGCTGGTTCGCTTCGGGTGCCTTCAGTGGTTTTTGGGGCTTCAATTTGCAGGGCCCATTTCAAGGACGCTGGTGGGGAACTCGATGCAATCAGTTCTTCAAGCAAGCCACACTGGCCGTTGTGCAACATGGCCAGCGTGTGTGGACCAAGGTGTTTTATTTCACTGGTGGACACATTTTGAAACAGCTGCCGAGAAATATTGCAGGCTGATAGATAAGCCAACAATTGATTCAGTTCGGGGTCGTTTCCTGTCTCAGCCAAATTGGCTTGCAATGCCCATTGGCTGGGTAAAAACTCCAGCCCCATGTTCTCCAGCACGCTGCACAAGGCGTGTTGCAATGGTTTGATTGGGCGGGGGTCTTGGAGCATGTCAGGGGCCGAAATTCAAGTGCGCCCATGGTAGCGTTTGAATTTCGCCCTGAAAATCACTCACTTGGTTCACTCCCCTGGGTGGGGTGTGTGTTTCTCGTCAGATCAAGCCTTCAAAGGGCAGTGCCAGCACAGTATCACCAGCTTTCAGGTCGCCTTGTTCGTGTTCAAGTACCAGCAAACCATCTGACTCTGACATACTGCGCAAAATTCCTGATCCTTGTGAACACGTCAGGTGGGCAACCAGAACTCCATCTTCCATGACCAGACGAGCGCGTTGATACTCAGTCCGTCCTGGGCGCTTGCGAACGTTTTGGACCAGCTTCGCGTTCAGCATGGGAACTGGCAAGGGGTTGGCATTGGCAAGTTTGAACAATGCGTCGCGCACGAATGCATAAAAGGTCACCATGACTGCGACCGGGTTGCCCGGCAAGCCGAACAAATAGGCGGAGTCGCCATTGGCTTTGTTGTGAACCTCGCCAAAAGCCATTGGGCGACCTGGGCGCATGGCAATTTTCCAGAAATTCACGCTGCCCAGTTTTTCCATGACATGTTTGGTGTAGTCCGCTTCACCCACAGAAACACCGCCCGAAGTCACGATTACATCGGCTTGTTCCATGGCCTGCAACATGGCTTGTTCAAGGGCTTCCGGGGAGTCGTGTACCACACCCATATCCAGCAATTCAATGAATCGCAGTCGGGTCAGCATGCCATACAGTGTGTAGCGGTTGCTGTCATACACGCAGCCTTCATCCAGTGGCTGGCCAAGGGATCGCAATTCGTCGCCAGTGGAGAAAAAAGCAACCCGCAATTTTCTACGCACCGAAATTTCGGCAATGCCGAGCGAGGCCAGCAAACCCAGGTCGGCAGGCCGAAGCACTTTGCCTGCGGGCAGGGCAGGTTTGCCAATCGTTAGGTCTTCACCAGCAAGCCTGCGGTTGTCGCCCGCTTTGACTGCACCTGGTGGAAAGCTGATGTGGTCACCACTGACAGTGGCATTTTCCTGTACCAGCACGGTGTCGCAGTTTTGGGGCATCACTGCACCAGTCATAATGCGCACGCATTCACCATGGGCACAACTGCCGTTGAATGCCTTGCCCGCGTAGGCGGTACCAATCATTTTCAGTTGGGTGATGTCGGCGTTTTGTATGCAGTTGCTGTTGAAGGCGTAGCCATCCATCGCAGAATTGTCATGCGCGGGCACATTAATGGGGGACAACAAATCGGCAGCCAACACCTGGTCCAGTGCGTCGCGAATGGCCACGGTTCGGGTGCCTGTAATCGGCTTGAGAAGCGACAGTATTTTGATTCGCGCTTCTTCAACAGTTTGAAAATCAGTTTCCATACTTTGCCTTGCTACTCAGGATTTTTGTTCGAGTTCTTTGAGTTCTTCGAGGGTATTGACGTTGTGAAAGGCTGCTTCGTCGTCAAACTCAACCGCTTCATGTGGAATGTTGGCGTACCAGGCATCAATTTTTCGACCACCTTTGCGCAAAAATTCCTCCATGTTGGGCAACAGTTCAGTGCGCATCATGCAAAACACGGGGTGATGGCGGCCTTTTGTTGAAGCCACTGTTAGCATCAATCCCACGTTTTTCTCAAATGGTGCACTCAGTTTTTCAACCAGATTCAAGGGGAACATGGGTACATCGCAAGGCACAGTCACCAGGTAAGGCAGGTTGGTGTGGGCAAGCGCCGCTTGCATGCCAGCCAAAGGGCCTGCGTAGTCGGGTTGAATGTCGCACACCACTTCAACACCAAATCCTTCGTACACGCCGATATTTCGGTTGGCATTGATGCATATGTCGCCCACTTGCCCATTGAGTCGCATCATTGCGTGCAACGCCAATGGTGCATTCTTGAAATTGCGCAGACCTTTGTCAACGCCGCCCATGCGGCGACCCATACCACCAGCGAGAATTACGCCAGTGATGTCATCCAGTGAAATGCTCATGCGATTTGTGTGTCAATTAAAGTGTTGAATCGGTGTGTGCCGGTGTAGAGCAAATAGTGCTTGCCCTGGCAGCGACCCAGCATGGTGATGTTCAGTTTCTGGGCAATTTCGTAGCCCATTTGTGTGAGGCCCGAGCGAGAAACCAGCACCGGTATACCCATTTGGGCACACTTGATCACCATCTCGGAAGTCAGCCGGCCAGTGGTGTAAAAAATTTTGTCTTCACCCGTCAAGCCGTGTAACCACATTTGACCCGCGATGGCGTCCACAGCATTGTGTCGCCCCACGTCTTCTACAAACAGCAAAATTTCACCACGGTTTTCACCACTGTTGGAACACAGCGCGCAACCATGCACCGCGCCGGCCTGTTTGTAAATTGACTCGTGTTTACGAACATGGTCCATCACGCCGTACAACACATCTTGCGAAAGATTGTAAGCATTGCTCAGTTGCACTTTGTCCAGGTCTTCCATCAGGTCGCCAAATACGGTTCCTTGTCCGCAACCCGATGTGGTTGTTTTCTTCTCCAACTTCTGCGCTTTTTCGGTGGTTTCCCAAATGGTTTGGCCTGTGTTTTTTAGCACTGTTGAAGTGACTGCAACACTCTCTGTTTCCCAGTCCACATGAATTGCTGCAATTTCTGAAGGGTCGGACACCAGCCTTTGATTGCGCAGCCAGCCTAGCGCCAAGGCCTCAGGTTGAGCACCCAGGGTCATGATGGTCAACAGTTCTTTCTTGTCGAAATACAGGGTGAGCGGATGTTCGCCCGAAATTTGAACCGGTACCTGTTCACCGCGCTCATTGGTGGCAGTTATTTCAACGGTGCTGGGTATGCTCGCGTGGGTGGTTTGTATGTGTGCTGCCATAACTTGTTTCAATGAATTCCTCAGCCGCCGATGTAAGACATTTCGATTCTGTCTTTGGGCTGTGTGGTGTTTTCAGTTCGAATTTCACTGTATCGATCAGCTCGAACAGACCACAGGTTTCTGATCGCATGATTCAGTTGTTCGCCAATCGCTTCAGGCAAGGCGTTCGAGCGAATCAAGGGCTTTAAATCGTGCCCCTTGCTGGCAAACAGGCAGGTGTAAAGCTTGCCCTCAGTGGACAAACGTATGCGTGTACAGTCTTTGCAAAAGGCTTGGGTTACCGACGAAATTACGCCGATTTCACCGGTGCCATCGCTGTATTTCCAGCGTTCAGCCACTTCACCGGTGTAATTGGCATTCAGCATTTGCAATTGCGACACCTGTTGGGAAATCATGTTGATGATGCGCGCCGATGGCACTACCTCGTCCATTTTCCAGCCATTGCTGCTGCCCACATCCATGTACTCAATGAAGCGCAAAATATGAGGTGTACCTTTGAAGTGTTTGGCCATAGGTAACACTTGGTCGTCATTCATGCCACCTTTCACAACCATGTTGACTTTGATCGGCCCCAAGCCAGCCTCATGGGCTGCTTCAATTCCATCGAGTACTTCGTTGACTGAAAAGTCTACGTCGTTCATGGCCTTGAAAACCGCATCGTCGATTGCATCCAGGCTCACCGTGACACGGTTCAACCCGGCTTCTTTCAAAATTTTAGATTTTTTGCGCAACAGGGTGCCGTTAGTCGTCAGCGTGATCTCCACAGGTTTTCCGCCAGGCGTGCGCAAGCGTGCAAGTTGTTCTATCAGGATTTCGATGTTTTTTCGCAGCAGTGGCTCGCCACCGGTAAGGCGTATTTTCTCGACTCCCAGTGCCACGAATTCTCGGGCAACCTGCTCGATTTCTTCAAAGCTGAGCAAGTCTTTGTGTGGCAAGAACTGGTAGTCTTTGTCGAAAATCGACTTGGGCATGCAGTACACGCAACGAAAGTTGCAGCGATCCGTGACAGAAATACGCAAGTCGTGAAGCCTGCGATTGAAATGATCTTTTGCGGGTACTTCACTGTTTTGCGGTGCGCTGAAATTCAAGGGAATTACGCGCGAATTGTCTTGGACCAGTTGAATAACTCGGTCTGTCATCGTTCAATCCCTCGCCCCATGGGGCAAACTCCTATTGTGATACTTGTGGTGTATCTTCTAATCTAATAACCATGAATTGTGCCCGTACTGGCGGGCACCGGCAACTCACAGAGGTGTTTTTTGAGCGCAAAATTTTTGGTGTTGGGTGAACTGGCTTTGAACGTCAAAATCGGGAAGGTGGTACAAAACTCCCCTTGGCAGCCCTTTCGCTGGCAAGTGCTCGAGATGGGGCCAGTGGATGTTTTCATGCCACAGGGTGCGGATGAAAGGGTTCAAACAGTCAATGTCGAGGTGTATCAAGATCAGCTACAAGGCTATTTCCTGAATTTGGACACGGAGACGCCTTTCATTTTCTTTGGGGTACGCTACCCGGAGGACAACAAAACCCAAATGCCCTCCGTATTCGAGGCCACTTTCAGTTACGACGAAGCTGCCCGCTGGATGGATTCCAACGAAGAAGTGCAAACCTTGCCCCTGCCGGCACCAGTGGCCAGCTGGCTTGCCGAGCTGGTTCAGGCCAAATATCAACCCGAGCCCAAGCAGCGTAGGCGTCCTCAGTCCTTCATAAAACCTGAGGAGCGTGGTTAAAGCGATGAGCGAGAATTTTTTAAGCCGATGGTCCAAGCGCAAACTTGAAGTTCGAGCGCGAGAAAAGCTAGCTGAAGACGCCCCGGACTTGCAGGTCAGTGTCCCTCTCCAAGGTAGCGATGCCAATCAGGCTAACGCGGTCAGTGAACTCGCTGATTCACAGCCAAAGGCGCAAACTCCTTCTCAGCCTGAACTTCCATTGCCCACTGAAGCTGATCTTCTGGCCGTGAAGCAGGGTGGGGACATCAAGGCCTTCATGGTGGATAAAGTTTCAACTGAACTGAAGAACAAAGCATTCAAGGCGTTGTTCTCCCGCCCGGAATTCAACGTGATGGACGGTCTGGATATTTATATCGATGATTACAACAAGTTCACGCCGCTGAGTCAGGAAGACATCGGGAAAATGACCCTGTCCAAGCAATTGCTCAGCCGGCCAGACCTTGAAATACTGAAAAAAGCCGACATGGAGGAGGGACTTGAGCGGGTGGCGTCTGTGCTGTCCAGTTCTGATGATTCTGTTCCTGCCGTGTCAGACAAAACAGGTGATATTGAACAAACAGCAGCTGAAAATCCGGATGATCGGGATACTGTTAGGGTTATCCCTGATGGATTGCAAGACTCTGATTTTAATAAAGAACTAGAAAAACGATCGTTCGAAACACCTGGCGAAAAATAACTAATATTTGGTACATTTTGTCTGCGGCTTGTCCAGCTCGATACAGACAAAATGCACCACCCTTCCTATCGGTGTGCAAGCGTCCATTTCTAGACTGCTGATTCTAAATAAAAAAATGTTTTGCCTCACTCTGGCACAAGTTTTGCAAATAAATGCCAAATAACCAAAATAGAAGTATCAATACAATGACCAACTCGGATGTGTTTGTGTGTGGTTGCCAGGGAAGCGGCGAGACAATCGACAAAGCGTTGCAAAACGTGAATGTGGAAGGTATTCGCTTTGTGTCCGCCCAACGTGCTTGCCGAGACGGTATTGCCACCGTGCTTGATGCAAAAAACAAAACCAGCGGCGCACGTTGTTTCGTCGGCTGCACCCAAGAGCAAGCCGTATTCGAATCTTTGGTCGATAGTACAAGTTCTCAAGCTGTTGAGTTTTTCAACCTGCGTGGTTTGCTCCGGGGTCAGCCTTCGGCTCAAAACTCCACCGAAGCCGCCGCGACTGTGGCCGCTCTGGCTGCTTACGAGACCGACTTTCAGGTTGAGCCCGTTCCTGCCGTGTTGTTCAAATCACAAGGCCGGGTTGCCATCGTGGCGAACAGCGACAAGCAATTGCACCACGCGCAAACTCTTGCCAACAATCTGACCGTCGATTTGCTGGTGTCCGATCCTTCAGGTGTTGTTTTGCCTGCCAAGCGCGATTTGAACGTGCAGGCATTGCATGTAGACGCTGCAGAGGGTTATTTGGGTGCGTTCACATTGAGCACTCGCAAGACCAACCCGGTTGACATGGAAATGTGCACACGATGTGGTGCCTGCGTGGATGCATGTCCGACGCAGTCCATTTCGAAGGAATCCCTGACGATCGACTTGAACAGCTGCGATCAATCTGGTGCCTGTATCAAGGCTTGCGGTGATTTCAAAGCCATTTCTTTCGCGGACATGAATGCAGTCACTACACGCCAGTACGACATGGTAATTGACTGCACCATGCCCGGTCTGTTTGCGGATCGCCAGGCACCACTGGGCTATTGGCATGTCGGCGACAGCGACCAGTTGTTGTTGGAAGCGATGCTTGATGCGGTGCAAACCGTGGGCGAGTTCGAGAAGCCAAAGTTCTTTGATTACAAGTCAAATATTTGTGCGCACAGTCGTTCAAACAAAGAGGGTTGCAGCAACTGTATCGATGCCTGTAGCACCAAAGCAATCAAATCTGCAGGCGAGAAAATTGAAGTTAATCCGCACTTGTGTTTGGGTTGTGGTGCTTGCACCACCGTGTGCCCGACCGGTGCCATTCAGTTCGCGCTGAGCCCGGCCACTGTTCAGGGCCGCTCCATCAAAACAGCATTGAAGGCATTCCGGGGCAATGGCGGCAAGAAAGCCGAGGTGCTGCTGCACGGCCCAGATCTTGAGCACAATTGGTTAGAGTCGGCCAAGAAAGCTGCGAAGCCTGCCTCTGGCAAATCGGCAGTTTCAGATTTCAGCTTGTTGCCCATTGAATTGAACCATAGCGCCAGTGTGGGCCCAGATCTTTGGCTGTCTGCCTTGGCTTTCGGTGCCGACCGGGTTACGGTCATGCAGTCTGCGGTCGAGGCCAGCCATTACGGTGAACCTTTGGCCGCGCAGGTGGGTTGGGTGAATGCTTTGCTTGAGGCCATTGGCCTGCAACACCGGGTTCGCGTGTTGCACATCGGTCAAACTGACCTGTTGTTTGCTCCCAGCGAGTTGCAAGCCAGTGGCGTAACTCCAGCCAGTTTTGAATTGTCTTCGAACAAGCGAACTCGAATGGAGTTTGCGATTGATCACTTGGTTGAACATGCCCAGGCCAAGTCGAAGTCCGGTTTTTCAGAACCCATTGCTTTGCCATCTGCCGCGCCGTTCGGTGCCGTGTTGGTGAACAAAGACAAGTGCACCCTGTGCATGAGTTGTACCAGTGCTTGCCCCGCTTCAGCGCTTATCGACAATCCTGAAATGCCCCAGCTGCGTTTTATTGAGCGCAACTGCGTGCAGTGTGGCTTGTGCGTGGAAACCTGCCCCGAAAACGCCATGCAGCTTGTTCCACAATTGCTGCTTGGACCCGCCGCGCGTGAAAAGCGTGTGTTGAATGAGTCGCAACCTTTCCACTGCATTAGTTGCGGTAAAGCTTTTGGCACCAAGCACATGATCGACAACATGTTTGCCAAGCTGAGCCAGCACAGCATGTTCGAGCGCAATGCAAACCGCCTGAAAATGTGTGCAGATTGCCGTGTAACCGACATGTACAGCGCCAAGGATGAAATGACAATTTTTGAGGTGAAGAAATGATCGCCCCGGCTCAACAAGACGACAACCTGATTGCTGGTGAAGACTGGGCCCGTGCAGATTTCTACGGCCTTCTGTCCCATCTGTACTCCGGCAATGTAAGCGATGAGTTTTTGGCGAAATTTCGGGAAATTGACCGGGCTAGCCTGGACATCACCACACCTTTGGGGTTTGAGTTTTCCGAATTGTTGCGTGTGGTTGCGCAGTTTGACAGCAAACAGATCAATCAGGAGTTTGTAGACAACTTCATCGGCATTGGTCGTCCGGAAGTGATGCTCTACGGCTCGTACTACATGGCTGGTTTCCTGAACGAAAAGCCTCTGGTCTTGCTTCGCGACGACTTGGCCAAGTTTGGCCTTACTCGCGATGAGGCCTTGGTGGAAACCGAAGACCACATTGCATTTTTATGCGAAGTGATGCGCTACCTGATTCTGGCAGACGATCCGCCTGTGGCCTTCCCCGAGCAGCGCGCTTTTTTTCATGCACATCTGGCCAGTTGGTATAACCAAATGGCAGATGACATTGAGGCAGCAGCCAATACCGATTTTTACAAAACTGTGGGTCGTTTGACCCGCGTGTTCTTTGATGTTGAAACACAGTCTTTCGATTTTGAAAGTGCCGTTTGATTGGAGGTGATGAGATGACCAAGAAAATGATAAATCAAGACAAACCCAAACTAGCAAGACGCCAATTCCTGGTGGGTGCCGGTGCGGGTGTCGCTGCTGCCGGTGCTGCATTGGTGGTAAGCAAACAACCTGAAGTGGCTGAACAAGCTGCTGCCGCAGGCACTGAGAAGAAATCGAAGGGTTATCAGCTCTCTGAGCACGTGAAAACCTATTACAGAACCTTGCTGGTGTAATCCGAGGAGACCAGGATGTTAAAGCGAAGAGACGAAAAGACAGTGGCCAAAGTGATTCCCAATCACAACCACAGCTTGCTCAATAAAATCGGGTCCCGTTTGGGTGCCACCATGGACCGCCGTGCTTTCTTGAAGCGCTCCGGTATTGGTGTAGGTGCGGGTGCAGTTGCTGGCAGCTTGCCATTTGGCATGGTGCGCAAAGCCGAAGCCGCTGCTGAAGGCGGGGCCGCAAGCGGTGCAATCGAGATTAAGCGTACGATTTGTTCACATTGCTCAGTGGGTTGCGCCACCGATGCCGTGGTTCAGAATGGCGTGTGGGTTCGCCAGAACCCTGTGTTCGACAGCCCCATTAACTTGGGCGCACATTGCGCCAAGGGTGCCGCACTGCGTGAACACGGTCACGGCGAACACCGTTTGAAATACCCCATGAAATTGGTAAACGGCAAGTATGAAAAAATTTCCTGGGATGAAGCCCTGGAAGCCGTCAGCAAAAAAATGATGGAACTGCGCGAGGCCAATGGTCCCGACTCTTTGTTCTTCATTGGCTCATCCAAGCACAGCAATGAGCAGGCTTACCTGCTGCGCAAGTGGGTTTCACTCTGGGGCACGAATAACTGTGACCACCAGGCGCGTATTTGCCACTCCACAACTGTGGCTGGTGTTGCAAATACATGGGGCTATGGCGCGATGACCAACTCCTACAACGACATGCAGAATACCAAGTGTGCGTTGTACATCGGTTCTAACGCGGCCGAAGCACACCCTGTGTCCATGATGCACATGCTGCATGCCAAGGAAACTGGCGCAAAAATGATCGTGGTTGATCCACGTTTCACCCGCACTGCAGCGCGTGCTGACGAATACGTCCGCATCCGCTCAGGTTCAGATATTCCGTTCCTGTTTGGCATGCTTTATCACATTTTCAAGAACGGTTGGGAAGACAAAAAGTACATCAATGACCGTGTGTACGGCATGGACCAGATCAAGGCCGATGTGATGGTCAACTGGACACCCGACAAGGTCGAAGAAGCTTGCGGCGTTGGTGAAGCCCAGATGTACAAAGTGGCTGAAATGATGGCCAAAAATCGCCCCAGCACCTTGGTTTGGTGTATGGGTCAAACTCAGCACACCATTGGCAATGCCATGGTTCGTGCTTCCTGTATCGTACAGCTCGCACTGGGCAATATTGGTGTATCAGGTGGTGGCGCAAACATTTTCCGTGGCCACTGTAACGTTCAGGGTGCCACCGACGTGGGGCCAAACCCAGATTCATTGCCTGGTTACTACGGCGTTGCCGAGGGTTCTTGGAAGCACTGGTGCCGCGTATGGGGTCTTGATTACGAATACATCAAGAGCCGTTATGCCGAAGGCATGAGCACCAAATCCGGTATGACTGTCTCTCGTTGGGTAGACGGTGTGCTTGAAAACCCAGAGCTGATTGATCAGAAAGCTGGCAACTTGCGTGGTCTGTTCTTCTGGGGCCATGCACCAAACTCACAAACCCGTGGTTTGGACATGAAAAAAGCCATGGATAAACTCGACCTGTTGGTCATTGTTGACCCGTACCCAACAGCCGCTGCTGCAATGGCCGCCATGCCAGGCGACCCTGCCGGTTTGAATCCAAACCGCGAAGTGTACTTGTTGCCCGCAACAACCCAGTTCGAATCTTCGGGTTCAATTACAGCGTCTAACCGCTCAGTTCAGTGGCGTGAGAAAGTTATTGAGCCATTGTTCGATAGCCGTAACGACCACATGATCATGTATCAGCTGGCTGAGAAGCTGGGCTTTGCAGCCGAGTTGACCAAGAACCTGACCATGATCAAGGGCAAGGGCGGCATGATGGAACCGGAAATTGAGTCCATCCTGCGCGAGATCAACAAAGGCACTTGGACTATTGGCTACACAGGCCAAAGCCCAGAGCGCTTGAAGCTGCACATGAAAAACATGCACACCTTCAATGTGCGCACGCTGAAAGCTGAAGGCGGTCCTTGTGACGGTGAATACTTCGGTTTGCCATGGCCATGCTACGGCACACCAGAAGCCAAGCACCCAGGGTCACCGAACCTGTACCAGACCGACAAGCACGTGATGGACGGTGGCGGTAATTTCCGCGCCAACTTCGGTGTTGAGAAAGATGGCGTTAACCTTTTGGCTGAAGACGGATCTCATTCATTGGGTTCTGAAATCACGACCGGTTACCCAGAATTCACAGCCGACATGGTCAAGCAGTTGGGTTGGTGGGACGACCTTACCGAAGCTGAGAAGGCCGAGGCCGAGGGCAAGAACTGGAAGACTGACCTTTCTGGTGGTATCCAGCGCGTGGTCATGAAGCACGGTTGCCATCCGTTCGGCAATGCGAAAGCCCGTGCTGTGGTGTGGAACTTCCCGGATCCAGTGCCCAAGCATCGTGAACCGCTGTACTCGACCAAGCCCGATTTGGTGGCCAAGTACCCAACGCACGATGACAAGGCCGGTTTCTGGCGCTTGCCAACGTTGTACAAGTCAATTCAAGAGAAGAACGCCGACATCGGCAAATCTTTCCCATTGATCATGACTTCAGGCCGATTGGTGGAATACGAAGGTGGTGGTGAAGAGACCCGTTCCAACCCATGGTTGGCCGAACTTCAGCAAAACATGTTCGTTGAAATTAACCCTGCAGCAGCGAATGACCGCGGTATCAAGCACGGCGATATGGTGCGTGTGATGACACCAACAGGCGCGAAAATCGAGGTTCAGGCCCAGGTTACCCGTCGTGTTGGTCCGGACACGGTCTTCTTGCCGTTCCACTTCTCTGGACATTGGGAAGGTAAGGATATGCTGAGCAGCTATCCGGAGGGTGCAGCACCAATCGTTCGTGGTGAAGCAGTGAACACTGCAACTACCTACGGCTATGACAGCGTGACGATGATGC
Organism: Limnobacter olei; assembly: GCF_029087225.1. GTDB lineage: Bacteria > Pseudomonadota > Gammaproteobacteria > Burkholderiales > Burkholderiaceae_B > Limnobacter > Limnobacter olei. The sequence continues at coordinate 44,275 of NZ_JARFJD010000016.1, read as the reverse complement.
AGGAAACGAAGACCACCGTTTGCCAGATTGAAAAGCTGGTTTAAGCACTAATGCAAAGGAGATAAGAAAATGGCACGTATGAAGTTTCTGTGTGATGCCGAGCGTTGCATTGAGTGCAATGGCTGCGTCACCGCATGTAAAAACGAGCACGAGGTAGAGTGGGGCATTAACCGCCGCCGCGTGGTAACCATCAACGACGGCGAACCCGGAGAGCGTTCAATCTCTGTAGCCTGTATGCACTGTTCAGATGCGCCTTGCCAGGCTGTCTGTCCCGTAAATTGCTTCTACAAGACCGACGAAGGTGTTGTGTTGCACGACAAGGACCTGTGTATCGGTTGCGGATACTGCTTCTACGCATGTCCGTTCGGCGCACCACAATTCCCTCAGGAGGGTGCATTCGGTCAGCGCGGCAAGATGGACAAGTGCACATTCTGTGCAGGTGGCCCAGAAGAAGACGCTTCCGAAGCCGAGTTCGAGAAATATGGTCGCAACCGTTTGGCTGAAGGCAAGTTGCCACTGTGTGCTGAAATGTGTTCAACCAAAGCATTGTTGGCGGGTGACGGCGACGTAGTCTCCGACATCTTCCGCAATCGCGTGGTAGTTCGCGGCAAAGGCGCTGAAGTTTGGGGCTGGAGTTCTGCTTACGGTCAACCTGCCAAGGAGGGCGCATAACATGGCGCTTCGCGGTAAGTTGATTCTTTCCGGGGCCCTCGCGGGCCTTGTTCTGGCCACTGGCTGCTCACCCCTGGAAGACGCCAACAATGGCAAGGGTTATGCAGGCAAAGCCGATACACCAGCATTTGAAACGGGCGGCGGTCAGTACACTGCCGGCGGTTTCAAGGCAGGTGACAAGGAAAGCTGGCAAGAAACCCTGAATGTTCGAGCCAAAGCCCAGAACGAGTATGTTCGTACTGGCGATTCGGCAAAGGCCCAATAAGGAGAGTCAATCATGACACATTCAACCATTCGGGCTGTGGCGCAGCCAGGCATGGGCAAGGCGTTGTTCGCCTTGTTCGCTGCCCTGGTTTTCGCTGTCTGCTCACTTTGGTCAATGGGGGCCATTGCGCAAGATGCATCTGAACGCGCGCAAGCGCAAGTTCAGAAGCAACAAACGCAGCCCTTGAATAACTCACCGGTTTGGTCTGGGGTTGCGTCGGGTGAATCATTCACCACCGTAACCAAAGGCCGTGAAACAGGTGTGTTGATCAACAAAAGCGGTGAAACCTGGCGCCAAATGCGCAACGACTGGATCTCCTACTATGGCGGCTGGGCTGTTGCATTGGTTTTTCTGGCAATTATGGGGGCTCACTTGGTGAAAGGCCCTGTAAAGTTGCCCGAACCGCGCACCGGCAAGTTGATCGAGCGTTTTACCTCGGCAGAACGTGTGGCCCACTGGACCATGGCATTTAGTTTTGTGGCACTGGCGCTTACCGGTTTGTTGTTGATGTTTGGTAAACATGTGCTGGCACCGTGGATGGGCTTAACGCTCAACTCATGGCTTGCATCGATCAGCATTGTGATTCACAACTTCGTAGGTCCGTTGTTTGCTGTCAGCATCATTGTGTTTTTCATCATGTATGTGAAAGACAATCTGCCAGAGAAAAACGACATTGAGTGGCTCAAAAAAGGTGGTGGTTTGTTCGGGCACGCCCCGGCGGGTCGCTTCAACATGGGCGAGAAAATCTGGTTCTGGGGCGGCGTCACAGTGCTTGGCATTGTAGTGTCTGCAACTGGACTTATTCTCGACTTCCCGAACTTCGACCAAGACCGTTTGCTCATGCAGCAGTCACATGTGATCCATGCCAGCGCGGCGCTGTTGTTCATCATCATGTCCATGGGGCACATCTACATCGGCTCAATCGGTATGGAAGGTGCGCTTGAGGCCATGCGTGACGGTTATGTGGATGAAACATGGGCGAAAGCTCACCACGATGCCTGGTACGACGACATCAAGGCTGGCAAGGTTTCGCCAGTGCGCTCCAAGGAAGGCGCAACAGCCATGGGTTCTCAGGTGATGGCGCAGTAATTTTAAACGCCGTTTATTCACCTAGGCGCCAATGGCAAATAGGGAAAAGCCCGCTCAGAAATGAGTGGGCTTTTTTTATGTGTTTGGTGCATTGACCAGCAATGAATGGTGCAAAGCACAAACAACGTACGCACTAAATATAATCACGCTGTTAAATAGTGCGTTAATTTATCTGAAATTAATAAGTAAAAATGCATTGGAAAATGGTGTATGTTTACTGCCATCAAAATTCAAAATTTGCCTAGAAGGCATTGTCAGATCGTGATTGCAAAATAATGTGAATTAAATTGCATTCGCCTGGTATGCAACTTGCGCTTCCAGACCTGAGGAGCCGGGCTTGACCCACCTCAAAGAAGTTTGGCTTTCTGCCCTTTTTTGTCCTATCCCGGATTTTTTAGCGCGGCCGAAAGAATCTGAATAGGATTTGCGATGAAACCATTCAAGCTGTTTGTAATTTCCTCTTTTTTAGTATTGTCTGCGTGTGGGTCAGACAATCCCATCAATTCAGAGTCCTCCCGAATCTCTTCCAGTGGCTTTGTGCCAGCTGATAGCCCTTCGCCACCTCTATTAATTTCCGAGCAAGAACTTGATGCAGCCATGCAGTGCAGTGAGGGCTTTGGCAGCGATTCCGGACGTGCTGTTTTGCTGGTTCCGGGCGCGACCCAAACAGTTGAAAGCAACTTCAGCTGGAATTACATTCCTGCTTTTGATGAAGCAGGCATTCCTTGGTGTGCCGTTGATTTGCCCAACAGCAATACAGGTGAGCTTCAAGCATCATCGGAATACATTACGCACGCAATTCGCAAGATGTTTCGTACCACCAACACCAAAATCGCAATTGTTGGTTTCAGTCAGGGCGGCGTGATGCCCCGTTGGTCTTTGAAATTTTTCCCGGACACCCGTGACATGGTTGAAGACATGATTGGCATTGCTGCTGCAAACCACGGTTTGATTGAGACCAGCTTGTTGTGTGCGACGCCAGTGATCGGCTGTATTACCTCATTCACCCAAATTGCTGTTGCAGCCAAGTGGCTTGATGCTTTAAATGCTGGAGGCGAAACTTTGCCAGGTATCGATTACACGCAGGTCTACACCCGAACCGACGACGTCGCCATTCCGAATTTCGATGAGGAAAATGGCGTGTCAAGCCTGCGCACAGGTGAGGGAAACAAAGTCAACATTGCAACCCAAGACGTGTGTCCGACCAACACGGCAGATCATTTTCTGGTGGGTTCTTCCGATGCGGTCGGGTACGCAATTGTGAGTGACGCACTTTCGCATCCTGGTGTAGCCAGTCTTGAGCGTCTGAAAGCGCAGGTTCCAGCGTTGTGTTTGACACCCTTCATGCCTGGCGTTGACCCCTTGTCATTCCCTATTAACTTTGCGACCAAGATGATGAGCACATTTGCGCAGTCGGTGGCTTTGCAGCCCAAAAGCACAGAAGAGCCCCCATTGCGTTGCTATGCGGGTGGAATGTGTTGAACTCAATTTGAATAAGAAAAGCCCGGTGACTGGCTTGTCACCGGGCTTTTTTGTTTCAGCACAGAGATCTGACTGAGACGATATTGCTTTAGTTCGAACCTGACCTGAATTCTGGCTTGGTTTCAACCAGTACCAGGTTCTCGCTTGCAATTTGAACAACCGGCTTGCGCTCGCGCGGAACACGTGCGGGTTTTGGTGTGGACGCTAGGTTGGCTTGAACCACAGACCATTTTTCATGGTCAGTTTCAACCCACAGCATGCCAGCACTGCTCAGCATTTGCTCAAGGCCTTCCTTGTTCAGCTTGGGTACCGGAGCTGCGAAAGTCGCGGCAACCGGCGCTTCCTGAACCTTGGATTCAACAACTGTTTCAACCGCTACCGGCGCAAACGGTGTTGGTTCTGCAGGAGTTTGGTCTACAAACGCGTCAACTGCGCTCGCTACTGCAGCTTGCTCGGTTGTCGACTCAGTTGACGGCACAGCTGTGTCTGCAACTTCACTTGTCGCTTCAGTCGTAACTTCAGTCTCTTTGGGTTGGGCCACCGCAGCAATCACCGATTGCACAGCCTGAATTTCAGGCGCGCGCACATTGGATTCATCTGGGTTGTTTTCAGTCGAGCCCATTTGTGTTGGCTCGGCTGGCAGTCCCATGTCAGAAACATTCAGACCGGTTGCCGCAATGGTGTGCTCCGGGGTTTCCTCTGAAGACTCTGAAGCGTTCAATTCCGATCCGGCGTTTTCACGCGCACCTTCACGATTGCCACCCCGACCACGGCGACGACGACGGCGACGTGGCTCATCGCCACCCGTTTCTTCATCAGACCCATAGGACATCGTTTCGGCGATCTTGTTGGCAAGCTCTTCGTCTTCCGCAGCATCTGCGGTCTGGAATGCGTCTTCCGACTGCATTGCAGACTGCTCAAGCGCCGCACCGGCTTCACCTTCTCCAGCGCCACGACCACCTCGGCCGCGACGACGGCGACGGCGTCCGCCACGTTCATTCTGCTCTGCGGTGTCTGCTGCATCGCCAGCGGCAGCTTCGACAGCTGCCAATGGTTTCACTTCAAGCACCTCAGCGCCGGCTGCCCGTTCTTCACGAGGTTTGCCTCGGCCACCACGGTTCTGTTGAGCAGCACGTGGCTGTAGAGCGTCTGCAGCTTTTACCTCGTCGCCAGCGGCTGTCCCTGTAGACTCGTCTTCCCGGCCACGCCCGCCACGACGGCGATTGCGTCCGCCACGGCCATTGCGCTGATCGTTTCGATCACCCTGCGGGCGACCTTGGCCACGTCCGCCACGGTCGCTGGATTTCTGGTCAATTACCACCGCAGGCACTTCAACTGTGGTGTCGCGCTTGAACCAGGAAATGATTCGTTGGATCAGTGAAGGACCAGCGGGTGCGGCTGCTGCCACAACCACATCGGTTTTAGGTTTGCGTTCCTGGTGGGGCGGTGCGGGCTGGGTTGGAATTACACCCTTGATCACCGCTTCCTGACGTTTTACAGCTTCGCCTTCGGTTTTCTTGTCGTAGTAGCTTTGCTCATCTTTGGATGTAGCCAACTCAAAACTTTGACGCGGGTCTTCCAGACGTTCGTCGTCATGGCGCAGGCGAGTAATTTCATAGTGGGGTGTTTCCAAATGTTTATTTGGAATCAACAGCACATTCACCTTCAAGCGCGCTTCCAGTTTGTAAATTTCTGAGCGTTTTTCGTTCAGCAGAAATGTAGCCACATCGACCGGAACCTGCACATGCACGCTGGCTGTACCTTCCTTCATGGCTTCTTCTTGCAGAATACGAAGCACATGCAAGGCGGTGCTTTCGGTATCGCGAATCACGCCCGTGCCGTTGCAGCGAGGGCAAGTGGTGTGCGAACCTTCATTCAGGGCAGGGCGGATGCGTTGACGGCTTAGTTCCATCAGGCCGAAACGGCTGATCTTGCCCATCTGTACGCGCGCACGGTCAAAATGCAGGCTGTCTTTAACCCGGTTTTCGACCTCTTTCTGGTTGCTGGCTTTTTCCATGTCGATGAAATCGATCACGATCAGGCCGCCCAGGTCGCGCAAGCGCAACTGGCGGGCCACTTCTTCTGCAGCTTCTAGGTTGGTACGCAAAGCCGTGTCTTCAATGTCGGTTCCGCGTGTGGAGCGGGCCGAGTTCACGTCGATCGACACCAAAGCTTCAGTGTGGTCAATCACAATGGCGCCGCCTGAGGGCAGGGGAACCATGCGGCTGTACGCGGTTTCAATCTGGTGTTCAATCTGGAAACGGCTGAACAAGGGAATGTCGTCGCGGTAGCGCTTCACCAAATTCATCATGTCAGGCATCACATGCTGCATGAATTGCTTGGCTTGGTCGTAAATTTCATCGGTATCAATCAGTACTTCACCGATATCCGGGCTGAAGTAATCGCGAATGGCGCGAATGACAAGGCTGCTTTCCTGGTAAATCAGGAACGCACCATTGGCAGATTTGCCAGCGCCATCAATTGCCGTCCACAGTTGCAACAGATAGTTCAGGTCCCATTGCAGTTCCTCAACCGAACGCCCAATGCCCGCTGTACGGGCAATAATGCTCATTCCCTTGGGGTACTCAAGCTTGTCGAGTGCTTCGCGCAATTCCTGGCGTTCTTCGCCTTCAATGCGGCGTGAAACGCCACCACCACGCGGGTTATTAGGCATCAGCACCAAATAACGGCCAGCCAGCGAAATGAATGTGGTCAGGGCAGCGCCCTTGTTACCACGTTCTTCTTTTTCGACCTGAACAAACAGTTCTTGGCCTTCTTTGACGACGTCTTGAATGCGGGCCTTACCCGCTTCAACGCCTTCTTTGAAATATTGTCGGGAAATTTCCTTGAATGGCAAAAAACCGTGTCGGTCTTCGCCGTAGTTGACGAAACAAGCTTCAAGACTGGGTTCTACGCGGGTAATAACACCCTTGTAAATATTGCTTTTCCGTTGTTCACGGCCCGCTGTTTCAATGTCAATGTCGATAAGTTTCTGGCCGTCGACAATTGCGACCCGCAACTCTTCTGAATGAGTTGCGTTAAATAACATGCGCTTCATGCACACTCCAATGGCACCGCAGTGCGAAAAGAGATGCTGAAAAAGCGGAAGGAACAAAGAGATGCAAAAACGAATACAACAAAGCGCCGCTCGGCTTTAACCAAGAGCGGCGATTATACTAAGGCATTGATATTTAATAATAAATATTGGTTCAAATTTCACCTGCGTAAGGTGGGCCTGCGTCGTTTTTGTTAGTACCCAGCGCTTCTTGTGCGCGCTGGTGCGTAAAATTCTTTGTTTCCAGCTTAAGGCGGGCATTCAGCCGCGCGCCTCTTTTTCAGCCATCATTGCCACCATCCAGGGTAGGCGGCACACCCACTAAATAAAATCACGGTGGGGCGTATCCAGAAGTGTTTTCGGACGCTTCCCAAGCGATAATTCGATTATATGCTGAACCTGCCCAATTGGTAAAACAAAGAATTGAAAACACAGGAAAAACCCAATCCCGACAGGGCTGTTTTGCTCGAAATTGACGAAAAACATCAAGACCAGCGATTGGACAACTTTTTGTGCAGCGTGTGTAAAGGTGTGCCCAAAAGCCATGTGTTTCGAATTATCCGGTCGGGGGAGGTTCGAATCAATAAAAAGCGTGCCGAAGCAAAAACCAAGCTATGCCTTGGTGATGTCGTACGTATTCCCCCTATTCAAGTTGTTGAAAAACAAACACTTGAATCTATGTCATCAAGTAATGTGGTGAATAAAACTCAACTTTTAAAAGCCGCCGCTGAAATACCCGTGTTGTTTGAAGACGAGCATTTGCTGGTGGTCAACAAGCCGTCTGGCATGGCAGTTCATGGTGGGTCGGGCTCAAGCTTTGGGTTAATTGAATGTATTCGAGCACTTAGGGCTGAAACCTATCAAGATTTGGAGCTTGTTCACCGCATCGACCGTGAAACCTCCGGAATTTTGATTATTTCCAAAAAGCGTAGTGCTCTCAGAAAGTTACAAGAGCAACTTAGGGCCAGGTCCTGGAAAAAGTACTATAAAACTTTGGTGTTGGGTTCTTGGCCAGAAACACTTAGGCAAGTTGATCTTCCGTTGTTGAAAACACAGGCTGGCGAGAAAGAAGCAAGGGTTTTTGTTGATGAAGCCGGCGATAAAGCTTGTACAAAATTTCAAATAATTCAGCGTTATAAGTCATCTTATTCAACCTTTACTTTAATTCAAGCTCAAATTCTGACAGGTCGAACTCACCAAATTAGAGTGCACACCAGTGCCAACAAATTTCCAATTGCTGGCGATGATCGCTATGGCAATTTTGAAATGAACAAGCAGCTTGCCAGGCAGGGCTTGAAACGCATGTTTTTGCACGCAGCACGCCTGCAACTGGTTCATCCAGCTACAAATGAAACTATAGTGTTGGAGGCGCCTTTGGCCCCCGAATTGGACAGTTTTTTAAAATCGTTACAGGCAGTACAAAGCAGATGACCTACAAAATGGTGGTGTTTGACTGGGATGGCACCATACTCGACTCAACCGGCGCAATTACACGTGCCATTCAGCATGCATGCCTTGATGCCGGGCTGCCCGACCCGGGTGAAGAAATTGCCTCCTATGTTATTGGGTTGGGCTTGAGCGATGCCTTGCGCCACGCAGCCCCCGGAGCCAGCGAGGCTCAAATTGCCTTGTTGGTTGAAAGTTACCGCAAGCATTACCTCAGTAAAGATCACGAATTGGAGCTGTTCAGTGGCGCAATACCCCTTTTGAAGCAATTGAATGCGATGGGTATTATTTGCACAGTGGCCACTGGCAAAAGCCGGCAAGGCCTGAACCGTGCCATGGCGAATTCCGACACCGCCCGTTATTTTATGGGTTCGCGTTGTGCCGATGAATGCCACAGCAAGCCGCATCCCCAAATGATTCTGGAGTTGATGGAAGAGTTTGACATTGATGCTGCGCATGTCGTGATGATTGGTGACACCACACATGACTTGAACATGGCCAATGCGGCTGGTGTGCATGCACTTTCTGTTCAAACCGGTGCGCATCCGCCCAAACTCTTGAACCAAGTGCCCCATTTGCAGTCTTTTCGTTCAATCAATGAATTGGCCCCGTGGCTAATTCAAACTATTTCAGCCCATTCATGACTATGCAGCAAATTCAGGTATGCCAATCCGGTGATCTTAAAGAGGGTGGCACGGGCTACCGCTTCAGGGTGCTGTACAACAGTGAGGAGACCACCGCATTTGTTGTGCGGGTTGATAACGAAGTCAGGTGCTTTTTGAATCGTTGTTCCCATGTGCCCGTTGAGCTTGACTGGAACTACGGCGAATTTCTCGACGATTCCGGGCGTATCGTAATTTGTGCCACGCACGGTGCCAGTTACGACGCCACAGATGGCAGCTGTTTGGGCGGTCCGTGCGACGGTAACCCGTTGGTGCGATTGAATATCGAAGAAAAAGACGGTGCAGTGTACTGGACCCCTACCGAACTAATTACAGTGCCTTCCGATGGTATTGAGGACTAAAGATGAGTGACGAAAACAATCAATGGGAACGCAAGCTTCTTGAAAAACTGGCGTCTGAAGCACTGGTTGAGCAGCGCCGAAAGCGTCGTTGGGGTATTTTTTTCAAGTTGATTGGTTTGGTGTATGTGGGCATTTTGATTGCCTCTGTGTTGGGACTCACCACCACCCCTAGCCTTGAAGTCAGTCGGCACACCGCTTTAGTCGATCTTGATGGGGTCATTGCCAGCGATAGCCTCGCGAGTGCGGACAGAATTAACTCCAGCCTTCGAACAGCATTTGAGAGCGAAGGCTCCGTCGGTGTCATTCTACGCATCAATAGCCCTGGCGGTAGTCCTGTTCAGGCAGGTTTGATCAATGATGAGATCAAGCGCCTTCGCGCAAAGTATCCTCAAAAGCCTTTCTATGCAGTGGTAGAAGAGGTGTGCGCATCTGGTGGGTATTATGTCGCGGCGGCTGCAGATAAAATTTATGTCGACAAGGCCAGTTTGGTAGGTTCTATCGGCGTGGTCATGAATGGTTTCGGCTTCACAGGCACTATGGAGAAACTGGGCGTCGAACGCCGCTTGATCACCGCGGGTGAAAACAAGGGCTTTCTCGATCCCTTCAGTGAAGCAGACCCCTACCAAACTGAATTTGCCAAGCAAATGGCGGCGGAAATTCATCAGCAGTTTATTCAGGTCGTGAAACAAGGGCGAGGTGAAAAACTGGTCCAAAACCCCGAATTGTTCAGTGGTTTGGTCTGGACCGGCGCCAAGAGTGTCGAGTTGGGCTTGGCCGACGAGCTGGGTTCAATTGACACTGTTGCACGTGACGTGTTGAAGGCTGAAGATATTTTGGACTACACCGAGCAGGATTCATTTGCGGAGCGTTTCGCCGAGCGTGTCGGTGTGGTGTTCGGGCAGGGTGTTCGCAGTGTGTTTCCGGAGTTCGGTGCTCGCCAAACCCTCGGTTTTCAATAATACGATTGCTCGGTAGATCAGGCCGATAGCCACAAAAACAGGCAAGGTAACTTGCCTGGAGTTGGCACACTTTTTTTCCATTGCGCCACAGTTTTGGTGTGAATTTGCTGCTCGTCGCCTGTCAGGTCCCAGCCAATGCACAGCAATGTAGAGTCTGAAAGCTGTTTTAAAAGTGCTTCAATCAGTTTTTCGTTCCTGAAAGGCGTTTCGATCACGATTTGGGTGCATTGCTGAACCTTAGACTCCCGCTCAGTTTGCTTGATCCACGTATCGCGCTGCGCAGGATCTAAGGGGGGGTAACCGTAAAAGCGGAAATTCTGACCATTCAAGCCACTGCCCATCAAGGCCAATAAAATAGAGCTTGGTCCAACCAAAGGGTGAACAGGGCATTGCAGCCGATGTGCCAATGCCACAATTTCTGCACCGGGGTCGGCCACGCCGGGGCAGCCAGCGTCACTCATCACTGCGATGGGTTCTCCCGCCTTGCAGCGCTGAACAATATTCTGGCGTTGCTGTGGGGTCAGTTGCGCAATTTCAAGTATTTGAAGATCCCGAATGGCCACTGGCATGTTGAATTGCCCCAGTGCAGCCCTGGCAGGTTTTGCGTTCTCCACCAGCCAGGTGTTGCATTGCCGTACCAGGGGCAGGTCGGCCTCCAGCACAGGCTGTTTTGGGGTTTTCTGGCTGAGTGGGCTTGGAATCAAATAAAGCATGTCAGGGCAAGATGAGTTCGAATTGTCGAAGTGCGTTTGCCACTTCGATCAGAGGTAGTCCTATCAGAGCAGTTGGGTCGCTCGATTCAATCCTCTTGAGCAGCGAAATGCCCAGCCCCTCACTTTTCGCCGAGCCTGCGCAGTCGTAAGGCTCTTCTGCAATTAAATAGCGTTCAATTTCCGCGGCGTTCAACTCTCGAAACTCAACTGAAGTGGGCACAGTAAATTCCACCGTTTGCGAAGTTTCATGGCAACAAATGCAAACCGCCGTGTGAAACACAATTGTTTTTCCGCTCATGCTGCGCAATTGTGCACGAGCCCTGTCATGGTTGCCCGGCTTGCTAATGGCCACGCCCTCCACGTCGGCCACTTGATCCGAACCAATTACAATCGCGGCTGGGTGTTCTGTTGCCACAGCCATGGCTTTTTCCCGGGCCAGGCGCTTGCAGGTATCCAGCGGGGCTTCATCTGGTTCAGGTGATTCGTCAATTTGGGGAGATTCGCACCTGAAGTTGATTTGCAAGCGAGTCAACAACTCACGGCGATACTTGGAACTGGAGGCTAGATACAGTGAACGGGTCATTTGAATAGCGCGCTGGCTTTGACAGATTACGTTAAGCAGAGTATTATCGCGCGTTTCCTGCTTTTCTTATCGGCATGCGCCAAAAAAGCCCATTAAAACAGTTTGATGAATTCGACGCATGGTCGTTTTCTCGATTGGGTGAAAGCATCCGCAGTGAAAATGTGAAGTTTGACTTCCCGAGGCTGGCGAGCGACGAGAATATTTTGTCCAGTCAAATCGAGAATTGGGAAGTGTCCGGGCGAATCAACGCCAAGTCTGAAAGTGTTATCCGGTTCAAAGGCCGGTTTACCGCAGAGCTTTCTTGTGTAGTGTGTGGTTCAGGTGTGCAGCACGCCATCGACTTTGATCGTCATTTGATTTTGATGACTTCTGAAGCGCAGGCCGACAGCTATGATGAAGACACTCTCGACGAAGACACAGACGTTGTTGCGTGCCCGGGTGCGATAAACTTGCGAGATTGGCTGGAAGATGAAATTTTGTTGGCATGCCCCATGTTCCCCAAGCATGATGCCTGCGCTGAAGAAGCCGGGCGAAGCTGGCGAGAAGAGGGCGCCGATATTGAAGATACTGACGACCATCAGGATGACACTGCTGATGGCCCAACACAGGAAGTACAGCGTCCTTTTGCCAACCTGAGCGATTTGCTCAAGAGAAGCAAGAAGTAACACTTTTATACATGGAGCTTTAAAATGGCCGTTCAACAGAACAAAAAATCACCTTCGAAGCGTGGCATGCACCGCTCACACCAGAACCTGACAGCGCCAACTTTGTCCGCTGATTCCTCTTCTGGTGAAACCCACCTGCGCCACCACATCAGCCCCAATGGCATGTACCGTGGCAAGAAAGTAGTAAAAACCAAAGCTGACGAGTAATTATTTACAAATCAACAAGGCAACTGCAGTCATGTTGCCATGAAAACCAAAAGGTCTAAGAACGGATGGTTCGCATAGCGATTGATTGCATGGGTGGAGACCACGGTTTGTCGGTCACCATCCCGGCCTGTTTGCGCTTTCTCAAGCAGCACCCCGATGTTCAGCTAGTGCTCGTCGGAAAGCAGGCTGAAATAGAGGCGGCCTTGGCCAAGAAAAAGGCTTTGGAGCATCCCCAAATCACCATTCGTCACGCCAGTGAGGTGGTTGAAATGGATGAACCGCCAGCACAAGCCTTGCGCAACAAGAAAGACTCATCCATCCGAGTGTGTGCCAACCTGGTAAAAGACGGGTTGGCGTCCGCATTCGTCAGTGCAGGTAACACTGGCGCGCTGATGGCCATTTCCCGTTTTGTGCTCAAGACCTTGGATAGCATTGATCGGCCAGCAATTGCCTCGGCCTTGCCCAATATGAAAGGCAAAGGCACGCTGATGCTCGACCTTGGAGCCAACGTGGATTGCGAACCGGCCCATTTGTTTCAGTTCGCTGTCATGGGATCGGCCTTCGTGAAAGGTACTGAGGGAATTGAAAAGCCCACAGTGGGTTTGCTGAATATTGGTGAGGAAGTGATCAAGGGCAATGATGTGGTCAAAAAGGCCTCGGAATTGTTGCGCGCCAGCGAATTGAACTTCTACGGCAACGTAGAAGGCAACGATATTTACAAAGGCACCACCGACGTAGTGGTGTGTGACGGTTTTGTGGGCAATGTGGCCCTGAAAACGTCTGAGGGTCTGGCACAAATGCTGGGCGATATAATAAAGACAGAGTTCAAGAGAGGCCTGTGGCCCAAAGTTGCTGCTGTTTTTGCAGCGCCAGTGTTGCTTCGATTCAAAAAAAGGGTGGACCACCGCCGCTACAACGGAGCTGCATTGCTTGGGCTGAAAGGGATTGTGATCAAAAGCCACGGCTCGGCAGATGCCTATGCCTTCTTCTATGCGATCAAGCGAGCTTACGATGCAGCCAACGGCAATTTGCTGGACAGCATCAGACTCACCATGTCGCACTATGTGCCATTGGCCGCTCCGGCGTCGAATAGCACTCAAGAGGTAGCAGCTGCACCAGTCGAGGCAAAACCAGACCAAGTGATTTAATGTCTCAATACAGTGCAATCCTTGGCACCGGCGCAAGCCTGCCAAGGCGTGCGGTTTCAAACCAGGAGCTGACTGAGTTTCTTGCTAAAAAAGGCGTGGAAACCAGTGCAGAATGGATTGAAACGCGCACCGGAATCAAGCAAAGATACCTTTGCGAAGCCGATGAAACCAATTGTCAAATGGCCAGCAGGGCCGCGTTGCAGGCTCTGAAGGCCGCAGGCGTTCTGCCCGATCAAGTGGACTTGATTGTGTTGGCTACCTCAACCCCTGATCAGGTTTTTCCATCCACTGCCTGCGCAGTTCAAGCTGAAATTGGCGCCAAAAAAGCCATGGCTTTCGATATTCAGGCCGTGTGCAGTGGCTTCGTGTATGCGTTGACTGTTGCTGATTCCATGATCCGTTCCGGTCAGGTCGCTAACGCGCTGGTCATTGGTTCTGAGGTGTTTAGCCGCCTGATGGACTGGAATGACCGCACGACCTGCGTGTTGTTTGGCGATGGTGCTGGTGCGGTATTCATTCAAGCCAGTTCCGAGCCGGGAATATTAGGCTGTAAGTTGCACTCCGACGGCACCCTTGGCTGTATTTTGAACGCGACTGGCCGCATTGAAGGCGGGAAAATTATTGGTGATCCCTTTTTACGCATGGATGGCCAAGCCGTGTTTCGTCAGGCTGTATCCGTGTTGGGCAGCAATGCGCTTGAACTGTTTGAAAGCCTTGATTTCAAGCTCGAAGACCTCGATTTTCTGGTGCCACACCAAGCCAATGTTCGAATTTTGCATTCAGTTGCGAAAAAACTGAAGCTTCCTGAAGAAAGGGTTGTCATCACTGTCGGTATGCATGGAAACACGTCTGCCGCCTCGGTTCCCTTGGCTTTGAACCATGCAATTGAGCAAAAACAGATTAAAAAAGGCGATAACGTGCTGTTACAGGGTGTCGGGGGCGGTTTTACATGGGGCAGCGTGCTTGTTCGCATGTAAAATAGCGCAAATTGCAAATTAGATGAATTCCTCGAAAATGACAAAGAAAATCGCCTTCCTGTTTCCAGGGCAGGGTTCGCAATCGGTAGGCATGCTGAACGCCTTCAAAACCAACAATGCCACAGCGAGCCTTTACACCACGGCAGCGCTCGAGGCAGAGCAGGCTTTGGGGCAAAATCTTGCTGCGTTAATCGAGCAAGGGCCTGCCGAGTCGCTCAACTTGACCACCAATACACAGCCAGCCATGTTGATGGCCGACGTGCTTGTGTTGCGCGCTTGGCTAGCCGCGGGTGGTAGTGCGCCCGACTTGGTGGCAGGTCACTCTTTGGGTGAATATGCTGCTTTGGTGGCTGCTGGCGTGTTCAGTTTTTCCGAGGGCCTGGGGCTCGTTCGAATTCGCGCGCAGGCCATGCAAGAGGCAGTTCCTGTCGGGCAAGGCGGCATGGCCGCCATTTTGGGTTTGACCGATGAGCAAGTCACACAAGCCTGTCAGCAGGCCTGTGTGAATGGAGAAGTGGCTGAGGCGGTGAATTTCAATGCGCCCAGCCAAGTGGTCATCGCAGGCAGTGCACAAGGCGTAAAAGCGGCTTGCGAAGCCGCCAAGGCACTGGGTGCCAAGCGCGCCCTTGAGTTGCCTGTGTCCGCGCCTTTCCATTCCAGCTTAATGAAGCCCGCCTCGGTTAAATTGGCGACTGCTTTGGCCAGCACAAATTTCAATTCTCCGGCAGTGCCTGTGTACAACAACATTGATGTCGCTGTAGAATCCGATCCCGCAAGAATTCGCGACGCGCTGGTGCGCCAGGCCTATGGCCCTGTTCGTTGGGTTGAAACCATTCAAGCCATGACTGCTGCGGGCACAACGTTGTTCGTGGAGTGTGGCCCTGGGAAGGTTTTGGCAGGATTGGTGAAACGAATCAGCGATGTGCCCGTGGTCAATATTTTTGATCCGGACAGCATTCAAGCGGCGCTTGTCGCCGAATAAAAGGATTAGCCGAATGACCATGTTTGATTTGACCGGAAAAGTGGCCTTGGTGACAGGCGCAAGTCGCGGTATAGGCCGGGAAATTGCTGTCACTTTGGGCAGAGCAGGCGCCGCTGTAGTTGGCACGGCCACATCGGAAGCTGGCGCAGCCGATATCTCGGAAGGTTTGAAAGCGGCTGGCATCAAAGGCTTCGGAGCGGTGCTTAATGTGACCGACACGGAAGGTCTTGAGCCTTTGTTTTCAAGAATTGCTGAAGAATTAGGGCCAATGACAATTTTGGTCAATAACGCCGGTATTACCCGTGACCAGTTGTCCATGCGTATGAAAGACGAAGATTGGGATGCCGTGATCGCCACCAACCTGACAGCGGTGTTCAAGTTATCCAAGCTGGCCATGAAACCCATGATGAAGGCGCGTACTGGTCGCATGATCAACATCACATCCGTGGTAGGTACCAGTGGCAATGCTGGGCAGGCCAATTATGCTGCGGCCAAAGCTGGCGTGGCCGGAATGACAAAAGCGCTTGCGCGTGAACTGGGAAGCCGCAATATCACGGTAAACTGTGTGGCGCCCGGATTTATCCAAACTGACATGACTGATGCACTGAATGAAACACAGGTGGATCAGTTGAAGCAACAAATCCCGTTGGGCCGTATGGGGCAGGTAGGCGATATTGCTGCGGCAGTGTTGTACCTGGCCAGCGACCAGGCGGGGTATGTAACTGGAACCACATTACACGTGAATGGTGGAATGTGGATGGGCTAATAACAAGGCATTTAGAATATGATCTGTCATATCGCTTTGTTATTCTCACTCGATTTTATTAAAAACCCACGGAGGCTCCGTAATGGAAAACATCGAACAGCGCGTTAAAAAGATTGTGGCCGAGCAACTCGGCGTAAAAGAAGAGGAAATCAAGAACGAATCTTCTTTCGTAGATGATCTGGGCGCTGATTCCTTGGACACAGTGGAACTGGTCATGGCTTTGGAAGAAGAATTTGAAACAGAAATTCCTGACGAAGAAGCTGAAAAGATCACCACAGTTCAACAAGCGATTGATTACGTTAAGACAAACTCTAAGTCTTAATGGCTGAATTTGAAGGGGTGCAGAGGAAGCCTAGCTTTCCTCGGCCCCTGCCTGTTCAAGCAAACATTGGATAAAGGGAGGGCTTGTGAGCCGTAGACGAGTTGTTATTACCGGTTTGGGCATCATTAGCCCTGTGGGTAATTCTGTTAGCGAGGCTTGGACAAGCCTGACCCAAGGCAAATCTGGCATTTCGACCATTACCCGGTTCGAAACCGAGGCTCTGACCGCAAAAATTGCTGGTGAAGTGAAGGGCTTCGACGTGGCTGAATACATTCCTGGCAAAGAAGCCGCCCGGATGGATACGTTTATCCATTATGGGTTGGCTGCAGGTATTCAAGCATTCAAAGATTCAGGTCTTGAAGTGACCGAACAAAATTCTGAACGAATTGGTGTGAGCATTGGCTCAGGCATTGGTGGTTTACCGATGATTGAAGACACACACACCGATTTGATCAACAAAGGGTATCGCCGTATTTCCCCGTTCTTCGTGCCTGGCAGCATTATCAACATGATTTCTGGTCACATGTCCATTATGTATGGCCTGAAAGGCCCGAATATTGCCATGGTGACCGCTTGCACAACAGGTACGCATTCAATCGGCGAGGCTGCGCGCATTATCGAATACGGTGACGCGGATGTCATGATTGCCGGCGGTGCTGAATCAACTGTGTCACCACTGGGCATTGGTGGCTTTGCTGCAATGCGCGCTTTGTCTACCCGCAATGATGACCCCACAGCCGCAAGTCGCCCTTGGGACAAGGACCGTGATGGGTTTGTTTTAGGCGAAGGCGCCGGTGTGCTCGTGCTTGAGGAATTTGAGCATGCCAAAAAGCGTGGTGCAAAAATTTATGGCGAGGTGGTGGGTTATGGCATGAGTGCCGACGCTAGCCATATGACTGCTCCTTGCGCAGATGGAGACGGTGCAGCGCGTTGCATGAAAGCCGCTTTGCGCAATGCTGGCATGAATCCCGATGATGTGAATTACGTGAATGCGCACGGCACGTCGACGCCCTTGGGTGATGTGGCAGAAACCATGGCAGTCAAGCGAGCACTGGGCGATCACGCCTACAAAACTGTGATCAATTCAACCAAAAGCATGACAGGTCATCTGTTGGGTGCTGCGGGCGGTATTGAAGCAGTATTTACGGCGTTGGCGGTTCACCACCAGGTTTCTCCACCCACCATCAATTTGATTGAAGCGGGTGAGGGTTGTGACCTCGATTACTGCGCGAACACGGCCCGTGAGATGAACATCAAACTGGCCTTGTCTAACTCCTTTGGCTTTGGCGGTACCAACGGTACTTTGGCCATTGCACGGGTGTAACGGGGCGCTCCTTGTCAAACACACGGTCGGGCAGCATGTTGAATGAATTTACATTCGCTGCCCGAGTTGTATCTGCCTCGCGCAAATCTGAAAAGCTTGTGTTCAATTTCACCTCCGAATGCGATTCAAGCATGCACATAAAATTTGATCCCCGGTTTTTTCTACTTCGCGCAACATCAAATGGCTTGGAGTATGGCCTGGTTTCCTTTTATCGGGCTTGGGTTTTGCCGTTCGGTATTTTCCTGTTTCCACAACAATCGGTGCTGCTGAAATCCAGGGTTTTGTTCGTGCCTGCTTCCTCCTCGGCTTTTCGGCAGTTGCGTATTTTGGTGTGTCGGCTGCAGTCACATGAAAATGGGGATAAGCCCTCACTTTCCAGCTATTTTTGGAGGATGAATGTCCTCCGATAAAGACGATGATCTGTTGATCGTTCAGCGTGTTCAGGCTGGTGACAAACTCGCGTTCAACTTGTTGGTCAACAAATACCACAGGCGAGTTGCCCGCTTGCTCACGCGCATGGTTCGCAATCAGGAAGACATTGAGGACGTGGTGCAGGAAACCTTCATCAAGGCCTACAGGGCAATCGGTAATTTTCGGGGTGACAGTGCGTTTTACACTTGGATATACCGTATTGCCATCAATACAGCCAAGAATTTGTTGGTGACCCAAGGGCGTCGTCCTTCTACCCTGAAAGAATCAAATGACGGGGACAGTGAAACTTTTGAAGACAATGCTGCTCTTAGTAACATTGATACGCCGGAATCGCTCTACCAAACCAAGCAGATCGGTGAAGCGGTCAATGAGGCCATGGCGGCGTTGCCTGAAGAGTTGCGGTCGGCAATTGTCATGCGCGAGATTGATGGCCTGAGTTACGAAGAGATTGCTGCAGCAATGGATTGCCCAATTGGCACGGTTCGATCGCGAATCTTCCGCGCCAGAGAATCTATTGCAGCAAAAATCAAACCTTTGTTGGAACCCAAAGGCAGCAAGCGTTGGTAAACCGGTGAGTGTAGAAATGAACAGAAACGAACAAATTTCCGCGATGTTGGATGGCGAGCTTGATGAGGTTGAGCTTAAATTCCTTCTTGAGGCCATGGGGGCTGAAGAAGCCCAGACCTGGCAAGGCTATTGCGCGGTGGGCGACTTGATTCGTTCCAGCGAGATGATTGCATTTCACTCTCCGGATTTGGTAGGGCGCATTGCGGCAAGTCTTGAAAGTGAACCAACAGTGGTCGCGCCGGTGCTAGCGACCCAAATTGGTCGTCAAACTGCGTTGCAACGCGTGTTTGCGGCAGGGCGCTCGCGCCGTTTGTTGGCCTCGGTGGCTGCGGTGGGGTTTTTCAGCTTTGCATTGAACCAAGCAGTTCCGCCCTTGGACAGCCAGGTTCAAATGGTTCGAACGCAAGCAGTCGAAAACACATTTACGGATCAAGAGCTGGCACTTTGGCAAGAGTATTTCATGGCCCATCAGCAAAACAGCATTCGAGGCGGGTTGTCTGGTGTGTCCCCGATCGCCCGGGTGGAAGCTGATCGCCCGATGCTGGACAATACGGAAACCATCATCGTGAACAATTCTGGCGCTGGCGAATGGATGAATGTGTGGGAACCTTCCCCATACAGCACGGATCCCAGTGTTGAGTTCAACTACGTTTCATCCAGCCGCTAAATGACATTGAAACCATGAAGATGTACCGCCCGTTTCACTTTGCCAAACATTTTGCAACCGGCGTTTTGTTGGCTTCGGTGGCTTTGACCGCTCAGGCAGACCAAAGCCTTTGGAGTTTGGTGTGGGCCAGCCATGATCAAGCCAAGTTCTTGAGTTATTCCGGGTTGTTGATCACCGAGTCTGGCAAACATTCCCAAACCAGTAAGTTGCTGCATCAAGCAACAGCGGGCAGTGAGTTCGAGGTTCTTGAGCGTTTGGATGGGCAGCCTGCAAAATGGATTCGACACAACGATCAAATTCAATGTGTTATCCCCGATCGGAAAATGATTCTGACCGAGCGACGCCACACTTCGATCGCCTTTCCACGAGTGCTTGCGGGTGCTGACGGCTCCAATTCGCTTGAAAAACTGTACACAATCAGCGAAATGCCAGGGCGCCGAGTGGCTGGCCGTGCAGTCCGGGTGCTGAAGTTGACCCCCAAAGACGATCTGCGTTACGAATACCGTTTGTATGTGGATCGCGAAAAAAAGCTTTTAATGCGTTCAGAATTGTATTCTCCGCAGGGTGAAGTTCTAGAAAACGTGGGTTTCAAGGAAATATCATTTGAACCGGCAATGATTGAAAATCCCTCTTTAGTCAAAGCGGGGCCGGGTTGGCGAACCAATAGTACCGAAGTGCGTACACTGACATCCGATGAATTAAGTTACGATTTGCCAGACCTTGCGTTTGGGTTCAAGAAGGCTGACACGGTTTGCAGGGTAAAGTCCAAAGACGATCAAATTCACCAAACAGTGTATTCGGATGGTTTGTCGACTTTGTCTGTGTTTATTCAGAAAGTTCAGGCCAATCACTCCATGCCGCAAGTGCCCATGAGCCACGGCGCAGTGATGTCGAAGTCTGAAACTCAGGGGCAACACCTGGTGACAGTACTGGGCGAAGTTCCCGAGAAAACCTTGGGACTGTTTCTTAAGTCCGTTCGTTGGAAGTCTCAATAACAAGGAAATTTTTAAATGAGATCTGAAGTGTTGAATTCCCGAAATTTTGTATGGATGGCCTTTTTTTTGCTGGCTACCCTGTTTTTTGCTGGCGCGATGCCAGCCCATGCACAGACCAATTCGCGCGGCTTGCCTGACTTTTCCGATTTGGTGGACCGTGTTGGCCCAGCAGTAGTCAACATTCGCACCACTCAAAAAGTAAGCCAGAATCCGCAGGGCTTCCCCGGTTTTCCGGGTATGGATCCCAACGATCCGTTCTTCGAGTTTTTCCGCAGATTCATGCCGCCCGGCACACCCATGCCAGGACAGCCGGGTCAGCCCGGACAGGCGCCTCGTGGTGGTCAGCAGGCCCCAGAACGTGAAGTGCCGAGTGGTGTTGGATCGGGCTTCGTCATTGATTCCGATGGCTATCTTTTGACCAATCATCATGTCGTGGATGGTGCTGAATCAATCATTGTGACTTTCCCTGACAAGCGTGAATTCAAGGGCAAGGTCATTGGTTCGGACCAGCGCACCGACGTTGCTTTGGTCAAAATTGAAGGCAAAAGCCTGCCATTTCTGAAAATCGGCAATGTGAACAACACCAAGGTAGGTCAATGGGTTGTTGCGATTGGCTCACCTTTCGGTCTTGAAAACTCGGTAACCGCTGGGATTGTGAGTGCCAAAGGGCGCGATACAGGCGAGTATTTGCCCTTCATTCAAACGGATGTGGCCGTTAACCCTGGTAACTCCGGTGGTCCCTTGTTGAATCTGGATGGAGAAGTCATTGGGATCAACTCCCAGATTTACAGCCGCACCGGCGGCTTCATGGGCATTTCCTTCGCCATTCCGATTGACGAAGCCATGCGTGTGGCCAAGCAATTGCGCGAGAACGGGAAAGTAAGCCGGGGGCGCATTGGCGTGGGCATCGGCGAAGTGGATAAAGATGTGGCCAAGGCTTTGGGACTCGATTCCGCTGTGGGTGCGCTGGTAGGTTCGGTCGGCAAAGACAGTCCGGCTGACAAAGCCGGTGTGATTGCGGGCGATATTATTTTGCGATTTGATGGAAAGAAAGTGGAGAAGGCCTCCGACTTGCCGCGCATCGTGGGTGAAACCAAGCCAGGAAGCAAAGTGAACATGGTGTTGTGGCGCAAGGGTGCCGAGAAAACCGTGTCGATTACCGTGGCAGAGTTTGAAAATGAAGCGGCAAAACCAGCAGCGGCACCCGCTGAAAAACCAAAGCCTGTTGAGGCCGATAAACTTGGTTTGACTGTGACTGATCCAACTGCGCAAGAGAAATCTGCCTTGAACCTCACTGGTGGTGTGGTGGTGCGCAATGCGGTGGGTATGGCTGCATCGGCTGGTATTACCGCGGGTGATGTCATTTTGCGAGTGGGTCGAACCGACATCACCTCGGCCAAGCAGTTTGCCGACTTGGTGAAGGCGATTCCAAAGGGGCAGGCAGCCCCAATGTTGGTACGCCGTGGAGAGAACTCTTTCTTCGTGGTGCTGACACCCTGAGCCTTTAGTTCTGAACAACTCGGCAGGCCTCGCGAAATATGCTGTAAAGCAAGGCCTGATC
The DNA here is from genome assembly GCF_029087225.1 of Limnobacter olei. Lineage (GTDB taxonomy): Bacteria > Pseudomonadota > Gammaproteobacteria > Burkholderiales > Burkholderiaceae_B > Limnobacter > Limnobacter olei. The sequence goes on along the minus strand of NZ_JARFJD010000016.1, from coordinate 22,374 downwards.
GGGTAAAATGACACGTTACCGAAATTTTCAGGGGGCCGAGCAGCCCCCTTTTTAATGATGCAAATGCAGCACATACGCAATTTTTCGATCATCGCCCACATTGATCACGGGAAATCCACGCTTGCCGACCGCTTGATTCAGAAATGCGGTGGCTTGAGCGACCGGGAAATGGATTCTCAAGTGCTTGATTCGATGGACATTGAGCGAGAGCGTGGCATCACGATCAAAGCGCAGACCGCAGCGCTCACGTACAAAGCCAAAGACGGCAACACCTATTTGCTCAATTTGATTGACACACCGGGGCACGTTGACTTTTCTTACGAAGTAAGCCGGTCATTGTCAGCCTGCGAGGGCGCTTTGCTGGTTGTTGATGCCTCGCAGGGCGTCGAGGCCCAAACTGTGGCCAATTGCTACACAGCCTTGGACCTGGGTGTTGAAGTATTGCCCGTGTTGAACAAAATTGATTTGCCACAAGCCGACCCTGAAAATGCCAAATCTGAAATTGAAGATGTGATTGGCATTGATGCTTCGGAGGCCATTGCCATTTCCGCAAAAACCGGTCTGGGCGTGGACGATGTGCTGGAGCTGATCGTCAACAAGGTGCCACCTGCTCGCGGCAGTCGAGATGCACCTTTGCAAGCCTTGATCATCGACAGTTGGTTTGACAACTATGTGGGTGTGGTGATGTTGGTCCGCGTGATCAACGGTGTGCTCAACCGCAAAGACAAAATCAAGCTGATGGCCACAGGCGACACCTACATTGCAGACGACGTGGGTGTGTTTACGCCCAAGTCGGTTGCGCGTGAATCGCTGTCTGCTGGCGAGGTGGGGTACATCAACGCAGGTATCAAATTGCTTGAGAGTGCGAAGGTTGGCGACACAGTCACCTTGGCTGGCAAGCCAGCTGACAAACCCCTGCCTGGTTTCAAGGAAGTGCAGTCGCAGGTGTTTGCTGGTTTGTTCCCTGTGGAATCAAATCAATACGAGGCCTTGCGTGAGGCTTTGGACAAACTGCGTTTGAACGATGCTGCCCTGAATTACGAGCCCGAAGTGTCTCAGGCTTTGGGCTTTGGTTTCCGTTGCGGATTCCTGGGCATGTTGCACATGGACATTGTGCAGGAGCGCCTGGAACGTGAATTTGACATGGACTTGATTACGACTGCCCCCACGGTGGTGTATGAAATCAAGCAGCGCGATGGCACCATACTTCGAGTGGACAATCCGTCGAAAATGCCTGATCTGAGCCGGGTTGATGAAATTCGTGAACCGATTGTGATTGTGAATTTGTTGATGCCACAGGAGTATGTGGGGTCGGTAATGACGCTGTGCACGGGGCGGCGTGGTACGCAAACCAATATGGTTTACCACGGGCGGCAGGTGCGTATTACGTTTGAGATGCCCATGGCCGAGATCGTTCTCGACTTTTTCGACAAACTGAAATCGACTTCGCGAGGCTATGCGTCCATGGACTATTCCTTCAAGGAATACAGGCCAGCAGACATTGTGAAAGTGGACATGTTGATTAACGGTGAGAAAGTGGATGCCTTGTCGATCATGGTTCACCGAAGCAATGCGGTTTACCGTGGCCGTGCAGTGGCAGGCAAAATGCGGGAAATCATTTCTCGTCAAATGTTTGACGTGGCAATTCAAGCGGCGATCGGCGCCAATATTATTGCCCGTGAAACTGTGAAAGCCTTGCGTAAAAACGTGTTGGCCAAGTGTTACGGCGGCGATATTTCACGCAAGAAAAAGCTGTTGGAAAAGCAGAAGGCAGGCAAGAAACGCATGAAGCAGGTCGGTAACGTGGAAATTCCGCAAGAGGCGTTTTTGGCCATTCTCCAAGTGGAAGACAAATAACAATGAATTTTTCCCTGATCCTGTTTTTGCTGGTGTTGTTCACCGGCTTTTTCTATGTGCTTGATGTGTTTGTGTTCAAGCCAAAACGAAAAATGGCAGCAGAGCAAGCCTTGGCTGGTGCAGGGGGCAATGCCAACCTGAATGGTGATGCCGAAAGGCGAATTCGCCAGCAGTACATGAAGCAGCCCTTGTGGCTGGAATACAGTGCGAGCTTCTTTCCGGTCATTTTGTTTGTGTTTGTGTTGCGCTCGTTTGTGGTGGAGCCGTTCAAAATTCCATCTGGATCGATGATTCCAACTTTGCTGATTGGCGACCTTATTCTGGTGAACAAATTCACCTACGGTATTCGCTTGCCAATCGTCGACAAAAAAATCATTCCAATCAATGATCCTCAGCGTGGTGATGTCATGGTGTTTCGTTACCCGCTTGACCCCTCCCTGGATTACATCAAGCGCGTGGTGGGCGTGGGTGGTGACGTGGTGGAATATCGAAACAAGAAGCTGTCGATTAATGGTCAGGTACTACCAGTGAAGGAACTGGACAAGTACTACGACCCCAATAATTTTTCGTATTCACTGCAATTTCAGGAAACCCTGGGCGGTAAAAAACACCTGGTATTGAATGATGAAGACGCGCCGCCTTACGTGATTGGTGCGCAGTCGTTCAAGAATCGGGACAACTGCAAATACGATGTCACAGGCTTTCGCTGTGTGGTACCGCAGGGGCATTATTTCATGATGGGCGACAACCGGGACAACTCAAGCGACAGCCGCATTTGGGGCTTCGTTTCGGATGAGCAAGTGGTTGGCAAGGCATTTTTGGTGTGGATGAACTTCAATGACTTTTCCCGAATTGGCTTGTTTCATTAAAGCCAGCCTGGAGGTATTGAGTGGATAGTTCAAAGTATTCAAGTCTTGAAGCGGCATTGGGGTACTCGTTCAAAGACCAGGCCTTGCTTCACCTTGCCTTGACACATCGCAGCTACAGCAGCCATCACAATGAGCGTCTGGAATTTCTGGGTGACAGTGTACTGAACTGTGCGGCTTCCATTTTGTTGTTTGAAACGCATCCCGACATGGATGAAGGCAAAATGTCGCGTGTGCGCTCGCATCTTGTCAAACAAGACTGCTTGGCCATGGTGGGTCGCAATCTGTTGCTGGATCAATATTTGTTTTTGGGTGCGGGCGAGCTTCGCAGTGCGAAAACCATCAAGGACAGCATTGTTGCCGATGCACTTGAGGCCCTTTTTGGTGCCATCCTTTTGGATTCGGGCTTTGAGGCAGCCCGCGATTGCGTGGTGCGTTTGCTCAAGCCTGTGATGCTTGAAACTCCAATCGAGTCCATGGGCAAAGACCCCAAAACCCGCCTGCAGGAATTGCTGCAGGGCAAGCGCATGAAACTGCCCATGTACCGTGTGTTGGTAGAGGGTGGAACCTCTGCCAGTCCCGAATTCAGTGTGGAATGCGCGGTTGAAGACCTTGAAATTACCAAGGTTGGGCAGGGGCATTCTCGCCGGGTGGCTGAGCAACACGCCGCGCAAGCGGTGCTTATCGAATTGCTTGAACGGGAGTATTCTGATCCCAATCAAGCCAGCAGGAGGCAATAACATGGCCGAATCAAAATGCGGCGTGATTGCCGTGGTGGGGCGCCCCAATGTGGGCAAGTCTACCCTTATGAATGGAATGATCGGCGAGCATTTGTCGATCACCTCCAGCAAGCCACAAACCACGCGTCACCGGGTGCTCGGTGTAATGACCGAGACCATCAAAGACGTGCCCACCCAGTTTATTTTTGTGGACACACCCGGCTTTCAAACCAAGCATTCAAATGCCCTGAATAAAACCATGAACCGCGCCGTGCTTACTGCGTTGGCTGACGTGAATGTAATTTTGTGGGTGATAGAGCAAGGCAAGTTGACCCCGGCCGACATGAAGGTGCTGGAGTTGTGCCCGAAGGGTGTGCCGCTGGTGGCGGTGGTGAACAAGGTGGATTTGCTGGAAAAGAAAGCCGAGATGTTGCCTTTTCTTCAAAAGGTAAGTGGGCAACGTAATTTTGATGCAATTGTGCCGTTGAGTGCGCAGGCCATTAAAAATCTGGATGCGCTAAAAGAAGCAGTGTCAGCCCTGTTGCCCGAGCAACCTTTCTTTTACGACGAAGACACCCTGACGGACCGTCCTGAAAAATTTCTTGCCGCAGAGCGTATTCGGGAGAAGCTGTTTCGCTTGGTGGGCGATGAGTTGCCTTATACCTGCACAGTGGTGATCGATAAATTCGAGATTGAAGAAGGTCGCAGGGTTATTTATGCCTCGATCCTGGTGGATCGCTCTTCCCACAAGGCCATGATTATTGGCAAGGGTGGCGAGAAACTGAAACGAATCGGTTCGGAAGCACGCCAGGACATGGAGCGTTTGTTTGGTGGCAGCGTGCATCTTGAAACTTGGGTGAAGGTGCGCAGCGGATGGGCTGACAACGCGACCCTGCTTCAAAGCCTGGGGTATGAATAACACTCGGTCTAACACTGATTTTGCCTATGTACTGCACAGTGTGCCGTACAAGGAAACCAGTTTGATTGTTGAGCTGTTTTGCAAGGAACACGGGCGCCTGCCAGTGGTAGCGAAGGGTGCAAAAAGACCGCATTCAGGTTTGCGGGCAGTGTTGGTCAGCTTTCAGCCGCTTTCAGTGCGCTTTACTGGCAAGTCGGAAGTAAAAACCCTGATGCAAGCCGAGTGGCTGGGCGGTTTGATGTCGCCAGATGGCAAAGCATTGTTTGCAGCGTACTATCTGAATGAGCTGCTGATGCGCGGTTTAAGCCGTGAGGACACGCACCCTGATCTGTTTGAGTTGTATCAGAATACCTTGCTGGGTTTGGCTGGGGGCGATGACATGAATGTGTGTATTCGTCAGTTTGAGGTGGGTTTGCTTCAGTCCCTGGGCTACGGCTTTGATTGGCAACAAGACAGGGCCGGTGTTGCAATTGATCCCGATCGTCACTACGTGTGGCAAGAGCAGGAAGGCTGGGCTCCCTCAGACGGGGGAACTGTAAACAATTCGACGAACAGCAGCGTTGAACAGCTAGTCCAGGGTTTGTGGATTGCTGAAATTCACAATGGCATTTGGTCAAAGTCTGCTGCAAGTGCCTTGAAACCAATTACCCGCAAACTGTTGATGACGCACATTGCGCCGAATGGTTTGATGTCTAGAGTCTGGATGGAGCATTTGTTAAGAGCATGATTGAACTCGGTGTAAACATTGATCACGTGGCCACGATCCGCCAGGCCCGCAGAGGGCACGAGCCCGATCCATTGAGGGCCGCTTTGCTGGCGGAAGAGTATGGGGCAGACGCCATCACCGTGCATGTTCGCGAGGACAGGCGCCACATGCAGGATGACGATGTGCGCCGAATTCGACCTTTGATCAGTACACGCATGAACTTTGAATGTGCGGTGGTTGAGGAAATGATTCGCCTGGTGGAGGACGTAAAGCCTCAGGATGTGTGTTTTGTGCCGGAACGCCGGGAAGAGGTAACCACGGAAGGCGGCCTGGATGTGATTGGTGGTTTTCACCTGATCGCACCTGCTGTGGCACGCTTAAAAGACCAGGGAATGCGAATTTCGCTGTTCATTGATCCAGACTTGGATCAAATCGAGGCTGCTTTGAAATGCGGCGCAGACGCGATTGAGTTGCACACCGGGCGTTATGCCCACGCGCTGGGATCTGCGGTTGAGCTCGAGCTGTCCAGAATTCGGAAGTCGGCCAATTTCGGTGTGGCCGAAGGGTTGAGGGTAAACGCCGGGCACGGCTTGAACTACGACAATGTGCAGCCTGTGGCCGCGATTGAAACCATTTCAGAGTTGAATATTGGGCACAGCATTGTAGCCAATGCGGTGTTCATGGGTTGGGAAGGCGCTATCAAGAAAATGAAAGAGTTGATGATTTCAGCGAAGTTGGAATCAATTCGGCCACGATAGGCTAAATATAGGTTTAATTGCCCAATGATAGACGACATCTTAGGTTTGGGTTGTGACATTCTCGAGGTGAGTCGTCTCGAGGGTTTGCTGCGCAAGGGCAGGGATGTTTTTATCAAGCGCGTGCTGACACCCGCCGAGATTGATGAATACGAGCGCCGGTCTGACAAATCGGCCATTCGGGGCACACTGTTTGTTGCAACACGCTATTGCGCCAAGGAAGCCTTTTCAAAGGCCATGGGCACAGGAGTGGGTGCCCAATTTTCGTTTCAGGATTTGTCGGTGTTGAACAGCGATTCCGGGGCACCCGTTTTGGTCTATTCCGAACGCCTCGAGAATTGGTTACAGTCCCGCAGGGCTCAGGCAAAAATTTCCATCAGTGATGAACAGAATTACGTGATGTCAACGGTTATTTTGTATTCAAAACAATAAATTACATTAAGGAATTCATTCAATATGTTAGGTCCATTCATCATTGGTTTGACGGGTTTGACTTTGTCCAAGGAGGACATTGCACGTATTCAAAACCCGGCCGTTGGCGGACTTATTCTTTTCACACGAAACTTTGAAAGTAAGGCGCAACTGATTGATTTGGTGGAGTCTATCCGTTTAAATGGGGGTTTGAACAAGCCTGTTTTTGTGGATCATGAAGGTGGTCGCGTGCAGCGTTTTCGGGATGGTTTTACCGCAATTCCCTCGATGCGCCAAATTGGACAACGCGCCGAAACTGATTTTGACGACGCAGTGCTTTTGGCCCGTGAGGCCGGCTTTGTCATGGCTGCCGAATTGCGCGCCTGTGGCATAGACATGAGTTTTGCGCCAGTACTGGACCTGGATTGGGGCAATAGTGAAATTATCGGTGATCGCTCGTTTGGCAAGGACGCCCGAATGGTCTCCCGCCTGTCCTCGGCCTTGATGAATGGCATGGCCCTTGCAGGCATGCAAGCCTGCGGAAAACACTTTCCAGGGCATGGTTGGGTGAGCTTAGACAGCCACTTGGCTCTGCCTCACGACAATCGCTCATTGAATGAAATTTTGAAGGTGGATGCGCTGCCGTACCAATTGAATTCGACCTTGAATATGGCCAGCATCATGCCAGCACATGTGGTGTATTCCGAGGTGGATCCAATGCCGGCTTGTTTCTCCAGCTTCTGGATTCAAGAGGTATTGAGGGTGAAATTCAGTTTTGACGGTGCAGTGATCAGCGACGACCTGGACATGGTGGGTGCACACGGTGTAGGGGATATTCGTGCCCGAGCCAGCGCCGCTTTGCAGGCGGGTTGCGATGCAGTACTTGCTTGCAACAACTTTGACGACATTGACACTTTGGTCAACAACCCGGTGCCTGAAGTTCATGAACACATGGAAGTGCGAAATCGTCGATTGAGTCGCTTGCTGTCAGGGCAATCGCTGAATTGGGAAAGCCTGCGTCAAAGTTATATGTATCAGGCGGCCATCGACAGGATTACCAATGCATGAATAACTTCAGATTGAACTGCTGATGCACGAATGAATTCGGTAAAAATAAAAAAGCCGCCAGCAAATTAACTGGCGGCTTTTTTTTGGATTTATTGCTTATTTTACTTTTGCCCCGGACAACAGCTTGCCTTGATATTCTTCCCACTTGTCATTGATCATTTTCTGTTCAAGTTGTGGGCGAATTTCTTCAAGCTTGGGTGGTGTGGCCTGGCGGGTGTCCGCCAACAGAATAACGTGGTAACCAAACTGGCTTTTCACGGGAGTCTTGGTGTATTCGCCTTTCTTCAGGCTTACCATGGCTTGAGAAAATTCGGGTACAAAGCTGTTGGGGTTGGCCCAGTCCAGGTCACCACCATTAGGCGCTGAGCCAGGATCTTTAGACTTGGCTTTTGCGATGTCTGCAAACTTTCCGCCTTTGCCCAACTGATCGATAATGGCTTTGGCCTCAGCCTCCTGCTCAACCAGAATGTGGCTGGCTCGGAATTCGCTGCCACCCATCATTTTGGCGATTTCTGCGTAAGCTGTCTCAACTTCCTTGTCGGTCAGCTTGGTGTTTTTGTAAAAGTCTTCACGCAGGGCATTGGCCAAAATGGCCTGATTCATCATTTGCACCTGGTACTTCACTTCAGGGCTGCTTCCCAAACCTTTTTTAACGGCTTCCTGCTTCATCACTTCCTGATTAATCAGTTCTTGACGAATGGTAGCGCGCATTTCCGGTGAGGCTGCCTGGCCGCGCTTTTCCTGCTCGGCCATGATGAAATCAACCAAAGCGCTGGGGATGGACTGACCATTGACCACGGCGGCATTTTGGGCGTAAACGGGGTTGCCCAGAACCAATACGGCGGCCAGGCAAGTTGCTTTTAGGGTGGTTTTCAACATAACAAAATAACCTTGTGTCTCAGAGAGTTAAAACAATGGGCTTGGCTCGAATCCCGGTGCGCGTCTTCTGTTCAGTTCCCTGTGGAGCCTTCGGTGGAGTCCTCAGTGGAATCTATAGCCAAAGCATGGATTTCTTTTTTCATCCATTCTGCCAAAGCATCATACACGAGACGATGGCGCGCTAATGTTCTTAGCCCATTGAAGCGTGCAGACTTCAGTTTGACCCGGTAGTGCCGCCCGCCAGACTTTGCACCTTCATGGCCTGCATGCAAATGTGATTCATCAACCACTTCGACTTTGGCATTGAGTGCGGTTTCAAGACGCTGTTTGATGTCTTCACTGGTGACCATGTTTTACTTGGCCTCGCTGCTTTGTTCATTTGTTTGCTTCATGTGTTTGGACATGTAAAAACCTTGTCCAAACACGAAGATCAGAGTGGCCCCCAAGGAGCCGAACAATTTGAAGTCTACCCACACATCGGTTGAGAACGAGTAGGCAACCACGATATTCAAAACGGCCATCACCACAAAAAAGCCTACCCAAGCCCACAATAAATTGACCCAAACCGGGGCGGGAAGGTCAACCTGGCCTTTCATCATCAATTCAATAGGATTGCGCTTGAAGGCGTAGGCGATCAGGAAGCCTGCTGCCATTGCGAGGTAGAGCACAGTTGGCTTCCATTTGATGAAGGTTTCGTTCTGCAAAACCAGTGTGGCGCCACCAAACACAGCAATCAGGATCAGGCCGATCCATTGCATGTTTTCCACTTTTTTACCGGTTGCTTTTTGGTAAACAATTTGCAGCACTGTGGCCAAAATGGCGACTACCGTGGCCAGCAAAATTGGCAATTGCGCAGTTTGCACTTCCGCATTGGAAATGCTGCCCAATATGGGTTCAAGCATGGATTGCGCCTGTTCAGGGTTGCTGCCAGCCCATTTGAAGCTGACAAAGAACAGAACAATCGGAAGAAAATCGAGTAACAGTTTCATGTAGTAATTGTAGTTTGGTTATGCCGGTGCTTTACGCCGATGAGTCAGAGGCAAAGGGCTCGAACGCCAAACTGACCGAGTTGATACAGTAGCGCAGGCCCGTTGGGGCTGGTCCATCCTCGAACACATGCCCCAAATGCGAATCGCATATCTTACAGGTCACTTCGGTTCGAATCATGCCGTAGCTGCGGTCTACGTGTTCTTCAACATTGTCAGGGTTCAATGGTGCAAAGTAGCTGGGCCAGCCGCAGCCGGAATCGAACTTGGTGTCGGATGCGAACAAAGCGGTTCCGCAGCAAATGCAACGGTAAATGCCGGGCTCGTGGTGATCCCAATACTGCCCGGTAAAAGCACGCTCGGTGCCTTTCTTGCGGGTGACTTCAAAGCTGGTGGGCGTGAGTTCTTCGCGCCACTGGGCCTCTGTTTTAACAACTTTTTCAACCATGATCTAGTCTCCGTAATTCATGACGAACAGCTCAGCACCAATGATTTTGCCCAGTCGGGTGGCTGTGCCGTGTACTCATTTGGAAGTTGCGCCGCATTGTAGGGGTCAGACAATGCGGTGAACAATCGGTTCACCTCAGCAAACTGGCCTTGTTTGGCCAACTCAATGGCGTTCTGAAGCAGGTGGTTGCGCAACACGAAGGCAGGGTTGGTCTGATCGAGTTTTTTTTGCCAGGCCAGGATGTCCAGGTTTTGAGGGTTTAACGCCTCTCGCCATTGTTTGAGCCAAAGTTTTGCGTTGTTCACCTGTGCCTCATCGCCCAAAGCCAACGGGAAAAAGGCGCTTTGCTGCCAACTGGCGAAGTTTTCCTCGTCGGTAGCACTTGGGTTCAGTGCAGAAATTGACCTGAAAAACCGCGTGAAATCGAGTGAATGTTCGTGCATGAATTTCAGTGTGTTCTCAATCAGGCTGTCCACCGCATCGCCTTGCTCGTTGGGCAGGCCCATTTTGCGCGCAAATAAAGCGCTGTGTTCGGCATGAAATACATCGGCAAAGCTGTCCAACAGGTTTTGAAGCGTTTCTTTGCTGTCGGGGATCAGTGGGCTTAATGCTTGAGCCAGTGCATATAAGTTCCAATGGGCGATTCTGGGCTGGTTGCGATACCTGTAGCGGCCCTGGTGGTCGGAATGGTTGCAGATGTGGTCAATGTCGAAACCATCGATGAAACCATAGGGGCCATAATCAATGGTCAAACCCAGAAGGCTCATGTTGTCGGTGTTCATCACGCCATGGCAAAAACCCACGGCTTGCCACTGGGCCACCATGCGCGCTGTGCGTGCCACTACTACACTTAACCACTGAAGCAAACCGGCATGAAAACCGGCTTCGGTATCACCAAGGTCGATTTCAGCATGATGTTGCTCGATGTGCCAGGTCAGCAAGTTTCGCAGAGCCTGGAGCTGGTTGGTATAGCAAAAAAATTCCACATGGCCAAAGCGCATGAAGCTTTCGCTGACACGACACACAATGGCGGCTGTCTCCGTGGTTTCGCGAAACACAGGGTCCGCACTCGCCGTCAGGCTGAGTGCGCGGGTGGTGGGTATGCCAAGCGCGTGCATGGCCTCTGAGGCAAGATATTCCCGAATAGACGAACGCAACACCGCGCGGCCATCGGCATGGCGGGAGTAGGGGGTGGGGCCAGCGCCTTTGAGTTGTAGCTGACGGTATTGTTTGCCTTTGCGAATCTCGGCGATCAGCAAGGCGCGGCCGTCGCCAAGCTGTGGCACAAATTGCCCGAACTGGTGCCCGCAATATACGCTGGCTTTACTTTGGTAACCTGGAAATGGCGTGTTGCCAGAAAGAACATCAATACCCTGTGTGCTGCTCAATTCTTCAGCATTCAAGCCAACTTCGGTGGCCAAAGCGGTGTTGAGGTGAACCAGGCCAGCTTCTGTACGGAGGGGTGTGGTGGGCACCTCAGCAAGATAAGGCGTACCCAAACTTGCGTATTCTTGAACCAAAATAGAATCGTGATTATGAAACAAAGGGCGGTCCTGAAGTATAGTTTCGTTAAACAACCCCACCATTGTAGTCGGGTAAGGCCCAAGAACAAACGTAATAGCTGGAGGAGAGAGCGCAAATGCAAGGTTTGATGATGAACATGCCCCTGTTGATTTCATCGGTGATGGAACACGCAGAGCGGCACCACCCACATGTTGAAGTTGTGTCACGCCGCACAGAAGGCGATATTCATCGAACTACCTATGGGGAAGTGGCCAAACGCACCAAGAAACTGGCCAATACCCTGACGAACCTTGGCGTTCAACAAGGCGAAAATATTGCTACATTGGCTTGGAACGGCTATCGCCATGTTGAAATTTACTATGCGGTGTCAGGCATGGGTGCGGTGGTGCACACCTTGAACCCCCGACTGTTCCCTGAGCAATTGGTTTACATCATCAACCATGCGAAAGACACCATGGTGTTTTTTGACAGCACATTTGCGCCGTTGATCAAAGCGATTGCCCCTGCATGCCCCACGGTAAAGCGCTGGGTACAAATGTGTGACGAAGCGGTGATGCCTTCTGAGCCGGCAGTGGCTGGCTGCTTGAACTACGAAGCCTTGATCAAAGACGCCTCCGAGAAATATGTGTGGCCCCAATTGGATGAAAACGCGGCCTCGGGCCTGTGTTACACCTCCGGTACTACCGGCAACCCAAAGGGTGCCTTGTACTCACACCGTTCCACTGTATTGCATGCGATGGCAGCCTGCACACCCGATGCCTTGGGCTTAAGCAGCCGCGATACGATTTTGCCAGTGGTACCTATGTTCCATGTTAACGCTTGGGGCATTCCCTACATTGCGCTGATGACTGGTGCAAAAATGGTGATGCCTGGTGGGGCATTGGATGGTGCTTCCATTTATGAATTGCTGGAAAGCGAGAAGGTGAATTTCTCGGCTGGCGTACCCACAGTCTGGCTGGGCTTGTTGAACCATGTGCAGCAAAATGGTTTGAAATTTACTTACTTCAATCGCACGGTTATTGGTGGATCTGCAGCGCCTGCTGCGATGATTAAAACACTGAACAGCCTGGGTGTTGAGGTCATTCATGCGTGGGGCATGACTGAACTTTCGCCCCTAGGCACCGTATGCCGTTTGAAAGCACAGCACCTGGATTTGTCGCTGGAAGAAAAGCAGAACATTATGCAAAAGCAGGGCACTGCAATTTTCGGAGTGGACATGAAAATTGTCAGCGACGATGGCGAAGAATTGCCTTGGGATGGCGAGGCTTTCGGCGACTTGCTGGTGCGCGGCCACTGGGTGATCGACAGTTACTTTGGCGGTGAAGGTGCAAAGGCATTTACCACAGACAAGGATGGCAAGAAATGGTTTGCCACTGGCGACGTGTCCAAGATCAACCGAGAAGGCTTCATGCAGATTACGGATCGCAGCAAAGATGTGATCAAGTCTGGCGGTGAATGGATTAGCTCGATTGATTTGGAAAACGTGGCCATGGCGCACCCTGCGGTGCATGAAGCGGCTGTCATTTCCGTTTACCACCCGAAATGGGATGAACGGCCATTGCTGGTGGTTGTGCGTAAGCCGGGCGTGGAGGTAAGCAAGCAAGAGTTGCTGGATTTCTATGAAGGCAAAGTTGCCAAATACTGCTTGCCCAACGATGTAGCGTTTGTAGATGAACTGCCGCACACGGCGACTGGTAAAATCCAGAAGTTGAAGCTGCGTGAGCAATTCAAAGACTATAAGTTACCCAACTAAGATTACCCACCTAAACCTAGAGAAGTTCAATGATCAAGCACATCGTATTTTGGCAATTGAAAGACGAAGCCCTTGGCAACTCCAAGGCCCGAAACATGGAGCTGGTGAAGGAAAGGCTGATGGCTTGCGCCAACATCGTACCCGGCATTCTGGACTTTGAAGTGGGTTTGGGCGGTACCAGCCTGGAGTGCACGTACGACGTGGTGTTGTACTCAACCTTCGAGAACAAGGCAGCGTTGGATGCCTACGCGGTGCACCCCACGCATGAAGCCATTAAAAGTTTTATTGGTGAAGTGCGCACGGCACGCCAGTGCATGGATTACGAAGTATAAAAACAACTTCGACTAAAGCTTGGGCGGCAGGGGTATTTCAAACTTCTGTCGCTCAATTTCATTTCCGGCAGGGTCAAGCGTAATTTCGGTGAAGTGAATAGTGTGGCTGCGATCGAGCAAAATAACTGCGCTTGAGCGAGTGCCGTACAAAGGCGATACAATTTTCACCGCCGACAACATTTTTTCCCATTCATAAGGCACACCCGTGCTTGGCAACTCAGCATCCTCGGCAAGCTCTGTGTTGGCGAGCAAACCCAACAAGGTTTGTTCAAAGGCAGCCAGTGAAGTGCGCTTTGTGCAATTCGCCTCGATTGCTTTTTCCAGTCCTGTTTTCAACAGGCGCGATTTTGGCCAAGGTGCATTCAAATAACCGTTGGACAGGCTGTGCAAGCCCGATTGCAATGCGGTGGTGAAATCGAGCCCATTGTTGAGTTTGACGCCCTGGTTGCTGGTGCAGTGAAGGTTCAGGGTTTGCAGGCTGCCGTGAATCAAATTAAAACCTGCAAACTGACGTGAGTTTGCTTCATCGGGTGCAGTCCCGGTTTGAATGGCATCGAGTACCAACTGACCGCGCGAAGGGGCCGTGCCGGGCATATTCAATGTGCTGTTTCTGACATTGGTTAGCAGGGCAAACTCAGCGTGGCTGCCAATTCCAAGCCAGGTTCCTCCAGATTGCAGGTCTTTCCCGGCCCAGAGCGAACCATACGAGGTTGGCCAAACCTGCAATGGCGCAGTGGGGCGATTGTGAAATTCATCCCGGTTGGCCAGACAAATAAAGGGATAGTCAGGGTGTGCGTGAATTGCGAGCACGGCCAGGCACATTACTCTTTCACTCCACTATCAACCTCACTGAACAATTCGATATGGCGGCTGGGCAAACTTGGCAAACCAGCAAAACAAGATTTGGCAAGCTGCTCCAGTGTCTCGATGAATGCTGCGTGACAAGAGGAGTGTTTATACGCAGGGTGAATCACTTCCATCAAGGTGAAGTAGGGTTTGCCCGCTTCTTCACGCTGAAACAGCTGGCTGTGGCCCAAGCCCTGTTCTTTTAAACAAGCTGCCATGTGCCTGGCGCATTGCAAACCCAAGGCAATGTCGGCTTTGGGTATTCGGTAGTAAATGAATAGCTGGCGATTCATTCAAATACGTTGCCTTTTTGATGCACATCATAGGGGGGTGGCTGAATATTCAGTGCAATCGAACCTGCCTCGTTTTTGATGCAGAAAGCGGCACCGCTTTGCTCTGCGTCGTCCACTGGCAGTTCAACCAGCAAATGCTGTTGACCATTTAAGTTCACCGCAGTGGCTACGGCACCTGCTGGTTCGTTTTCCTTTCCGGCAAGCCAAACATCCTGCCCTGCGGTAACGGTTAAAGAGCCTGTTGCCGTGGCTTGAAACACGCGTCGCTTGACCTTGCCCAGGTAGTGGCTTCTGGCCACAATTTCCTGGCCGGGGTAGCAACCCTTGCTAAAACTGACACCACCGACCAAGTCGAAATTAATGGCTTGTGGAATAAACATTTCAACAGTGGGTTGTGACACATAAGCAATGCCTAGTTGCTGCAGGACAAACTCGAATTGATCATCGGCGCTGGATTGTTCGGTTTGTCCGTTGCCGGCGACAAGCTGAAAACCAGGTGTTGTGCCGCTCAACACGCGCAGGCTGGCTGTGGCGTTTCCTTGTTCATCCCACTGAACCCGCATGGGCGAGGTGAGCCCCGAACCAGGCAAGAAAGCGAGTTGATAATCATCTGTGCAGTCGCGTACTTTGCATTTGCTGCGCAATACAAACATGCTCAAGCGCTTAACCAAGGCTGCAATGGTTTCTTTGCGGCATACCAAAAACACCTGCTTGCCCTGACGCAATACAAAAAAGCTACCCAGCAAGCGGCCTTTTGCAGTGCACAGGCCCGCCATGCGCAGCTGGCTTTCAGCCATGCCTGCAACGTCGTTGCTGAGTTGTGATTGAAGAAAGGTCACTGCGTCGTCTCCGTCCACGCCAATGACACCCCAACGCGATAAAAACTGTGCAGACATGCTCAAATCCTTGGTAACAAAAAAACAAACGGTGCCGATAAGTCACGGAAAAACTTTCCCGCTATCATGAACGGCAATCTCCACATTGTAGTGGCTTCTGGTAAGGTCTCGCCTTCCAACAACCCAAGGTGAAGCAAAGTCGTGCGCAAAGGTAAAAAAACAAAGAAAAACTCGAAAAAGACGGTGTTTGGCTGGCATTGGTTCAAACGAATTGTGATCGCCAGTGTTGTCACACTGTCCGCAATTATTGTGGGCGTTTACTTTGTTTTGAGCATGCCAATAGACCGCAGTCAGCCCCGTGTGGATGCGCATGTAAGTTCAGGTTTGGGTGCACGCGCCATTGCCAATGAACTGAACCAGCAGGGCCTGGATGTAAGCCCCAATCTGTTTGTATTGGCTGCACGGCTAACCGGTAATGCGGGTCAGCTGAAGGCAGGCAGATACGATCTTCCTGAGGGAATCAGTACCTTGGGTTTGGTGGATTACCTGAGCAAAGGGCAGGGGGTGCTAAGCAGCGTGGCCTTGGTGGAAGGGCAAACCGCGCGTGCCTTGTTGGTAAAGTTACGCGCACAGCCCGATTTGATTGATGATTTGCCCGGCATGGACCACCGTGCAATTGCTACAAAATTTGGCCTGGAGGGTGCAAGCCTGGAGGGCTGGATTTATCCAGATACCTACAAGTATTCACCGGGCTCGAAGTTGTCCGAATTGTTGCAAAGGGCAGTGCGTTTGCAGCAAGTAGAGCTTGATAAGGCTTGGGCGCAACGCGATCCCCAAACACCTTTGAAAACGCCTTACGACGCTTTGAAAATGGCCTCGATCGTGGAGAAAGAAACTGGTTTGGCCAGCGACCGAGGCAAGGTGGCAAGTGTTTTTGTTAACCGATTGCGAGTGGGCATGTTGCTGCAAACCGACCCCACAGTAATTTATGGTGTGGGTGAGGAATTTGATGGCAATTTGACCCGCAAACACCTTCAAACTGACACGCCTTACAACAGTTACACCCGGGCAGGCTTGCCTCCAACACCCATTTCAAACCCCGGCAAAGCTGCCTTGTATGCAGCGGTAAACCCTGACAAAACGCCTTACTTTTATTTCGTAGCCAAGGGTGACGGCGGCAGTTATTTCAGCAAGAATCTGAATGAGCACAACAATGCTGTACGGAAATTCCAACTTGGGCGGTGACGGCGAGATGAAAAAGCAGAAGCAAGGTTACCTGATCAGTTTTGAAGGCGTGGACGGCGCGGGAAAGTCGTCGCACATTGCGCGGGTTAAAGCACGCCTGGAAGATTTGGGTTTTGAATGCCTGCAAACCCGTGAGCCTGGTGGAACACCCGTGGGCGAGGCCATTCGCGAACTGGTGTTGCACCATGACATGGATGTGAACACCGAGTTGCTGCTAATGTACGCCGCACGCAGACAACACATGGTTGAAACCATTCAGCCCGCTCTGGATCGCGGTGTGTGGGTTATTACTGACCGGTTTGAAGACAGCAGTTTCGCTTACCAGGCCGGGGCGGGCGGTGCCAGTTGGGAAGACTGTCAACAATTGAGCAAGTGGGCCTTGCAGGGGTTCGAGCCCACATTGACCTTTTTGTTTGATTTACCCATTGCCGTATCGCAAAGCCGAATTCAGGGCAGGGCGGGCGCTAGCGACAAATTTGAAGAAAAACCGACGAGTTATTTTGAAGCAGTGCGCGCGGGTTTTATCAAGCGCTCGCAGTTGAATCCACGCCGAATTCGCCTGATCGATGCCCAGCCTCCTGAAGCGGAAGTGGGTGAAACCGTGTTGGCTGAACTCGACAAGTTCATGCGGACCCATTTAAACCTGGGTTTGGCATGAGTACCGCCAGCTGGTTGTTGCGCGCCCGGGCGCAGTTGGGCAATTTGATGCAAGCCACCACGGCGCCGATTTTGGTGCATGGTCACCAGCCCAAAGGGCTTTACGAGTTGGTGGGTCAGCACTTGGCCGAATTGCTTTGCGAAGCCCCAACTGGCAACAAGCCTTGCCTGCAATGCCCGGGGTGCCACATGCGTGTGGCGGGCAATCACCCGGATTTGCGCTATTTGATGCCACAGGCCGCTGCGCTTGAATTGGGTTTCAATGTGGAAGTAAAAACGGGTGTTAAACCCAGTCAGGATATTCGAATTGATGATGTGCGGGACCTGCAAAACTATTTCAACACCGCATCCAGCCGTGGCGCTTCCCGTTACGTGGTGGTTTATCCATTTGACAACATGAACGCCAACACGGCCAATGCGCTGCTAAAAACGCTGGAAGAGCCAGCCAATGGTCTTCGGTTTGTGCTGGTGGGCAGTCGTATAGACAAACTGCTGCCCACTATTCGTTCGCGTTGCCAGGAATTAACCATGCCCATGCCCGCTATTTCTGAATGCCTGGCCTGGCTGGAAACGCAAGGTGTGCAGCAGCCAGATGTGGCTTTGGGTGTTGCCATGAACGATCCTTTTGAGGCACTCAGTCTGGCACAAACAGCAGCAGACCAACTTGATTTGCGCAAGAAGTTTCTGGAGTGGCTTGCCAACCCTGACCAGCACGCCAACCCGCCAGCCGGGCTTGAGAAAGTGGGTTTGCCCACGGTGCTTGAGCTGGCCATGCGCTTGTGTAGTGACTGTGTTGCACAAGCCCATGGCTTGAAAGCCACCAATTTTCCCTGGTTGTCACCCAAACTCATGTGGGTGAAATCGATTGGCATTGAGCGTTTCAGTCAGCTTTATCAAAATTTACAGAAAGAATTTCACTTGGCAAATCATCCTATTAACCCCCGTTTGGCGCTAGAGTATGTGGGGCAACAGTGGCAAAATTTAACGAAGTAATTCATTGAAGAATTCTCTTTACGGACAGCACACGCCATGACCAGTAACTTGATGAATAACCCGCGCAGTAACAAGGAAGCCAGCCGCCCATGGATGCTTTCTTTGACCCTGGGTGACAAAAATACGGCAGCCAACCTGTACATGCCTTTCATCAAAGGCGGTGGTGTGTTTGTGGAAAGCGACAAGGAATACAATCTGGGTGATCCGGTGTTCGTGTTGCTGACTGTGGGCGAGGAAGCCAAAAAGTTTCCCATCAACGGCAAAGTGGTGTGGATTTGTGGTGCAAATGCGCGTGGTGACAAAACGCAGGGCATTGGCGTGCAGTTCCCGAAAGACGACAGTGGGGAAGGCGTGCGGGTGGCAATCGAGCAAATGATTGGTAAAATGCAAAATTCCATGAAAAAAACAGCAACCTTGTAGTGTTTACTGATTCACATTGTCATCTTGATTTTCCCGGTCTGGTCGAGCAGCTCCCAGACATTCTGAGTCGAATGCAGGCAGCGCAGGTAAGCCGAGCCCTGTGCATTTCCGTTCAACTTGAAGATTTCCCCAATGTGCTGGCGCTGGCCGAAAACCACGAGCAATTGTGGGCCACTGCAGGTGTGCATCCCGATTACGAAGACATTACCGAACCCACCGTTGAAAAACTGCTGGAGCTGGCAGATCACCCCAAAGTGATTGGCATTGGTGAAACAGGTCTGGATTACTTTCGCCTGAAGGGCGATTTGCACTGGCAACGTGAACGTTTCAGGGTGCACTTGCGTGCAGCCAATGTGTGTAAAAAGCCCGTGATTGTGCATACTCGCGCCGCAGGTGATGACACCTTGAAAATTCTTGCCGAAGAAAACGTGCAAGGCTGTGGTGGCATTATTCACTGCTTCACCGAGTCACTCGATTTTGCGCGTAAAGCGCTTGATTTGGGCATGTATTTGTCATTCTCGGGCATTGTCAGTTTCAAGAATGCAGCCGACCTTCGTGAGGTGGCCAAATTTGCACCCATGGATAGAATCCTGATCGAAACTGACTCGCCTTACCTTGCACCCGTTCCTCATCGGGGCAAAACCAATGAGCCTAGCTTTGTGCCCCATGTGGCCAAAGTGATTGCGCAAGAGAGGGGCGTTGCAGTAGAAGAAATTGGCATTCAAACATCTGCCAACTTTGATCGTTTGTTTGGATTTGCACAAACCGGAGTGGCCGCGGTTTGAAGCGGCGTGTGTTTGTAAGCAGCCTGCTTTTGTTCGCCATGCCAGCTGTTTCCTTGGCAGGTGCTTTCGAAGACTTTTTCGTGGCAATCAAGTTTGACGATGAATACCGTTTGAAATCGTTGTTGCTTAGGGGCATGGACCCCAACACAGTGAACGAACAAGGCTTTCCCGCCATCGTCTTCGGCATGATGCAAGACTCGCCCAATGCAGTGCGCGTGTTGTTGTCTTCCAGCAAATTGAATCCAGACCAAGCCGATCGCCGCGGTGAAACCCCACTGATGGTGGCTTGTACGCTGAACAAGCCCGAGTGGGTTGCTGCTTTGCTGGAAAAAGGCGCGAAGCAGGGCGGTGATGGTCAGTGGACGGCGTTGCACAATGCGGCAGCGTCGGGCTCGCTTGAGTCGATTGAATTGTTGGTAAAGTCGGGGGCGAAAATTGATGTACTGTCGCCCAACGACACCACGCCTTTGATGATGGCTGCACGTGAGGGCAGGGAGGCTGCCGCTCGAATACTGCTCGAGTTGGGTGCCAACCCAGCCTTGAAAAACCAGGCTGGTTATAACGCGGCAGGTTACGCCATGAAAGCGAATCGAAAAGAATTGGCTTTCGAAATCATGAAAAAAGAAAGGGCGCTGAGAACAGCGCCCTTGAAGCCTAACAAGACGAACTAATGCATTCGCCTGATTGACGGGTGAAAGTCGACGGTTGGAAAGTGCCTAAAGGCTTGCCTCAAAATGTTTAACCAAGGTGCGCAAGTCGCCCGAAGTGGAGGCCAGCTGTTTCGCCGCGCTGTCCAAATCATTAATCGCAGCCACGTTGCTCTCGGTCAGGGCACTCATGCGCTCCATGCTGTTGGCCACTTCAAGCGAGGCCTGTGACTGCTGTTCCAGCATGGCTGAAATGTCCTTGGCTGATTGGGCAACACCACGGCTAGCCACTTTGATGGCTTGCAGGCTTTCGCCCGCCTCCAGAATCAAGGTAGTGCCAATATTGACCTCCGCTACAGCCCGGCCCATGGTTTCAAGGCCCTTGTTCGTGCCGCTTTGAACTTCTTGTACCGTGGCTGAAATTTCCGTGGTCGATTGTCGAGTCATTTCAGCAAGTTTGCGCACTTCGTCGGCCACCACAGCGAATCCGCGGCCCGATTCACCGGCTCTGGCCGCCTCAATGGCAGCATTCAGTGCCAGCAGGTTGGTTTTCTCGGCAATCTCGGTAATGGTGCGGGTCACGTTGCTGATCTTCACCACAGCGCGGTTCAATTCTTCAATGTTCTGTTTTGCATCCTGCACTACCTGTGCCACTTTCTGAGTAGCTTGGGTGGACTTGTCCATGCTTTGTGCGCCTGTGTCCACTACATCCATGGCGTTTTTGGCATGCGCCGAACTCTTGCCCGTGGCTTCAGAAATTTCCGAAACAGACACCGAGAGTTCCTCCAGCGCCGAGGCGACACCGTTGATGCCGTCAGACTGCTGTCTCGAGCGGCTCATTAAATTAATGGCCAATTGGCTGAGGTGCTCCGCATTGTTTTTTACTTCCGATGAACTGGAAATGACGTCTGCAATAATGGCGCGCAGGTTCACTTGCATGCTCTTGAAAGCGGTGTGCACCTTGTTGAATTCGCGTGTGCTGGACTCTGGAATTTCATGCTTGAAATTGCCTTCTGCCAAGGCACGCATGGCTTGCAGCATCGAGTTGTTGGTGTGTTCAACACGGCCTTTCAGCCACATCAAACCCAAGGCCGCAGCTACAAATGACGCAGCAGCGCTGCCAAAGCTGAGGGCAGGGATGTTGAACATGGAAAGCAGGGCGATGATTACTGGCAAAAAACCGACGATTGCCAAATCAACAATGAATGGGCGCCCTTTTGCAGGCTTTGTGAATGGAAAGCTGGCGCTGCCGGCGTTGATTGCTTTGTACAAGGCCTCGACCTCCGCTTTTTGGGTGTCGCTGGGCTTGGAGCGCACCGACATGTAACCAATTTTTTCCCCGTTTTGCGTCAGCGGCGTGACGTAAGCATCAACCCAATAGTAGCCACCATCCTTGCAGCGGTTCTTCACCAGACCTTTCCATGGTTCATCCCGGCGCGCGGTGTCCCAAAGGTCTTTGAATGCATCGCGAGGCATGTCGGGGTGGCGAACCACGTTGTGGGGCTGACCCAGCAGCTCTTCAAGAGTAAAACCGGAAATTTCGACAAAGGCAGGGTTGGCGTAGGTAATGCGACCTTTCAAATCTGTTTTGGTCACAATTGGAATTCGAGGGTCCAGCAGGCGCTCTACAGCGGTTGTAGGGGCGGCCATTCTGGCATTGCGGCCTTTGAGCTCGTTTTGGGCAGTTGTAGACATGAAGGTTCCATACCGTAAGGGTCGAATTACCTTTACATCATACGAACACTTAGGCTTGATGAAGGCCTGCAACAAAGGCCCAAATCAACCTCAATTTGGGGGTTTACATGTTTTGGCCAACCACAATTACTTTGGATTGAAAGCCCTGGATAATGTCCTGACCAGCAGCAACAGCTTCGATGGGCCAGTCGGGATACACGGCGCAAACCACAAAAGCGAGGAACATGAATTTGTACATAAGAATAGCCTCAGATAAAAGCGAACCAACCTATGTACTTTTTCGGCGATTACTGACCGGAGAGCATCGCCAGTATTGGTGGGGGTCACTCTGGGTAACCCTTCTTAGTTCAATCTAATTGTCGCATAATTTGTATTATGTCAACTTATATATTTTCAAGTTCTCCTACAGAAGCAAAGCCGACTGTTCTACTAAAACTGTAACGATCTTTTGTATAAAACTGTAAAGAGCTGATTTATTTCGATTAAATCTGTAAAGAAGAAATATTTTTTGTAACCCTCTAGCCTACCTCAGGATAGGACACCGAGCAAATATTAGTCTGTCGTTTGCTTTGTAGTGCGGGGTTTTCGGATCTGTTGTTTTGGTGATTTTTCGCTGATCTTAGATTGTAGGTGCCTTAACTGGGTTTGTAGCTGGCCGTTAAGCCTCAACTGTTCATCATGGTTACGCCTAGAAGCTTGGAGGTCTTCATTTGAAATGCGTATTCTGGTTGAAA
>NZ_JARFJD010000015.1 GCF_029087225.1 Limnobacter olei | reverse complement strand
TCCACCTGTCAAACACTTTTGGCAAATAAATTCAAAGAATCTTCATATGAAAGTTAGACCGAGCGTAAAAATACTGCAATCACAAGGACTTGGCAGCCGTCGTGAATGTGAAAATATTTTCTGGAATTCCGAGATTTTTCGCGACGGAATTCAGATCGACCCTGAAATCGATGAAATTTCTTTGGGAGATACCCTGTTAATTGACGGAAAAAGCTTCGAAATCACCCAGCACAAGTATGTGCTGATGCACAAACCTTCGGGCTATGAGACTTCTCACCTGCCCAGTCACAATCCATCGGTATTTGATCTATTGCCAAAGCACTATATAAAGCGCGGGCTACAGGCAGCCGGGAGACTGGATGTAGACACAACCGGGCTTTTGCTGTTTTCAGATGACGGTCAGTTTATTCATCGGCTGATAAGTGGGAAGGTGGGCACCAAACAGGAGGTGGAGAAAATCTATGAGGTGACCGGCGCGCGCCCATTCACAGAGTTGCAGTTGCAACGATTGCTTGAGGGTGTTGATCTGGATGACGAGCCAGAAATTATTTACGCCAGCAGAGCCACCCTGTTAGAAGATGGGAGACTGGAGTTGGGTATTACTACAGGCAAGTATCATCAGGTCAAACGAATGGTAGCCGCAGTTGGAAATCATGTAGAGGCACTGCACCGACGAGTGGTCGGCCCCTACGAATTGCCGACAGACTTGGCCGCTGGCTCCTATATAGAAGTAGACCCAAGCCCGGTGTTAAACAGGAACACATCGAAAACAGTCTGAATTAAAAGGCTTTATTTCCCTTCAACCCCTCAAAAATGCCCTAAATTCACACGCGAAGATGTGTTGTGCCAACAAACACTTCGAGTACAATACGGGGCTTAAATTTTAAATCCTCATCAAACTCATGAAAACAGCACAAGAAGTTCGCCTAGGCAACGTGGTTATGGTTGGCAAAGACCCCATGGTGGTTTTGAAAACCGAATACAACAAATCAGGCCGCAACGCCGCCGTTGTAAAAATGAAAATGAAAAACCTGCTGACCGGTGCAGGCATGGAAAGCGTTTACAAAGCGGACGAGAAGTTCGAACTATTGGTGCTGGAACGCAAGGAAGTGACTTATTCCTACTTTGCGGACCCAATGTATGTGTTTATGGATGCGGATTACAACCAGTACGAGGTAGAAGCCGAAAACATGGGCGACGCTTTGAACTATCTGGACGACGGCATGGAATGCGAAGTGGTGTTCTACGACGGCAAGGCACTTTCTGTGGAATTGCCAACCAGCTTGGTGCGTGAAGTCGAGTACACAGAACCAGCCGTACGTGGGGACACATCGGGCAAGATCATGAAAGCAGCCCGCATTAAGCCCACCAGCTTTGAAATTCAGGTACCCGCATTCGTTGAAATTGGCGACAAGATTGAGATTGACACGCGCACTGCAGAATACCGCGCACGCGTGAAGTGATTATTCCATTTGAGATGAAAAACATGGGGCCCCACTTGGGGCCCTTTGTATTTTCAGGTTTGAGGCTCTATGCACATTGGTATTGTTTGCAAGGTAATCGATAATTTCGGCGATGCTGGCTTTTCCCTTCGCTTGGCGAAAGCACTGGCTGCGAAGGGCCATTGCGTGGATTTGTTTCACGATGAGCCAGCCACTTTTCAGGCGCTGTATCCGCACTCGGTCAACGATAACCTCAGGCTAATCGATGCGGTCAAGACGAACATCGAAACCGAGTATCGACAAACGCCAGATCTGATTCTAGAGCCATTCGGAACTTCAAGTGGGCAAACTGCATGCCGCTTTGATCTAGCGCTTAAAAGCCGTTTTCCCCGCACCCCTTGGTTGCTGATTGACTATCTTTCGTGTGAAAAATGGATTGAAAGCTTTCACCTGAACACATCAACAGACCCAATCACTGGGCACGTTACCACCTTTTTTTATCCCGGCTTTACCGACAAAACCGGGGGACTGATTCATTGCGACTTCCCTACTCGCCTGGCTGGAAAACAGCAATCAACAAACAATACCGGTCTGAATGTTTTCGTTTTCGCCTATCCAAACGCACCTATTCGAAAGCTGATTGATCTCTGTAATTCAATTAACACCCCGGAATACGCAATAAAAATTGGACTGGCAGGGAATGTTTTAGCACCTGAACTGGAGGATTGTGCCCACCAGATCCCCTTCGTCGCACAAAGTGAATTTGATGAATTGTTGGCGCAATATGATGTGTTGTTTGTGAGGGGAGAAGACTCGTTTGTGAGGGCTCAACTGGCGGGAAAACCATTCATTTGGCAAATTTACCCGACCGAAGACAATGCACACACCGAAAAACTTGCCTGCTTTTACGATGTGTATGCAAGCGGGCTTGGTGCAGATTGTAGATTGGCGCTTTGGAACTGCTGGTTGGCCTGGAACTGTATTGATACAACGGTAGATTTTGGCAAAGCTTGGATTAATCTTTTGCCGCATTTGCCGGAATTACAAATCCATGCGATCACGTGGCAAGCACAACTTCTTCAGGGTAGAGAACTTGTAAAGGAAGTTCTTACATGGCGCGGTTTGCAGACTCCTACTTTGAACGAAAAGACTGATTTATAAGGCTTTTTTCATCAAAAGGAGACTCAATGGAAAGACAGAAACTGAATTCAGGTTTAACGCTTGGATTCAGCAATGTTGTCATTTCTTCTCTCTCTGGGTTTGGGTTTTGGTTCAATTGACCAGACACAATTGCCTGCACACCAAGTTGAACAGATTGCCAGGGAAGTCATGATGGAACTGGAGGTGGAAATGCGAACCAAACCCTCCCTGATCGTGACGGAACGTCCCGAACCCACACCACTGGGTGCCTTGGCTTATGCCAACGGAAAATGCGTAGTCATTGTGAATACAAATGAGACTGCATGGGCGCAGTGGGGGCGATTCCTGAACGAATCCAATCGCGCCCACTGGCAGCAAATTATCGCTGCATCAGTGGCCCACGAGATGGGACACTGCTTTCGGGAAAGCCGCTCTTTCGTCGCCAACTACGAGGTGGATGAAGATGAGTTCAAAGGGATTCAAAACACAGGGGGTTTTGGTCCGAAACCAGAGATGGTTTACAAACAAGAGCTGTTCGCTGACACCGTAGCCATTCTGTATGCCAAAGAGAATGCAGGAAACGACGCTGATTACGTGATTGAATCGATGATTCAGGCTCGAGAAAAATTCAGCGCCAATGACCCAACACACAACACGGCAAAGATGCTCAACCGATTGATTGCCGCAAAAATGACACGTCAAGGCGATGAGACTTTGGGTTTGGCGGCTACACGTTTGCTTTCTGCGCTATAAAAGCTGAAAGACTTTTATTTGGCTCGCGGAAAAGCATTGTCGTACACGGTGGAAAGGTGGTCAAAATCCAGGGCCGTGTAGACCTGAGTAGACGCGATCGAAGCATGCCCCAACAATTCCTGAACGGCCCGCAGATTTTGAGTACCTTGCAGCAAATGACTTCCAAATGAGTGACGCAACATGTGGGGGTGTAAATGTTGCCCCAAACCGCAATTTGCAGCATGGTTTGCGATGTCTCGCTGTGCTTGCCTGACAGTCAACGCTTGCCCTTTGGCAGACACGAACAGGGAGGTTTCTTGCCCCCTTCCATGTTTAAGCAAGTGACTTTGGCGGGGTTCAACAAATTCCCTGAGACGAGCCTGCAATGTGTCGACCACAGGCACAATGCGGGCCTTGTTCCCCTTACCGATAACCCTCAATTCTGCAGATCCATTCAAGGCCTCAGCTTGAAGCATCAAGGCCTCGCTGATTCGCAGCCCCGTGCAATACAGCAATTCAATCAGTACATGGGCCTGCGCAAAACGGAATTCCTGCGGAAGCGGCAGAGCAAGCAACGCAGCCAAGGCGTCAACTCCCACTGCCTTGGGCAGGGCCCTGGGTAGTTTGGGAGTTTTCAGCCCCAACGTGGGATCAATTTCAATAACGCCGTTGTTCAGTAAATATTTGAAAAATCCCCGCCAGCTTGAGGCCACACGTGCCAGGCTGGCAGGTGCAGCACCGTTTGCATGGCGCTGAGCAAGAATTGATTTAAGTGCTGTGGGGGTAACTTGCTGTGGTGGATTGATGATCAACAACAAGTCACGCTGAGCGGCCTTTACAGAATTTTCGCTGTAACGCCGCTCCAGCCGCAGAAAATCCAGATAACGTTGAATCAGGATTGCGTGTTCTGGAGTCTGCTCAGCGCGGCGCATGCGGTTTCAGCCAGAGTATTCAGAAAATCAGTTTCCAGGGTTGGCGAGAAGCGGTCTTTGTCGGGGGAACCAAATCCCAGGCAACCGAAGGTTACCGGACTGGCGCCGACACGCAAAGGGATCAGTACCACTGAACGTGGAACCACATCTTCACCTTCAAAAACCGAGAGTGTCGGTGCATTCTCGGCAAATCCGCAGTAAAGATTCTTCATGCTATCGATGAGCGTTTTGTCAGAATCGTGGACTTCAGAATTGTCCTCACCCCACAGTTGTAAACGAACTATGGGAACCACAAATTTTTTCTTGATTGCCTCGACCAATACAGTGGGCAAATCACCCGCGTTTTTGACTGTGAGCAAAGTGCGGGTAATCGATTGAAGGTTGTCAATAATCGCTTGATTCTCGACAGCTGCGTGGGTCATTTCGACCACCCGGTGCTCAAGCGACTTAACCTTTTCGCGCATGGTTTGAACTTGACGTTCGTGCAGCGATGCCACGTTCCCGGTGCTTTGCTCTGGCAGTTTAATAAAAGCGAGAATTCCTGGATTCTTGATCAAGAAATCAGGGTGTGCTTTCAGAAAATCGGCAACCTGAACGGCCTCGTCAGTCATAAGTAAAACTCTCCTTCGAAAACTGTTTGTGCTGGACCTGTCATCAAGACATCACTGTCCTGCTGGCCACTCCACTCAATGGTGAGGGTTCCACCGGCTTTGACAACGTCTACGCGCTCGGCGATTAGTCCCATTTTCATACCTACGACGGCAGCTGCACACGCCCCGGTTCCACAAGCGAGGGTTTCGCCCACCCCACGCTCATACACGCGAAGATGAACCCGACTGCGGTCTACGATATGAAGAAAGCCCACGTTAACCCGCTCAGGGAAACGGGGGTGCGATTCGAGTGTGGCGCCCAAGCGCTGAACCAAATCATCGGAGGCTGGTTGATCCAAGAGAACAACGACGTGGGGATTCCCCATAGAAGCGACTCCAACCCACAACTCTTCCAGATCAGAACCCGAGTCAACGGGGAGTTTGTATTGTGTCAGGCCACCTACCTTACGACTGGAAAGGCCCTCCGCAATGAACGGTACCTTGCCGGGATTAAGCTGCGCAGGCCCCATATTCACTTTGACCCAATTGTGTTTGATCAACTCGGGCTGAATGATGCCAGCGAGAGTTTCAACGGTAATTTGATTTTTCCGGGTCAACCCTTTGTCGAACACATATTGCGCAAAACAGCGCGCGCCATTGCCACACTGCTGAACTTCCTGACCATCTGCATTGAAAATTCGGTACTTGAAATCGGCAAGGTCGGAAGACTCGACGATAAGAACCTGGTCAGCGCCGACGCCAAAATGGCGGTCGGCAAGCCGCTTGATCAGCCCGGGGCTGAGGTCTAGTTGACCCGCGCAGTTGTCCAGTACAACGAAATCGTTGCCCGCACCGTGCATTTTGGTGAACTTGAGTGTATTCAAAGTTGCCATCGTCGCTTTATCAAAGACCGTGGTGTATTGATCTGAAGTGTCAGTATATTCTGGACTCGCCGGCCGGGCGGGTTTTGAACCGCTTGTGCAACCACAAGTATTGCGGAATGTTGTCTTTCACCCAAGACTCGATGAGATGATTCATCAGCTGCGTTGATTCAGCGTCGTCGTCCAAGGGAAAGTTGGGTAACGGTGCATGAATATGAATGCTGTATCGACCCTTGCTGTATTTGGTGGTAACCGGTACAACTTGCGCCTGAAGCAGCCTGGACAACCGGGCCACCGCGGTGACCGTGGCAGCTTTGACCCCAAAAAAGTCGACAAATACAGAGTCGCGCTCACCGAAATCCATGTCGGGCAAATAGTACAAAGGGCGCCCTTTTTTCATCGCGGCCAGCAATGGACGCACGCCCTGTTGGCGGGACAACAGTAGTTGGTCGCCAAACTTTGAACGTCCTTGCAATATCAACGAATTCAACACGGGATTTTTTTGGTTTGAATACATGGTGACCATGTCGATTTCAAGACACAGTCGACTCCAAGCTGCATCGAGCCCTAGAAAATGTGGAGCCAGAAAAATAGTTGGAGACGCCGAGTCAAGAATAGCCAAGCCTTCCGGGTTCTCAATTCGCACCCGATCACGCACTACCCTTTCATTGCCTGACCACAGCCAAGCCCTGTCCAGAAAAGTACGAAGGTAAAAGTAGATGTGAACCATGGCCCAACGGATGCGCTGGAGAATGGACGAATCAGGAAAACACAAGGAAAGGTTGGTGAGTGCGACCATTCGGCGCTCACGCGCCAGGGCGAACAACAACATGGCCAACAACGTCGAAATTGATGAGGAAATGAGCCGATAAGCAAAAAATGGTAACCGCGCGAGTGCAAACCACATTGAGATCAGAAATTGAGTCACGATTGCCCTTGCTGGCCCTGTTGGCCTTTGGGAGGTTTGTAACGTTCATAGCCCCAATAATACTGCTCAGGGTGCATCAGAATAAGCTTTTCCATGGCGGCATTCACTTGAGTGGCCGCCTCAACAGGGTCTGCACTGAGCGACTCGGGACCTTGATACAACTCAAGACAAAAACCTTGTCCTCCCGGCTTTCTGTAACCAATTGCCAAAACAATTGATGCGCCGGTCGCGTGGTGGAGTCGGCCCGGCAAGGTCATGGTATACGCAGGCTGACCAAACATGGGTGCCCAAACACCCTCTCCATGAGCTGGAACTTGGTCAGGCAACATTCCAACGGCTTCTCCGCGCTTTAGCGCCTTCAGCAGGATTTTCACACCACCCAACGTAGTGGGCGCAAGGGCAACATTATCGCGCGCACGGCTGTCCTCAATAATGTGTTGAAGTTCCGCCTTGCGATTGGGTCGATACAACACTGTAATGGGTGCACGAGTTGAGAATATTTGGGCGGTTGATTCAAAACTTCCCATGTGCGGTGTGAGAAAAATAATGCCTTTCCCCTTTGCCTGGGCCCTTTCAACCACATCCCAGCCGGTGATGTCAGTGCATCGCGCCGCGCCTTGCTGCGTAGACAAGCCCCAAAGAAAAGGAAGCTCCAGTAGCGCCATTCCGGCATGCTGGACTGAACCCTTCACAGCGGCGACACGTGCCGATTCGTTATGCGGAAAGGCAATTTTGGAGTGAATTTCAATTTTGCGACGGTAACTGGCCGACAAACCATATACCGCCCACCCCAACCATGCACCAAGTGTGTGCAGGACAGGCAAAGGAAAAACCGATAACGCTTTGAACAAATTTTTGATCATGGGGCAGATTGTAACCAGTACGTGCTTTGCCTTCGTCCCCAAATGTTGTATATTTCCCAAGTTCGCTGAGTTAAATGACAACTTGCGGGGCGAACTAAAACAAATCTGCTAAAGCGTCGCCGGGCTTCAAACGAACATGGCGGCCATAATAACCCCTTGTTTATTTGGAGCTTTTTTAATGTCTAACGAATTTTTCTTCACTTCTGAGTCTGTCTCGGAAGGCCACCCAGACAAGGTCGCCGACCAAATTTCTGACGCGGTTTTAGATGCAATTCTCGAACAAGACCCCACCGCACGGGTAGCTGCTGAAACGCTAACCAACACGGGTTTGGTGGTAATGGCTGGCGAGATCACGACCACCGCCCAGGTGAACTACATCGACGTAGCCCGCGAAACACTGAAAAAAATTGGCTACGACAACGGCGATTTCGGCATCGATTACAAAAGCTGCGCGGTGATGGTGTGCTACGACCGCCAAAGTCCAGACATTGCTCAAGGTGTAGACAAAGCGCACGACAATGACCTGGACCAAGGCGCTGGTGATCAAGGTTTGATGTTTGGTTACGCAGTGAACGAAACCCGCGAATTGATGCCACTGGCCATCAGCCTTTCACACCAACTGGTTCAACGCCAGAGCCTGCTTCGCAAGGATGGCCGCCTGTCTTGGCTGCGTCCGGATGCAAAATCACAAGTGACAATCAAGTACGTTGACGGAAAGCCTTTCTGTATCGACACCGTAGTGCTTTCAACCCAGCATTCACCGGATATCGAGCTGGCGACCCTGCGCGAAGCAGTGATTGAAGAGGTGATCAAGCCGGTGCTGCCCAAGGAACTGGTGAAAGGAAATATCAACTTTTTGGTAAACCCAACAGGACGATTTGTGATTGGCGGCCCTCAGGGTGACTGTGGTTTGACAGGTCGAAAAATTATTGTTGACACCTATGGCGGCGCAGCTCCTCACGGTGGTGGTGCATTCTCGGGCAAAGACCCGTCCAAAGTAGACCGCTCTGCGGCTTATGCAGGTCGCTATGTGGCCAAGAACATTGTTGCAGCAGGCTTGGCTGAGAAGTGTTTGGTTCAGGTGAGCTACGCCATCGGCGTGGCACGCCCTACTTCGATCATGGTGAATACTTTCGGCACCGGAAAAATTGAGGACAGTGCAATTACTGAATTGGTGAGCGCCCACTTCGACCTGCGCCCCAAGGGGATTGTACAAATGCTGGATTTGCTGCGCCCAATTTATGCGAAAACAGCAGCTTATGGACACTTTGGCCGCGAAGAACCAGAATTCAGCTGGGAACGCACAGACAAGGCGGAGGCTTTGAAGGCCGCTGCTGGAGTTTGACGGGAAACGCAGGCTGATCAGGAAGATGCGAGCATGAATACCGCTTGGTCTTCCTGAGCCAACCCTGTTACAATTTATGCCGTTCGAGGAGCGTTGCGACACACCCATGCTTTTTTGGGGTGCTAGGCTCGAACAAGAAATAAACAACGGCGCTCACGCTTCTTTCTTTATGAACTTTAAAAAGGAGGGCGTGATGAACGCCATTGCAAAACCTATCACCGCTAACGGCGAAAACGATTTTTTCGTAGCCGACTTGTCTCAGGCCGATTTTGGCCGCAAAGAAATCGCGATTGCAGAAACCGAAATGCCTGGCTTGATGGCCATTCGCAAGGAATTTGCTGCATCCCAGCCTTTGAAAGGTGCCCGCATTACCGGTTCACTGCACATGACCATTCAAACAGCTGTGCTGATTGAAACCCTGGCAGCACTGGGCGCAGAAGTACGTTGGGCCTCTTGCAACATCTATTCAACACAAGACCATGCAGCCGCCGCAATTGCAGCAGCTGGCATTCCTGTGTTTGCGTTCAAGGGCGAATCACTGACCGACTACTGGCACTTCACCCACCGCATTTTCGAATGGGCAGATGGTGGTTATTCCAACATGATTCTGGACGATGGCGGCGACGCAACCATGTTGCTGCACCTGGGCACCAAGGCTGAGAAAGACATCAGCGTTCTGAACAACCCAGGCAGCGAAGAAGAAATTTGCTTGTTCGAATCAATTAAGAAAACGCTGAAAACTGACCCCACTTGGTACTCCAAGCGCCTGAAAGAGATCAAGGGCGTGACTGAAGAAACCACAACTGGCGTTCACCGTTTGTACGAAATGCACAAGAAGGGCGAATTGGCCTTCCCAGCCATTAACGTGAACGATTCTGTGACCAAGTCAAAGTTCGACAACCTGTATGGCTGCCGTGAATCGCTGGTTGACGGTATCAAGCGTGCAACCGACGTAATGATTGCAGGCAAAGTGGCAGTTGTGGCTGGTTACGGCGACGTGGGCAAAGGGTCTGCACAGGCATTGCGTGCCTTGTCAGCCCAGGTTTGGGTGACTGAAATTGACCCAATTTGCGCTTTGCAAGCTGCGATGGAAGGCTACCGCGTGGTGACGATGGATTACGCAGCCGACAAGGCAGACATTTTCGTGACGGCCACAGGCAACAAAGACATCATTACCCACGACCACATGGTGAAAATGAAAGATCAAGCGATTGTTTGTAACATTGGTCACTTCGACAATGAAATTGACATCGCCAGCGTGAAAAAATACCAGTGGGAGAACATCAAGCCACAGGTTGACCACATTATTTTCCCGGACGGTAAGCGCATCATCATGTTGGCTGAAGGCCGCTTGGTGAACTTGGGCTGCGGTACTGGTCACCCCTCTTTCGTGATGTCTTCAAGCTTTGCCAACCAAACCATTGCACAAATCGAGCTGTGGACGCAAAACGAGAAGTACCCAGTGGGTGTATATGTACTACCCAAGCACCTGGATGAAAAAGTGGCTCGCCTGCACTTGATGAAAATTGGCGCCCAGTTGACAGAACTTAGCCCAGCGCAAGCAAGCTACATTGGCGTGAAGCAAGACGGCCCTTACAAGCCTGATCACTACCGCTATTAATCCTGGAAAGAACCACCTTTGCGCGCTGACCTTGCCTTGGTTGCAAAAGGCCTGTGCCCCTCTCGGGCACAGGCTCAAAGCTTGATCGAGCAAGGAAAAGTGTTGGTGCGTAACGGTGTGGTTCAAGCACCTGTTGCTGTAAAAAAAGCATCGCAGCAAATCGAACCATTCATGACTCTTGAATTGATTGACTGCGATGCACCCAGTTTTGTGTCGCGTGGTGGATTGAAGTTGCATCATGCACTTGAACACACCCAGATTGAGGTCAACGCAAAGCGCTGCATCGACCTGGGACAATCCACGGGTGGTTTTACGGACTGCCTTCTGCAAAAGGGTGCATTGAGTGTGGTGGGTATTGACGTTGGACGGGATCAGTTACACCCTCGTTTGAGAGCACACCATGCTGTGATCGCCATGGAAGGCGTCAACCTCTACAAGGTAAATACCATTGATCTTGAACAGGAAATCGCTGCGCTGAAACCCGAGTTCATGCCATTTGACATTGCTGTGGCAGATTTGAGCTTTATCTCTCTGCGCAAGGTATTGCCCAATATCGCAAAGCTGATGCCTGCCTCATGTGAAGGTTTGTTTTTGGTTAAACCTCAATTTGAAGTTGGACCTGAAAATATCGGGAAAAGTGGTTTGGTAAAAAATCTCGATGACCTTATCGAGCAGTTGGAAGACGATGTAAAAACTTGCTGCACCCAACTCAATTTGACTGTGAAAGATTTTTTCCAGTGCGAGTTAAAAGGGGGCGACGGCAATCAAGAATATTTTGTGTACGCAGCGAAAAATATCGATGTTGCGACAAACCAATAACTCTGTGAATGAAAACACCATGATGAACATCAGCTTTGAGTTTTTCCCCGCGAAAACAGATGAAGGTGCTGAAAAACTGCGCGCCACGCGTGAAAAACTGTCTGAAAGAAAGCCAGAGTTTTTTTCAGTGACATTCGGGGCGGGTGGCACTACCCAAGACGGAACACTGTCCACCGTGCTTGAAATCAAGGCAGCGGGTGAAGAAGCTGCACCGCATTTGTCATGTGTTGGATCTTCCAAGGAAAAAGTAGCAGCATTGCTAAAGCAGTACAAAGAACACGGAATCAAGCGTATTGTTGCGCTTCGCGGTGACTTGCCCTCGGGTATGTTGGAAACGGGTTCGTTTCGATATGCGAGCGAGTTGGTTGAGTTTATTCGACAGGAAACAGGCGATCACTTTTTTATTGAAGTTGCCGCCTATCCCGAAACCCACCCGCAAGCAAAAAGCCCGACTGCCGATGTGGACGCTTTTGTACACAAGGTAAATTGCGGCGCAAACTCTGCCATTACCCAGTATTTTTTCAATCTGGATGCATTTTTGTACTTCCGGGATCAAGTGCAACATCGCATTTCGATTCCGCTGATTCCTGGCATCATGCCTGTGACCAATTTTAGTCAGCTTGCTCGTTTTTCAGATGCATGTGGTGCGGAAATTCCGCGATGGATGCGCAACCGCCTGCAGCATTTCGGCGATGATCGCGAGTCGATTCGAGCATTCGGACTGGAAGTTGTCTCGAACCTGTGTGAACAACTAATTAGGGAAGGCGCACCCGGACTGCACTTCTACACCATGAACAATGCGCAGCCAACCTTGTCTATTCTGGATCAAATCGGTTATTAAGCAGTGCCTGAGCGAGAGAATATCAGCTCTCGCTCAGTGAGCAAATAATCGAGCAACTTGTCGTGTTGTTCTGAGAAGTTATTTCTAGATTCGGTGACAGCATAAGCCACACCAACGGTAATTGGCTTGACTGGCATTTGATTCAAGGTTCGATCATACCAACCTGCGCCATATCCGAGACGAGCTCCCGCGCGGTGGAAAGCAAGACAAGGAACAATCAACACTTCGGGCTGAACCCAGGATTTGGATTTTGGAACTGGAATATCGTATCGGCCAAGCTCCATTTCCATGTCTGGCGCGAACTGCGCAAATTTCAAGAATGGGCCTGTTGGCGACTCACAACACACCGGCAAGGCCCACCGAAAGCCTTGGAGCGCCAAATTATTCATGATGCTCAGTACATTCGGCTCACCGCGTGTGGGATAGAACAGACCTACAGTGCAAGGCTGGAATGTTTGGAGTAGAGTTATCAGAGATGCCGAAATTTCTTGGCTAAGCGAGTTGATTTCTTCGGGCTGGAGCCGATTTCGATAAGCCAGAGCAATTTGCCGCAATGATTTTTTCATGACAGGAACAATGACAATTTCTCACTACATTTCACGTTGGGTATCGCTACCCTTGCTTGCCTTGGGTGCCATGGCATTTCAACCCGCTTTGGCCAACAAAGAGACGGATGCAGAGTTAATTACACAGATCAAATCTGCCTATGCAGATGGCGCATACGACAAGTTTAACCGCTTGGTTTCTGAATTGCCGCAAAAAAGTATATTCAGACCCTACGTGGACATCTGGCAGTTTCGCTTTTTTCAGAAAGGGGTGGAGAAACAATTTCCCGATCGAGAAGTGGTGTGGAACAAGTCGGAAATACTGCCTCTGCTGAACAAACATGACAACAGCTGGCCAGCCGAAACATTGAGACGAGACTGGCTTGAGCAACTGGCGCGAACAGCCCAGTGGACTGATTTCGCAGAGCAGCGACAACACCTGCGCTACCGCCCAGATCAAGGTGTTGAGTGTGCTGATTTGATGCACGCAGCAGAGCAGGGACAGTTAGTGAGATACAAACTGGATGCTGTGGTGAGTTTTGATAAACGCCTACCTAAAACATGTCGGGTTCTTCTGAAAAATCTGTACAAACTGGGTGGTGTTAGCGCACAAGACCTGGATCGCCATGTGCTGCAAATGGTAGCAGCAAACCAGCTGACCAGCGCAATCAAGTTTGTTGACGAGTTCGAAGACACGGCCTGGGGAAAAGCAATCGACAGCGCCACCTTGCGAGAGGCTGTTTTCAATCCCGACAAATACCTGAAATCGTCAAGCCAAACTGCCGAAACAGACCTGCACTTGACAGGTGCACTGGCCAGAAAAGCAGTGGAGGACTATGAGCGTGTTGCGCGACAAATGACTGAAAATTATCAGGGCAAACTTTCACCCAGCTCTGAGCAATGGCTTTGGGCGCATGTGGGCTACCGTGCCGGCCTGGTCTGGGACAGAAACGCCCTGACCTACTTCAAGCGCAGCAAACCTGAAGTAATGAGCCAGGAACAACAAGAGTGGAAGGTGCGCTCGGCTCTGCTTTTGGAGGATTGGAATTCCGTGCTTCAGGCCACCAACGAGATGAGTCCAAATGTAAAAGAAGACAAGGCTTGGACCTATTGGCGCGGACGTGCACTGGCCCAATCAGGCAAGTTGGTTGAAGCCAGGCAAGAATGGATCAAAGCCAGCAGTCCATTCTCTTTCTACGGGAAACTGGCCCATGAAGAACTAGGCGACTCAGTCACGGCCCCAAAGCGCCCCGAATTATTAAGCGCAGCCGAGTTGGACTGGGCAAAAAAACACCCTGGATTGTTGCGTGCACTGGCACTTTACGATGCAGGCCTGCGCACCGAGGGCTTCTGGGAATTCAATCTACAAGTTGCGCAAATGAACGACCGGCAGTTGCTTGCTGCTGCGACTTGGGCTGAACGCAATCAACTCTATGACCGGGCAATTGCAGCAGCAGACAGAACCGAGATTGAACACGATTTGGGTTTAAGATACCTGACTCCCTTCCGCGAGAACATGCGGGCGAAAACCCGGGAAATTGGTGTGGATGAATCCTGGGTATACGGCTTGATTCGCCAGGAATCGCGCTTTGTGACCATTGCGCGTTCTGGCGTAGGAGCCAGTGGCTTAATGCAAGTTATGCCTGCCACAGCCAAGTATGTGGCGAAAAAAATCGGCATGTCCGACTTCAAGCCTGCTGACATTACCGAAATTGAGACCAACCTGACTTTGGGCACCAGCTACCTGAAAATGGTATTTGAGCAACACGACCAATCACCAGTGCTTGCTTCTGCGGGTTACAACGCGGGCCCAAGCCGCCCTGCCCTGTGGAAACGTCGCCTGGGCGACCGGAAGATTGAGGGGGCTATTTTTGCGGAATTGATCCCGTTTGACGAAACACGCGGTTACGTAAAGAACGTAATGTCTAACACCGTGGCTTATTCCCTGCTGTTGAACAATGCCTCGATCCCTTTGAAACAAAGACTGGGTATCATCTACGGATCCAAGTAATCAGGTGAATGCTGTTTCTATGAGTAAGACAAAAAATGTATTGGTGATCGGTGGTTCGGGATTTCTGGGCCAAGCCGTTTGTAATCAACTGGCCAAAGCCGGTTACCGAATTACCGTGCCTACGCGCCGCTATGACAAGGCAAAGCATCTGCTGACACTACCAACGTGCCAAATTATTGAAGCAAATATCCATGATCGCGCCACACTGGGTCGCCTTGTGTCGGGGCAAGACATTGTCGTGAATTTGCTTGGTGTGCTGCACAGCAAACCCGGTAAACCTTACGGCCAAAACTTTCGGGTCAACCACGTTGAATTCCCCAAAGCCTTGTGCACAGCTATGTCCAAGCATGGCGCCAAACGAATTGTTCACATCAGCGCATTGGGTGTCGGTGTACAAAACCCGGCGCCGTCCATGTACCTGCGCTCCAAAACCGACGGCGAAGCTGTAGTCAAAGACAGCGGACTGGCCTGGACAATTCTTCGTCCTTCGGTGGTGTTCGGTCGTGAGGACAAGTTTCTTAATACATTCGCCTCACTGGCAAAGATCGCGCCCTTCATTCCATTGGCCGGTGCTGACGCACGCTTCCAGCCAGTTTCGGTCAGTGATGTGGCCAAAGCCGTGTTCGCATGCGTGGAAGATCAAGGCAAAGACACCCTGCACAACACCTATGATTTGGTGGGTACCGAGATTTTCACCCTGAAAGAGTTAGTTAAGCTTTCGGCCCGCGCTGTTGGAAAAAACCCGTTGGTATTTGGTATTCCTGACTTTGCTGCGAAGGTTCAAGCGTTTTTGATGGAGCTGGCACCGGGTGAGCCACTGATGAGTCGAGACAACGTCGACTCCATGAAAATCGACAATATTCGAACCTCGGGCAGAACTTTCCCTCTACCAAGCTACGAATGCTTGTCGGTAGTTGCCCATGAATACCTCAGGGCCAAGCACTTGCCCTCTGATCTGGATGAATTTAGGACCCGGGCTCATCGCCAAGACTAGCCCTTAAGCCTTGATTCGTCGTACAATTTCGCTTTGCACAACGCAGCCGCACGTCGACCGATTGGCTGCGTTTGTTTTTAGAATCCGCGTTTTGCCTGAACACTGCTGATAGAGAGTTTTAACGTGACAGACCACTTAATGAAAACTTACGCCCGCCAGCCCATTGCTTTCACTCATGGTGATGGCGCTTGGATGTGGTCAACTGATGGCAAAAAGTACCTGGATGGCTTGTCCGGTATCGCAGTGAATGGTTTGGGTCACA
Source organism: Limnobacter olei (assembly GCF_029087225.1). Taxonomy (GTDB): domain Bacteria; phylum Pseudomonadota; class Gammaproteobacteria; order Burkholderiales; family Burkholderiaceae_B; genus Limnobacter; species Limnobacter olei. The sequence goes on along the minus strand of NZ_JARFJD010000015.1, from coordinate 32,356 downwards.
ATCATCCGAAGCTGGTGAAAGCCATTTCTGAGCAGGCAGGCAAACTGATTCACACCTCGAATTTGTACGGCGTGGTTGAGCAATCAAATCTTGCTGATCGCCTGTGCGAAATTTCAGGTATGGACGAGGCTTTCTTTTGCAACTCGGGCGCTGAAGCGAACGAGGCGGCCATCAAACTGGCCAAATATTATGGCCACAAGAAAGGCATAGAAAACGCAAAGATTATTGTGATGGAACGCGCTTGGCACGGCCGTACCTTGGCCACACTTGCTGCCACGGACAGCCCCAAGGCCAAGGTTGGGTTTGGCGACCTGCCGAGCGGGTTTGTACGCGTACCCTATAAAAACTTCGCAGCAATTGAACAGGCGGCAGACGACAACCCCGAAATCCAGGCCGTTCTACTGGAAGTTTTGCAGGGCGAAGGCGGTATCAATGTGGCCGATACAGAATATTTACAAGCCCTGCGCAAGTTGTGTACCGCCAAAGGCTGGCTGTTGATGATCGACGAAGTGCAAAGTGGTATTGGCCGCACTGGCAAGTGGTTTGGTTACCAGCATGCTGGCATTCAGCCCGATGTAATCACCTTGGCCAAGGGGTTGGGTTCAGGCGTGCCAATTGGCGCGTGCCTGGCCTGGGGCCCTGCTGCTGGCGTATTCACGCCAGGAACACACGGCACCACTTTTGGTGGTGGCCCACTGGTGTCTGTGGCGGCACTGGCCACCATCCAGATCATGGAAGAAGAAGGCTTGCTGGCTCATTCCGAGCAAATGGGCCAGTTGATTCGCGCCATTTTATCCCGTGAACTTGCCGGTATCGCCGGTGTGAAAGACATTCGCGGTCGCGGCCTGATGGTTGGAGTTGAATTGTGGAAACCCTGTGGCGAACTGGTTGCTATCGCGCGGGACAAAGGTTTGATCATTAACGTAACCCGAGACAATGTGGTGCGCCTGTTGCCACCACTGGTGATTAAAAAAGAAGAAGCAGAGACGCTGGCCATGGAATTGGCCCCTTTAATTAAAGCGTTTCTTGAACAATCCGCGTAAGGAGGAGCCGGCCTGCCAGGCAAGCCGGTCTACAAAAATGCCTATCAAACATTTTTTGCAGTTCAACGACATCAGCAAAGACGAGTTCGAGTACTTGATGCAATCGTCTCGCGATGTGAAAGCGAGGTTCAAGCGTTACGAGCCCTACTACCCGCTGCAAGACCGTACCTTGGTCATGATTTTCGAGAAGGCGTCCACCCGAACAAGGCTTAGCTTTGAAGCGGGTATGCACCAGTTGGGTGGTTCAGCCATCTACCTGAACACCAAAGATTCGCAACTGGGTCGTGGTGAGCCGGTTGAGGATGCAGCACAGGTTATTTCACGTATGTGCGACATCGTGATGATTCGTACCTACGAGCAGGAAATTATTGAACGATTTGCAGCCAACAGCCGAGTACCAGTCATCAATGGCTTGACCAATGAATACCACCCTTGTCAAATTTTGGCGGACATTTTTACCTTCATTGAACACCGCGGCAGCATTCAAGGCAAAACGGTGGCTTGGGTAGGCGATGGCAACAACATGTGCGCCACCTGGTTGCAAGCGGCTGAATTGCTGGACTTCAAGGTAAACATTTCCACGCCAAGCGATTACAACATTGATCCGGCAAAAACCAATATCAAAGGTACTCACCACGAGTGGTTTGAAGACCCAATGGACGCCTGCAAAGGCGCTGACTTGGTGACCACCGACGTTTGGACCAGCATGGGCTTCGAGAATGAAAACAAAGCCCGCCGCCGCGCGTTTGCCGATTTTCAGGTAGACACTGAAATGATGGATGTGGCCAACCCGAAGGCCCTATTCATGCATTGCCTGCCCGCTCACCGTGGCGAGGAAGTGGCAGCCGAAGTGATTGACGGGCCGAAAAGTGTGGTGTGGGACGAGGCGGAAAACCGCCTGCACACCCAGAAGGCCCTAATGGAATTCCTTTTGTTGGGCCGCAAGTAAGCGGACCTGTAACAACCCTTTTTGAATCGAGAACCATGAGCGACATCAACAAAGTAGTACTCGCCTATTCAGGCGGTTTGGACACATCAGTCATTTTGAAATGGCTGCAAGACACCTACGGGTGCGAAATCGTTACATTCACGGCCGATCTGGGTCAGGGTGAAGAACTGGAACCCGCGCGCCAAAAAGCACTGAAGTTCGGTATCAAGCCAGAGAATATTTATATCGACGACGTACGTGAAGAATTCGTACGCGATTTCGTGTTCCCCATGTTCCGCGCCAACACTGTGTACGAAGGTGAATACCTGTTGGGCACATCGATTGCACGCCCCTTGATCGCCAAGCGATTAATCGATATTGCGCGTGAAACCGGCGCAGATGCCATTTCACACGGCGCAACCGGCAAGGGCAACGATCAGGTTCGCTTCGAGCTGGGCGCTTACGCACTGATGCCTGGCGTGAAAATCATCGCCCCATGGCGCGAGTGGGACTTGTTGAGCCGCGAGAAGCTTCTGAAGTACGCAGAGGATGCCGGCATTGAAATCGACATGAAGCACAAGAAAGGCGGTGCACCCTACTCCATGGACGCCAACCTGCTGCACATCAGCTTTGAAGGCCGCCACCTGGAAAACCCCAGCGCAGAAGCCGAAGAGGCCATGTGGCGCTGGACAGTCAGCCCCGAAGCGGCCCCCGATCAAGCCGAGTACTTGGACATTGAATACGAAAAAGGCGATATCGTTGCACTGAATGGCAAGAAAATGAGCCCTGCAACTGTGCTGACCGAACTGAACCGATTGGGTGGCAAACATGGGATCGGCCGCCTTGACTTGGTAGAAAACCGCTACGTGGGCATGAAGAGCCGCGGCTGCTACGAAACCCCGGGCGGTACCATCATGTTGAAGGCCCACCGTGCGATTGAATCCATCACCTTGGACCGGGAAGTGGCCCACTTGAAAGATGATTTGATGCCCCGCTACGCCAGCATGATCTACAACGGCTACTGGTGGGCACCAGAGCGCGTAGCACTTCAAACCCTGATCGACCACACTCAAAATACTGTGAATGGCTGGGTACGCGTGAAATTGTACAAAGGCAATGTGATTGTGGTGGCCCGCGATTCGAAAACAGATTCACTGTTTGATCAGAACATTGCAACCTTTGACGAAGACGGTGGCGCCTACAACCAGGCCGACGCAGGTGGTTTCATCAAATTGAATGCCCTGCGTATGCGAATTGCAGCCAATGCCAAACTAAAACGCGGCTGAGCGATTCACTTGTCGTGAATCAGGTTTGAAAACCGCCACCCACACGGTGGCGGTTTTTTTATGCCTGCGAATTTGACCGTGAATGGAACATTGCTGGAGCAAGGGCCACTTAGCAGGGGTAGGGTTCTAAATTCAAAAGCGCATATGCACTTCGAAAAACTGCTGTTTTCCGCCATTCTGGTTGCATTCGGCTTGACTGTCACGTCAACCACAGCTGCGGCTGTGACACATTTTGCTGACCTTGGTTTTGCCGCACACCCCAACTCTGTGATGGCTGAAATCGGAAAACCGGTCACGTTGTCAGTATTAATCAAGGGGCCCGTCAAATCAATTCAATGGCGGCTAAACCGCGTGCCAATAGCCGGCGCAACGCAGCAAAGTTTCGAAATCGTCTCGGTGGAAAAGAAAATTGACCCTGATGAATATGATGTAGTGATTCAGGATGCATTTGGCAACAGCGTAACCAGCGAAAAAGCCGTTGTGACGGGACTTGAACCTGATTCGAATCAACTGCTCATTGAATCAAGACGAGTCGAATCGCTGAAACTTCAATCCATCTTCAATTTGGTCCATGTGTTTGATCAAGTGTCTGCCCGAATCTCGGAACCCTTGCCAATTTGGGACATGCGCAAATCAGCAGTATCCATGTATTTCGACGGCTGTCACGACAAAGTAAAAGCTGAGCTGGTTACACCGGTGCGCAATGCCGAATCTCTTCATGAGGCCCTGAAACTGGAAATGAATTCCTGCTTCATTCAAAAAACCGATGGACTGGGAAACGAAATGGGGGCGCTGGTGAGCGGCACCTTCATTCAGTCCAGAAAAGTCGACAAACAAAATAACAAAGATATTCTCAAGTTAGAGAAATTCGCGAAAAACCTGAAACTCAGCTTTCCCCATGCGAGTCAGAAAAAAAGAGCCACACTCGACTTTGATATTGTTCTGGATGGGAAACTGGTGCGAACCACTGAATTCGAGCAATCCAACACCAAAAACATGAGGATCAAAGACGAATACTCGTGGAGCAAAGGCACAAAAATCGAAAATCCTCAGTCCGGGGTCAAAGCTGTCTTTGTCTCCGGCAGCTATGTAAAGGAAAACTTCGGGTATCTCGAACATCAGCAATTTTACCCAAGCAGGGAAACCGAATTTTTCAACAAACTGAGAATCAAAATTGGCAATGACGATGTGCTAATTCATGGTTTAGTCAACAAGGTGATTGACGGCGACACAATTCATCGGTCTGGCAACTTCAACCTGCACATCAACGGCAAACTGATTCTGAGTGCACCAAGCGAGATGGCTTCCCTACTCAGATTTACCGGAAATTTGCCAATTTCACCAAAGCTCAACGGCTTTTTTATCAATGATCATGTGCCTGGTGTGGTCGCCTCTGAGAAGCCTGGGATCAAATTGGGCTCTGGCTCAATTAACACACCATACTTGCGCTGAACACTGGATTGCACATGCCGAACCAGTTGCAACAAGTCACTGCCACTTCCCTGCCCCAAGTTCACCAGAATCAGGGCTTGCCTGCTGTAAACACCCACACCACCCAGCACGTGCCCCTTCAAACCACATTGCTCAATCAACCACCCGGCAGCTAACTTGACCTGGCCATGGTCAGCCGGGTAGTGGACCAAATTTGGAAACTGCTGAACAAGGGCCTTGGCTTGTGCAGCGCCAACAATTGGATTCTTGAAAAAACTGCCACTGTTACCCAATACGGCAGGGTCTGGCAGCTTCTGTGTACGTATGGCACTTACCGCCTTCAACAGATTCATGGGGGTAACTGATCCCAATTCAGCCACACGCTGAGCCACATCCCCATACCCCAACACAGGCTGCCATTGTACGGGTAAGGCAAAATCTACTGCCGTGATCACATAACGTCCCTGCGCAGCATGCTTGAAAACACTGTCACGATATGAAAACTCGCATTCATCCAGATTGAAAATGCATTCTTTTTGAACATCCAGATCAAATGCGTGCACCGCTGAAACGCGGTCCTTGAGTTCAACGCCATAGGCCCCAATATTCTGAACAGGGCTTGCACCCACACAGCCCGGAATCAGGGCGAGGTTTTCCAGCCCGCCCCAACCCATGGCCACAGTCCACTCGACTGTTTGATGCCAGTTTTCGCCCGCCTGCACCCGCACATGGTGAAAAACACCATCGCAGCCCAAATACTGTCGGCCTTTTAAGGCAACTTTCCAAACCGTTGCGTCCACCAGTGGGCTGGTAAACACCGTGTTGCTGCCCTCGCCCAGCAACAAAAATGGCTGGCCTTCTTGCCGGGCGCGAGCAAAAGCCAGCAAATCGGACAGACTGCCCAACAAACGCAACTCGCGGGCACGGGCTGGTAAACCAAAGGTATGCAAGGGTTGCAGATCGACGCTGTGGGTGGCAGTGAGGGCTGACATAGGGAGTGGTCTAGCGATTACAATGAGGCATTATGCTTGAAGGAATGAACTATGCCGTCTTTTGATGTGGTCTGCAAACCGGACTTGATCGAATTGCGCAACGCGGTCGATCAGGTGAACAAGGAAATTGGTACCCGCTTTGATTTCAAGGGGTCTGATTCCAAAGTTGAATTGAACGAGAACACCATCATGGTGTATGCCGACGATGACTTCAAATTGGAGCAGGTCGCCGAGATTATTCGCAACAAATGTGCAAAGCGCAACGTAGATGTACGCTTTCTGACATTTGACAAAAAAGAAAAGATCTCTGGCGACAAGATCAAGCAAACCGTGACGGTTAAAAACGGACTGGACAAGGACCTGGCCAAGCAGGTTGTGAAAGAAATCAAAGACAGCAAAATGAAAGTACAGGCCAGTATTCAAGGCGATACTGTGCGCATTCAAGGCGCAAAGCGCGATGACTTGCAAAGTGCAATTGCCTTGCTGAAACAGAAGGTGACTGAAACACCTTTGGGTTTCGAAAACTTCCGCGACTAAACAACCTCGAAGGATACGCCATGAGCGCAGACCATTCACACGATCACGATCATGAACACGGCCCGGATTGCGGCCACAACCACGATGTGGTGTACAACAAAGTAGTAAAGGCCAACCACAAGGTGGCTGCCGTATTGCTTCGCAATGCAAAAACCATTGAACTGACTTTTGATGAACGCCAGGAAGTACCTCACGATGTGAAAGCCACCGACGGCAGCACCCTGATTTGCCATTTGCACGACACCGTGGAGGTGGGCGACAAACTGGTGTCAAACACCAATGAATGGGCGATTGTGGCGGCTGCTCAAGAAGAATTGTTTGAAGTGGTACGTGGCCAAAAAGGCTTCGAAGAATTTCTGCATGTAGCAGGCCTTAACTTTTGGCCGGTGCAGTTAAATGAAAAAGGCGCGCGCGTTGTGGCAAGCCATGAATGCATGCACATGCTGGAGCATTTTGAGTTGAAATTCAGCACACTGACTGCACCCATGCTGGAAATTGTGGTGCCTGAACTGAAAAACCACGATTGCTGTGACCACGACCATGAGCATGGTCACGATCATGGGCACTCGCATGCGCATGCGCATGAACACAAGCATGGTCCGGATTGCGGCCACGAACACTAACAAGCAACAACACCTAGCAGCAACATTGCAGTAAGAGGATTTCCAGGCATGAGAGACGCACAAGCACCCATCACCTTTTATCGCAAGGACTACACCGCGCCGAACTACAAAATCAGTCGCACCGATTTGACGTTCACGCTGAACCCTTCGCGCACCAAGGTGGCAAGTCGCCTGGAGTTTGAAGTGTGGGCCCATTCAAACCCTGACAACCTTCCACTTGAACTGGATGGGGAAGATCTTGAGCTGGATCAGGTGTTGCTCAATGGTGAAAAGCTGGACGCCACTCGCTACACTCAAAGCCAAACAGGCCTGACCATTCACAACCCTGGTCGCGAAGGCGTTCTGGAAATTACTGTTTACATTCAACCCGACCAAAACACGCGGCTTGAAGGTTTGTATGTCTCCAACGGCAATTTTTTCACGCAATGCGAGGCCCAGGGGTTCAGGCGTATTACTTATTTTCCTGATCGCCCGGATGTTCTTAGCCAGTTTACAGTCACACTGATTGCCAACGAGGCCACGCACCCGGTCAGCTTGTCCAATGGCAACTTGATTGAAGAAAAGAAACTGGGCGAAGGCTTGCACATGACTAGCTGGGAAGACCCATTTCCCAAGCCTGCTTACCTGTTTGCCTTGGTGGCCGGTCGCTTTGTGTGCCAGGAAGAAACAGTGAAAAAAGGCAACGGCAAGCCAGCACTGTTGCAAGTGTGGGTTGAGCCAGGCAACTTGGATAAAACCGACTTTGCCATGCAAAGCTTGAAGAAGTCGATTGACTGGGACCGTGAACGGTTTGGCCTTGAACTGGATTTGGACCGTTTCATGATTGTGGCGACCGCCGATTTCAATATGGGCGCCATGGAAAACAAGGGTTTGAATATTTTCAACACCAAGTTCGTTTTTGCCAATCCAGAATTGGCTACCGATGTTGATTTCGAGAATGTTGAAAGCGTGGTCGGCCACGAATACTTTCACAACTGGACAGGCAACCGGGTGACCTGCCGGGACTGGTTTCAACTCTCGTTAAAAGAGGGCTTGACTGTATTTCGCGACCAAGAGTTTTCCGCAGACATGATGGCCGAAGGGCTTGATGAAGTGCAGGCAGATTCTGCACGCGCGGTGAAACGGATTGAAGATGTAAAGGTGCTTCGCGCCGCACAGTTTCCTGAGGATGCTGGCCCTATGGCGCATCCCATACGACCCGACAGTTATCAGGAAATCAATAATTTCTACACTGTGACCGTGTATGAGAAAGGCGCTGAAGTTATTCGCATGCAACACACCCTGCTGGGCGAACAATTGTTTCAGCGCGGCATGCAAATTTATTTTGAACGTCACGACGGCCAAGCTGTGACCTGTGAAGATTTTGTCGGCGCCATGGAAACCGCCTTGCAGGAGGCCCACCCGGAACTGGATTTGAAGCAGTTTCGCCATTGGTATTCACAGGCAGGAACCCCAGAGGTATCGGCTAGCTGGACTCAAACCAACGGCCAACTGGCATTGACCTTGAAGCAAAACTGCCGCCCTACGCCAGGCCAAGCGATCAAACCCGCCTTTCACATTCCTGTGAAATTGGGTTTTGTAGAAAAAGCCAGTGGTCGCGATGTGCCCTTGCAGCTGGAAAGCAATACGAACGCGCTACATGGCGATGTACTTGACTTTACAGAATCCACGCAGACATTCGTATTCACTGGGTTGGATAAACCGGTGGTGCCCTCGCTGCTTCGCAGCTTTTCTGCACCAGTTATTTTACAATCCGCCCACACTACGGATGACCTTATCTTTTTGGCGGGTCACGACAACGACCCATTCAATCGTTGGGATGCCTGTCAAAAAATTTATGGCAAAGCGATTCTGGACATTTACCTTCAGCGCGGGCTTACCGATGGCGCAAACACCCAGGCCGCCGTGCAAATTGTGGAAAACTTGCTGAAAGACAAACAGTTGTCTGACGGCTTCTTGGCTGTGGCATTGCAATTGCCCAGTGAGGGAACACTGCTTGAGGCATTTGACGGACTCGTAGACCCAGTTGCGATGCATTTTGCACGCACAACCTTGCGCGATTTATTGGCGTGTACTTTCGGGGCAGACTTCAAGGCGATCTACGATGCACGCAATTTGACAGGGCAGCCCTACACCTACAACGCAGTGGCCGCCAGCCAGCGTGCGTTGAAAAATGTGGCATTGGCCTATTTGGTGGCCGCAGGCGGGGACGAAGAAATGAATGTGGCGAAGGCTCAATATGCGGCCTCCAACAACATGACTGACAGAATGGCGGCGCTTAGCAATATTGTGCACAACGGACCAGGCAACCCGCCTGAATTGGCTGAGTTTTTTGAACGCTTCAAGAATGAAGCGCTGGCCGTGGATAAATGGTTTATGTTGCAGGCCACCGTACCGGCCAGCAATGAAAACGTGAACACTTTGCAAACAGTGCGTGAACTGCTGAAGCACCCTTCATTCACTCTGAAGAACCCGAATCGCGCTCGCTCCCTTTTGGCTGCTTTTGCAATGCAAAACCCCAGTGTATTTCACTCACATTCAGGTGATGGTTATGCCCTGTGGGCCGACCTTGTGATTGAGTTGAACACCATTAACCCACAAGTAGCAGCGCGCATGGCACGTGGGCTGGACCGCTGGACAAAACTGGTGCCAGCACTGCAGGAAAAAGCACACAAGCAACTTGAACGTGTCCTGGACACAGACAAGTTGTCGCCAGATGTTCGCGAAGTGATCGGCAAAGCGCTGGACGCGGCCACCCATTGATTTTGAAATGAACAGAGGACAACGATGAGTATGAATTTGGCGCAATACCTTGAGCACCACGCAGATGCGCACATGGGTGTGTTGATCTCGGCCATTGCCGATGTGTCGCAATCCATTTCCGCCGCAGTTCACAAAGGAGCGCTGGGCGGCGTATTGGGCAGTGCAGGTTCAGAAAACGTGCAAGGCGAAACCCAGAAAAAGCTCGATATTATTGCCAATGACATGATTCTGGATGCGCTTGCTGCAACCGGCGTGGTGGCAGGCATGGCCTCTGAAGAACTGGACGACTGCTCGCCTGTACCCGGGCATTCGGATCGCCCGTTCCTGGTACTGTTCGACCCGCTGGATGGCTCCAGCAATATCGACGTGAACGTGTCGATTGGCACTATTTTCTCAGTTCTGCCCAATCCTGACGTTGGTGAAATTACCAACGAAAGCTTCCTGCAACCTGGCACCGAGCAACTGGCAGCGGGTTACGTGGTGTACGGCCCGCAAACTTCGCTGGTGCTGACCTTTGGCAAGGGTGTGGTGGCCTTTACACTCGATCGCGAGGCTGGTGAGTACATTCAGACCAGCGAAAGCATGGATGTGCCCGAAGACACCAAGGAATTCGCCATCAATATGTCGAATCAGCGTCACTGGTATAAACCAGTGCAGCGTTACATCACTGAATTGCTGGAGGGAAAAACCGGCGTGCGCGGCAAAGACTTCAACATGCGATGGATTGCATCCATGGTGGCCGATGTGCACCGAGTACTGACCCGGGGAGGTATTTTCATGTACCCCAAAGACCTGCGCGACCCCAACAAGCCAGGCAAACTGCGCCTGATGTACGAAGCCAACCCGATGAGTATGCTGGTGGAGCAAGCTGGCGGCAAAAGCTTCGATGCAACCCAGCGTATTCTGGACATACAGCCTACCGATTTACACCAACGCTGCGCGGTGATGCTGGGATCGGCCAATGAAGTACAACGAGTCAGTGATTATCACAAAGATTAACTCAGCGTCGTTTGCTGGCTGGTTGCCAAACTTATTGGCTGAACTTAGTTGCCAAACTTAGTTACCAAACTTTGCGAATTCACGCTCCGCATCGGCTTTGCGTTTGTATTCGCGTTGTTTGGCATCAATTTCAGCCAACAGATAATAATTATCCCTCGCGTACCGTTTGGCAATTTCAGCCTGTTCAATGGCTGGCAAATAGGCTTGACGTGCGTTGTAAGACTGAGCCAAGGCCATGTGGTGTTCCGCCGGCTTTCGTAAAGCCAAAGCACTTTGGGCGAGCAGATCAAAAACCTCGGGCACAGAGCGATAGGCCTGGGAAAGTTCTTTCAGGTACGCGTCTGATTCCTTAAACAAACCCAAACGCTGTAAGCCCTCGGCATACAGCAGACGAACGGACATTTCACTTTTAAAGTCATTTCGCAAGGCTGTCAGTTGCCCAAGCGTGGCCTTTTCCTGCGCATTCAAGGCCGAGCGCTCCCGTACAGTACGCTGGTCCATGGGCGCGGAGGCCAACGGCAAGCTCACATCCATGGCCATTCTCATGCGCTGACTTTGAAGCAGCAAGGGCACCTCGGTTTTTTTGACCACAGATTGCCCGGATTTAAACAAATCGATGGCCTTTTCACTGGCGGCCAGGGCTTCCTGCTTTCGCCCCATGGAATTCAAGACCAGCGAACGGCCGTACATTAACGCCACTGGATCTTTGATACCCTCTTGCTCATTGGGTGATTCAAAAGTTCGCAAGCGGTCTGCCAGCTGTTGGTTGCTTCGTTCCGCAAACACAATCGACTTGACCCGAATCAGCTCAAATTCCAGGCTTGACTGATTTTGACTTCGATTCGAGCTGCTTTCCAAACCAGCCCGGTTACGAATGTCGGCAATTCGCTCGGTGGTTAGCGGGTGAGTACGCAAATAGGAAGGCGCATTGTTTTCGTATAGACGGGAGGCTGTTTGCAAACGTCCAAAAAAATCCACCATGCCCTGAGTATCAAAACCGGCTTGCTGAAGAGTCAAAAACCCAACTCGATCCGCCTCCCGTTCCGCATCGCGAGAAAAGGACAATTGCTGATCAATGGAGTAACCAGCGCCTGCTGCCATGAGGCCAGAAGCTGCTTGTGGATTGGAACCCGCCACCAGCAAGGCGGCAATCATGGCCGCAGTGGCGACGAGACTGGTTTGCTTTTGTTGCCCAAAACGGCGCGCAATGTGGCGCTGGGTCACGTGCCCCACCTCGTGCGCCAACACGGAGGCCAATTCGGATTCAGTTTGGGAAGCCGCAATTAACCCTGTGTGCACGCCAATGTAGCCACCCGGCATGGCAAACGCGTTCACGGATTTGTCGGTGACCAGAAAAAACTCAAAGTTGGATGGAGATTCCGAGGCAGCCTGAACGATTGTGTTGCCCAAGCGGCTGATGTAGGCCGTAACTTCCAGGTCAGTGTTGACCGCGCCAAAAGCCCGATAATCCTTCATGATCAGGGCCCCCAGTCGGCGCTCATCCTGAACAGAAAGCTCAGCACCACCCGCATCACCCAGGCTTGGCAAATTATTCAAGCCATCCGCATACGCGATCGGCGACAAGATAGAAGACAGCAGCAGGGTACTGCACAGCACACTCGCAACACTTTTCCGAAAATCAAGACGCATCATGGGCTTTTTACGGTGGTAGTCTGGGTATGATAGCGCGATGAAAAACAAGTTCAATCAACTTCGGGCGTAGCACGGCTTTTCCTTGGGTAAATTTAGATAAACACCTGGCAAGCAATGCGACCAGCACCTTTGAAGTTAAGACAATCAGTCAGCAGGGGATTAGCACAATGAATGGACTTACGCACTTTGACCAAGAAGGCAATGCACACATGGTCGATGTGGGCGGAAAAACCGAAACCGAACGCAAAGCCATTGCCACGGGCACCATTCAGCTGGGGCATGAGGCCTACGCTGTTTTAAAAGCGGGAACCGCCAAGAAAGGCGATGTGTTGGGGGTCGCCAGAATTGCCGCGATACAGGGGGCAAAACGCACCTCTGATCTTATTCCATTGTGTCACCCACTTCCACTGACTCGACTGGCAGTTGAATTTGAACTAAACGATGAACTGTGCGAGGTGCATTGCACCTGCACCGCGCAAACCGTGGGCAAAACAGGGGTGGAAATGGAAGCCCTGACCGGTGTTCAGGTAGGGCTTCTCACCATTTACGACATGCTTAAAGCGATTGACAAAGGCATGGTCATGACTCAAACCAGACTCGTCGAAAAACGCGGCGGCAAAAGTGATTTCAGTCGGTAAATCTTAGTTAACGTTGTTGTTGCGGCAAGCTGCGGGTAAGTAGCGCCGGAACTCAGCTGTAACGTTAGTGACGCAGCGCCACTCACCTACTGGCTGCAAGGGATCAGTGTGCCTTACGCCACCAGTGAATGGAATCAAGGCAATGAAGTTATTGGCAGCGATACCGGAGGCCACCGTGTTGGCCTGAAACGTGACTTGAATTCTACCGTTCGCACCCACGAGCAATTGACGTGCGTACTGGCTTTGCGCGGCCACGTTGGACTGGCAACCCGCATCACCCGCATTGGCTGGCCATGCGTTCGTTGTGGCTGTGTATTCAATAATGCCCGCCTTGCAAGACTGGGCAATGTTCATTAACTCCGTGACTTTGGAGCGATTCAGGTAATCCTGAAACGCCGGGATTGCAATTGCTGACAGCACGCCAATAATCGCAATGCCAATCATTAGTTCAATCAGGGTAAAACCCTTCGAAACCTTACTTCTAGTCAAAGTTCTTGGCGTATTCATCGTCGCATTCCTCACATCGAAAAGTGGTGTTGAGAAACCATTCTTCGGTGTTCAGCTTGCGTGAAGTACCCCCGCTAGGGTTAAAAAGAAAAACCCCACCATTCTGAGTGAATGGTGGGGTTTTAATGAACTACGACTTGACTACTCAGGCCCCGATGGCCTTCTTCAGCAATTGACCCATCACGGAGGGGTCTTTGGTCACAGTAATACCGCACTCTTCCATAATGGCCAGCTTCTCCTGAGCTGTACCTTTACCGCCAGAGATGATGGCGCCAGCATGGCCCATGCGCTTTCCGGGGGGCGCTGTCACACCAGCAATGAAACCAACAACGGGCTTCTTCATGTTGTCCTTCACCCACAAGGCAGCTTCTTCTTCATCGCTGCCACCAATTTCACCAATCATGACCACGGCATCGGTGTCAGGATCGTCATTGAACATTCGCATCACGTCGATGTGCTTCAGCCCGTTCACGGGGTCACCACCAATACCCACGGCTGTGGACTGACCCAAGCCCAACTCACTCAACTGGCCCACTGCCTCATAGGTTAGGGTACCGGAGCGAGACACCACACCAATACGTCCCTTTTTGTGAATGTGGCCGGGCATAATGCCAATCTTGATTTCATCAGGCGTAATAACGCCGGGGCAGTTTGGACCCACCACGATGGTTTTGCGACCCTCTCGACGCATGCGATCACGCACCTCGATCATGTCACGGACGGGAATACCTTCAGTGATACAAATCACCAAATCCAGATCAGCTTCTACAGCCTCCCAAATGGCAGCCGCAGCAAAGGGAGGAGGAACGTAAATCACGGATGCGTTGGCACCGGTCTGTTTTTTGGCATCGGCCACGGTGCCGTAAATTGGCACACCTTCAAAATCTTCGCCAGCTTTCTTGGGGTTTACACCTGCAACAAAGCAATTCTTGCCATTGGCGTATTCACGGCACATGCGCGTGTGAAACTGACCAGTTTTACCAGTAATACCCTGAGTAATTACCTTGGTGTCTTTGTTAATGAGAATAGACATTGTGAAAATCCTTTTTCGTGTTGAATGGCTGTCAAATGTGGAGCACCGGGCGCTTAAGCGCCCTTGGTTGCAGCCACCACTTTTTGCGCAGCCTCGCCCATGGTGTTCGCTGCAATGATTGGCAAACCAGATTCAGCCAAAATTTTCTTGCCCAAATCTTCGTTCGTACCTTTCATGCGCACAACCAGAGGAACCGACAAACCCACTGCCTTCGATGCAGCCACCACGCCATCTGCAATCACGTCACAACGCATGATGCCGCCAAAAATATTCACCAAAATGGCTTTCAGGTTGGGATTTTTCAACATAATTTTGAAAGCTTCTGTCACTTTCTCGGTGGTGGCACCGCCGCCCACATCCAGGAAGTTGGCAGGCTCGCCACCAAACAACTTGATGGTGTCCATGGTGGCCATCGCCAAACCAGCGCCGTTCACCAGGCAACCAATGTTGCCGTCAAGACTGATGTAGCTCAAATCGAATTTGCTCGCTTCGATTTCAGCAGGATCTTCTTCGGCCAAATCGCGCAAGGCCACGATTTCGGGATGACGGTGCAAGGCGTTGGAATCGAAGTTCAGTTTCGCATCCAGTGCAATGATGTCGCCAGAGCCAGTCAAGATCAGTGGGTTAATTTCGGCCAGGCTGGCGTCAGTTTCCCAGAACGCTTTGTACAAACCTTGAAACGCCACACGCGCTTTGGCAACAGAACCCGCGGGAATGCCGATTTTCACCGCCAAATCATCGGCCTCTGCGTCTGTAAGCCCTGCAACGGGATCCACGTACACTTTGTGAATCAGTTCTGGGGTGTGTTCAGCCACTTCTTCAATTTCCATGCCGCCTTCGCTGGATGCCATGACACAAACCCGCTGGGTAACACGGTCAACCACCATGCCAACGTAGTATTCCTTTTTGATGTCTGCACCCTCTTCAACCAGCAAACGGCTGACTTTCTGGCCTTCAGGACCTGTTTGATGGGTGATCAACTGCATGCCCAGAATTTGGCTGGCATACGTTTTTACATCGTCCATGCTCTTTGCCACTTTCACGCCACCGCCCTTGCCGCGGCCACCTGCGTGAATTTGCGCCTTCACCACCCAAACCGGGCCGCCCAGCTTCTCCGCGGCAGCAATTGCCTCGTCAATTGAAAAACAGGGATAGCCAGTGGGAACGGCCACACCGTACTTCTTCAGAATTTCCTTGCCTTGATACTCGTGAATCTTCATTTGAATTCCTTGCTGGGAAAGTTAATGCAAATCGGCTAGACGCAACAAGGCGGCTGAACTGACAACATTGTAAAGTGGAGAGTGTTTTTTTCGCGTGACAGCGCAAGCGGGTTCTCGGACGTAAAGCCGAGGCAAGGATGAGGCATGCCAGGCATGCTATGAAGGTTTTTATCCATCTCTTTCTTTGCTTCTTGTGTCGTTGAATAACGCTTCGTTATTTAACTAGACTATCACTTCTATGGAAACACATAAGCCGACCGGAATAATATCACGCATTGGATTTGAACTCAGCCAGAATGCGCCGCCAAGCGCGTTCAATATTGCCAAATTCAAACCCTCGGGCTGAAAGCCCGCGATAAACCTTGGACTTCAAAACCAACAATTCAGCTTGATCAACAGCTGAGTCAACACCCAAAACGCTTTCAAGGCTTGAAAGCTGTCTGCGTTTTATCCAGTCATAGGCTCGGTCTTCTTCACTGCTCGGGATTTGGGTTTCTGAATCATCGTGCGAAAGGGACTTAAGGTCTCCCAAACCGTGTTGCCCCAATTCGGCGGAAATTGCACGATCCCCAAAAGTTGAGGCACGCCTTCGAAACAGACTCAGTTTGAAACGCTCATCGGATTGAAATTGGTGTGAAGTTGCCCATTCAATGGCCTCTTCTACCTCACCGGGCTCGTAACCGCGCTGCAATAACTTTGCTCGAAGTTCAGTTTGACTGTGTTCCCTGCGGGCGAGCAAGGCGACAGCCTTGGACTTGGCGGAAACCACGGGCTTGCTAGAGCCCGTAGTACCTCCGAATGAACGCCCATTTGACTTAATGGGCGACTTGATTGGTAACTTACTCGGCGTCTTCGACTTCATTCTTCTTTTTGGCAGCAGGTGCGGCTGACGCTTCTTCAAGCAGACGCACACCCAGCTTTTCACGGATTTTATTCTCGATCTCTGCGGCCATCGCCGGATTGGCTTTCAGGAAATCGCGCGCATTGTCTTTGCCCTGACCAATTTTCTCGCCGTTGTAGGAATACCAGGCGCCAGCCTTGTCGACAAAACCATGCAATACGCCGAGATCAACGACTTCACCCTCTCGGGATGTGCCCTGACCATACAAAATATCGAACTCAGCCTGCTTGAAGGGAGGACTTACCTTGTTCTTGACCACCTTGACGCGAGTTTCGCTGCCGATAACTTCCTCACCCTTCTTGATGGAACCAATTCTGCGAATGTCCAGACGGACCGAGGAGTAAAACTTCAGGGCGTTACCACCAGTTGTGGTTTCAGGGCTGCCAAACATAACCCCGATTTTCATTCGAATTTGGTTGATGAAAATAACCAGGCAATTGGTGCGCTTGATGTTGGCAGTTAATTTGCGCAGGGCCTGGCTCATTAAACGGGCTTGAAGACCTGGCAGGGAATCGCCCATGTCGCCTTCAATTTCAGCTTTGGGTGTCAGGGCAGCCACAGAGTCAATAATTACCAGATCAACGGAACCGGAACGAACCAGAGCATCGACAATTTCCAAGGCCTGCTCGCCAGTGTCGGGTTGGGAAATCAACAAATCAGGCAAGTTAACGCCCAACTTGGAAGCATATTGAACATCGAGCGCGTGTTCAGCATCAATGAAAGCACAGGTACCACCCAGTTTTTGCATTTCCGCAATCACTTGCAAGGTCAAGGTGGTTTTACCGGAAGATTCCGGGCCGTAAATTTCGACGACACGACCGCGCGGAAGGCCACCAATGCCCAAAGCAATGTCGAGCCCCAAAGAACCGGTTGAGACCGACTGAATGTCGTCGATGATCTCGTTTTCCCCAAAACGCATGATACTGCCCTTGCCAAACTGCTTTTCGATTTGGCTGAGCGCGGCGGCCAGGGCTTTGACTTTGTCTGAGGATTGGTTTTTGGTTCTGAGATCTTCCATGGTCTGCCTTCAACTGAATTGGGTTGCGATTTTCGAATTATTGCACAGTTTTTACTGTAAATCTATACAGCCTTTTTGAGTGATACTTTTGACAGGATGGTTAACCCGGCTTGTACCGCCTGTTGGCGAACGGCCTCACGATCACCATCAAAAACATGGTGAAAAGCCTCAATCGACTTGTGCCGAACGGCCAAACCAAACCACACCGTACCAACTGGCTTACCGGCCGAGCCACCTCCCGGGCCAGCGATGCCTGACACCGAGAGGCAACAGTCCACACCCAAGGCGATCATTCCACCATTGGCCATTTCCTTGACGCATTCTTCACTCACTGCACCGTGCTGTTCCAAAGTGGACTCGCGCACATACACCGACTTCATTTTGACTTTGTTTGAATAGGTGATCAGCCCACCCTCGAACCAGTCGCTAGAGCCGGGTAGGCTAGTCAATGCCGAACCAAGCCCGCCCCCCGTACAAGACTCGACCACACCGAGTTTGCCAGCCGATGCATTGAATATGTCTGCAATTTGCAGCAAAAGTGCTTGGTCTGGATTGCTCAAGAGGCTCCCCGTTGAGTGTTTAAAATTGAATTCACTTCAAAAAATACAAATAGACCGACAGCGCCAACAAGGTCATGAAAGCTGCGACGATGTCATCAAACATTACACCAAAACCATTTTTCCAGTGCCGGTCGAACCAGCGGATCGGGGGCGGTTTTACCATGTCAAAGAACCTGAACAGAAGCACACACGTCAATTGTTCAATGGGGCTGGAAAAATGATTCGAGGCCACAAACAACACCAGCCAGATCGCAACGATTTCATCCCAGACAATCCCGCCGTGATCGATAACCCCCAGTGCCTTCCCAGTGATCTGGCAAGCCCAGGCACCCGCAACGAAAGCGCCAACAATCACCCAAATCCACTGATTTTCAGCCAGATAGGGGTCCAGCCAAACATACAAGAGCCAGCCCATCAATGTACCGAAAGTACCTGGCAAAACCCACGCCAAGCCACTGCCAAATCCCAAGGCCAACAAATGCGCGGGATGGTCCAGCATAAAGCGCCAGTTGGGCCGGAAACGGGGTATCGAGCTCAATTCTGGATCTCGGCAAAATGATTGTAGGAACAATTTGACACGCGCTCTCGGCTTGCACCCTGGGATTGAAGCCAAATGCCGCTTCCGGGCTCGATGACGCCGACACAATGCACACCCGCCTTCCGGGATTGTATTGCATCATGACAGTTCGGGTGGGCTGTCCAGCACAATTCGAAATCGTCACCGCCCGTCAAGGTTTGCGCGAGCAAGATTTTCAACAACCCGGCCGCATTGGCCTGTTGATCTATTTCAGGCCAAAGTTCTCGCCACATTGATTCTAGAGACGATTGGAAGAGTACGGCGGACACTTCGCTTGCACTGGAAATGTGGGCCAAATCGCCACTCAAACCGTCGGACAGATCGAGGCAGGCGCTTGCAAGCCCACGCAACTGCAATCCAAGTTCAATGCGCGGAACTGGCATGCCAAGCCGACTTACTGCATTTTGCTGCAACTGGGCTGGCATCGCAGCAAGCAGGGCCTGAACCTGCGACAGCTCGATGCCCTCACATAGCTGCTCCAAGCGACCCCGTTTTTGGAATTCAAGCAAAAGCCCCAGGCGAGCAAGCCCGGGGGTACCACTTAACCAAATTTCTTCACCAATTTTCGCGTGCGCCCGGTTGAAGCCACGGTGTGCAGCAGGCGCTTGCCCAAACACGGTAATTGACAAGGTTTTCAATGGATTGGAGCCGGCTGAAGTGGTGTCACCACCCACCAACGGGCAATTGAAACGGGTGGCGATGTCGAGCAAACCTGCCGAGAAGCCAGCCAGCCAGTTTTCATCAATTTCGGGCAAACTTAAATTGAGCGTGAAGCCGAGTGGACTCGCCCCACTGGCAGCGAGATCGGACAAGTTACTGGCCAAGGCCTTCCAGCCTGTGACACGAGGTGGATCATCTGAAAAAAAGTGAACACCCTCAACCAAGGTGTCGGTAGAGGTGAACAGATGAAAATCGGGTGCAACTCGAAGCGTGGCGCAGTCGTCTCCGATGCCAAAAAGTACCGTGTCGGGATTGGCCTGTGCAAGCCCACCAAAAGGAGTTTTGAAATAGCGATGAATAAGGTCGAATTCCAAAACGCCTCTTGAGTTTTAGCTTGACTGACTGTTTGCCTGAGCCTTGATTTCGGAATCACGCGCCTGGGCGGCCACCTTGTCAAGCACGCCATTGACGAATTTGAACGCGTCAGTGCCTCCGAAGGTTTTGGTCAACTCAACCGCCTCGTTGATCACCACCCGGTAGGGAATTTCTGCATGCGTATTCATTTCATGACTAGCCAACACCAACACAGCTTTCTCGACCGGACTTAGTTCGCCCCAAGGACGATCAATGAACGGCTGAATCTGATGCATCAATGCGTCAAGGTGATGCACCGAACCATGCAAAAGAGACTCGTAGTGCTCGCGATCGGCCTTGTCGAAACCGGGCGCATCCCGAATGTGCGCGTCCACTTCACCCACTTCAGTGGGATTCAAAAACCACTGATACAAGCCCTGCAAAGCCAATTCACGAGATCGACGGCGAGCGTTGCGAGTGTGTCCTTGCCTCTTACCCGAATCGGGCTTGCTGGCTTCACTCATCGTCTTCTTCCTCGTCATCTGCGCCAGGTAGGTTGTCATCCAGCGTCATCATTAAATTGCCCATTTCCACGGCACATCGAGCGACATCAACGCCTTTGTCCTCGATACGCTCAATGGCCTGGTCTTCGGTGTAGGTAGTCAACACCATGTTGACTACAGGCACATCGTGAGCCAAAGCCACACTTGAAATGCCGCGGGCGCTTTCGCCACACACAATTTCAAAATGGTAGGTATCGCCCTTGATCACGGCACCCAAAGCAATGAGTGCATCAAACTCGCCCGAGAATGCCAGGCGCTGCAATGCGATTGGAATTTCCATCGCACCAGGCACAGTAATATGCAGAATGTCTTCATTCAACACGCCCAAGCGCAGCAATTCGCTGCAACAGGCGGCCCAAAGGCCATTGGTGATTTCTTCGTTGAAGCGGGCCTGAACCACACCCACACGAATGCCATCGCCGTTCAAATTAGCAGGCACACTTCCTGGACTGTTGCTCATTTCGTTTCTCCGTTGACATAACCTGATACTTCCAAATCAAACCCGGTCATGCTCGGCATTTTCCGTGGTCGGGACAGCAATTTCATCTTGTTGACACCCAGGTCGCGCAAAATTTGCGCCCCGATACCATAGGTACGCAAATCGGGGTTTGATCCCGCACCTTTGCGTGCAGTTGTACCGCGCTGCTCGATGTCGTCAAGCGAGGCAAACTGGCCCAACAAGCGGTCAGAGGACACATCACAATTCAAAAGCACAATAACGCCTGCGCCCTCATCCACCACTTTCTTCATGGCCGCAGGAATTGAGAAAGAGTGTTCCGACAAATTCACTTCGAGAAAATCGATCAGCGAGGTGGGTTCATGGACGCGTACCAAAGCCTCGGTATCGGGGTTTAATTGGCCATACACCAGGGCAAAGTGTGCGCTGCCTGTGGGCTTGTCGCGGAAAGAAATGCACTTGAATTGGCCCTGCACGGTATCAATAACACGTTCGTGCATGCGCTCGATCAGTGACTCTTTGGTGCTTCGGTACTGAATAAGATCAGCGATGGTGCCAATTTTCAAATTGTGTTCTTTGGCAAACTCCACCAGATCGGGCAAGCGGGCCATGGTGCCATCGTCTTTCATGATTTCACAAATGACGGAGGCTGGGCTAAGGCCGGCCATGGCAGCCAGGTCGCAACCCGCTTCAGTGTGACCAGCTCGCATGAGTACCCCACCATTCACTGCAGTCAGGGGAAAAATGTGACCCGGTTGCACCAGATCTTCTGGTTTGGAATTTTTGTTCACTGCCACACGAATGGTGTGGGAGCGATCTGCTGCAGAAATGCCAGTCGACACACCTTCTGCTGCTTCAATGGAGACGGTGAAATTGGTACCGTGAGAGGAGCCATTGGCTGCCACCATTGGGCGCAAGCCCAACTCGCGACAGCGGGCCTCGGTCAATGTCAGGCAAATGAGGCCACGGCCGTATTTGGCCATGAAATTGATGGCCTCTGGCGTAACAAAATCGGCGGCCAACACGAGATCACCTTCATTTTCACGGTCTTCCTCGTCAACGAGAATAACCATGCGGCCTGCACGCATTTCTTCAACGATTTCGTTGACTGGACTAATTGACATGGCTTTTTAAATTTTACGGATTGATTGAATGGGCTCTATTGTAAGCCCTCAAGCGCCATTCGCGCACGCACAGCAGTAGAAGGACTGCTCCCCAAATTGAAAACCACAGGCGATCGCCCCACTTTGCGAAGAAGGTTTGCCCCAATCGACCTTCGATTTTCCCCGACCAAACCAGGGCTTGCCCAGGCTCAACGCGCAGGGTCCACTGACCGTTCGCGTTCACAATGCCCGAAACACCGGTATTGGTCACACGCAGGCCTGGCTTACGGTGTTCAGCTGACCGGGTACGGCCCATTTGAGCATGCTGATCAAGCGCCCAAGACTGGCCAAACCATGCAAGATTGCTCAAATTCACAAACATGGAGGGCTCTTGGGTGGAATTGGCGACCAACCCAGCAAACTCACCGCTAAAAATATCTTCGTAACACACGGTGGAGGCCAAAGCATTGCCATTGACCAAAAAGGGCTTTAGCGGCCCTGAACCGGAGGTGAACTCCCCCATCGGCATGTTCAACATGGCCACAAACCACTTGAAGCCCAGCGGAATAAATTCACCAAATGGCACCAAGTGCCGTTTGTCGTGGCGTGTTTCAGGCACCTCAAGCGCTTCCAGCGCTTCATCACCTTGAAACATGACGATGGAATTGAAATACCGTGACCCCTCTTGTATAGCCGAACCCATGATGACGGCTGTCTCGCCAGGGGTTGCAAAGTCGCGAAAGGTGGTTCGCCATTCAACGGGGGTATCGGTCCACACCAAAGGATTCACGGTTTCCGGAAACACGAGCAAGCCACCACCCTGCTGGGCCAGCTGTTCCTTGGCCATGTCGCCCAAAGCGAACGCTTTTTGCATGTTCGACACAATCAGATCAGGATCAAACTTGATGCTTTGATCAACATTGGTTTGCACACCCACCACGGTCAAAGCACCAGCGCTTTGGGTGTTCACGGGAAGTTGAGCCAGCACCAACAAACCGCCCAGCACAGCAGTTGCGGCCAGCACGTTGCCGGGCAGGCGATTGAATACAAAAGACAGGAAAAGGTGAGCAAACAACATCACGGCAAACAAGCTGCCGTAACTACCCAACCAAGGTAACAGGTCGGTAAACGGGGAATCTACCAGCGCGTCGCCCAGCCCCAGCCAGGCAAAACCGGTCATGAATGTGCCCCGAGCCCACTCGAAAAAAGTCCATAAAGCAGCCCACAGCAGCGCATTGAACACCGTGCCCGGCCAAGACTGGGCGCGTACCGCCGCAAAACGACTGTAAAACCACAAAGCCAAGGCAGGAAAAAGTGCCAAATAGAGCGTAAAGGCGGCAATGGCCGCCCAAGCCAGCATAGAGGGTAAACCGCCGTAAGTGTGCAGACTGATGTGCAACCAGGAAACGCCCAAGCCATATGCTGACCACCCAAATGCCAGGCCGGCCAGCCAAGGGCGGCTGGTTTTGAGGGCTACAAAAGGCAACACGGCAAGCAAAAGCAGCCCAAGCCACCACAGGGAAATCGGGGCGAACGACAGCACCCAAGGTGCCCCCAAGAGCGCGCCGGCCAGAAAGGAATACATCAAGTGGGCCTATCGGAGTCTGAGTTCTCGGTGGATGAATTGGTATCCGTGTCTTCGGGCGCAGGTTCAATTTTCTGAACACGAAGTAAGTGCACTTGCCGGGCATCTGCACGCAACACTTCAAAACGGAAAGGCGGTAACTCAACGACATCACCACGCACGGGCAGGCGCGCCA
The DNA here is from genome assembly GCF_029087225.1 of Limnobacter olei. Taxonomy (GTDB): domain Bacteria; phylum Pseudomonadota; class Gammaproteobacteria; order Burkholderiales; family Burkholderiaceae_B; genus Limnobacter; species Limnobacter olei. The sequence continues at coordinate 8,750 of NZ_JARFJD010000015.1, read as the reverse complement.
GGTGATCTGTCAACAAGCCGCCCAATGTATCGGCATGTTCATTTGAAAACCCGGTTCCAAATGTTTCATTGAACTGTTCGATCGTAGTTAACGCTTTGACGCGGTATAAACCCAACTGGTCCCCGCCGAGGCTCACGATATTGTCAGCTTCTTCATCAGAGTCATATTCGTCTTCAATGTCGCCCACAATTTGCTCAAGTACATCTTCGATAGTGACCAATCCAGCCACGCCACCATATTCATCAACCACCAGCGCAATGTGGTTTCGGTTCAATCGAAAATCATGAAGCAACACGTTCAAGCGTTTGCTCTCTGGAATGAAGACTGCCGGGCGTAACATGTCGCGCAAATTGACATCCGAATCGGCGTGTATGCGAAGCAGGTCTTTGGCCAGCAAGACTCCGATTACATTGTCACGCTCGCCCTCGTACACTGGAAAACGGGAATGCGCCTTTTCAACGGCAAAAGCCACGATTTGGTCGATCGAGTCTTCCGCGTTGATCGCATCCATTTGGGCGCGGGGCACCATGATGTCGCCTGCTGAAAGGTCACTGACCTGCATGACACCCTCGATCATCGAAAGCGCATCGGCATCCAGCAAATTTCTTTCATGGGCCTGTTGCAGCACTTCCAACAGCTGCTCTCTGTCCTCGGGCTCGCGAAGTAGCAACGAAGACAGGCGTTCTAGCAGGCCCCGTTCTTTTTTATTGGGGACCTGCAACGGACTCGGTTCTGACATACGGGAGGATAAACCTCTGCTAACAATAACGGCTCAAGGATAACCGAAAAAAATGACGGATATCAGGCAGCCGTGATTGGCACTTGCCCCCTCAGGGAATTGGGATAAGCCTCGACAATGTCCAACTCAACGATCTGTCCCACCATTCGGGCATTTCCGGCAAAGTTGACCACCCGATTGTTCTCGGTACGTCCCGCCAACTCGGCGGGGTCTTTTCTGGATGGCCCTTCGACCAATACCTTCTGACGAGTGCCAACCATCGACTTGCTAATGCTGGTGGCATGGTCTTGGATTGTTTTTTGCAGGCGGGCCAAACGCTTGAGCTTGGTAACCTGGTCGACACCGTCTTCCAGATCCGCTGCGGGCGTTCCGGGGCGCGGGCTGTACACAAAAGAAAAAGAGGTGTCGAAACCCACGGCATTGATCAAGTCCATGGTTTTTTCAAAATCGGCCTCGGTTTCACCAGGAAAACCAACGATGAAATCGGACGACATGGATATATTGGGGCGAATTTCACGCAGCTTGCGAATGATCGACTTGTATTCAAGCGCAGTGTACCCACGTTTCATAGCGGCGAGAATGCGGTCTGAACCCGCCTGAACCGGCAAATGAAGGTGATCCACCAGCTTGGGCAGCTTGGCATAGGCTTCAATCAGGCGCGGGCCAAACTCTTTGGGGTGCGAGGTGGTAAAGCGGATTCGTTCAACGCCCGGCACTTCCGAGACGTACTCAAGCAGCAGAGCAAAATCGGCTATCTCGCTTGTATCGCCCATTTTCCCGCGGTAGGCATTCACGTTTTGCCCAAGCAAATTGATTTCTCTCACGCCTTGGTCGGCAAGATCGGCAATTTCAGTCAGCACATCTTCAAACGGGCGGGAAATTTCTTCACCGCGCGTGTAGGGAACCACGCAGAAACTACAATACTTGCTGCAGCCTTCCATAATGGACACAAATGCAGTAGCACCGGTGTTTTTGGCCAAGGGCAAATTGTCGAACTTCTCGATTTCGGGAAAAGAAATGTCCACCTGCGGTCGGTGTGTATCCCGGCGCTGCTTGATCAATTGTGGCAATCGGTGCAAGGTTTGAGGACCAAACACCACATCGACATACGGCGCACGCTCAACAATGGCCTTGCCTTCCTGGCTGGCCACACAGCCGCCCACACCAATAATCAGGTTGGGGTTGGATTTTTTCAGGTGCTTGACACGCCCCAAATCGCTGAACACCTTTTCCTGCGCTTTTTCACGCACCGAACAGGTATTGAACAAAATGATATCTGCATCATCTGGGGTGTTCGTTCGCTCCAAGCCGTCTGAACTACCCAGCACGTCGGCCATTTTGTCGGAGTCATACTCATTCATCTGGCAGCCAAAGGTTTTGATGAAGAGCTTTTTCTTGGAAGTCATGGTTTGCCTAAAATGTGCCACCATGAAGCAGACCGGTTTCAGAACTGAAACAGGAGCCAACACGGGGACGTTGTAATTCGTTGCGCGTTGCCGCGGATTTTACTTGCATCCCTTGCTAAAATGAAGACTTCATTGAAAAAACACAGCATTGGTGCGTAGTAATGCCAAATCGAGCCCCCCGTTTTCCGAAGTTTCCCGCCTTGCCCACGCTTCCCTCCATCGATGCCATATTGGGCGAGGTCGACAAAGCATTGAAGACCCTGGCTGCCACACCTGTGGCCCAGCGCCCCAACCCGGCAGGGAAAAACCTGCCGACCGATCAGCTAAACGATGCAGAAAAACAGCAGGTGATTGGCCTGATGCGCGTAAACCACGTGGGGGAAATTTGCGCACAGGCGCTTTATCAGGCACAGGCCTTGGCCAGCAAAGACCCCGAAAAAAAGGCTTTGTTTGATCACGCCGCCAAAGAGGAAGCCGACCACCTGGCCTGGACCCAAGAGCGGCTGGATCAACTGGGTGCTCGCCCCAGTCTGTTAAACCCATTCTGGTATGGCGGCGCATTCGCTTTGGGCTTTGTTGCTGGCACACTGGGGGACAAGGTTAGCCTTGGATTTATGGCGGAGACAGAGAAACAGGTTGAAAAGCACCTGAACGATCACTTAGGCAGACTTCCCGCGGGTGATCAGCAGTCCAGAGCGATTCTTGAACAGATGCGTCAGGATGAGATTGAGCACGGGCAAACCGCGATTGATCAAGGCGCCAACAACCTGCCCATGCCCGTGAAACTGGCCATGACCGCAATGTCAAAGGTCATGACCACGCTGGCACAGAAAATTTAATCTTCGATAATTTCGTGCGTAAACACCAACTCAGCCGTTTTGCCCAACATGGCGGACGCTGAGCAGTACTTCTCATGCGACAACTTGATTGCGCGGTCAACCAAGTTGGGCTTTAGCCCCCGACCGATCACCTGAAAATGAAAGTTAATCTTGGTGAAAACCTTGGGAGCCTCTTCAGCACGCTCGGCACTCATTTTCACCTTGCAATTGCGAATGTCTTGACCGCTTTTGCGCAGAATCAACACCACATCGTAGGCCGTACAGGCACCGGTGCCTGCCAAAACCACTTCCATAGGGCGAGGGGCCAGGTTATTGCCGCCACCATCCGGGGCACCATCCATACACAACATATGTCCACTGCCTGTCGTGGCTACAAATGACATGCCGGGTAACCCCGACCAGCTAACTTCGGCTTCCATAAAACTCCTTATTTATGATTAATTGCTCATTATGCATTGCACAATATTTACTGAAAAGAAGTTGAAAAAATGCTCTATTTTATTGAACCTGGTTAACAAATAACCGGTCAGTCACTAGTAATATTTTTAAGTATTTGTTTTTATTGATTTTTTTTAATCCATTTTTAAATTGTGGAATAAGTTGCTTTTTTCGGACAACAGAAACAGACTCTTGCGCCGCAACAGAAAAATCTCTAGAATTCGAGTTGTAGTCACTTGAATGAACCACGAATCACCGATCGCAGAGTTTCTTTCAGGCGCAAAGTTGTCTCCTCCACCCTCCTCCTTTGGTGGATTAAACCCAAGCACCTCACAGTGCTTGGGTTTTTTTTATCCAACACCCAAAAAAGTTTAACCGAAAGCAAAAAACTTTGCTAAAATCGCGGGTTACCTGTTGGGAGAGCCCTTCGGCTGCAGACCGGCATATTAATTGCTGGCTGCATGTACAAGTAGGGAGACAGGTAAAAAGCACTTTTTTATCTTTAAGGAAAAATCATGAAAACCTACTCAGCGAAACCCGGTGAGGTTAAACAAGAGTGGTTTGTGATCGACGGCACCGACAAGGTGTTGGGACGTGTAGCCAGTGAAGTTGCACGCCGCCTCCGTGGTAAGCACAAACCTGAATTCACACCGCACATCGACACAGGCGACTTCATTGTTGTTGTAAATGCCGGTAAATTGCGCGTTACAGGCACCAAAGGCCTGAACAAGAAGTATTTCCGCCACTCTGGTTACCCTGGCGGTATTTACGAAACGAACTTTGACAAGATGCAGGAACGCTTCCCCGGCCGCGCGCTGGAGAAAGCTGTGAAAGGCATGTTGCCAAAAGGTCCTCTGGGCTACGCGATGATCAAGAAATTGAAGATCTATGCCGAAGCAGAGCACCCGCATTCCGCACAACAACCCAAGCCACTTGAAATCTGAGGTGAACCATGATTGGTGAATACAATTACGGAACCGGTCGCCGCAAAAGCTCAGTGGCCCGTGTTTTTATCAAGAAAGGTACTGGCCAGTTCATCGTGAACGGCAAGCCTTTGACTGAATACTTCGCTCGCGAAACAGGCCAAATGGTTGCGCGTCAACCCTTGGTACTGACCGAGAACGTTGAAACTTTTGACATCAAGGTAAACGTGCGCGGCGGCGGCGAAACTGGCCAGGCTGGCGCAGTTCGCCACGGCTTGACACGTGCCCTGATTGACTTCGACGCCGAACTGAAGCCAACCCTGTCCAAAGCAGGTCTGGTTACTCGTGACGCTCGTGAAGTTGAACGTAAAAAAGTGGGTCTGCGTGGCGCGCGTCGTCGCAAGCAGTTCTCCAAGCGTTAATTCGACACCCAGTTTCGAATTACGCTTACACCCAGCAGCCCTCCCAGCTGGGTTACAATCGAAAGCCGCACGAAAGTGCGGCTTTTTTTCTTTTCAGCGCAAGGAATAATCATGATCAAGGTAGGCATTGTTGGCGGAACCGGTTACACAGGCTCTGAACTTCTTCGCCTGTTGGCCCTGCACCCGCAGGCAGAACTGAAAGCAATCACCTCTCGCGGCGAGGTGGGCCAACCAGTAGCGGACATGTTTCCAGCGCTGCGCAAACGCGTAAACATTGCCTTCACAGAACCTACCTTTGAGTCTTTAAAGGATTGCGATGTGGTGTTCTTCGCCACGCCACATGGTGTGGCCATGGCCCAGTCAGCCGAACTGGTGAATGCCGGCATTCGCGTCATTGATTTGGGCGCAGACTTTCGCCTCAAAAACACCTCCGAATTCGAGAAGTGGTACGGTATGCCCCATTCAGAGCCGGAACTGCTCAGCAAAGCATGCTACGGCTTGGTTGAATCAGCACGCACCGAGCTGAAAACGGCGAAATTGGTGGGCTTGGCGGGTTGCTACCCCACTGCCGTGCAGTTGGCTCTCAAGCCTTTGATCAGCGGGCCAATGCCCTTGATCGACGAGAGCAGCATTGTCGCGGATTGCAAATCGGGAGTGTCCGGTGCGGGCCGCAAAGCCACAGTCGGCTCATTGTTTTCCGAGGCCGCTGAAAGCTTCAAGGCCTATGGTGTAAGCGGCCATCGTCACTTGCCGGAAATTGAACAGGGCCTTGAATTGATTTCAGGCCGAAAAACCCAAATTACCTTCACGCCACATTTGGTGCCCATGGTGCGCGGCATTTTGGCGACCACTTATGTGAAGCTAAATGAACAGGGGAAGAACACTGATATTCAAGCCTTGTATGAACAGCACTACGCCAATGAATATTTTGTGGATGTGATGCCCAAAGGCTCGCTGCCAGAGACTAAATCTGTACGTGGCTCCAACTTTGTGCGCATCGCGCTGCACCGTCCACAAGGTCGCGACACGCTGGTGATAATTTCAGTGATCGACAATTTGGTGAAAGGTGCGGCAGGGCAAGCCGTTCAAGCCATGAATGTGATGTTCGACTTGCCCGAGCATATGGGGCTGGAGCAATTGCCTTTGGCACCTTAATCACAAGGATTTTGCGGTTTGAACCCAAAGAAAACACACCATTCACGTCGAACCCTGTTACCGGGAGTGCAACGCTCATCCCGGTTTGCTTTCGCTTATGGCCTGCTGCTTGGCCTGTCCATTCTGGGGGTCTGCGCAGCCTATGCAATGTGGGGCCCAGTGGACAACGCCATTCAAAAACTTTTCTCGACCCAGGAAATTGAAGTGCTCAATGAGCAACTGGCTGAACTTCAAGCAAAAGCGACAGAACTTCAAGACGAGATATCCCGTACCAATGAATTGGTAAAACTGGACAAAGAGGCCCGCAGCAAACTGACCCTGCTGATTAACAACCTGGAATCAGAAAATGCAAAACTGAAAGAAGACCTGGCATTTTTCGAAGGATTTATTCCAGGAAGCCTGCAGGGTGCCATTTCACTCAAGCGGCTTCAAGTGAACAAAGACACAGTTCCGGATCAATACCGCTATAAAGCACTCGTAATTCAAGGTAGCCAGCGCCCCGAGGTGACATTGAATGTGCAAGTGTTGATTAAAGTGTTGAACAAAGGGGAATCCAGTGTCATAGTTTTACCGAACGCTGAAACGTCCGAAGACCCCCAGTTCAAAATCAAATTGACCCGTTTTTCAAGGGTGTCGGGCATGTTTTCGCTTCCCGAGGGCAGCAGGTTGCAAAGCGTTGAAATGAGAATTCTGGAAGCAGGCGCTATTCGCGCGCAGTCCACCATCAAACTTTGAAGGGGTTTTAATAGCATGTTCTCGAAAAAAAATACAAAGCGGCTGCTGCCTATCCAAAGCCTGGTGGGCGCGGACATGATTCTTAGAGGCGATTTGCGCTTCAAAGGCGGCCTGCGCATCGATGGCGAAGTGGACGGCAATGTGATTGCAGACGAAAGCGCCCAGTCACTGCTGGTGATTTCTGAAACCGGCAAGGTACGAGGCAGCGTGCGCGTTGGGCATGTCGTAGTCAGTGGCCTGATTGAAGGTCCGATTGAAGCCAATCAGCTTCTGGAGCTACACCCTTCCGCAAATGTCTCGGGTGACGTAAGATATAGGGCATTGGAGATGCATCCAGGTGCGGTCGTAGACGGTACCTTGCACCATGAGAGCGAAGAAGTCATGCCAGGTAAGCTGGCCTTGGCTTCTAGCAAGTAATTCCAGCAAAAAGGCAGGACAAGATGGACGTAACTACAGAACAACCCAGCGTATTGGTTTTCACTGACTCAGCCGCAGCCAAAGTGCGCGACCTGATCAATGAAGAAGGCAACCCCAACCTGAAACTGCGCGTATTCGTGCAGGGTGGTGGCTGCTCCGGTTTCCAGTACGGTTTTACTTTCGATGAAGACGTGAATGAAGACGACACGGCCCTGGACAAAGGTGGCGTGACTTTGTTGATTGATTCCATGAGCTACCAGTACTTGACTGGTGCCGAAATTGATTACAAAGAAGACATCAACGGCGCGCAGTTCGTGATCAAGAACCCAAATGCGACTACTACATGCGGCTGCGGCTCTTCCTTCTCTGTTTAAAACAGATACGGCATGAACAAAACCCACCTTCGGGTGGGTTTTTTATTGGCTCAATGACCAAACACCACACGCAAAAAATTGTCCCCTCTACTTCTTTTCCCTGATTTCTCAATCATCGCCTTGGGCTACTTATTGCGCCGCTTCTGGATGGCACCTTCGGCCTGGGTCACGATAGAGAAGCTGGTTTATTTTGTGTTGTTTCCATGCCTGCTTTTTTTCTCGGTGGTGTCAAGCAATTTTGACCTGCACACAGTTGGAGCTTTCGCCCTGGGTGGGCCTGCCGTCATATTTACGGCGTTTGTGTTGGGTTGGTTAGGGTTGCTCTTCAGCAATATGGGGCGCGTGGACTTTGCATCAGGCTTGCAAACGGCGTACCGGTTTAACTCCTACATTGGTCTGGCTTTGGCCAGCCGCTTGGGTGGCCAATCGGCAGTGGCCAATATCGCCATTTTGCTGGCGCTGGGTGTGCCGCTGTGCAATGTATTGGCCGTGGGCACCATGAGCAAAGGCGGTCGTTTGAGCGCCTTTGTAGACATTCTGAAAAATCCGCTGATTATTGGGACCTGCCTTGGAATTGCAGCCAAATTGATGGGCGTGCAGGTGCCTGAACCCGTCATGCTGACTCTAGAGCGATTGGCACAAGCAGCGGTGTCGCTGGGCCTGCTTGCAGTGGGGGCGGGCTTGGTATTCTCCGGCTTGAAAGGCAATTGGCCGGTGTCGGTTTGGTGGCTGTTTGTGAAACTGTTGGTGTCACCTTTGGTGGCGGTTCTTTACGCTCACTTCACCGGGCTTGGGCAAGAACAGACCATGGTGCTGCTGGTATTCTCTGCCATTCCCTCTGCATCGAGTGCCTATATTCTGGCAGCGCGCATGGGCGGAAATGCACCACTGGTGGCTTGTCTCATTTCGATGTCAACGGTGGGGGCTGCTATAACCTTGCCTTTGGTGTTTGCGCTGGCGCAGCGTTTTCCCTTGTAATCAAGCTTGTTTGTTTGGCCCACTTGGCTTGGGTTCCGATCTATTGAGGCTCGTTGACCACTCGATCGGCTTGGGCTCCGATCTCTCGCCTGCCGGTTAACTGCCCGATCGGCTTGGGTTCCGATCTCTCGCCAGAAAACCTGTTGATCCCTTGATGAGCCTCGCGATGCCTGAGAACGGCCCTCCTAACCTGCGGGTCGGGTCCGTTCTCTGTCGCCCATGCTGGGCAACACCGGCCCTGCTCGGCACACAAGGGCAGGTTTGCTTGAAGGCGAGGCGATCGAAACACCGCCGCCGATTGGGCAGCAAATCCGTACGTGAGCT
>NZ_JARFJD010000014.1 GCF_029087225.1 Limnobacter olei | reverse complement strand
TTCTCTGTCGCCCATGCTGGGCAACACCGGCCCTGCTCGGCACACAAGGGCAGGTTTTCTTGAAGGCGAGGCGATCGAAACACCGCCGCCGATTGGGCAGCAAATCCGTACGTGAGCTGCGAAGTGGTGCAGATTCGGCTTTGCTGATCAGACGTTGAAGGCAGCCGAGAGATGCATGTTGACAGAGCTTTGAACGCGGCCTTCAATTACTCGGTGGTGGAGAGGCGTTGGCCGGGTTACCGGGGAGCTGAACTTGCAAAGGGTCGCACGATGACCAGTCAGAAAACTTGCCGGCTTGGCGCGCCGAGACTAACGATCGCGCCCTCGCGCGAAAGCCAAGACCCGACCGTTACTGTTGGAGGGCTTGGCTTAGTGCAGGCTCAAGACGAGAAGCCGAAATGCCAAGTTTTCGGGGAGCGGTGACCCTGCAAGCTCAGCTCTCAACAAACTAGTCCAGTCCGACACAACTAACCCATGCCGGGTTGGCAAGAAACTGCTTCGATGAGTCATCAAGGCAACAAAGCCTCGATCTGCTTTTGTATCCAAGGCCTCACAGTTTGAAGCCAATTCGCCTGCAGCGGATCAACCACCTCTTTGTTGGACGTTGAACGCAGCCACGTTATTTGCCGCTTGGCCAATTGGCGTGTGGCAGCGACACCCCGGTCTATCATTTCCTGCCGAGTGCAATGGCCGTGCAAATGCTCCCACACTTGCCTGTACCCCACACAACGCATTGAAGGCATGCTGTCATCCAACACGTAATTGTGACGAAGCTCGATGACCTCTTCAACAAGGCCCTGCTCCAGCATGTTCAGAAAACGAGACTCAATGCGCTTGTGCAAGACAGACCGGTCAGAGGGTTCGATGGCCAGGGTGGGAATTTGCAAATCGGCCTGCTGGTCACGCTGGTGAAAGCTTGAAAGCGGCAGGCCGGTAATTTGAAAAACCTCCAGGGCGCGCTGCAACCGCTGGGAGTCATTGGGCTTTAAGCGCTGAGCTGTAATGGGGTCTACCTCGGCGAGGCGAGCGTGCATGGCGGGCCAGCCCTGCTCCAAGGCATGTTGTTCAATGGCTTGGCGAATTTCAGGATTGGCGGCAGGAAGGTCGTCCATGCCACTGATCAGCGTTTTGTAATACATCATGGTGCCGCCCAAAATAACAGGCACTTTGCCTCGCGCACGGATATCCGCAATCAGCGCATGGCATTGAACGACAAACTCAGCGGCGCTGAAAGTGTCGCTTGGTGTGATGATATCGATTAAGTGATGCGGCACCAAAGCCAGTTCTTGAGGGGTGGGCTTGGCGGTGCCGATGTTCATGTCCCGAAACACCAGTGCCGAGTCGAGACTGATAATTTCTATCGGGAACCCCTGATCGGCCATCCACAAGCCCAAGGCAGACTTGCCCGATGCCGTGGGCCCAAGTACAGCCAGGGCGGGAATAGCGCCAATGCTCACGTGATTCAAAGCCCCCTGTGCTCTATTGGCCGCGCAAAAACCACTTGTCCATTTCAGACAAACTGAAATGACGCCATGTGGGCCTGCCATGGTTGCATTGATCCGACCGCTCGGTGCGCTCCATGGAACGCAACAGCGCATTCATTTCAGGTACGGTGAGCTTTCTGTTTGCACGCACTGCGGTGTGGCAGGCCAAGCCAGCCAGCCATTCATTGCGCTGGCGTTCAAGCACATGCGCCACGCCGTACTGGTGCAAGTCTTCAAGCCACTGTTGCAGCAATGCAGACAAATCCTGACCCGCCAACATGGTGGGCACGGCGCGAACCGCAATTTCCTGAGTTGAAATGAGACTCAAGCGAAAACCCAGTTTTTCCCAAAGATGCTGACCATTGTCGACTTCACTGGCCAGGCGGGGATCAATTTGTACCAACAGAGGCACAAGTAACTCTTGGGAAGAGATGGTTTGCTGATTGTCCAGCGCATTCTTGAACTGCTCATAGAGCACACGCTCGTGGGCTGCATGCATATCGACCACCACCATGCCATCGGGACGCAAAGCGAGAATGTAAATACCGTGTACCTGCGCAATCGCCTGTCCCAAATACTCAGACAATTCTGCATGATCGGCTGCCTGGCTTTGCTGGCTTTCTTGCACTAAGGGTCGCGGCGTAATGACGGCAGGACGCGGCGCGGATTCAATCGGCCGATAGGCTTGAATATAATCGGCAAGCTCCTCCCGCAGGAAAGGAAGCGCTTCACTTTTTGCCTGAGCCTGAACCACTGGCGAGGAAGCGCTGGACGCCCTCCACACATTGCCGTTGCCCGACACGGAGGGTGTTACGACAGAAGACGCCCCGACCTCAACGCTTGCGGACGAATCACTGAGAGGAGCGAAAGCCCTGGAAGGTGCCAGACAAGCCTGAATGGATTGACGCACCCATTGGTGCACTGCCCGCGCGTTTCGGAATCGCACCTCTGTTTTTGCGGGGTGCACATTCACATCCACCTCATTGGCGGGCAAATTCAAAAAAAGCACAAACGCAGGAAATTTGTCGCCATGAAGCACATCTTCATAGGCTGACCGGACAGCATGCCCAATCAGTTTGTCTTTCACAAAGCGGCCATTGACGTAGAAAAACTGCATATCGCCTTTTCCACGGGCTGCGTCGGGCAGGCCAACCGCACCATGCATTTGCATATCGGCAGTTTGGACGTCAATTGGCTTGGAGGCACCATTGGCCATGGTTTCAAGAATGCTGAAGACCCGAGCACTCCAGCTGCTTTCCTGAAAACGGCTTTGTAATTTGCCATCCCGATACACCAGCCAGGTGACCGAGGGGTTGGCCAAAGCCATGCGTTTAACGACGTCCAGACACTGAAAAAACTCAGTTTGCTCTGTTTTCAGAAACTTGCGGCGTGCGGGTGTACTGAAGTAAAGCGATTGTACATCGACCGTGGTACCAGAGCTTGCCGAGGAGGGCTCGACAAGCCACCGCCCACTTTGGTTACTGATGCTGTATGCGCATTCCTGACCTTTCGGATAACTGCTCAGCGTAAACTGACTTACTGAAGCAATTGAGGCCAAAGCCTCTCCTCGAAAGCCAAGACTCATGACGCTTTCAAGCTCACTTAGCGATTGAATTTTTGAAGTGGCATGGCGTGTGACCGCCAACTCGAGTTCGTCTTTCGGTATGCCTTTGCCGTTGTCCTGAATGCAGATTCGTTGAATACCACCGCCGTCGATACGAATAGTGATCTCAGACGCACCAGCGTCCAAAGCATTCTCCAGCAGTTCTTTAACAACCGACGCTGGACGATCAACCACTTCGCCTGCGGCAATTTGGCTGATCAATACATCGGGCAACAGGGATATCGGACGGTGGCTCATCCCCTCATTATAAGTGGCAGCGCGCTCGGTTTAGGTCAGAGGAGTGCGGGCAACAGGAGGGTTCTTGGCGAAGTAATTTGCAATACCCTTGGCGATCGCTTCAGCCAATTCCTGTTGATGGCCCGGGTTGGCCAGTTTTTTCTCTTCATCCGGGTTGCTGATGAAGGCCGTTTCAATCAGGATGGATGGAATATCAGGCGCCTTCAGTACGGCAAACCCCGCCTGTTCCACACGCGGCTTGTGCAATCGATTCACCTTGCCCAAATTGCCGAGAACGGCATCGCCCAACTTCAAGCTGTCATTGATTTGAGCGGTAGTCGACAAATCGAGCAGCACACGGGCCAGTTGCGAATCAGTGCCTTTGATATTGACCCCACCGATTAAATCAGAGGCATTCTCCTTGTTGGCGATCCACTTCGCGGCAGTGCTGGTAGCGCCTCGTTCGGATAGAACATACACCGACGATCCGCCCGCAGTGGGACGAATAAAAGCATCTGCATGCACAGACACAAACAGGTCAGCATTCACGCTGCGGGCCTTTTGCACACGAGTATTCAAAGGCACAAAAAAGTCACCGTTGCGAGTCAACATGGCCCGCATGCCCGGCATTTTGTCAATTTCTGCCTTCAGTTTTTTGCTGATGGCCAACACCACATTTTTTTCGTAAGTGCCCCCTTTGCCAACCGCACCGGGGTCTTCACCGCCATGGCCAGGATCGATGGCAACCGTGATCATTCGTCTCAGTTCTGGAGACGGCTTCTTCTCAACAGGTGCATTGGGCTGAGCCTTGGCAACTTCGGTTTTACTCCCGCTTTTTTCAGGAGTTACACCTTCCAGCTTTAAAGTGCCGTTTGTTTCTGATTCGGCCAAACGCAAAGCACGGGAAATTTCATCTTCCCGCATGGCCGGGTCATCCGACTTTTTCAGCAAAGCCAGCAAAGGATCTGCCGGATTCTTGGGGTAAAAATCTACGACAAATCGATTTTGATACTCGGCAATTGGATCAATCGTGAAAATTTCTGGTTTGACTTCTGCCTTCAGATCGAACACCAGTCGCACGGTGTTCGCATCGTATTGCCCGACACGAATTTGTTGCACATAAGGGTCTTCGGGATGCAGGCGACTGGTGAGGTCTTTCAGGGTGTTGTCGAGTCGCATGTCAAGCAAATCGATCACCATGCGCCAGGGATTCTCAATCAGGAAGTGTTTGTACTTGATCGCGCCCGCGTGCTCTAGCGTTACCCGTGTGTATTCATCTGCGGGCCACAGGCGCACATCCACAAACTTCACCTGGTCAGCAGCAAAAGCACCCACAGGTATTAGTTTCAGAAGCATTCCTGCTCCGACGGTTTTCAACAAGTCGCGACGCGAATTCATAGGCTATTGTTGTTCGTTCAGTTGTTTTACCAAATACTGCCCATCTGGCGACAGGGCCCTCACCTCGATGCGTCGCCCTGTTGTTTCAGGGCTCCCGTGTTGGTGATAACTCAGGTGAATTTCAATATCCGCTTGAGGAAGCAGGCCGCCAGCCTTCTCAGGCCATTCGACCAAACAAATGGCATTTTCCTCAAAGTAATCACGAAAACCGGATTCTTCCCATTCATTCTGATCGAAGAATCGATAAAAATCAAAGTGATACACAGAATAATTCGAGAAATTGTAAGGTTCTACCAACGCATAGCTAGGACTTTTAACCGCACCCCGCACTCCCAAAGCCCGCAAAAAGGCACGCACCAATGCTGTTTTACCTGCACCCAATGGACCTGAAAGGTAGATGCGAAGCGGCGCTTGCGCAAGTTTGGCGAGCTTTTCCCCTACACTGTGGGTTGCGGCGTCGTCGGGTAAATAACGGGTATAAGTTTTCATGCAGGCTCATCAAGAACAAGAGAACTGGGCATTGTTGCAACGTGTGGCCAACGCACAGGGTTTGGGCTGCATGGGTGTCAGCGACACCCATTTGCAGGCCTGTGAGCCACATTTGCAAGCCTGGCTAAACCAGGGCATGCATGGCGAAATGGCCTACATGGAGCGCCACGGACTTAATCGCCTGAATGCAGACACCCTGTTTCCCGGTGCGATTCGAATCGTATCACTGCGTGTGCCTTACGTGCCTGAAACAACGCTGAACCAGCCTGATGCGACGACATTCACCGAGAAAACCCTGATGGAAATCGAAGCCAGCAACAAACCCTATGTGAGTTTGTATGCGCGCGGGCGTGATTACCACAAGGTAATACGCCAGCGCCTGAAACGATTCGCCGATGCTGTGAATTCCGAGGTAGGTGGATTCGGGTTTCGTGTCGCTGTAGACAGCGCTCCCACGGCTGAAGTGGAAATTGCACGCAAGGCTGGCTTGGGCTGGCGAGGCAAACACACGTTGCTTATTCACCCCGAGGAAGGTTCGCTGTTTTTTTTAGGTGAGGTGTTCACGAACATGCCTTTGCCGCTGAATGGTGAATTTGGCAAGAACCACTGTGGTACGTGTACCAGCTGCATCACAGCCTGCCCTACCCGCGCAATTGTGAAACCCTACCAGGTGGATGCGCGGTTGTGCATTTCTTACCTGACCATTGAGCACGACAGCGAAATACCCCTTGAACTTCGCCCGCTCGTGGGCACCCGAATTTATGGTTGCGACGACTGCCAATTGGCATGCCCGTGGAACAAGTTCGCCAAGCCTGCGCAATACGCTGACTTCAATCCGCGCGCCGAGTTTGAAAAACCCGACTGGTTTGCCATGATGCGCTGGACCGAGGAGGAATTTTTAAAAATAACCGAGGGCAGCGCCATTCGCCGGATTGGCTACAAGCGGTTTAGACGAAATTTGGCAGTGGCCGCAGGCAATAGTGTGGGTGTTGTTGGCATGCGTGAGGCGCTGCTCGAAATGCGCTCAAGCGCCGATGCATTCCTGATGGAACACATCGACTGGGCTTTATCCCGGCTTGATTAATCGGTGAACACTTATTTTGCAGGTCGAACAATGGTGTGTGCTTCGCCCTCAACACGCGGGCGTACCACGCCCACTTGATACACCTTTTCACCCGCTGCGCTTAACAAATCCATTGCAGCCTTGGCTTGTTCTGCCGGCAGCACCACAACCATGCCAATACCACAGTTGAACACGCGGTTCATTTCATCAAACGGCACCTGACCGTTTTGCTGCAACCACTTGAACAAATCCGTTTCTGGCCACGTACCACGGTCGAGCTCAGCCACCAAATTGTCGGGCAACACACGTGGAATGTTTTCGACCAAACCACCACCAGTGATGTGGGCCAGCGCATGAACCGGCACCTTCTTGATCAACTCAAGCACAGGCTTCACATACATACGCGTTGGGGCCATGATGGCCTCGCGCAAGGGCATGCCATCGCAAAGCTGGGTTAAATCGGGTTGGGCACGTTCCAAAATTTTGCGCACCAACGAAAAACCATTGGAGTGAATGCCATTGGACGCGAGGCCCAAAATAATATCGCCAGCCTTCACTTTGCTGGCATCCAGAATTTCGGATTTTTCAACAATGCCTACCGCAAAACCAGCCAAGTCATATTCACCGTCGGGGTACATGCCGGGCATTTCGGCGGTTTCGCCACCAATGAGCGCGCAACCCGCTTGTTCACAACCATAGGCAATACCGCCTACTACACTTGCGGCTGTTTTAACGTCCAGTTTGCCGCATGCAAAGTAATCAAGAAAATAAAGGGGCTCTGCGCCTTGAACCAAAATATCGTTGGCACTCATGGCCACCAAATCAATACCCACGGTGTTGTGAATGTTCCACTCAAAGGCCAGACGCAACTTGGTACCCACACCATCGGTGCCGGAGACGAGCACGGGTTCTTTGTACCCTTTGGGTACTTCGAACATGGCGCCAAAACCGCCAATACCAGCCAGCACACCTGGGCGCATGGTGCGCTTTGCCATGGGTTTGATTGCATCAACCAGATCATCACCGGCTTGCATGTCAACGCCGGCGTCTTTGTAGGTCAAGGGAGAATTCATTGAAATTCGGTCCGAAAAATTGTGGTGCTGGGTTGCTTGCTTCAGGTTTGTGGCCACAAGCGCGAGTGGGTGTATTTTAACCGAGACAGGGCGTAAAAAGTGTCATTCAAGGGTATTATTGGGAGCTGCTCGATTCCCCCCGCTTTGGCAATGCCCATGCAACAGTTGCTTCTCGATGTGTTCACGCCCCCCAGGCCGACACTGTCCAACTTTCTGGTTGGGCAGAACGGGCAGCTTGTGCATGAACTGCGAGAACTGATCCAAATGAAGGGAACCAGTCCGTTTGTGTACATCTACGGACCTTCAGGTTGCGGAAAAAGTCATTTGCTGCGGGGCGTGGCCAGCCAACTGGGAGTAAATGTACTTGCCGGCGGCAATCGCTTTGTGTTCAAGCCCGGCGAACGGGCCTTGGTGATCGACAACATTGACCGCCTGACCCCGTACTCCCAGGTGCAATTGTTCAATGCGTTCAATTCAAGCATGGCCGAGAACAAACCCGGTAAAATCGTGTTGGCGGGTGAGCACCCCACCACCGAACTGAAACTGCGTGATGACTTGCGCACACGCATTGAAGCTGGCTTGTGCTTGCGCGTGCACCCCTTGAGCGATCAGGAAAAACATGCGGCACTGCAAGCCATGGCGAAATCGCGGGGCCTGCAGTTAAGTGAAGAGGTCATTGAGTACGCACTTCGCTATTTCCAGCGTGACATGGGCTCGCTGATGGCGGTGATGGACGGGCTGGATCGCTTTTCCCTTGAACAACAAAAACCAGTGAGCGTGAATTTGCTGCGCCACTGGATGAAACGACGAGAAAGTCTGGTAATTCGAGAATATGAAACTCGCACTGTTTGACCTGGACAACACCCTGTTGCCCATCGACTCCGACCATGGATGGTCGCAATTCCTCATCAACAAAGGTGTACTGGACCGGGCCGAATTTGAGGCGCGCAACGATCAGTTTTTTGCGGACTACAAAGCAGGCACGCTGAACATCGACGAGTTTCTGGACTTTCAATTGCGCCCGCTGCGCGACAACAAACGTGCACAACTGGCGGCTTGGCACAATGAGTTCATGGCTGAAGTCATTCGACCCAACTTGAAACCAAGCGCCATTGAGCTGGTAAAACAGCACCAGGCGGACAATGCCGTGTGCGTGATCATTACGGCCACCAACAGCTTTATTACCCAACCAATTGCACAGGCATTCGGTATTGAAGCCCTGATCGCTACCGAACCCGAATTGGTCGATGGTGAATACACAGGCAAGATCACTGGTGTGCCCAGTTTCAGGGAGGGCAAAGTGACAAGGCTGAACGACTGGTTGGCCGCGAAGAACTGGACTTTGAGCAGCTTTGAGAGCAGTTACTTTTACAGCGACTCCATCAATGACCTGCCCCTTCTGGAATGCGTAAGCCACCCAGTTGCAGCAAACCCCGACAACAAACTGGCTGAAATTGCACAAACACGCGGCTGGCCTGTCCTTGAGTTGTTCAAATGATCAAGAAACTGTTTAAACGGATGTTTTCCAAGCCGGCCACGCTGGGGCGTGAAACCCCGGGGCCAGCTGCGCACTTGAACCTGGGGACACCCAAGAAAGTGAAAGCAAGCTACGGCGTGCACAAACCCAAGGTGTGGGGTGTGGCCGAGCACAAAATTGATCGCCGCCTGGTTAGCCACAATGCGATCCGCGTGTGCGAAACCTTGCAAAGCAAGGGTTACAAAGCCTTTGTTGTGGGCGGTGCCGTGCGCGATTTGCTCTTGGGCATGCGTCCCAAAGACTTCGACGTGGCCACTGACGCAAGCCCTGAACAAACCCAAAGACTGTTTCGCCGCGCACGGGTCATTGGCAGGCGCTTTCAAATTGTGCACGTGATGTTTGGCCCTGAAACCATTGAAACATCAACTTTCAGAGCCCTGGCCAGTGCAAGCAACGAGAAAGATGAACATGGCAGGGTGCTGCGCGACAATGAATTCGGGCGGCAAGACGAAGATGCCTCAAGGCGAGACTTCACCGTGAACGCCATGTACTACGACCCCAGCACGGAAACCGTGTGGGACTACCACCATGGCATGGAAGACCTGCGTGCGCGAGTGCTGCGCATGATTGGAGAGCCAAGCCTGCGCTACCGCGAAGACCCGGTTCGAATGCTGCGTGTGGTGCGTTTCGCAGCCAAACTTAATTTCGAGATTGAACCGGCTACCTACGCGCCCATCGCGGAGTTGTCTGACTTGCTGCGCAATGTACCTGCCTCGCGGCTGTTTGATGAAATGCTGAAGCTGCTGATGAGCGGCTCGGCCATGGCCTGCTTGAAAGGTTTGCGGGAAGCTGGATTGCATCATGGTGTATTTCCCTTGCTCGATGCAATTCTGGAGCACCAACGCGGTGAACCCTTCCTGACCGAGGCTTTGGCCCGCACCGACAAACGCGTAAAAGAAGGCAAGCCACTCAGCCCTGGCTTCCTGTTTGCCTGCTTGTTGTGGCATTTGGTGCTTGAAAACTGGGAGAAGAAACTTGAACAGGGGGAACTGAAATTCCCGGCACTGTTTGCCGCGATGGACGATGTACTGGCCGAACAGGCCGAACGCACGGCCATTCCACGTCGCCTAACCGGCGACATGCGTGAAATTTGGGCATTTCAACCACGTTTCGAAAAACGTGCCGGCAAGGCGCCATTCCGCATGCTGGAACAACAGAAATTCCGGGCATCGCTCGATTTCTATGAATTGCGTGCCATGGTGGGCGATGTAGACGCCGATGTTGAATTGGCCGAATGGTGGCGCGAATTCAGCGATGGCGATGTGAACAACCGCCAGAACATGCTGGACGCCCTGCGCGGAACACCCGCAGGTACCGATGGAGCAGCCAAGAAAAAACGTCGGCGCAGAAAACCCAAACCAGGCGCAGGTGCAATTGGTGCTAGCCAGGGACAGCAGGGCGAGTGAACCACGAAGTGAGCCATACACTTTGCTATTTGGGCTTGGGTGGCAACTTGGGGCATCCCATGGCCCTTTTCGACGAAGTGGTCGCGCATTTTCAAACCCATTTCTGTGCGCAAGCGGTGCGGGAATCGCTGCGGTTTGAGAGTGCCCCTGTGGATGCCACAGGTCCGAACTATGTGAACTCCGTGCTGGAATTGATGTGGCAAGGAGATGCAGAACAATTGTTACACGAATGCATGTCCATTGAGTCACAATTGGGACGGATTCGTACTACGCGCAATGCCCCACGCCCCATCGACGTTGATGTGCTCTTGTTTGGTCAGGAAACCGTTAATACGCCACAACTGTCAGTGCCACACCCCCGCATGCATTTGCGGCGCTTTGTACTGGAGCCGCTGTTGCAGTTAAACCCAGAAATTGAAATCCCGGGCCTGGGCCTGGCAAAAAACCATTTGCCAGGCACACTGGACCAGATCGTCAAGGCAATTTGAACTTTTTTTCCAATACCAGCCTCACCCCTGCGCTACACTGAGGCCGCGCGCAAGCCACCCACCGGAGAGTAAAACTTGTTGTCACAAAAGTATCGCCACATCGTGATTGAAGGCCCAATTGGCGTGGGAAAAACCTCGCTGGCCCGACTGATCGCCCAGCGATTTCAGGCAGAGCTGTTGCTCGAGAAGCCTGAAGACAATCCCTTTCTTGAGAAGTTTTACCAAGAACCCGCCCGCTACGCCCTGCCCACCCAGTTGTTTTTTTTGTTTCAGCGCATTGGGCAGCTGCGGGATTTGACCCAGCGGGACTTTTTCGAAAACATGGTGGTCAGCGACTTCCTGCTGGAAAAAGACCGCATGTTTGCCAGCCTGACGCTGGATGAGGAAGAGCTGAAGCTGTACCAGCAAATTTATCAACACCAAAGCCCACAAACCAGCGTGCCGGATTTGGTGATTTACCTACAAGCCTCGCCGCAAGCGCTGATTGAACGGGTGCAAAAACGCGCAACGCCCTATGAGGTGAACATCACCGAGGCGTATTTGTCCCAGTTAAGCGATGCATACAGCCGGTTTTTTTACCACTACGACGACGCACCACTGTTAATTGTGAACACCGAGCATTTAAACCCGGTTGATCATTCCGAAGATTTTGATTTGTTGTTAAACCAGATCGACGGGATGAAAGGTCGACGCGAGTTCTTCAACTGGTCTGAGTAACACCTACCCCTCACGAGAGCACACCATGAGCGCACAACCCCAAGCCGCTGCCAACAGCACCCGCAAGGCTGTTACCTTGCCCGCGTTGCTTGAGATGAAAAAAAATCAGGAAAAAATCGCCATGCTGACCTGCTACGACGCGTGCTTTGCCAGCGTACTCGATGCAAGCGGCGTGGATATTTTGTTGATTGGCGACTCTTTGGGCATGGTACTGGCAGGTATGCCTAGCACCTTGCCTGTGACCATGGACATGATGGAATACCACACGCGCTGTGTGGCCGCAGGCAATAAAAATGCATTTGTGGTGGCCGACATGCCGTTTGGCAGTTACCAGGAAAGCGTAGAACAGGCCTACCGCAATGCAGCAAGGCTAATGGCAGCAGGCGCGAACATGGTGAAACTCGAAGGCACTGCATGGCTGGCCCCGACCATTGAATACCTGACCACACGCGACATTCCCGTGTGTGCCCATTTGGGCCTGACGCCGCAATCGGTCAGCGCCTTGGGCGGTTATCGCGTGCAGGGCCGCGATGCCAAAGCCGCGAAAATACTGAAAACCAATGCCAAGGCCATGCAGGAGGCTGGCGCCCAAATGGTGCTGTTTGAACTGATCCCGGGCAAACTTGCAGCGGACATTTCCAAAAGCCTGATGGTACCCACTATCGGCATTGGCGCCGGGGTTGATTGTGACGGACAAGTTTTGGTGCTACACGACATGTTGAATGTTTTTCCGGGCAAAAAACCGAAGTTTGTGCGCAATTTCATGGATAATCAGCCCTCGATTCAAGCTGCCGTGCAGGCCTATGTGTCTGCGGTGAAAGACAAAACCTTTCCCACAGCAGAACACACATTCTGAGTATTTGATGAGACAGATTTCTTCAATTTCCGAGCTGCGCGATCAACTGCGTGGCCAAAACCGGGTGGCTTTTGTGCCCACCATGGGCAATTTGCACGAGGGTCACATGTCCCTGATGCGAATTGCTGCCAAACACGGTGACCCCGTGGTGGCGAGCGTGTTTGTGAACCGATTGCAGTTTGGCCCCAATGAGGATTTCGACAAGTACCCGCGCACCATGCAGGAAGATGCGGAAAAACTGGAAAAAGAACAGGTGTATGTGATGTTTGCGCC
The DNA here is from genome assembly GCF_029087225.1 of Limnobacter olei. GTDB lineage: Bacteria > Pseudomonadota > Gammaproteobacteria > Burkholderiales > Burkholderiaceae_B > Limnobacter > Limnobacter olei. The sequence goes on along the minus strand of NZ_JARFJD010000014.1, from coordinate 142,390 downwards.
CACCGAGCGCGACCTGTACCCCGAGCCACAGGATTACCGTGTAAAGCCGCCCGATGACCTGGGTGGCACATTGGAAGGTGAATTTCGCCCCGGTTTTTTTGAAGGCGTGAGTACGGTTGTCACCAAGCTGTTTAATTGCGTGCAGCCCAAAGTGGCAGTTTTTGGCAAAAAAGACTACCAGCAGCTGATGATTATTCGGCGCTTGGTGGCCCAACTGGCCATGCCCATTGAAATTATCGCAGCGCCCACCGTGCGGGCAGAGGATGGCTTGGCCCTCTCTTCGCGTAACCGCTATCTGAATGAGCAAGACCGTGCCGAAGCGCCGTTTTTGTATCAACTTTTGAATGATCTCTCGAATCAGGTAAAATCGGGTCGCCCGAATTTGGACCAGTTGGTACAATTGGAGCGCATTTGCGCAGACACACTGGCGAACCGTGGCTGGAAGCCCGATTATTTTGAGGTACGCAGGCAAGCAGACCTGCAACGCCCCACCGATGAAAACCTGTCCGATCAAACGCCGCTGGTTATACTGGCCGCGGCCAAGCTGGGTCAAACCCGCCTGATCGACAATCTGGAGATTGACTAATGCATCGTGAGATGTTGCTCGGAAAAATTCACCGAGCCAAAGTAACCCACTGCGAACTGCACTATGAAGGTTCTTGCGCGATTGATGAAAATCTTCTCGAAGCGTCGGGCATTATTGAATTTCAGCGCATCGACATCTACGTGATCGACAATGGCGAGCGTTTTTCAACTTATGCCATCAAGGGCGAGCGCGGAAGCGGCATGATTTCCCTGAATGGTGCGGCTGCACGCCGTGCTCAAAAGGGTGACTTGGTAATTATTGCGGCCTATGGCACGTTGGATGATCAGGAGTGCAAAACATTCCAGCCCAAGCTGGTGTTTGTGGATGACAACAATGTGATTGCCGAGCAGCGCGGGCACATTCCAACCCAGCAAATGTAATTAAACCAAGCAGTGTGGCAACTCAGGCGGAAGCGCGTTTCAAGCGATCATTGACCGCTTCCCAATCCGGGGTTTGCCCAGGTTTTTCAAATAATACTTGCCTGCAAGCCAATTCGTCAGCCTGACGCAATGTGGCATACAGCGCCTTGGCGACCTCGCCAGGTTTGTCACTCAAGGCTTCAACCAGCACTTCCCCGAACTTTTCTCGCAGCGCGTCAGCCTGCGCCAGGAATTCATCGGTCCAGCCCACACACAAGGTTTTATTCTGCAACTGCAAGGCAGCCAATTCGCTGCCCTGCAACACCCACACTTTTGCATCAGGGCTGTAGTGTTTTTCCAGTGCACCGGAAACGCGCGGGTTGGCGTTTGGAGTTTTGGATACCTCACCGTGACTTTTCACAGCCACGCCCAGCACCGCTTCTATTTGCACGGCAGTAATGGCACCGGGGCGCAATATGGCAGGTTGGCTTTCAAGCAGCGACACGATTGTTGATTCAATGCCCACTTCGGGCACTTCGCCATCCAGAATGAACGGAATTCGATCGCCCAGTTCAGCCAGTACGTGGCTTGCGCGCGTGGGGCTGACTTTGCCAAAGCGGTTGGCCGAGGGCGCAGCCACCGGCACACCGGTTGCTTTCAGTAGTTCAATGGCGACAGGGTGCGAGGGGCAGCGAATACCCACGGAATTTTGCCCGCCAGTGACTTCAAAAGGCATGCGTTCGCCTTTGGGGACCACCAAGGTGAGCGGACCGGGCCAGAAAGCATCCATCAACTTTTGCATGGTGGGGGTTAGCTCAGCCACCCAGCCGGTTAAGTCTGCACCGGGGGCCACGTGGGCAATCAGCGGGTGTTCTGAGGGTCGCCCCTTGGCTTTGAAGATCCCTTCAATGGCGCCAAGCTGAGAAACAGCAGCACCCAGACCAAACACTGTTTCGGTTGGAAAAGCGACCAACCCGCCGCTCTTAAGCGCTTGGGCGCAACGCTGAATGTGTAAATCGCTTGGATCCAACAACTCGGCATGCATGTGAGGTTGACCGGAATCAGTCGTCGTCATCGCCAATGCCCAGAATGTCTCTAACTTCTTGAGCAACCGCCAGGGCACGGTCAAGGGTTTCTGCAATCACCGTGATATGGCCCATCTTGCGCCCTACCCTGGCTTGTTCTTTGCCATACAAGTGCAGCTTCACCTCGGGAATGGCCAATACTTTTTCCCAGGCAGGTTCACGCACACTGCCATCTTCGCCATACCAAAGATCGCCCAACAGGTTCACCATGACGGCAGGACTGTGCTGGCGAGTGTCGCCCAATGGCAGCCCTGCAAGCACGCGAGCCTGTTGTTCAAACTGGCAGGTAACGCAGGCATCAATCGAGTAGTGCCCGCTGTTGTGGGGACGCGGTGCAATTTCATTGACCACCAGGCCCAATTCATCCACTACGAAAAACTCGACGCAGAGTACACCGACGTAATCAAGGGCACCAGCAATTGAAATGGCATTGGCGCGGGCCTGTGCTGCCATGGCGTCATCGATACGGGCAGGCACAATGGTGGTGGCCAATATGCCCTTGCGGTGATGATTTTCAGCCACCGGAAATGTGGCACACTCACCTTTGTGGTCTCGAGCCACAATCACCGACATTTCTTTTTGCAAAGTGAGGCGCTTTTCAAGCACGCATTCCACTTCATTCAAATCAGCGAATGCCTTGCGTACTTCATCGAGCGTTTTGACACGAACCTGACCCTTGCCGTCGTAACCCAAACGGGCCGTTTTCACGATACCCGGCAGAAGGTGCTCAAGATCATCGGTAATGTCGGCCATGCTGCGAATGGCCGCATGGGGTGCAACAGGCACGCCACAACCACTAATGTAGGCTTTTTCTTCAATGCGGTTTTGCGCCACACCGACCGAGAAAGCAGACGGGCTGACAGGAATGCTTTTGGACAGGGTATCGAGTGCCAAAGCGGGCACATTTTCAAATTCAGTGGTAACACCCACGCAGCGCTGGGCCAGTTTTGCCAGGCCTTGATCGTCCAGGTAACCAGCCAACACCTGGTCGTCAGCCACAGACCCGGCCGGGCCATTGGCAACGGGGTCTAGCACCAACACGCGATAACCCATACTTTGCGCGGCCATGCAGAACATACGGCCCAACTGACCGCCACCCAACAGGCCCAGCCACTGGCCAGGTTTGGCTGTTTTGAATTCAATCTTACTCATGTGTTTGGCTTAAAAATCAACGCAAAGGGGGCAGTTCCATTTCTCGGGCCACATTGGACTGGCTTACGCGAAAATCCTGCAATTTCTGGTTTAGTTCAGTGTCGGTCAAGGCCAAAATAGCGACAGCACCCAAAGCGGCATTGGCCGCACCCGCCTCTCCAATGGCGAAGGTGTGCACCGGAATGCCTTTGGGCATTTGCACAATCGACAACAGAGAATCTTCGCCGCGCAGGTACTTGGAGGGCACTGGCACCCCCATGACCGGCACAATGGTTTTGGCTGCCAACATGCCAGGCAGGTGTGCTGCCCCGCCTGCACCGGCAATGATCACCTGGATGCCGCGGGTGGCTGCTGTTTCAGCGTAGGCGAACATTTCATTGGGCATGCGGTGGGCTGAAACCACACGGGCTTCATAGTCCACACCAAAATCGCGCAGCACCTGCACGGCGTTTTTCATCACTTCCCAGTCGGAAGACGACCCCATGACCACACCCACTTTGGGATGGTCGGAGGTGTGCATGTGTGTGGCTTCGGTCATGTTCTTATCCAATCCAAAGGCGGCCGGTCAAAATTTCATAAGCCTGGCGGTATTTGCCCGCTGTTTTGTCGATGATGTCTTGTGGCAGTGTAGGCGCTGGTGCCTTTTTGTTCCAGCCCGGTACGCTTTCCAGGTAATCGCGTACGAATTGTTTGTCATACGAAGGTGGGGAAATGCCCACCTGGTACTGGTCTGCTGGCCAAAATCGAGAGGAATCTGCGGTCAACACCTCATCCATCAAGGTGAGGGCACCGTTTTCGTCGAGACCAAATTCAAATTTGGTGTCCGCAATAATGATGCCCTGGCGGGCTGCGTAATCGCTGGCCTTGGTGTACAAGGCAATCGATACATCACGAATTTGTTGGGCAAGGTCACGACCAACAACATCGCTCATGGTGTCGAAATCAATATTTTCGTCGTGTTCGCCCATGGCTGCCTTGGTGGCTGGCGTAAAAATGGGTTCGTCCAGCTTGGCAGCCATTTGCATGCCTGGGGGCAATTTGATGCCGCACACCGCACCTGTGGCCTGGTAGTCTTTCCAGCCAGAACCGATCAGATAACCGCGCACCACGGCCTCGATTGGCAGAGCTTTCAGCTTTTTGACCACCATGGAGCGGCCCTTGATCTGCGGTGCTTCCTCAGCCGACACCACTGTTTCGGGAGCAATCCCGGTGAGGTGATTGGGCACTACGTCAGCCAGAATGTCGAACCAGAACTGAGCCATCTGGGTAAGCACCATGCCTTTTTCGGGAATGGGTTGATCCAGAATGACATCGAATGCAGACAGGCGGTCGCTGGCCACAATCAACATTTTGTCGTCGCCAACAGAGAAATTTTCCCGAACCTTGCCTCGGTGCAGCAAAGGCAGGGAAGTCAGCTTGGTTTCAAACACAGTACTCATTCAAATGGCCTCTTGGGATTCAGGCTTTAAAAATAAAACACGCGGGGCACAGCCCGCGTGAGCTTCTACAGGCTTTTGCTGACCGTTTATTGAACGATTTGCGCGAGTTCGCCTTTGGCGTATTTCTGTGCAATTTCGCTCATGGGAATCGGCTTGATTTTCGCACCCTGCCCTTCACAACCAAATTCCATGTAACGCTGTTTGCAAATTTGCTTGGCCGCTTCACGCGCGGGCTTTAGCCACTCACGAGCGTCGAATTTGTCAGGGTTCTCGAACAAGAACTTACGCACCGCACCAGTCATGGCCAGGCGAATGTCGGTGTCAATATTGATTTTGCGCACGCCGTACTTGATGGCTTCCTGAATTTCCTCCACAGGCACACCATAGGTTTCTTTCATTTTGCCGCCGTACTGGTTGATGATGGCCAGCAGTTCTGCGGGTACCGACGATGAACCGTGCATCACCAAGTGTGTATTTGGAATTCGGGCATGAATTTCCTTCACGCGTGAAATGGCAAGAATGTCGCCAGTGGGCTTGCGGCTGAACTTGTAGGCACCATGGCTGGTACCAATGGCGATGGCCAAAGCGTCCAGTTGCGTGCCCTTGACAAACACGGCGGCCTCTTCGGGATCGGTCAGCATTTGGCTGTGATCCAGTTTACCCTCAGCGCCAATGCCGTCTTCTTCGCCCGCTTCACCGGTTTCCAGGTTACCCAGGCAACCCAGTTCACCTTCCACTGTTACACCCACCTTGTGTGCCATTTCCACCACTTTGCGGGTCACTTCAAGGTTGTAGTCGAATGAAGCAGGTGTTTTGCCGTCTTCCATCAAAGAGCCGTCCATCATGACCGAGCCAAAGCCCAGATCGATGGCGCCCTGGCAAACCTTGGGGCTTGTGCCATGGTCTTGATGCATAACCAGCGGAATGTGCGGAAATGCTTCCACAGCCGCCTGAATCAGGTGCTTGATGAATGGCTCACCGGCGTACTTGCGGGCACCCGCGCTGGCTTGAAGAATAACAGGCGCACCCACCTCGTCGGCAGCGGCCATAACAGCCTGAACCTGTTCCAGGTTGTTCACATTGAAGGCGGGGATGCCATAGCCGTTTTCGGCGGCATGGTCCAGCAGTTGGCGCATGGATACGAGAGGCATTTCAAAGTCTCCGAAAAATAAAATTAGTCAAATAACTGGTTAATTCAGCAAGCCAATGTGTTCGCCCACGCGAACAATTTTCATGGTGTTGGTTCCGCCCGATTTACCAATTGGCTCACCAATGGTGATCACAATCAGATCACCCAACTCAACCACTTTGGCATCCAGCAAAGCCTGCTCTGATTTCGCCAGCAACACCTCACGGTCCTCAGTTTCGTACTGCATCATGACAGTGCGCACATCGCGGTACATCGACAGGCGACGGCGGGTTTTCTCCTCGGGCGTCAGCGCAAAAATCGGCACGCCACTGTTCAAACGCGACATCCACAATGCGGTTGAACCAGACTGAGTCAGTGCAGCAATCGCCTTCACTTCAAGGTGGTGTGCGGTGAACAAAGCCGCCATTGCAATGGACTGATCCACTCGCTTGAACTTGCGATTCAGGAAATCGGCATCCAGGCTGATGGTGGCTGACTTTTCTGCTTCAACGCACACTCGGGCCATGGCCACAATTGTTTCTACTGGGAACTTGCCCGCAGCGGTTTCAGCTGACAACATCACAGCGTCTGTGCCATCGAGCACTGCATTGGCCACATCGGACACTTCAGCGCGGGTGGGCACGGGGCTTTCAATCATGCTTTCCATCATCTGGGTAGCAGTAATGGTCAGCTTGTTGGCTTCCCGAGCGGCGCGAATAAGGCGCTTTTGAGCCGCAGGCACCGCAGCATCACCAATTTCAACGGCCAAATCACCACGAGCCACCATCAAACCATCGCAAGAGCGTATTAAATCATCCAGATTCTCAAGCGCCTCACAACGTTCGATCTTGGCGATCATCATGGCGTGGCCGCCGGCAGCGCGAGTCAGTTCGCGAGCCATGTACATATCCGCACCGCTTTTGGGAAAGCTGACCGCAATGTAGTCAGCCTCGAAAGCCACAGCGGTGCGGATGTCTTCCATGTCTTTCGACGTGAGGGCAGGTGCGGACAAACCACCGCCCAATTTGTTAATGCCCTTGCGATTCTTGAGCACACCACCCACTTCAGTTTCACAGTGAATTTGACTGGGGGTTACTTTTTTGACTTTCAGTACAATCTTGCCGTCATCCAGCAACAGGGTATCGCCTGTTTTGACATCATTCACCAGCTCGGGATAATCCAACCCAACATGCTCGTCGTCACCTGAGTCGCACTTGGCTTCCAGCACAAAGGGCTGACCATTAACGAGGTTGGTGAATCCGTTGGCAAACACACCAATTCGAATTTTGGGCCCTTGTAAATCGGCCATCACAGCAATGTCGCGCTTCAAACGGGCGGCAATTTCACGCACGGTTTTGACCCGATCTATGTGCTCCTGGGCAGTGCCGTGCGAGAAGTTGACCCGCACCACATTCATGCCCGCGGCGATCATTCGCTCAAGAACGGCGGGATCAGTGGATGCCGGCCCCAAAGTAGCCACTATTTTGGTTTGACGGGGTACATACACGTTGGGCACCAATTTGCTCCCTGAATTAGACATTAAGCCGCTCTCTGTTGAAGAATCTCTACGGCCGGCAGGGTTTTACCCTCCAGAAACTCAAGAAATGCGCCGCCACCGGTGGAAATATAGCTGACCTGATCACCAATGTTGTACTTTGAAATGGCCGCCAAAGTATCTCCTCCACCCGCAATCGAAAAGGCCTTGGAATTTGCAATCGCCATAGCCAGGCGCTCGGTGCCTTTGCCAAACTGATCGAACTCAAACACCCCCACGGGGCCGTTCCACACAATGGTGCCGGCTTTGTCCAGAATGGCAGCCAATTCCTCGGCTGTATTGGGGCCAATGTCGAAAATCATGTCATCGGCGGCGACATCAGCCACTTTCTTGCTGGTGGCATAAGCTGTAGGGGAAAATTCTTTGCCCACCACCACATCGCTCGGAATTGGCACAGCAGCACCTCGGGCTTTCATGTTGTCGATGATGGTTTTGGCCTCGCCCACCAGGTCGTGCTCGGCAAGCGACTTGCCGATTGGCAAGCCCAGCGCAGCCATGAATGTATTGGCGATACCGCCACCCACAATCAACTGGTCCACTTTGTCGGCCAGACTATTCAGAATTGTTAGTTTGGTCGACACCTTAGAACCCGCGACAATTGCGACCATGGGGCGTTTGGGAGCGGAAAGCGCTGCACCCAAGGCATCAAGTTCAGCAGCCAGCAAAGGGCCCGCACAAGCCACTGGCGCATATTGTGCCACGCCGTGAGTAGTGGCCTCTGCACGATGGGCCGTGCCAAAGGCGTCATTGACATAGATGTCGCAGAGCGCAGCAATTTTTTGTGCAAGTTCAGGGTTGTTCTTTTTCTCGCCTTTGTTGAATCGGCAATTTTCCAGCAGCAATACTTCACCTGCTTTCACGTCCACGCCATTTACCCAGTCTTTGACCAGGCGCACAGGGCGACCCAACAATTCACCCAGTCGCGCGGCCACTGGGGCCAAACTCAACTTCTCATCGTACTCACCCTCGGTGGGTCGGCCAAAGTGGCTGGTCAGCAGCAAGGCTGCGTTGTTATTCAAGCAATATTCAATGCCGGGCAAAGAGGCACGAATGCGGGTGTCTTCCGTGATGTTGCCATTTGCATCCACTGGCACGTTAAAATCGACGCGGATCAACACGCGTTTGTTGGATACGTTTTGGTCGGTCAGGCGCAGGAAACGCAACATTGCTTTTCAACTCTCAAGGAAGGTTATTGGAAACAATCCGGAATTATAACGCCCCCAGCCCGCTTTTCCTCGGGGTTGCCTACTCCTTTGTGATTGGAATATTGGCAATTGCAGGGCAAGTTTTTGCGCCCGACTTCGCCCGGCAAGGGCTTGATTTAATTGACTCATTCTTCATTTACATCCTGATAGCGCAGTTTACCCACCTGGGCTGGGTTCACCTGAGTCTGAACCTGGCCGGCTTGGCGATTGTGGCCTGGGGATTTTCGAACCAGCGAAGCCAACGCGAATGGCTGTGGGTACAGTTGCTTTCACTGGTATGGCTTGCGTTTTACTTGAGCCAGATTGAGCCTGTTCAATGGTATTGCGGATTGAGCGGCGCCCTGCATTTTCAGTTCACTGCCTGCCTGCTGCTTGCGCTGCACAGAACCCCAAGCAAACCTGCTCTGGGCTGGCCTTTGTGGGTTCTTGCCGCTGGGCTGATTGCAAAGCTGATACTTGAATGGAATTCTGGCCACACCACCGATGCTTTGGTGGGCGGCCCGATTGCATTTGAGGCCCATAGAGGGGGTGCCTTGGGTGGTCTTTTATTCGGACTGGCTATAATTTTCCGGTCATGGTGGCTTGAGCAGAACACACCTTCCTGAACAACCCAATCAGCAGGGTGAGCATCAGCAAACCAGGCAATGTGGTGGCACCGCCACCACCGCCACCGCCGCCACCTGCGGAGACTGCCGAGCTGGAGCCCGAACCGTTGTCAGTTGTGGGTGTGGTAGTGCCACCTGAACTGGCACTGGCCACCGATGAGGGTGAACTACCATCATCCCCGCTGGCCACCACACGCAGGGCTGTGAAGCTGCTGTGCGCTTCGCCAACCGAGTCGGTCACGGTGAGTTGAAACACCAAGTCAGAGCTTGAAGTCGGGGCTGGCAAGTCAACATCGGCAGTGGTTTGCGTGCCAGTCATCAGCTGCTCACCCGACACCTGCGTCCAGGCATAAGAAGCGATGCTGCGCCCCGCCGCAACGCTGCTGGCAGAACCACGCAAACGGACAGGATGCAAGCCGGTGGCACTCTCCTGATATCCGCTCGTGCCCAAGCCATTGGCTGATGCAGAGGCATTCGCCACAGGGCGGATTCCTTTCACAGCGGACACCGCTGCAAAGGCATTCAGCATGCCAGCGCCACACACAGCGGTGGTGCAATTGCAACTGCCTGAACCCTGATTGGCCGTGCAGGTGCTGCTTCTGGGACTTAAAAAACCTGACGTATTGCCCAAAATTTGGCTACGCAATTGGGCTGGCGTCAGTGCAGGATTAATGGCGCGCATCAACCCAGCCGTCGCTGCCACCAAAGGTGCAGCGAAAGACGTACCGGTTTTACTGACCAAACTGGCCGATGCAGGCGTGGTAGTGCCCGAGTTGCCCAAGCCCACCAAACCATTGCTGAAACCGCCAGGTGCCATCAAGCTGATCGCGCTGCCAATTGCACTGTAACTGGCGCGGCTGCCATCTCGATCCAAAGCGCCCACCGACAGTACGTTGTTACAGTTCGCTGGTGAATCGGCTGAGCCACCGCTGTTTCCAGCTGCGGCCACCACCAAAGAACCCGCTGCATTCACTCGATCCACCACTGTTTGCTCAAATGAGCTACAGGTAGTCGGGCTACCCAAACTCAGATTAATCACATCGGCCGGGTTGGGGTTGCGAGGAATGCCCGGAACATCAAGGCCAGCTGACCACAGCATCGCATCCAATACATCCGACAGCAGGCCGCCGCATTTGCCGAGCACCCGCACAGGCAGCACTTTCACGTTCCAGTCGGCGCCCGCCACATCGGAGTCGCTGTGGGTGTTTGCAGCCACCTGCCCAGCCACAAAAGTGCCGTGCCAGCTTGAATTCTTGACGCTGCAACCCGAGAAAGTAGAAGTCTGGGAATCTTCCGTGCTGATCCAGTTGCCAGGGTCTGCTGCATTGGCATCGCGGCCGTTTCCATCATTGGCTGTAGGTACGTCCGAGACAAAGTCATAACCGCTGAGCAATCGACCCATCAAATCGGGAGTTTCAAAAACCACACCTGTGTCCAACACAGCCACGACCACATCGGCGCTCCCGCGAACCACATCCCAAGCCTGATCAAATTTTGCGCCTGCAGTGTTCAATGTAGAACGCAAGGCCCACTGGTTGGCAAAGGTTGGGTCGTTGGGTGTTGCAAATGCACGCACAGGCCGGTCTTCAATTGCAAACTCCACCTCGGGGTCACTGGCCAGGCGGTTCAGCATGGATTGCTGATCACCCGTACGCACGCTGCTACCCCAACGCATCACATGTGTACCCACCGAACCTGCGCGCAACCAAGTGGCATCCACATTGTTTCTCGCCATCACATCGGCAAGAAATTCACCTTCTTTTTCCAGGCGGCGAAGGGACGGCGCGCTGCTCAGCTCAACCGAGTTCTTCAATTTGATAATGAATTGAGCACCGCCACTTTGCGCATGGGCCGGCGCAACCAAGAGAATCCACAGCATCAGCAAAACGCTGGTGACCAGCACACGCAGGGGTGTCAGTTTTTGCTTTTTGGGACGGAAGGTCAACATGGCAATACTCGCTTATCACAATGGGTTCAGGTTACCCAGCGAGGTGCGCAATCAATTTGTTGAATAGAAAGCAGAACGGAGCCTACTTCTCAGCCACCTCGCCAAAGCCTGACGAATACCGCTTTAACGGCATGAAACAAGGCTTTGCACATGACCAATAGGGGTAGGGAGACCCACAAAAGGGGGAGGTTTTTTGAGGAATACGATGACGTAAAAAAACCGGGCTCAAGGCCCGGTTTTTGATGGCACGGACTTGGGAAATTACTTCGCGTTCATCAGTGCAACGGTGGTGTCCAACATGCGATTGGAGAAACCCCACTCGTTGTCGTACCAGCTGGACACTTTCACCAGCTTGCCGCTGACTTTGGTCAAAGTGGCATCAAACGCGCTTGAAGCCGGGTTGTGATTGAAGTCGATCGACACCAAAGGCGCCTCGTTGTATTCCAACACACCCTTCAATGGGCCTTCGGCGGCAGCCTTCAGAATGCTGTTCACTTCTTCAACTGTCGTGTCGCGCTTGGCAATGAACGACAGGTCAACCATGGACACGTTGATGGTGGGCACGCGCACAGCGTAGCCATCCAGTTTGCCGTTCAGTTCTGGCAACACCAATCCAACCGCAGCAGCCGCACCTGTTTTGGTGGGGATCATGCTCATGGTGGCAGAACGGGCACGGCGCAGGTCTTCGTGGTACACATCGGTCAACACCTGATCATTGGTGTAGGCGTGAATGGTGGTCATCAGGCCGGTTTCAAGGCCAATTGCATCATTCAAAGGCTTGACTAGCGGGGCCAAGCAGTTGGTGGTACAAGACGCGTTAGAGATCACTGTATCGGTGCTTTTCAGCACGCCGTGGTTCACACCAAATACAACCGTGGCATCGACGTCTTTACCGCCAGGGGCGGAAATAATCACTTTCTTGGCACCACCTTTCAGGTGGGCAGATGCCTTCTCCTTGGAGGTAAAAAAGCCTGTGCACTCCATTACCACGTCCACACCCAACTCGCCCCATGGCAATTCGGCAGGGTTGCGATTGGCCAGTACCTTGATCTTGTCGCCATTGACCACCATGTAATCGCCATCGACAGTCACTGTGCCGGGGAAACGGCCGTGCGCAGTGTCGTACTGGGTCAGGTGAGCGTTGGTTTTGGGATCGCCCAAATCATTGATCGCCACGATTTGAATGTCGTGTTTTTTGCCACCTTCATAGTGGGCACGCAATACGTTTCGGCCGATGCGGCCATAGCCGTTGATCGCTACGCGAATGGTCATGACAAATCTCCTTGAAAGTAAATCAAATATTCGGTTTCTTAAGCCAATGCCTGTTATTGAGCCAAAGCCAAGGCGGCCTCGGTAAACTTCTCGGTGGTTAGCCCAAAATGCTTGAACAGAGCGCCAGCAGGTGCAGATTCACCAAAGGTGCTCATGCCCAACACGGTGCCTTTCACACCAGCCTGTGCAATATATTTGTACCAGCCATCGGTCATACCCGCCTCAATTACAGCGATCGGCGCTGTGCCCAGCACTTCGGCCTTGTAGGTAGCGCTTTGGCGATCAAATACATTGGTTGAAGGCATGGACACCACACGCGCCGCGATACCTTTCTCAGCCAAAGCCTTCTGCGTGTTCATGGCGATTTCAATCTCGGAGCCCGTGGCGATCAAGGTGACCTTGGCATCGGCTGCATCGGCTAACACATAACCACCTTTGGCGATCGAATTCAATACCGATTCCGAACGGGCCAGGAATGGCAGGTTTTGGCGGCTGAACAACAAGCTGCTCGGGCCGTCCTTGCGCATCACTGCGCTGTTCCAGGCTGCCATGGATTCCACTGAATCAGCAGGGCGCCACACATCCATATTGGGCAGCAAGCGCAGGGTGGCGGCATGCTCAACAGGCTGGTGGGTGGGGCCGTCTTCACCCAGGCCGATTGAGTCGTGGGTGAACACAAAAATATTGCGCTTCTTCATGAGCGCGGCCATGCGCAGGGCATTGCGGCTGTAATCAGAGAAGGTCAGGAAAGTAGCGCCAAATGGAATGTAACCGCCATGCAGGGCCACACCGTTGAGCGCAGCACTCATGCCGAACTCGCGCACACCCCAGTTAATGTGATTACCCGCAGTAAAGCCGTCTTTGTTGCGACGCACGGCCACGCAATTGGGCCAGTTGGTCAAATTCGAACCCGTCAGGTCAGCAGAACCGCCCAGCAATTCAGGCAATTCAGCTGCCAATAGGGTAATCGCGTTTTGGCTCGCTTTGCGGGTAGCAATGGTTTCGCCTTTGGCAGCCACTTCGGCCAGCAAACGGGCAGCAGTCTGTTCAAATTGGGCAGGCAAATCACCCGCCATGCGGCGCTTGAACTCCGCAGCCTTGGCCGGGAATTTGGCAGTGTAGGCGTCAAACAGCTTGTCCCAGGCCGACTGGCGAGCAGCGCCCTCAACCTGCGCATCCCAGGCATTGTAAACCTCAGCAGGAATCTCGAAGGGCGCATGTTCCCAACCAATCGCGGCGCGGGTTGCGGCAATTTCAGCATCGCCCAGCGGTGCGCCGTGTACTTTGTCGGTACCGGCCAGGTTGGGCGAGCCTTCGCCAATATTCGTTTTGCAACAAATCAGGGTTGGCCCCTTGTCCAGCGCAGCATTTTGCTTGGCCTGCGCAATTGCGGCATCCACGGCGTCTACATCGTGACCATTCACGTTGGGAATTACATTCCAGCCGTAGGCCTCAAAACGCTTGGGCGTGTTGTCGGCAAACCAGTGCTCTACCTCACCGTCGATTGAAATGCCGTTGTCGTCGTACATCACGATGAGCTTGGACAAGCCCAGCGTACCCGCCAGCGAACAGGCCTCATGAGAAATACCTTCCATCAGGCAACCGTCGCCCAGAAACACATAGGTGTTGTGATCAACGATTGGGAAACCCGCCTCATTGAACTCGGCTGCCAACAGTTTCTCAGCCAAAGCCAAGCCCACTGCATTCGCAATGCCCTGCCCCAAGGGACCGGTGGTGGTCTCAACTCCGGGGGTAATGTCCACCTCGGGATGGCCTGGTGTTTTAGAATGCAGCTGGCGGAAATTTTTCAGTTCCTCAATCGGCAAGTCGTAGCCGGTCAGGTGCAGCAGCGCGTAAATCAACATGGAGCCGTGGCCGTTGGACAACACAAAGCGGTCGCGATCAGCCCACAGGGGGTTTTGCGGATTGTGCTTCAGGTGGCGGGCCCACAAGGCCACTGCGATTTCGGCCATGCCCATTGGCATGCCGGGATGCCCGGATTTGGCGGCTTGAACTGCATCCATGGCGAGCGCGCGAATCGCGTTGGCCATGTTCTTTGACGAAGAGGACATAGGTATGGGGATTGAGGGTTATGCCTGTGGCAAAGTTGGAAAAAAATGAATTTTATCAAAGCTATCCCAATAAAGCGCCCCCCCGCGGACAAACCATTCAATAAAGACAGGGAAACATGAAACACGACAAAGGCAAGCGCTTACCACGCTTCCTGCTAGAACACTGCAACAGCGCGAGCCAAGTGCTTGATCTGTCGGACGACTTGATGCATTACGCCTCAAGGGTTTTGCGCCTGCGTGAAGGCGAGGCAGTGCGCGTCTGGAATGGCAAAGGCTGTGAGTACCACGCCACAATCCACTATGCATCGAAGAAACTGGCGCAAATTTACATCAGCGACCAACTGGCCATGCGAAACACCGAGCTGAATAGACCCTTGCACGTGCTACAGGCCCTGCCAGAGGGCGACAAAATGGATTGGGTGCTTGAAAAATGCACAGAATTGGGCGTAGCCGGCTTTCACCCGGTTCAGGCCCAGCGCAGCGTGGTTAAACTGGAAGGTGAACGGGCTGCCAAGCGGCAAGCCCATTGGGAACGCGTGGTTTTGGCGGCGAGCTTGCAAAGCGAACGGGAACAACTGGCCATAGTTGAACCAGTCAGGTCTCTTTTTGATGCACTTGAATATGTGGCACAAACCTGGCCCAGCGCGCATGTACTTTGGTTTACACCTCAAGCCGAACGGGGATTGCGAAATTGGACTCCCCAGGCAAACGCGGAGGAACCTTTGGTCATTTGCGTGGGTCCGGAAGGTGGTTGGTCACCCGAAGAAACTGACACCGCCACGCAACTGGGTGCCCTGCCCCTGAATTTTTCGCAACGTGTTTTGCGAACCGAAACATTTGCAGTGGCCTGCACAGCGCAGCTGACAGCCTTGCTAAACCTTGAAGCACATTGAACAACAAGAGAGACAGACATGAGCAGTACCCAAAGCCAAACAATGAACAACACATTTGAATTCAAGAACCCCAACCTGTTGCAAACAAACCCATTTGTATACGGCAGTTTTCATGAATGTGAAGTTGATTTTCCAGTAGACAACCCCTCCACAGGCGAGACCATTGCGCAAGTTGGTAATACCTCAATCGCATTGGCCCACGACGCCATTCTGTGTGCTGAAAAAGCACTGGCCAGCTGGCGCAACACCACCGCCAAGAGCCGGGCGCAAATGCTGCGCAAGTGGTTTGACCTCATCATCGACAACGCCGACGACCTCGCATTTTTGATGACCCTGGAACAGGGCAAACCCCTGGCCGAAGCCAAAGGCGAAGTCATTTATGGCGCAAGCTTTGTGGAATGGTTTGCCGAGCAGGCCAAACGCATCGAAGGCAGCGTGCTGGAATCACCCCAATTGGGTCGCGAACTGCTGGTGTTGAAACAAGGCATCGGCGTTTGCGCAGCCATTACGCCATGGAATTTTCCGATCGCCATGATTACCCGCAAGGTGGCACCCGCATTGGCTGCTGGCTGTACAGTGGTCATCAAACCCGCCGAACAAACCCCGCTTAGTGCATTGGCATTGGCTGAATTGTCACGCCAGGCAGGCATTCCGGCTGGTGTGCTGAACGTGATCACCGGCGACGCTGACCGTTCCATCGAGATTGGCAAAGTGTTGTGCGAAAGCGAGATCGTACGCAAACTCACCTTCACAGGCAGCACGGAAGTAGGTCGCATCCTGATGCAACAATGCGCCCCGACCATCAAGAAACTGAGCCTGGAATTGGGTGGCCATGCGCCGTTTATCGTGTTTGAAGACGCCGACCTCGACAAAGCTGCCGATGGCTTGATTGCCTCAAAATTTCGAAATGCGGGCCAAACCTGCGTCTGCACCAACCGCATTTACGTACAACGCGGTGTACAACAGGCTTTTGCCGACAAGCTGCAAGCCCGAATTGCCAAACTGGAAGTGGGCGACGGCCTGAAAACCAAAGCCAGTATTGGCCCAATGATTGATGACAACGCTGTTGCCAAAGTTCAAAAACATGTGGACGACGCACTTGAGAAGGGCGCGAAACTGCTGTATGGCGGCAAACCCCACACCCTGGGTGGCCGTTTTTTCCAACCCACACTGATCGACAATGCCGACCACCGAATGCTGGTGGCGAAAGAGGAAACCTTTGGCCCGCTGGCGGCCATTTTCCCGTTCGACACTGAAGAACAGGCCATCAACTATGCCAACAACACGCCTTTTGGCCTGGCTGCCTACTTTTACACCGAGAACTCGGCGCGCACCTTCCGCGTTAGTCGTGCCTTGGAATACGGCATGGTGGGCATCAATGTGGGAGTTTTCTCCAACGAAGTGGGACCTTTTGGTGGGGTGAAGCAGTCTGGGCTGGGCCGGGAAGGCTCGGTTTGGGGCATCGAAGAGTTTCTGGAAATGAAGTACCTGTGCATTGGCACGCTCTAAGTTCGAAAGCCCCAGCCAACCATTACAATACGGTGCAATCGGAATACAAACACAGAATTACGAAGGACACTGGCGCACATGGAAAAGAAACCGCTGACGTTTCAACAGGCCATCTTGACCCTGCAAAATTATTGGGACCAACAAGGTTGCGCCCTCTTGCAACCCTTCGACATGGAAGTGGGCGCGGGCACCAGCCACACAGCTACCTTTTTACGCGCCTTGGGGCCTGAGCCCTGGAATGCTGCGTATGTACAGCCTTCGCGTCGCCCCAAAGACGGCCGCTATGGTGAAAACCCCAACCGCATGCAGCACTACTATCAATTTCAGGTGGTGCTGAAGCCATCTCCAGAAAACATCATTGACCTGTACTTGGGCAGCCTTGAGGCCTTGGGTATTGACACCCAGCAAAACGACATTCGTTTTGTGGAAGACAACTGGGAAAACCCAACATTGGGTGCCTGGGGCCTGGGCTGGGAAGTGTGGCTCAACGGCATGGAAGTAACCCAGTTCACTTATTTCCAACAAGTGGGCGGTCTGGATTGTTCGCCAATTCTGGGCGAAATCACTTACGGCATTGAACGCCTGACCATGTATTTGCAAGGCAAGGAAAACGTGTACGACCTAGTGTGGACCGAGCGCGAAGAAAAAGGCGTGAAGAAAGTGCTGACCTATGGCGACGTATTCCATCAAAACGAAGTGGAGCAGTCCACTTACAACTTTGAGCACAGCAATGCCGACATGTTGTTTCGCCACTTTGGTGAATATGAGGCGGAAGCCAAACACCTGATCGAAGTGGGCTTGGCCTTGCCCGCCTATGAAATGATTTTGAAAGCTGCACACACATTCAACCTGCTGGATGCGCGCGGTGCTATTTCTGTGACCGAACGCGCGGCCTACATCGGCCGAATCCGCAATTTGTCACGCGCAGTGGCGCAAGCCTATTTCGACTCCCGCGAAAAGCTGGGCTTCCCCATGTGCAACACCCCCAATACACAAGCGGCCTGATATCCATGAATCCAACATTACTGGTTGAGCTATTTACTGAAGAGCTCCCACCCAAAGCATTGCAAACACTGGGTACTGCATTTGCAGAACTTCTAAGCAAAACGCTGCGCGATGAAGGTCATTTGACCGACAACAGCGAGGTGGAAGGCTTTGCAAGCCCCCGCCGTTTGGCATGCCGCATCACCAACGTGGCTGAAGTAAGCCCTGAAAAGAAAATTCAGGAACGCCTGCTGCCCGTTAAAATTGGTTTGGATGCCAATGGTCAACCCACCCCTCCCCTCCAGAAAAAACTGGATTCATTAGGCTTGGGTGCAATCTCTGTGGATCAACTGGAAACGATCAGCGATGGCAAACAGGACGTGTTACACATTTCACGTACGCAGCCTGGCAAAGCGCTTGAAGAATCACTAAGTAAAGCGCTTGACATCGCCACCACCAAACTGCCCATTCCGAAAGTAATGAGCTACCAGCGGCCTGACGGAAGCACCGTGCATTTCGTACGCCCGGCCCACCGCCTTGTTTGCCTGCATGGCGACAAAGTAGTGCCAGCGCAAGTACTGGGACTCGAAAGTGACCGAATTACCTTGGGGCACCGCTTCTTGAGCCAGGGCGTGCTGAACATTGCCAGTGCAGACAGTTACGAAGCCCAACTTGAAACCGAAGGCAAGGTGATTGCCAGTTTCGATAAACGCAAAGCAGCCATTGTAAAAGCCTTGGCAGCGCAAGCTGCTGGCGACAAAGTAGTTCAACCCGACGACTTGATTGATGAAGTGTGCGCGCTTGTTGAATGGCCTGTTGTGTATGAAGCTGGTTTCGAAAAAGATTTTCTAGAAGTGCCACAAGAGTGCCTGATTTTGACCATGCAGGCCAACCAGAAATACTTCGCGATCACAGACCAAAATGGCAAGATGAAAAACCGCTTTCTGCTGGTTTCGAACTTGTTGACCCACACACCCGAACTCATCACCACCGGCAATGAGCGAGTATTGCGCGCGCGCCTTGCAGATGCCAAATTCTTCTTCGATCAAGACCGCAAAAAAACATTGGAAAGCCGCCTGCCTGGCCTGGCCAATGTGGTGTACCACAACAAACTGGGCACCCAGAAAGACCGCAATGGCCGTTTGGTTGAACTGGCTGCGGCCTTGGCGCCAGTGTGTGGTGCCGATGTTGAACAGGCCAAACGTGCAGCCCTGCTTTGCAAGGCCGATTTGCTGACCGACATGGTGGGAGAATTTCCCGAACTGCAAGGCAATATGGGCGAACACTACGCCCACCACGATGGCGAGCATGCTGATGTAGCGCAAGCCATTGCCGACCACTACAGCCCCCGTTTTGCGGGCGACCGGTTGCCACGCAACCCCGTGGGTGTTGCAGCCGCACTGGCTGACAAACTGGAAACCCTGGTGGGTATTTACGGTATCGGCCTGATCCCGACTGGCGACAAAGACCCCTTCGCCTTGCGCCGCCACGCTTTGGGCGTGATTCGCATGGTGATCGAGAAAAACCTGAACCTGGATTTGAAACGCATGCTGGCCGCAGCGAGTGTGTTGTTCGTCGACTACCCCGATTTCAAAATTGATCTGGATGGTTTGGAAAAGTTTATTCAAGACCGCCTGCGCGGTTACCTGAAAGACCAAGGCTATTCCACCGCTGAAGTTGAATCGGTTCTCAGCCAAAACCCAAGTCAGTTCGCCGACCTGCCCAAGCGCCTTGAAGCAGTGCGTGCCTTCTCGCAGTTGCCTGAATCGCAAGCCCTTGCTGCGGCCAACAAACGCATTACCAATATCTTGAAGAAAACCGAGGTGGGTTCCGCTGAAGTGGATACAAACCTATTGCAGCTAGACGCTGAAAAAGCACTGGCCACGCAGGTGAAAGAAGTGGAGCCACATGCCACACGGGCATTCGAACGGGGTGATTACCAGCAAGCCTTGCTGGTTCTGGCTCCATTGAAAGCCAATGTAGACGCCTTTTTTGAAAACGTCATGGTCATGGACAACAACGAGGCGCTGAAAAACAATCGCCTTGCTTTGTTGAAACATATGCATGGTTTGATGAACCGAGTGGCTGATATTTCACAGTTGGCCGTTTAAAGCCAAAACAAACAGTAAGGACAGTCATGAAACTCATCGTGCTGGATCGGGATGGCGTCATCAATGAAGACTCGGACGAGTACATCAAGTCGGTGGATGAATGGATTCCGATTCCTGGCAGCATGGAGGCCATAGCGCGATTGAATCGCGGGGGTTTCCGAGTGGTAGTGGCCACCAATCAAAGTGGCATTTCGCGCGGCATGTTCGATCTTGAAACGCTTTCGGCCATGCACAAAAAAATGCATGAATTGGCTGGCGTTGCTGGCGGGCACATTGAGGGCATCTTCTTCTGCCCACATGGCCCCGATGACAAATGCAATTGCCGCAAGCCCAAACCAGGCCTGTTTCAGGAAATTCAGGCACGTACGGGCTTTAACCTGGAAGGCGTGCCTTGCGTGGGTGATTCACTGCGCGACTTGCAAGCCGGTGCCAGCATGGGCTGTAGCACACTTCTGGTCAAAACCGGCAAGGGCAAAAAAACTCTTGAAAAAAGCAAAGACGAATTGCCCAAAGGCACCTTGGTGTTCGACAATCTGACTGCAGTCGCCGAGCATTTGGTGCCCGATGACCCATTCGCAAACAATCGATAACAACTAAAACTAGTTCGGAGGCCCGTGGTGAGATCCTTCATTGGTTCTATCCTGTTTTTTGTTTACGTGGTGGTGTATACACCCATTCACGCAACGCTGTTACTTTTGGTCTCCCCCTTCATTTCCATCCGCAACAGGTATGTGTTTGCCTGTTGGTGGAATGCACTGAATATTAAAATGCTCCGCCTGCTGTGCAACATTCAGTACAACGTTGAAGGCATGGAGCACCTGCCCAACACAGGCGCCATCATCCTGGCCAAGCATCAGTCTGCCTGGGAAACCTTCGGCATCCCGGCAAACCTGTTACCGCGCCAACTCTGCCTGGTGTACAAAAAAGAATTGCAGTATGTACCGTTCTTCGGCTGGGCGTTGTGGGTGTTGCGCATGGTGCCGATTGATCGAAAAAATGGTGTTGAAGCTTTTGAGCAAGTAAAAACCATGGCCGGCAAACGCATGAAAGAAGGTGCCTGGATGATGTTTTTCCCGGAAGGCACCCGAGTGCCCGTGGGCTACAAACGCCGCTACAAAACCGGCGGCACTCGCTTGGCTGTGGCCACAGGTACCCCTGTAGTGCCCGTGGCACATGATGCTGGAGAATACTGGAAACGCAAGGGATTCTTCAAGAAAGCAGGCACAGTCACCTTGCGTTTTGGCCCGCCCATTTCACCCGAAGGGCATACCGCCGACAGCCTGATGAAAGTGGTTGAAGACTGGATTGAAAGTGAAATGCACAAAATCAGCCCCCAACGCTATACCAGCGCTGAAACCCCTTTGGTGGGCAAAGGCGACAACTGAACAATGCAACTAACAGCAGCACCCAACCCCACCGAAGTTCGCAGCATTGAACTGCCGTGGGGAGTGTGCAGCTATATTCTGAAGCGCAGCAAACGCAAGTCGGTGGGGTTTTTGATCGGAGATCAAGGTCTGCAAATTTCCGCACCACTTCGCTTGTCAATCAGCGAACTAAACAACGTTATTGCAAGCAAATCGACTTGGATTGAGCAACGCTTGAAGCAGTGGGAAACTCGCAGCAGGCAAACCGTTCCTCTTTCAAACCTGCTTGATAACGGCAAGCCTATTCCCGTTCGTGGCGAAGCTTACCAACTTGAAATTCTGCAAACGCGGAGCAAAGCCCTGCTCAACCCGTGGACGAAAAGCATCGTACTGCCTGCCTACCAAAACTTCACTCAGCGCGACAAAGCGATTGAGAAAGTATTGAAAGCCCATGCCAAAGAAGTGTTCACACACATGGCCACGCAGCTAGTGCAGCAACAAGCACTTGAACACCGGCTGCCCAACTTTTCCATTCACTTAAGCAGCCCAAGTTCACGCTGGGGCAGTTGCAACAGCAAACGAGAAGTCCGTTTGAACTGGCGCTTGGTGCATTATCCGCCAAAACTTATTGAGTACGTGATTGCCCACGAACTTGCGCACCTGGTGGAAATGAATCACAGCGCACGTTTTTGGGCCGTGCTTGAAAGCCTCATGCCCGATTACAGAGAACCGCACAAAACCCTGTCGAAAATGAACCCAGCCGAGGTACCAGTTTTATGAGAATTCTTCACACCATGTTACGCGTTGGCGACCTTCAACGTTCTATTGATTTTTACACCCAAGTGATGGGAATGAAGGTAATCCGCACCACCGAACGGGCAGACCAGGGATATTCTCTGGCCTTCGTAGGCTACGGGAGCGAACAAGACAACGCTGTGCTTGAATTAACCTACAACCATGGTGTCAGCAACTATGAATTGGGCACCGCGTACGGACATATTGCAATTGCGGTGGACGACGCATATGCACAGTGCGAGCGCATCACCCAGGCAGGTGGAAAAGTGACTCGGGCTGCAGGTCCGGTGAAGGGAGGGAATACGGTAATTGCCTTTGTAACAGACCCCGACGGCTACAAAATCGAGTTGATTCAAGTGTCCAAGTCTGATTAACCAAAACACCCAAAATTCTTGCTTTGCCCGCATGGCAGGCAAAGCCTTGCAGCCCACTTTGACAAACAGAAGTCAAGTAAAAAATTTCCGTTTTTTTCCAGGTTTAGGGTCGAATAAAATCGCCCTGCCCGTTACAATGGGCTGCTCGAAATTTGCTTAAATTTTGTGCAACGTGCGCATTGCTCATTTAACACTTCCAAATAATCTGTTCTTGGCCCCAATGGCCGGTGTGACAGATCGCCCCTTCCGCCAGTTGTGCAAAAAACTGGGCGCAGGACATGCTGTGTCGGAAATGGCGGCAAGCAACCCTGCTTTGTGGAAAACTGACAAAAGCACGCGCAGATTGAACCACTACAGCGAAACCAAACCCATCGCAGTACAAATCGCGGGAGCCGACCCGGAAATGATGGCGCATGCTGCTGCCTACAACATTGAACGCGGCGCACAAATCATCGACATCAACATGGGTTGCCCCGCAAAAAAAGTGTGTGCGGTTGCGGCAGGTTCTGCATTGTTGCAAAACGAAAGTCTGGTCGAGCAAATCTTGAAAGCAGTACATGCTGAATGCGAACAACGCGGCGTACCACTTACCCTGAAGTACCGCACAGGCTGGTCACCAGAACACAAAAATGCAATTCACATTGCGCAAATGGCCGAGTCTATCGGCGTTTCACTTCTCACGCTTCATGGCCGCACGCGTGCCTGTGGATACGCGGGTGAAGCCGAGTACGACACCATCAAGGCAGTGAAACAGGCGGTCAGTATTCCGGTCATAGCCAATGGCGACATCACCAGCCCTGAGAAGGCAAAATATGTACTGGATTACACCGGTGCCGACGGTCTGATGATAGGCCGGGCCGCCCAAGGCAACCCCTGGATTTTTAGAGAAGTACTGCATTACCTGAAAACCGGTTCGTGCCTCACCGCACCGACACTGGATGAAGCACATGAAATCATGTTGCATCACTTGCGTGATCACCATGAATTTTATGGAGAAAAAACGGGTCTGCTCACGGCCCGCAAGCATTTGCAATGGTATCTTTGCGGCCCAGCCGGAAAAAACAACAAGGTGATCGACCAACTGATGTTGGCGCAAACCACCTGCGAACAATTGCGCATTGTTGATGAGTTTTTTCTTGCTTGGAAAGAAAGCGGACAGCTGTACTTCGCCGCTGCAAACGATTCACTCCAACCAACACCAAGAAGAAGATTGGCAGCATGAAACCCAATGACAGTGATCTAAGTCCCATCACCATTTCAGAGTGCATACGCAATAACCTGGACAAGTTCTTTGACGATCTTGAAGGTGAATGCGCCAAGTCGGTTTACGACATGGTGCTGTCTGCCGTGGAGCGACCGATGCTCGAAGTGGTCATGGAGAAAGCCAACATGAACCAAACCATTGCAAGCCAAATGCTGGGCATCAACCGCAACACACTGCGAAAAAAATTGCAGCAACACGGCCTCATCTGATTATTAATTTTTTACCGACCGCCTCAAAACCGGCCTCTGAAACCATGACATCAAATCCAACCATCAAACGCGCGCTGCTGAGCGTGTCCGACAAAACCGGCATTCTTGAGTTGGCCAAAGCATTGGCCGATC
Source organism: Limnobacter olei (assembly GCF_029087225.1). Classification (GTDB taxonomy): domain Bacteria; phylum Pseudomonadota; class Gammaproteobacteria; order Burkholderiales; family Burkholderiaceae_B; genus Limnobacter; species Limnobacter olei. The sequence goes on along the minus strand of NZ_JARFJD010000014.1, from coordinate 118,348 downwards.
GCGGTGTGGAAATATTGTCCACTGGCGGAACTGCCAAACTGCTGGCTGAAAAAGGCCTGGTCGTGAAAGAAGTAAGCAGCCACACCGGCTTTCCTGAAATTATGGATGGTCGAGTAAAAACACTGCACCCAAAAATTCACGGTGGCATTCTTGCGCGTCGCGATTTGCAAAGCCACCTGGATGCCATGGAAGAACATGGTATCGGCGCAATCGATTTGGTGGCGGTGAATCTGTATCCCTTCGACAAGGCGACTGCTGGCGACAATGTAAAGTTGGAAGATGCAATTGAGAATATCGACATTGGCGGCCCCGCCATGGTGCGCGCTTCTGCAAAAAACTACACGGGTGTCACGATCATTGTTGACCCCGCCGATTACGGCAAAGTCATCGATGAAATCAAAAGCAACGAGGGCGCAACCACACTGAAAACCCGCAGTGGATTGGCTGCCAAAGCTTACGCCCACACTGCGCGCTACGATGGGGCCATTGCCGCATTCCTCACCAGCCTTCAAGGCACCGAAGGCGCACTGGAAGACACACCCGCTCGCATTGAATACCCGGAAGTGCTTTCCATGCAATTTCACAAAGTGCAGGACATGCGCTACGGCGAAAACCCACATCAAAGTGCTGCTTTCTATCGCGAGGCCAAGGCGCCCGTGGGTCTGCTGGCCAACTACCGCCAATTGCAAGGCAAAGAATTAAGCTTCAATAACATCGCCGATTCAGATGCCGCCTGGGAATGCGTAAAAACATTTGATGCACCAGCCTGTGTCATCATCAAACACGCCAACCCATGTGGCGTGGCTGTCGCAGAAGGCACATTGAATGCCTATCACAAGGCTTTCAAAACAGATCCCACTTCTGCATTTGGCGGCATTATTGCCTTTAACCGCCCAGTCGATGAAGCCACTGCGCAGGCCGTTGCGAAACAGTTTGTCGAAGTGGTCATTGCACCTTCGTTTGATGAAGCCGCACGCGCAGTATTTTTCGCCAAACAAAACGTTCGATTGCTTGAAATTCCAGTCGAGGCTGGCATGCACAAGTTTGATTACAAACGCGTAGGTGGTGGCTTGCTGGTGCAAAGCCCCGATGAACGCAATGTGCAGCAAAGTGAAATCAAAGTGGTCAGCAAACGCCAGCCTACCGAGCAGCAATGGGCTGATTTGATGTTCGCCTGGCGCTGTGCGAAATTTGTGAAAAGCAATGCGATTGTGTTCTGCAAGGACGGCATGACCATGGGTGTGGGTGCTGGCCAAATGAGCCGTGTGGATTCGGCACGCATTGCCTCCATCAAGGCACAAAATGCAGGCCTTACTTTGGCTGATAGCGCTGTTGCATCCGATGCATTTTTCCCCTTCCGTGATGGTCTGGATGTGGTGGTCGATGCAGGCGCAAGCAGCGTAATTCAGCCCGGTGGTTCCATGCGCGACGAGGAAGTGATTGCAGCGGCCGATGAACGCAACATTGTGATGGTGCTGACCGGTGTGCGCCACTTCCGCCATTAATTTCAACACCACACACCCTCAGCAGTGATGCGCATACTTGGCATAGACCCAGGCCTGCGCATCACCGGTTACGGCGTGGTCGATATCATTGAAAGCCAACAGATTTACGTGGCCAGTGGCGTGATCCGCTCTAACTCTGACGCTTCCCTGCCCGACCGTTTACACACCCTGTTCACTGGGCTTTGCGAACTGGCCGATCTGTACAAACCCCAAGTGGCCGTAGTTGAAAAAGTGTTTGTGAACGTGAACCCGCAATCAACGTTGCTGCTTGGGCAAGCACGTGGTGCGGTGCTCACCGCACTCACCCACAGTGGGCTCGCAGTAACTGAATACACGGCCTTGCAAATCAAGCAAGCAATTGTTGGGCATGGCAAAGCCAATAAAGAACAGGTGCAGGAAATGGTGAAACGTTTGCTTAAGCTGCCAGCCCACCCTTCCGCCGATGCAGCCGATGCCTTGGCCGCGGCCTTAACCCACGCACAAAGCAGCAAACTGTTGGGTGCATTGGCAGCCAAAGACCTGCCGACCAGTATTTTCAAAACCCGCACCCGAAAGGGTCGCACCAGCTGGAAATGAATTCGCTTGGCGTATAATCAAATTCAGTTTACTGTGATTATGAACAGTGTGGAGAAACTGCAATGATTGGTCGCCTGAAAGGCACTTTGCTCGAAAAAAATGCACCCTGGGTTCTGGTCGATGTTCAAGGTGTTGGCTATGAACTGCAGGTACCCATGAGCACGTTGTTCAACTTGCCGGAAATTAATGGCATTTGCACCTTACTTACTCATCTGGTTGTTCGCGAAGACGCACACACCCTGTACGGCTTTCAAAACATTGCGGAAAAAAACCTGTTCAAAACCTTGATCAAGGTGTCAGGCATTGGCCCGCGAACTGCCTTGGCCATTTTGTCGTCTATTTCCACCCACGACTTTCTGCTGGCCGTACAAAGCCAGGAAACAGCGCGGTTGGTGAAAATTCCCGGCATTGGCAAGAAAACAGCTGAACGTTTGTTATTGGAACTGAAAGGACAAATTGTGGCACTGGGCGGCACCGCCAACATTGCAGAAGGCATGCCACTGCCAATTGGAAATCAAAGCGAAATTGTTCAAGCCCTGTGCGCACTGGGTTATTCTGACAAAGAGGCCACGCTGGCCTGCAAGGGTCTGCCCGAGGGCACCAGTGTTACTGATGGCTTGAAGCTGGCACTACGCAATTTGTCAAAAGGCTAACCGAGATAATCCACAATGATTGAACCCGATCGCCTCATCAGCCCAAGCAAAACCACTCCCGCCGAAGAAGCCTTTGAGCGCGCATTGCGCCCCAAGCATTTGGACGAATATGTGGGGCAACAGAAAATTCGCGATCAACTCGATATCTTTATCGCAGCGGCGCGCGCGCGCAAAGAAGCACTCGATCACGTGTTGCTGTTCGGCCCGCCCGGCTTGGGCAAAACCACACTGGCCCATATTTTGGCCCGCGAAATGGGTGTAAACCTGCGCCAAACTTCAGGCCCGGTGCTTGAACGCCCAGGCGACTTGGCGGCATTGCTGACCAACCTTGAAGCCAACGATGTGTTGTTCATCGATGAAATTCACAGATTGTCGCCTGTGGTAGAAGAAATTTTGTATCCCGCACTGGAAGACTATCAAATCGACATTATGATTGGCGAAGGGCCAGCGGCTCGAAGCGTGAAACTCGATTTGCAGCCTTTCACGCTGGTGGGTGCCACCACCCGTGCCGGCATGTTGACCAACCCGCTGCGCGACCGGTTTGGCATTGTGTCCCGGCTTGAGTTTTACACCCCCGAAGAGCTTTCGCGCATTGTGGCTCGTTCAGCCAATTTGCTGGACACTCCGGCAGAGGCCTCCGGTTGCCTGGAAATTGCACGCCGCTCACGCGGCACGCCACGCATCGCCAACCGCCTACTGCGCCGCGTTCGCGATTATGCGCAGGTGAAAGCCGATGGCGTGATTACTTCTGCTGTGGCCGATGCTGCCCTAAGCATGCTCGACGTGGACAAAGTGGGCCTGGATCCGATGGATCGCCGATTACTGGAAACCATCATCCACAAATTTGGTGGCGGGCCGGTAGGGCTTGAAAGTGTAGCCGCTGCAATTGGTGAGGAAAAAGACACGATCGAGGACGTGATTGAACCCTATCTGATTCAGCAAGGCTACATTCAACGCACGCCTCGTGGCCGCATTGCAACCTTGAATACTTACGCACACTTTGGTTTGAGCGCACCGGCCAGTTTGGCGGGCACGCATGCAGCAAACCCACAGCAAGGCGATTTGTTGTAGGCCTTGGGCTGCAGGTTTCCTTCGCCAACTCAGCAGCGAAGTTCCAATCAGTCCTCAGCCGGTTTCACCGGCTTACTTGCACCCACCCTCGCCGTGGCTTGCTTTCGCACCGCCGGTTTCTTCGCCGCTACGGGTCGCTTTTCAGTGCTTTCCTTGCTAGAAACAATCGGCTCAACCTTCTTGCTTTCCCACGTCACGCCCAACGCGGCTTCAAGCTCTTCCAGTGCCTCGCCGGTGTACACCGACAAACGCTGCATGGAAGGCAAGGCATCGTGATCGCCGGTAAACGCCACATTGAACTGGCCTGAATAACTCACCACAGTGATGTTTAAGGCTTGCCCGTGCGGAATCAAGGAGATTGGGTAGAACTGCTCCAAACGACAACCCGAGAAATACAGGTCGCGTGAGGGGCCCGGTACATTTGAAATTACCGTGTTGAAAATCGGACGTGTCAAGCCACCCAGGCCTGACACCAGCTGCAACATCATCGGCGCCATCAACATGATGGTGTAGTTGTTGATCGCTTCTTTGGGCATGGCCTGCAAATTGGCCTTGGCCAATTGCGTCGAACGACGAATTTCCTTCAAACGAGTCAGAGGATCACTTTCCGTGGTGTACAGGTTTGCGATAATAAAACTGATCGCATTGCCGCCATCCAGGTCGTCGGCCGGGCGCACGGACACAGGCAAACCGGCTGTCAACGACTCGGACGGCAATGCATCGCGTTCCAGCAAATAACGACGAATGGAACTCGAGCAAATCGCCAGAAAAATATCGTTCACACTCACCTTGGCCGCCTCGGCCACGGCACGAATACGCTCTAGCGGATATGTTTGAGTGGCCAGTCGGCGGGCTCCACCCACGCGCTTGTTCACAATTGATTTCGGGCCTGAAAATGGTGTGGCCAAAGCCGGGTCGGTTGGCTTGACCGCTTCTCGCATTAAATCCATGAGTGCACGGCCCGCGGCAGGCAAAGACTGTCCACTGAGCTTGGCAGCCTCCCAGGCTTCCCGAGCCTGGTCCGCGAAGTGCTGGGGTTCGGTGTTCTTTTTCTTTCGGCTAATGGTGCCAACAGACCAAGGGGCAGGCAGCGACATACTTTCTTTTGCAGACTTGCCAAAAATGCGCTCCATCAAACGCATACCACCCACACCGTCCATCAGCGAATGGTGCATTTTGGTGTACAAGGCAAAACGATTGCCGTAAAGGCCTTCAATCAGGTGCATTTCCCACAGCGGCTTTCGAAAATCCAGAGGGTGAGAATGCAGACGGGAAATCAGTGTACCCAATTCGCGTTCACCGCCAGGTGCCGGCAAAGCGCTGTGACGGAAGTGATAATCCAGATCAATTTTGTCAGCCTCAATCCATTTGGGCATCAAGGTCAACAAGCGGGGGCTGGACAAACGGTAATTGAAAGGCGGTGCAAACTCCACGGAGTTTCGCAGCAACTGAACGATCCGACCAACGGCTTGTTGGGGGGTTTCGCCCTCTGGCACAGTGAAAATTGCCATGCTGCCTACGTGCATGGGCGCTTCTTTTGATTCGACGTACAGCCAGGATGCATCCAGCAACGGGATATTTCTCGCCATGTCAGTGGTCTCCGCTTCTCATTGTTATTTGAATGTGAATATTTAATTAATTTAATAGTGGCAGGATCCCACATCCCCGAAGGAGAGCCCTACTCCTGCTTACAATATTGTAAGCATACTAGAGACGGGCCATTTCATGACATTCAAGTACTCTCTGCGCGTTTATTTTGAAGACACCGATGCCGGGGGCATTGTTTATTACGGCAATTACCTCAAATTCATGGAGCGGGCACGAAGTGAATGGTTCCTGCAGCAAAGTATCGGCATGAAATCGCTGATGAACGACCATCATTTGGTGTTCGTTGTCAGCCGAACAGAATTGAACTACCTTCGCTCTGCTAAACTTGAGGATGTACTTGAAATATCAGTGGAACTCACTGAACTTAAGCGAGTTTCCGCAGTCTTCAAGCAAATCGTAACGCGCAACGGCGAGGTGCTGTGCGAGGGTAAAACCAAGGTGGGCTGTGTCAACACGGAAACCTTGAAACCCAGCGCAATACCCCCCGCTGTGTATCAACAACTCAACCAATTGATGCCGTAGTGCGTTACAAGAAACAAATCATTTTCCTTACCGCGGATTGTTAATGGATATCTCTACCGACATGTCGTTCATTTCCCTGATCGCAGAGGCCAGCCTGGTTGTCCAGTTGGTCATGCTGATTCTGGTCATGATTTCCCTCATTTCATGGGCCACCATTTTCAAAAAATGGGCCGTATTGAAGCGCACCAAGCAACAGGCCGACAAATTTGAAGAAGAATTCTGGTCGGGCGGAGACCTGAATACCCTGTTTCAACGCGCCGGCATGCGCCGCAACGATGCAGGCCCGCTTGAACGTATTTTCGAGGCTGGCATGAGCGAGTTTCTTCGCGCCCGCGACAAAAAGGGTTTAACAGATTATTCCCTGATCATCGACGGTGCCCGCCGCGCCATGAAAGCCGCATTCCAGCGCGAGAATGAAATTCTGGAACGCAACTTGCCCTTCCTCGCGTCGGCCGGTTCCGTCAGCCCCTACATTGGCCTGTTCGGCACGGTGTGGGGCATCATGCATGCCTTCGTGGGCTTGGCCAATGTGCAACAAGCCACCCTGGCCTCAGTAGCACCGGGCATTGCCGAAGCGCTGATTGCTACCGCAATTGGTCTTTTCGCCGCCATTCCAGCCGTGGTGGCTTACAACCGCTACGCCAATGACATTGATCGCTTGTCTACCCAGTTTGAATCTTTCGTTGAAGAATTTTTGAACATTCTGCAACGCCAACACTAATCGCAGCACGAATGGCAGCAACGACACCAGCAATGAGCAACAGGAAATTTAATCGATGAAAGCCGAACTTGGACGAAAATCCAGACGCGCCATGAACGAGATCAATGTAGTGCCCTACATTGACGTGATGTTGGTGTTGCTGATCATTTTCATGGTCACGGCCCCAATGATTACTCCGTCTGTGATTGATTTGCCATCCATGGCCAACACCAATCCCCCCAAGCAAATGCGCCCCATCGAAGTGACTGTACGCCAGGTGGGCAATTTGCTGGTCAAGGACATGAAAACCAATAAAACCACCGAAGTGACTTTGGAAAACCTGGCTGCTGAAGTGAAAAAATTGCAGGCCGACGAGCCCGATCGCCCTGTGGTCATTTCAGCCGAGAAAGCCATTCAGTATCAGGCCGTGGTTGATGCAATGGATGCTTTGCAGAACGCACAAATCCAGAAAGTCGGCCTGCTGGTGAAACCGAAAAGCAAATGAGCGCAGACTTAACCCGACCACGCAACGGCTGGGAATTCACACCAGCCCACCAAGCATTGCTTTCCAAAATGAGCAAGGAAAGCGGGCTTGAGGCACGCCTTGACCCCCCGGTGGACCACACTGGCGAGAAGGCTGGGCTGACTGTTTCGGTGATTGCGCATTTAACTTTGGTGGCGTTTTTTGTGGTGGGCTTGAACTGGAACACCGAGGAACCGGCTGCATTTGAAGCAGTGTTGTGGTCTGAAATGCCGGCCAATGAGCCAATTGCCGTGCAGCAGCCCAAACCTGAACCAGTGCCAGAACCCGAGCCACCGAAGCCTGTGGTGGAAACACCGCCGCCACCCAGGCCAGTGGAGCCACCCAAAGCCGATATCGAATTGCCCAAACCCGAGCCCAAGAAGAAGCCCGAGCCTAAGCCTGAGCCGCAAAAACCCGAGCCCAAGCCGGAACCAAAAAAGCCAGAGCCAAAGCCAGAGCCGAAAAAACCTGAACCCAAGCCTGAGCCGAAGAAGCCAGAGCCCAAAATTGATCCTGAAGTGGCCAAGAAACTTCGCCAGGAAGAGCTTGCGCGCATTATGGGTGGAGCACCCAATACCGGTAGCACCTCTGCCGGCACCAGTCGAAACAAAGCGCTGTACAGTGACCGAATTCGGCAATATGTACGCAGTAAACTGGTGTTTCCCGGGGCCGACACCGTCGACGGAAACCCGGAAGCAGTGTTCGAGGTCAAGCAACTTCCCAATGGGGAGATTGTCTCTATCACACAGAAAAAAAGCAGTGGGTTGCCAGCGTGGGACAGCGCTGTGGAGCGCGCCTTGCAGCGCTCCAGCCCGCTACCCAGGGCCGAAGACGGTTCAGTTGAACCAGTGCTTGTCCTCTCATTCCGTCCAAAAGACGTTTAATTCATAGTGAAACAATGAACTACGCCAACCAAGCCATGTATTTACCAACAACAACTACGCTGTGGCTTCGCCTGCAGCGAGCCGCGCGCGCCCTGCTGGCTGTCGCTGTGTTTGCTGCAGTACCAATATCTGCGCAAGCACAACTGAAAATTGACATCACCGGGGTGGGCACCAATCAAATTGCATTCTCGGCAGTACCTTTCCAGGGCAACCAAGGTTTGCCTGAAGACATCAAAAAGGTGATTGAAGACGACTTGGTGCGAAGTGGTTTTTTTCGGGCCATCAACACCACCAGCAATGTTGAATTGAATGAATCCACGCTGATCGACCCCTCTGCCTGGAAATCAATTGGAGTGGATGCCCTGATCGTGGGTTCGGTGAAAAAGCTGCCTGACGGGCGGTTGGACTTGCGCTTTAACCTGCACGACACAGCCCAGCAAAAGTCACTCGGCAAATTCAGCTATGTGATTGCACCCTCAGCCTTGCGCCTGCATGCCCACAAAATTGCTGATTTTGTGTACGAAAAAATGCTGGGCGAGAAAGGTGTGTTTTCCACGCGCCTGGCCTATGTTGAAAAAGCCCCAGGTCGCTACCGCCTGATTATCGCGGATGCCGATGGTGCCAACCCACAAGTTGCGCTGGCCTCCAAAGAACCCATTATTTCGCCAGCTTGGTCGCCAGACGGCACGCAACTTGCGTATGTTTCCTTCGAAACGCGCAAACCTGTTGTGTTTGTTCACACACTTGCAACAGGTCGCCGCAAGGCAATGGCGAATTTCAAAGGCAGCAACAGTGCGCCTGCCTGGTCAGCCAATGGCCAACAACTTGCAGTGGTACTGACCAAAGATGGTGGATCGCAAATTTTCTCGATGAATGCCGATGGATCAGGCCTGAACCGACTGACCAATACCGGTGGAATCAACACCGAACCCGCGTACAGTCACGACGGTCGAAGCATCTATTTCACTTCTGACCGAGGAGGTGGTCCACAAATTTATCGAATGAGCACAAATGGTGGTGATGCGGCACGCGTAACGTTCGAAGGTGGATACAATATCTCGCCTCGAATTAGTCCCGATGACAAAACATTGACCTATGTGACTCGTCGAGACGGGCAATTTCGAATCGCCGCACTGGATTTGGCAGGTGGCACAGAAATGCTTCTGACAAATACTGGGCGCGACGAAAGCCCAAGCTTCGCACCGAATGGCCGCTACATTTTGTATGCGACCAAGTCGGGCGGCAAAGGGACCCTGGCCGTGGTGTCAAAAGACGGACGAATCAAGTACACCTTGAGCAGTTCTGGTGCTGACATTTCGGAACCCACCTGGGGCCCCTTCATAAATGATTGATTTTGAATTTGTTTTAAATGGTTTTACACTCAACGTTTTTTAGGTTTGGAGAAAAAAATGAAAAACTCAATGGTCAAGTATTTGGCAATTTCCGCAATGGTGGCCGTGTTGGCCGCTTGTAGCTCTGCCGTTCCTTTGAACGACAAGCCTACAGTTGAATCAAAAACCGGCACAGCGCCTGGTTCTGGTGACGGCCGCGCCGTACCCACAGTAACCCCAGGTGATGCCGATCCCCTGAACGATCCTCAAGGCGTGCTGGCCAAGCGTAGCGTGTATTTCGACTACGACAGCTACACTGTTAAGTCAGAGTACCGTGAGCTGGTTCAAAACCACGCCAAATACTTGGTAGCCAACCCCAACCGCAAAGTTGTTATTCAAGGCAATACCGACGAACGCGGTGGCGCTGAGTACAACCTGGCTTTGGGCCAGCGCCGCGCCGACGCAGTGAAAACGCTGATGTTGGCTTTGGGCGTGAAAGAAGGTCAAATTGAAACAGTCAGCTTCGGCAAAGAAAAGCCAAAAGCAACAGGCAGCAACGAAGCCGCTTACGCTGAAAACCGTCGCTCTGACATTGCTTACCAGTAATCAAGGAAACCATTCGAGATGACTTTTAACTTCAAGCAACAAGCCTGGGTAGTTGCCCTGTTCTGCGCCTTTGCATCCAATTCCGCGTTTGCGATATTTGATGACACGGAAGCACGCAAGGCGATTCTGGACTTGCGCCAGCAGGTCAAAGTGCTTGAAGACCGGCTTGCTCGAATGGAAGCAGCAAACCAGGGGCAGCTGTCATTGGCCCAGTCCCTGAGTGACAAAGACAGAGAGATCGCCCGCTTGCGTGGCGATCTCGAAGTCGCCAACAACAACATTCGCAAGCTACAGGAAGACAATCGCATCCTGTACACCAACCTTGACGAACGCATCAAGAAACTTGAGCCCAAAGCTGTTCAGCTTGATGGTGAGGAACTCACGGTTCCCCCCGAACAATTCAATGATTATCAAGCCGGTCTTGATCATTTCAAGGCGGGCAACTACAAAGACGCAGCCCTGCAATTTCAGGATTTCCTGAACAAATACAAACAAAGCAAGCTTGAACCACAGGTTCGCTACTTTTTGGGCAGCACCCAGTTTGCACAAGGCGAGTACAAAACTGCGCTGGTAACACAACGCGATCTGGCCAAAGACTTTCCGGACAGCCCGCGTGCGCCCGATGCGTTGCTCAGCATGGCCAGTTCGCAATTGGAGTTAAAAAGCATTCCTGGCGCAAAGAAAACTTTGGGTGAGCTGATTGCCAAATACCCCAGCAGCCCCGCCGCCGCTAGCGCGAAAGCCCGACTCGAAGCGCTGAAATAATCCCCGGGAAGTTATCGCAGCAACTATGCGCGCTCTTGCGCATACACAGTTAAAATATTGGCACTTCAACACAAAGGTGCCGGTTCATGGAAGAAATCAACCTAAGCAGCATTCAAAGCACCGTGCTTTGGGCCACTTTTGCCGTGGGCCTTGCCTTCGGTGCAATTTCCCATCGCACCCACTTTTGCACCATGGGTGCAATTGCCGACGTGGTGAACTTTGGTGACTGGAATCGCATGCGGATGTGGCTGCTGGCGATCGCCGTTGCAACACTTGGCCTTCAGGGATTAAGTATTACCGGTCACGCCAATCTCAACGACACGATTTTTTTGAACAGCCAATGGTCTTGGCTGTCCGGTATTGTCGGTGGCTTGCTGTTTGGCGCGGGCATGGTGTTGGCATCGGGTTGTGGCAGTAAAACACTCATTCGCCTTGGCGCCGGCAACTTGAAAGCATTGATGGTTTTCGCAATCATGGGAATCGCTGCGTACATGACCCTCAAAGGCGTATTCGGCGTGTTTCGCGCCAACTACCTTGATCCGGTTCGCTTTGAGTTTAGCAGCAGCCCCTACTTGCCCGAGCTATTGGCCAATCTGCTCAGCAAGGAGCCAGCAGGCTTGATACCCATTCTGGCCATCGCGCTGCCTGTGATCCTGCTGATCATGGCATTGGGCAGCAAATCAGCCTGGAACAAAGAAGTCATTGTTGGCGGTGCTGGCGTAGGTCTCACTATTGTGGCTGCCTGGTGGGTTGTATTTCAGGTGGCTTACATTCCAGAACACCCGGACACGTTGGAAGCAACCTATTTGGGCACTTATGCCAACCGAGCTGAAGGCTTCAGCTTCGTTGCACCTTACGCCTATACACTTGAATGGTTGATGTTTTTCTCGGACGTTACACGGGTGCTCACAGTGGGCGTTGTGGCCTGCTTTGGCGTCATTTTGGGAGCCACCGCCAACGCCTTGATGGAGAAATCATTTCGCTGGGAAACATTTCAGGGTGTCGAAGACACCGCCAACCACACTGTAGGTGCCGTGATGATGGGTGTGGGAGGTGTACTCGCTTTGGGCTGCACCGTGGGCCAAGGGCTGAGTGGCGTAAGCACCCTGTCATTGGCCTCGTTCGTTGCCTTAGGCAGTATCGTTGTGGGCGCCGCGGGAGCCTTGAAATATCAAATGTGGCGCGTGGAGCGCATGGTTTAACTTTCATGACAAAGAAGTGAGGAAGCTCTTCTTTTTTTAAGAAAGCTCAGTTATACTCTCGGTCTTCGGCGAATTAGCTCAGCCGGTTAGAGCGACGGAATCATAATCCGCAGGTCCGGGGTTCGAATCCCTGATTCGCCACCAAATAAGAAACCCCTCAGTGAAAGCTGAGGGGTTTTTCTTTTTTGCCCAACTGTTGACTTTGCTCACAAGTCCTTCTCAAACAGCATCCAAACATCGCCTCGTTATACGTTGCATTACTAACTTTAATTAGTATAACAACGATTGTTCAAAACCATAATCACGGTTATTATTTTTAGAAAGATGCATCTAAAAATGCACTTCAACAGTAACAACTGTTAACAAAGGCAGGAGAGAACAGTCGCAGTACCTAAACAGCTGCGACCGTCCTTTCTTCTACAAAAACAGCTTGCTAGGAGGAGATGACACGTGTTCAAGCTGAATAAACTATCTGCAGTAATCGCCATTGGATTGGGAACTGCGTTACCTGTACAAGCCGGTCTGCTCGACGATCTGATCGGTGCCAAATTCAACCCTGTCAGCACCGACAAAGGCAAAGCACCCGAAGGTCAAAAGGGTTCGTTTAGCAAACCTTTCGCTGAACCATTTGTTTACGAGCGCTCGGTAGCGGATGACAACAACCCGGAATTGAAAGGTGTTCGTACTGACAACAAGTGCGAAGGCATTGGCGCCAATGGCAAGCTACGATGCAAACCCGCGGCGGGCACCATCTCAATGCTACCCAACGGCGACTTCCTGTATTTCAACGCCCTTGAAGGCACAGAAGATTTTGAGTTCAGCATTTTGGTGGACTTCGGCCAAAAAGCGATCAACGACCAAACCCGCATGATGCGAATCCCGGAAGGCGCGAATGCGGCCAGCCTGTGGACACGCCCGACTGACGTGGATTCCGGTGCCAATCCGGATGGCTATGAAATCACCGAATTGATCCCAGGCTTAAGCAACAAAGAAACCAATAGCGCGGATGGTGCCCTGTTCTGCGCCGACGTGGCTATGCTGGCCGATGGCCGTATCATGGCTGTGGGCGGAACTGCTTATTACAGCGAGCCGGGCAGCAACGCCTTGGGTTACGGTTTAACCGAACTGGAAGGCCTGAAAAACAGCCGTGCCTACAACGCCAACACCAATACCTGGAGCCAATTGGCAGACATGAACTTCGGCCGCTGGTACCCAGCGCTGATCACACTGCCCGACAGCAAAATGTTTGTGGCCAGTGGCGTAACCAAGCTGATCAAGCCGATCTACCCGAACGCGCCTGAGCAAAGTGGCAGGAACGTGGTTCAAACTGAAACCTATGATCCAGTGACCAACAAGTGGACTGTCAACGCGCAAACAGCACAGCGCTCTTTGCCTTTGTACCCACGCCTGCACCTTTTACCCAATGGCCATGTGTATTACAACGCAGGTGGCCAGGCATTTAACCCAAATGGCCAGTCTTATGATCAGCCATTGTGGAATATTGCGGCCACGTACAATCCCGCCAACCAAACCTGGTCTGACTTGGCCTATGCGGGTTTTCCGCTGAAGTTCAGCGATGCCGGGCTTGAGTCTTTGACTCAAATCCTTAATCCTCAAACTGCTCCCAACGCCGCAGTGAGCGCACTCACAAAAACCTTGATGAGTGCGCCCATGAAGAGCCCTCAAGCTCTACAGAAGCTTTTAAGCACTGCAAATCCGGCAGGCAATCCTGAACAAATGGTTCAGAAAATCGTTGGTTCAGGCATGCGCGGTTCCACATTCTCAATAATGATGCCGCTGCGGCCCAATAATCAAGGCCAATACAAGGAAGCCAGCTTCCTGACAGCAGGTGGTGTTCTGCCATTGGTGGGTGCCACTTCTCCTGGGGGATACGTGGCAGTGGCTGCTTCACGTATCGATACCGTGAAAACTGAGGGTGACAGCATTGTTGATTACCAAAGTGAAGTGACTGGGTCATTGAATGAAACCCGCTGGTATGGTTCCGGCGTGCTGATGCCCGATGACTCTGTAATGGTGTTTAGCGGTGGTGACCGCGATGGCGTTGCGGCACCCGGCGTGGAGTTCCCACGTAAAACCGCAGAACGCTTTGATCCGGTTACCAAGAAGTGGACTCAAATGGCTGTGGCCAACAACCCCCGCACTTATCACAACACTGCATTGCTGATGCAAGACGGTCGCGTGTTGATCGGCGGCCATGCGCCCATTTCCACCTTGTACCTGAAGAACATCAATTTGGCCGCATTTGGCTTTTCACCCAACGATGGTCGTGATCCCTCATTCGAGATTTACTCACCACCCTACGTGAACAACCCAAATCGCCCCAACCTGATTGGTTTTGCAGGTGGCAATGCCACTCCAGCCGGTAACGGCAAAACAATGATGCGTGAATTCCGCAAGGGTCAACAAGTGACACTGGAAATGGCACCCGGTACGGACATGAGCAAAATTGACTCAGTCACCTTGGTACGCCATACCGTGACAACCCACTTGACCGATGCTGACCAACGCACCGTGGTCATTCCTGCCACACAGTTGACCAAGACTGGTCAAAGCATCCGCTTTACCATTCCAGATCAAGCCGCAGTGGTTCCACAAGGCGCTTACATGACCTTTGTGCGCACCAAGCAAGCGAATGGTTCACTGTTGCCGTCCAAAGCTGTCAGCTTCATGTTGAAGCATGGCAATGGACAAGGAGTAATGACTGCCAATGCCCGTCGTTAAAACGAACTGGGTGAAGAAAACGCTGGGCGCATGCCTGGCGTTTTCTTTTTCTACCCTGCTAATTTCAAGCCCCTTTGTCAGCACCCCAGTTTTCGCACATGCCGAACACGGTTCGGAGGGTGGAATTCCCACTGTAAGTGCGAAAGCCAAATTGCCCAAAGGCCTTTCACTGCAAGTGGTTAAAACAAATGCCTATCAATTCGCATTGGCCACCGATGGTCAACAGCGTGTTGAAATACTGGGCGAGGACAAACGCGCGTTCTTGCGATTTGACCGTGACAAACTGTATGCAGATTTAAACGCAACTGGCTGGCACCGTTCCCGACAACCCGGTGGTGGCCCAATACCCGAACGCCTTAAAGACAACCCAAAGTTAAAACCGAATTGGGTTCTGCTCGACAAGCAGCCTGGCTATGGTTGGTACGATCCCCGCTTGATCAAGGAAGACCTTGCCCACTTTAATCTGGCCATGGTGGCCAACGGCAAACCCATCAACGTTCGAATTGAACGCATTGAGGCCGAGCCTATGACAGGTTACTGGCGCCCGTTGTTGGTCAATGAACCCGAATTCACTGGCCTGAATGCCATGGTGCCGGGCCTGAGTGGCAACAATTTCATGCTCAGCCGCATGGGTACAGCGAAAAGTGAATTTCAGGTGCTGGATGATCAAGGTGCACCATTCCTCGAGCTTCGAGAAGACGGAGTCTGGCTAAACAGCATGCATGCCTGGGCCAGTTCGTTAGAGCTGTTTTATAGCCCTGGTACTGAACAAGCGCCCTGGGTGAAGGTGTCAGAAACCGGAACTGTGACATACGCAGACCCGCGACTGAACAAAAAACCCGTAAAAACATCAGAAACCGGCAGTTGGGTAATTCCGGTGAAGCAGAAGGAAGGCAAGCAACAAAATTTGCTGAAAGGCGAACTGAAGTGGCAAACCATTGTTGAACAAGTCAACTAGTTTTTGGCCGCCTGGGGCTCCAGGCGGCATTCTTCCTCAAATCCATACTTGCGTGCAAACGGGCAATCAAGCACAGGCAATATCGATGGGATTTGATAATACTTCTCTACAGCTTCGCGCAGAACCACGTCCCTGAACCGTTGGTAATTGAAGTTGCTACCATCCACAATTGTGAAAGGCACACCCTCGATCGTTTGCGTTGTTACTGAAACGTCGCTCAGGTAATCCTGGTAAAGCGCTGGGTCGATTGGCTTGGCTTTGGCCACAATCCGAATGGGTTTGCCATCCATTTCCCGCCAGTCCACAAAGGTGTCATCATTGCGCGCGTGGTATTTGCCAGGGCCAAAAACGGGCACCACTTTGCCGTAGTGATAAGTCATCAAGGCTGCAGGCGAATAGGCAATGGTGGTCAATACACCATTGGTTGGCATACCGTGGCCAAGTTCAGCAAGAATGGCTGGCATATTCCGGTGAAACAACACATCTTCCTGAAAGTCTTTTTTCGGCCAAACCGACACATCGGCATGCATCAAGAGGCCAAACAACACCAGGTGTGGAATCGACAACACAGCATTAAAGCCAATGTAACGCCTCATCCAAACACCTTGTGTGCACAGTGCCAAAAGCACAAAAGCAATCGGCAAAAAACCCAACACCCAATGCAAGCCCACTGTTTTTTCAAGGGAGATGAGCAGAAATAGAGCCAGTGGCACTAGCAAAGCAAAGGCCAGCGCACTTTGGCGCAACCAAACCCGGCTACCCTTGAGCAAACTCCATAGTGCCCAAGGTGTTAGCAGATAAATCATCATGCCCAGGTAGGTCAGCACTGTTCCCCAACCCAATTGTGCATCCTCATGCCGATTCACCAGATTAAACATGATGTTATTCCAGCAATTGTGCAGGTTGTAGGCGATATTTACACCGGCAAACGGCAATACACCCGCCAACAACAAAAACAGATACTTGAAACGCTGGCGCTGAAACAGCAAATGAAATCCAAATGCAAAACCCAGTAACACAGCAAAATATTTGGATAAAAATGCCAGTCCCAAAAAGCAACCAGCAAGAAACATCGCACTGCCAGATTCAGCGCGTATTGCTTTCACATAGGTGAAAATGGCCAGGCCCATAAAAAAGATCAAAGGCGTATCGGTGGTTACAAATACGGCAAACCAGGACACCGGCATGGACAAGTAAACGGCACCAGCCAACCAGGCTCGGGGCTCCTGCTCGCGCGGCAACAGCTCACGGGCCAGCAGCACCACACCCCAGGCGATCACAGTGGTTAACAACAAGGTCAGGCTGCGAATCACAACAGGTTGATTGCCCACATGGCTCAGCGCCCACAACCACCAACCCACCATGGGCGGGTGATCGTAGTAGCCCCAATTCAGGTCAGTCGACCACAAATGGAAAAAAGCCTCGTCGCCAGTCATGGGGAAAAACCACGCCAGCCAAAGTTTGATTACGGCGGTCAGCAATACTATCCAGCCAAACACGCTTTTGGCAGTTTTTAACGTCAACTCGGGCCCTTGGGGCCGGGACAAAGAGAAATGACTCGACATGGGTGTTGGATATCTCAGGAAGCCAGGTACACAAGTACACCCACTGAGGCCAAAAAGCCCCAACTGATGCGATCGTGAATGGCGAAATGCACCGGATCATCGATCATTTCCTTGCGAGAAGTCATGATCCAGATTCTCATCAACCAGTACAAAAACAGGGGACAAATGCCCCACAAAAATTCGGGTGTTGCGTACAGCATCGAACCATTCTGACTGTCTACATACAAGGCCAATACCAACACGGCAACAAATCCGCTGGAAATACCCATCGACACCAGGTAACTCAAATCGCTCATTCGGTAACCACGTCCCTGCGGCTGAGCGCCCTCAAGTTGCAAGAACTCCAGTTCGGCACAACGTTTGACCAAAGCCAAACTTAGAAACACAAAGAGTGAAATGGCCAATAGCCAGCTGGAAAGCTCAATGCCGGTGCCCACGCCGCCTGCAATCACGCGAACCGTGTAAAGCATAGCCAACAGCAACACATCAACGAAGGCCGTGCGCTTAAATACAAAGGTGTACAGCAGTGTAACCACGGTGTACACCAACAGCACCAGCGTAAATTGCCAGCCCACGGCCAGCCAGGCCACCGCAAAGCCCGCTATGCCCAAACACTTCATGAACAAGAAAGCCTTGCCAATGCTGAGCGCACCGCTGGCCATGGGGCGATGGCGCTTGCGCGGATGTTGGCGATCCGCATTCAGGTCCATCAGGTCGTTCCAGATATAAGTAGAGGACGCCAAAAAGCCAAACGCCAGGAAACCCCACATCATCTTGCCCCAAAGGGCGAAATCGGTTTCATGCGCGGCAATCAATGGTAGAAACAGCAAACCGTTTTTGGCCCACTGCTGCAGGCGCATGGCTTTAAGCCACACCTTGATGCCGGTGCTGCACGTATCAAGCCGGTTCAGTTCAATACCAGCCGCCATCGCCTTGCGGCGGGTGCCTGAAGAAGTATTCACGCCAAATGCCAGTGCGGCCTTTTTCCAGATTGGAATATCGACCAGGGCATCACCAAAATACACAAAGGGTTGCCCATGGCTGTCTGCCTCAATGGCTGCCAGTTTTTGCTGGCCCTTCAAATTACTGTGCTCGCTGGCGATTACACGGGCAAAAAGGCCCAGGCGTGCGGCTATTTTGAGCACATCACGACGCGTCGAAGCACTGGCCAACACCAATTCATGGCCAGCCGCTTTCAATTGATTAAGTCGCTCGAGTACCAAAGGATCAATCGGCAGGTGATCCAGTACAGGGTCTATTCGTCTGGCCACCTCGGTTTTAAAAACCCAGGCCCCCCGAATGGCCCACCACAACATGGGAAAGACGTAGAAAATGTTTTGCTTTAGCAGCAACAGGCAACTTTCGAGCAGCACATCCGATGGGCTCAAGGTGCCGTCCAAATCAACGTAAACAATCGGTTTGGTCATTTTGGTTTGGACAAACCACTGAGCAGTGACTGCGTGGGCTCTTCCTCCCAATGCGCCGCACCAAGAAACACCATCACAATTTGCTTCACAAAATTGTCGAGCATTTCTTTTTCAATTTGCGGTTGATCTGGCCTGACGTCCAGAAAATCAGTGGCCGAATTCATCATCAACGTAACCACCAGACTGCAAATCAAAGTCAGGGTGTGTGTGGACAAGCCGGGGAAAATATTCAACAGGCGCAGGTCGCTGGCCATTTCATTGGTGAAGTGTGCAATTTCATTGCGTATGGCATTGCGCAGGGACTGCGAGCCGCCAGACCTTTCCGAGCTGATAAAACGCCACTCCAGGTGATGTTGCTTCAGGTAAGTGACAAACACACTCACCGAGTGCCGAATCATGTCCTCGCCTGGCAGGCTGGCTTGGCGAGCCTCTCGCAACAATCGCCGCAAAGTAATGCCACCATCCTCGACAAGCGCCAGCCCAAGTTCATCGGTGGTTTTGAAGTGCCGATAAAACGCGGTTGGCACCACACCGGCTTCTCGGGTAATTTCCCGAATACCCAAAGCGGTGAAACTGCTCCCATTACCAACCAGGTTAAGCGCAGCCTGCATCAAATTCTGGCGTGTCTGTTCTTTGCGTCGCACCCTGGCCTGTGTTTCGTCTACCGGCTTGGTCGCAGCGCTTGATCTTGATCTCATGTTTTTGCTCGAGCCTAGTCTGGATTAGTCAACTCCCTGACCTACCCCGTTATTGTAATGAAAAGCAGCCTGTTCACAGCTTAACAGTCTGCAAGCCAGTGAAATAGGACCCGAACACGATGAAAAGAACTGACAGAACCAAGTAACTTGCAAAATTATTACTGTAATTACGGGTTTTGCGTATTGACTGCACGGACCCGAGACGATTAACTCCCCCTAAAGAGGGTTGGAAAAAGGTGTTAATCCAATAAAGATGTTCATATGCTCACATCTGGTGACACCTTTTAAACTAGCTTTTCCTCGGGAGGAGACATTCATGCCATCAAACCAAATCCTGGTTATTGAGGATCACCCACTTTTCGCAACAGGCATCAAAGACCTGGTTGAATTTGTGGCGACCAACGCTGATATTCTGTGTGCAGCCAGCATTGCGCACGCCAAAGAACTATTCAGTAAAAACTCACCCGCGCTGGTCATCACCGACCTGCGTTTGCCAGATTGCCAGGGTCAAGATGTGATCGACACGTTGGCCTTAATGAGTGCCAACCTGCCCACCTTGATCATGAGTGGCGATGACACGCTTCTTCATTCTGTAGTGCCCAACCAGTATGCCCCTTCCTGGACTTTGTCAAAGTCCGAAGGGTTTGAGCAAACTTCGGCAGTATTGCTGGAAGCGCTCACCCGCGCAGGTGTTCAGGTTCAGTGGCGTCCCAATGCCCTGTCAAACCGCCAAACCAACGGCGAGCACATCACTGGGCGACTGGGCCAAAACAACGGCATTCAGTTAACCCACAAGCAACAACAAGTGATGCACTTCTTGGCCTCGGGCCTTTCCAATAAGGAAATCGCCCGTAAGCTTGATTTGTCACCCGAAACGATAAAAACACATCTGCGCGAAATTTTCACACGCATGAATGTGAAAAATAGAACCCAGGCCGTCAGTCTTTATCGCAAAATTCCGCGACTCAATGCCTCAGCCTTGGTGTAGAAACCAAAAAGCCGACAAAAGCCGGCCATTGCTATAACTATAAAATGACAGACAGTTCACTATCAGGGCTCGCCGTATTGCTGGGTATTGCCTTATACCCGTTCTTTGCAAACCACCTTCCCAATCAGCGGCAAAATGCCGCCGCTGTCATTGGCGTGGTACTGCTTGGGTTCGTGATACTGGGGCACGACACACACCAAGCACTTCAACACGGCACTCCAGTTCATGCTGCTCTGCAGGCGGCATCATTTCTGTTTTTTGGAAGCGCTTTTCTGGGGCGAAGAAGAGGTGTTGTGGCCGCTGAACGTTCCGCGTTGGTCCCGTTTTCGATTGGTTGCATTACAGCAATCGCCGACATGTTTACAACGTCTGGTTTGGTGTATCCCGCGTTTATTGGCGTTCAGGCCGTTTGCCTGTTGGCAATCACCAAAACCTACAGCAACTTGCCCAAGGTCACCCTGATCAAAGCTGTGTATTTCAGTCTTTTGTACTGCATCATTAACGGCCTGTTTCATGCCTCCACATCGACTGAACTCGCATTGCTGATCGATTTCAGCATTGTGAAGATTCTGTTCTATGTCTTGCTCGGTACCTGCGTTTTTCACATGGTATTTCAGGACTTTTCACGAACCCGCACGAAAAAAGGCTTGGACAGGCAAACAAAAATTGACCAAGACATCATGAAGTTCGCTTTTCGGGGGCGTAGGGTATTAAAAGACTTTCGACATGATCTACGTCAGCCCCTGAGTACTTTAGGTATTTTGGCCAGTGTGGGCAAAGCCATTTCAAAAGACCCGGAAGTCACAGCCAGATACCAACACATTCAAACGGCTCAAAAAGCATTAAAAAACATGCTGGAAGACTTCTTTGATCAATTAGGCAATGCGATCAAATACCCGCAGGACGACAACGCTGTCCCTATGACTCCGATTGCAATTCACGACATACTTGGCCCATTGATTGAAGAATACAGAATGCTGGCCGACGTGAAGGAACTTCAGATTCGTTATGTGCCCAGCGAAATTAATGTAATGAGCAACAAGGACGCCCTGGCCAAGATCATTCGCAACGGACTGGACAATGCCATCAAGTACACCAACAAAGGCGGCGTAGTGGTGGGTCTACGCAGGCGAAAAGGGCGGGTGTGTATCCAAATCGTAGATACTGGCTCGGGTGTTGAGAACAATAAAGTTGCTGCGCACAACAAAGGTTGGGGTCACGGTTCCAACATAGTCCGGGATTTGAGCGAACAAATACTCGCCAAAACCGAATGCCGAAATCGATACTACAACGGCAAATTGGCAGGCTCCGTCTTCGAAGTCATATTGCCGGAAGAAGCCGAAATCAGTCACCGCAACAAGCGACCAGCGTATAACCCTCAAACTGCATTTGAAGCGCAAGTGATGGCCATGAACCACGACCATCTGCTGGAAATTCAACGTCGACTTCCAATTCAGGGATTTGACAAAGTCGAATTCAGCCTGAATGGCGCATATCGCGCCTACCTCACCGCTTTACGCAAAGGCATGTCACCTGTTTACATTCTCTATGCTGGCGACCCAGCCCAAAAAACGCATGCAATTGAGCAATTGAAACTTTTGGGTTCTCTGCTTGATTTTGAACCCTGCTGCATTTTGATCTACAACGCAAGCCTGGAAAACAACCCGCAAGTCGAATTTGGTCGTGAAATGATTCGAATTCCCTTAATTCCTGGTCAAGCCGAGATCGGCCTCGGTGTGATTTCTGAATTATTTCCGGCCAGGGAAAAGGCCTCGACCGTATTCAATGTGCCGACCGAAGGTTCTCAAAACGAAGGTAAAATCTTGGGCAACAAATCGTTGCTGACCCACTAAACCGAGAAAACGAGTGGGGCTACCGAGCGCAGTGCAAGGCCCCCAGAATGGTAGGCCGACTTGCACCAGTCACCGATGGGCAATTACCTGGCGTGGCCTGTACATACTGCGCACCAAGCCAGGCAAAGGCAGCGGCCTCAACTGCCTGCGCGGGCAAACCCAGGTTTTCCATTGGCAAGAAATCAGCTGGTGCGCATTCGAAGCGCAACTGGTGAATGAAGGTGCTGTTTTTTGCACCGCCGCCGCACACGTACACCTGCTCAACCAACACAGGCAAACACGACTTCACTGCCCTTACTGCCAAAGCCAGCAAGGTTGCCATGATGTCTTCAGAAGAAAGATCGCTCGAGTCAGCAAGGCAGGTCTCAAACCATTGCGCGCTGAAATCATCGCGGCCGGTGCTCTTGGGCCAAGGTTGGTGAAAGAAAGGATGCGTCCAAAAACGCTCCAGCAAGGTGTAGTCCGGGCTGCCCATGGCGGCAATTTCACCATCACTGTCCATCGGCGAACTGAAGGCGCGCTGAGCCCAAAGATCCATTAAACAGTTGGCTGGTCCGCAGTCCCCACCGGTCAACACCTGCCCCTGGCCATTCAATACAGTCAGGTTTGAAAAGCCACCCAGGTTTAACACGGCGGTTTGGTCATAAATGCCCTTGCCGTTTAACCACGCAAGGTGAAAAGCCGGAACCAGCGGGGCTCCCTGGCCACCTAGGGCAACATCTTTGGAACGCAAGTCATTCACCACATCAATCCCGGTTCTACTGGCCAGCAAGGCCCCATCCAGCATTTGATAGGTGTACCCAAGATCGGGCCTGTGCCGAAGGGTTTGACCATGTGCACCCAACACGCGCACGTCACCAGGCTCTAGTCCCAGAAAGGACAACAGTTCATTGACCGTGCCGGCATACAGCTCGGTGAGATCTTTACGGGCTTGCAAAAAAATCTCGATTGGATCGGAACTGGAAGGAAAACGAGGCGGGATTTCTTGCAGCAGCAGGAGTGTTTCCCTCAAAGTAGGCGGAAACTCGGCGCTAAGCACGCCGAGGAACCGCATGTCCTGAGTTTTGGAATCAATTTGAACCGCAGCTACATCGACACCATCCGTGCTGGTGCCAGACATGGCGCCCAATGCGATCATGGCTTACTGGGCACGGGCCAAACGTTGGGCAGTGGCCAGCTCCATGCGGCGGTCAAGCGCCAGCTGCACCCGCTTGAATTCACTGAATGCATTGCGATCCAGTGGTTCAGCCTGAGCCACGGTGATGCTCAAAGGGTTTTTTGGAACCCGGTTGACGCGGAATTCATAATGCAGGTGTGGTCCGGTTGCCCAGCCAGTAGCACCCACATACCCGATTACATCGCCCTGCTCTACTTTTTGACCAACCTTAACGCCTTTGCCAAAACGTGAAAGGTGAGCGTATGCCGTGCTGTAACCACTGTGATGCTGAATTTCTACAAAATTGCCGTATCCATTTTGCCAGCCCGAAAACTTCACGGTGCCACTGGCTGTGGCCATGATAGGAGTACCGGTGGGCGCCGCATAATCAACTCCGTTGTGAGCTTTCCAGCGTTGCTGAATGGGGTGGAAACGACGCGGAGTGAAACCGGAGGAAATGCGGGAGAACGCGAGCGGCGAACGCAGGAAGGACTTTTTCAGACTGCGGCCTTCCTCGTTGTAATAACCGGCGTTGCGATTACCACTGGGTGCGAACCAATACGCTTTGTAAGGCTTGTTGTTATTCACAAACTCTACTGCCAACACCCGGCCAGAGCGCGCAGAGCGCCCCTCCAGTGTCAGGTCTTCATAAACTACCTTGAACTCGTCACCTTTTTGCAGTTCGCGGTGAAAATCAATGTCTGAGCCAAAAATTTCTGTCAGTTGAATGGCCACTGAATCTGGCAATCCGGCCTTGTCAGCAGCTGCAAACAAAGACGACTCAATTCGCCCTGAGCGAAACACAATCTGCTTTTCAAAGTTGACA
Organism: Limnobacter olei; assembly: GCF_029087225.1. GTDB lineage: Bacteria > Pseudomonadota > Gammaproteobacteria > Burkholderiales > Burkholderiaceae_B > Limnobacter > Limnobacter olei. The sequence goes on along the minus strand of NZ_JARFJD010000014.1, from coordinate 94,189 downwards.
GATTCCAACTTTGCGACAAATTGACCGTTATGCTTTTGAATCAGGATGGACTCTTGACTGTCCTCATCGATGCCGCTTTTGTAGCGCAGCCATTGAAGGTCGCCATCGGCAGTTTGCTGAACAGTGAGCACGCGACCAGCGCGCAAATTCACCAAACTACGTGCTGTCTTGTCTTGCCCGAGGAAAGTGGCCAAACCTGCGGTATTCACGCCCATTCGCTCGAGTAAACCCACAAGGGTATCACCGCGACGAATTCGTTCTTCGGCAACCAATGGATCAAAGGTATAGACACCCTGATCGGCCAGATTAAGTTCGACAGCCTCTACAACCACATCAGGGTTGCTGAGGGCGGAATCAACCGGGGAATTTTGAACAGAGCCTGCGATTGCCACCACTGCACCAAGAACAGGGAATGAAAAAAACCCTACAATGACCCACTTTCTGTGATTGTGAGATTGGGGAAGCGCGGAGTCGGCATATTGCCACCCCGACTGAATAAAGCGCTTGGTAAGAGAAAAGCCCTGTCCCCACGCGGCGATTGCTCGCTCTAATAAATTCTGAAGCATCATGTTTTAGTTTTAAAGGTGTGAAAATTCACGTGCCGATCGCCCACAATCAGCTTTATTTTCAAAAATACAACACTGAAGTTTGCCAGAGTGTAACAAAGGATTGCCAAATGAACCAGTCACCTGATAGAAGGTCCCCCAAAAATACGGAAATTACTGAGAATTTATCTGATTCCGTCCGGCACGCCCTTGAAGTGACCAAGCGTGGCTGCGAAGAACTGTTAATTGAATCGGAATGGATTCAAAAACTGGCTCAAAGCGAAAAAACAAACAAACCCCTGCGCATCAAATTGGGATTGGACCCCACTGCACCCGACATTCACTTGGGCCACACTGTGGTACTCAACAAGCTTCGTCAGTTGCAAGATCTGGGCCATCAAGTCATCTTTTTGATTGGCGATTTCACGTCCATGATTGGCGACCCGTCCGGCCGCAACAGCACCCGCCCTCCGTTAACCAAGGAACAGGTTCAGGAAAACGCAAAAACCTATCATGAGCAGGCTGTTAAAATTCTGGATCCCCAACGCACAGCAATTGAATTCAACAGTAAATGGCTAATGCCCTTGGGTGCAGACGGCATGATCCGCCTGGCCAGCAGCTATACAGTAGCCCGCATGCTCGAGCGCGACGATTTCACCAAACGATATCAATCTGGCACGCCGATCGCCGTACATGAGTTTTTGTACCCGCTATTGCAAGGCTACGACTCAGTTGCACTGGAAAGCGATTTGGAGCTGGGTGGCACTGACCAGAAATTCAACTTGCTGATGGGTCGGGAGCTGCAAAAGCAAAATGGCCAAAGCGCGCAGTGCATCTTGACCATGCCGCTGTTGGTAGGGACTGATGGCGTGGACAAAATGTCAAAGTCCAAGAACAACTACATCGGCGTGACCGAGACACCTTCCAATATGTTCGGCAAGGTGATGTCAATTTCGGATGAACTGATGTGGAACTGGTATACCCTGCTCAGCTTCAAATCCCTGGCTGATATTGAAAACCTGAAACAGGCCTGCGCCAACGGCGAGAACCCACGCAACGCCAAAGTTGCACTGGCCCAAGAGTTGGTTGCGCGCTTCCACAGCACTCAGGCCGCCGTCGACGCACTGGCTGAATTCGAAGCACGTTTCAAGCAGGGCGCATTGCCCGAGGATATGCCTGAAGTGAGCCTGAATTTGCCAGAAGGCGATTCAGACGCTGGTTTGGCTTGGGTACTGAAGGCCGCCAGCTTGTGCGAAAGCAGCAGCGACGCCAACCGCAACATTCAGCAAGGCGGCGTAAAAATTGATGGTGAAAAAGTATCCGATAAGGCCACCCGCCTGGGCAAAGGCAGTTATGTGATTCAGGTGGGCAAACGCCGCTTTGCCAAGGTGCACCTGAATTGAACAGCCAAGCTCTTGATTTTGGTGCAATTGTCAGCAAAAAACCGGCAGGGTCGCGCTTCATACTGGTGCGTCATGGAGAAACTGACTGGAACAAGGAGAAGCGGTTTCAGGGTCATACCGACATTGCCCTGAATGCGCATGGCCTCTTGCAGGCTCAATTGCTTCGCAAATACTTCGACTCCCTGGAAACGCAGGGAGCCCCGCTTTACGACGAGTGCTTCAGCAGCGACTTGATTCGGGCACACACCACAGCAAGTACCATTCACGGCTCTAAAACGCCAGCCATGCAGGTGAACGCGGGTCTTCGGGAACGCGATTACGGTCACCTGTCTGGCCTGACAGGCGATGAAATGCAAGCCAAAAGCCCAGAAGAATTTGCGGGCCTTAGAAACCGGGTGCCTGATGCCCCCTTGCAAGGCGGGGAAAGCCTCTTTCAGTTTTACAGCCGCGTGGTGGGAACGTTCGAGCACATTGGCAGCGCCCATGCGGGCAAAACAATCTTGCTGGTGGCCCATGGCGGTGTACTCGATTGTATTTACAGGCACTGCACTGGCGAGCCACTACAAAAGCAGCGGGAGTGGCAACTGCACAATTGCGCGCTCAATGTGATCGACATTGACCCGCAGGGAAACAAACATGTTGTTTTGTGGGCCTGGCTTGGGCACCTGAACAACGACAAACCCGGCCAAAACATGGACGAAGTCGATGGTCGAATCGCTTGAAATCATTTAGAATGTTGGGCTTGTCTTGAACCCAATCCTTTCCGGAAATCGTTATGTTTGACCGCCAAAAGGGCATCGCCCAAACCGACCCAGAATTGTGGACTGCCATGCAGCAGGAAACCACTCGCCAGGAAGACCACATCGAGTTGATCGCGTCCGAAAACTACGCCAGCCCAGCCGTGATGGAAGCCCAGGGTTCACAACTGACCAACAAATACGCGGAAGGCTATCCAGGCAAGCGCTACTACGGTGGCTGCGAACATGTAGACGTGGTTGAAGACCTGGCCATCGAACGCCTGAAAAAGCTGTTTGGCGCTGAAGCCGCCAACGTACAACCCAATTCCGGTTCACAGGCCAACCAAGCCGTGTTCTTTGCCTTGCTGCAACCTGGCGATACCATCATGGGTTTGTCGCTGGCTGAAGGCGGCCACCTTACCCATGGCATGCCACTAAATATGTCGGGCAAGTGGTTCAACGTGGTTTCTTACGGCCTGAACAAGGAAGAAGCCATTGATTACGACCAGGTCGAAGCCCTGGCCCGTGAACATAAGCCAAAAATCATCATCGCCGGTGCATCGGCTTACGCCCTGCGCATCGACTTTGAGCGCTTTGCGAAAATTGCCAAGGAAGTGGGTGCCTACTTCATGGTGGACATGGCCCACTACGCGGGTCTGATTGCTGCTGGCGTGTACCCCAACCCTGTGCCGCACGCTGATGTATGTACATCGACCACACACAAAAGCTTGCGCGGCCCACGTGGCGGCATCATTTTGATGAAAGAAGAGTTGGCCAAGAAAATCAACAGCGCAATTTTCCCTGGCATTCAGGGTGGCCCTCTAATGCACGTCATTGCAGGCAAAGCCGTGGCTTTCCACGAAGCCCTGCAACCCGCATTCAAGGAATACCAGCAACAAGTGGTGTTGAATGCCAAGGCTTTGGCTGAAACCCTGGTTGAGCGTGGCCTGCGTATTGTGTCTGGCCGCACAGAAAGCCACGTGATGCTGGTTGACCTGCGTGCCAAGGGCATTACAGGCAAGGCCGCTGAAGCTGCTTTGGGCAATGCGCACATCACCGTGAACAAGAATGCCATTCCAAACGACCCTGAAAAGCCGTTTGTCACCAGCGGCATTCGCTTGGGCAGCCCAGCCATGACCACGCGTGGTTTCAAGGAAGAGCAGGCCCGCGCGGTAGGTCACCTGATCGCCGACGTACTTGAAAACCCGGAAGACGAGGCCACATTGGCCACCGTTCGCGCCAAGGTCAAGGAATTGACCAGCCAGTTCCCTGTTTACAAGTAAGCAAGGGGCCACGGCGTTATGAAATGCCCCTTTTGTGGCAACGCCGACACCCAGGTAGTCGATTCGCGCACGTCTGAAGAAGGCGACGCGATTCGGCGCCGCCGACAATGTAGCAGTTGCGGCAAACGCTTCACCACCTATGAACGGGCAGAACTGTTTCTGCCTGCCATTGTCAAGAAAGACGGATCACGCGTCGAATTTTCCAGGGATAAACTGCGCGGCAGCTTGATGCTCGCCTTGCGCAAACGCCCTGTCCGGGCGGAAGCCATTGACGAAGCCATTTCAAGTATTGAAGAAAAACTGTTGGTGAGTGCTGCCCGAGAGGTGGACACCAAGTTCTTGGGCGAGTTGGTGATGCAACAACTCAAGCAGCTCGATACTGTGGCCTACATTCGCTTTGCCTCAGTGTACAAAAGCTTTGAGGACCTGCAAAGTTTCTCTGAAGAGATTGCTCACCTGACGGCCCCCGCCGAAAACATCACGGGCAGCATCAAGCCAAAATCACGCACAACCGCCAAAAAAGGCGCTTAAAAGTAACTGAGAAGTAACTGAGGCCATGGCCACCCTTTCACCCACCGACGAACACTGGATGCAGCATGCGCTGAACCTGGCCTGGAAGGGCCAGTACAGCACCACGCCCAATCCGCGCGTAGGTTGTGTATTTGTGCGCGATGGGGTTGCAATTGCGGAGGGCTTTCACGCCAAAGCAGGCGAAGGCCATGCTGAAGTGCAGGCGATTGCGCAAGCCAAGGCGCGTGGCGTTTGTTTAAAAGGCAGCACAGCCTATGTCACACTGGAACCCTGCGCCCATCACGGCCGCACAGGCCCCTGTGCACAAGCGCTAGTGGCCACAGGTGTTCAACGGGTGGTGGCTGCGGTTCTTGACCCCAACCCGCTGGTGGCAGGCAAAGGCATGGCCATTTTACAATTGGCCGGCATTGAAACTTCACACGGTGTGCTGGTTGAACAAGCGCGCTGGATTAACCGTGGGTTTTTCAGCCGTATGGAACGCAAACGCCCTTGGGTGCGCTTGAAAGTAGCCAGCAGTGCGGACGGCGTTAGCGCCTTGAATAATGGCGTTAGCCAGTGGATTACTGGCGAAGAAGCACGGCTGCACGGGCACCACTTGCGCGCGCAGGCCTGCGCTGTGCTCAGCGGCATTGGCACGGTGAAAGCCGATAACCCACAACTGAATGTGCGTGGTATTGACACCGAACGCCAACCGCTGAAAGTGATCGTGGACAGCAAGCTGGAAATTTCACCGGAAGCCCGCTTGTTACATACCGGGCGCGTGCTGATTGCGCACACTGAACCACAAACGCCAGCTTGGCTTCTTACCCACCCAAACGCCGCAAATATTGAGGCGTTGAACGTGGCCCCAGTGGCGGCAGGTTTGCATGCAGGCAAAGTAAAAACGGATTTGCTGCGCCTGTTACAAGAACTGGCACAGCGCGGTATCAATGAATTGCACCTTGAGGCTGGTTTTGGGCTCAATGGTTCGTTTCTGCAAGCCGGTGTGGTGGATGAAATTGTGCAGTACATTGCCCCACGTTTTTTGGGACCAGGCCAGGGCCTGTTCCGCCTGCCCGAACTAGAAATCCTGCCCGCCTATGCAAGCTGGGCTATTCATTCATTTGAGCAAATTGGACAAGACCTGCGAATTACGTGGGTTCAAAATAACCAGGAGTAGTTGCACCCATGTTCACCGGAATCATTGAGTCGATCGGTCAAATCAAATCTGTAGACCCCCTTCAGAATTCTGCCTATGCTGGCGTACGCCTCGCGGTGCATGCCCCAACGCTGGATTTTTCAGATATAAAACTTGGCGACAGCATCGCCATCCAAGGTGCCTGCATGACAGTTGTGGCCATGGCTGACCACACATTTCATGTGGATGTGTCGCAGGAAAGTCTGTCAAAAACCGTGGGGCTAAGCCAGCCCGGTGAAGTAAACCTTGAAAAGGCCATGCGCTTGTCGGATCGAGTTGGCGGCCACTTGGTGAGCGGCCACGTGGACGGCTTGGGCAGCGTTACGGAATTCGAACCAGTGGGTGAAAGCTGGCACCTGCAAATTCGGGCACCGAAAACCCTGTCGCCTTTCTTTGCCTACAAGGGCTCGGTTACTGTGAATGGAGTCAGCCTGACAGTCAATAAGGTAGATGATCATGATTCAGGCGAATGCGACATTCACATCAACCTCATTCCACACACGGTGCAGATGACCACATTGAAACATTTGAAAGCAGGCAACCCGGTCAATCTGGAGATTGACCAGATCGCCAGGTACTGCGAGCGAATTGTAAAAACAATGAATTTGAATCAGGGCTGAGCCTGCACACTGCCAAACAATGCCCCGGCCTTGGATTTGGTATTGTCAGAATCAGCCCCAAGCGCAATACCCGTGAACATCACAGGGCCTTCCGGCAGTTCTTTGCCGAAGGCTTTGCGGGCATCGGCCTGCAAATCCCTTCGTTCCGAAATCAACTCCACGGCGCTAGCCGCATCACGCACAACAATATTTCTCACACGGTCGGTGTAGGGGTTGTCAAACACTTGGCCCACTTTTTCACCTGGCGAGCCCCACACATAACAAAGGGTGGCCGCGGGCAAACGCTCGCCCGAGACAGTGCGCGCCGCAGCCAAGGCAAGGCGGGTGCCCAAACCCAGTTTTCCTTCATCAATTTGAATAAAGGCACACACCTTCGCACCCGCGTCGTCGCCAGCCTTGGTTTGCAAATTCGCCTTGGTGGGTTGAGTCAATATTTGCCACTGCCAGGTCAAAGTGTTCAAAACCGTGGGTTTGGCAAAGGCATACACCAGCGTGCCGTAAGCCATGTCAGCCTCGGCCTGCAACACAGTTTGATTGCCCTGCTTCAACAGCTTGAATTGGGTTTGCGCCGCAATGTCAGGGTGGTACTGCGCTTTCCATGGCGCAGGAATTCCGGCAGCAGGGTCTGCAGGCCAGGGCTTTAGCACGCCGGCGCCCTGGGCCAGAGCACCACTTGATATACCTGCTACACCGAATAACAAAGCTGCTTTAAAAACACCCGTCATCAACACAAAACTGCGCATACGAAACCCTTCAACACCTTTTTAATCGATACTTGAGTAACGTACAGGCCAATCAACAGGTACACAACCCGATTCAATCGCCTGCCCCAAGTCAGCGGGCTCATCAATGTCCAGTTGCGGAGACAACCACACAGCCTGCAAACCTTTACTCCTCAATGCGGCACGGGTTTGCTCCGCCACACGGGCAGTGCCCCACTCTATCAATTCAGAAAAAATTTCAGGTACAACGCGGTTGCAAGCCAAGGCCACGTAGCCACCATCGTGTGCAGGCACGAAAGCCAGTCCCTGTTGCCGGGCAGTATCGATCAGTTCACGCAAATGCCGCACCGTAAATTCAACTGCGTCGGGCCCAAGAAGCACCACAAGTTCACTGCTGTTCAGGTGGGTTTCAACCGCAGTTTGCATTCGTACGCCCAAGTGCCCTTCTGGTTGAACGTAACATTGAATGGCCCTGCCCTTCAGCAAGGTGGCCCACTCTTCAGGAGTACCGCCATCGGTCCACAGCGCCACATTCACGCCCTGTAACTTGTCCAAGGTAGTCAACAACAAATATCGGGCAAACACCGCGCATTGCTCAGCACCCAACATGGGGATCAACCTTGTTTTCACCCGCCCAGCATGTGGGTACTTGGCAAACACGGCCACAGTGACAGGCAACTTTTGCCGGGTGTCCGCATAAAGGCTTGCCAACGTATCTGCGGACACTCCGCGCCAATATAAAAACCGGAAGCGCCACATCAACACAATCGTTGCCCAAGCGCCGTTCACGTCCCATCGACGCCCCGACGTAAATACCGGGGAAGCAACTGCCACAAATTTTTGTGGTGCCACTCGCTTTAAGCGCTTGCACAGCTCAACGTCTTCCATCAGGGGCTGTTCTGGAAAACCTCCAACCTGATCGAATAACTTGCGACCAACAAACAAAGCCTGATCGCCTGTACCAATTTTAGTCAGCCTTGATCGATGATTCATGAACCAGGCCACCACAGGCAACCATGCACTTTTGCCATCAATACACACATTGAAACGGCCCCAAACGCTTGCATCCAACTTGAACAACAATGCCTGCCAAGCCGCCTTGGTCAACACTGTGTCTGCATGCAAAAAAAGCAGTACATCCCCACGGGCTTTTTCTGCACCCGCGTTCATTTGTTGCGCCCGCCCCTTGTTGCCTTGAATGGCAAGCACTTGCGGATGTTCGGCCAAAGTTTGTAAAACTGGCCAACTCAGGTCAGTAGAGCCGCCGTCTACCATCAACAACTCGTCACCATGCCGAAGCAATTGAAGCAGCGCTTGAATTCGAAACAAAAAGGAATCATCGCCAGGCGCCGGAACCTCGTTGTACACCGGCATGACAATAGAAATGGAGGGCATGAACAGACGCCGCTCTAAAAGAACAGGGAGGCCAGCCCCAGGAAAATGAAAAAGCCCATGCTGTCGGTGGTGAATGTGAGTAGCACCGAAGACCCCATGGCGGGATCCCGACCCATTTTCTCAAGGCCTAAAGGCACGAGCACGCCAATTAACGCAGCAACAAGCAAATTAAGCATCACCGCCAGGGTCATCAATAACCCTAGCATAACCGCATTCGGCGATCCGAAATACAAACCCCACGCTGCCAGGCCAGCCACGCTGCCCCACACCAAACCATTTAACCCAGCAATCGCCAGTTCTTTTTTCAACAACAGTTTGAAGTTGGCTGCAGTGACTTGGCCCAAGGCCAGGGAACGGATCATCAAGGTCATGGTTTGATTGCCGGAATTACCGGCAATGCCCGCCACAATTGGCATGAGTGTGGCCAAGGCGACCACTTTGGCAATTGTGCCCTCGAAAGTGTCGATGACACGGCTTGCAAAGAAAGCGGTACACAGGTTTAAACCCAACCACAGCCAACGGTTTTTCGCAGACTCCCACACCGAGGCGAACAAGTCTTCTTCTTCACGCAAACCCGCACTGGACAGCAAATCTGCTTCGCTTTCTTCGCGAATCACATCCACCACTTCGTTCACGGTGAGGCGACCAATCAACTTGCCAGATGGGTCGAGCACGGGAGCGGACACCAGATCATAACGCTCAAAAGCCTGCGCAGCCTCATAGGCATCATCCAGTGCCGACAACATCAGCACTTCGCGGCTCATGACCTCACTCACAAGGGTTTCTGGTTCATTGACCAACAAACGGTCCAAAGGCAAACTGCCCTTGAAATGATCCACACGATCCACCACAAACACTTGATCAGTTTGATCTGGCAGCTCGTCGAACCGGCGCAGGTAACGCAACACCACTTCCAGTGTCACATCGTCTCGAATGGTCACCATGTCGAAGTCCATGCGCGCACCCACGGTGTCTTCGGGGTAACTCATGGCGGCGCGCAGTTGCTCGCGCTCCTCTAGGCTCAAACTGCTGGCCAGCTTTTCCACCACATCGCGTGGCAAGTCAGGAGCCAATTCCGCAATTTCATCGGCATCCAGCGATTCCGTGGCAGCGAACAATTCTTCGCTGTCCATCGATTTAATCAGGCTTTCTCGAACCGCGTCGCTCAGCTCAAGAAGAATGTCACCGTCGCGATCGGAACGCACCAAACCCCAAACCAGCATCCGCTCTTCTTGGGGCAGACTTTCAAGCACATAGGCCACGTCGGCCGGGTGAAGCAAATAAAGCTTGTTACCCAGCTCGGTCAGATGCTGGCGGTGCACCAGCTCCTCAACCAAACTTTGCCGCTCGGGATTGACCGTGGTTTGCTGGTTGTGAACAACACTCTCGATCACTTTTTGTTTGCGCAACAAGGCCTGCACTTCGGCCAACGCCCGTTGCGCATCATCGAGATCGTGAGGCAGCTCAATGGCTGGCTCTTGATCGTGGTAATCGATGTTTTGTTCGCTCAAACCAATCGCCCTGAAAATCAATTACAAAAACTGGAAAGCCACCACAGCCACCAGCGTAGGCCCGAGTGCGGCCAAAAACAGCTTGCCCGCATTGATTGAGCCGTCGTTGAAATACTTTTGCAAAATGGCAAAACCAGCTGGGTTGGGCGCATTGGCAATGACGGTTAAACCACCCCCAGTTACAGCACCAGCCACCAAAGCATATTTGAACTGATCATCCACACCTTCAACCAGCGAGCCAAGGTAAGTCAAGGCTGCGTTGTCTGTAATTGCCGTCAACGCGGTGGCTCCGTAATACAACGCTGTGGGGCTCATACCCTTTAGAGTGTCTTGTAACCACCAGGCCTGCATACCACCCAATACCACCAAACCTGCCAGGAAGAAGGCAACCATCAACCCTTCTTTCAAAATCAGCTTGTCCTGATAACGGCTGTAAGCCGAGGTATAGCCCAGAAAAAAGAGAAACAAACCCATGAACATGGCCGCATGGTGTGCAAATACCACTACACCCACCAGAAACAACAGGTGAGTAGCAATAACCCACACAGGCATGTCTTCTTTGGGACCGTTTTCAGCAGGCTTTTTCATGGCGGTCAGTTCTTTGGCGAACAAGAAGGTGAGTACCGTCGCGTTCACAAACACGGCAACTGCAGCTTTCCAGCCAAAGGTACTCAACATGAATTGCATGTCAAAACCCCACTTGGCGGCCACCATCAACACAGGCGGTGCAGCAAAGGGCGTTAAGGTGCCACCGATTGAAATATTGACAAACAGCACACCGAGCGTGCCGTACATCAATTTGTTGCTGATACCTTGCGTGTAAAACCGGTCGCGCAGTAAAAAGGCCGCCAGTGTCATGGCTGCCGGCTCGGTGATAAACGAGCCCAGCAAAGGCACGATGGACAACGTGGTGAAAAAGTAAGCCACTTGCCTGTCAATGGGAATTACAGAGGCCACCACGCGCACAATGCGACCAGCCAGCACCAAGATTGGCTTGCTGGCAGCAATCACCATAATCGCAAATACGAACAAAGGTTCGGTGTAATTGCGCGTGTCTACATATTCAATTGCGCTGGTTTGACCGATGATGAAAAACATGAACACAACCAGCACCATGGCCCAAAAGCCGAACACGGCCTCCACTTCCCCCAGCAAATGCCACAAGCCCGAGTGCTGGGGTTGCGAGTGCGCCAAGCGCTCAAAGTATTTGGTTGAAAAGGTGTGAATGACAGCAATTGCAAAAAGAATCGCGCCAATCAGTTCAATGGTGGTCGGGTTCATCTCACTTCCCTTTTTGTTTATTGTTTGTTTTTAGTTGGCAGAAAAAAACACCTTGTCGTGTGCATCAACCACTTTCGCCACAGGCACCCAGCCTCGCAAACTATTGATCAGCCACACTTCTTCAGCGCGTTGCAAGTCTTGCACATTCAGCTTGGTTTGCCGAATCGTATTTTCCCTTAAAAGGCGGGCACGCAACACCCCGGGCAACAAATAAGTACCGGCGCTTTCGCAAATTTGTGGTGTTAACCACTCGCCATCAATTTTCAACACCACATTGCAGCGGCAGGTTTCAGTCAACAAACCTTGCGCATTAAAAAGAAGAACATCAAAAGCACCATTCGCCTGATTCTGAAAATACTCATACTCAGGTCGGTATGTGGTTTTGTGAAGTACAAACTCGGGCTTGCCTTGCATGGCTGAATCAGCCAAACGAAGCAGCACGGGAGTCAAATCCTGTTCCAGTTCATGCAGTTCAATTCGGGTTTCTCCGCAAGCATCCAGCAAACAACGTGCACGGAAAACGCCATGAGTATGTTTTTGCGCCGCTGCATCCAGGTTCAATCGAACCCGTTGTTCATCGAATAAAAACGAAAACTGCTTGGCGGCATCTCCCATTCTCTCCAGATGATCATCCAGATGAATCCACTTGCCATTCTCCAGGCGCAAAGTTTCAAGCACCTGAAAGTCGCAAGTGGCCTCACGTAGAAAGGCAGTTTTTTGCCACCACTCTTTTTTCTCTTCGCTTGCGGTGGAATACCAGGTAATACCGCTGCCCACACCATACTCCAATTCGTCTGCCTGCTCTATGACAGTACGAATCGGTACATTGAACTGAACACCACCACCCGGGCTCAGCACACCAAGCGCCCCACAATACAATTTTCGGGGAGCTTGTTCCCATTGCGCGATACGCAACATGGCCTGTGATTTGGGCGCACCCGTCACACTGCCACAAGGAAAAAGAGCCTCAAACAAATCCACCAAAGTAGTACCTGGCAAAGTTCGCCCGGAAATACTGGAGGTCATTTGGTCCACGGTGGGAAGATGCATGACATCGAACAGGGAACGTACTTGCACTGACTTTGGCTGGCAAACCTTGGCCATGTCGTTTCGCAACAAGTCAACGATCATGACATTCTCGGCACGATCTTTTTCGCTGTCACTCAGTACATCCAGACCACCCAACACGGGCCTTCGGGTCCCCTTCATGGGTGCGGTTTGTAATTCGTTGCCGTCCCATTTAAAAAACAACTCGGGCGACAAACTGATCGCATTGAACGCACTGCCGCGCAGGAACACACTCTGGGGTGCAGGTTGGCTGGCGTAAAGATGCTGAAAAACAGCCCACGCATCCAGTCGCGGATTGGCTGCCTTAAGCCGTGTGGTCAAATTGATTTGATAGAACTCGCCCGCCTCAATGGCCTGCCTCACCTGATTGTAGGTTTCTTGATAACGCAGATCCGTTTGCTGATCCAGCCAGGGCATGAATTTGGACGCCAAGGGCAATTGCTGCAAATGCGATTTGCCCAGCACACTCACCTGGTTCGGTTCAAAAGCATGAAACTCCAGCAATGGAAAATTGTGTGATGTGCAAACCGGCAAAGCCGCATCGAAAACTGGAGCAGCCTCATAACTTAGGCCACCCACCACATACAAACCCTGTTTGGACCACTCGTGGGCCTGCTCAATCATGCCGCGCACTTGGTTTGCATCGAAGGTACTGAGCACCTGAACAGGTTTGCCGTACGCGACACAAAGACCGTCATCACCCTCGGCCTGGGTCATCCTGGCATGCCAAGCAGCAGAAACCAAAGGTGAATGCATGGGGAGAAAACGCCTGAACTGCTTCGAAGCGCTAATTGTAACGCGGCTTGGCGCGGAACTCAGCGGCCTGACTGACCCAGATGGAAGAACTCGTACACTGCATCTTTCTTGGCAATGGTGTCGGCGATACCCATTCGAATCAACTCGCGGGTGTAATTGGCCTCAAACAGCAAATAACTGGCCAAAGACGAACCACTGGCCTCCGTGGCCCCCAATGCGGACAACAAGGTACGCACGGGTCGGGGCAGATCTTGCGTGTGACGTGCCGCGATTTCGTCAATCCGTTCCGAGGGTGAAATCACCAACAGCTCAATCGGTTTCAATGTGGTTTTCGTGGCCATCTCGGGTGGCAACAAGCCCAGGGTTTTGTTCACCCGGCTCAAACGCTCAATGTCGATCGATAAACTGTCCAGAAAAATGGAAGCCATGGCATGGCCCGCAATTTGAGCCAAACTGGGATATGCATTTTGAATTTCAACACGCTGGGTGTGGTCTTTGTCCGATTGACTGGAACCAATCACCATCACTCGGTTTGCACCCAAATGAATTGCTGGGCTAATTGGGGCCAGTTGGCGAATAGAACCATCGCCAAAGTGCTCCATTTGCCCTTCAATGTTCAATCTCACCGCCGGAAACACAAAAGGAATTGCCGCAGAGGCCAACAAGTGCTCGACAGTAATACGATCGGGCAATGCCACCCTTTGCGTTCTGGCCCAGCTCTCGATCACTTTCTGGGTTTGAAAGAAGGTCACGCTACGGCCTGAACTGTAGCTGGAAGCAGTCACCGCCAAAGCGTGAATTGTGCCGTTCTCAAGCGCCTCGTCCAGTCTTCGGAAATGCAGCAACTGATGAAGTAGGTGTGAAAGTGGAGAATTGTCGAGCAAGCATTTGGGGCGCCTGCGCAGCATCCAGCCAATTGAAAGCGCAGACAACCAACGCGCACCGGTGCGAATAATACCCAGAGAATCAGAGCGGAATACTTGATCGGAACTGAAGTTCTCCCAAACCTTGAGCATTCGATCGGTGGACTGATAAAAATTGCGCCCCGCGCAGGCCAGGGCCGCTGCATTGATTGCACCGGCTGAAGTGCCGCACAAAATTTTGAACGGAAAATCGAATTCGCGCTTGTTTTCTTGCTCAAACCACTTGGCTAGCTGATGCAGCACACCCACTTGATAAGCGGCCCGTGCGCCACCGCCTGACAACACCAGTCCGGTGATGTCGTCGTGCTCTTCAGTGTGAAATGTGTCTTGATCGCTCATGAAACCATTGTGCGACACATTTCGAATAAGTTAAAACAAAAACAGGCGTGTCTTGCACGCCCATTTGTTGTTTTAAAGCGCTACTTTAAAGCGAACTAACCCGCTCTGAATTTGCATCAAGAACAGCCAGCGCAGTCATGTTGACAATACGACGCACTGTGGCGGAAGCAGTCAAGATGTGAACCGGTTTGTCGGAGCCCAACAAAATTGGCCCCACGGCAATGCCGTTGCCAGCCGCCGACTTTAGCAGGTTGTATGAAATATTGGCTGCGTCAATATTTGGACACACGAGCAAATTGGCTTCACCAGTCAAGGTGGAACCCGAGAAAATGGTATTACGCACCTGCTCATCAATGGCGCAATCACCGTGCATTTCGCCATCAACTTCCAGCCAGGGTGCAATGTTGCGAAGAATTTGAAGCGCCTCACGCATCTTCACGGCGGAAGGCTGGTTGCTGGAACCGAAGTTGGAGTGCGACAACAATGCAGCTTTGGGCTGCACACCCAAGCGCAGCATTTCCTCGGCAGCCATCAAGGTGATTTCAGCAATTTGCTCGGCTGTGGGATCGTAATTCACATGGGTGTCTACCAAAAACACCTGGCGGTTGGTCAACATCAGGCCGTTCATGGCACCGTATGTGTTGCAGCCTGCGCGGCGACCCAATACCTGGTCCACATAGTGCAAATGCAAGGAGTGGGTACCAAAGGTTCCGCAGATCATGCCATCCGCATTGCCTTTGTGAATCATCATGGAGCCAATCAGGGTGTGGCGGCGACGCATTTCAATTTTCGCATAAGCCTCAGTAACACCCTTGCGCTTGGTCAAATCGTGGTACATACGCCAGTAGTCTTTGTATCGCTCATCGTACTCAGGATTGATCAACTCAAAATCAACACCAGGCTTAATTCGCAGGCCAAAACGTTCTAAGCGGCGCTCAATCACCGCAGGGCGACCAATCATGATGGGCTTGGCAATTGCTTCATCGACCACCACCTGCACTGCACGCATCACACGCTCATCTTCGCCCTCAGCAAATACAATGCGGGAGGTTTGCGGTGTTTCGGCCACACAACGCTTGGCCACCGCAAAAATTGGCTTCATGAACGTGCCAGAGTGATACACAAACTGCTGTAACTGGTCCTTGTAAGCTTCCAGATCAGCGATTGGGCGTGTGGCCACGCCGCTTTCCATAGCTGCTTTGGCCACAGCGGGTGCAATGTGCACAATCAAGCGGGGATCGAAAGGCTTCGGAATGAGGTATTCAGGACCAAAACTCAGGTTTTGGGTGCGATAGGCGGAGGCAACTACATCCGATTGTTCTTTGCGAGCCAGTTCGGCGACCGCTCGAACTGCAGCGATTTCCATTTCTTTGGTGATGGTGGTTGCGCCTACATCGAGCGCCCCCCTGAAAATAAAGGGGAAGCACAGCACGTTGTTCACTTGGTTCGGGTAGTCGGTGCGACCCGTACACATGATGGCATCGTCACGAACTTCCTTCACCTGCTCAGGCAAAATTTCCGGTGTGGGGTTGGCCAAGGCCAAAATCAGGGGTTTTGCCGCCATTGCACGCACCATGTCTTGCTTCAAGACGCCGCCCGCAGACAAACCCAAAAACACATCTGCGTCTTTGATCACGTCAGCCAACACACGCGCATCCGTTTGCTGTGCAAACAAATCTTTGTCAGGGTCCATATTGGTGGTGCGGCCTTTGTAAACCACACCATCAATGTCGGTGACCCACACATTCTTGCGCGGAAGGCCCAACTCGACGAGCAACTCGAGGCAGGCCAGGGCCGCAGCACCTGCGCCAGACACCACAAACTTCACTTCATCCAGTTTTTTACCGATCACCTCAAGGCCATTCAATATTGCTGCGCCCACTACAATCGCAGTGCCGTGCTGGTCATCATGAAATACAGGAATATTCATGCGCCCGCGCAAGGCACGCTCAACCTTGAAACAGTCAGGTGCCTTGATGTCTTCCAGGTTGATGCCGCCGAATGTGGGTTCTAGCGATGCAATGATCTCGATCAGCTTGTCGGGGTCGTTCTCGTTGATTTCAATATCGAACACATCAATACCGGCAAACTTCTTGAACAGCACAGCCTTGCCTTCCATCACAGGTTTGGCGGCCAAGGGGCCGATGTTGCCCAAACCAAGCACTGCTGTACCGTTGGTAACCACACCCACCAGGTTTGCCTTGGCGGTGTAACGCACCGCATTGAGGGGGTCTGCCTCGATTTCTTCGCAGGCTGCTGCAACACCGGGAGAATAGGCCAATGCCAAGTCACGCTGGTTGACCAGGCTTTTTGTCGCCGAAATCTGCAATTTCCCAGGCTTTGGAAATTCATGATATTCAAGGGCGGCCTGCCTGAAGCGCTGATCCATTGGTTGAGCCATATAATCTTCTCTTTGAGGTGAACAACAGAACCGAAAATTATAGGCTCAGCCAGTGAAGCTGTCCCTAGGGGTTTCCACAAATCGCGCAACTTGTTGGCGCCACTCACTAACAATGGTGAAGAATTGAAGCAGTCCAGCCTTGGCAATCTCGTTCAACCCTTCCATGTCATGGAACTGGTGAAAGCAGCAGACACCTTGCAAAATCAGGGAAAACCGGTGATTCATCTTTCAATTGGTGAACCCGACTTTCCCATGCCCGAGCCAGTTGAACAGGCACTGGCCCAGGCCATTTCAGAACACAAAACCCGATACACGGCGGCTCTGGGCTTGCCAGAATTACGTGAAGCCATCAGCCTGTATTATCAAACGAATTTTCAGGTTCAGGTGCCAGCCCACCAAATCGTGATCACCTCAGGTGCATCTGCCGCACTGATGTATGCCTGTTTGGCCCTGATCAACCCCACCGACCAGGTGCTGCTAACCGACCCCGGTTACCCCTGCAACAAAACTTTTGTGCAAATGGCGGGTGGTATACCTGATTTTGTACAAACCCAAGAGGCACATAACTTTCAGCCCAGTTGGGCTGATTTGTGCAAACAATGGACGCCGCACACAGCAGGTGTACTTTTGGCCTCGCCCAACAACCCGACCGGCACCCAACTCGGTTCTCAAGCCATGCAAGAAATTGTTCAAGGCGTAAACACTCAGGGTGGTTTTGTAATCGTCGACGAAATTTACCAGTCGCTGTGCTATGACCACCCCGCGCAAAGTGTGCTCCAAGTAACCGGGGCACCCAGCGAACAAATACCTGTCGTGGTCATCAACAGCTTCTCAAAATACTTTGGCATGACAGGCTTACGCCTTGGGTGGATGGTGGTACCCGACACCCTGCTACCAGCCATTGAACGGTTTGCCCAGAACCTGAGCATATGCCCCAACACGCCCGCGCAATGGGCGGCGTTGGCCTGCTTTACGCCGGAAACGCTGGCCATTTGCGAAGATCGGCGACGGGTATTCAAGGCTAGAAGAGACTTTGTGGTGACCGCACTTCCCAAAGCAGGCATCGAGTTACACTCGACACCTGACTCCGCATTTTATGTGTACGCCAAGTCGCCCTATGACAGCGAGCGCTATTGCAGGGAATTGCTGGAACAGGCTTTGGTGTGTGCTGTCCCCGGCAAGGACTTTTCCGAATTCCGGGGAAGCGAAATGATGCGGTTCTCGTATGCCAATTCGATGGACAATCTGGAAACCGCAATCGAACGGATACGACTTTTCAACAAAGGCCAATTGCCCTAACGTTTAGCCTTCCGAACCAGCCACAGACACGGCCGATACTTTTTGGTTGTTTTCACGCGAGGCAACCAAACTGCCCTGTTGATGGGCTGAATCAATTCGCGATTTCAGCGCCAACACTTTGCCAGGATAACCACCATCGTTGCCGTGAATGGCTGCGCCGACATACCAGCGCAAACCAGCACTCACGGACCCCGTACGGCGGGTGTATTCGCGAATGATTTTCGCACCAACACGCATGTTCATTTCAGGATTCAGGGGTGACCAGTCGCCCGGCGACAAAGCCTCAAACTTGTCTTTGTGAATTTTGGGCATGACCTGCATCAAACCACGCGCACCCACCGGACTTGCCGCAAATGGATTGTAAGAGGACTCGATACCCACAATCGCGAGGATCAGGGTGGGCTCTACTTTTTCTTCCTTGCCAACCTTATAGGCCAAACGAACAATAGACTCCACTGCCTCGGGCGATACGCTGTAGCGCTTGGCCAAATACGAGGTAATTTGACGTTGGCCTGCCGTCAGCGGTTTGCTCGAATCAACCGAATTGAACTTCACAGGCATCAGGTTTTTGGCACCCGACGGGGTCGCCGAAGCCTTGCTTGTGTTGTTGACCACCTCAGCACCACCGGCTGCAAGGCCAGTGCTGAGCAAATCGATTTCAGTGGCGAAAATTGCCTGCACGGGGGCAGAGAAAAACACCTGACTGCGAAGTTCAGCGTTGGACAGAAGAATTGCCACTGCACCTGCCACCAGAACTGACGTTGCCACACCGAGACCGGTGAAGGCATGTTTCAAAGATTGAAGTAAATTCTGAGACTGGACCTGCCGGCCATTCACGCTCAGAACGGTTTCGTACTGCTTCATGCAACCTCCTCTGCTACGCAAACGCAGGCTTAACCCTGCATTGTTTGACTCAGCGGTGCATCTGCCTCCATTTTGTCCGTGAGGCAGAACGTTCTGCTTTAACCAACTACAACAAGTACTGCATGGTTAAAGCACTCTTAAGATGAAGTTAGGCAGACTTGAGTTCCCCCAAATTTTGCCCTCCAACTGCGTTTGTGTGACTTAGGTGATACCTGTCACAAAGCTGACCGGATTCTAGGGTCAACCCGGGCAGGGGTCAATCCAAAATCTGGTAGAGTCTTTCTACTCAAAACAAGAACTTACCCCCATCGCTAGGCCTTATGCGCTTTTGGGGGGCTTGAAAAAGCCCTCTAGGTGTGGGTTGTAATTTCTTGTTAACTGTTCCTTTCGGACCACAAACAGGCAGTTTTTTTCACAATGCGATACAAGAACCTTCGAGACTTCATCGATTTACTCTACAAAGAAGGTGAACTTCAGCGAGTACCCGAATCGGTCAGTCCAATTCTGGAAATGACCCACCTTTGCGACAAAGTGCTGCGCGCCGAAGGCCCGGCTTTGTTGTTTGACGCGCCCGAAGGCTACAAACACCGCGTATTGGGCAACCTGTTTGGCACACCAAAACGTGTGGCCATGGGCATGGGCGCCAGCAACACCGAGGCGCTGCGGGACATTGGCCGCACTTTGGCCTATTTGAAAGAACCTGAACCACCCAAGGGAATGCGAGACGCACTGGACAAGTTGCCTTTGGTGAAACAGGTGCTGTCAATGGCCCCTAAAGTGGTCAGTAAAGCACCGTGCCAAGAAAACGTAGTAGAGGGCCCCGACGTTGACCTGAACCGGATACCCATTTGGACTTGCTGGCCCGATGATGCAGCCCCCTTACTCACATGGGGTTTGGTTGTCACCAAAGGCCCAAATCGTAAACGCCAAAACCTGGGTATTTACCGTCAACAACAAATTGGCAAAAACCGGCTGATTATGCGCTGGCTCGCCCACCGGGGCGGTGCGCTCGATTTTCGCGACCATGCACTGAAGTATCCCGGCCAACCTTTTCCAATTTCAGTGGCCCTGGGCGCAGACCCAGCCACTATTCTGGGTGCGGTCACGCCTGTACCCGACACCCTTTCGGAATACCAGTTTGCTGGTTTACTGCGCGGCAGCCGCACCGAGCTTGTAGCCTGCAAAGGCAATGAACTACAGGTGCCGGCTGAGGCTGAAATGGTGCTGGAAGGTCACATTTACCCCTATGAGCACCCAATTGCCGTGGCCGCCCGCAAAGGCAGAACCGACGGCGAAGTGCCCAAGATACGTGACGGTGTCACCGTGCTTCGAGAACCCCCACCTGTGCCCGAATACCTGAAGGGTTGGGACTGCGCACTGGAAGGCCCATATGGCGACCACACCGGTTACTACAACGAACAGGACTGGTTCCCCGTATTCACGGTGGACCGCATTACACTGCGCAACGATGCCATTTACCACAGCACTTATACTGGCAAACCACCCGATGAGCCTGCCGTATTGGGTGTGGCACTAAACGAGGTGTTCGTGCCGATACTGCAAAAGCAGTTCCCGGAAATTGTGGACTTTTACCTGCCTCCCGAGGGCTGCAGCTACCGCATGGCGGTAATTTCCATGAAAAAAGCGTATGCCGGACATGCCAAACGAGTGATGATGGGCGCCTGGAGCTTTTTGCGCCAATTCATGTACACCAAGTTTATTGTGGTCGTGGACGACGACGTGAACGCGCGCGACTGGAAGGAGGTTATTTGGGCGATCACCACCCGAATGGACCCCGTGCGGGACACCGTGTTGATACAAAACACCCCGATTGACTACCTCGACTTTGCAAGCCCAGTGAGTGGGCTGGGTGGCAAAATGGGACTGGACGCCACCAACAAATGGCCCGGAGAAACCACGCGTGAATGGGGCCGAAGCATTCAGCCAGACCCCAACCTGGACGAACGTGTGCGAGAACTTATGAGTCGCTTGGGTCTGTAGAAGGCTGCGTAGACGAACGGGAAGCCCAAGGGCCTCTCGTTTGAAACCAGAACATGCCTGCTGCAAGGGCTACAGCGCCCAAACCGGCGCGCAAAGCCACTTTGGAAATGGGCTGTCGAAAACGCAGCAGTGCCGTTGAGGCCAGCATGCCGAGCAGGGGATACTTTTTCAAGCCCTCTTGCCAAAATTGACCACCCAAGCTAGCCACCGGCCCCAGTGCACGCATGTTGCGCTGCCCCAGCCAGCCACCAAACTGCCTGAATACATTGACCCAGGCAAATTCCTTTTTCAAGGCATCTACCTGCCCGCCAAACTCCATGCGTTCCAGTTGGGCTTTCATCATCAACAATTCTTTGCGTGCTTCCAGGGCATCAAATTTTTTGCTCATGACTGCTCCCGGGGCTCACCGCCCAAACTGTCAAGCACCGCTTGCTTGTCGCGCCCCAGCTCAGCCAATGTTGCCTCAAACAATGGGGGCTGTGAGGCCAGGGTGTCTTTTAACTGGACATAAAAATACACACCCAGAACGACATAGAAAGCTGCGCAACCGGCGATTGCGAGAAAGCGGTGTGTGTCCCACGCCAGGGCAATCACCAGAATGCAAACAAACAAAGACGCAAATGCAGCTGCCAAAGCCGTAAGCAACGACCAAACCACGGTACGGACGGTGGTCTGACGAACCTGAGCCAACTCGACACCGGCTAACTCGAGGCGTGTTTGGGTCATACCCAGTAAACTGGCCACAACCCGTTTCAGTGCTGCCCTTGCATTTGGATTTAGCACAGCCAGCCTTTAACGACGGTTAACAATCAAACCCAATACGAACCCCACCGCTGCCGCAATACCCACTGCTTTCCAGGGGTGATCATGCACATAGTCATCCGTGGCACGGGCCGCGGCCTTGCCTTTTTCGACTACAGCCGATTGGGCGTCTTGCATCACCTCTTTTGCGCGACGCAAACTGACCAGCGCTTTTTCACGCAATTCGACTGCGCGCTCGCCTGAGGATGACGCTGCGGCTTTCAACAGGTCTTCGGCGTCGCTCAACACAATTTTCATATCACTAAAGAGTTTGTCTTTGCTGTTGTCCATATATTGGCCTCGTGCTGGTGAATGAAAGTAATAACCCAGTCTAACAAAGGAAAACCCAGATTGGGAAAGGCTTGCAGGCAAGCGCATCATTTTGGCTTGAATTATTCTGCTCTGTATAAAAACTCAAGCAAGCTTTCCATGGGCCCCCAACTGTCATAAGCCCTCGGGCTTTTCACCAAAATACCAACCGCCCACAACTGCCCTTCCCGGTCTCGCAGGTACCCCCCCAAAGAACGTACGCCGTTGAGGCTTCCTGTTTTCAGGTAGGCGAATCCATTTAGATTGTTCACGCGTCGATGCAGTGTGCCGTCCGCACCGGCGCGCGGAAAACTGGCCAGAAAATCGGGAAAATCGGATCGAGCCGCCATATTTCTCAAGAACTCGGCCAATCCTTTGGCATCAATCCGTGTGTTGCGGGACAAACCCGAGCCATTCTCAAAAAACCAGTCATTTGATGAAATGCCCTGCAACTTCAACCAATCCTTGAGTTGAGCATTGAAGGCCTCGGGCGTGCCTGCCACCGCCAACTCAAGGTGACGAGCCATCACATTGCTGGACCATTTGTTGATCTGCTTGATCAGGTCGCTCAGTGGTTTTCCATAATGCGTGTAAAGAGCAATAGTGCTGGCTGGTGTTACCCCTTTGATCACTTGACCGCCTTGTGGCCCGGCAAACTTGCCACCCGACTGCAACCAGATTTCCTTCACCCAGGATTCCCACAACCAATCCTGCGCGGGCACACGAATGGGCAAGCGCGACTGACCGCAACGACGCGGGTAATTCCCCTTCACTGTCACCACTACATTGCGCCCGGCCTTTGAAAAGTCTACTGACATGCCGTTCTTCCAAGCACCACAAACGCCAGCAATCAAATTGATTTCTGATACGAAAGCCCAGTCTTTGGGTGCTTCCTCGGGCACAACCACAACCGTGTTTTCATTGATTTTCAGGTCAATCGACATGGCGCCAAAATTCAGCAACAAGGCATCGGGTTGGGCATGGTAGGCACGGTGAGGCGCGTCATCAAACGCATCTTCCTCAGCAAGGCCAAGGCTGGGCATTTGTTCAGTAAACGCTGAGTCATCCAAGACAACCGGGCCGTTGATTACATCCACACCTTTGGTCCGAAGTTGCCGAAGTGAAGCCCACAGGTCTGCACTCAAAAACGCAGGATCGCCGCTGCCTTTGATATACAAAGGGCCATTTAAAACACCGTCTACCGGTTCAGCATCCGCATGAAACCCTGTTTTGAAACGATAAGTGGATTCCAGCTTTTGCAAAGCCAGCGCAGTGGTAAATACCTTGGCCACTGAAGCCGGGTTGACCAGTTGACTGGAACCATGCGCGTAAGCTTGCGGCTTTCGGTGGACGAAAGGTGAAATGGGCAATGCGTATGCTGTGAAATCGTCTGATGCAATGCCTTTTTTGACAAAGGCCTGAGTCACGCTGGAAGGAAAAGCCCGAACCTGAGGATCAACTGCGTTAGACCATGCGGCTTGTGGCCAAGCCAAGCTAAAAAGGACGAGTACACCACCTAGTTTGCGAACTGACACGCGTGAAATCCTGAAGTGCAATTGTGAACTTTCAGGATATCACTCGTGCCACCTTGTTGCGGGCAGCCACTGTCCTCAGGTGTGTTTCTTCGGGTCCTTTTTACGCTCCCATGGCCTCGACGGCGAATCTGCCGCAGGCGCCTCTTGAGTGGGAGCCTCTTCCGCACTTACCGCAGGAGCAGCCACGGTGGCATCGGCCTTGCCCACAGGGGCGGACGGAGCCACAGCAGAGTCTGTTGCAGCCGGATCTTCAACACCCTTGGGCAACCAGCGTTGCCGTCCCTGCGCCAGCGGAACTGCCTCTTCAGGCCTACCCACCGGCGCAGAACCAGGATCAGCCGGTGTGGCCTGCAGATCAGGCGAACCAAGTGAAGTCCTTTCCTGCTTGAAAGCCGAATTCCGAATCTCGGGTTTCACTACCTCGATTTCGTTGGCCAACATGTAATCGTTCATATCGCGCCACCCCTCAAACACACCGGACTGGTGTGTATTTGGGTTCAAGGTAAAACAATCTTCCAGTGCGCGGCCAGAATGTCTGCACGCCGCACCCACCGCCTTGCTGTCTTCCATCGACAATTTGCCTGTCAGGCCCGGGATCTGCGACAGATCGCATGAACTCAGCATGGTTGCAGCACCTGCCACCATCAATATCTTCAGTTTTCTCATAATCCAGTCCTGATTGACTACCTCTACAGGTGATAACGTCCGGATCCCGGAAAAATTGATAGGCAAGTGCGGGGATGTTGGTGTTTTTCTTCTAATTGTGGTTTTACCCACAATCTTTTCTTGTGCATTGCACCCAAAACCAGTAGACTTCGCTCCAGATTGCAAATCAACGGGTCGTTTTACGATTCTCACCATTGGACCGCGTTGGGTTGCCTTTGTTGGCACAAGCTCTTGAAGCTGTGCTTTGCCCATCGCCGCCAGTTCTCTTGCGACCATCCGGAACAATCTAGTTCCTAGCCGCGTCGTCTTATTTCTGTTCGTCGATGAATTTTTAAGTCCACATCGAATTGGAACTTTTATTATGTCTATGTCATTTGATGACATGGGTCTTGCCGCGCCTTTGCTGCAAGCCCTGAATGCTTTAAACATTACTGCCCCTACACTCGTACAACAAGAAGTCGTGCCCCTGGGCAAAGACGGCGGCGACCTGATGGTTTCCAGCCAAACCGGTAGCGGAAAAACCTTCGGCTTCCTGCTGCCCGTCATGCATCGCATGATGACCGGCGAACAAAGCCCCATGGAAATGCTGGCCGGCCCAGAATGCTTGGTGTTGTGCCCCACCCGTGAATTGGCCCAACAGGTTAGCCAAGACGCGATCAACCTGGTGAAATTCACCAAGGGTGTTCGTGTAGCAACCGTGGTTGGTGGCATGCCTTACGGCAAGCAAATGGCCAGCCTGCGGGGTGCGCGCATTGTTGTGGGTACACCCGGCCGCTTGCTCGATTTGGCCCAACAGGGCAAATTGAACCTGAGCACGGTCACCACCCTGATTGTTGACGAAGCAGACCGTATGCTTGACTTGGGCTTCTCTGAAGACCTGGAAGCGATCGACCAGCTGTGCGGCAACCGCATTCAAACCCTGATGTTCTCCGCCACCTTTGCCAAGCGCATTATTGGTTTGGCCGAAAATATCATGAACAACCCCAAGCGCATTGAAATGGCGGCTCAGAACGAAGCCAACACCGACATCGCTCAAAAACTGATGTGGGCTGACAACCGTGGCCACAAGCGCAAGCTGCTGAACCACTGGCTGGAGCACCCTGACATGGTTCAGGCTGTTGTATTTACCAGCACACAAATTGATGCTGAAAACCTGGCCCGCGATTTGGCCGACGAAGGCGTACGCGCCTGCGCACTGCACGGTGGTATGCCACAAGTGGTGCGTAACCGCCGTTTGGCCAGCGTTCGCAAAGGCGACATCAAGGTATTGGTTGCAACGGATGTTGCTGCCCGTGGCCTGGATGTGCCTGCAATTTCTCATGTAATCAACTACGGCATGCCCATGAAGTCGGAAGACTATGTGCACCGCATCGGCCGTACCGGCCGTGCTGGCCGCAGTGGTGTTGCGGTTACATTGGCTGAAGCCTGCGACATCATCAGCGTTCGCGGCATCGAGCGTTTCATCAATTCACGTATTCCCGAAGAACAAGTGGAAGGCTTGGAGCCACGCGGCAACTTCACACAAGCGCCCCGTGGTGGCGGCAAGCCTGGCGGTGGCCGTGGTCGTTCCAGTGGCGGCGGTTATGCAGGCAACGGCGGTGGTCGTTCCGAAGGCCGCAGCTTTGGCGGTGGCGAACGCAAAACATACGGCGACAAGCCTTCTTTCGGTGATCGCAAGCCCTTCGAAGCGCGCGAAGAGCGCAGCTTCGGCGAACGTAAGTCGTATGGCGACAAGCCTGCTTTCGGCGAGCGCAAATCGTATGGCGACAGGCCAGCATTCGGCGAGCGTAAATCGTTCGGCGACAAGCCCGCATTTGGTGAGCGCAAGTCGTTCGGTGATCGCAAACCTTACGAAGCCCGCGAAGAGCGCAGCTTTGGCGACCGCAAGCCGTTTGTTCAAGGTGAAGAGCGCAGCTTCGGCGATCGCAAGCCTTTTGGTGAACGCAAATCGTTTGGTGACAAGCCTTCATTCGGCGATCGCAAACCCTTTGGTGAGCGCAAGTCGTTTGGCGACAAGCCCTCCTTTGGTGACCGCAAGCCTTCCGGCTTTTCAGGCAACTCCGATGCGCCTAAAAAGTGGAACCGTGACGCAGAGCGCCCAAGCTTCCCACGCTCTGAAGAGCGTGCTCGCCCAGCCTTCCGCGCCGAAGGTACAACTGCTCCCTCAGGCCCCAAGCGCGAACATGCTTCTGGTGCCCGCAAGGAAAACGCGGCACGCAATATGGGTGACCGTGGTGGTTTCAGCCGCCGCCGCGCTGGCTAAAAAAGCAGCGTAAAAGCAGCACGGGGGAAACCCCGAGAAAAACCCTCAGCCGAAAGCCTGAGGGTTTTTTGTTTTTATGCGACAATTTAAAGCTTGTTGACCAACCAAGCAGGAAACCTCCTACCGTGCGGCCAAATTCCAAAAGCAAGTGGCTGGCGCAAAGCGCTCGACTTTCACGTTTCATGGCAGACCGAGGCATGATTGTCTCCGTCATCTACGCCTTTTCCCTGCTGGTGGGTTTTCTTGCGGTGGGTTTCGCATGGATGTCTGACTTTGCAGGCGAGTGGAACAAAGAACTGTTTGCCGAGCACATGTGGGTCGCGCTGCTCTTGCCTCCCATTGTGTTTCCAATTGCTCTGTGGCTGGTCAACACCATTTTCTGGGGCGCTGGCGGCAGTGGCATTCCGCAGGCCATCAAGGTAACCAAACACCCCAAACCACGTTTGATGGAGAGGCTTCTGGGCCCACGTGCTTTTCTGGGCAAACTGTTGATTACCCCATTCGTGATTGCAGCGGGCGCAGCCGCCGGGCGCGAGGGCCCTACGGTTCAAATTGGCGCAGCACTCATGGCCTATGCCGGTCGTTTTCCCAACATCGCCAAGTTATTTGATACGCGCTCCTTGATCATCGCAGGCGGTGCGGCCGGGGTTGCTGCAGCCTTCAACACCCCCTTGGGCGGCTTGATGTTTGCTTTTGAGGAATTGGGGCGCCGCAAAACAATGCGGCATACATCGGCCCTGCTGATGGCGATTGTGCTGGCCGGCTTGGTCGCACTGATTCTTCAAGGTAACTACTCATATTTTGGCTATTCCAACGCCACCATTGATTGGGGGCAAGAATGGCTGATTATCTTTACTCTGGCAATTCTCACCGGAATAGTAGGCGGTCTTTACGGGCGGAGCATGTTGATTCTGGTGTCCAGCACCAGCTTTCTGGGTGGTTTGCGCAGCCGTTTTCCTTACCGGTTTGCAGCCGGATGTGGGGTCGTGCTGTCCTTGATGGCTCTGGTGTTTGGTGCCGAGGTATTCGGCGCGGGGTATGAAGAAACAAAAGCTGCACTTCAGGACAGTGAAGAACTTTCACCCATGTTCTGGCTTACGAAAATGGTGGCAACGGTGGTGTCGTTTGCCAGCGGCATACCGGGCGGTGTATTTTCACCCACCTTGTCCATTGGCGCGGGTTTCGGTCACTTTTTTGCGGGGCTAACCAACAGCGAGACCGCCCCACTGATGCTGCTGGCCATGGTCGGTGTTTTGTCCGCAGTCACGCACTGCCCGATTACCGCTTTTGTGATTGTGCTGGAAATGGTCGACAACCATGATTTGGTCATGCCGCTGATTTTCGTATCGGCCATCTCCACGCAGGTTAGCAAACGCATTTTGCCTGCGTCCATTTATCACCTGCTTGCCAATCAAATCAAAGTGAGCTTTGCTCAGACAGAACCAGCGCCAACACCGGAATCAGCATCGGAAGCAAAGCCTGCTGAAACCTCTGGCCTCGACGACAAGAAATGAGCAAACGCTCAACCACCAAGTGCGGTGCGGGAAAAATTGTTGGATTGTCGGCGCTTGCCGTGCTGTGTTCGATCAAACCAGCAAATGCAATTGACAGCGTGATTCAACGGTTAAGTAATCCAGAAATGCACTGTGGCTACCAACCCACGCTTGACCTGTTCAACGGTGTGGTCAGCGCACTTTCAGAGTCTCAAAGTACCGCAGCTGCGCTGACTCTTCGCAGAGAAGACCGGCGACTTGAATTGCTGATCCATTTCAAGCCGGGACAAACTGAAATTCCGCCGAACTGTCTGCCCAAGCTCGAGGCCTTGAATAACGCCACCAAGGCAGGAAGATCTGGCCCGATCCTGATTCGATCCAGTACACAAACCGGGGGCAGTGCTGAACTTGATCTCGCTGTGGCCAGCCAAAGGCTGGATGCAGTTCAACACTATTTCAGGGACAACCGCCTGGCCCGCAAAGCCTTGGTGCTGGAACTGCACCCTGACACGTCGAGCCCGCTGTTTGGTGATGCAGTTCGCCTACCCAATATGGTGGAAATTTATTCCAGCCCCGCCAACTGATCAAAGCCAAGGCGGTCGCTGAGGCGGCTCAGCAGAGTGGCCAACTCCGCAGCTGAGCGCACCTTGAGTTTGTCAAACACATTGGCACGGTGCACTTCAACTGTGCGCATGGAAATGTCCAATTCAGAGGCGATTACCTTGTTTAGCTTACCCTTGGCCACCAGAAACATCACCTCTCTTTCGCGAGGCGACAGGCGGTCAATTCGCTCGGACCATTGTTTCAGTACTTCCAGGTTAACCAGATACTCGCCTGATTTTTGAAGTGCCTGTTTCACCCGTTCAATCAAACGCTGATCAGTGGTGGGCTTCTCATAAAAATCGAATGCACCATTTTTAACAGCCTCAACAGCAGTGGAAATATCGCCATGCCCGGTGAGAAAAATGACGGGCAAACGATCAAGGCTGTAGCCACTGCGTTTCAACCACTCAAACACCTCAAGACCCGACATATCGGGCATGCGCAAGTCGAGCAACAGGCAAAGTTCAGCATCACTGCCGACATATTCATCTAGCCTGGACTTGAAGCTTTCGAAATTTGCAAAGCCCTGCATGGGAAGATCCACGGTCTCGAACATCCACTTCATGCCCTCGCGCAAATCGTCATCATCATCGAGCAGCAACACCTGTACTTTTTTAGTTGGCTCCAACTGACTGCTCTCCTTCCATGGATTCTTTGACTGCCATCGGCAAGTCCATTGTAAAACAGGTGCCACCAGTAGGCACAGCCTCGGCTTTCAAGCGACCACCATGAGATTCAGCCACAGAGCGGCATAGGCTTAACCCCAGCCCCAACCCATCGGGTTTGGTCGACACGAGAGCCTCAAACATTTTCTCAGTGTTGTTCAAGCTCAAGCCGGGGCCATCATCGCGTACTGAAAATTCAAAGGAGTTCTCCAGCTGACGCGCGCGTATCCACACATTGCGAATTCGTTGCGAGGCAGTGAACGCCTCAGATGCATTTTTAACCAGATTCACCAAGGCCTGCTCCACCATGATTCGGTCGATGTACAACACGAAATCGGGTACACCGATGTCAAAATGCAAACGGACCTGGTGAAGCATGGCAGTGGAATTGACCATGAACTGAATGGAATCGATCAAATCGGCCACACGAACATTTTCACGCGTGGGCTTGCGTTTGCGCACCAGGTTTTGAACAGACCCCACCACACGGCCAGCACGCTGCGCCTGATCGCGCAACTTTTCAAATAACTGGCCATACATTTCAAGACTGGCACCACGCTGGCTTAAATTCATGCCGGCCTGCGCATAAGAGACCATCGTGGCGAGTGGCTGATTCAATTCATGCGCAATATTGGAGGCCACTTCACCCACCAAGGCAAATCGAGAGGCCGCTTGCAATTTTTCGCGCTGCTCGGCAATCAAGGATTCCGAACGTTTGCGATCGGTGATGTCGATGACCGAGCTCATCCACCCGGTGTGCACGCCCCGGCCGTCTTTCAGCGGCGCTTCCACAATCAGCACATCAATCAACTTGCCATTCTTGTGCTGATAAATGGTTTCAAACCCTTCCGGTGGGGCATTGCCTGAAATGACATCGGCCACCAACCTTTTGTATTCCTCTGTGCTTTTGCTGGGCCAATAAGGCAAGGGTTGTGGAATACCGATGAGTTCTTCGGGTTTGTAACCCACCATATTGCAAAATGCCGGGTTCACATAACGAATAAAACCCTGCAAGTCCCACACACGCAAACCCACGGCCATGGAGTCTTGCATGGACTGACGAAACAACTTTTCCTCTTCCAGGCGAGCTTCAATTTCCAGACGGCGGCGGGAGTCTCGCCACAACATGATGAAACTCAGCAACAGCAACAAGAGCAAAAATGCCAATGCGCCGGTAATGCCATAGTTGAACAATCGAGGACCTTCTTGAATGCTGTTGACCCTGAGTTGAAATTGCAGCCCGCCGAGTTCCAGTGAGGTGGTGTGCATGTACACGCCAGCGCCCGGGCTGGCTTTGACCAGGCGCGACAAAATGGCACCACTTGCATCCAGCAGTTCAACCTGGTTGTCTTGTGCAAACCACCAGGGCAACTCTTTTTCAAGCATCAGGTCAAGATCGATCAGACCCGCAGTCACAGCATCTCCACGCTGGGCCACACTGACGTTGGCCACATAGTGCCGCCCTTGAAACAAAAAAGGCCCAACCAGGCCGTCGAGGCGAGACTCGTAGCGTTGATTGACTGGCGCTGAAATCAAATTGCGAACCGCCTCTAAATCGTATTCGTCAAAATTATTTTCCAGGTTAACAATCGGAACCAGCTCTGGACCACGAAACACCGCGACCAATTCGCCAGAGCTACGGCTCAACTGATTCAGGCTTGCAGCCAGCCGTGCCGACGGATAGATGAGCGAATCGTTTGTTAACGCTTGCAAGGAATTGATCAAGCCACCCACTTGAAACTGAATGTTCTGACGAGCCCACAACGCATCCGCAATCAGTTTTGCCTGGTTTTGGTCACGTTCATCTTGCTGGGCGTAGTAAACTGCGGCCACCAGCAAAGCCATCAAAAGTGAAAAAACAAGCACAGGCATGCCAAACCTCATGGCTTGGCGGCGCTTGATCTTCTTTAAATTGGGCTCATAAGGGGCGAACACTTGCATGGCTGGATAGTGCCACGAAATGACGAAAAGATTTCAGAGCATGTGGAAACCCACAATGGTGAGGAAGGTCCTACTCTGGAATTTTCAATGAATACTTACCAACTAGCCGCAATATGAAATATCTGTCAGCACTAGGAATTTTGCTTGGGCTTCACGGCGTTGCATTGGCACCCGCCAGTGCGGCACCGCCCATCCTGATCAAGTTCAGCCATGTTGTTGATGAAAACACCCCAAAGGGGATCGCTGCGCTGGAATTCAAAAAGCTGGTGGAAGAACGCACCCGCGGGCGGGTGAAAGTAGAGGTTTATCCGAACTCATCGCTGTACAAAGACCGGGAAGAACTTGAAGCCCTGCAATTGGGAGCCGTTCAAATGCTGGCTCCCTCGCTGGCCAAGTTCGGCCAACTGGGCATGCGCGATTTCGAGGTGTTCGACCTTCCCTACATTTTCCCGAATCGCCAGGTGCTAAAAACCGTCACTCAAGGTGAAATCGGCAAGCAGCTGCTGGCCCAACTTGAAGACCGCGGAATATTGGGCCTGGCCTACTGGGACAATGGCTTCAAGGTGATGAGCGCCAACACACCGCTTCGACTACCCGAAGACCTGAAAGGCAAACGCATGCGAATTCAGCCTTCACGGGTGCTCGAGGCCCAAATGGAAGCGCTGGGAGCCACGCCAATTCCGCTGGCTTTCTCCGATGTACACACCGCACTGGAGACCGGTTTGGTGGATGGCACTGAAAATCCACCCTCCAATCTGTACTCCAAAAAAATGCACGAAGTTCAGAAGTATGTGGCGGTAACCAATCACGGTTATCTGGGCTATGCGGTAATCGTTAACCGCAAGTTCTGGAACAGCTTGCCAGCAGACATTCGCGTAACGCTTGAAAAAAGCATTGTCGACGCAACCCGCAAAAACGACGACGAAGCCGAAAAACTGAACGCGCAAGCCTTAAACAAGGTCAAGGAATCGAAAAACACCAAAGTAACCACATTAAGCAGCGCCGAAATTGACCTGTGGCGCAAAGCACTTGAACCGGTACACCGTCGCATGGAAAGCCGCATCAGCAAGGAACTGATCAACAGCATACGCAAAGCGGCGGCTGATCAGGCTGCCGCGGCCAAATAATCAGGA
Organism: Limnobacter olei; assembly: GCF_029087225.1. Taxonomy (GTDB): domain Bacteria; phylum Pseudomonadota; class Gammaproteobacteria; order Burkholderiales; family Burkholderiaceae_B; genus Limnobacter; species Limnobacter olei. Next base: position 61,924 of record NZ_JARFJD010000014.1, on the reverse strand, counting down.
CTCGGCCCCGCCCAGCTTTTGGCGTGCCACTTCCAGAAACTGCTCAGGTTCGGGTCGAACACGGTAATTTGAAGTTTGGTCTGAGTACACAATTCGCCCATGTTTGTTGATGATCAAAACCGTGGGTAACACAGTGTCTTCCCCATGCCCCATCCACTTTAGGCCAAATGGCACGCCGTCTTCATGCAGCAGCTTTAACTTCTTGCTGGCCTTGAAATCAGTGTCTACAAAAAACCTCATCGGCACCTTGAATCGCTCAGCGAGTTCTTTGGTTTTGGTCTCCGGCTGCGGGCTGATTAGCGCCACTTTCACACCCAGGCGGTCAAGGTCAATGTAACGTGCCGCCACTTCGCCAATTTGTGTCATGCACAACGGGCACCAATTGCCCCTGTAAAACATCAGCAACCATGCAGCCCCTTTGAACTGCTCGCTCGAAAAAGATTCACCATCCAGGGTATTGAGTTCGAATACGGGCAGTTTTTCACCCTCATTGAGCATCGCGTTGTTGCGTTCACCCAGATTGGAATACCAGAAAATGTAAGCAATGCTTCCAAAAAAGATCAGATTGCCAAAAATTAGAGGCCAAGGGTTCGCCTCCATGCCCGGATCGGTCAACACCAGGGCAATGCCGGTAAGGTTGGCAGCCATCAGCAAGTGAAGATTGCGCGATGTTCGGGCGCGCCTGCGCATGAACATCCACACAAACAGGTAAAAATTGGGCAAGGCCAACACAAACACCCCTATCCAGCCTGGGCCAAGCGGGCTGTGCCAACTCAGGGTAGCCACGTGCAACAGACTCAGGTTAATCAAGAGTAAAAACAGGACAATGAAAACCGACTTTGCTTTATTCATTCTGTGGGGTGCCGTATCAAATCGACCCCTAGTGTAAACAAAAGTGACTGACACCCTGCTTGCGGGCAACTTTTTTTCATCCCGCCCCTTGAAATACCTCCCCCCCACCCCTATTATTAGCACTCGATGACGGCGAGTGCTAACAATGCATCCGTCAGTTTCTCTAAGCAATTCTTTTTAAAAGACAAATTTAGGAGTGGTATCCATGAACATTCGTCCGTTGCATGATCGCGTGATCGTGAAGCGTCTCGACAGCGAGCGCACAACAGCCTCTGGCATCGTGATTCCAGAAGCCGCCGCCGAGAAGCCCGATCAAGGTGAAGTGATTGCAGTTGGCCCAGGCAAGCGCGATGACAGCGGCAAGCTGATCGCCATGGATGTGAAGGTTGGCCAGCGCGTGTTGTTCGGCAAGTACGCCGGCCAAGCCATCAAGGTGGATGGCAAGGAAGTGCTGGTAATGCGCGAAGAAGACATCATGGGCGTTATTGAAGCTTAATTACCAAGCGTAATGACTAAGCCTAATTACACAGAATTCAAGAGGAAGATTAATCATGGCAGCTAAAGAAGTATTTTTCGGCGACGACGCACGCAGCCGCATGGTGCGTGGCGTGAACATTCTAGCCAACGCAGTGAAAGTGACCTTGGGCCCACGTGGCCGCAACGTGGTTCTGGAGCGTTCATTCGGCTCCCCCACCATCACCAAGGACGGCGTTTCCGTGGCCAAAGAAATCGAACTGAAGGACAAGTTCGAAAACATGGGCGCACAAATGGTGAAAGAAGTTGCTTCTCGCACTTCTGACAACGCAGGCGATGGCACAACAACCGCCACAGTTCTGGCCCAAGCCATTGTGAAAGAAGGCATGAAGTTTGTGACCGCGGGCATGAACCCAATGGACCTGAAGCGTGGCATTGACAAGGCCGTAAGCGCCGCAATCGTTGAACTGCGCGCATTGAGCAAGCCCTGCGCAACTACCAAGGCGATTGCTCAGGTTGGCTCCATTTCCGCGAACAGCGATGAATCCATCGGCAACATCATTGCTGAAGCCATGGAAAAAGTGGGCAAGGAAGGCGTAATTACTGTTGAAGACGGCAAGAGCCTGGACAACGAACTGGATGTTGTTGAAGGCATGCAGTTTGACCGCGGTTACCTGAGCCCCTACTTCATCAACAACCAGGAAAAGCAGGTTGTTGCTCTGGACAACCCCTTCGTGCTGTTGCACGACAAGAAAATCAGCAATATTCGTGACCTGCTGCCCACACTGGAACAAGTGGCCAAGGCTGGCCGCCCATTGTTGATTATTGCTGAAGACATCGAAGGTGAAGCTCTGGCAACTTTGGTTGTAAACAACATTCGCGGCATTTTGAAAACTTGCGCAGTGAAGGCCCCTGGCTTCGGCGACCGCCGCAAAGCCATGCTGGAAGACATCGCCATTTTGACTGGTGGTGTTGTAATCGCTGAAGAAACCGGCATGAGTCTGGAAACTGTAACCCTGGAACACCTGGGTCAGGCCAAGCGCATTGAAGTGGGCAAAGAAAACACCACCATCATCGACGGTGCTGGCGACGGTGCAAACATCGAAGCCCGTGTAAAGCAGATTCGTGGCCAGATCGAAGAGTCCTCTTCCGACTACGACCGTGAAAAGCTGCAAGAACGCGTGGCCAAGTTGGCTGGCGGTGTTGCAGTGATCAAGGTTGGCGCTGCCACTGAAGTTGAAATGAAAGAAAAGAAAGCCCGCGTAGAAGACGCCCTGCACGCGACACGCGCTGCAGTGGAAGAAGGCATTGTGCCAGGCGGCGGCGTAGCCTTGCTGCGTGCACGTGCCAAGATTGCAGGCTTGAAGGGTGCGAACCCAGACCAGGACGCAGGTATCAAGATTGTTCTGCGCGCCATGGAAGAGCCACTGCGCATGATCGTGACCAACGCAGGTGAAGAATCATCAGTGGTGGCCAACAACGTGATGGGCGGTGAAGGCAACTACGGTTACAACGCAGCCACAGGCGAATACGGCGATATGGTAGACATGGGTGTTTTGGATCCAACCAAAGTAACTCGCACGGCGTTGCAAAACGCTGCATCTATCGCATCGCTGATGTTGACCACCGATTGCATGGTTGCTGATGCGGCTGATGACAAGCCTTCAGCACCTGACATGGGTGGTATGGGCGGAATGGGTGGTATGGGCGGCATGGGCATGTAATTGCCTTTGTTACCTGTTACCAGGCATTGCTTGCTTGAAAACAGAACCGCTGGCTGGGTGTGAACCGGGCCAGCGGTTTTTTTATCAGCTTATCTTGAACTTCCCGCACTGCGCATTCAGCTGAGAAAACGCCTCGGTCAATTCCACCAAAGACTTTCTAATTTCACCCACGCAATTCGCGTTTTCCTCCGACATCGCCGCATACTTCTCAATCTGGGTCGACAACAAAGTCGCAGCCGAACGTTGCTCAGACAAGGAACTGGTCACTTCGGAAGCCATCACTTTCACATCTCCTGCGCGACTCCTTATCGTGCCCATCAAATCCCTGGTCTGATTCATGCGACCCAAACTTGAGGTCACTTTGCTGGCCCAACCGGTCATCTCAGTCACCACGTTTTGAGTGCCTTTTTGAATGGCCCCCACCATTTGCTCAATTTCAGAGGTTGATTGGGTAGTTCGCTCGGCCAAGCGCCTCACTTCATCTGCAACCACCGCAAACCCCCGCCCCTGCTCACCTGCACGCGCAGCTTCAATGGCGGCATTCAAGGCGAGCAAATTGGTTTGACCTGCAATTTCCTCGATCACTGAAATGATTTGACTGATTTGGTCGGACTGGCTACCCAATTCATGAACGGTTTGACTTAGCTGAGTGGCACCATGCGCTGTTTTTTCGACCTCTTCGGAGGTGCTCTCCACCAAAATCAAACCTGACTCGGATTCAGTACTTGAGTCTTCCGCCGCCAATTTGGTTTGCTCTGCCACGTCAAACAGTTGCGAAATATTCGCAGACATTTCTTCAATACCCGCAGCCATTTCAGAACTGGAATTGGATTGAGAGACAGCGGACTGGTCAACCACGCTCAACTGTTGCCGAATACTGTCCAAGCTTCGCTCGGCAGCGCTTGTTCTCTCCCGAATATCGCGCACCAAATCAAGCAATGCCAATCGCATGGTCTCGAACACGGCAGTCACGCTGCCGGGCTTTGACTGAAGATTCGACATCTCGGCGCACTGCAAGTCACCTGAAGCAATTTTGCTGGCTTGCGTGGCCAAAAAGCCAGGCTCAGCGCCCAAACTCTGCCGAACTGAACGTGCATACACCATGAGACTTGTGCATAAAAAAGTCAGGGTCAAGGCCATGCTTGCGTACAAAGTCCAAAGCAGGCGCCCTGTTTCGGCATGAATTTCCTGTGTCAGTTTGTTGATGGCAGCGGTTTGAGTTTGCAAGCCCAACTCTTCAATCGACGAACCTGCCTTGACCACCGGGCGGTCCATGCCATTCACCGATTTATCCAACTCACGGTATTGAAACGGCAACGCCGGATCATATTTACCCAAGGCCGCAGCATAGGCAGCGGATGCTGCTTTGAAATCGTCCTGCCACGCCTGAATTGCTTTGATACGGGCGGAATCGGAGGCAACCGCCTGGTTTTTTAACAGATCGGCCGTGGTTTGCTCAAATTGTTGAACATACTTGGAGAATTCTTTTTTGTACTTGTCTGCGGCACCTTCGCCCTCGCCCCGCAACAGCACATTTTTAAATGAAGAGGCCATTTTCGTAGTGTGGTGATTGGCCTGGGCAATCAAGCGGCTTACCTCGTTCTCTTGAACGATTTTTGCGGCACCCACTGTTTCCAGTTCGGTCAGGCGATTCATTTGAATAGTGACCCAAACCATCGATGCGGCAACAATCAAGGCGATAACTGCACAAATGCCCAAAGCTTTTTGGGTCAGGGTAAATTGACGTTTCATGGTGTTGTTGATGTGGTTTTGACAGCCACCAGCATGTGCCTATCGGCAAGTACAATCGCCCCCTGAATTGGCGACGAACCCCAACAGGTGGTTAGCCCGGTTTATTCAACCGTGAGTCAAATTCTCACTTGACCTTACAAGCTCACAACCCTATAATTTGCGGTTACCTAATTAACCAGCAAGTGATTTGGCTTTGTCGGTTGGCACTCACACCAATGAGACCAATTAACCGCCAGATTGGCTGCAACGGAGAAACTCATGAAAGAAGGCATTCACCCCAACTATCGCGAAGTGTTGTTCATGGACATGTCCAACGGCTTCAAATTCATTTGCCGCTCTACCGCGCCTAGCCGCGAAACTGGAGAACACGAAGGCAAAGAATACCCTTTGATCAAGCTGGACGTGAGTTCTGAATCTCACCCCTTCTACACCGGCGCACAAAACACAATCGTGGACACCGCTGGTCGCGTTGAGAAGTTCCGTCGTCGTTTCGATCGCTTCAAGAAGTAATTTTTCGCGCAAGTGATCATAAAAAGGCAGCTCAGGCAAACTGGCTGCCTTTTGTTTTTACGGACACAATAAGAACATGGTCATTACGGCAGCCAACAACACTCGTTTGTCGCGCAGGCTATTGTGGGGCTTGATACTGCTCTACATTTTGCCGGGCCTTTTTGCCCGCACGCCCTGGAAACCTGACGACGCCGCAGGCTTTGGCCAAAGCTTTACCTTTTCCCAGCTGCCTTTTTCAGAATGGGCGATGTCGCTGATTGGTGACCGCATGTATGTCGAAGGCGGCCTGCTGTCGGCCTGGCTTGCAGGCTTGTTCGGAAAACTGGCACTTGCCGTCGACCTGCCACACAACTGGCTCGATGACGCCATGCGCTTGGGCAATGTATTTTGGATGATTTTGGCCGGCTGGGCCATTTGGAACACCACCTACCGATTGGCCAAGCGGGTTGAGCTTCAACCTGAAGACCCACTTGGCACTGCACCTACCCGGGTCGATTACGCCCGTGCTGTGGCAGATGCCTCGGTACTTTGCTTTTTGGGTACTTTGGGCCTTCTTGTTCGCTCCCACATGCAGGTGCCCGAAATTGCCGAGCTGGCTGGCATTTCAATCATGCTGCTGGGTGCGGTGCGCTCGCTTGACAGGCCAATTGGCGCGGGCTGGATGCTGGGCGCGGGTATTGCCATCGCTTTTTTTGCACGTGGGTGGGCACACTGGCTGCCCTTTCTGCTTTTGTTGCTTGTCAGCTCGATGACGCACAGCTCACTGCGCTTTGGTCTGCTTCGTCGCATGACTCGGGCGGCTGCCGTGTTCGCCATTCCTTTTGCAATCTGGTTTTTCTGGCTAATGAGCCAAAAAAACGGGGAATTGTGGTGGAACGCATGGAATGAATGGAATGTGCGCCGCTTTCTGATACTTGACCCAACCCAGTCTTTTGACCTGCTTAAATTGGTAATCACCCTGAAAACCCTGACCTGGTTTTTGTGGCCAATTTTACCCATGGCGTGCTGGACCATTTGGCGTTACCGCAAGGCTTTGACTGAACCCTCTATCCGCATTCCTTTGGCAGGCGCTGCCGCTGGTGTGGTTGTACTGCTGATTACAAACCCGGCCGATGAGGCCAACTATTTCCCATTGCTGGCACCACTTTCGGTGCTTGCTGCAATCGGGCTTTCAACCATGAAGCGCGGCCTGATCAGCCTGATTGACTGGTTCGCAGTTCTTTGGTTTACATTCGCAGCCGTGTTGGTGTGGCTGGGCTGGACTGCAGCCACGTTTGGTTTCCCCGCAAAAATAGCAGCCAATTTCGAGAAACTGTCCCCAGGCTATGTGCCCGATGTCATCGGTCTAGAACTTGCCTTGGCATTTCTGGCCAGCATCGCCTGGATCCGTTTGATCGTATGGCGAACCGCCTCAGGAAGCCGTGCTCTCTGGCGTCCCATGGTGCTGACCACCGGTGGCGTTATTTTGCTGTGGCTGCTGATGATGACCCTGTGGATCCCGAGAATTGATTATGCAAAAAGCTTCAAGACCTTGGGTGATGCAATTACCCAATCGGTGCTGAATCATCAGGCAGCTGCCGACAGGGAATGCGTTGCAGACTACAACCTGGGCTACGCACAGCGGGCTACACTTCAATACCACGCCAAGGTTGACTTCATTCGCAAAGGGCAATTCAAGGAAGCCTCGCAATGTGAGTACCTATTGCTACAAGACGATACCCGGCAGGGCCTTAAGATCAAGGTTGATTTTGAATCCAAGGCATCTGAGCGGTGGGAATTGATCTGGACCGGCAACCGAAACTCGGACCGACATGAATTCTTCTTCCTGTACGCACGGACCCAGCAGTTAGAACAGCAGACAGAAAACAGCAGTCGTTAAAGGTGTCGCATGGCCAGCAGTATCGTTTTATTCGCCCAGAACCGGCCGCGCAGGGCACTGCTGAATCAGGCTTTGCCAATTTTGCTGGGGCAACTGGCGGTCATGGGCAACGGCCTGGTTGATACATTGATGGCCGGGCAAGCTGGCCCCGATGTGCTGGCGGCCATGGCGGTAGGGTCATCTATCTATATCAGCCTGTACGTGGGCTTGATGGGGGTCATCATAGGCCTGACCCCCATTTGCTCTGCCCACTTTGGCGCAGGCGACCACCGCAAAGTTGGGGAAGACGCCGTGCAAGGTGTTTGGTTGGCCCTGACCATGAGCTGCATTGGCATGGCCGTGCTGCTGAACCCGGACCCTATTTTTCAACTGACCAATACCCCTGCTCACATTGCCAGCGACACCCGTGGCTACCTGCTTGGCATTGCCTGGGGTTTGCCAGCGGCCTTGGTGTTTCGTGTGTTTTATGCGCTGAACCAGTCTATTTCACGCCCACAAATTGTGGTAGCCCTGCAAGTGCTGATGCTGCTGCTGAAAATACCCTTGAACATTTGGTTCATGAATGGCGGATGGGGGTTGCCTGCCTTGGGAGCGGCTGGTTTTGGTTGGGCTACAGCAGCAACCATGTGGCTGGTGCTCGGTATTTCGGCCCTCATTTGGTTATTCGACAAACATTACAGCGAATTCAAATCCATTCGCAGCTTGAAACCTGACTGGCATCGTCTTGGGCAAATCCTTCGGCTCGGGCTTCCGATTGGTGGCTCATACTTGATTGAAGTCAGCTCCTTCACAGTTATTGCGCTGCTGGTGTCGCGTTTCGATGTGTACCAGTTGGGCGGGCACCAAATTGTGTCCAATATGGCAGCCATGGCGTACATGGTGTGTTTGTCGTTGGGCAATGCCACCACAGTGTTGGCCTCGCAGCAAATTGGCGCTGGGTTTAACAGATACGCAAGCGTGATCGTAAAGCGCGGCATTGAAACCGCCATGCTGGTTGCCGCCTGCGTTTGCCTGGGTTTGTATGTATTCGACCTGGAATTGATTTCGTTCTACACCAAAGACGCAAAAACCATTGAAGTCGCCTTGGGCTTGATGCCTTGGGTAATCGCTTACCATTTTATTGATGCCGTACAAACTTTGTGCTCGTTTTCGCTTCGGGCCTACCGTGTGTCGGCACGCCCCATGCTGATTTATTTGGTCAGCCTGTGGTTTGTGGGCATTGGCGGGGGCATGTGGCTTGGTGTGTGGCAAGAAAACCCACTAAAATCACAAGGCTTCTGGATGGCCAGCGCAGGTGGGCTGCTATTGGCTGGAACCTGCCTGGCCTTGCTACTGGCCCATGTCATGCGCCAGCGCAATGTTTTGGAACTTACTTTGCCAACTAAGCCGCAGGCGCCGTCGGGGACTGAGGACTCTCCTGGCTCGCCTTCGCCTCTGGCGCCACAATGAAATGCTCGCGGTAAAAACGAAGCTCGTCGATTGACTCGTGAATATCAGCCAACGCGGTGTGCTTGGTTTTCTTCACAAATTTTCGGGCTGTAGTAGGGTTCCAGCGTTTGCACAATTCCTTTAGTGTGCTCACATCGAGATTCCGATAATGAAAATATGCCTCCAGCTTGGGCATGTACTTGGCCATGAATCGGCGGTCTTGGCAAATGCTGTTGCCACACATGGGGCTTTTACCCGGGCCAATGTATTTCGCCAAAAATTCAATCAGCAACTTTTCCGCCTGGGCTTCATCAATCGAGGATTCCTTTACGCGCGCAGTCAGGCCACTCTTGCCATGGGTGCTGGTGTTCCAGGCATCCATCCCGGCCAGAATTTCATCGCTTTGGTGAATGGCCAGCACAGGCCCTTCTTCCAGCACATTCAATTCGCTGTCCGTCACCACAACCGCCACTTCGATGATTTTGTCGTTAAAAGGGTCCAGACCCGTCATTTCCATATCAACCCACACCAGGCGATTGTCGTCGCGGGGAATCTTGGTTTCAACAGGGGTGGAACTTGGCGTGGCTTGTGACATAATTTGAATGAGCTTTGAGGTTGAATCTAAAGAGAGCTGTATTGTCTCACAGGCATTGAAGCGCAAATTAATCAAGGGTGGTAGCGAGAAATGGTTTTTACTGAAGTCTTTGTTCTGGCAGTAGTTTTGAGTGTGGCGCTTCGCATTTATCTTGCAAGTCGCCAGGTGCGGCACATCGCCTTGAACCGCGCGCAAGTGCCTGCGGAGTTCAGGGAGCAAATCAGCCTGCAAGACCATCAAAAGGCGGCAGACTATTCAATCGCAAAAACCCGTCTGGGCATGATCAACGTGCTGATTGAAGCCACTATCCTGATGGGGTTTACCTTGCTGGGCGGCCTTCAATGGATTCAAAATTTCACAAGCACCGCCGCCGAGGGTATCTTGGCGGGTTTGCTGCTGATCGCCGTGGTGGGCTTCATCGGAAGCGTGCTTGATTTGCCATTGTCCTACTACAAACAATTCGTGCTTGAAGAGCGCTTCGGTTTCAATCGAATGAAGAAAGGCCTGTTCATTGGCGACTGGCTGAAAGGCTTGCTGGTGGGCGCTTTGATTGGCGGCCCACTGGTGTTCGCAGTTCTTTACCTGATGCGTGAAGCCGGCCAGCAATGGTGGGTTTATGCCTGGGCGTTGTGGTTTGGCTTCAGCCTGTTGTTGATGTGGCTGTTCCCCACGGTGATTGCACCCATTTTCAACAAGTTCACCCCACTGGAAGACGGCGCCACCCGCCAGCGCATTCTGAATTTGCTACAACGCTGTGGCTTTGATTCCAGCGGCTTGTTTGTAATGGATGGCAGCAAACGCTCAAGCCACGGCAATGCCTACTTCAGCGGCATGGGCAAGGCCAAGCGAATCGTGTTTTTCGACACCCTGCTCTCTCGCTTGAATGACGATCAAATTGAAGCGGTGTTGGCCCATGAACTGGGGCACTTCAAGAAAAAGCACATCGTGAAGCACCTGGCCTTTTCAGGCATTGGCAGTCTTGTCATGTTTTATGTGCTTGGCCTTCTGGCCAACACACCGTGGTTCTACAGCGAGCTGGGAGTAAACCCTGACCTGGCCAATGGTGCACAAGCCATGGCTTTGGTGTTGTTCATGATGGTACTACCCTATTTCACATTCCCGATTCGCCCTGTGATGTCTTGGCTCAGCCGCAAACATGAATTTGAGGCAGATGCATATGCTGCACAGCAAAGCGCTCCTCAACACTTGGTAAGCGCTTTGGTGAAGTTGTATCAGGACAACGCGTCCACGCTCACGCCTGACCCATTGCATTCTGCGTTTTACGACAGCCACCCGCCTGCGTCCATTCGAATCAGCCGTTTGAACAGCTTGCAAGGCGCCCAATGAACACCATGAACACGCCACACCCTGCTCGCCCACTGGTAGACTGGCTGCATGTACACTGCCAACACTTGGGTGAAGGCCATGCATGGAGCGCTGACGAGATTGAAGCGCAGTTGGACGAGTTTGAATACTGGTCTGTTGAGTTTGATGCCAAGGGAGAACATGCTTTGAACCTTTGGCGGCAATATGCGTTTGCCAACTTCGAAGGCGTGAAGCTTGCAGTGCATGCCATTACTCATTTGGCCGACGACGAAGACCACCACCCGGAAGTCACGTTTAGCTACAACCGGGTCAAAGTGCGCTGGAACACCCACAGCGCAAACGGCATTACCAACAACGACTGGGCTTGTGCGGCCAAACTTGATGATGCGCTGAAACACATTGGCTAATTCGTCTCTTAACAGGGTGCGCCCCACTTACAAGGGCAAACAAACCGGCAACCATGGAAAAAACTCAGGCAATCCGGATTTGCTGAATGCCTTGGTGGTGGCCAGCTACGGGCGCCATTTTCTGGCACGCGACGACAGCGGAACCATTTGGCAGGTGTACGGCAAAGGCAAACGCCGGGACGTAGCGGTGGGCGATGAAATCGTCATTTTGCCCAGCGGCGACATGCAAGCCTGGGTGGAAGACATTCAGCCACGCAAGAACCTGGTGTACCGATCAGACGCACTGAAAAGCAAAATGTTTGCAGCGAACCTGGATGGTGTGCTGTTGATGCTGGCCATCAGCCCACCTTACTCGCCCGAGCTTTTGGGACGCACGCTGACTGCCTGCAAACATGCGGAAGTACCACTCACCATTCTGTTCAACAAGGTAGACATTCTCGAAGGCGATTCCGAAACGCTGGAAGCGGTTGAACAGGAATTGTTTGAAATCACCTTGGGTGAAGTGCCAACACACTACATCAGCGTGACCGAACGACCTGCCGAAACCGAGACGCTGTTGCGCCCCTTGCTGGAAAGAAAACGCACCTTGATACTAGGGCAATCGGGCATGGGTAAATCAACCTTGATCAACCTGTTAATACCCGGTGCATTGGCGGCAACCAATGAAATTTCAATGGCCTTGAATGCAGGCAAACACACCACCACCCACACCCAAATGCATTTTGGAGAAGAAGGTTTGGAGTTGATTGATTCGCCCGGCTTTCAGGCATTTGGTTTGCACCACCTGAGTGAATCGGATTTGCTGAATGCCTTCGCTGATATTCGCGATGAAGGCAACAAATGCCGGTTTGCCAACTGCCAGCACAAACGTGAACCCGATTGCGCTGTGAAAAACGGACTGGAAGACGGTTCCTTGAGCCCAGCTCGGTATGCGCTATACCAAATGTTGAAAGCCGAGTTGCAAGAGGCTAGCCAAAGCTACTGACGCATTAGAGCATGCTGCTGGGCAACCAACCCAGAATGGCAAACACCAGCGTTGCCATTAACCACACAACAGCGCACTTGAACACAAGCTGACGAAACTGCTGCAATGCCTGCACCTGGTTTTCTTCACTCAACAATTGCCCTTCTGATGCGGCTTTGGATGCAGGGTCAAATGCCGCGCCACCCACCAGTCCTACCGCCGTGAAAAACACGGCTGTGAGCGGCGCCCTGTTGGAGAAACGGCTGTGATTTTTTGCGGTTCGCCAAGCCAGGGCGGCATCGTCTAGCTGGGCGACCAAACCCACAGTCAATGCCAACAGACGGGCTGGCAACCATTCCATGGCAAACAGGATAAAGCGAGGGCTGATCGCCGCCTTCAGTTTGTTGCTTTCCCAAGCCTCTTGCATGGTGGGGCGCTCATGCGCAAAAGCCTGAGCCTGCCACACATCGCGCTCCCGGATCACACTCCAGTGCGCCATCATGTACACCACCAAACCCATGGGCCCAGGCAGCACAAGAAACCAGAAAAACAAGCTGAAATACTGACGCAAAGCACGCTCGGTGCCGTGGTAGATGGCATGGAAAACCAATTCGCCAGGACGATGAACAACGGGCTCGCTGCCATCGTATTCTTTCATCCAGGTGAGCAGCAATTCACGGGCGCGGAAAAAGTCGCCTTGGTTCAAAAACAGCTGGGCATTGGTAAACACCAGGGCAAAGTGCCGAAATCGCAAACCATACAACAGCAAAAACACACTGAGAAAACCGGCGGCAAGCGGAGAAATAATCCAAAGCACCTGATACAAAAAGTACACACCCAATACCCAGATCAGCAGCGGCACCAGCCATTGCAGGTGCGCGTAGCGCGGTGCCCCCAAGGCTTCCAGATTAATTTCAAGTTCCTGGTTAAAACGATCCACCCAGTCTCGCGCACGCGTGAACAAACCATCGGGCAAGAAGGTTTCACACACCACGGCGATGAGCAGGGCAAGATAGGACAAAGTGTTACGCCTTGGCGTTCAGAAAATGGTAAAGGTTGCGAAGCATGGCCGCTGTGGCACCCCAGATGAAATAGTTTTTTCCGCTCTCGGGTGAGTTATAGGGCATGGCGTAGAAAGTACGCTCGCCCATGGGTGTGTGCAAGCTGCGTTGTTGGTGGTTTTCAACATTCATGAGAAATGAAAGCGGGACTTCGAACACCTCTTCCACCTCGAATGCGTCGGGCGCCAGCGTAAAACCAGGTTGGACCAGCGCCACCACGGGTGTCACCAAAAAATTGGTGGCTGTTTGGTACACCGGCATGGTGCCCAGCACCTCAATAAATGCTCGGGCCAGTCCGGTTTCTTCCACGGTTTCACGCAAGGCAGTTTCAATCGGACTGCCATCTTCGGGTTCACACCGGCCACCCGGAAAGCTGATTTGCCCAGCGTGGTCATTCAGGTGGGCGGTGCGCAGAGTGAGCAACACATAAAGGTCATCTTGCCGCTGAACCAGGGGCACCAGCACGGCGGCATCGGCGGGGTCGCGGTCTTTGAAAAAACGTTCTTCAAGCGGCTCGGGCTGCCAAGGCAAATCAGCCATGGCAAAGCGGGCTCGCAACAATTCGGCAGACCACATGGGTAAAAACGCTCCAGATTAAACAGCCAGGCCGAACAGCATTAATTCAGCAAACTGCTTGCGAAGAGGTGGCGTGAATTCCATCACATTCAAGGCCATTTGTCGGCCCGCACCCAGCAAGGGATTGTGATTGGAAAAACCTTTCACCATCCAATCTGTCATTTTAACCACCACCTGCCGATCAGCCACTCTCGACTTCTCAAATTCGTTCAGTGCCAGGGCCAAGCGATGTTCTTGTGCAACAGTTGCAGGGTCCACACCGCGGCAAAGCTGCACGGCATCCCGCAAACCCAGGTTCAGGCCTTGCCCAGCCACAGGGTGCAAAATTTGGGCAGCGTTGCCAATGGCCACACGGCGCCCCTGCACCAGTTTGTCGCGCCAGTTCATGCCCAAGGGGAAACTTTTTCTGGGGCCAATGTGTTTGATGGACACACGGCGCCCGAACTGTTGTCGAAGCTCGGCCGAAAATTCGGCATCGCTGCTGGCCAATCGCTTTTGAACCTGAGCGAGCGGGGCGCACCACACCAATGAGTATTGCTGCTGATCTGTTGAAATAGGCAACAAGGCCAAGGGTCCTTCCGAGGTGAAACGCTCAAAAGCCAGTGTATTACCGCCTTCCAGCAAACCAGGTTCTACTTGCAAGGTGACTTCGCTGACCAATGCCCATTGGTCGTAATCCACCACTTGGTCACGCTCGCCGGCCTCGCCATACAAGCCACCCTCGGCATCCACCCGCAGGTTTACGGTGTATTCGGTGCCATCGTCAAGCTCAAGCACTTCAAGAGAATCGACTGCGCTTCGGTGCGCATACTTCACATTGGCAGGGCGGAAAATTTTTACCCCTCTGCGTTCAAGCGAAGTCGACAAGCAGTTCACCAGGTCGCCATAACGAACCGTCCAACCCAGGGCCCGCAAACCCAGTTCATCTGCCTTCATGCGCACCTGGCCAAAACGGGATTGCTCTGACACATGAATATGGTGAATAGGTGTGGCATCGGCTGGGAACCCCAGGCAGGCCAGGCGCAAACGCGTGGCATCGGACAAAGCCAGAATACGAGGATCACGGGCGGAAGCTTCCAGAGGCTTGGCATCAAAAATGGCAATGCGATTGGCGCGGTCACCCCAGGTGTTGGCGAGCCAGCCTGCAAAAGCAAGGCCCACAGGGCCAGCCCCAACAATGGCCACATCAAAATCGGTGTGCGAGGTCATGGAATTGTCAGGCTGCCTTGCTGCTTGTTTTTTTGGGGGCTTTCATCGTCGCATGAATTTCAGCCACAGTTTTAGGCGCATCGGCTGTGTAAATATCGCAACCTTTCTGGGTCACCAAGGCATCGTCTTCTATGCGAATACCGATGTTCTCAAACTGCTTGGGCACCCCTTTGCCAGGGCGAATGTACAAACCAGGCTCAATCGTCAAAACCATACCCGCTTCCAGCTTACGGCTGGTGTGGGGTGCCACACCGTCTTCAGGCTTGGCAGAAGGATCGCGGTAGCTGCCACAATCGTGCACATCCATGCCCAACCAATGGCTTGTGCGGTGCATGTAAAAGCGTTTGTATGCACCGCTTTCAAGGGCTTCATTCAAACCCATTTTTAACAGCTTCAAATCGATCAATCCTTGCGCCAGTACCTTCACGGCAGCGTCATGCGGGTCATTGAAACGGGCGCCTGGTTTGGTTGCATCAATCGCCGCATATTGCGCATTCAAAACCACCTCATACACCGCTTGCTGGGCTTTGCTGAATTGGCCATTGACCGGAAATGTACGGGTGATATCGGATGCATAGCAATCCAGTTCGCAACCTGCATCAATCAACAACAGGTCGCCATCGCGCATTTTGGCGTCGTTGGCCCGGTAATGCAGCACACAGGCATTTGCTCCCGAGGCCACAATTGAACCGTAAGCCGGTGCTTCTGAACCGTTCTTGCGGAACTGATACAACAACTCTGCTTCCACTTCAAATTCAAACTTTCCCGGCTGGCATACCTGCATGGCCGCAATGTGCGCGTGCGCCGAAATATTGGCCGCGCGTCGCATGATGTCAATCTCGGTTTTGTCTTTGATCAAGCGCATTTCATCCAGTGAGTGGCTCAAATCAAGCACCGCATGTGGGGCTGAAATTCCCATGCGGGCCTTGCCACGCAAGGTTTTCAACACATCGGCTACAGCCGCCTCCAGGCTTTCGTCTTCACCCAATCGCAAAAACACCGCCGGCTGATTGGCCAGTGTGTCAATCAAATGCTCTTCAAGGTCTTCAATACTGTAGGCCTCGTGCATGCCGAAGGCCGATTGCGCTGCTTCGGGGCCAAAACGAAAACCCTCCCAAATTTCGCGCTCTTCGTTTTTATCCCTGCAAAACAGAACAGCACGGGAATCGCCGCTGGGTGGTACCACCAGGGCCAAACACGCCTCGGGTTCGGGAAAGCCGGTGAGGTAATAAAAATAACTGTCGGAACGGAAGGCATAATCCGCATCGCGATTTCGCATCACTTCCATGCCGGATTGCACCAGCGCAACACCACCGCCCATCTTCTTCAAACGGCGTGCCAGTTGCTCTCGGCGCTTGGCGTAAATGAGGGGATTGTGGGTAGGGTACCTGCTCATGCTAATGCTTCCTTGCTGAATTCAATCGTTGGTTGAGTTCTTCAAGTCGTTCTGGTGTTCCAATGTCCATCCAGAAACCACTGAACAACTCACCTTGTACTTTGCCTGCAGCCATGGCTTGGCGCAACAGGGGAGCGAGTTTTGCGACCTCGTCAACCTTGAGCTTGCTGAATAAACTCGGGTGATACACACCAATCCCGGAAAATGTAAAGGTGGTCTCGCCCGGTTCAGGCTGTTTCACTGCGCTGCCCAGCAAGGCGAAATCACCTGCCAGGTGATGCGGCGGATTGGGCACCATCACCAAGTGGGCCAGCTGGCCCTGCTGCCATTTGCCGGCAATTTCTAAAGTTCGGGCCAATGGCCAATCGCAGGCCACATCGCCATTGATCACCAAAAACGGCGCATCTCCCAAAACATGGAGCGCTTTGCGAATACCGCCTGCGGTTTCAAGCGCAGTGGCCTCGGCTGAGTAACTTAGCTGCACCCCAAAAGCCGAACCATCGTCAAAGTAGCTTTCAATTTGGTGGCCCAAATGCGCGTGGTTAATCACAATGCTGGTGATACCCACCGCCGCCAGGGCCTCTATGTGCCATTGCAACAAAGGTTTGCCACCGGCAGGCAACAAGGGTTTGGGGCAATAGTCGGTCAAGGGGCGCATGCGTTCGCCACGCCCTGCCGCCAGTATCATGGCCTTCATCATTTAAAACGTGTACCCCACTTTCACAGCCTTGTTTTCAAGCCGGTCCAGCAACAACAACAGGGGTTTGAAAGCAATATACCGGCCGGCCACCAGGCGCACATAACGCAACACCATCGGCAGGTCATTCAGGTATTGGGCCTTACCGTCGCGGTAGTTCAGGCGTGCAAAAATACCCAGAATTTTCAAATGGCGCTGCAAACCCATGAAATCGAACTGGCGATAAAACTCCCCAGGGTCTTCGCAAATCGGCAAACCAGCCTTGCGGGCGGCCTCCCAGTAACGCACAGTCCAGTCCAGGGTTTGTTCTTCGGGCCATTCAATGTAGGCGTCTCGTAAAATGCTCACCAAATCGTAACTCAGCGGGCCTTTCACAGCGTCCTGAAAATCCAGAATACCGAATTGGGGCGCTGCCCCCGCTTGGCTAGTCAGCATCAAATTGCGGCTGTGGTAGTCGCGGTGGACAAACACTTGGGGTTCAGACAAAGCACTTTGAATCAGCATGCCTTTGATGCTCTCAAGCCAGTTGCGTTCCTGATCGGTCAGCTCAGCGCCATAATGCTTGCCCACATACCATTCATCGAACAAATTCATTTCCTGCAACAATTTGTCGGCACTGTAAGCAGGTATGCCTTCGGTGCGGGTGTTGGCTTGCAACTGCACGAGGTCATGCAGTGCCTGCATGTAAAAGGCGTCTTTCTGTTCAGCTTGAGCGTTCAGGCCCTGCAACATAGTCGTATTGCCGAAGTCTTGAAGCAACAGAAAACCTTCTTCCGGATTTTGCGCCAATACTTGCGGCGCCCTGGAGCCACCTTCTCGGAGCAAACCCGCCACATGCACAAAGGGACGAACATCTTCTTTGTCAGGCGGTGCGTCCATCACAATCAGGGTTCGCACGTTATTGGCTTCGCCAACCCGAAAATACCGGCGAAAGCTGGCATCGCTGGATGCAGCCTGCAAGGTTTGCAGGTCTAATTCGAACCCATTCAGGCCTGCCAGCCATTTTTTCAACATTTCTTGACGCAAGGCGCTCATCAAACCGTCCAATCTCTTTAATTTGTAGTTAGTTGCCTATAATAGTAGGATCCTATGGCGCTTGATCGATCCGTCACCTATTTGAGTACATACCCAGCTTGAAGAAAAGCAAAAAATTACTGCAAGTGCACTCAGTGCCCACACGCCCCACAGCCATCGCATTTGCTTTGTTCTGTCTAGGCGCACCCGCGCTTGCCCAAACCACAGACTCCACACCGCCCAAGGCCGAGTCCCCCACCCGCCTGAAAATTGATGGTGGGCTGCTGGGTGTGCGCAACCCGATACCTGAGGACGAGGCCACTTACATTTCTGCCGACCGTCTATACGGCAACAGCGCCGAGGAAACCTTTCTGGAAGGCAATGTTGAAGTTCGGCGCAACAAGCTGAAATTATTTAGTGACTCAATCAATTATTCGCCCATTACTGACCGTGCTACGGCCAAGGGCAACCTGGTGATTGAGCAGGAAGGCATGGTGCTGAAAGCCCCCGAGGGCTCTGTAAAGCTGGGCACTGGCGAAAGCGAAATGACCAAGCCCACCTTCGAGCTGAAGGAAATCAACGGCAAGGGCCGGGCCGACAAAATGCAGTACGACGGTATTTCAACGCTGACGCTTGAAAACCCGAACTACACAGTGTGCGAAGTGCCAAACCCTGGTGCCGCGGATCAAGGTGATTGGTATATTACTGCCGATTCGCTGGAAATTGATCAGGCTGCTGAAGTGGGTCGCGCCCGTGGCGCAAAGGTGGTATTTCAGGACGTGCCTATATTGGGCGCACCATACTTTTCGTTCCCCACCACCGACAGGCGCAAAAGCGGATTTCTGCCACCCTCGTTTGGCACTGTGTCCAACAGTGGGCTTGAAATAACAGTCCCGTACTACCTGAATATTGCTCCAGACAAAGACATGACCCTGTACCCGAAAATCATCTCGGGCCGGGGTTTCCAATTGGGCACACAAACCCGGTACCTGACGCCCAGCAACGAAGGCGAACTTAAATACGATTATCTTCCCAACGACGAGAAAACAGGCACAGACCGCACTGCTTTGTCCTTGCTGCACAAATACGAAAAAGGTCCTTTGTACGCAGGAATAAATTTCAACCAGGTGTCGGATGACAACTACTTTGTTGACTTCTCCCGTACTCAGGCAGTGGCCTCTCAACGTGTTCTGGTTCAAGAAGGCTTCGTCTCGTACCGTCAGAAAAACTGGAGCGCCAATGTGCGCACGGTGGCTCATCAAACATTGCAGTTATTCAACGATGTGATCGCTGAGCCGTATGACCGTTTGCCCGAGGCCACACTTGAATTAAGCCCAACCCGAATAGGCCAGGCCAATGCTTTTGTGTCAGTGAGCGGGCAGTACACCGACTTTGCGCGTCCATCTTCGGCACCTGCCCGAGTTGAAGGCTCACGAGGTGTAACGCGCGCTAGGGTTTTCATGCCCATACAACGGTCCGAATTCTCATTCACGCCCGCTGTCTCGGTGCAAGCCACCAACTACGACCTGCAGGGCCAAACACCAGGGGCACCCGCAGCGCCCGGCAGCGTGATTCCCACGGTTTCGCTGGACAGCACGGTTTACTTCGATCGCAAAACAAGCTTTTTCGGCCGCAATGTAAACCAAACCCTGGAACCACGAATTTTTTATCTTTACACACCGTTCAAAGACCAATCCGACCAGCCGGTGTTTGACACCTCGGTAACCGACCAAAGCCTGACCCGGATTTTCGCCGAGAACAGGTATTCGGGGCTTGACCGGGTGGGCGATGCGAACCAGCTGACACTTGCTGTGACTAGTCGCTTCTACGACGAGGCGACCAGCGAAGAGTTGTTCAGCGTAACGGGCGGGCAGCGCCTGAACCTGAGCACACCACGGGTTATTTTGCAAGGCTTTGAAGCGCCAACTACTAGCGATTCTGATTTTTTTGCGAATGCACGGGGCCGAATCAGCCAGTCTGTCTTCCTGGACGCGACCACGCAGCTGAATGCGGAAAGCGGACGTCATGAACGCGGCAATATTACCGTCAGCTATGCGCCTTCACTGGGTAAACAACTGAATTTGGGGTATCGCTATACCCGCGCACAAATCGATCAGTTCGACATTTCAGGCCAATGGCCCATCTCTGACCGCTGGAGCGGCGTGGGTCGTTTAAACTACTCCATGCTGGATAATCGTTTGATTGAAGGCGTGGCTGGTCTGGAATATGGCGAAGGTTGCTGGGCAGTGCGTGTGATCGCGCAACGTTTTGCGACCGCACCGTTGCTGGAGACCACATCGCTGTTTGTTCAACTTGAACTCAATGGATTGGGTCGTTTGGGGTCTAACCCGGCCGACCTGTTGTCCAGAAAGGTGCCTGGGTACACGCCTTTCTCATCCTCACAAGCCACCCAATGAGCACCCATTAAGTACCCAACCAAGCACCCAATAAGTTATGAACATGAAGCACATTCAACACTGGTTATTCGCAATCTCCGCCTTGGCAGCCATTGGCCATGCGCATGCACAGGGTATCAAAGCACCAACGTCCAATCTGCCGGCCGGCAAGCTAAGTTCGGAACTCGGGGCCAGCAATGGTTCCGGTGCAGCAACCATCGACGGCATTGTTGCCGTGGTGAACACCGACATCATTACCCGCAGCGAATTGAACCGACAAGTGGCCCTGATTGAACGCCAGATGAGTCGCCGCGGCGCGCCCCTTCCCGATCGGATCGAATTGCGCAAACAGGTGCTTGATCGCATGGTGATGGACCGCGCTCAACTTCAGAAAGCTGAAGAGGTGGGCATTCGTATTGAGGAAGCCCAAATTGAAGCGGCGATGGCCCGTGTAGCCGACCAGAACGGTTTGTCTCTCGAAGACTTTCTGGCACGCCTTCAGGAAGAAGGCGTTTCACCCGCGCGCTTCCGCGAAGAAGTCCGCAGCGAAATCACCTTGGGTCGTCTGCGCGAGCGTGAAGTGGAAGCCCGCATTCAAGTGTCGGATGCAGAAATTAAAAATTACCTGGCCGCCCGCACCAAAGGGGGCGCTGCAGCCAATCAACCCGAGGTGAATTGGGTACAGTTGCTGGTCAAAGCCCCCAGTGACGCCAGTGGTGCAATTCTGAACCAAGCGAGAACCAAAGTTGAGACCCTTGAAAAAGCCCTGAAAGACGGAAAAACGGTGGAAACCATTGTGCAAGCCAATCCCGAGCTGGCCATCGACGGGACCGGGCAAATGGGTTGGTCTGGTTTTGATGCTGTGCCTACCTTGTTCACTGAATTTCTGTCCAAGGCGCAATTGAATGCCGTGCAAACCATTCGCAGCCCCAATGGCTTTCACGTGTTGAAGGTGCTTGAGCGGCGCGAAAGTGGAGCGGCGCTGGACAATACACCTGTGACGCAAACCCGGGCCCGACACATCCTGATTCGCCCAGGCCCCGATATTACCGAAGCAGAGGCAAAACGCCGACTGAATTTTGCGCTGGAACAGCTGCAAGGTGGCGCTGCTACGTTCGATGCTTTGGCAAAGCGTTATTCGCAAGACGGCTCTGCCGCGAAAGGCGGCGATTTGGGCTGGCTGTACCCAGGCGACACCGTACCGGAATTTGAACGCGAGATGAACCAGCTTGGGATTGGGGGGGTAAGCCCGGTATTCCAAAGCCGTTTTGGTTTCCACATTATTCAGGTGGTAGAACGTCGCCAGCAGGCGGCCTCTGAGGAACGCCAGCGCCAGGCCGCGCGCCAGGCAATCCGTGCCAGTAAATCAGAGGAAAGCTATCAGGAATGGTTGCGCCAACTGCGCGACACCACCTTCATCGAAATTCGCCTTTAATTACCAAGGCATGAGCAAGGCCAACAACCTACCTATCCTTGTCACCAGCGGTGAACCTGCCGGGATAGGGCCAGAACTGTGCGCTTTGCTGGCCGAAACTAGCCAGGCCAAACGTTTAAACCGTTCGCTGGTCATTCTTGGCGATGCTGATTTGCTTGAGACACGCGCAAAAAACGCGGTCATTGAACCCAAATGGCAACGCATCAATTCGCTGAGGGAGATTACAGCCAGCGAGGATGAAGCGCCTGGCTATTTTCTGCTTGATCACCCCCTTTCAGCGCCCTGCATCACCGGCAAACCCAACCCGGCCAATGCACCCTATGTGCTAGGCCTGTTGAACCTGGCTTGCGATGCTTGCCAGAATGGCACTGCTGCGGCCTTGGTGACCGCTCCTATTCAGAAATCCGCAATTAGCCCGCACTGGCCGGGTTTTATGGGGCACACCGAGTACTTGGCGCAGCGATGTGGGCAAAGGGATGTCGTCATGATGCTGATGGGCGGTCAGATGAAGGTAGCACTGGCCACCACCCACATTCCACTGGCCCAGGTACCGGCAGCAATTACCCGGGACAGCCTCACCCGCACGCTGGAAATCATGCTGCACGACTTGAGCCTGTACTGGAGTTTGCCAAAACCCAGAATTCTGGTGACTGGGCTGAATCCGCATGCTGGCGAATCGGGCGACCTGGGGAATGAGGAAATTGACACCATCACACCGACCATCCAAGCCTTGCAGGCGAAGGGGCACGATGTGCAAGGCCCCTTTCCTGCCGACACGCTGTTTCAACCCAAATACCTGCAAAATAGCGATGCGGTACTTGCCATGTTTCACGACCAAGGCTTGCCCGTGCTAAAGCATGCAAGTTTTGGTCAAGGTGTCAACATTTCGCTGGGTTTGCCTATTGTTCGAACCTCGGTTGACCACGGCACCGCGCTTGATCTGGCCGGTACCCGGAACATGGATGCGGGTAGCCTGAACGAAGCGATAGAATGCGCGCACCACATGGACCTTTGCCGCAGGAACGCGCAATGAAACATCAAGCAAAAAAACGATTTGGCCAACACTTTTTGACCGATCAAAGTGTGCTGTCAAACTTGATCGGTGAGATGCGACCGCGTGCAGACGACACGCTGGTTGAAATTGGCCCCGGTTTGGGTGCACTGACATTCTGGCTACTCAAGGCAGTGAATCACCTGCAGGTGATTGAAATTGATCGGGACCTGGCAGAAAAACTTCGAACCGGTGGCTGGAAAGACAAGCTCACGGTTCACGAAGTGGATGTGTTGAAATTTGACTTCGGGCAACTCCCCGCGCCTTTTCGCGTGGTGGGCAACTTGCCCTACAATATTTCCTCGCCCATCTTGTTTGCTTTGCTTGAAGTAGCCGACCGGGTGATTGACCAGCACTTCATGTTGCAAAAAGAAGTAATAGATCGCATGGTCGCTGCCCCAAAAACCAGCGACTACGGCAGATTGTCGGTGATGTTGCAGGCCTACTACGACATGGACCATTTGTTTGATGTGCCGCCCGAGTGCTTCGACCCACCACCCCGTGTCATGTCAGCAATCGTTCGAATGGTGCCAAAACCCGCGCATGAACGTGCGGCAATTCCTGGTGAAATTTTTAGTCGAGTGGTCAGCACTGCTTTTTCACAACGCCGCAAAATGTTACGCAACACCTGGGCCAATGTGGTGCCTGAACACATGGCAAACGCCGCGGGCATCGCACTTACCGCGCGCGCCGAGGAAATTGCACCCCAACAGTTTGTACAAGTGGCACAAATGATGGCCAGTTAAACATCCAACTGCTGCACATGGGCATTGCGCCAATCACTGCCCAACAAATTCACCAGCTTTGTCTTGAAAGACTCGGGTTGACCTGTTGTAAAAAAACTCACGCGCTCAAGCAAAGGCACATGTTCGTTGCCCATATTCAACAAACCCTCGCTTTCCAGACGTAGTTTTAACTGCTTGGCCACTGGCAAACCAGTCTCGATTACTGCCACGCCAGGGCCAGCCAGTTTTGAAATGAGATGTGCAACAAAAGGGTAGTGCGTGCAACCCAGCACAATGACGTCGGCCTGTTTTTGAAGCAACTCGACTACCATGGGCTTTAACAAAGTCTCAATAGCAGGCTCGGGCATGGGTGATTGTTCGATCAGTTCAACCAGCCCCGGGCACGGGTGTGCAATTACCTTGGCCATGGGGTCAAACCTTTCAACCAAGGCCTTAAACCGTTCACTGGCTACGGTGTTGGTGGTCGCCAAAATACCCACCACGCCCGTTTTAGTCAGCATGCTGGCGGGTTTGACTGCAGGCTCAATGCCCACAATTGGCCAGTTCGCATGGGCAGCGCGTGCCTGGTTTGCACCCGCGGCAGTGGCGGTGTTGCAAGCCATGACCATGGCTTTACAACCCTGGTTTCTCAGCCAATTGGACAGGGTTAATACACGGTCAGTAATTTCATGTTGCGGCTTGTCGCCATAGGGCAAATGCCGTTCGTCGGCCACGAACTGAAAGCGCTCGGCCGGCAAGTGATTCAACATCGCTTTCAGCACGGACAGGCCGCCCACACCTGAATCGAATACACCCACCGCATGTGCGGATTCAAGCAATACGGGCTTTGCCATTCAACACCTTTGAAATACCGGGTAAATCAATGCTTGTTTTCATGATTCGATGAAACCAATAAATCTTAAAATATTAATTATCAATTAATTTAACATTTATACATCATGCCCACTTTCTCGGCTTTCATCGCCCGCACAATATTGCCTTGTATTGTCACACTGTTTGGATTGACTGCAGGGCAATTTGCGCACAGCGCAGAAAAGAATTCAACTCTTCGTCTCTTGGTGGTTCCGCAATTCCCAGCCACTGAAATTCATGCTACCTGGAGCAAATTACTGGATGGGTTGAAGAAAGACGGTCTCCCAGAAATCGAACTGGTTTTCGCAAAAGACATTACAGAGTTTGAGAGCCAGTTCAAGGCTGGACAAGCCGAGTTGATTTACTGCAACCCTTATCACATGGTGATGGCCAAAAAGGCACAAGGCTACACACCGCTCATTCGGGACAGCAAACCATTGACCGGCATTCTGGTTGCAACAACTGGCAGTGCCCACGATGGCATCAAAGAACTCAGCGAGTTGAACGGCAAAACCCTGCTTTTTCCATCACCCAATGCATTCGGTGCTTCGCTGTATATGCGTGCCTTGCTAAAACGGGAGAAGGGACTGGAATTCACTACCAAATATGTAAAGACACACTCCAATGTCATTCGTGGCGTGGTACGTGGTGAAGGGCAAGCTGGTGGCATGGTCAACGCCACGCTACTGGCAGAAACGCCTGAGCTTCAACAGAAGGTCAAGGTGATTTACGAAACCCCACCCGCACCACCTCACCCGATTGCAGCGCACCCTCGCGTAGATGCCTCCACCCGGGAAGCAATTGCGGCCGCTATTTTGGGACACATCAAAACACACAAACAGGTGGGTGAAGACATTCAAATGCCCAACCCTGTGCGGGCCGATTATTTCAAAGATTACAAACCACTTGAAAACCTCGGACTTGAAGCATTTCTTTCCAATTGAAACCGTCTTTTCACACCATCACTCATCCCAGCCTGGGCACCAAACTGTTGGTGCTGGGCATTGGTTTGGTCTTGACACTTGCCCTGGCATTTACCTGGTTCAACACCAAAACCCAGCGCAACCAGTTGCAAGGTGTATTCAATCAACAAGCCACAGCCCTCGCGTTCAACATTGCAGTTTCAAGCAACAGCCATTTGCTTGAAAAAGACTTTGCCATTATTGAAACCTTGCTCTTGAAGGCCAACGGCTTCAAAGATCTTTATTCGGCCACCGTAGTTTCCGCCGAGGGAAAAGTATTGGCTCAGGTTCTTCGCGATTCAAAAACCCACAACCTCTCACCCCGTTATGACGTTGGCCGGTTGCGTGTGCCCAAGCGAGATTCGGGCACACAACTATTCAGCAGTGATCGCTACCTGACAGTGATTGAACCCATCGAATCCGGACGCACAATTGGCCATGTGGTGCTGGAATTTGATTTGACACCCCTCCAGACCCGTCAGTCCGAACTGATCGAACGCAACATTCTTCTGGCTGTCATTCTGATTTTTCCAGCAGCTCTGGCCTTGTGGCTTTTTATCCGCAAAACAATTCAAGAATTGAATTCACTCACCGATTTTGCGCAGCGAATGGTGAAAGACCAGGGTATTGAACATGCCACCTCTCCCACCTCCCGCGAGTTGGCCATGCTGCACCGTACCCTCAATTGGGCGTCGGTCACACTTCAAAAGAAAAACCGTGCATTGGAGGTAGCCAAACTTAAAGCGGACAAATCCAATGACCTGAAATCCCAGTTTGTGGCCAATATGAGCCACGAAATCAGAACGCCCTTGAACGGCATACTGGGACTGACTGAAATTACCTTGGGCAATAGTGCACTGGCAGAAAAACCCCGACGCAATCTGGAGTTGATACAGCTCAGTGCCGAACACCTGCTGCGGGTCGTCAACGACATACTGGATTTTTCAAAGATCGACGCCAATCGCCTGGACATGGACCCTCAACCCTTCGAGTTGCGACTCAACGTGCAGGCCATGGTAAAAATGGTCTCCAGTGCATATGCAAAACCCAGCGTGGTCACGGTGCTGGACATTGACCCAGCCGTTCCAGACCGCTTGCTGGGTGATTGTCCTCGAATCATGCAAGTGTTGAATAACCTGTTGAGCAATGCCCTGAAGTTTACCGAGCGAGGTCAGGTCAGTCTCACAATCACGGCGAGACCGGTATCTGAGAAAAATTCACAATCCAGATGCAAAATTCATTTCGCGGTGCGCGACACTGGAATGGGCATTTCAGAATCAGCCCGCACCGAGATTTTCAAGGCCTTTTCTCAAGCAGAGCCGGGTACAGCGCGCAAGTATGGCGGCACCGGGCTGGGGTTGACCATCACGCAACGTTTGCTGGAGTTGATGAATAGTCGAATACATCTTTGGTCCCAAGAAAGTGTTGGCAGTGAATTCAGCTTTACACTAGAGTTACCTGTAGTTGAACAACAAACAACCACCGAATGCGAAGCCCCAACCGTTGACATGACCTCAGACAACAATCCAGCCATGCCGGAGTTTGGGCAAGCCGCCACAGGCTTGCGTGTGTTAGTGGCTGAAGACAATATGGTCAACCAGACTTTCATCTCGCATGTGCTGACCCAGCTTGGCATTTCTTACCGCTTTGCAGACGATGGCCTGGCCGCCCTGCAGGCCGTGGACCAGGAAAATTTTGATTTGGTGTTTATGGACATGCACATGCCCAACATGGGCGGGCTTGAAGCATGCCGCGCAATTCTTGCCAAACCGCAACACAAAAACCTGCCGATTGTTGGGCTAACCGCAGATGCAATTGCCGACACCCGTGAGGCTTGCATGTCGGCGGGCATGCGTGAGTACATTTCAAAACCATTCAAGCGCAGCGACATTGAGGCTGTACTTGCTCGCCTGAAATTCAACGTGTCGCCAATTCCAATGCAAAACTTTGACCATGACAAAGAATTGCTCAAAACGACCATCAACATGATTGCGGCTGAAATTCCGCAACTTTCAGATGAAGCCGAAAAACAGCTTTCAGCCAAGAACCTGCCAGAAGCCAAACGAGCGCTGCACACACTGAAAGGGCATTGCAAACTGGTGGGCGAATTCGCTTTTGCAGACTTTATCCAGCAGCTTGAAAATCAGCTGATGCAAAACCAGCTGCCCGCCGCCAATTCAATTGAACACCTGAAAACCAACCTGCGGGTACTTCAACAACGCCTGCGTCTATTAAGCCAATAAAGCCTTGTCCCTAGCAGCAGTCACCACCAGCTCGACTTTCCAGCCTGGCTTGGCCAGTCCCTTGACCTCTACGCACGCGCGCGAAGGCGCGGTGCCCTCGGGCAACCAAGCGTCCCACACGGCATTGAACCCCTCGTAATCGCGAACCATATTGGTTAAATAAACCTGAACCAATAGCAAATGGCTTTTGTCAGTGCCGGCACCCGCCATCGTGCGCTCCAGGCTATTCAACAGGTCTCGGGTTTGGGCCTGAATGTCCCCTTCCTCTGTGGAAGGCACTTCAACCAAATAAACCACCCCGTTGAAGCTGGTGGAATCGGAGTAACGTTTTGTAGTACCTTGTCTGTGTATCACAGGACCCCCTTCATGAAATTTGAACATTTGGTGCAGATCAACGACCCAAGCTTGCCTGGTATTGACTGGTTAACACGGCAACAACTCTGGTTTGGTTTGGTTGCACGGGCCTGGAAACCCACCCGCTTCGTGCTTGGCCTCGAAGACGCGCAAGTGATGCAAACCAGTCAACAAGGCAATGTCACCACGCTTGCACGCGTGCTCAATTACGGCCCCTTTCAAATTGAAGACACCATTGAGCTGATCGAAGAAGATCGTACCAAGACCCGCATTGTAGCGAATCAGTTTTGCGGCGACAGCACACTGACCATTTCGATTGAAGAACCTGAATCGGGTGAACTGTGGCTGCGGTTTCAGTACCAGGTCAGCGATGCGCCAGTCAGCCAGGGTGGCCCCGAGGTGTCGTCACACGATGTGGACGAGATTCGAAAGCAGGCTTATCGCGCAGCAGACATTGACACCGTGCGAATGATTCGCGAGCTGGCCATGGCCATGCCAGCGAATCAAGCTGACAACCGGAAAGACCACTAGGTGAAAAGCACGCTCATTTCAGTGCACAGGCACCCATGTAAATTTGGCCGGAACGATTGCCGCTGCGGCAGTAAGCCAAAACCGGTTTTTCTGCTGCATCCAGAATGCGTTTGAAGTCCTCAAGCAGCACTTCCGAGGGGGGTTGCCCCACTTCCATGGGCAAATAGTGAATGGCCAGGCCCAGGCTTTTCGCCTTGGCTTCGATGACCGAGTGGGCCAGTTGAGCGCCCACCTCGTGGTCGGGCCGGTTATTCACAATGGTTTTAAAGCCCAGTTCGGCGATTGCTTCCAAATCTTCCGGACTGATTTGGCCGCACACTGCGACCTCATTGCTCAGTTGCCTGATGCTCATTTCAACATATTCCTTCGGTGCGTTGTCACAGCATGAAAGCTGTGCTGTTACTGATAAGACAGTTCTTTGGCCTTGCCCCAGAACACTTTGTAAGAAAACGCAGTGTACCCGAGGATGGTTGGCAAAGTGATCACCACACCCACCAGAATAATCTTCAATGCTTCGGGAGAAGAGGCAGCCTCCCACACGGTTAGCTGATTCAGCACCACGTACGGGTACTGACTGTAAGCCAGGCCCATGAAGGCCAAGGTCATAACGCCCGCAGTGAGTGCAAACACCATCCAGCCATAACCCGCATCCATCAGTCGCTGGCTGCTCAGCACATGGTGAATACCCCACAGGCACAATACCGATGCGATTGGAATGGGTGCCAGCGCCACAATATTGGGGAAGCTGAACCACTTGTCAAAAATTTCAGGCACCACCAATGGGGTCATGGCCGAAATAAAAGCGATTGAAGCCAGCATCGGCCAAAAACTGATTCGCCCCCAACGGCGAGACTTCTCGATCAAATCACCTTCGGTTTTCATGATCAACCAACCGCTGGCCAACAAGGTGTACGCAAAAGGCAAGGTAATGGCCACGCCCAAATTGAACACCAATTGGGACCAATGGTTCGAGAAGCCCGTAATGTAGCTGCCCAGCATCCAGCCTTGTGAAACCGAAGTCACCAGCGAACCAATGAAAAAAATCCGGTTCCAGAGAGGCTTGTAAGCCACATCCACTTTCACACGGAAATCAAAAGCCACACCGCGCAGCACCAAGCCCAACAGCATGAACGTGACTGGCAGATACAAGGCCGTGAGCACCACGCCGTGGGCTTTTGGAAACGCCACCAGCAGCACACCCACGCCCAGCACCAGCCAGGTTTCATTCGCATCCCAGAACGGGCCGATAGAATTGATCATGGTGTCTTTTTCGTCGTCGGTCGCGTGAGGCAACAGCAGGCCTACTCCCAGGTCGTACCCATCCAGCACCACGTAAATCAACAGGGACAAACCCATTACACCCATGAAAAGCAAAGGTAAAAACTCATTGAATGTCATGGCAGGCGCCCCTTTTATTGTTCACGGCGAAGTTTGTCGGCGGGCGTGGTGGCCGGTGCTGCACCGCCCCAATTGACTTTCTTCGACGAGCCAATGCCACCCAGCAGCATATACCGCAACACCCACACGTAAGAAATAATCAGCCCAATGTACATGGCCATGTACAACAACACGGTGAACGCCAACAATTGGGGCGGGTGTTGAGCCACCACATCGGCAGTACCCAACACGCCATACACCACGTAAGGTTGGCGACCAATTTCGGTGACCCACCAGCCCGCCACCGTGGCCACCCAGCC
Organism: Limnobacter olei; assembly: GCF_029087225.1. Classification (GTDB taxonomy): domain Bacteria; phylum Pseudomonadota; class Gammaproteobacteria; order Burkholderiales; family Burkholderiaceae_B; genus Limnobacter; species Limnobacter olei. Next base: position 31,793 of record NZ_JARFJD010000014.1, on the reverse strand, counting down.
CGAGAACATCATGAACATCAAAGCCGTCAATATAAGTCGATGGGTTTTGTTTTCCAGTACGGGACCGGTTTTGCGGAAAGCCCATACCGACGCCCAGGAAACCAGCAGCATCAACACTCCCATTCCCACCATGACCCGGAAAGAATAAAACACAGGCCCTACCGGGGGGTGCGTGTTGAGAAAATCATTCAGCCCTTTGATTTCGCCGTTGAAGTCGTGCGTCAAAATAAAACTGGCCATTTTCGGTATGCCAATTTCAAAATGATTGGTGCGCGCTTCGCTGTCAGGAATGGCAAACAACAACAGTGGTGCACCCCTCTCGGTTTCCCACACACCTTCCATGGCAGCCACTTTGGCAGGCTGGTGTTTCAAGGTGTTCAAACCGTGCAAATCACCTACAAAAATTTGAATGGGAATCAGCACTGCTGCACCATAAACGCCCAGTTTCAACATGTGTCGGGTGAAAGGCTTTTCACGTTTGCGCAGAATTTGAAGTGCACTACCGCCCGCAATCACAAAGAACACAGTCAAGCCGCTGGCCAGCAACATGTGCGTGAAGCGATACGGGAAAGACGGGTTCCAGATGATTTCCAGCCAATTGGTGGCGTGCATCTGGCCATCAATGATTTCGAAACCCTGCGGGGTTTGCATCCAGCTGTTCAACACCAAAATCCAGAAGGCCGACAAGGTGGTGCCAAATGCCACCAGAAAGGTGGCCAACAAATGAACCTTGGGCGACACCCGCTGTTTGCCAAACAACATTACTCCCAAAAACGTTGCTTCCAAAAAGAACGCGGTCAGCACTTCGTAGCCCAGAAGGGGGCCAGAAATGTTTCCGGTTTTCTCCATGAATCCCGGCCAGTTGGTGCCGAACTGGAAACTCATTGTGATGCCCGAGACCACGCCCATGGCGAAGGTCAACGCGAAAATTTTTGTCCAGAAATAATGGGCCTGCTCCCATTCCGTTTTGCCGGTGCGCACATGCTGCAAGCGCAGGTAAAACATCACCCAGCCCAGGCCGATGGTGATGGTTGGAAACAAGATGTGGAAGGTGATGTTGGCCGCGAACTGAATTCGGGCAAGGTCGAGCGACGTGAATTCCATACTGCACCCCATAAAGCGAACTGGCCTTACATGACTATGACCATAAATAGGTAAACGCGCCCTGTCAAATTGCTTTACTCAATGGTGCGCTGCGCAACGCGTACAATGCCGAATTACCCTGAAAACGGAACCCGGTCTTGATTAACCGTCCCATGTTTTTCCTGCTGGCTGCACTGGCCGCATTCGCCCCACTGGCGATTGATCTTTATTTGCCCAGCCTTTCAGCAATCGGCAACGAACTAAAAGCACCGGCAGGGCGTGTTCAACAAACAGTGACCGTGTTTCTGGCCGGGTTTGCCATGGGTATGCTCTTTTATGGACCGCTTTCCGACCGGTTTGGCCGCAGGCGAATGATCTTCGCCGGCACCAGCGTATTCGTCGTTGCAAGCGTGGCCTGCATGCTGGCCCAAAGCATTGAACAACTTTTGCTGTTTCGCCTGATTCAGGCTTTTGGCGGCGGCGCAGCAGCTGTCATTTCGCGTGCTGTTATTCGAGACCTGTTTGGCGAAACCGATTCAGCCCGGGTCATGGCCATGATTGCCATGGTTACTTCGATCGCCCCTATGATAGCGCCGCTTCTTGGCGCGTATATTTTAGAGTTGGGTTCATGGCGTTACGAATTTCTCGCCTTGGCGCTATTTGGTGCCGCGTGCACGGTCGCCGCCTACCTGTTACTGCCCGAAACATTGAGCCAAACCCGCAGCCAAACTTCTATATCACTGGCCTTTCAGGGTTACTGGACTGTTTTCCAACACAGCGATGCACGCCTGTTGATCATCGCAGGTGGAGCGCACTTCGCCGCCATGTTCGCTTACATCACGGGAACGCCATTTGTGTACATCGAGTTTTTTGCTTTGAGTGAGAAAACCTATGCAGTGCTATTCGGCTCCAACATATTGACTTTGATCGGCTTTGGCTATGCCTCCACACGTTTGGTGAAACGCACTGGCACAACAGCGCTAATTAAAGCTGGCTCAATACTGGGTTTGCTGGGCGCACTCCTGGTATTGACCAGCGCGTGGAATGCCGGCACAGAGCACTTGAACCTGGGTCTGATGGTGATTGGCTTTTTGCTGTGTGTGGGTTCACTGGGGTTTGTTGCCCCCAACACCACGGCACAGTTGTTGAGCAAACATCCCAAAAATGCCGGGGCAGCTTCAGCCCTCTATGGCTGTGCTCAATTTGGTTTGGGGGGATTGGCCAGTTGGGCTGTTTCAGTGGTGCACGACAACACTGCCCTGCCCATGGCCGCCGCTGTGGTGGCTTTTGTTGCACTTGCCTGCTGGGCCAGCTTTCGACTCAAACGCTGAACTTTTCATTGTAAGCACAAAATTATTGCCATTGTGTTTAATCAACCGCGAAATTGACATGAAAATTGGACTTTTTGGTCCCTTTACGGTATGTTGTGTCACGAATTTATTCTGCCCAACAACCTAAACACACATTTTTGCACTGCCATATGGCCGACACAAAAGCCCAAAGTGGCGAGAACCAGCCCGACGTGGCTTGGCTCGAGAGCCAGTACAACGTCCGCTCTTACCTGCCCGATCACCCCAAAACCTTTGCTCGCTGGGCTGAACAGTCCCGCTACGCCCGTTTTGATCTGGATGGGTTCTGGAATCAGTATTTCGGCGAGTCGGAAGCAGAAACCGTGGATGTCATTCCTGGCAAGCCCGGCAAGCCGCTGTTGATTTTCATCCATGGCGGCTATTGGCGTTCGCTGGACAAATACGATTTCACCTTTTTGGCCAAGCCTTATGTAGCTCGTGGCTACTCGGTAGCACTGCTGAATTACGGCCTGATTCCACGCGTGACGATTGAAGACAGCGTTCGCCAAACGCTGCGTGGAATTGAGTGGCTCTATCGCCAGGCGGACCGCTTTGGCTTTGATGCCAACCAAATTGTGGTGTGCGGACATTCTGCCGGAGGGCACTTGGGCGTGATGAGCGCGCTGGCGTTTTGGCCCCTGTGGGCCTCTGACCTGCCCCAAGACGTGGTGAAGTCGGTGATCGCAATTTCGGGCATTTACGATTTGAGCCCCTTGGTGCACACACCCTTCATTCAGAAAGACCTAAAGCTGAATCAGAAACGCACCCGCATGGTCAGCCCGGCCTTGATGCCCAAGCCCACCATTCCAGTGCACCTGGCCTTTGGCACCAAGGAAACGGATGCCTTCAAGGAACAAAGCGCTTATTTGGCGTCGCACTGGGGTCTGAACCCACCTTTGCAGGTGAATGCCGATCATTTCAGCATTTGCGACAGCATTGCCGACCCAAACAGTGAGCTGTTCATGCTGATTCAGAACCAGTTGCTGTTGCCATCTCACTGAGACAACGCTAGAAACTGAACGGGTTATCCCCCCATGTTCGGTAAACTGCTTTTCAGGCTGGTGCCGTATAACTAGACTGTACACATCAGCCCGGAGGCAACAATGCCCCTCACAATCGCCTATTCCAACGCCGCAGGTTCACTTGGTCCGCGTTACCCCGATGGTCAAACACTGATGCGCAAACGTACACTTCGCCAAACCGCGAGGTTGTTCAAAGTAGGCGCTGAAGTACTTCTGAACACAGCGCCTGCCACGGTGATCGCCTACAACATTGCCGAGTTTGGTCGCTGGATTTCAACCAGCCACCCAGTACTGGTTCAGCTGCACACCGGTGAACTGCAATATTGCCGTTTGAGCGATCTGCACACTGCTGAAAACCCGAGCATGCAGACCCACTGAAGCTGACTATAATCCGGGGATGAACTCAACATCCCCAACACCCAAAACCATTGGCTTCATAGGCCTTGGCAATATGGGGTCTGCCATGGCAGGCCACCTTTGCAACGCGGGCTACACCGTGCTGGCCTGGGCGCGTAACGCGTCTACCCTCGAAGCGCTGGCTGACATCCCTCTTGTCGCGCAACCCAATATTGAAGCCTTGTGCGCGGGCACCCGCCTGCTTGCTTTGAATGTCACCAATACTGCTGATGTTCAATCGCTGTTGTTTCGCGATGGCGGTATTGCGCAACATGCACAGCCCGGATCAATCATTGTGGATTTCAGTACAATTGACGCGGCCGCCGTGGCTGACATTGCGCGCCACTTGAAGTCTCGGAACATTGATTACATCGATTGCCCTGTCTCTGGCGGCGCTGCGGGCGCGCGCGCTGCAACATTAAGCATGATGGCGGGTGGGGATTTGGCAGCCTTCAATCAGATCGAGCCTATGCTGAAGCATTTGGGCAAAACCATTCGACATGTGGGGCCTTCGGGTGCAGGTCAGGCCATTAAAGCAGCCAATCAAATGGCACTGTGCATTCAATTGGTGGGCATTGCCGAAGCCATGAATTACGCACTGGAGCAGGGTGCTGAATTGAGCGTGGTACTTGAGCTGCTGCAAGCCGGCTTGCCCGCGAGCCGTGTGTTGGATTGGGCTGGACCCCACATGGTGAAAGGTTTCACTGACCCGGTTTCCATTGAAGCGCACCTGCATGCAAAAGATGTACGCATGGTGGCCGATGCAGCGAAGAAGCAGGGTTTGCACTTGCCGCTGTTGTTTAAAACCGCAGAACTGCTGGATGAACTGGTGGCCAATGGGCCGAAGAGTCAGGACACATCGAGAGTTTTTGAGGTAGTTCGCAAGCACATGCGAGCTTAGCGGCAAGCCGCACAGCCGCACTGTTCGGGCCTGGCACAATGACAAGCCGCACAGCCGCACTATTCGGGCCTTGGCGCAGCCCGAGTTCTCCCAACTATCCCCTGGCTTGGGTCATGCAAAGCGCAATAGCGCCTTTGCATCGATTCCTCGCGGAATCGCCCCGCGCTGCGAGGTCGTTGGGCGGGCTGGCCTGAACTCGCCCCGAACAGCGCTGCATGTGCAACTTGTAAAATGCTGCGACGAGTTGCGTGCTGTACGCGATGTGCACAATGTGTGCGATGTGCAGATTTGATAGGGTGCGCATGTGCTTGTTGCGACAGTCAGGAAAATCTGTCCAAGCGTGCCAAGCCGGGCTGGTGCCCTTCAGGGCAGAAGCCGCCCCGACCGCTTTTTTCGAGGGGCGGTTTCAGGCAAGGCGAGGTTCAGCTTGGGGCCAACAGATTTTCCGTCGCGACAGGTACTGCGCTCCGAACAAATCAACCACGCACACACCCAAACCAAGCAGCATCAAATGTCGTACGCCTGCCCCCCACCCAGCACGCGGTCAATCAACTTCGGGGTCAACATCGGTGCAAACACCGCAATGAATTCATACATCAGCGTGCGCATGAACACACCTTGCCGCAGGGCAATTCGCGTGGTGTTGCGGCCAAACAAGTGGTCCACTGGTACTGCCATCAACCCTTTGTCTTTCAAGGCATCAAAAGCAACTTCAGCAATAATGCCCACGCCCAAACCCAAGCCCACATAGGTTTTAATCACGTCCGCATCAATGGCCTCAAGCACCAGGTCAATGTTCACCCCAGCCTTCTGAAACGCCGCATCAATTTTCTTGCGGCCCGCAAAATGGGTTTCATAAGTGATGATGGGCATTTGATCGAAATCAGCCAGCGCAATTTGCCGCCCGCCCAATGCAAACGGTTTTAACAGGGGCGAGTCGGTGGGCGCCACCGCAATGTGGCCCCAGTCGTAACAGGGAAATGTCACCAAGTCAGGCTCATCGGCCAAAGCCTCGGTGGCCACAGCCAAGTCGGCCTGGTCTTTGCGCACCAACTGGGCCAGTTGCTCGGGGGTCCCCTGCAGCAAAATCAGCTTCACTTTCGGGAATTTCTTGCGAAAAGCCGCTACAGCCTGTGGCAAAACATAGCGTGCCTGCGTGTGGGTTACGGCCACTGTTAACTGCCCGCTTTCGCGCGCTGCAAATTCTTCACCCACTCTTTTGATATTCTCAAGTTCCGCCAAAACGCGCTCACAGGCTTGATACACCAATTCACCGGGAGGCGTTAAACCTTTGATGCGTTTGCCATGTCGCTTGAAAATTTGAAAGCCCAGCTCTTCTTCAAATTCGATGATTGCCTTCGACACACCTGGCTGAGAGGTGAACAGCGCCTTGGCCGCATCGGTCAAGCTGAAATCATGGCGAACCGCTTCCCGAACGAATCGAAGCTGATGCAAGTTCATAAAAACCCTTTATTCCACAGGGGAATATATAAATGGAAATACTATCGTTTGAATTATAAGGGTTAGCGCTTACACTTCAAGTCCTCAAAAACCATTTTCATCGAGCTTTCACGTGCCTTTCGACATCAATTTAGTCTACGTAGCTTCTGGCCTGGCGGTCGGCCTTCTGGTCGGCCTGACCGGTGTGGGTGGTGGCTCGCTGATGACGCCATTGCTCACCGTGTTGTTCGGCGTACCCGCCACAACCGCAGTGGGTACCGACCTTGCCTTTGCCGCAATTACCAAGGGTGTTGGCACGGTGGTACACCGACTGCGCAGCACGGTGAAATGGAAAATCGTAGGCTTAGCGTGTTTGGGCAGTGTGCCAGCATCTTTGATCACCATTTCGATTTTGCATGGCTTGGACATTCAAAATGCCGGCAAAGGCAGTCCAATCGACGTATTCATTCGCTGGTCGATTTCGTTCTGCGTCATGCTCACGGTATTTGCCCTAATCTTTAAAACAAAAATTGTTCATTGGGTGCAACACAATCCAAAAGCGCAGTTGCAAGACAAAACACGTAGCGTATCAACGGTAGCCGCATTCGCGGTGATTGGCACCCTGGTTACCGTGTCTTCCATCGGTGCTGGTGCAGTTGGAGTCATGGCTTTATTCATGTTGTACCCACATTTGAAGGCATCGGAAATTGCGGGTACTGATATCGCTTATGCTGTGCCCCTTACCACTGTTGCGGCCTTTGGCCATTTCAGTTTGGGCACAGTTGATTTTGGTTTGTTGGGCGCACTGCTGATAGGGTCAATTCCTGGTATCACAGTGGGCAGTTATTTAAGTCGCGCAGTGCCTGAAAAGTTCTTGCGCGGGGTATTGGCCACGACCCTCACCGCCGTGGCCGCAAAACTGGTGATGTAAATGTACAAATACGACGACTACGACCACGCCCTTGTACGCGAACGTGTGGCTCAGTTTCGCAACCAAACCGAGCGCTTTTTGAAGGGTGAACTGACGGACGAAGAGTTCCGCCCCCTGCGCCTGCAAAACGGCCTGTACATTCAGCGCCATGCGCCCATGCTGCGCGTGGCCATTCCTTATGGCCTGCTGGGTGCAAAACAGTTGCACAAGCTTGCCGATATTGCGGCCAAATACGACCGCAACTACGCGCACTTCACAACGCGCCAGAATATTCAATACAACTGGCCTGCACTGGAAAATGTACCGTCCATTCTTGCTGAACTGGCTGAAGTTGAAATGCACGCCATTCAAACCAGCGGCAACTGTATTCGCAACACCACCAGCGATCCGTTTGCAGGTATTGCGAAAGACGAATTTGTAGACCCACGCCCATTCTGCGAATTGATTCGCCAATGGAGCACCTTCCACCCCGAGTTCGCTCACCTGCCTCGCAAATTCAAGATTGCCGTGAATGGTGCTGCCGTTGATCGCGCTGCCGTGCAAGTGCACGACATTGGTGTGAATTTGACCCGCAATGCAGCTGGCGAAGTGGTAGCCCAATTGCTGGCGGGTGGTGGTTTGGGTCGTACACCGGTGATCGGCTCTGTCATCAAGAACGACCTGCCCTGGCAGGAACTGCTGACCTACATCGAAGCGGTGATGCGCGTGTACAACCGCTATGGTCGCCGCGACAACCTGTACAAAGCCCGCATCAAAATTCTGGTGCGTGCCATTGGCCCGGAGGAATTCGCCAAGCAAGTTGAAGAGGAATGGCAACACATCAAGGGTGGTGTATCGGTCATTCCCCAGAAAGAATTTGACCGTGTTTCATCTTTCTTCACGGCCCCCGCCTACGAGCAATTCAGCGCCGAGCAAGTGGCCACCATTGCAGAGCAAAACCGTGGCCTGCGCGCCAAGCATGTGGGCTTTGATCGCTGGCTAACACGCAATGCACGTGAACACCGCCAGCCCGGTTATGTGGCTATCAGCATTTCACTGAAGCGCCCCGGCATTGCCCCTGGCGATGCCACCACCGATGAAATGCACTTGATTGCTGACTTGGCCGAGCAGTATTCATTCGGTGAACTGCGGGTTACACACGAACAAAACTTTGTGCTGTCTGATGTGGCTGAACAGGACCTATTCGAGTTGTGGAGCACGCTGAAAGAGCACAACCTGGCCATGCCCAACATTGGCTTGGTCAGCGACATGATTGCCTGCCCGGGCGGTGATTTCTGTTCACTGGCCAACGCCAAATCCATTCCGATTGCCTTGGGTATTCAGGAAGCCGTGGACAACCTCGATTACCAGTTTGACCTGGGCGACCTCAGCCTGAATATTTCCGGTTGTATCAATTCATGTGGTCACCACCACATTGGCAACATCGGTATTTTGGGTGTCGATAAAAACGGTGAAGAGTGGTACCAGGTTACGCTGGGTGGCCGCCAAGGAAACAATGCATCCATCGGTAAGGTGATCGGCAAATCGTTTTACGCGGAAGACGTACCCGGCGTGGTCGTGAAGTTGCTGGAAGTGTACGTGCGCGAGCGCCATGAAGATGAACTGTTCATCGACACCCTCGACCGCATTGGTGCAGAGCCCTTCAAAGACCACGTGTACGCCAACAAGGAGGCTGCATAACATGGCAAACCCAGTAAAAAGCGTCATTGTCAAACCACTGAATGGCCAAGCGTCTATTGTTGCCAATGAATTCGTTGTCGTCGAAACAGGTACAGCTGAAGCGCCTGTGGCAATTCCCTCCGAGGGCAAAGTGCTGGTGCACCTGTCTGTTTGGGAAGCCAACAAGGCTGAGCTCTCAGCACGCGCACAGGCGGGTGACCTGGGTGTTTACCTGAACCCTGAAGACAACCCGGAACAATTGCAGGGCGACGTGAATGTGCTGAAGCTGATTGCATTTCACTTCCCGGTGTTCAAGTTTGGCCAAGGCTACTCAGGCGCTTACCTGCTGCGTGCGCGCTATGGTTTCAAAGGCGACATTCGCGCATTTGGCGATATTTGGCGGGACCAGTTTTTCTACCTGGCGCGTTGTGGCTTCACGCAATTCGATATCAAGGAAGGCAAGTCGCTTGAAGACGCACTGAATGCGTTTTCCGATTTCACCATCCCATACCAAACCAGTGCCGACGGCTCGCTGCCTGTTTTCAATCGCAGGGCAGCCGCCGCGGGAGCATAAGTATGAATGCAGTGAACACTTCACGCTTTCACAGCGTTGAAGCAGCCCCCGACAACAGCGTTGCACTGGAACAACCGATTGCGGTGTTTCGTGGCCCGCACCAACCCGCCACCGACATTGCAGACAAGGTACAGGCGCTAGAAACCCTGTTGACCCAAGCCGCGCAAGAGTTCGACAACATTGCACTGGCCAGCAGCCTTGCTGCTGAAGACAATGTGTTGTTTGATGCGATTGCGCGCCTGAAGCTGAACATTCGTGTATTCAGCCTGAATACAGGTCGCCTGCACCAGCAAACCCTGGATGTCGCCCCTGCACTGCAAGCCAAATATGGTCAAACAGTGCAGTGGTTTGAACCACAGGCGCAAGCCGTTGAAGCCTACGTGAACACCAAAGGCCGCGATGCCTTTTATGAGAGCACTGCGCTGCGCAAAGAATGCTGCGGTATTCGCAAGGTAGAGCCTTTGGCGCGTGCCCTTCAAGGTGCTAAAGCGTGGGTAACCGGCCAACGCCAGGCGCAGGCAGCCACTCGTGCCGCCTTGCCGGTGCGCGAATTCGATACTGACCGCGGTATTGAAAAATTCAACCCGCTGGCTGACTGGAGCGAGGCCGATGTGTGGACCTATGTTCGCCAGTTTGATGTGCCTGTCAACAAGCTGCACTTCGAGGGTTTTCCGTCGATTGGTTGTGAACCCTGCACCCGCGCCATCACCATTGGTGAAGACATTCGGGCGGGCCGCTGGTGGTGGGAAGACCCAAGCAGCAAGGAATGCGGTTTGCACAACGCCAACCTGAAAAAATGAACTGAATTCAACCATTGAAGAACACAAGTCGAGAACAATCATGAGCACGCAAGTGAGCACGCAAAAACACACCATGTCCCACCTGGACTGGCTTGAAGCAGAAGCAATTTACATCATGCGCGAAGTGGCCGCTGAATGCGCTCGCCCCGCCATGTTGTTCTCAGGCGGCAAAGATTCCATCGTGATGTTGCGCCTTGCAGAAAAAGCATTTCGCCCCGGCAAGTTTCCATTTCCCTTGGTGCACATTGACACCGAACACAACTTCCCGGAAGTGATCGAGTTTCGTGACTGGAAAGCCAAGCAATTGGGTGAAGAACTGATTGTGCGTTCACTGGAAGGCTCCATCAAAAAAGGCACCATTCGCCTGCCGCACCCCGACGCTTCACGCAATGCGTTTCAAAGCGTCACACTGCTTGAGACCCAGGAAGAATTTGGCTTTGACGCACTGATGGGCGGCGCACGCCGTGATGAAGAAAAAGCACGTGCGAAAGAACGTATTTTTTCGTTCCGCGATGGCTTTGGTCAATGGGACCCAAAAAACCAGCGTCCAGAACTTTGGGACCTGTACAACACCCGCGTTCACCCCGGCGAACACATGCGCGTGTTCCCGATTTCCAACTGGACTGAACTGGACGTGTGGCAATACATTGAACGCGAAAAGCTGGAACTGCCCAACATTTACTACGCCCATGAACGCGAGATTATCGAGCGCAATGGTTTGTTGGTGCCTGTTACCGAGATGACCCAACCCAAGGCCGGTGAAACTGTCACAACGCGCACGGTGCGTTTCCGTACTGTGGGCGACATTACCTGCACCTGCCCAGTGGCCAGCACTGCAGCCACGCCAGCTGAAATCATTACTGAAACAGCGGTGACCGACATTACCGAGCGCGGCGCAACCCGCATGGACGATCAAACTTCCGAGGCCTCCATGGAGCGCCGCAAGAAAGAAGGTTATTTCTGATCCCCGGGCCTACGAGAAACACACGCGCGAAACAAACAATGAGATGAATACCATGAACGCAATTAACGAAGCCCTGAAACTAAGCACCCAAGACCACGGCGTGCTGCGCTTCATCACCGCTGGTTCTGTCGACGACGGAAAGTCCACCCTGATTGGTCGCCTGCTATTCGACAGCAAAGGTATTTTTGCTGACCAGCTTGCCGCCATTTCCAAGGCCAAAAACAAACGCACTGCAGGCGACACCATCGACTTTTCATTGTTAACCGATGGCTTGGAAGCCGAGCGTGAGCAAGGCATCACCATCGACGTGGCTTACCGCTACTTCGCCACGCCTGCGCGCAAATTTATTGTGGCCGACACACCGGGCCACGAGCAGTACACCCGCAACATGGTGACTGGTGCATCCACAGCCGACGTAGCGATTGTGCTGGTCGACATTACCCGCGTTACTTTTGAAGAAAGCACAGAAGGCTTGAAAGCCACGCTGCTGGCCCAAACCAAACGCCACAGTGCAATTGCTGGCAAGCTGGGTATTCCCGCCATTTTGTTTGCCGTGAACAAAATGGACCTGGTTGATTTTGATCAGGCCAAATTCATTGCGACTGAAAAAGCCGTGCGAGAACTGGCTGTTACCGTTGGCGTGCAAGAGGCGCTGGTGCTTCCTATCTCCGCCCTCACGGGTGACAACGTGGTCACTGCCAGCCCCAAAACGCCTTGGTACACCGGCCAGCCCTTGCTGCCCATTCTGGAAAACATTCCCAGCCGTGCTGACCGCGCGGAGGCTGCTCACAAAGTGGGTTTCCGTTTCCCGGTGCAGTTGGTGGCACGCCACGATGGTCACAAAGCTGAAGACTTCCGCGGCTACATGGGCCGCGTTGAAGGTGGCAGCGTGAAAGTTGGCGACACTGTGGTGGTACATCCTTCAGGCCAAAGTGCGGTAGTACAACGCATCGTGTTTTTGAACGATGATCTGCCTGAAGCCCACCTGGGCCAGTGTGTAACACTTGTGCTGGATCGTGATGTGGACGTGTCCCGGGGCGACCAAATCGTCAGCCAGGGCGACACTGTAAACCACGCCCCGGTGAAGGCATTGACGGCCGACATTTGCTGGCTGGACAATGAGCCATTGAACCCCGCACGCAAGTACTGGATCAAGCAGACAACTCGCCAAACCCAAGCCAAAATTAAATCGGTGAACCTGGTGCTCGACATTCACACCCTGCTGCACGGTGAAAGCACCAAAACGGTGCAAATGAACGACATCGCACAGATTGAATTGGTGCTGGCCCAGCCCATCGTGGCGGATTTGTACACCGAATGCCGTGCAACAGGCAGTTTTATCCTGATTGACGGTGCCACCAACCAAACTGTGGCCGCTGGCATGATCGTTGCAAAGAACTAAGCAACGACCCTTCACCCGGTTGTTGGTTGCTTGTTCTTAAATAGGGACTTTTGAGATGGGACGCGTTGTATTGATTGGTGCAGGACCTGGAGCGGAGGATTTAATCACCGTTCGCGGCCTGAAGCTGTTGATGCAGGCAGACTGTGTGTTTTACGACGCGCTGGTCAGTCCCTCTCTTCTTTCTGAAGCCCGCTCCGATGCCAAGCTTGTCGCCGTTGGAAAACGCTGCGGCAAGAAATCCACTGCACAACACTTCATCAACAAACAGCTTGTTGAAGCGGCTGAGAAATACCACTTGGTTGTGCGCCTGAAAGGTGGCGACCCCATGGTATTCGGCCGTGCTGACGAGGAAATCACCGCCTTGAAAACCGCGGGCCACACCGTTGAAGTGGTACCTGGTGTGACTGCTGCACTGGCCGCGGCCAGCAGCCTGCAAGCCTCACTCACCCTGCGTGGCGTAGCCCGCAGCCTAACCTTGACCACCCCGTCCGTAGGCGCCGATGAAGTGCCCAGCACCGAATTGTTCACAGGCACAGAAAACGACACCGTGGCTGTGTACATGGGTTTGCGTCAGGCCGGGCCTTGGGCTTCCGCCTTGCTTGAAAAAGGCCGCAATCCCAACACTCCGGTCATTCTATGCGAGAGCGTTTCATTGCCCGCCGAGAAATTCACACCTCTGAACCTGGGGAAGTTGCCGTCGTTTTCTGCGGAACAACTCACCGATGGACCTTGCCTTATCCTGATTGGCCAAGCACTGGCCAAAGCGCAAGCTGAATTGCTCGCCAGTAATAAAAACCCAGCCAATATTGAATTGACCGGGTCTTTATTCGGATCGAACAAAGCCGCTTGATCGTCGGTAAAGCGGATTTAACCCGCCGCGGCCTCGCACTTCTTCATGAATGAGTTCTTGGCTGCACCGGCCAGTTTTTTACCATCTTTGCCCACAGCACGCTCTTCGCAGCTGGCCTTGTTCTCAGCCAGGCACTTTTTCATGAACGAATTTTTTGCAGCACCCGCCAAGGGCTTACCCTCTTTGCTCACAGCCTTGGCCTGACAAGCGGCCTCAGTCGATTGTGCGTAGGCGGGAATGGAAAAACACAGCGCAGCCAACAGCAACCATTTCTTCATGTTGTATCTCCAGTTGTTTTGATTAAACCTGCTGAACAATTTCAGTGGCAATTGCTTGCCACACTGCATCCCACTGACCCACAGCTGTTGTGGCTTCAATGTTCAAACCCGGGTGTCGGGCTTTCATTTCAGCCATGATCACCGGGAAATCATTTTTCAAGTGTCCGCCCCGACCAAAAAAAATAGGCACCACTTGAATGTGCTTCACCCCACCTTGCGCCATGCAATCCACGGTATCAGGCAAGCTGGGGGCCATCAGTTCCAGAAAGGCCAGCTCTACCTGCACACCGGGCAACTGCGCCACCAACAGGCTCTGCAAATGTTTCATGGGCTCGGCCCACTGCGGATCGCGTGCACCGTGGCCAAACAACACGATTGCTTTATTTCCGGTACTACTCATCGGTTCCTCAATACATTCAAAGTGCGCCAAGGCGCAGGCTGCGACACCCACCACAATGCCCCCATACCCACCGCAAATCCCAGCAGGCTGGGCAAGGCAGCACTCACAAACGGCGGGAAGCTGGCCACCATGCTGAGGTGAGAAAACAGGTTGTTGACCAAATGGAAACCCACGCCAATCATAATGCCCGCAAACACCTTTACGCTGACACTGCCCGAGCGGAAATGCAGGTAGGCAAACGGCAGCGAGATCATCATCATGATGAGAATGGCAAACGGATACATTATTTTTTTTGCAAAGGCCAAATCAATGTTGTCAGTGGCCTGCAAATTACTGCTCAGGAATTTCGAGTAGTTGTACAACTGCCAGGCGCTCATGCGGTCAGGGCGGACGAATAAACCCGTGAGCAACTCTGGGGACAAATTCGAGCTCCAGCGCATGGTGTCGAGTGATTCAAATTCACTGGCCTGAATGGTTAAACCGGCGCGCGCCGCATTGGGGTTGTTCACTGCCTCATCAAAATAACGCTGCAGCAAAACATTGCGCAACTCCCAATCTCCACTGTTTGGATCAAATTTGGCGCTTTCAGCGCGAACCCAAGCGCGAATTCTGGATTCAGGATCGAGCTCATAGTATTCAAGTTTGAGCAATTCGCCGTCTTTGTTGAACGAATCAAAATTCACGAAACGCACCCTCGACTCTGCATCAGGGGCGCTGTAGGTGTCGCGCATCCAGTACCCACTGCGGAAATCTCGGTCTACCTCATAGCCCAAGGCCTTGGCACGCATGGGCACTGCGGCCCTTTCAGCCAAGGGTGCCACGCCCTCGCCAAACAACACCGTAATCACCACCACTCCCGCTGCAATTCGCACCAGCATTTTCAGCATGCTGGTGGTGCTTAAGCCCGCAGCTCGCATGGCGGTGAGTTCACTGCTGGCGGCCAATTGAACCAGCGCGTATATGGAACCAATCAATGCCGCAATGGGTGCAATTTCGTACACGCGCGCAGGCAAGCCCAACAACACAGCGATGAAGTAATAAAACCAGCTGGTGCCAGGCAAACTCAAACGGTCTACCTCGGCGATCAAATCGAAAAACGCAAACAAACCCACAAAAGCCACCATCACGAAGCTGATGGCTTTGTACAGTTCGCTGCGAAAATACACCAGCAGCGAATGGGGAACCTGAAATGGTTTTTTCATCGCTTGATCTCCTGGCCTGCCACCACGTCTTGCAAGTCAAGGGCACGACCCGGTCTGCGCCAGCGCAACAGAGGCGCACCTGCAGGGCGGTTGCGCTTCACCATCAACAGGTAAAACATCAGCAATACGCTGGCATGCGGCAGCACCAAGGCAACCCAAAAATCAAGGGTTTCCTTGGTGACCATGCTTTGGGTGACCGACACAACGTTGCTGTAGGTGAGATAAATCAACAGGGCAAAAAGCTGGTTCAATGAATTGCCGCCGCGCGGATTGACAAAGGCCAGTGGAATGGCCAGCAGACCAAGTGCCAGGGCGGACAAGGGCAAGCTGATTCTCCACAACAGTTCGCCCTGGGCGGCTGGTGAAAAATCGGCGATCAACAAATCGACTCGACGATGTTGCAACTGAAAGCTGGGGGCCGCACCCAATGTGTTGTCAATGGCCAAGCCATAGGTTTCAAACTCGGTGCTGGTAAATCGCTCACCGGTGGCGTCCAAAGTAGCGCGGCGCCCACCACTCAACACCAGGTAGGGCTGACCGCCGGCATCCACTTCCACGCTGCCACGTGCAGCCGAGACGACTGTGCGAGTATCGCCCTTGGAGTCGACCACAAAAACGTTTTCGACCTGCTTGGTCACTTCAGATTGACGTTCTACGAAAAACACGCGGTTGCCTTCGCCTGATTCCCTGAACTGCCCCGCGCTGACCTTGCTGACATCGCTTCGCTTGGCAAACCGGTCTTTCGCTGCATCCAGCTCGGCTTTGGCCCAAGGGGTAAGCCATACAGAACACACCATGGCCAGCACGGTGAGCGGCAGGGCAAACCGGACCACTGGCCGGACCAGCGAGAACAGGGAGACACCCGAGGCAAACCAGGCAGTCATTTCCTGTTCCTTGAAGGCACGCGACACCACCCCCATAACTGCAATAAACACGGTAATCACCAAAGCGGCTGGCAGGTATTGGAGCCCACCCAACAAAATAAGTGTAAACACTTCGGCATTGTCAACCTTGCCGCCCGCAGCCTGACCCAGGGTACGAACCAGCACAGTGGTCACAATGATCGTAAACAGGGCCACGAAGGTGGCACCCGCGGTTTGAGCGAAGTCTTTTCGAAAAGTGGATCGAAACAGCATGCAATGCAGGTGGGCTGTGCTTTGACTCGCCAACCCAGCTTGTTAATAATGGTAGATTGTCGCATGCATTCGTTTTGAATGGTCGAGCATTAATCGCAAGAAGGAACACCATGACAGCAACACCCGCCACGCCCAAAGCCAAAAAACCAGCCACACCCCGCACTTCCAAAAAGGCAGCGCCCACGCCACCGCCCATGTTCAGCTTCAAGGCAGGTACGGGCGCTGTTGCCAAAGTGACTGCTGGCGGGCCGGTGCCGACCAAGGGTTGCGATGTGGCGGTGGTTGCGGTGTACAAGGATGGCGAACTCACCGCCGCCGCGAAACGGGCGGACATTGACACCGAAGGCTTGGTGGCCAATGCCTTTAAAACCGATAAAAACCTGGGAAATGCTGGCAGTTGCCGCGTGGTGTTCAACACCGCGAAAGCCGGCGCGCCTGTGTACGTGCTGGTGGGTCTGGATGAAGCCGAAAAGCTGAACACCAAAACCCTGCGAAAAGCCACCAGTGCTGCCTGCGAAGCACTCAAAGGCCTGAAGCCTGCGAAGGTGTTTTTCGCCGTGAACCAAGAAGTGCCTAAGAAAAGCAGCGACAAGGAAATTGCGGCTCTGTGCGCACGCACCATTGCCGAGAGTTTTTACAGCTTCTCAGCCTGCAAAAAGCAGGAAGACGAAGCAACGCTACCACCTGCCTTCGAGCTGGCCTGCACCAAATCCACCCAGGAGGCTGTTGAAAAAGGCGCAGCCATTGGTCAGGCAATCGGCAATGGCATGCAGTTGACGAAAGACCTTGGCAATTTGCCTGGCAATATTTGCACCCCGAACTACCTGGCTGAAACAGCCAAAGCCCTGGCCAAGCAATACAAGCTGGGCGTCGAAGTGCTGGACCACAAAAAAATGGAAGCGCTGGGCATGTTCAGCCTGTTGTCGGTGGGCAAGGCTTCCAGTGAACCCCCCAAGCTGATTGTGCTCAAGTACAACGGCGCAAAAGACCCCAAAGAAGCTCCAGTGGTGCTAGTGGGCAAAGGCATTACCTTTGACACCGGCGGCATTTCCCTGAAGCCCGGCGCTGGCATGGACGAGATGAAATACGACATGTGCGGCGCAGCCAGCGTGTTGGGTACCATGAAAGCCGCCGCTGAAATGAAGTTGGCCCTGAACCTGATTGTGGTGGTGCCTACGGCAGAAAACATGCCGGCCGGCAACGCCAGCAAGCCCGGTGATGTGGTGGTGTCCATGAGTGGTCAAACCATTGAAATTCTAAATACCGATGCGGAGGGCCGCCTGATTCTATGTGACGCGCTCACCTACGTTGAGCGGTTCAACCCCGCCGCTGTGGTCGATGTGGCCACCCTCACCGGTGCCTGTATTGTGGCGCTGGGCCACGTCAACAGTGGCTTGTTCAGCCCCGATGACGACCTGGCCAATGAATTGTTCAAGGCGGGTCAAAACGCATTGGACACAGCATGGCGCATGCCACTGGACGAGGAATACCACGAGCAGCTGAAAAGCAATTTTGCCGACATGGCCAACATTGGTGGCCCACCCGCAGGCAGCGTTACTGCCGCCTGTTTCCTGCAAAAGTACACCAAGGCGTACAGCTGGGCGCACCTGGACATCGCGGGCACAGCCTGGTATTCAGGCAAGGCGAAAGGTGCAAGTGGCCGCCCGGTTCCTTTGCTGGCCGAGTTTGTCATGAAGCGTGCAAAAGCCTGAGGGTTGTGAATTGACCCGAATTGACTTTCACCTCAATGTTTCAGACCACCTGCTATACACCTGTAGATTGATTCGAAAGGCGTACGGCAGTGGCCTGAAAATTGTGTGCTATAGCACCCGCCCCGAGGTACTCGAAAACCTGGACAAACTGTTGTGGACTTTCTCGGAAGAGGACTTTTTACCCCATGTGGTCAGTGGCCACCCTGGTGTGGCCGACACGCCCATTGTGTTGACCGACAAAGCCGATGACATTGCCCATTACGATTTGTTGATTAACCTGGACGAGCAATGGCCACCGTTTTTTGCCCGGTTTGAACGCTTGGTCGAAATTGTGGGCACCGACGAAGACAACAAGGCGCTGGCACGGCAACGCTACAAGTTCTACAAGGAACGGGGTTACCCGTTAAATACCTTCGATCGCGCCAACGGTTAATTACGGGTTAAGGACAACAACATGAGTGAACATTTCGATGGCGGCCCGCCCTTGTTGACTGAGGTGATTGAATCGGGTTTGCGGGAAATTGAACAATCCACGGGCAGTCGCATGGGTGGCAACTTGAGCGACCCGCAAATTGAAATTTTGCGGGCACAGTTGCCTGAGCTATTCGAACGCGCCCTGCTCCGGATCAAACCCCAGCTGATGCAAGAGTTTGAAAAAGTGGTGCTGGACGCGCTGAAAAAATAATCAGGTTCTAAACACCTGCACAGACTGTGTCAGGTTGCCCGCCAAATCTGAAATTTGCTGGGCCACATACTTGTTTTGCGCAATGGCCGCTGTGTTTTCCTCGGTCATTTGTGCAACGCGTTCTACGTTGCGGCTAATTTCCACACTCACATTGCTTTGCTCTTTCATCGACACGGTTATGGCCTGAATGGCTTCATTCACTCGGTCTGCATTGGCCTTGATCTGGTCGATGGTTCCAGACACTGAATCCGCCTGCTCAATACCCTGCTTGACCATGCCCACAGAATCTTCCATCGATTTGGAAGCCTGCTGGGTAATACTCTGAATTTGAAACACCATGGTTGAAATGCGCTCGGACGAGCCTTTGGTTTGCTCGGCCAGTTTGCGCACTTCATCGGCCACCACAGCAAAACCACGACCGCTTTCGCCCGCACGTGCGGCCTCAATGGCCGCATTCAACGCCAGCAGGTTGGTGCGATCGGCAATGTCGGTAATGGTTGAAATAATCTCAGAAATTTCATTGGACTGCTGCTCAAGCGAGCGCACCGTGCTGGCACTGCCTTGCACCGAGCTGGCAATTTTCCGAATGCCTTCCACCACCTGGCCCAAAGTGACGCTGCCTTGATCGGCCGAATGCTTGGCCTGCATGGCTGTGTGAGAGGCATCGTTGGAGTTCTCAGTGATCTGGCTGATCGACACGGTCAATTGCTCGACTGCCGCAGCCATGGACGACGTGGCATCCGCCTGCTCAGAAGCCGCCTTGTTCATCTCATCGGAAGAAGTACGTACGGCACTTGCACTCTCAGTCAATGAGGCAGTGGAACCACGAATACCCTCAATCAAACCACGCAAATTGGTTTGTGCCTTGCCCAGAGCAAGCAAAAGCCCGTCCACTTCGTCTTTGCCCTCAACCTTGATGTTGCTGTTCAGCTTGCCTTCAGCCAAAGCATTGATGTGGGTTGTGGCGGTACCCAGCTTTCGCTTGAACATACGGGAAATCAAAAAATTCAATAACAAACCGGTGAACAACGCAAACAATGTAATGGCCACGGTAATCCAGATGGATTGTTGGTAAACACCCTGACTGGCCTCTTGGCGCACTTTCAACAAGCGATATTCCTCATCCTCGATCTTGGCCAGTGTTTCACGCATCTTGTCCATCAGCGGCTTGCCCGGCGTGGAATCCACCAAAGCGTTGAAATCCTCTGGGGCCATGTTGCCCTCAATCACTAAGCGCTTGGCGTCGATCAACGGATCAATCACTGAATTCAGCCAGGTGCGATAGTGGGCATTGAATAAACGCAATTCCTCCGTCACCACCGAGTTGTGCGCTGTGAGCTCAGAAGCCTTGTCCAAGTGTTTGCGAACCTGCTCCTTCCCCTCGTTGTATGGAGTCAGGTAAGCTTCGTCACCACGCAGCAAAAACCCGCGCTCGCCAGTTTCAATGTTCAACAGGTTCTCTCGCACACCCAACACATTCTCTATCACCTCATGGGTGAATTCGTTTTTGGCATTGGCATCCATAATCCGCTTGCTGTTAAACACACCCAAGCCGCCAACCACCACGCCCAGCACAATTACTGTGACCAGGCTGGCACTGAATTTGGCACTAATGGAACTCAACATGAGACACCCCTCTTTGAACTGTCATTGGTTTACAACATAACGTTGTATTTCTAAAAAAGCCTCACTCGAACAGGGCTGATAGAAGCGAGCCACCCAGTCGGACGTATGAATATTGTGCGGTACGGCGGGTCACCTGAAATTGGGGAATAAAGGGGCTTTCCTGCCCCAGACCAAACAACTCAAAGCCGGCAAGGCACCCGCAAACGCTATAATGTCGGGCTAAGCCATTGTTGACGTTGTCCATTTTCAAGTACCACTGCCATGACCCTAGCCAAAAGTTTTGACCCGAATGCAATTGAACAACACTGGGGCCCGGAATGGGAGCGCCAGGGCCATGCCAAGGCCACGACCGTCGATGGCAAGCCCGACTTTTGCATTCAACTGCCCCCACCCAATGTAACGGGCACCCTGCACATGGGCCATGCGTTTAACCAAACCATCATGGACGGGCTAACGCGTTATTACCGCATGCGTGGCCACAACACCTTGTGGCAACCCGGCACCGACCACGCGGGCATTGCCACTCAAATTGTGGTTGAACGCCAGTTGGCAGCCAAGAACATTACCCGCCACGATTTGGGCCGCGAAAAATTCGTGGAAAAAATTTGGGAATGGAAAAACGAAAGCGGCAGCAAAATTACCGAGCAAATGCGCCGCATGGGTGCCAGCGTAGATTGGCAGCGTGAGTACTTCACCATGGACCCCACCTTGTCCAAATCGGTTACTGAAGTGTTTGTTCGGCTGTTTGAACAAGGCTTGATTTACCGCGGCAAGCGCTTGGTGAACTGGGACCCGGTACTGAAAACAGCGGTGTCTGATCTGGAAGTGGAAAGCGTTGAAACCGAGGGTCACTTGTGGGAATTGAAATACCCGCTGGTTGAGGCAGACCCGGTGAAAGGCCTTACTCACCTTACAGTGGCCACCACGCGCCCGGAAACCATGCTGGGCGATTCGGCGGTGATGGTGCACCCCGAGGATGAACGCTACCAGCACCTGATTGGCAAAAAGGTACAGCTGCCTTTGTGCAACCGTGAGTTGACCATCATTGCCGACGAATATGTAGACAGTTCATTTGGCACGGGCGTGGTGAAAGTCACCCCTGCCCACGATTTCAACGACTACGCGGTGGGCCAGCGCCACAAACTTGAGCTGATCAATATTCTTACTCTGGACGCAACCATTGCAGAAAACGCCCCCGCAAAATACGTGGGCATGGACCGCTTTGTGGCCCGCAAACAGATTGTGGCTGACCTTGAAGAACAAGGCCTGCTCGGTGAAATCAAACCCCACAAACTGATGGTGCCCAAGGGCGACCGCACCGGCGTGGTGATTGAACCCATGCTGACCGACCAGTGGTTTGTGGCCATGACCAAAGTGGCCGAAGGCGATGCCACCGGAAAAAGCATCACACAGAAAGCCATCGACGCCGTAGAACAGGGTCAGGTGAAGTTTGTGCCCGAGCAATGGGTGAACACCTACAACCAGTGGCTAAACAACATTCAAGACTGGTGTATTTCCCGCCAATTGTGGTGGGGCCACCAAATTCCGGCCTGGTATGGCGACCACGGCGAAGTTTTCGTTGCCCGCACCGTGGAAGATGCACGCAGCAAGGCTGCGGCCGCTGGCTACACGGGCGCATTGAAGCGCGACGATGATGTACTGGACACTTGGTTCAGTTCCGCCCTGGTACCCTTCAGCACACTGGGCTGGCCCGATGAAACACCGGAGTTGAAACACTTCCTGCCCTCTTCGGTATTGGTGACAGGTTTCGACATCATCTTCTTCTGGGTCGCCCGAATGATCATGATGACGACCCACTTCACTGGCCAGGTGCCCTTCCACACCGTGTATGTGCATGGTTTGGTGCGAGATGCTGAAGGCAAGAAGATGAGCAAATCTGTGGGCAATACGCTGGACCCGGTTGATTTAATTGATGGTTGCGATTTGGACACCTTGCTGGTTAAACGCACCACCGGTTTGAGTAAGCCACAAGATGCACCAAAAATCGAGAAAAAAACCCGCAAGGAATTTCCGGAAGGCATACCCGCCTACGGTGCCGATGCGCTGCGCTTTACCTTTGCAAGCCTGGCCACTTTGGGCCGCAACATCAACTTTGACCAGAAGCGTTGCGACGGTTACCGCAACTTCTGCAACAAGCTGTGGAACGCCACCCGCTTTGTGTTGATGAACACCGAAGGGCAAGACTGCGGCCTGAGCGATCATGATGCAGACGCATGCACACCCGGCGGCTACCTTGATTTTTCACAAGCCGACCGCTGGATAACAAGTACCCTTCAGCGCGTGGAAGCCGATGTAGCACAGGGGTTCGAGAACTACCGCTTCGACTTGATTGCGCAAAGTATTTACCAGTTTGTGTGGGACGAGTACTGCGACTGGTACCTTGAAATTGCCAAGGTGCAAATTGCCAATGGCACCCCCGCCCAACAACGTGCCACCCGCCGCACCCTGGTACGCGTGCTGGAAACCATATTGCGCTTGGCCCACCCGATTATTCCGTTCATTACCGAAGAACTTTGGCAAACAGTCAGCGTGGTGGCGGGCCGCCGAGAAGAAGGTGTGCAAGCCAGCCTGATGACCCAGGCTTACCCGGTCAGCGTGCCCAGCCGCATTGACGAAAAAGCTGAAAACTTTGTGGCCCAGCTGAAAGCCACGGTAGACGCCATTCGCGCACTGCGCGGCGAAATGGGTTTAAGCCCGGCAGAAAAAGCACCGCTGATTGCCAGCTGTGAAGGCAATGCCGAGCAACGCGCATTTCTGGAAAAAACCGGCCCGGTATTGGCTGCGCTGGCCAAGCTGAGCAAAGTCGATGTGGTTGATTCACTGCCCGCAGACTCCATGGCGCCCGTGCAAATTGTTGGCGAACTGAAATTGATGCTGCACATTGAAATTGATGTGGAAGCCGAGCGTGCCCGCATTGGCAAAGAAGCAGAAAAAATTCGTATTGAGATTGCCAAGTGCAATGGCAAACTGGGCAACGCCAGCTTTGTGGACCGTGCACCCGCAGCAGTGGTGGATCAGGAAAAAGCCAGGCTGGCCGAATTCAGCGCTTTGCTTGAAAAGCTGGAGAGCCAACTAAATAAGTTGAAATGAGTCGAAACGAGTTGAAATAGGCACAAAAAAAAAGAGCACCGAAATGAACCATTCGGTGCTTTTTTATTCACAATCTCTGAGTAATCAGCAACCCGCAGTGCACCTGCCCTTGCCATCAAAACTCATGGTTTTGTCACTCAACGGCACGTACACAGGCACCTTGCTAGCCTTCATGAATTGCTCGGTTTTTGTACCCGCAATTACCTTGCCATTCTGGGTGGCCACTTCATTGGCATGGCTCGCAATGACAGCTTTGGGCTCTACCAACTCATTCACCACATAAGCCGCTTCCCGCGGACCAGTGGTGAAGGTGTCACCGATGTTCATCACAGCCAATTGCGGTTTGTAGTATTCACCCACCACTTCTTTTTGTTCGCCAGTGATACCCGTGTCGCCACTCAGGTACACCGTTAAACCATTGCTGAACTTGACCACGTAGCCAGTGGCGGGGCCAGCATAGGCCGTGATCCCTGTTTCTTTCAGCATATCGCCCAATCGTTGCCCCACAAAATCACCCGCAATCCCGTTGCTGTGCGCAGCGGGCACGGTGGTAATGCCCACACCGTTGATGGTTTGCATGGCGCCGAAACGCACCAACACTGAATTTTTCTCGTCACCGCCCGCTTGCTTTAGTTTGGCCGCAAAGAAGGAAGGCATTTCACTGCCAGTCACAATTTTTGCGCCGGTTTTTACAGCAATGTTCACACTGTTGGAGTTGGGCAAAGCGCTGGCGGAAATATCGGGTTTGTCACAACTGCCTGCATTGGGAGCTGGGTTGTGCCGGTCGCCCAAGTGGTCACCGTGCATGTGGCTCACCAACACCACATCAATTTTTCCCAAGCGGGGGTCTTCAGCACCCGCCACTGTGCGGCCCGCATCGTACAAAATCCGGGTGCCATTGGGATCTTCAAAAATCATGGCTCGGTCAAAGCGACAAAACTCGCCCTGCTGGCCACCCAAAGGGGTCACTTTGACCAAGCCTTGGGCGGGAGCCTGCGCCTGCACGGCGAGGGGAAACACACATAACAGTGGGATTGCGCGAAGGAAGGAAGGAATTGTCATACTGCGACCTGCTTACATCAAGGTTGATACACTTCAAAGACTTTACTCAACAGACTCATTTCACCTGCTTTCTCTAGCTCGGCTTTGACCTTGGCATATTCATAGATTAAGTCAGCTGCACCGAGCCCAAGGGACTTCCAGGGGCGATACAAGCGATGATCAAGGAGTGTATACGCAATAGACTCGCCACTCAACGCCAATTGTGGCCGGGTACCCAAGCCCACCATAGACCACTTTTCAAACATGGGCTCTTCGGTGGTCTCAGACACCAGCAGACGAATGTCAGAATGCCGGGGGTCTTTCACTATCTTTTTATAGACTGAACTCACCGCCTCCCGGGGGCCTTCAAGGCACTGCATAAACTCCATGCCATTGCACAACAGCAGGCCCTCGATACCCAGATTTCGGTTGTTATGAGACGCCTGCTCACACAATTGCTCAAAGGCCAGGCGATCAAAACCAGGCACTTGAACCGATGTGTAAATTAGTCTCAGCATACAATTCCCAGAATTTGTGTATGACAATCATATGACGCCCGTGGCCTAATCTAACTAACCAGAACGGGGTAGTCAATTTGGACGAGAATAAACCTTTGCGGTCTTGTGCATGCGGTTTCTTCCCAAAAACTGGATCCAGTCCTCGCTGTTTCGTGGCAAAGGACTGGCCTTGCTTTGATAAGCCGTGGGATTTTGGCTGGGCTGTGTGGCCAAGCTGGTCTGCATCAGCTGCACACTTTGTTCCAGACAAGCCTGCAAGCCTGTTTTGGTTTTCATCAGCTCCACACAAAGCTCATCTGGGCACATACGCACCACACCAAGCTTCAACAGCGGCTTTCTCGGAAAGTCTTTCAGGTTCCAGGTGAGCAAACCGACCGGTTGTTGCAATTCGTGCCGCAGAGCCAAGGCCGATGCAGCAACATGGCGGTCTTTTTCATCCACCTGCCGAACATCAGCCAGATAAGGTTCGTGATTTTGCGGCAACAGCACAGCTTGTAACCGGCCAGGCAAGGCGCGGCGCTCGTGGTTCGCATCGTCGGCATGCAAGCGCCCCAACCGAACCAAATTTCGGTAACACTCGTTTTCGATGTGGGGAGTCCAATACAAGGTGGCCTGCCTGCGCTCGGCCAGCGCAACCATCAGCCAACGGGTCCATTCAGAGAACAGCACATTGGCGTCAAGCAACCAATGTTGTGGCACCTCGGGCTTGCCGAGAACAACGCTCACCAGGTGCCGGCCGGTTTAACGGCGCTTCATGTAGAAAACGAACGAGCCAGACTGATCAGCCTGCTCTACCAATTCATTGCCGGTCTGTTTGGCAAACATGGCGAAATCCCGCACCGAGCCCGGATCGGTGGAAGTCACTTTGAGCACCTGGCCGCTTTGCATTTCTGCCAAAGCCTTCTTGGTTCTCAAAATGGGCAGCGGGCAATTCAATCCGCTGGCGTCTACTTCACGGTCAAAATTCATGTCTATTACTCCTGTTTGTGTATCGCTCACTGCTTTTTAGTTGGCTTTTGAGTTGGCTTTTGAGCTTACTTCTGATTTTTCACTATTTTAATTCAATCCAGTTAACAGGCAGCTGACGGGCGCTTAGCCAGTCGGCCATGGCCAAACCCGTGCCCATGCGCCACGGGCGCAATTCGGCGGGTTCTACCAGCTTGTAGTCCGCCAGTTCTTCCGACAAGCTAACTTGCCCCACCGCCTTGATGTGATAACAAATGATCACTTCATTTTTCATGGGGAAGGGATACACCCCAATCAAGCTGCTTTCAACTGCATCCAGATTGGTTTCTTCCTTCAATTCGCGAATGGCACCTTGCTCAGGTGTTTCATTGCGTTCCAGAAAACCGGTAATCAGCGCATAAAAATGTGCGGGCCAGGCCACATTTCGGGCCAGCAGCACCTTGCCTTCATACTCCACAAGCGCAGCCACCACGGGAACTGGGTTGCCCCACTGCACAAAGCCACAGGCACTACAAGCCATGCGTTGCTGACCGGAATGTTGCAGCTCGTGCAGCTTGGTGGCGCACATGGGGCAGTACTGATAAACGGCTTTGCTCATAGTACGCCTCGGTCTGATTACTGACTTGCTTCTTATTTGTTCTTAACCCAGTCCACAACACTGGCCAGCGCGGCATCCAGATTTTCCGGCTGTGTGCCACCTGCTTGCGCCATGTCGGGTCGGCCACCGCCTTTGCCGCCCACTTGTTGGGCCACAAAGTTCACCAAATCACCGGCTTTCACTTTCGCAGTGGCGTCTTTGCTGACGGATGCAATCAGGCTGACCTTGCCTTCCAGCACGGTGGCCAGCACCAAGGCCGCATTGCCCAGTTTGTCTCGCAGTTTGTCGGCCGCTTCACGCAACTGTTTAACATCCGCACCTTCAAGCTTGGCGGCCAGCACTTTGACGCCGCCCACATCCACAGCCTGCCCAGCCAAGTCATCGCCCTGACTTGCAGCCAGTTTGCTTTTAAGGCGGTCCAGTTCTTTTTCCAGGTTTTTCACTTGATCCATGATCTGGCCAATTTTCGCGGTCGCCTCGGCTGCAGGCACACGCAAACTTTGCGCGATTGCATCCACTTGGGCCTGCGCTTTCTGGGCAAATTCCATGGCACCCAGGCCAGTGGTGGCTTCTACACGGCGAATGCCTGCGGCCACGCCGCTTTCGCTGGTGATCTTGAACAAGCCAATATCGCCAGTGCGCTGCACGTGGGTACCGCCACACAATTCGCGCGATGTTCCGATATCAAGCACACGCACCGTGTCGCCGTATTTCTCACCAAACAACATCATGGCACCCGCACTTTTTGCGCTTTCAATGTCCATGATGCGGGCTTGCGTTTCTGCATTGGCCAGAATTTCTTCGTTCACAATGCGCTCAACCTGCGCGATTTGCTCGGGCGTCATGGCGCTGTGGTGGGCAAAGTCAAAACGGGTTTTTTCCGCATCCACCAATGAGCCTTTCTGGCTGACATGGTCGCCCAGCACTTCGCGCAAGGCTTTGTGCATCAGGTGGGTGGCGCTGTGATTGCGAATGGTGCGGTTGCGCTGGTATTGATCAACCTGTGCGCCAACTGCATCACCCACTTTCAATTCACCAGTCACCAACTCGCCATGGTGGCCAAACACATTGGCTTGAATCTTTTGCGTGTCTTCAACACGGAACAAATTCAGGCAAGCTGAGCCACTTGAAATTTCACCCTGGTCGCCCACCTGTCCGCCGCTTTCTGCGTAGAAAGGCGTCTGGTCCAGTACCACAACACCTTGCTGCCCGGCAGTGATGCTGTTCACTGAAGTGCCGTTCACATAAATGGCGGTGATTTTGGCGTTGGCCACTTCAAGCGCGTCGTAACCCCTGAATTCCGTGGACACGCCGCTGTATGCAAGGTCAGCATCCATCTTGAACTTGCCAGCGGCGCGGGCCTGCTGCTTTTGCTTGTTCATGGCTTGATCAAACGCGGCTTCGTCCACACTCATTTCGCGTTCGCGGCACACGTCAGCGGTCAAGTCCAGCGGGAAGCCATAGGTGTCGTGCAATTTGAATGCAGTTTCGCCATCCAGCATGCCACCCTTGGGCAGGGCACCCAACGCAGAATCCAGAATGGCCATGCCGTTTTCAATGGTCTCGAAGAATCGTTCCTCTTCTGCCTTAAGAATGTTCTGTACCTGAGAGGCAGCCTTGGCCAGTTCGGGGTAGGCTTCGCCCATTTCACTGACCAAATCACCCACCAAGGCATTGAAGAATGGTTTGCGGCAACCCAGCTTGTAGCCATGGCGAATGGCGCGGCGAATAATGCGGCGCAGCACATAGCCGCGGCCTTCGTTGCCGGGAATAACACCATCGACTACCAAGAAAGAACAGGCGCGGATGTGGTCGGCAATTACACGCAGGGAATTGTTGGTCAATTCAACGGCATTGCCTTGGGCGGTCACCTCGCGCGCAGCGGCTTTGATCAGAGTTTGGAACAGGTCGATTTCGTAGTTGCTGTGCACATGCTGAAGCACCGCAGCAATGCGCTCCAGGCCCATGCCTGTGTCCACGCAGGGCTTGGGCAGCGGGTGCAATACGCCGTCGGCACTGCGGTCAAATTGCATGAACACCAGGTTCCACACTTCAATGTAACGGTCGCCATCTTCTTCAGGGCTTCCGGGTGGGCCGCCCCACACTTCCGGACCATGGTCATAAAAAATTTCGGTACACGGACCGCACGGGCCTGTGTCGGCCATTTGCCAGAAGTTATCTGACGCGTAACGCGCGCCCTTGTTGTCGCCAATGCGAATGATGCGCTCGGCGGGTACACCCACCTGTTTGTTCCAGATATTGTAAGCCTCGTCATCCTCTTGATACACGGTGACGTACAGGCGTTCAGGCGGCAATTTATACACGGTGGTCAGCAATTCCCACGCATACTGAATTGCGTTTTCCTTGAAGTAATCGCCAAAGCTGAAGTTACCCAGCATCTCGAAGAAGGTGTGGTGGCGCGCTGTGTAGCCCACGTTTTCAAGGTCGTTGTGCTTACCGCCCGCGCGAACTGAACGCTGGCTGGAAGTGGCCCGTGTGTAGGGGCGCTTGTCTTTGCCGGTAAACACGTCTTTGAATTGCACCATGCCACTGTTGGTGAACAACAGGGTGGGGTCGTTGCCCGGCACCAGGCTGCTTGAAGCCACCTTCGTGTGGCCCTTGCTGGCAAAGAAATCAAGAAACTTTTCGCGAATATCAGCGACTTTCATGTTGGGGCTACCTTCCTGAGTAAAGCGGCATGCGGTTTTTGGTTTAACCCTCGATTATAAGGTCATTCGATCCGTAAAAAGCCCTTTTACACCCAAGGCTTGCAGCGTTTTCGCCTGTTCCGCATCGTTCACCGTGTAAACCCGAACCACTCGCCCGGTGGTGTGTATGCGGCGCAATGCCGTGGGCTCCGCCCCGCTCCAGTGCAAATGAATGGCACTGGCTCGCAGCGCGTCGGCATGCAGTACCCAGTTGTCGGGCAGTTGCTCATACAACAAGGCCAGGTCATAACCTTTTAGTGGCAACAGGCTTGCGTGGTAAAAACTGGAAAACACCCAATGTTTGCGAACGTGTTCCTGTTGCTCGATCGGCAAAGTGTGTATCTCTTTTAGCACCGCCTTGCCCAAAGCAATTGCATTGCGTGGGTTCGTGGCTTTCAATTCCACATTGGCGCGCATGCCATGCTTTAAACAGAACTGAATGGTTTGGGCAAGGCTGGGGATGGGCTCGCCCTGCACCGAGTAGTGCCGAAGGTCGCGAGCACGAAGACTGTCAAAACGGGTCAGCGGATCGGTGGCTGCCATGGCCGGGTCAACCGACCGCGCACAACGCCCCATCACCCAGTCGTGGTGAATCATGGGCACGCCATCAGCGGTCAGCATCACATCAAACTCAACAGCCTTGAACCCGGAATTTAATGCAATCTCAAAACCTTTCAGCGTGTTTTCAAGCTCGCCTTTTCCGCTACCGCGGTGTGCCCACAATTCCATTTTTATTTACCCTGACATTGTTAGGCCTTGACCTAGACTGAACTTGGTCAAAGCAAAATAATTCAATTTATAAATGGTTATCCCGGAACTTCAACTGTTTTAATGCAGTCCCCCCTAGTGGTAAGGTTAATGGATAGTGCATTGAACAGGGAGGGCAATGTCTGCGTTCTGGCAAAACACAATTAGCCAAGCGATACGATTACGGCAAGAGTTACACAGCCAGCCTGAATTAAGCTGGCATGAAACACGCACCGCTCAAAAAATAAGAACAACGCTCAGCGAACTGAATATTAACTGGTCCCCATGCGCGGGCACCGGCACCTTGGCGCGTCTGAATATGTCGGCCACTGCATTCAGTGCACCCCACATTGCCTTGCGAGGCGACATTGATGCCTTGCCAATTGAAGAACAAACCGGCAAAACCTGGGCGTCCCGGCAATTGGGCTGCATGCACGCCTGCGGGCATGATGGCCACACCGCAACCCTACTGGCCACAGCCCAATACTTGAAAAGTGTTGAATACACCTTGCCTGGACCAGTCACCCTGATATTTCAGCCCGCAGAAGAAGGCGGACACGGTGCGTTGCGTATGATTGAAGATGGCGCTTTGGATGGCATTGACGAAATTTACGGCTGGCACAATTGGCCTGCCATACCTGAAGGCCAACTGGTTTGCCCTGACGGGATTGTGATGTGTGGCAACGGTACTTTTGAAATTACCGTGACAGGCCAAGGCGGCCATGCCAGCCAACCTGAACTATGCCGCGACCCTGTGTTGGCGGGCAGCGCCATGGTGCAAGCCTTACAACAGGTGGTAGCGCGCAGGCTTTCGCCTCAACAAACCGCTGTGCTTAGTGTTACCTCATTTAACGCACCCAGCGGGCCCACGGTTATCCCTCAACAAGCTGTGCTGGGTGGCAGCATTCGCGTGCCCAACAACGCCACCCGCGAACAGATCAATGCGCTCATTGTAGAAATTGCGGAGCACACAGCGCACGGTCACGGTGTAAGGGCGGAAGTCAAGATTGAACCGCGCTACAACGCCACCATCAACCATGCCGCTCAGGCAGGCAAGTTAAGGGCCGCTTGGCGTGCAGTGATGGGCGACGCGGCCTTTGACGTTGCCACACCCCTGCCAATTATGGCCTCGGAAGATTTCAGCTATTACCTGCAGGAAATTCCGGGTGCTTTTGCCTTGGTGGGTGCAGGCAAGAAAGGGGAGGAATCCTTCCCCTGCCACAGCCCTTTCTACGACTTCAACGACGCCTTGATTGAACCGGTTTCCCGCCTTTACGCGCACCTGGCAGGCGCCCCCGACCCAACACACAACAACAAGGAGTGATGTGAATGAACATGCAAATTTTTGAGCGACGAGAAAGCGATGTGCGCGGCTATAGCCGCACCTATCCAGTGGTATTTGACAAGGCATTGCAAAACCTGCGGCATCTCAGACACCATCATCATCACAAAAAACGGTTGCGAATCATTTTTTTCCCTCGACCGCGATTTCACCGTGAAGCCTGAAAAAAATGTTCACACGCTCAGTGCAGTGAACACCACACCCGGCAAGAAAAAAGCGGCCACTGACACCGTCACTGACACAAATACGCAGGAGGACCAAGCTGTATGACCACTGCCATGCTCACATCAACCAACCCATTCACCGGCGAAAAAATCAGCGAACACCTCGCATTGCGTATTCTGGTTGAAAC
>NZ_JARFJD010000013.1 GCF_029087225.1 Limnobacter olei | reverse complement strand
CGGGTTTGCTGGGGGCTTACGTTATAGCTCGATGAATGGCTCTTAAAATGCTGATGGTTGGATGGACTACCGTTGATGTCCGCATTGGCCGAATTTCGGCCGTAGCGGACAATTTGTTTTGGATCTTGAACGTCTCATTCCAAACTCAAGGAGACTTTAAATAACGCCTTAATTAAGCCGCGCCGTGAACCGTGTAGGCTCAAATGAGTTGTTAGACCTCTATTCCGCGGAAGGATAAGGCCCGTGTGTACTCTCCGAAGACTCCCGCTGCGGTCAGGTCATTCCGTAGATATATTTGCTCCGACGGGCAAGCAAACGAATCACTAAGTTCAAACTTAATTTCTGAGCAGTCCGCTGTAGAAAGGCCAAGCGCAGTGCCGATAATGCGGCGAGAGCCGCCCTCTGGGTTAGTCGCACTTGGCGCCAGGAGCGCTAAATTAAGTTGGTGATACGCGAATCCCAGAAAGAGAACCCTAGGTGCAAATCCAAGTGCCGCCCTAATGAGTGCAAGGTCTGATGAGTCTGGATCCGTGCCCTCCGTGAAAGTCTTTATCCCATCCTTCAATCTAAGCAGTTGGTCCACACTCGGATCCACACCGTAATCGACATGCTCAGACTGATTCTGCCAAGGTAACTCTCCAACTGATCCGTAAGGATGATATATGCGTATACGCGCTATTAACGCAGCTGCACGTTGATCGCTGACCTTGTAGTAGTTACGGAGGGCATAAAACAAATAGTGTTCGATGCAGCGATCGTAGTTAAAGACGATGAGGCTAATCGCTGAGAATCGCTCGTCAAGTTCATCCGCCGTACATCCATCGATTACTACGCGAAACAGAGCATCTAACCAAGTGTTTTGAGTACGATTAAAGTCCAAACCTTCTCTCGCGTTATCACGTCTGATATATAACGAGCTACTTGCCTCAGCTTGTAGAATAGCGCGGACGATCGCCAGCTTACCGCACGTCTCAATACGGCTATCACCACGCTGCGTGTGAATGAATTGATCTATTGATGGGGCTTGCGGCAGTGAGTCTCTGATCCGCCAGGCTGCACGCAGGTATTCGTTAGCATCTTCATTTTTTGGGCGGCACATTCGGCGAAGCGCCTCCATGATCACATGATCACCAGTTTGCTTCCCTGTACGGCTCTCGAAGCGAATATCTAGAAGCCCGCTAATTTGAGCCTTTAATTCGCTTCCGATTGGCAAAAAATATTCCTTGCTGGCGCCAGCGCCAACTACGATCGCAAGCTTCTTTTGATCTGCCATAATGCCCCCTTCGAGGTACAACTCGAATCATAAGAACTTGAAGAGAAACCAACCCTGGTCATTTGTTACCAGCTCAAAAGCATATCACTCGATTCCGAAGTCTGCTTTCGCCAGTAACTCAGACGCTTCATCGGTCAATCTCAAAGTGCGCTCCGGCCGATTACCTGTCATTGCGACATCACCTCTAATCTCCAAGCTTCAACACCGTTTCCCGAAGGTCAATACGGCATTTTTAGTGAAGTTCTCTAGCATCTGCCGAATTTCATATCTCTGTGCCCAAAAATACATGGTTCGCACTGGAATTGACAAAATCAGCCCGAATCATTTTGTCGTTCCCTCAATCCGGTCAATGATCTCGGCCAACCCATAGGCACATCCAAGGCACAACTTAGGCACATCCTAGTAATAGTCAAATTCCATCCCGAAGGTCACGAATTTCCGAAAATTCCGAACAAAAATTCGCTTCAATAACTCGAAAATTCACGACCTTCAGGTTGATTTCCCAAACGGTCATTGGGCACAAAAATGTGAACCGGAGAATTCAGGAAATTTTTACAGATGTGCCCTGTTGACCGTTATTGGGTTTGACCGAAGGTCACAAAAGGGAAGGCGGGCTAAATCGGGGTTGGGCACCAGTTGGGCACATTTTGGGCACACGCTGTGGGCGGTCCAGAAAACAAAAAAACCAACCACCGCTAAGTGATTGGTTTTAATGATAAAAATTTGGTTGCGGGGGCAGGATTTGAACCTACGACCTTCGGGTTATGAGCCCGACGAGCTGCCAGACTGCTCCACCCCGCGTCTGGTAAGAACGAAACTATAGCGGGTTTTTACCTTGTGTGCAAGTGCACAAACGCATGCAAACGCCTAAACCGCGGCTCAAAAACCTTTATCCTACTGAAACCACAAGAAAAACCCGCAGTAAAAAATGTTTAAAAAATTTCTGAAAAACCTTTCTGACAAGCCTGAATTCATGCGCAGGGCCATGAATTTTTACGCACCTTTGCGCGGCGCTGGCATTCATGTACATCACATCAGTGCCAATTTCGAAGAAGTCGAAGTGCACATGCCACTCACGCGTCGCAACAAGAACATCATGGGTACGCAGTTTGGCGGTTCGCTCTACGCCATGGCCGATCCCTTTTACATGCTCATTCTCATGAAGCGCTTGGGCAGTCGCTACCATGTGTGGGATCAGGAGGCCAACATTCGTTTTGTTGCACCAGGCAACGCCTTGGTCAAAGGCGTATATCAAGTCGACGATCGAACACTGGAAGAAATCAAAGCCAAAGCGGCCACAGGCGAAAAGGTTTTGCACACCTTCGAGACCGACATCACCCACGCCGATGGCTCGGTTGTCGCACACGTCACCAAAGTGCTCTATATTCGCCTGAAGAAGCAGTACCGTCCCAACCCCAACTAAAGCAGCATCATGTCAAAACCTGAATACGCCAACCTGCCCGTGTGGCCAGAAGCCGATACCCCTTGCGTGGGTTTTTGTTCAACCAATCTTGGAGACGACATTTGCATGGGCTGCGGTCGCACTCTAGACGAAGTCGATGGTTGGCTGTTCAAAAGCGACGAGGAGAAAGAGGCCATCTGGAACCGCATCCGCCAAGCGGGTGTTGGCTATCGCTGGGAAAGCTGAAATAGCAAGCGTTGATGGTCTCTAGAGCCCATGCTCAGTTTTTAATCAACCAACCAAAAACTGCACAAAATCAACAGGCTGAAAATTTTATCCACAGCGAATAGGGAAGGTTTTCCCCGCCCAGTGTGGATAAGTTCCATAAGCCTCGGGGTAAGCCACAGTGGGGATGTTCGGTGCACTTTGTTCCGGCAATCTATGAATGTCTCCGACCCTCCGTGGGTTACTTTCAGATACGGCTTGCCACGGTGAGCCGTTTTTTTTGAAATTAATTGTGTGATCAAGTGGTTGCTGAGCGGTGGATAACGTGGTTACAATGCGCCATCGGTTTATAAAATGCCTGTCGCGCAACTCGTTTCACGCTGCGCCCCTGCACCCCGCTGGCAACAGCCACATCGGCCTGCAGGACCAATCGGCACTATTTCCCTATCAACACCTGAATTTCTTTAAGTGAGTCCGCCTGGATGGATCCCCAGCGCGCTAAAAACATATTAGAAGCAGCATTGCTGTGTTCGGTCGAGCCCATTGCCGTCAAGGAATTGATGCGCCTGTTCGATGATGCAATTGATGCGTCCGTGGTCACCACCTTGTTGGAAGACCTGCGTCGAGATTGGACTCACAAGGGTCTGGAACTTGTGCAAGTCAAAACGGGTTGGCGTTTCCAAACCCGCGAGGACGTCAAACGTTACCTCGAACAAATGAATCCCGAGAAGCCCCCGAAGTACTCAAGGGCAACCATGGAGACCCTGGCAATTATTGCCTACAAGCAGCCGGTTACCCGGGGCGACATCGAGTCCATTCGTGGGGTCACCGTGTCTACCCAGGTCATGAAGGCGCTCGAGGATCGCGGCTGGATCGAGTCAATCGGCCATCGCGATGCGCCGGGGCGCCCAGCACTGTGGGCAACCACGCCCCAGTTTTTGGCTGACCTGAATTTGGCCAGCCTAAGCGACTTGCCAGCACTGGACGATGAAAAAGACCAACAGCTGGCTGATGAATTACAGAAAGTCATTCCATTTGATCTGGATGACAGCGAAACAGCGGAAAACGATGAGAACCAACAAGCGCAAAGCAACTGAAACACTCGACAGCAACCCGATTCCCGAGCAGGCGGCAGTCAGCATCGACAGCGAAAGTCATGATCTGGAATGGGGCGAAGTGCTGGATCAGGTCGAAGGCCTGAAGTCTGAAGAGGGTGGAGGCGCGGGCAAGAACCGCAGCAAGCTGAATGTGCGGCTAGACCCCGAATTGGCGCCCAAGTTGCACAAGGTATTGGCCGATTCCGGTATGGGTTCTCGTCGCGAAATGGAAGAGCTGATTGTTGCAGGTCGAGTTTCGGTCAATGCTGAACCTGCCCACCTGGGCCAGCGTGTGTTGCCCACCGACCAGGTGCGTGTCAATGGCAAGCTGATTCAGCGCAAAAACAAATCCAAACCACCACGGGTGCTTATTTATCATAAGCCCGCCGGCGAAATTGTGTCCATGGACGACCCCCAAGGCCGTACCACCGTATTTCAGAAATTGCCGAAAATTTCAAACGGCAAGTGGATTGCTGTAGGCCGCCTCGATTTCAACACCGAGGGCTTATTGCTGTTTACCTCCTCGGGCGAGTTGGCCAACCGTTTAATGCACCCGCGTTACGAAGTGCAGCGTGAGTACGCTGTGCGTATTCTGGGTGAGCTCTCTGAAGAACAACGCCAGCAATTGCTCACTGGCATTCAGCTTGAAGACGGCCCTGCCAAGTTCCTCTATGTGGATGCTGCTGGTGGCGAAGGTGCCAACCGCTGGTACAAAGTGGGCTTGAAAGAAGGGCGCAACCGAGAGGTTCGCCGCATGTTTGAGGCATGTAACCTGACCGTAAGCCGCCTGATTCGCACACGTTTTGGCGACATCCTGATGCCCTCCACCTTGAAACGTGGCCGCCACATGGAAATGGAAGCACTTGAGGCCATGTCCTATATGCAGTCCTTGGGCTTGAAGGTGGATGAGTCTGCCCAAGAGGGCGCCATTCGCCGTGACAAAAAGAACATTGGCTCGAAAAACAACAAGCGTCGCAACGGTCAACCCCTGATAGATCCGGGTTTGGCCTTTACAACGCCAACCCAAACTTACCTCACCGTGTCTGGCGCAGCAGCGGCCGCCGCTTTGAGCAACCAGAACAACTTGTCTTCTGCCGGGGGTTCAGCCCGGCGAGGTGGCGGTGGTGACCGAAACGGCAACAGAACCGGTGCCAATGGCAATGGTGCAGCTCCAGCTGGAAAGTTTGCTGGCACAGGTAAGCGCCCCTCAGGGCCACGCAGTGCGGGTCCGCGGTCTGGTGGTCCTTCTGCCGGGCGCGGTCCTGGGCGCGGCAATGAGGGTGGAAATGGTGCAGCCCAGAAACCCCAGCAGCGCAGACGCCGGAAGGCACCGGCCGCGTAGTTCTCCGCACCGGAAATTACTTGAAAATAAAGGCAGTTTCGGTTATTCTCTGAGGCTGCCTGAGCGCCCACTCCAAAAAGGGTGTCTCAAATGAAGTGGGCTTACAGGCCCATTTTTTTTTGGCGAGGCGGTTTTAAGTAAGCAAATGAAGTGAACAAGCGAAGCGAACAGACATAAAAGGTTAAGAACGTTGAAAGGCGAAGTGATCAATCCTGAAGAATTTGTTGGCAATTCATGGTCTGGCGTGTGGTCAGAATCCTGGGTTACCGAAGCCGACGCCGTGATCGCCTCTCTGGGCCTTGAAGTGGCTGATATTGAGCGCGAGGGCAATGGTCTGTTGCGCATCATGATCGATTCACCCACTGGCGTTACCGTTGAAGATTGCGAAAAGGTCAGCCACCAGCTTACCCACCTGTTCACCGTCGAAAACGTCAACTACGAGCGGCTCGAGATTTCCTCGCCGGGTGTTGATCGCGTTTTACGCCGCAAAAAAGATTTCGAACGGTTTTTGGATCAAGAGGTGTCCCTGAAATTCAAACGGGCCATCAACAATCAAAAACAGTTCAAAGGTGTATTGCAAAAGGGCAAAGAGCAAACCTGGGGAGTTCTGGTGACTCCCGATGGTAAAAATGCCGAACCCTATTTGCTTGATTTTGAAATAACTGATTTGGCGGGTGCCCGTCTGGTCCCCCATCTAAAGTTTTAGGAGCCCTGGAATGAGCCGTGAGTTGCTTTTATTAGTTGATGCGTTGGCGCGCGAGAAGAATGTGGACAAAGACATCGTCTTTGGTGCGCTCGAATTGGCATTGGCTTCCGCAACCAAGAAGCGCTTCGATGAAGAAGTGGATGTCCGCGTGTCCATTGACCGCGACACAGGCGACTACGACACTTTCCGCCGCTGGGAAGTGGTCACAGAAGAAGATTTCTACGACCCCGCCTACCAAATGGTTCTAGACCAGGCCTTGAAACACGATGCTGAAGCCGAAATGG
Organism: Limnobacter olei; assembly: GCF_029087225.1. Classification (GTDB taxonomy): domain Bacteria; phylum Pseudomonadota; class Gammaproteobacteria; order Burkholderiales; family Burkholderiaceae_B; genus Limnobacter; species Limnobacter olei. The sequence continues at coordinate 64,485 of NZ_JARFJD010000013.1, read as the reverse complement.
GCGACTTCATCGAAGAGGAACTTGAGCCTGTTGAGTTTGGCCGAATTGGTGCACAAGCAGCCAAGCAGGTCATTTTACAGCGCGTTCGCGACGCCGAGCGCGAGCAAATTTTGCAAGACTTTCTCGACCGTGGCGACAAAATCGTGATTGGTCAGGTTAAGCGCATGGAGCGTGGTGACGCCATTGTTGAAAGTGGCCGTATCGAAGCCCGCTTGCCCCGTGATCAAATGATTCCTCGCGAAAGCCTGCGTCCGGGTGACCGCGTGCGTGCCTACCTGTGGAAGGTTGATCGCATGGCCCGTGGTCAGCAAGTCATTCTGTCACGCACTTCGCCCGAGTTCATTAAAGCCTTGTTTGCCATGGAAGTGCCTGAAATTGAGCAAGGCCACCTTGAAATCAAGGGTGCTGCCCGCGATCCTGGCATGCGCGCCAAAATCGCCGTGTTGGCCCACGACCGTCGCATTGATCCAATCGGCACTTGTGTGGGCGTGCGTGGTTCTCGCGTTCAGGCCGTTACCCAGGAATTGGGCGGCGAGCGTGTGGACATCGTGTTGTGGTCTGAAGATCCAGCCCAATTTGTAATCGGCGCCTTGTCGCCTGCTACTGTTCAATCCATTGTTGTGGATGAAGACCAGCATGTGATGGAAGTGGTGGTGGACGAGGCCGAACTGGCGCAAGCCATTGGCCGCAGCGGTCAGAATGTGCGTTTGGCTTCCGACCTCACCGGCTGGCAAATCAATATCATGACACCCGAAGAATCGGCCAAGCGTTCCGAAGAAGAAATCGGCAAGTTGCGTGAATTGTTCACGAGCAAGCTGGATGTGGACGAGGAAGTGGCCAACATTCTGATCGAAGAAGGCTTCACCGGTCTTGAAGAAGTGGCCTACGTACCCATCGCTGAAATGCAGGAAATTGAAGCATTTGACGCAGACACTGTCGAAGAACTGAGAACCCGTGCCCGCAATGCATTGTTGACCGAGGCAATTGCCCGTGAAGAAATGGTTGAGGGTGCGGGCGATTTGATGTCCATCGAAGGTGTGGATGCCGATCTGGTTGGCAAATTGGCAGCCGCTGAAATTTCTGACCGTGAAGGTTTGGCCGAATTGGCAGTCGATGAATTGGTTGAAATTGCAGGAATTGAAGAAGATCGTGCCCGCGACATCATTATGAAAGCGCGAGCACACTGGTTTGAATAATACAAACCGCATTGAGTAGAGTCGAATCGGGCCACTCGGCCCGGTCAGCAAGGGAATTTGAAGGAATAGTAGATGACCAGTACCACAGTCGCACAGTTTGCAGCAGAGTTGAAAATGCCCGCCGATGTTCTTTTGGAGCAGTTGAAGTCTGCTGGCGTGAGCAAAAATTCTGAGGCAGATGCAGTTACTGAAGCGGACAAGGGAAAGCTTTTGGAAAGCCTGAGAAAGGCGCACGGATCTGAAAGCGGTCAGAAGAAAATTACCCTCACCCGCAAGCAGACCAGTGAAATCAAACAGGCTGGCCCTGGCGGCCGCGCGCGCACAGTGCAGGTTGAAGTGCGCAAGAAGCGTGTGTTCGTTCAGCGTGCCGAGAAAGCAGGTGAAAGCGAGCCAGTCATGGAAGCTCAGCTTGAACCCGCAGAACAAGCCCGCCGCGACGCTGAAGCCCAGCGCCAGGCCGAGTTGAAGGCACGCCAGGAAGCAGAACTGAAAGAAAAACAAGCCAAGCTTGAGCAAGAGCGCGAGCGCGAACTGAAGCTTCAGGAAGAAGCGCGTCAGCGTGCCGAAGAAGAGCGCCTTGCTCACGAAGCTGTGGAACAAGCCAAGGCCGAAAGCGCCGAGCCTGCCAAGGCTGAAGAAGAAACTGACGTTAAAGATGAAGCCGCGCAAGCCGCACGTGCCCAAGAAGCGAAGGCTCGCGAACAGCGTGCTGCCGATGCGTTGAAGGCCGAGCAAAAGGCCAAAAAGGCCGCTGAGGACGCAGCAAAAGCCAGCGCGAATCAAGAGCGTGCACGCAAGGCGGCAGAAGCTGAGGTTGCGGCAATTAACCGCATGATGTCCCAGCCATCCAAAGTCATGAAGGCTGAGGAGCCGGTTGAGCCTCCCAAGCCGGCCGCGACAATCAAGAAGCCTGAGAAAGCCATTGTTGCTGTCACTGAAGAGGATTCAGCTGCCGAGCGTGGTCGCAAAGGTGTTCGCGCTGCGGGTGCAAAGGAAGAACCAGGCCGCCGCCGTGGTGGTTTGAAAACACGTGGTGAAACCGGTGTTGGCCGCACAGGCGCTGGTGGCTGGAAGGGCCCCAAGGGCAAAAACAACCGCCACAGTCAAGAACAAAGCAACTTCAATCAGCCCACTGAACCTGTGGTTCGCGATGTTCACGTGCCAGAAACTATTACTGTGGCCGACCTGGCGCATAAAATGTCGGTGAAGGCTGCTGAGGTAATCAAGTGTTTGATGAAGATGGGCCAAATGGTGACCATCAACCAGGTGCTCGACCAAGACACCGCCATGATTGTGACTGAAGAATTGGGTCACAAGGCCATTGCAGCCAAGCTCGACGATCCTGAAGCCATGATCGAAGAGGCAGGCGTTGCGCATTCCGAGGCGCCTTCAGTGCCGCGCGCGCCAGTCGTTACCGTGATGGGTCACGTTGACCACGGTAAAACTTCACTGCTTGACTACATTCGCAGTGCAAAAGTGGCCTCTGGTGAAGCTGGCGGCATTACGCAGCACATTGGTGCTTACCACGTTGAAACGGAACGCGGCATGATCACCTTCCTGGATACCCCAGGTCACGAGGCGTTTACTGCCATGCGTGCCCGTGGTGCCAAGGCAACCGACATTGTGATTCTGGTCGTATCCGCCGATGACGGCGTGATGCCCCAAACCATTGAAGCGATTCACCATGCCAAGGCAGCCAATGTGCCTTTGGTTGTGGCTATCAACAAAATCGACAAGCCCGATGCCAACCCAGAGCGTGTGAAGCAGGAATTGATCACACACTCTGTGGTCCCTGAGGAATACGGCGGCGATTCACCCATGGTTCCTGTGTCTGCGAAAACCGGCAAGGGCATTGACGACTTGCTGGAACAAGTGTTGTTGCAAGCCGAAGTGATGGAACTGAAAGCCCAGGTTGATGCGCCGGCCAAAGGTCTGGTCGTTGAATCCCGACTGGACAAGGGCCGGGGCCCAGTGGCCACCGTGTTGGTTCAAAGCGGTACCTTGAAGAAAGGCGACGTGGTGCTGGCAGGTTCTGCATTTGGCCGAGTACGTGCCATGGTTGACGAAAACGGTCGTTCTATTGATTCCGCCGGCCCGTCCATCCCTGTAGAAATTCAGGGTTTGAGCGATGTACCTGCGGCAGGCGAAGAAGTGATTGTGTTGCCAGACGAACGCAAGGCCCGTGAAATTGCCTTGTTCCGTCAGGGCAAGTTCCGCGACGTGAAGCTGGCCAAGCAACAAGCCGCCAAGCTTGAAAACATGTTCGAGCAAATGGCCGAGGGCGAAGTTAAGAGCCTGGCTGTGATTTTGAAGGCCGATGTACAGGGTTCACAAGAAGCGCTGTCACACGCCCTGCAAAAACTGTCAACCGACGAAGTCAAGGTGCAAGTGGTGCACGCGGCAGTGGGTGGCATCAGCGAATCAGACGTCAACCTCGCAGTGGCCTCCAAAGCAGTCATCATCGGCTTTAACGTGCGTGCCGATCAAGGTGCCCGTAAAACAGCCGAGAACAACGGTGTCGATATTCGCTACTACAACATCATTTATGACGCAGTAGACGAGATTAAGGCCGCCATGACCGGCATGCTGACGCCCGACAAGAAAGAGGAAATCATCGGTAACGTGGAAATCCGCGAAGTGTACAAGATCTCCAAAGTGGGTTCTGTCGCTGGTTGTATGGTGACAGATGGTGTTATTCGTCGCGGTGCTGGCGTTCGCTTGTTGCGCGACAACGTGGTGGTGTGGACAGGTCAGTTGGCCTCGCTCAAGCGATTCAAAGACGACGCCAAAGAAGTGCGTCAGAACTTTGAGTGTGGCTTGCAACTGCACAACTACGACGACATCCAGGTTGGCGACATTCTGGAAGCATTTGAAGTGAAGGAAGTGGCCCGTACACAGCTGTAATTGCTGCCCGGGTTTGAAAAGGAAAGTATGCGTCACAAGAAAAAAGCACCAGCCAGAGGTATTCGGGTTGCCGAGCAAATCCAGAAAGACCTGGCTGAGCTGATTCCCCGTGAGTTGAGAGACCCACGGCTTGGGTTTGTCACAATCACTGATGTGGAACTGACGCCCGATTACGCCTACGCAACCGTGTATTTCTCGGTGTTGACTGGTTCAGCTGAAACCACTGAAGAAGCATTGAATGATTCTTCGGGTTATTTGCGCAATTTGATTTTCAAGAAGCTGCACATTCACACTGTGCCTACCTTGCGTTTCAAACACGACCAATCGGTGGAGCGTGGGGCTGAAATGTCTCAAATCATCGACCGGGCGCTGAAAGGCGAGGGCGGTGGTGCCACGAATTCGGATGGTGGTGGCGACGGTGGCGGAGACTAAGAAACAAAAGCGTGCCTTGTCGGGTGTGCTGTTGTTCGATAAATCAACTGGTTTCTCGTCCAATCAAGCCCTGCAAATTGTAAAGCGCTTGTACAGAGCTGAAAAAACCGGTCACACCGGCACGCTAGACCCGCTCGCAAGCGGTTTGCTGCCATTGATGTTCGGTGAGGCCACCAAGTTTGCAGCAGATCTAATCGATGCCAGCAAAACCTATCGCACCAAGGTGCGGCTTGGGTTTTCAAGCAACACGGGTGACGCCGAGGGAGAATTGACGAAAGTCAGTACCCGCGCCCTTGAAAGCATCAACTTGGATGAGGTAAAACAAGTGTGCGCGCAGTTTGTTGGTGAAATTCAACAGACGCCACCCATGTTTTCTGCATTAAAGAAAGACGGCAAGCCTTTGTACGAGTATGCTCGCGAAGGCATTGAATTGGACAGACCCGCTCGGACCCTTTTGATCCATCAATTGGATGTCATGAAAGTCGAGCACAATACAATCCATGGTGAAAGCAGTTGCACCATTGAACTGGAAGCGAATTGCAGCAAAGGCACCTATGTGCGCACCTTGGGCGAAGACATCGCCAAGGCCTTGGGCACAGCGGGCTATCTCACGGAATTGCGCAGAACGGCAATTGGTGACTTGAAAGTGGAACGTGCGTACACCCTGGATGCACTTAAGGTGCTTGGTGAATCGGAAACCCCCTTTGACGCTTTGGATGCGGTGCTTTTCCCGGTAGATGCCCTTTTGGGCAGCTTGGGCAAAGTCGAATTGAACAATGAGTTTGCGCGGCGGTTTTCGCACGGGCAACGGTTGCCACTGAGCCTGGTTGATGCCAAGCCAGGGCGAGTGCGGGTGTACGGAGAAACGTCTGCACAGGATGTGAACACCGAAGTTAGCAATACAGCCTTCAAAGGCAATTCCCGATTCATGGGAACAGGCATTTTAGAAACGGATGGGAAGGGCGCCTTGCTTCGACCCGACAGATTGATTCAGGTAAATCTATGACACGCGCATTACGTAACGTTGCAATTATCGCCCACGTGGACCACGGCAAAACCACATTGGTAGACCAACTTCTTCGCCAATCCGGCACCTTCCGCGAGAACGAAAAGCTCGAAGAACGCGTGATGGACAGCAACGACATTGAAAAAGAACGTGGCATCACGATTCTGGCCAAGAACTGCGCGGTTGAATATGAAGGCACCCACATTAACATTGTTGACACCCCAGGACACGCCGATTTCGGTGGTGAAGTGGAGCGCGTGTTGTCGATGGTTGACTCGGTTTTGCTGTTGGTGGACGCCGTTGAAGGCCCGATGCCCCAAACACGTTTTGTTACCCGCAAGGCTTTGGCCCTGGGTTTGAAGCCTATCGTGGTGGTGAACAAGGTAGACCGCCCAGGTGCGCGCGTTGAATGGGTGATTGACCAAACTTTCGACTTGTTCGACAAACTGGGTGCAACCGACGAGCAACTGGACTTCCCGATTGTGTATGCATCCGGTTTGAACGGCTATGCAGGCGACACACCCGATGTGCGTGAGGGCACCATGCGCCCATTGTTTGAAGCCATTTTGAAGTATGTACCTGTGCGTGATGATGACCCCAATGGTCCATTGCAGTTTCAGATCACCTCGCTTGACTACAACAGCTACGTGGGCAAGATCGGCATTGGCCGAATCAAGCGCGGAACCGTGCGTGTGGGTCAACAGGTTACTTGTGTTAACGGGCCAGACGGCACACCATTCAATGGTCGAATTAACCAGGTTCTCAAATTCCGCGGTCTGGAACGTGTTCAGGAAGAACAAGCTCAGGCTGGTGACATTTGCCTGATCAACGGCATCGAGGAAATCGGCATCGGTACCACCATTTGCGCCACTGACGCAGTGGAAGGCCTGGAAATTCCGGCAATTGACGAGCCCACATTGACCATGAACTTCATGGTGAACACCTCGCCATTGGCTGGCCGTGAAGGCAAGTTTGTAACCAGCCGGCAGTTGCGTGACCGCTTGCAGCGTGAATTGAAGGCCAACGTGGCTCTGCGTGTGAAAGACACCGACGACGATACCGTGTTTGAAGTGTCGGGTCGTGGTGAATTGCACTTGACCATTTTGCTGGAAAACATGCGTCGTGAAGGCTATGAATTGGCTGTTTCCCGCCCACGCGTGGTGTTCAAGGAAATTGATGGCGTGAAATGCGAGCCCTACGAAATGTTGACCGTGGATGTGGAAGACTCACACCAGGGCGGCGTGATGGAGGAATTGGGTCGCCGCAAGGGTGATTTGCTCGACATGTCTCCCGATGGCAAAGGCCGGGTTCGTCTGGAATACAAAATTCCGGCTCGCGGCCTGATTGGTTTCCAGGGCGACTTCATGACCCTGACACGCGGTACCGGCCTGATTAGCCATGTGTTCGACGAATATGCACCCGTGCGTGAAGGCGGTTCAGCCGAGCGCCACAATGGCGTGCTGATTTCTCAAGACGATGGCGATGCGGTGGCCTATGCTTTGTGGAAACTGCAAGACCGTGGCCGCATGTTTGTGTCCCCGGGCGAGGCCCTGTATGAAGGTATGGTGATTGGTATTCACAGCCGGGACAACGACTTGGTTGTGAATCCGATCAAGGGCAAGCAACTGACCAACGTTCGTTCATCGGGTACTGACGAGGCCGTTCGCCTGGTACCGCCGATTCAGATGAACCTGGAATACGCGGTGGAGTTTATTGCAGAAGACGAATTGGTAGAAATTACTCCCAAGAACATTCGCATTCGCAAGCGCTTCCTGAAAGAACATGAGCGCAAGCGCGCAAGCCGCGACGCAGCATAAGTTTTGTTTGGCTGAAAGGCCAGATTCAAAAGGGGCGTGGCTTTGGCCTCGCCCTTTTTGTTTGTAGAATCCAGACCATGACATTCAAACCCAGAATTCTCTCTGTTGCCCCCATGATCGACTGGACCGATCGGCATTGCCGTCGGTTTCACCGTGCGATCAGCCAGCACACCTGGCTTTACACCGAAATGATCACCACGGGTGCGCTTGTGTTTGGCGACAGAAAACGTTTTCTCGCTTTCAACGAAGAAGAGCATCCGGTTGCGTTTCAGATCGGCGGAAGCGATCCTGTTCATATGGCGCAATGCGCGAAATGGATTGAAGAAGCCGGTTACGACGAATTGAACATGAATGTGGGTTGTCCTTCGGAGCGTGTCCAAAAGGGATCGTTTGGCGCTTGCCTGATGGCGGAACCCGACTTGGTGGCCGACTGCGTGAAAGCCATGCGGGATGCCTGCTCGATCGATGTGACTGTGAAGCACAGGATTGGGCTTGATTACGATGAAAGCGAAACCATACTGTATGACTTTGTGGGCAAGGTGAGTGAAGCGGGTTGTAATACCTTCATTGTGCATGCGCGCAATGCGGTGCTGAAAGGCCTGTCACCAAAGGAGAACCGCGACATTCCTCCGTTGCGTTACGAGGTGGTAAAACGCCTGAAACAACATTTCCCGCACCTTCAAATCATTCTGAACGGGGGAATTACAACCCTCGAGTCGATTCAAACCCACTTGGAATGGGCCGACGGTTGCATGATTGGTCGAGAGGCCTATTCCAACCCGTGGCTATTGGCCGGGTTTGACGAAATCATCGACCAACCGATCAAACCAAAAACCCGTTTGGATGTTATTGATGAATTGCGCGCTTATGCTGAGCAGGAGTTGCGAAAAGGTGAAAGCATCCGAAGCATTACGAAATCCTGGTTGGGTCTGTTTCACGGCCAAGCAGGTGGAAGGCTTTACCGTCAGGTGTTGTCCGATTCAACACTGCTGAAGGCCAACAGCTGGCAGGTGGTTGAAGATGCGCTGGCGAAAATGCTCAAGCACGCAGCCTGAGCCGGCATTACAGCAAAACCAGCTTGCCGGGGTTCAGCAGGTTTTTAGGATCCATGGCCTGTTTGATGGCCTTGAATGCAGCATAGTTGCTGGCACTCGTAATATCTCGCAGTAGTTCGGCTTTCAACTGCCCAATGCCATGTTCAGCCGATACGGTGCCGCCGCACCGCAGAATCGCGTCGTGCACCAAATTGTTGAGCAAAGTTTGGTGTTGTTTCAGAAATTCTGCAGAGTCGCTGCCTGTTGGGGCTGACAAATTGAAGTGCAGGTTGCCATCGCCCAAATGGCCAAACAGCACTGGCTGAACATCGACACCATGCTCCGCAATGTCATTCAGGGCCATGTCGTGGAATGTCGGCAGCTGCGACACCGCACACGCCACATCATGTTTCACATTCAAACCCGCTTTGGCTTGTGCCTCGGATATGTTTTCTCGCAAGGCCCAAAAGGTTTCAATGTCTCGCCCGCTTTGGGCGATTGCGATATTGCGTACTCCGGGTAGCTCTTCCAACATCGTCTCGAGTGTTCTGGTAACTTGTTCACGCAAGGCTGTTTCGGAACCCAGTGAGGTAAATTCGGCCAGCACATGGTCTACTGCGCCTGGGCAGGTTGGCGCACGGGCAGGAAAATGGCTTTGAACCACATCAATTGCATTGGCGTTCATCCATTCGTAGCTGCTGAGTTCACCAAACAAGCGGCTTTGTATGAAGCCCAATGCGTCCACAGCAGTTTGAATGTTGTCCACATTCAGCCACGCTACGCAGCGGCTTTTGGGGGCAGGGTACACCTTCATGCAGGCAGTGATTACAATTCCCAGAGTACCTTCCGAGCCAATCAACAAATGGCGCAGATCATAGCCAGTGTTGTTTTTGCGAAGTCCCCGCAAGTCGCCGCACAACTCGCCCTGTGCATTCACATACTCCAGCCCAAGGCACAATTCACGTGTATTGCCATAACGCAGCACCGCCACGCCCCCTGCATTGCTGGCCAGGTTGCCGCCCAGGGTGCATGTGCCTTCAGAGGCCAGGCTCAAGGGAAACAGAAAGCCGTGTGCCTCTGCGTACTCCTGTATTTCGTGCAGTGTGTAACCTGCACTTGCGGTCAGGGTCAGGTTGCTTTCATCCAGCTTGAGTACCTCGCGAATGCGTCCTGTTTTAAGAATCACATGAGGTCGTTTTTCCGCGTTGTTATGTGCCACGGGCACCGCACCACCCACTAGGCCAGTGTTGCCGCCTTGGGTTGAGATGGCCACATTGAATGCATCGCATGTTTTTACAATCGCCTGTACCTGTCGTGTATTCATGGGTTCCAGAACAGCCAGCGCAGTGGTGCAGTAGCGTTTGCGCCAGTCGGTACAGGTTTGGGCAATGTAGGCTGCCTCAGTATTAATCAGCAGCCCTGGAACCTGTTTGCGCAATTGTTCAAGAAATTCATTCATGCGTTCAAGCAACCTTGGTTTTAGGTACTTTGTAGGTACGGGCAAACACGCTGACGCTGGCAAAAAGCACGATGGTCAAAAGCACTTCCAGCCCTGCCATTAACTGCGAGGCCAGCGCCGGGTCAGAAGTTGCGCGTGTGGCACCTTCTGCAAAGTATAGCCACAGCAGCAGTGATGTGGCTTGGTAGGTTCGCACGCGTTGTTTGAATATGCCGGGCACCACCAGCAGCAAAGGCAAAACCTTCAGCACAAGCCAGCTGCCGCCGGGGCGAATGGGTGCAACGAAAAGCTCCCAAGCCACGCACAGGGCAATTAATGCCAACAGGCTGCTGACAGTTGCCCAGTAGGCTTTCTTGCGGGTCGAATCAACTTCAGAGGTGCTGCTCATCAAGATTTATCCATGTGTTGTAGTGCCAGTGCTGCTTTGGCAAGGCGCGCGCCTTGCACGCGTGCCAGCGTTTTTTCATGTTCAGAAATTGGGTGCTGGCCTTGTCCACCCGCCCAATGGGTCACGCCATAGGGCGTGCCGCCAGTGCGGGTGTCATTCAAAGCTTGCTCGGAATAGGGAATGCCCAGCCAAAGCATGCCATGGTGTATCAAGGGCAAAGCCATGCTGGTCAGCGTGGTTTCCTGCCCACCATGCAAACTGCCAGTGCTGGTAAACACGCAAAAGGGTTTGTTGATCAAATCGCCAGCCAGCCAGGTTCCAACCGTACCATCCAGAAAATACTTCATGGGGGCGGCCATGTTGCCAAACCGTGTCGGTGAGCCCATGGCAAGGCCAGCGCATTCTTTCAAGTCAGCCGGCTCTGCATAGGGTGGGCCCTGTTCGGGAATGTCGGATTCAGTGGCTTCTGTGTTCGCAGATACCGCGGGTACTGTTCGAATTCTTGCCGAAACACCTTTCACGGAGTCTACGCCCTGTGCAATTTCGCGGGCCAACTGCGCAGTTGCGCCATGGCGGCTGTAATACAAGACCAATACTTCAATCATGCTTAGGGGTTATCATGGGGACTGTTGGAAACCCTATTGTATCGAAGCGCATGAGTTCAGCCGCACCTTCCGAAACAACTGAGACCAAGAGTTTCAAAGCCATCGGCAAATCGACCGAAGAGAGTCAAACACGCCGCGCACGCTTTATGCGCGGTGCTCGCCGTGCATTCAGTGTGGCTGATGTTGAGCTGTCGCCGCTGAATTTGCGCTGGTGGATCGCATTTACACGCTTGGTGAGCCAGCGCATCAGCGAGCAGCGCTTGCCGCAGGTTGCTGCCAGCCTTACCTTTACCACGGTGCTTTCCTTGGTGCCATTGGCCACGGTGGTATTGGCAATATTCACGGCATTTCCGATGTTTGATCGGTTGCAGTTATCGCTTCAAGGCTATTTGATCGACAGTTTTTTTCCCGAAACCTTGTCTGAAACCATTTTGACTTACGTCACCCAGTTTTCTGACAAAGCCAAGGGGCTGACCGCAATTGGTATTGTGTTTCTGGTGATTACTGCATTAACCACCATGTTCACAGTGGATAGGGTTTTCAATCAAATCTGGAACGTGAAGCGTCAACGTTCGATCATGAACAAGGTGGTGTTGTATTGGGCGGTCTTGTCGCTGGCACCAGTGCTGATCGGGCTGAGCATCAGCGTATCCACTGCACTGATCGGTGAAACCATGGCGGGTGTGAACCCTGTGTTGGGCGGCATGTTTCCCGCCCTTAATCTGATACCGCTGACTTTGACGGTGCTGGCTTTTGCCTTTATTTATCGCATTGTTCCGAATAGGGCTGTGCATTGGAAAGACGCCTTGGTGGGCGGGGTGCTGGCTGCGGTTTTGTTTGAAATCTCCAAGCGGGCGTTTGCGGCTTACATCACGCATTTTCCAAGTTACACGGCTTTGTATGGCGCTTTGGCGGCATTTCCAATCTTTTTGCTCTGGATTTACGTGAGTTGGATTATTGTGTTGCTGGGGGCCAGCACCGTTGCGGCTTTGCCTGTGGCCCGCACTGGTTATTGGAACCCTAGTAACCGCCCCGGTGAAAGGTGGTTGCAAGGTTTGAGTGTTTTGGTTGAACTGGAAAAGTCGCGGCAGCAGGAAAAGCCGGGCATGACCATGGAAGAGTTGCGGGTGTTTGCCAAGGTGCCGCCCGACCAACTGGACGAGATCCTGAGCTTGTTGATTGACCATGGAGTGATCGGTCTTCTGGCGATTGTGCGGGGTGATGATCGCTTTGCCCTGATTTGCGACCCCGCCAATATCAGCGCCGAAGTGGTGGCAAAAGCGCTTTGGTACGATCCCTCACTGACCTCGGAATGGGCTACTCGCTTGCCTCAGTCCACCGCGAGGCTGACCGAGTTTCAGGAGGAGTTCATTCGGCGCCCCCGCTTGTCTCAATGGCTTGAGTTAACCCCTTGTTAAGCGAGTGATGTCAACGGGAATCACTCTCTGGCGTTGGATTTGAACTTTTTGTGAAAAAAGAGTGTCCATATCAACAAAAGAAGGGCTTACGTTTGGCACCCATAAGCGCTTTCTGTAAACTAAGCGTGACGAGCCAAAAGCTCTGACATTTAATAATATCAACACAGTCTGGAGCTGTTATGAGTAACAAAGGGCAACTACTACAAGACCCCTTCCTCAATTTGCTGCGCAAAGAGCATGTACCCGTGTCCATTTATCTGGTCAACGGCATCAAGCTTCAAGGCCAAATCGAGTCTTTTGATCAATACGTGGTTCTGCTGCGTAATACCGTAACCCAAATGGTCTACAAGCACGCAATTTCAACAGTGGTGCCCGGCCGTTCAGTGACATTCACCCCCGAGGTGAAGGAGTAACCTTATCTTCACTTGCCAATTTTTCCGCGGTTTGAAATGACGCGTAGTTCCCTGGTTGCACTTGACCTAGGTCAACACGAGTTCCGCGAAAGTGTCGATGAGCTTGCCCTACTGGCCACCTCTGCGGGTGCAGAGGTGATCGGCGTTTTCGTGTCCAAACGGCGTTCCCCTGACTCAGCCACATTCATTGGCTCGGGCAAGGTGCAGGAAATACTTGCGCATTGCGAGACCGAAGAAGTCGAACTTGTTATTTTCAATCACAGCCTGAGTCCTGCTCAACAGCGAAATCTTGAAAATGCGCTTGGGCGTCGTGTAATCGACCGAACAGGCTTGATTCTCGATATTTTTGCCATTCGGGCACGCAGTTTTGAGGGCAAATTGCAGGTTGAATTGGCCCAGCTTCAGTACATTGCCTCGCGCTTAGTGCGCGGCAACGCAAATTTATACGGCCAGCAGGGTGGTATCGGCATGCGTGGTCCAGGTGAAACCCAGCTGGAAACAGACCGCCGCCTGATCGGCGTGAAGGTCAAGCAACTGAAAACCAGGCTCGAGAAGCTTCAGAAGCAGCGCCAAACTCAGCGCCGTCAACGCGAGCGGCGAGGGCAGTTTACGGTTGCGATCGTGGGCTACACCAATGCCGGTAAAAGCACTTTGTTCAATGCCATTGCTAGCGACAAGGCGTATGCCGCCGACCAACTGTTTGCCACATTGGACACGACCACACGCCGTGTGTGGCTTGCACCCAAGGTGGACATGGCCTTGTCGGATACCGTTGGGTTTATTCGCGATTTGTCACATTCCCTGGTAGATGCCTTCAAGGCCACTTTGGAAAGTGCGGTGCATGCCGATGTGTTGTTGCATGTTGTCGATGTGAGCTCGCCGGTTCGGCACAGTCAAATCGATGAAGTCAACAAAGTGTTGCAGGAGATTGAAGCGGGGGATGTTCCACAGGTGATCATCTGGAACAAAATAGACGCCTGCGAGCGTTCCGTGGAAGTCGAGCGCGACGGCGATGGTAAGATTTTGTCCGTGGCGGTGAGTGCGCGCTACGGGCTTGGCATTGCAGAATTGCGTGAATGTCTGACTGAACTTGCTGGCAACTTTTATGCTCAAAGTCGGGGTGCAGACACGCAGTCAGATGAATTGCAGTGGGCCTGAACGTCAACAATTAATTTTTCAGCAGTAGGAACAAGCATGTCAATGAATGATCCGGATTGGGGCAGAAATTCATCGGGTAATCAAAACAACGATGAACCCGTGAAGCCTCAAGATCAAGACAATCGCCGTCCCGGTGGCCGTCAAGATGGTCCTCCCGATCTTGATGAACTATGGCGCGACTTCAACAGCAGGTTGAATCGCCTGTTCGGCAAGAAGGGCGGCAATGGCGGTGGCCCGCGTGGTCCACTCGGCGGTGGCGGCAGTGGTGGTTCAAGCATAGAAAATGCCGGCAAGGGTTTCACTGCCGTGATCGTGGTTGCGGTGCTGGTGTGGCTGGCGAGCGGCTTTTACATTGTTCAGGAAGGTCGTGAAGGCGTGGTATTGCAGTTTGGTAAATACCACCACACTTCTATGCCAGGCTTCCAATGGCGCCTGCCTTATCCGATCCAGTCGCACGAGGTGGTGAACTCCTCCCAAGTGCGCATTGTTGAAGTGGGTTATCGCAACGACGTGAAAAGCAAGGTACTGCGCGAAGCGCTGATGCTGACTGAAGATGAAAATATCATCGACATTCAGTTTGCGGTTCAATACCGCCTGAAAGATGCGGGTGATTACCTGTTCAACACCATTGATCCCGACGAAACCGTGAAAATGGCTGCTGAAACGGCCATTCGCGAGGTGGTGGGCCGCAGCAAAATGGACTTTGTGCTGTACGAAGGCCGAGAGCAAATCGCCTTGAACACGGCCGAAGTGATGCAGGAAATCCTGGACAAATACGGCACAGGTATTTTGGTATCGAGCGTGACGGTTCAAGGTGTTCAACCCCCGGAACAGGTTCAAGCAGCATTTGACGATGCCGTGAAGGCGGGCCAGGACCGCGAGCGTTTGAAAAACGACGGTGAGGCTTATGCAAACGACGTGATTCCGCGTGCCCGAGGCAATGCAGCCCGCTTGCTGGAAGAGGCGAATGGTTATCGCGAACGCGTAGTTGCCCAGTCCGAGGGCGATTCAGCTCGCTTTAAGGCAATTTTGACCGAATACGAGAAAGCGCCCAAAGTAACGCGTGATCGCTTGTACATCGACGCGATGCAGGAAATTTATACCAACGTGACCAAGGTTATTGTGGACTCCAAGGGCAACAGTCAGCTTCTGTACCTGCCACTGGATAAGTTGATTGAAAAAACGGGAGCGTCATCGGGTTCGGAAAGCAGCAGTGCGACATCTGCCGCCGCTGCTGCCAAAGCCGCCGAAACCAGCCCATCTGCGCCACGTGCTGCCAATGATGGATTTGACACTAGCATTCGCGATGCCATGCGCAATCGCGACCGGGGAGCTCGTTAATCATGCCTAAGATTTTTGTAGTAGTAGCGGCTGCGTTGATTGGCTTTTTTGTGGCCAACACCTGCCTTTATGTTGTGGATCAGCGCCAATACGCCATCGTGTTTGCCTTGGGGCAGGTTGAGGAAGTGCGTCAGGAGCCCGGTTTGTACTTTAAACTGCCAGCACCTTTCCAGAATGTTATTTTTCTGGACAAGCGGATTCAAACCATTGACACACCCGAACCTGAGCGTTTCATTACTTCCGAGAAGAAAAACCTCTTGATTGATTCTTACATCAAGTGGCGAATTATTGATCCTCGTTTGTATTTTGTTCGCTTGAGCGGAGATTCTCGCCTGGCACAAAGCCGCATGTCTCAGGTGGTCAAGTCGGCTTTGAACGAGGAAATTACCAAGCGTACCGTGCCGCAAATGGTTTCCGGCGAGCGCACTACGGTCATGAACACAGTGGTGGAAAAGGTCAAGGATGAAGCGGCGGAAATTGGCGTGGAGATTCTGGATGTTCGCTTGAAACGCGTGGATTTGCTGCCTGAAGTCAGTGAGTCCGTGTTCCGCCGTATGGAAGCAGAACGTAAGCGGGTGGCCAACGACTTGCGCGCCACAGGTGCAGCGGAAGCTGAGCAAATTCGTGCGGATGCAGACCGCCAGGTTGTTGTAATTTTGGCCGAAGCCTACAGAGAAGCACAAACTATCAAGGGGGAGGGTGATGCAAAGGCCGGTTCGATTTATAATGCCGCTTTTGGTCGCAATCCCGAGTTCTATTCCTTTTATCGCAGTCTGGATGCCTATAAGAAGTCTTTGACATCCAAGTCTGATGTGATGGTGGTTGATCCGCAGTCTGATTTCTTCAAGTTTTTGCAGAAAACGCAATAACTTGGGCTTTCGTGCGCTTGCGTTGGTTAATCACCCTCGCTTGAAAGGTCTGGCTCTGGGAAAGTTGATATGAGCGAGACCTTTTGGTTGGCTTTGGCCCTCGTGTTCATTCTCGAGGGCTTTATGCCTTTTCTGTTTCCAAAACAATGGAAAGAGACCTTTCTCAAGATTGCCTCGCTCACAGAAGGTCAAATACGATTTGTGGGGCTGGTGGCGATTCTCATCGGTATCACGCTTTTTTTGTTGTAGAACACTCGTTTAAGAGTTGGAATAGTCATGTCTGCTTGGCTTTTGCCAGAGTCTGTCGCCGATGTATTGCCTTCCGAGGCCCGGCGAATTGAAGAATTGCGACGGTCCTTGCTGGACCGCTTTCGCGTATACGGCTACGAGTTGGTGATGCCTCCCATGCTGGAGTACACAGAATCACTGCTTGGCAATGCCGATGCGTCCCTGAATTTGCAAACTTTCAAGTTGCTGGACCAGGCCAGCGGGCGTATGTTGGGCTTGCGGGCTGACACAACACCCCAAGTGGCCCGAATTGATGCCCACATTTTGAACCGGAAGGGCGTAACCCGCCTTTGTTATTGCGGCCCGGTTCTGCATACGCAGGCCTTGGGTTTGCACAACACCCGTGAACCGCTGCAATGTGGTGCTGAGCTTTATGGTTGTGGCGGTATTGAAGCCGACCTTGAAATATTGAATTTGGCCGTGGACACATTGAATTTGTCAGGCTTGAAGGGCTACCGCCTGGCTTTGTCCCATGCAGGCTTGCTGGCTGCTGTGGTGGATGGCGAAGGCCTGACCGACAATTTGATTCGCAGTTTGCACGATTGCCTTGCCCAAAAAGACCGACCCGCTCTGGAGGCCTTGTTGGCTGGCGTTCCTGCTGCTTGCAAGACCAATGTGCTGGCTTTGCTGAATTTGTACGGTTCGGTTGGTGGCAGCAATTGTGTATTGAACCGCGCGGCCGAGACTTTGCCGCGCAATCCCAAGGTGGGTGCAGTTCTGAATGAATTGCGCACCCTGATTGCCCGTTTGCAGGAAACCGTATCAGCAATGCCGGCGCTTATTCTCGATTTGGCAGACTTGGCCAGCTTTGATTATCACAGTGGCCTGATTTTCTCGGCCTATGTGGAAGGCTGCCCCAACGCAGTGTTGCGTGGTGGCCGCTACGACGATGTGGGCGCAGTGTATGGCCGAGCCCGCCCTGCCACTGGTTTTTCGGTGGATTTGCGCGAGTTGGTGTCTTTGCAGGCTGTGCACTCCAGGCCTAAAACAGCCATTCGCGCCCCATGGGTATATGACACTGAATTGATGGCCGTGATTCGAGAATTGCGCAGTCAGGGAGAGGTGGTGCTTCAGTCGCTGCCCAATACCGCCCAAGAGGAAGAAGAGTTTGTATGTGATCGGCAGCTTGTACAGGCCAACGCCGTGTGGAAAGTGGTGCCGATTGGCATGAATCAGGAGAAATTGAAATGAGTTTTCGAAATGTGGTTGTGATTGGTACCCAGTGGGGTGACGAAGGCAAGGGCAAGGTGGTGGACTGGTTGACTGACCATGCCCAGGGCGTTGTTCGTTTTCAGGGTGGCCACAATGCGGGCCACACACTGGTGATCGGTGGCAAGAAAACCATTTTGCGCCTGATTCCTTCTGGCATTTTGCGCCCTGAAGTTCAGGTCTACATCGGAAACGGTGTAGTGCTGTCGCCCGAGGCTTTGCTCAGCGAAATTGATGAACTGCAAGCGGGTGGCATTTCAGTTGAAAGTCGCCTAAAAATCAGCGAAACCTGTCCGTTGATCCTGGACCACCACATTGCGCTGGACAAAGCCCGCGAAGCCAAGCGTGGCGACGCGAAAATTGGTACCACTGGCCGTGGCATTGGCCCCGCGTATGAAGACAAGGCCGCACGCCGTGCACTGCGAGTTCAGGATCTGTTTCATCCCGAGAAATTCCGCGCCAAGCTGGAAGAGGTTCTGGATTACCACAACTTTGTATTGACCCAGTATTTGGGGGCTGAGCCTGTCGACGCTCAAGTGGTGTTCGACAAAGCCATGGCGCTGGCACCCCGAATCAAGAACATGGTGGCTGATGTACCAACCCTGCTGCAACAGGCCAATGAGGAAGGCAAAAACCTGTTGTTCGAAGGGGCGCAAGGCGCATTGCTTGACATCGATCATGGTACTTTCCCCTTCGTGACCAGCTCCAACTGCATCGCCGGTGCGGCTTCGCCTGGCGCAGGTGTTGGCCCGCAGCGTTTGCAGTATGTGTTGGGTATTACCAAGGCCTACGCCACACGCGTTGGGTCAGGTCCTTTCCCCACCGAGCTGTTTTGCGAGAAGGGCATGTACCTGGCCAAGAAGGGCAATGAGTTTGGCTCTGTAACTGGCCGCCCACGTCGTTGTGGCTGGTTTGATGCTGCGGCTTTGCGCCGTACCATTCAGTTGAACGGTGTTTCTGGCCTATGTATTACAAAGCTTGACGTGCTGGATGGCATGGAAACCATTCAAATGTGCGTGGGCTATGAATTGGCCGACGGCACCACCACCAACATTCTTCCTTTCGGCAGCGACAAAGTGGAAGGCTGCAAGCCAATTTTCGAGACTTTCCCCGGCTGGAAGGGCACAACTTTCGGCGTGAAGCAGTTTGATGATTTGCCAGCCGAGGCAAAAACATACCTGAAGCGCATGGAAGCGGTATGCGGTGTGCCTGTGGACATGATTTCAACTGGCCCGGACCGTGACGAAACCATTGTGCTTCGTCACCCCTACAAAGCCTGAATCAGAAGCTCTGGCGCATGAGCGACAAGCTACACATCGATTATGCCCAGTACCACCACCTGATTGATCGGGTGGTGCAAGCCGTTCAAAGCTCGGGCTTTCAGCCTGATTGCGTACTCGGGGTTTCTCGGGGTGGTCTTTTTCTGGCGGACGGTTTGTCCCGTTCCTTGCGCAAGCCCATGGCTGTTATCGCAGCATCGTCTTATCGTGGCGGCGAAGGTACTAGCCAGGGTGAATTGCAGATTTCTGCCAGTATCGCAGCAGTTGGGCCGGTAAGTGGCAAGGTTCTTTTGGTGGATGATCTTGCAGACACTGGGCACACCTTAAAGGCCTTGTGTGAGCACCTGCGAACAATTTGTCCCGATATAGTCGAACTGAAAACAGCGGTGGTGTGGGTCAAGCCAGGCTCTGTTTTCAAACCTGATTTTGCTGCTGAATATCTTGAGTCCGATGTCTGGATTGTGCAGCCTTTTGAAACCCGCGACTTTCTCTGAATTCCCTCTGAATATCTTGTGTTAACTCCTGTCATAAGCACCTCATTTGTGGCCTAAAAAGGCTTAAAAATCGATGTGTTATCCTATGGGTCCATTTACCTGCCAAGGAGACCTCGGGACAATGCCTGTCTTAAAAGAAGTAAACGTGAAAAAATCCCCCTCTTTATTCAAATCTGCACCCGCCTGTGCAGTTGTACTTTCCCTGTTCAGTAGCCCGGTTATCGCAGCCAATGTGGTGTTGAAAAACGGCGATCGATTGACCGGCGAGATTGTGAAGCTAAGCGACAACATTCTTACCTTCAAGTCCCCCTTGTTCGGAGAAGTTGAACTGCCTTGGAAGGAAGTTCTTGAATTGCAGTCGGATGATGGCGTCACAGTGAAGCTGAAGGATGGAAGCACTGCAAAAGGCAAGGTAACGCTGAGCCAGCAGGGCGAAGTGGTGATTGATCAGGGCCAAATAGGTACCTCTAGGCCACTTCAGCGTGCAGACATTGCAATGTTCAACCCGCCAGTCGTGGATCGCTCTGTGAAGTACAGTGGCAGGGCCAACCTGGGCGGTGTGTTCAATCGCGGCAATTCTGAAGACGATGCCTTGAACTTCGATACCGAGTTCATTGCCAGAACACCAGAGAACAGGTATACCCTAGCAGCTGAAGTGAACGAGGCCGAGTCGGCAGGAGTGACGACTACGTCAAACCGATATTTGCTGACCCAGTACGATGCATTTTTAAGTGAAAAAGATTACTTGTTTGTGAACGCCAAGGGCGAGCAGGACAAGTTGGCTGACCTGAATTTGAGAACCTCGCTGGGTGCTGGTTATGGTTATCAGTTTTTTGAAACCGAGCGCGCCAAGTTATCGACTGAATATGGTTTGGCTTATATCAATGAAGATTATATTGTTGCGCCAGATGAGTCGTTTCCCTCATTAAGTCTGGGTTTGAACTATGAACGAAAATTCTGGAACAAACGCTTGGTGTTTTTCAACAACAACGACCTGTCCGTGAGCCTTGAGGACACAGCCGACGCCCTGTTCAAAACCAAAGTAGGATTGCGCGTTCCCATTGTTGAAAATGTGAATGTGGCCACGCAAGTGAATTTGGACTATGACAACATGCCGCCACCAGGCGTTAAGAAAACAGACAGCAGTCTGATTTTCAGTGTGGGTTATGGTTTTTGAGTGAAATTTTTGGCGAATTTGTGTTGCAAACACCAGTGGCCATGCAAATTCGCAAAGCACTTTGGAAATTCAGAATTAAAGCGGGGAAAGTGCTGTACACTGCGTTGAAACGCATAGGAACAAAGAAAACTGCTGGTGCCCAGGAGAGGACTCGAACCTCCACAGTGTTACCACCACTAGGACCTGAACCTAGCGCGTCTACCAATTCCGCCACCTGGGCACAGGTGCGAGCCGTGAATTCTAATCAAATAAATAAATTTGTCAATGCTTAAAACAGAAATAAAAATTCCCAGTCGTGAAGACATCCTTGCAGTTCTGCGCCAAGCGCAAGCCCCCTTAACCCGCGAACAGGTTTTTGAGCACCTTAAACTCACCGAAGATCAAATCCCCATTATTGAAAAACGCCTGAACGCCATGGAGCGTGATGGTCAATTAATGCCCAACAGAAAGGGCATGTTGTTGCTTTCTACCAAGCTTGATTTCGTAGCCGGCCGTGTGGCCGGTCACCGTGACGGTTTCGGCTTTCTGGTTCGTGATGATCGCGGACCAGACGCCTTTCTTTCTCCGCGCGAGATGCAAAAAGTACTGCATGGCGACCGCGTGCTGGTGCGGATTACCGGCACTGACCACCGTGGCAAGCCAGAGGGGACGATTGTTGAAGTCACCGAACGCAAAACCAACCGCCTGGTTGGGCGTTTAGTGTCTGAACGCGGCATTTTGTTGGTAATCCCTGAGGACCAGCGGATCAAGCACGACATACTGGTGTCGCCCAAAGACGTGGGCAATGCCACGCCTGGCAAGGTGGTGACGGTTGAAATTATTGAGCAGCCTACCCGTCATTCACAGCCAATCGGTAAAGTGGCTGAGGTTCTGGGTGAGTTGGATGATCCTGGCATGGAAATCGAGATTGCGGTGCGCAAATTCGATGTGCCGCATGAATTCAACTTGATGACCATGAACCAGGCTGAAAGCATTCCCAATGAAGTGGAATACAAAGACCTGAAAGGCCGCGTTGATTTGCGCGATGTGCCTTTTGTCACCATTGATGGTGAAGATGCCCGCGACTTTGATGATGCGGTTTATTGCACCCCTTCAAACGACACCAAAGGTGGTTGGCGTTTGCTGGTGGCCATTGCCGATGTAAGCCACTATGTGTTGCCCGGCACACCCATTGATCAAGAGGCCACCAAGCGTGGCACCTCGGTGTATTTCCCGCGCCGGGTTATTCCCATGCTGCCCGAGAAATTGTCGAACGGTTTGTGTTCGCTGAACCCCGGCGTGGATCGCTTGGTGTTGGTGTGCGACATGATTATTGGTCCCAAGGGTGCAATCAAGGCTTACCAGTTTTACAACGCAGTGATCCACTCTGCGGCTCGCCTGACTTACAACCAGGTTTGGGATGCGCTCACTGATCCGCAAAGCCTTACCGCCAAAGCAATGGGCCACGTGTACGGCGATGTCGAAAACCTGTACACGCTGTTCAAGGTGTTGTTTGAGTCGCGCCAGCGCCGCGGTGCCATGGAAATTGACACCGTTGAAACACAGGTCATGCTGGATCCCGATGGCAAGATCGACAAAATTGTGCCCAAGCGCCGCAACGATGCACACCGTTTGATTGAAGAATGCATGTTGGCCGCCAATGTGTGCGCAGCCGATTTTCTGGAGCGCAGCAAACACCCCAGTTTGTACCGTGTGCACGAAGGTCCAACGGTTGAGAAATTGCAAAACCTGCGTGCATTTTTGCGCTCAGTGGGCTTGACGCTGGATGGCGGTGACGACCCCACCAGCATGGATTATGCGAACCTGATGAAAAAGATTCAGGGGCGCCCCGATCAAGCTTTGCTTCAAACCATGATGCTGCGCTCGATGCAGCAAGCCATTTATACCCCGCACAACAGTGGTCACTTCGGCTTGGCGTACCCAGCTTACGCGCACTTTACTTCGCCCATTCGCCGTTATCCCGATTTAATGGTCCACCGAAGCATCAAGGCTCTGCTGGCTGGCAAGCGTTATGTGCCGCTGCCACTGGATGAACGAGAGTTCGAGGATTTTGACCCCAAGCGCCGTGTGGACAAGGCTGAGGAAATAGCCCGTTGGGATCAATCGGGCAACTGGTTTTCTTCCACCGAACGCAGGGCCGATGAAGCCTCGCGCGACGTGATGTCCTGGCTGAAGTGCTTCTTCATGAAAGAGCGCGTCGGTGACACCTTCCAGGGCCATGTCTCAGGTGTAACCAGCTTTGGTTTGTTCATTACACTCGATGCTTTGTATGTGGAAGGTTTGGTGCATGTGTCTGAATTGGGCACAGAATACTTCCAGTACAGCGACAGCCTGCATGAATTGCGTGGCGAGCGCAGCGGTATTCGCTACCGTCTGACTGACCCGATCAATGTGCAGGTGTCCAGGGTTGATCTGGATGCGCGTCGCATTGAATTCCGTTTGGTACAAGGCGTGAAGTTTGAAAGCCTGATGCGCGATCCAGGTTCAGCCAAGCCCAATGGCAAGGCGGGCAACCGACCGCAGCGCCAGCAGGGCCGTCGAACCAATACCGCTCAAATGCAGCAGGCTGTGCAAGACGCAGGAAAAACTGCCCCAGTGTTGCCACCTGAAGAAGCTGCAACCACGCGTGGTGTGAACAAGAAGCGGGCCGCGGATGAATCGCGCATCAAAGCTGCTGCCGAGAAAAAACGCAAGGAAGAAATTCAAAAAGCCAAGCGTGTCAGCCGTACCAAACCTGCCACAGGGTCTAAAATGCGCACTGCAGCGAAAAAATCTAGATAAGCGGAGCGTACCAATTGACCATTTTGTATGGTTTTCATGCCGTGTCGGCCCGGGTTAAAACAGCCCCGGCCAGCGTGGAAGAGGTGTTGGTGGACCAACACCGCAAAGACAAACGCATGCAGCAGTTCATCGACAAGGTGAAAGCTGCCGGCGTGAAAGTAAGTGCAGCCGATTCTGATCGCCTGGAAAAGGCAGCAGGCCACAAACAGCACCAGGGCGTGGTGGCGTTTGCCAAAGAATTGGTGAAAAGCAACGACCTGTTTGAAATCATTGACACCCATGGCAAGAACACTTTGCTGTTGGTATTAGATGGCGTGACCGACCCCCACAACCTGGGTGCCTGCCTGCGCAGTGCCGATGCGGCTGGTGTGCACGCGGTGGTGCTGCCCAAAGACAAATCGGTGGGCATTACCCCGGTGGTGTCGAAAGTGGCTTGTGGTGCGGCTGAAACAATTCCCGTAATTACCGTAACCAACCTGGCCCGCACGCTGGAAGAAATTCAAGATGCCGGTGTGTGGTGCATTGGCACAGCAGGCGAAGCCACAGACACGCTGTACGACGCCGATTTGAATGGCCCCATTGCCTGGGTGCTGGGTGCTGAAGGCGATGGCATGCGTCGCTTGACCCGCGAAAAATGCGACCAACTGGTACAAATTCCGATGATTGGCAGTGTTGAAAGCCTGAATGTGTCGGTGGCCAGTTCAGTGTGCCTGTTTGAAACCCTTCGTCAACGTCAATTCACAAAATAAGAAACCTCGAAGCACCGCATGGAACAACTCACTCTGGATGCAACGCCACCTTCTGGCGACGATTCTGAAACGATTACCCTTGGTCTTTACGCCGAGCGTGCTTACCTGGATTACGCCATTTCCGTGGTGAAGGGCAGGGCGCTGCCCGAGTGTGCGGATGGTCAAAAACCTGTGCAGCGGCGCATTTTGTACGCCATGAATGAAATGGGCCTGGGCAACAACGCCAAGCCTGTGAAATCGGCCCGTGTGGTGGGCGATGTTTTGGGTAAATACCACCCGCATGGCGACCAGGCCGCCTACGATGCATTGGTGCGCATGGCGCAAAACTTTACCCTGCGTTACCCGCTGATTGATGGTCAGGGCAACTTTGGCAGCCGGGATGGTGATGGCGCTGCCGCCATGCGATACACAGAGGCCCGCTTGACGCCAATCGCCAAGCTGTTGCTTGACGAAGTGGACATGGGTACAGTCGACTTCATTCCGAACTACGATGGCAGCTTTCAAGAACCCAAGCTGTTGCCAGCGCGCTTGCCTTTTGTGTTGCTCAATGGTGCTTCCGGTATTGCAGTGGGCATGGCCACCGACATTCCTCCGCACAACATTCGGGAAGTAGCTGCGGCCACGATTCACTTGATCAAACACCCGAACGCTGACCTGGACACCATCATGGGCCATTTGCCAGCGCCCGATTTTCCGGGTGGTGCGCAAATTATCTCGCCCGCCAGTGCGATGAAAGAAATTTATGCCGGTGGTCGGGGCTCCATCAAAGTGCGCGCCCGCTGGGAAATTGAAGAAATGGCCCGTGGGCAGTGGCAGCTGGTGGTGAAAGAATTGCCACCCAACACCAGCACTGCCAAGGTGTTGGAAGAAATTGAAGAACTGACCAACCCCAAGGTAAAAGCTGGCAAGAAGGGCCTGAGTACGGAACAGCAAAACCTGAAGGCGCAAGTGTTGGCCATGCTGGACGCTGTGCGCGATGAGTCGGGCAAGGAAAATGCAGTGCGCTTGGTGTTCGAGCCGAAAAGCCGGAATGTGTCGGTCGAAGAGTTTTCGAACCTGCTACTTAGCCACACCAGTTTGGAAACCAACACGTCCATCAATTTGGTGAGCATCGACAATTCGGGCCGCCCGGGCCAGCGTGGTTTGATTGCCATGTTGCTGGACTGGATCGAGTTCCGCAAAGTGTGCGTGACCCGCCGCAGCCAACATCGCTTGGCGCAGGTCAATGATCGTATTCACGTGCTGGAAGGCAGGTTAATTGCCTGGTTGAATATCGATGAAGTGATCAAGGTGATTCGCGAAAGTGATGAGCCCAAGCCTGCCCTTATTGAAGCTTTTAAACTGAGCGATCGGCAAGCCGAGGACATTCTTGAAATTCGACTGCGCCAATTGGCCCGCCTTGAGAAAATCAAGATTGAGCAGGAACTGGCCAAGTTAGGTGAGGAAAAAGCCGACTTGGAGGCGTTGCTGGCCGATGAAGGCAAGCTGAAAACCCGAATTATTGGTGAAATTCGCAAAGACACCGACACCTATGGCGATGATCGCCGCACGCTGATTGAAGAGGCCGAGAAGGCCAGCGTGGAAGTGAAAGTGGTTGAAGAACCGACCACGGTCATTGTTTCCCAGAAATTCTGGATACGAAACCGCCAGGGGCATGGCCACGACGCCGCCCAGTTCAGCTTTAAAGTGGGCGACGGCCTTTACGCTGCCTTTGAATGCAAAACCACCGACAACACCTACTTGTTCGGTGCCGGCAATGCACTGGGCAAGGTGTTTAGTGTGCCCGTTGCTGCATGGCCAGGTGGCCGGGGCGATGGCATACCTGCACAAAGCCTTGTGGAGTTGAATGGCGGTACGCTGAGCCACGCGCTAGCCGCACCTGCTACACAGCCCGTGTTTCTGGCTTGCAGCGCAGCCTACGGCTTTTTGGCCACGGCTGGCAATATGGAGAGCCGCATGAAAGCGGGCAAGCAATTTATCAGCCTGAACCCTGGTGAAAAGCTGTTGCCGCCAGTGGTGTTGCAGGCCACAGATGACCGAGTGGCCGTGCTTGCCGAAAGTGGACGTTTCCATGTCTTCATGCTGGACGAGCTCAAGCAACTCTCAGGTGGCGGGCGTGGCGTACAACTGTTGCCGCTCGATGACAAAGATTCTTTGGTGGCCGTTGTTGCTTTCGGTCCGTCGGATAGCCTGGTGATTGCCGGCACAGGCCGCGGCGGCAAAGACCGGGAGGAGGTTTTGAAACCTGCCTTGCTGGCTGAGCGGCTGGGCAAGCGCGGCAGAAAAGGCAAGGAACTGGACATCAAGTTCAAAGCCGACACCCTGCGCAAGGCCAGTTAAAAAAAGCCCTTCGGGGCTTTTTTTTCGTCTTGAAATTCAGGAATCCGTCCCCATTTCCCCAACATCCAAACCAAGAAGATGAAGGGAGCAAACAACATGGGTGCAATGAAGGAAACAATGGGTTTTCAAACAGAGGTAAAGCAACTTCTGCATTTGATGATTCATTCCCTGTATTCCAACAAGGAAATCTTTCTTCGCGAGCTGGTATCCAACGCATCGGACGCTTGCGACAAACTGCGCTTTGAAGCCATCAACAACGCTGGGCTGTTCGAGAGCGACACTGAACTGAAAATTCGTGTGAGCTTTGACAAGGAAGCCCGCACCATCACGATTGAAGACAATGGGATTGGCTTAAGCCGCGAAGACGCCATTGAACACCTGGGCACGATCGCCAAAAGTGGTACCAAAGAATTTTTTGGCAAATTGAGTGGCGATCAGCAAAAAGATGCCGCCTTGATCGGCCAGTTTGGCGTGGGTTTTTATTCGGCTTTCATTGTAGCCGACAAAGTTACAGTGCGTTCCCGCAAGGCGGGCTTGCCAGCTGCCGAGGGTGTGGAATGGGAATCGAAAGGCGATGGCGAATTCAGTGTTGAAGCCATTGAGAAAGCAGACCGCGGCACGCAGATTATTCTGCACCTGAAAGCCGATGAAGACGAATTGCTTTCTGGCTGGAAACTCAAGAGCATTCTGACCAAATATTCTGACCATATTTCCCTGCCCATCCAAATGCTGAAAGAGGAATGGGACGAGGAAGCCGGTGGCATGAAGGCTACGGGCGAGTGGGAGAATGTGAACAAGGCCAATGCCTTGTGGGCCCGTTCTAAAAGCGACATCACTGCTGAACAGTACAACGAGTTTTATAAAACCATCAGTTTCGATTTTGCTGACCCACTGGCCTACACGCACAATCGGGTTGAGGGCGGACGCTCGGAATATACATCGCTGTTGTACATTCCAGCCAAGGCCCCTTACGACCTCTGGGACCGCAACCAACAGAAAGGTATTAAGTTGTACGTGAAGCGTGTGTTCATCATGGACGACGCGGAGCAGCTGATGCCTCCCTACATGCGCTTTGTGAAAGGCGTGATCGATTCCTCCGACCTGCCTTTGAACGTGTCTCGCGAAATCTTGCAGGAAAGCCGCGATGTAAAAGCCATTCGCGAAGGGTCTGTGAAGAAGGTATTGGGTTTGCTGGAAGACATGGCTGCCAATGAAACCGAGAAGTACGCCAGTTTCTGGAAAGAGTTTGGCCAGGTGCTGAAAGAGGGCATGGGCGATGACCCGGCCAACAAAGAACGCATTGCCAAACTGCTGCGTTTTGCAACTACACAAAGTGAAAGCGAAGCTCAAACCGTTTCGCTGGCTGATTATGTGGCCCGCATGAAAGAGGGCCAGGACAAGATTTATTACGTCACAGCCGACACCTATGCAGCTGCCAAATTCAG
The DNA here is from genome assembly GCF_029087225.1 of Limnobacter olei. Taxonomy (GTDB): domain Bacteria; phylum Pseudomonadota; class Gammaproteobacteria; order Burkholderiales; family Burkholderiaceae_B; genus Limnobacter; species Limnobacter olei. The sequence goes on along the minus strand of NZ_JARFJD010000013.1, from coordinate 36,682 downwards.
CCCGCACCTGGAAGTGTTCAAGAAAAAGGGTGTGGAAGTGCTGCTGCTCAGCGACCGCGTGGACGAGTGGATGTTGTCTTACCTGCAGGAATTCGAAGGCAAGGAACTGCAAAGCTGTGCCAAAGGTGGCCTTGATTTGGGTGCCCTTGAGGATGAAAAAGACAAGGAAACCAAGAAGAAGGTTGAGGACGAGTTCAAGGATGTGTTGAAGAAGGTCGAAGACCTGCTGAAGGACCGCATCAAAGAGGCCCGTGTGACCTTGCGTTTGACCGACAGCCCAGCATGTATCGTTGCTGATGAAATGGGCATGAGCGAGCATTTGAAGCGCATGCTGAAGCAGGCTGGCCAGAATGCACCCGACACCAAGCCAATTCTTGAGCTAAACCCTGAGCATCCCTTTATTCAACGTTTAAAGATCGAGAAAGATCATTTCGATGAATGGGTGAACGTGCTGTTTGATCAAGCGGTGCTGGCTGAAGGTGGCCAACTGGAAGACCCAGCCGGGTTCGTTCGTCGCTTGAACATGTTGTTACTCACCGTAAAAGCCTAAGGCAGATAAGTTTTAGTGGCTAAGTGGCTGGGCTTGACCATTCAGTGCCCAGCCCAGCCTGCTTTGCAAGGCGTTGGCCAAGTAAAGTGATTGTTCAAAAAATCGCTGTACGTACTTCAGGTCTGCCTGGGTTACCAGGGTTTCTTGCCACCGCAGCTGAAATTCTGCCTTGTGGCTGTCCTCCCACATATACGCAGGAAGGCGCACTCGTTCCATCAGTGCATTGAACTGGCTGCACTCTTTGCGAATTCCTTCCAGATCGCTGTGCTCGTCTTGCTCCATCACCCGATGAATACAAGTTATTTCCATCATGCCTTGATCAATCTGCTTGATTTCAAGCCAGGCATTTGGTGAATTTGACATCAGCTTTACAGGGCACTTGTTCACTTGTTTGTCCTCATGATAGGGGCTTTTCAGTTGTCCCACCCAGGCGGCTAATGCCTTGATCAAATCGGGGTCATTCAATGCTGTCATGTGGCGACTCCATTCAAAAGGAAATTTGAATTGAGTGCCCCACAATTTTAACTGGTTCCACAACTGGCAATTAAAACGAAAAAGGTCACCCATTGCTGGGTGACCAAACAAATCCTGTAAACAGATGAGCGGGTTTACAGGCTAGAGGTGATCTGACCGTTCACAACTTTCACACGGTCGCCAGACTGCCAGTTGGGTGGGCTGCTGAAACTGAATACGTCGGAGCCACCAGCATCGTACTGAACCACCACGTCGTATTGGGTAGTCGAGTTGCGGTCTTTTTCAATTTTGTTACCTAATACGGCACCGCCTACCACGCCAGCTGCGGTGGCCACTTTCTTGCCGCTACCGCCGCCAATCTGGTTGCCCAACAGGCCGCCTACCACGCCACCAGCTACTGCACCGATGCCGGAGCCTTCACCTTGAACGGTGCGCTGGCGAATTTCAACAACACGGCCACAGGTGCTACAAGTTGCGGCTGTTCGCACTGGTGCGGGCTTGGAAGCGACAGGCTTTGACGCTGCTTTTTTGGCAGCGGCTTCTTCCTTGGCTTTTGCCTCTTCCTCCAGGCGTGCTTGTTCTTCCATTTGGGCGATTTCTTGGTCGCTCATATTGGCGTTGCTGCTGGGCAGCAGGCCAGTCATGGATGCAATTGCAATGCCACTGGCCAAAATAACGGCAACAGCGGCAGTGATAATCAGGGGATGAGTACGTTTGGTTTCCATTTTCTTTCTCCACACGAAATGTGTTTGTGATGCTAATAACGGGGAGGGTCAGAAAAAGGAATACAAGGATTACTTACTAAGGTATCGCATTGCAGTTTCAAGCCCACCGACCGTGAGGGGGTGCATGCGGTGTTCCATGATATTTTGAATGATTTCAACGCTTTGGCGATATTGCCATAGCCCTTCGGGTTCCGGATTCAGCCAGACGGCTTTCGGAAAACGATCAAGAAAACGACGCAACCACACTGCGCCAGCTTCCTTGTTATTGTACTCGACCGAACCACCGGGCTGTAGAATTTCGTAGGGGCTCATCGTGGCGTCTCCCACAAAGATCAAACGGTAATCGCTGTTGTAGGTGCGCAGTATGTCTGTGGTTTGAAAACGCTCACTGTGGCGACGGTGGTTTTTTTTCCACAGGAAATCGTAAACACAATTGTGGAAGTAATAAAACTCCAAATGCTTGAATTCACTTTTCGCGGCACTGAACAATTCTTCTGTGCGGCGAATGTGGTCGTCCATGGAACCACCCACATCCAGCAGCATCAACACTTTCACTGAATTGTGGCGTTCGGGGCGCATTTTCAAATCCAGCCAGCCCGCATTGCGCGCCGTGGATTCAATGGTGTTGTCCAAATCCAATTCTTCTTGTGCACCTTCCCGCGCAAACCGGCGCAAGCGGCGTAACGCAATCTTGATGTTGCGTGTGCCAATTTCCAGCTCGTCGTCGTAATCTTGATACAAACGTTGGTCCCAAACCTTCACTGCACGGCGGTTGCGGCTTTCGTCTTGTCCAATGCGCACGCCTTCCGGGTTGTATCCGTTGTTGCCAAACGGCGAGGTACCGCCCGAGCCGATCCATTTGCTGCCGCCCTCGTGGCGTTCCTTCTGTTCCTTGAGAAGTTCTTTCAGGCGCTCCATCAGCTTGTCCAATCCACCCATGGCTTCGATGGCTGCCATTTCTTCGGGTGTGAATTCGCGGTTGAATCGCTTTTCCAGCCAGTCTTTCGGCAGCTGGGCGAACAGGTCCATGTTCTTTTCCAGCCCCTTGAAGTAGTTGCCAAACACCTGATCGAACCGGTCAAAAAACCGTTCGTCTTTCACCAAGGTCAGGCGCGACAAATGGTAAAAATTGTCCAGGCTTGGGGTCATGAACTGCGCTTTCATCCCCTCAAGCAGGGTGAGGTATTCCCGCACTGTGACGGGAATTTTGGCGTCGCGAAGTTGAAAGAAAAAATCCAGTAGCACAGCAAAAGCCTTTATCAGCGACCCTGACGGGCCATGAACACCAAGCGGTTGAACAGTTCAATGTCTTGCTCGTTTTTCAGCAATGCCCCGTGCATGGGCGGAATGGCGTCTTTTCCGTCTTTTGCTTGCAGTGCGCTGGCTGGAATGTCTTCAGCCAGCAGGAGGCGAAGCCAATCGATGAGCTCAGATGTAGTGGGTTTTTTCTTCAAGCCGGGCAGGGCGCGAATGCCAAAAAAACTGGCCATGGCAGCATCCAGCAATTCTTTTTTCAAGTTCTTGAAGTGCACAGCCACAATGCTTTCCATGGTGGCTTTGTCAGGAAACTGAATGTAGTGAAAAAAGCAGCGACGCAGGAAGGCATCGGGCAACTCTTTCTCGTTGTTGGAGGTAATGATCACGATGGGGCGGTGCTTGGCTTTGATCAGCTGCTTGGTTTCGTAGCAGTAAAACTCCATGCGATCTATTTCACGCAGCAAGTCGTTTGGGAACTCAATGTCGGCTTTGTCAATTTCATCAATCAGCAACACCACTGGTTTGTCGCTCTCAAAAGCCTGCCAAAGCACACCCTTCACAATGTAGTTGGCGATGTCTTTGACACGCGCTTCACCCAACTGCGAATCGCGCAGGCGGCTCACCGCGTCGTACTCGTAAAGGCCTTGTTGGGCCTTGGTGGTCGATTTGATGTGCCACTGCATCAACTCAAGACCGAGGGATGCAGCCACTTCCTCGGCCAGCAGTGTTTTGCCGGTGCCGGGTTCGCCTTTGATCAGCAAGGGGCGTTGCAGGGTGATGGCTGCGTTGACAGCGAGTTTAAGATCGTCCGTGGCGACGTAGGTTTTGCTACCTTCAAAACGCATTTTTGTAATTCCTTGTAATTCAATACCGCCAGTGTAAGTGCTTTTCAGGGCGAATTTGCTGAATTTTTCATCCAATTTGGCGCTTTCGACCCGCAGTTCATAGACTAAGCGGCAGATCAACCGTAAAATAGCAAGGTTTTTGCCCAGCGCCACCCCTTACACAAAATGGCGCGGCTGACCACCAATTACATTTGTTGACGAGAGAGCGAGATGAAACGTATCGGTTTGACTGTTCGCGCAATGAGCGCTACCGGCCTGTTGGCTGCGGCGGCATTTACGGCCCCCGCAATGGCTGTTGAAGGCAACGCCGAGGCAGCGGCATCGAAGAAGTCCATGTGCATTGGTTGCCATGGTATTCCCGGTTACAAGGCCAGCTTCCCCGAGGTGTACAACGTGCCCTATATCGCGGGTCAGAACGCCAAGTACATTGAGGCAGCGCTGAATGCCTACAAGAAGGGCGATCGCAAACACCCGACCATGCGCGGTATTGCTGAAACCCTGACCGAACAAGACATCGCTGACCTGGCTGCGTATTACGCACAAGCCAAGTGATTTGCAACAAGGACTAATCAACATGAAAACTAAATTCACTATCGCTGCAGCCTTGTTTGCCGCGTCATTCTCAGTTCAGGCTGCTGACATTGCAGCAGGCAAAGCCAAGGCCGAAGCCCAGTGCGCGGCATGCCATGCTGTTGAAGGCAACTGGAATAAAACCATGGATCCTTCTTACCCGAAGCTGGCTGGGCAGCATGCGGACTACATTGCCAACACCTTGAAGCAGTACCAGAAGGGTGGCCGTAATAATGCCATTATGGCCGGTATGGCCGCTGGCCTGAGCCAGCAAGACATCAAGGATTTGTCAGCATTCTTTGCGTCGCTTGAAGGCGAGTTGTACCTGAAGAAGTAAATTAGTTACCAGTCTGAATGGACTGGGCTTAATAAAAAACCCGCTTGAAGCCTTGTTGCTGAAGCGGGTTTTTTTACGACGAATGGGAGTGGATCAAACCCCGCTGTGTTCCAGAATGCATTGAATGTAATTTTCACTGCTGAACGCGACACCATTTTTCTGTTGCTGGTAAATTTGCTCGGCCAAACATTCAAACACTTGGTGAGCTGCTTTGTGATCATCGCCCATTTTCTCGCACAGTTTGGCGAAAGCTGCCCGAATACCGGGTGGCTGGTCGATGCTGACCTGTTCAGCCACGGCCAGGTGCATGGACAAGTGAAGAAAGGGATTGCTTTGGCCCGCTTCTACCGAGAAGTCAGCGGCAAGAATCGATTCTGGTTCAGTGTCAAACACTTCAAAATACTCGGGGTGCTTGGTCATCCATTGCAGGGCGAGGCTTTCTGCTTCGCTCAGTGGCTCTTCTTTGTGGTATTTCTTCCAGCTGTTCAAAAAAAACAGCCTTGCCTGGTCTCGCGTTGGGTTGAACATGAAAAGGTTACCTCGTGTATTACATCTGTGGGCTATTGAACAGGCACAGACTGAGTCGATTGTTTCTGGGCGGTGTTACCACGGTGTCACCCTGGTTTAACCAAGCAGCTTGACCAAATACGCCTATCCATTCTGTATCGGGGAAACTGGCTAACACAGTGGCGATGTCGTTGTCATCGGCATGGCACATTTGGCTTCGCTCGAAACCGGCGAAAAGAATGCCTATGTCGGGCGCTTTGGCATTGAAATGAGTACGCACGGCGGGCATCCACTCATGGATTTCTTGATCGATTGCCTTAGGGGTTCGGTGGGCCAGTCGCACTTTTTGCCCTTTGAGCACTGGCGCGGCCAGTCCCAAAGTGCCATCGGCATGAATTTCCATCACGGGTATCCAGCTTTCCCCTTTGTCGTGCACCACTTGCAAACGCATGCCCACCGGGCGGGGTTGTTCGCTTGGGCATCGAAGCGCCGAGGCCGCTTTTTCATCACCTACACGAATCAGAAACAGACCATTGCTTTCGCTCACTGTTTGATACGGTCCCAGAAATGTGAGTCCTTCCGAGTTGAGAATCAAGGGGGTTTGCACCAGCAGTTGGGTTGCACAAATGGCTTCACCGCAGATACGGCCGTGCTCAACGCGCGGCATTTTTGCGTAATTGGCGCCGTACGACAACAAGCCCAAGGTGTCTGCTTGCACGATGCTAGAATCAGGCTCGCAGTCGGCCAATGTCCAGTGGTCGGTCAGTACTTGCTCGTGCTCAACCATGCACAGGTTCAAGGCAGTGTGCCGTGCAGGAATATTGCCTTGCGGGGTTTCGAATTCTTTGCCAAACACGGCGACCAATACGGTGGGTTCGTTGCTAAACACCTCGCCCTGTCCCAACAGGCCTGAGGCACAGCCACCCCACACATTCATGCAGTTGGTTTTGCTGACACACAACTGTGCAAGGTCTTGCAAAAGCGAAGCGAAATGCGGTGTGCACAACAAAATAACCCGGCTGATGTAGTCGGAGTGGCGGCGAAGCCCGGCTTTCTCAACCGCGCTTTCAACCAGTGCAGCGGCGTCTTCAAGCCGGGCATCACTGAACACTTGAACGCAAATTGCGTGGCTCATGTTGTTTTCTTTTTGAATTCGCACAAGTCCACGATACTACAACGAGTACATTCCGGTTTGCGTGCCTTGCACACATAGCGCCCATGCAAAATCAGCCAATGGTGAGCGTTTAACATAAACTCTTGGGGCACCAGCTTCAACAGCCTTTTTTCAACTTCAAGCACATCTTTCCCTGGGGCAATGCCGGTGCGGTTGCTGATTCGGAAAATATGCGTATCGACAGCCATCGTGGGTTGCCCGAACGCGGTGTTCAGCACCACGTTGGCGGTTTTGCGGCCAACGCCCGGGAGGCTTTCAAGTGCTTCCCGGTCTGCTGGTACTTCGCCGTTGTGTTGATCTCGCAGAATTTCTGCGGTTTGCACAAGGTGTTTTGCCTTAGACCGAAACAAACCAATTGTTTTGATGTATTCCTCAACCCCGGCAACACCAAGCGCTGCGATTGCTGCGGGCGTATTTGCCACGGCAAACAGTTTTCGTGTGGCAATGTTCACGCCTTTGTCGGTGGCCTGTGCACTCAGCAAAACCGCAGCCAGAAGTTCAAACGGAGTTGAATACTCCAGCTCGGTTTTTGGTTCCGGGTTGGCCTGCTGAAACCGTTTGAAAATCTCGGTACGCTTTTCTTTGTTCATGGTGTTTGTGCCTGTCGCCGTGCCCGTGCCCTGGCCAGTGCAGCTTGCACCACGGCCTTTTTGGCAGCTGCATCGGGGCTGGGTGTGTCATCTAACTCGTCCAGTTTGTGAATTGCCTTGGCTTCGAGTCTTTCAGCCTGTTCTTCCTTTTGCCGCTTCAAACGGTTTTCCCGAGTGTGCATGCGCGCGCGGGCAGCATGCGCCTGGGCTTGGTTCCACGCGCTGAATTCAGGCATAAACACCATGTCGATACAGTCGACGGGACAGGGGGGAATGCACAATTCGCAGCCTGTACACAACTCAGCCAGTACGGCGTGCCTGCGTTTGCTGCTGCCCACAATTGCATCAACCGGGCATGCTTTGATACACAAGGTGCAGCCAATACAATGCTGGGGGTGGATGCTGGCGATGTGCCGTTCAATGGTGGTGCCGCAGCTGGGGTCAACTGGTTTTTCTGGAAGATTCAACAGGGCAGACAAGGCCGCGATTGTGCTCTCGCCGCCCGGGGGGCAACGGTTTAAATCAGCTTCCCGGCTCGCCAGGGCTTTGGCGTAAGGCAAACAGCCCTCAAACCCGCACTGTGTGCATTGGGTTTGAGGAAGTAGATCATCTATTTGTTGTACAAGTTGCTCATGCATTCTTGGCTATGAATTCGCGGATTTTCGGGTAAACCTTCTCGCGCCAACGGCGACCGCTGAAGATACCATAGTGTCCGCATTCCATGGCTTCGTAATGTTCTTTCTTGTCCGCAGGCAGGCTTTTGCACAGCTTGAGTGCAGCTTTGGTTTGGCCAGGACCGGAAATGTCATCCAGCTCGCCCTCAATGGTTAACAGTGCCACTGTTTTCACGTCTTCCGGCTTTACGCGCTGGCCGCGAACTTCCCAGGTACCTGTTGGCAGGGCGTGATCTTGAAACACAGTTTTGATTGTGTCCAGGTAATACTCAGCAGGCATGTCCAGCACCGCATTGTATTCATCGTAAAACTGACGGTGGCTTTCAGCGCTTTCTCCGTCACCCTCTACCAGGTGCATGTAAAAGTCGTAGTGGCTTTGTGCGTGCTTGTCCGGGTTCATGCTGACAAAACCCAAATGCTGCAAGAAGCCGGGGTACACGCGGCGCAGGTAGCCGGGGTAAGTGTGGGGCACACTGTAAATCACATTGTTTTCAAACCAGGAGTAGGGCTTTTTGGTAGCCAGATTGTTCACCTCGGTGGGGCTTTCGCGGGTGTCTATGGGGCCGCCCATCATGGTCATGCTTTTGGCCTGCTTGGGGTCGTTGTTGGATGCCATCAGCGATACTGCCGCCATTACCGGCACGGTGGGCTGGCAAACCGAGATCAGGTGGACATTGGGCCCCAGCAACTGAATGAACTCGATACAGTAGTGTACATAGTCGTCAAGGTGGAACTCGCCTTCTGACAAGGGCACCATGCGGGCGTCTACCCAATCGGTGATGTAGACATCGTGGTCTTGAAGCAGGGTTTTGACAGTGTCGCGCAGCAGGGTGGCATGGTGGCCCGATAGAGGGGCAAACACCAATACCTTGGGTTGTGGCTTCAACGGTTTGGATTCAGCAGGAATCATTTTGCGAAAGTGAATCAGTTTGCAAAATGGCTTGGTTTCAACAATTTCCTGGGCAATCGACACTTCGCGGTCGCCGCACTTCACTGTGGTAATGCCGAATTCGGGTTTTTCATATTCTTTGCCCAAGCGGTACATCAATTCGAAACCCGCTGAAATACGGCGTGCCATGGGCAGGTGCGCCAAGGGGCTGAATGGGTTGCTGTATAGCTTGGAGCCTGCTTCAGCCCAAATGGTCATGGGGTTGAGCAGCGCTCGCTGAAATTCGTGCATTTGGTACAGCATGGAAGTGCCTCCGGCTTTTTTAGGCGATTGTCTTGATTTGACAATTATGTGTCAGGTTCCTGACGATTATCTTGCAAACATTGCTGCAACGCAACATGTTTGAATGATTCTTCGATCACCAATAGTTTTCTACAGCAATTTCACCGGGGGTGTTTCGTCGGGCTGGGGAGTAACCTTTTAATTTCAGTACCTTGCGAATATCTGTAACCATATCCGGGTTGCCGCAAATCATGAATCGACTACGTTCAACATTCATGGGCAAGCCTGTGTGTTCAGCCAGGCTACCCTGTTCCAGCAGTGTGGTAATCCGTTCACCCAAGCAATTGGGCACTTTTTCGCGGGTAACCACGGGCACGTAGACAAATCGTTTCTTGACGTTCTCGATCAGTTCGCTAAGCACGGGGTGTTCCACAAATCCCTTGATCATGTCTTGATACACCAGTTCCTCAGCGGTGCGGGCACTGTGCACCAGCACGATGTTCTCGAACTGTTCCCAAGTGTGCGGGTCGTGAAGAATCGATAGAAATGGCGCCAAACCAGTTCCTGAGCCCAACAGCCAAAGATCGTTGCCGGTTTCAAAGCGGGCTGTGGTGAGAAAGCCGAAATTGGTTTTGTCGATGTAAACAGGAGAACCCACCTGAAGCTGACTTAGGTGACTGGTAAAAGCCCCTTCAGGTACGACAATTGAGAAAAACTCAAGATGCTCGTCAAATGGGCCCGAGACCATGGAGTAGGCTCGCCAGATGATTTCCGGTTCGCCCGGTAGTTGCAAAGTGTTATCAACACCCAGCCGGGCAAATTGGCCGGCCGTGAAGCGAAAGCCTGTTGGGCGTGTGCAGGTGAAGGAAAACAATTTGCCTGGCACCCAAACACGCATGCTGGTGATTGTTTCCCGGGTGTATTTGTCTTCAACTTCACTCATGCAACTACTCGATTGGAACTGCCTTGAAGTGGATTACTTTTCAAGGTATTGAAGCTTGTCTTTCACGTCTTTCCAGTCATCGGCATCTGGCAGGTGTGCCTTCATGCGCGTAATGCTAGGCCAATCTTTGGCCAGTTCTACGTTCATGTCGATGAACTTCACCTGGTCGGCGGGTACATCTTCCTCAGCGTAAATCGCGTTGACGGGGCATTCAGGAATGCAAACAGCGCAGTCGATGCACTCGTCTGGATCGATCACCAGGAAATTGGGGCCTTCGCGAAAACAGTCGACTGGACATACATCCACACAATCGGTGTATTTGCACTTGATACAAGACTCGGTAACTACGTGTGTCATGGTGAAAATGTTTGGTTAAGCAAGATAACGAGACATTGTAATCGATTGGGCTGCATTGCACCTGAACCTCCGCTCGAATTCACCAACTGGCATGGGGCATACCCTAGGGGCGGCGGTGGCGCGGTTTTTCTATAATGAGTACTACGAATATATGCCTAGGATGCACTTTGAGCCAATCTTTCAACGATGATGATCTGGATACTTCCGCGGCCCGGTCAGAAATTCTGAATCGGATTCGCAGTCTTCAATCCAGGCCTGTCACCATGCGCGACAATGAGATGACCTTGGCCAAGGGTTACCTGGCCCGGAAAACTCGCGGCCCGGCGCCAAGCCCGGTAGAAAACGTGGTGGCTTTGTTTGAGGAGAAATCCCGGGCAATGCTTTGCACCGTGCAACGAGTGAAAAGCAATGCAGAAGTGCCCGAAGCCTGTGCTGCTTATCTAGCAGAGAATGAATTGAAGGGCACTGTGGCCATTTGGCCAGCGTTGAATCAGTTGGACTGGTCGGTGTTGCCGCATGTGGCGCGTTTGGGCGCCCCCACCGGTGATGACTTGATTGGTATCAGTGCTGTGGCTTGCGCTGTGGCTGAAACCGGCACTCTGGTATTTGCCAGCAAAGCCGATGAACCAGCCAGCACCCACTTGCTGCCCGAAACACATATTGCAATTGTTCGGGAAGACCAAGTGGTGCACACCATGGAAGACGCATTTGAAATGCTACGAAAAGAAGGGCGGATTATGCCGAGAGCATTGAACTTCGTATCCGGCCCTTCACGCACTGCAGACATCGAACAAACCATTGTGTTGGGTGCACATGGCCCTTACAGGGTGCATTTGATTCTGGTCGGCAAGTAAGCATGCGCGACAATTCCCGGCGACGCTTTGTGCAAAAAGCTCTGGCGGCAGGAGCGGCTGGTGCGATAGCCACTCCTGCGGCTTCCCAGTCTGCGTCGCTCGTCAAAACCATCAAACCAGTGGTGTTCAAGTTCCAAAGTACTTGGCCCACCAAAGACATTTTCAATGAGTTTGCCCAGGATTTTGCAAAGAAGGTCAATGACATGTCGGGCGGCGAGTTGCGCATTGATGTGTACCCTACCAACAGCATTGTGAAAGCTTTTGGTATACAGAATGCTGTGCATAAAGGGCAGCTTGACGGTGGTCATGGAGTTCCAACGTATTGGCACGATCGCCATGCCGCATTTTCCCTGTTTGGAAGTGGCCCCAGTTTTGGCATGAGCTCGAACCAGATTCTGGCGTGGTTTCAGTATGGTGGTGGTCAACAGCTTTACGACGAACTGGTTCAAAAAGAAATGAACCTGAACATTCAAGGCTTCATGTACGGGCCATTGACACCACAGCCTTTGGGCTGGTTCAAGAATCGGATCGAGAGCATCAAAGACCTCGACAAGATGCGTTTTCGGGCCGTGGGTTTGGCCGCTGAAGTGTTCAAGGAACTTGGCTTAACCACCACAGCCTTGCAGCCCGCCGATATTGTGCCATGGCTGGACAAAGGCCTGATTGATGCGGCGGAGTTTAACAACCCCAGTTCCGATCGTGCCTTGGGTTTTCCCAGTGTGTCGTCGGTATGCATGATTCGCAGCTTTCACCAAAGCAGCGAAGTATTTGAAGTTATTTTCAACAAGCAGCGTTTTGACAGCTTGCCTTTTGCCCTGCGCTCGATTATTCGATATGCCTTGCAGGCCTCTTCTGCAGATTTAAGCTGGAAGGCCTCTGACCGGTTTTCAACCGATTATGAGGAAATGCGCCGCAAGCAGGGTGTTCGTTATTACGTCACCCCGGACGATATTTTGAAGGCACAGCTGACTGCGTGGCGCAAAATTATTGCGCGCGAATCAGCCAACAGTCGGATTTTCAAGCGCATTATTGATTCCCAAATGCGTTTTGCCAAGCGTGTGGTGGGTTTTGAAAATGACCTGACACCTTCTTCTAAAATGGCTTTCGATTTTTGGTTCTCTACCGTGTAAACCGTGGCTGGGTTAATATGCAGGCACAACACCTTCAAGAGTGAGCCAACATGTCTGATATTCATGCCCGCAAAGCACACAATTTGACCCTGGAAGAAGCCAAGCAAACTGCGCAAAAACTGGCAGACCAACTTCAAAAAGAATTCCAGCTGGATAGTCAATGGCAAGGCAATACCCTCAATTTCACGCGTTCAGGTGTGAGGGGCAAGCTGGACGTGACTGACAAAGACGTCACTGTCGATATTTCACTGGGCTTCATGCTGAAAGCATTCAAGGGAAAGATTCAAGCGGAAATCGACAAAAACATCGACAAAATGTTTGCGTGAACGAGCGGTCCGTATTGGATCAATCTTTATCGGCTAAAAAATCAGCAACGCTGGGATAGCGAAGACGAAATCCCAGTTTTTTCTGGTTCAAAGATTCAATACGCCGCGATTCCGACATGAAACTCCACATCATGGGACTCACCATTTGTTTCACCTCTTCCCGAGAAAAGCGGGGAGGGCGAGTAAGCTGATAAGCATCGGCCACTAGGTCAAAGTAGTCTCCCATTTTGCTGGGTTTTGCGTCGCAGGCGTTCAGCACCTCAAAGGCACCGCCTTTGTAATTGACCCACCGGCTTAAACGGCCCAAATCGAGTTCATGAATGTGGTTTGACCACGCATCTTCATCAGGCAGCAAGGCAGGTGTGCGATTCTTGATACGGTCAATTGGTAATCTGTTGTCGCCGTATATGCCGGGCGCACGTAGCAGGTGTACATGCACACCATGTTCTAGTCCAAGTCGAAGTTGCGTCTCGGCGTGAACCCGCCGCTTCGCTCTGTCCGATTGAGCATTCAATGGCGTGTATTCATTAATCCATTGCCCTTGCGCATTGCCATAAACGCCGGTGGTGGACACATAGCTGATTCGCGGTGCAGGTTTACCGTGAGCCCTGGCCCTTGTGGCTGCCCACAGCACCAGTTTTTTCAGTGTGTTGTCAGTGTTTACGGATGAGTCGGGCGGCGCCATCCAGATGATTCGGTGACTCATTGAAATTAGGCGCAACAGGTCGCTCTTCGAATTCAAATCAATGGCCAGTGGCCGAGCGTTGTGTACCAAGATGGCAGCGCGCTTTGCTGCGGTATCCGCCCCAGGGCGATAAGTCGCTGTAAAATGTTGATCTGGAAAGGTTTGTAACAAGACCAAGCCCACTTGCCCGCAGCCCGCAACGCTTATATTGCTTTGCCGAAAGCGCCGGGGCAAACTGCGTTTGAAAAATAGCCCGCCGGGTTTGTCGATGTCACGGAAAGTAGTTTGATGATTCACAACGTAGAAATTCTTCCCAGTCAAAAACAGTTTGAATGCGAGGCCGACGATACTTTGTTGTCAGCGGCACTGCGCGCAAACGTCATTTTGCCATATGGCTGCAAAGACGGCGCATGTGGATCGTGCAAGGCCGATTTGATCGAGGGCCGGGTGGATTATGGCACCTATCAGTCGCGCGCCCTGAGTGAGGAGGAACGCGTGCGCGGGAAGGTGCTCACTTGTTGCGCAAAACCGCTGGGCCCAGTGAAGTTAAAGGTGAGGGAGCTGTCCGGTTTGGGTGACATTCCCATCAAGAAAATGCCTTGCCGGTTGCAAAGCATCGAGAAACCTGCGACCGATGTGGCTGTTCTCAAGTTGCAGTTGCCGGCCAATGAGGTGTTGCAATTCAATGCTGGGCAGTACATAGAATTCATGCTTCGCGATGGTTCGCGCCGCAGTTATTCGCTGGCCAACGCGCCTTATCAGGAAGGCGGGATCGAACTGCACATTCGGCACATGCCGGGTGGCTTGTTCACTGACCACGTATTCAGCACTATGAAAGAACGGGAAATTTTGCGTTTTGAAGGACCCTTCGGTACATTTTTCTTGCGCGACGATTCTACAAAACCCGTGGTATTGCTCGCCAGTGGCACCGGGTTCGCCCCAATTAAATCGTTACTGGAACAAGCCTTTTTCAAGAACAACAGCCGTGAGTTTGTGTTGTATTGGGGTGCACGAACCAAGGCCGATTTGTATATGCTGGATTTGCCCGTGCAATGGGCAAGCGAGCACTCAAATTTCAAATTTGTACCGGTGCTGTCTGATGCGACAGACGAATGTCACTGGACGGGGCGAACAGGTTTTGTGCACCACGCTGTCATGCAGGACTTTCCGGATTTGAGCGCACACCAAGTGTATGCCTGTGGTGCACCGATTGTGATCGAGTCAGCCCAGCGCGATTTCACCTCACAGTGTGGTTTACCCGAGGAGGAGTTCTTCGCAGATTCCTTTACGTCTATGGCAGATGCCTGACCCGCATACAGCAGGCTTTATTGCGACACTTGCCCCAGATAGGTTTCTCGAATTCTGGGGTCGTTGATCAGTTCACTGGCCAGGCCTTCGTAATCAATCAAACCTGAATCCATGACATAAGCTCGGTTAGCCAGTTGCAGGGCGATGTGAGCATTTTGCTCAACAAGCAGTATCGTCATTCCTTCGCGGTGCACCTGTTGAATCACCTCAAAAATTTTCTCAACCATGATCGGAGCCAATCCCATGCTGGGTTCGTCCAGCAACAGAAGATCGGGCTTTCCCATCAGCGCACGTGCCATGGCCAACATCTGCTGCTCTCCACCACTCAAAGTTCCAGCGGATTGCTTCAGTCGCTCCCTGATGCGCGGAAACAGAGTCAGCATTTTCTCCAAATCACAATCGATCTCGGCTTTCAGGCAGCCGGTTTGAAAGCGCGCATTTGCACCCAATTCAAGATTTTCAAGCACGGTCATGCGGGTGAAAATTCCGCGCCCCTCTGGCACCAAGGCCAGCCCGAGTGGCAGCCTTTGATGCGCGGGCAGCTTCGTCAAATCAATGGTGCTTTTGAAAGTAGCTGCATGGGCTTGAAAAGGCAACAAGCCTGCAATGGCTTTCATGGCTGACGTTTTACCCGCACCATTGCAGCCAATCAAGCACACCAGCTCACCTGCATGCACGTGAAAACTCAAGCCCTTCACAGCCTGAATTCCGCCGTAGGCAACAGTCAGACCTTGAATGTTCAGCATGGAATCAGCCATGGTGTAGCCCCCCAAGGTAGGCTTCAATGACGGCGGGGGATTGCTGCACTTGCGTGGGGGTTCCCTGAGCAATCACTTTGCCGTAATCCAGCACAATGACTTCGTCACAAATACCCATCACCAGTTTGACATCATGTTCAATCAGCAGTATTGATGTCCCGTCCTGTCGAATCCGGAGCAGCAATTCTCGCAGTTTCAATTTTTCAGTCGCATTCATGCCAGCAGCGGGTTCGTCCAAGGCGAGTAGCGCAGGTTCGCTGGCCAGAGCGCGTGCAATTTCGAGGCGTCGTTGATCACCATAGGAAAGCTGCCCGGCCAGGTGATTGCTGTAAGCGCCGATGCCCACATAATGCAAGCACTTCAATGCCTGCTGGTGTACCTGTTTTTCCTCGCGGCGTTGTGCCGGGGTACGAAGTACCGCGCCCAATACGCCCTGCCTGGTTTTGCCATGCATGCCCACGGCCACATTTTCAAGCGCTGTCATACTCTTGAACAAACGGATATTTTGAAATGTGCGGGCCAACCCCATTTGCGCGACACAGTGTGGTGACGCGGGCTTGTATGTTTTACCTTTGAATTCAAATTGCCCTGCGTCGGGTGCGTACAAACCGGTGATCAAATTGAAACAAGTGGTTTTGCCCGCACCGTTCGGGCCAATCAGCCCGACCACTTGTCCGGGCTGAACGCTCAGGCTGACATCATCTACAGCAGTGATGCCGCCGAAGCTTTTTTTCAGATGGGTGGCGCTAAAGAGGGGTATGTTCATTTGTGTTTTGGCCACAGCCCGGCGGGGCGATATAGCATGACCAGCACCATGGTCAGGCCATAGATCAGGGAGCGAAGTATTTCTGCATCCACCAGTACGCTACCAAACAAAAACTCCTGTACAGGTGTGACCACTTGCCGCAGCATTTCCGGAAAACCTGCCAGCAAAAGTGCGCCCAGAATGACGCCAGGAATATGACCCATTCCGCCCAGCACTACCATGCAAAGAACAATGATTGATTCCATCAGTCCAAATGATTCCGGGCTTACAAAGCCTTGAAATGCAGAAAACATCGCGCCCGCCACACCGCCAAAGGAGGCGCCCAGTGCGAAAGCCAGCAGCTTCATGTTGCGGGTATTGATCCCCATCGACTTGGCAGCAATTTCATCGTCACGTATGGCAGTCCATGCGCGGCCGATTCGACTGTCTTGCAGCCGTATACACACCACAATAATAAGGAGGGTGAGTGCCAGAAACAGATAGTAATAAAGATGAAGTGCAGGAACCTCGACGCCGAACAAATCGACAGTGCGTGAAAAACGAACCCCCGCAATTTGAACGGGCTCAATCATGTTGATGCCTTGGGGGCCATTGGTGATATTGACTGGTGCATTCAAATTGTTCAGAAACAAGCGAATGATTTCACCGAAACCCAGGGTAACAATGGCGAGATAGTCGCCCCGTAGCCGAAGGGTGGGTGCACCCAGCAATACGCCGAATAGCGCGGCAATCAGGGCCCCCAGCGGAATCATTAACCAAATGGACAAGTGCAGACCATCTGGAAAAAGGGTTGCGATGGTTTCAAAATTGTCGGTTAAATGAGGTGAAGCCAGCAAACCGTATACGTAAGCACCCACCGCGTAAAAGGCGATGTAACCCAGATCGAGCAAGCCAGCGAAACCCACCACAATGTTGAGACCGAGCGCCAGCATCACATACAGCAAGGCGATGTTCAAAATTCGAACCCAGCTGTTGCCAATCAAGCCCGCCACCCAAGGCAGGGCAGCCAAGGCGATGGCAACGAGCAGGAAGCCGATCACTTGTTGATGGCGTTGGGCAAGTTTGGTCATGCTCTGTCTGACACCCTTTCACCCAACAGGCCAGATGGCCGAAGAGTAAGCACCAAAATCAACACAGCAAAGGCAAAAATATCCTGGTAGTGCGAGCCCAGAAAACCACCGGTCAATTGCCCCAAATAGCCAGCGCCAAGGCTTTCAACAATTCCCAACAGGAGGCCACCCAACATGGCGCCGTAAATATTGCCGATGCCGCCGAGTACTGCGGCAGTAAATGCTTTCAAACCGGGTAAAAAGCCCATGTAAAAATGAGCCACAGAATAGTTGGCAGCCACCATGACTCCAGCTACTCCAGCCAAGGCAGCTCCGATCACAAATGTAGCGGCGATCACTGAATTGGCATTGATGCCCATGAGCCCCGCCAATTGCGGGTTTTCAGAGGTGGCGCGCATGGCTTTCCCCAATCGGGTTTTGTTGACTGTATAGGTCAGGCCAAACATAAGGACCGCAGATACCGCCACAATCAAAAGTTGCACCGGTGTGACGGATACAATTCTTTCGTAATCGTTCTCGAGGTTTGGAGCAAAGGTATGCAAAACAATCGGATCGGTGGGCAGTGTGGTGGGAAAAATCAGGTAATTGCGGCCCCAGATAATCATGGCCAGCGTTTGCAAAATGATTGAAACACCAATTGCAGAAATCAAAGGCGCGAGCCGAGGCGCGTTTCGCAAGGGGCGATAAGCCAAGCGTTCGATCGAAAAACTGACCAGCATGCACACAGGCACTGCGCACAGCACTCCCACCAGGAAAAGAATCCAGCCCGGTGTCTCGGGGAACAAACCCATGAACAAGGTGATTGCGCTAAATGCCACCATGGCGCCAACCATAACGACTTCGCCATGGGCAAAATTGATCAAGCCCAACACGCCATACACCATGGTGTAGCCGAGTGCCACCAGTGCATAGATACTGCCGAGAACCAAGCCGTTGATCAGTTGTTGCGCAAAAATATCCATGTACGCCAATGCGATTGAAATTAGATGTGTCGGAAAAAGAATAGAGCAAATTGGGTTTGGGTTTCGCGTATTTCTTCAGAAAGAAGTCAGTTAATTGACAGCTGAACCCATTACCGGTTTAGATGCTACATTGGATGAATTAACCACTAAAACGAATTGGAGGCGATCATGAACCTTTGCAGGTCCCGGAATTTGAAACATTCATTCATGGGTATGTCGGTATTTATCGCCTTGGCGAGCACGCCTGTTTACGGTAAGGAAGTGTTGGTGAAAATTGGGCATATTGCACCGCTCTCGGGTCCACAGGCCCATTACGGCAAAGACAATGAATCAGGCGCCAGGCTGGCGATCGACGATTTGAATAAAATGAAAATTCAGCTGGATGGAGGCACTGCCAAATTTCAGCTGGTTGCAGAAGATGATGCCGCAGACCCAAAAACTGGTGCCATCGTCGCGCAAAAATTGTGTGACATGAAAGTAAACGGCATTGTCGGGCATTTGAACAGCGGCACCACCATTCCCGCATCCCGTATTTATTATGACTGCGGCATTCCCCAAATTACACCTTCAGCCACCACACCCAAAGTGACAAAGCAAGGGTTTGAGTCTGTATTCAGGGTAATTGCCCACGATGGCGTGTTGGGCGTTGCCTTGGCCAAGTATGCAGTCGACGAAATGAAAGTGAAGCGGGTAGTGGTCATCGATGACCGTACCGGTTATGGACAGCCATTGGCTGATATTTTTACGAAGCAGCTTGAAGCCAAAGGCGTAAAGGTGCTGGAGCGCCACTACACCACCGATAAGGCCACCGACTTTGCGGCCATTTTGACCTCGGTCAAGCGCGTGAATCCAGACCTTGTTTTTTACGGAGGTATGGACGCACAGGCAGGCCCAATGCTGCGCCAGATGAAGCAACTGGGTATCAAGGCAAAGCTGATTGGCGGTGATGGTATTTGTACAACTGAATTGATGCGTTTGGGCGGGGACAATGTGGGGTCGAATGTGCTTTGCGCTGAGGGCGGTATGGCCTTGAGCAAGATGCCAGGCGGACCCGCTTTCGAGAAACGATACAAAGCCCAGTTCAAGGCGGATATTCAGGTTTATGCGCCTTTTGTATACGATGCAGTCATGACCATGGGCATGGCCATGAAAAATGCAAAGTCAGCAGATCCCAAGAAGTATCTTCCGAAGTTGAAAGAGATTCGGCACGAAGGAGTGATCGGGACTATTGCATTTGATGAAGTCGGTGATGTGCTGAATGCTGCGGTGACATTGAATTCTTATGGTCCTCAAGGAAAGTTTCCGGTCAAGGTTGTGAATTGATTTGATCCAGCAGTGTTGGACCGATTCGGGATGCATTTTTATTTTGTAAATTTAATCAGAATTAATTTTTAACAGTCACGAACTTCTTTTTGTCACCTACCACTTAAGTGTTGAGCCACAACCGCCTCAGGTTGTGGCCAATAACAAGTGGAGATGATGAATGATTTTCTGCGGTATCAAAAAAACACTATTCACTGCAATGCTGCTGACCTGTGCAACAGGCCCAGCCATCGCTGACAACTACCCCAGCAAGACAATTACCCTGGTAGTGCCGTTTGCGGCGGGAGGAACTACTGACATTGTTGCCAGAATTGTGGCGGACAAGTTGGGTAAAGAACTGGGACAATCTGTGATCGTCGACAATCGCGGTGGCGGCGGTGGCAGCATTGGTGCTGGCCTGGTGGCCAAGGCAGCACCCGATGGTTACACCTTGGGTGTGTCTACACTGTCAACACATGCCGTAATCTCGGCCTGCAACCCGAAAGTGCCCTACAACCCGGTCAAAGACTTCAAGGCCATTACCAATATGGCAAGTTCTCCGAACGTTTTGACTGTGAATCCAAAGTTTCCCGCGCAAGACTTCAAACAGTTTTTGACGCACGTGAAAAAGAACCCGGGCAAGTTGAGTTTTGCAACATCAGGGCAGTGCAGTATTCAGCAAATGGTGGGTGAGCAGTTCAAGGTTGAAACAGGCACTGATATTCTGCATGTGCCGTATCGCGGTGCCGGCCCTGCGCTGAATGACCTGCTGGGCGGGTCTGTGGACATGATGTTCGACAATCTGCCTTCATCCATGTCGCACATCAAGGCGGATCGCCTGCGCGCCTTGGCTGTGGCCTGGCCTAACCGGCTTGAATCACTTCCGAATGTACCCACCTTCAAAGAGTTGGGATTAACGGCAGTGAATGAACCGGTTTGGTATGGGTTGGTTGCACCTGCGGCCACTCCCGATTCCATTGTTCAAAAGTTGAACGCCGCCACAGTGAAAGTTCTCAAGCTACCGGAAGTTCAAGAACGCCTGCGGGCCAGCGGTGCAGAGCCTGTGGGGAACACACCCGCTCAACATTCGGCTGAAATCAGGCAGGAAATGGAACGAATGCACGCTTTGGTGAAAAAGCAGAACATTCAGTTTGACGGGTCTTAATTGTTAAGTTGGAATGAAAAAAAGCCAAGGCGCAACACCTTGGCTTTTTGACTTGCTTATGGGCTGATTACAGTGACAGTACCCAAGCGGCCAATTTCTTGGCTTCGTCTTCGGTCACGTTTTGTGCAGGCATGGGCACTGGGCCCCAAGTACCCTTGGTGCCGTTCTTGATTTTGCCGGCGAGCATGGCTTCTGCACCTGCTTGACCTTTGTACTTGGCAGCCACGTCTTTAAAAGCCGGACCAACCACTTTTTTCTGAACCTGGTGACAGGCCAAGCAGGCTTTGCTCTTGGCCAATGCTTCGTCGGCGCTGGCTGACAACGGTAGAGCAACCATGGTGGCTGCAATCGCCAAGACACCCATTTGCTTGATCATACTGAACTCCTCACTTTGTTACAGTTATCACGTTAATAACGTCTCGGGCGTCATTTTGGCAGACAACGCAGTTGTTTGTCATGTGAAACAGCATGATTTTTATCCTTCTGGGCATCCTTTTGCTCACAATGAAACTAGGCGGTGTACATCCCGTAAGCAATTGGGAATGGTTCTCCATTGCTTTGCCTTTCCTCATGGCCATTTGCTGGTTTGAACTTTTTGAACCCTGGCTTGGCTTGGATGTGCGCCGACAGCAGTTTAGAAAGCGTCAGCTAGAGGCACGAATTCGACATTTTCAAAACAAAAAACCCCGACGCCAGCGCCGGGGTTTTCCTTTTAGGTAAGCGTTTGCAAGTTTACAGGTCGAGATCACCATCGGTGACGGCACCTTTGCTGGCGCTGCTGGCCAAGGCTGCGAACTTGGCCAGAACACCCGTGGTGTAACGTGGTTTGGGTTTCACCCAGCTTTCACGACGCTTTGCCAATTCCTCGTCGCTTACGTTGATTTGTAACAATTTCTGGTGCGCATCCATGGTGATGGAGTCGCCTTCCTTGATCAGCGCAATTGGGCCACCAACGTAAGCTTCCGGTGCAACGTGGCCTACCACCATGCCCCAGGTACCGCCAGAAAAACGACCGTCCGTAATCAAGCCCACAGTTTCGCCGAGACCTTTGCCAATAATAGCTGAAGTTGGAGCCAGCATTTCTGGCATGCCAGGGCCGCCTTTGGGGCCCAGATAGCGAAGAATAATCACATCGCCGTCTTTGATTTTGTCGCCCAAAATTGCGTCCATCGCGCTTTGTTCGTCGTCAAATACCTTGGCTGGGCCAGTAATCACCGGGTTCTTCAAGCCGGTAATCTTGGCCACAGCACCTTCAGGTGCCAGGTTGCCTTTCAAAATCGCCAAGTGACCTTGCTTGTACAGGGCTTTCTCGATTGGCATGATCACGTTTTGATCTGCACGGGGCACTGACGGAATATCTGCCAGTGTTTCAGCAATCGTTTTGCCGGTAATCGTGATGCAATCGCCGTGCAGCAGGCCTGCGTCCAGCAAAATCTTCATGACTTGTGGAATACCACCCGCGTCGTGCAGGTCGGTTGCAACATACTGACCAGAAGGCTTCAAATTGCAAATGACAGGTGTACGCAGGCGCACGCGTTCGAAGTCCTCGTAGCTCCAGGCCACATCCGCTGCCTTGGCGATGGCCAGGAAGTGCAGCACAGCATTGGTCGATCCGCCAGTGGCCATCAGCACAGCCACTGCATTTTCAATCGACTTTTTGGTAATGATGTCCCGGGGCTTCAGGTCGTTGCGCACCGCTTCGATCAGCACGCGAGCTGATTCTTCAGTCGAAGTGACCTTTTCCGCATCGATATTTGACATGGTGCTGGAGTAGGGCAGGCTCATGCCCAATGCCTCGAATGCCGAGCTCATGGTGTTGGCTGTGTACATGCCGCCACAAGAACCAGAACTTGGGCATGCATTCTTCTCGATGCCCTTGAAATCTTCTTCGCTCATGCGGCCAGCAGTGAATTCACCCACCGCTTCGAAGGCAGACACAATTGTCAGGTCTTTGCCTTTGTAACGCCCAGGCTTGATGGTGCCGCCATAAACATAAATGCCGGGCACATTCATGCGGGCCATGCCGATCATGCCACCAGGCATGTTCTTGTCGCAGCCACCGATGACCAGAACCCCATCCATCCACTGGCCTTGCACCGCAGTTTCGATACAGTCAGCAATCACTTCACGGCTGACCAGTGAATACTTCATGCCCTCAGTGCCCATGCTCATGCCATCGGAGATGGTTGGCGTTCCGAAAATTTGTGGATTACCGCCAGCTTCTTTCACCGCTTTCACTGCCGCATCGGCCAAAGGCTGCAAGCCGCTGTTGCAAGGGGTGATGGTCGAGTGACCGTTGGCGATACCGATCATGGGGTTGTTGAAGTCTTCGTCTTTGTAACCCATGGCGAAGTACATCGCGCGGTTGGGCGAACGGGCCACGCCCTGGGTGATGTTCTTGGAACGTCGATTGATGCTCATTGCAAAAGCTCGCAGGTGGAATTGGATTCAAAACGAGAATTTACCATTTTATGATGCTCCGCTGGGCGCAGGAAGACCTTCATTCATCAAAGGGTAGTCCCTAGGGCAGTACAATTGAACGGTTTTTCACATTCCGGGTTTTCCATGTTTGTACATCCTGAATTCGATCCCATTGCCATTTCGATCGGCCCTGTGGCCATTCGCTGGTACGGTTTGATGTATTTGTTGGCTTTTGTTGCCTTCATCATGCTGGCCAAGCGCCGCTTGCATTTGTTCCCAGCCATCAAGATGTCTGATGTGGACAATATGCTGACCTGGGCCGTCTTGGGCGTCATTCTGGGTGGTCGATTGGGCTATGTATTTTTTTACAAGCCCGATTATTACATGGCCAACCCTGGCGAAATTCTCGCAATTTGGGAAGGTGGGATGTCGTTTCATGGCGGTTTTCTGGGCGTGTTGCTGGTGTGTTTTATTTACGGCAGGTACAAAGACTGGAAGTTTTTTGATGTGATGGATTTCGTGGCGCCTGCCGTACCAATCGGATTGGCCTTGGGTCGCCTTGGCAACTTTATCAATGGTGAGTTGTGGGGGCGCCCGACCGATGGCTGGTG
Organism: Limnobacter olei; assembly: GCF_029087225.1. Classification (GTDB taxonomy): domain Bacteria; phylum Pseudomonadota; class Gammaproteobacteria; order Burkholderiales; family Burkholderiaceae_B; genus Limnobacter; species Limnobacter olei. Next base: position 13,150 of record NZ_JARFJD010000013.1, on the reverse strand, counting down.
GGGGGTTGTGTTTCCGCAGGCGGGCGATGCAGTTGCACGCCACCCATCACAGCTCTACCAAATGAGTTTGGAAGGTATTGCCTTGTTCATTGGGCTTTGGTGGTTCGCCAGCAAGCCACGCCCGCGTGCGGCAGTGTCAGCCTGGTTTTTGATTGGCTATGGTGCCGCCCGTTTTGTGGTGGAGTATGCCCGCGAGCCAGACCGCTTTTTGGGTACACTTTCTCTGGGATTGTCGATGGGGCAATGGTTGTGTGTGCCCATGATTCTGGGTGGGTTCGCCTTGTTGGCATGGTCAAGAAACAAGCCCACAGGGCTTGAAACCATGACTGCGTTGGAAGCTGCCCAGGCAAAAGCAGGCAAGGGCAGCAAACGCAGCAAGTGATAATGAATTAGAAGCCGGTAACTGCTTTGTAAATCATGGACATGGCAATGAAAGCTAGCAGCAGTGCAAAAATGCGCTTGATCTTTTTGACAGGCAGGGTGTGCGCCAGTTTTGCACCATAAGGGGCAAATAGCACGCTCATCACTGCCACGCAGGCCACAGCGGGCAAATAAACATAGCCTAGGGACCCAGCTGGCATGCCTTGCAAGTGTTGTCCGTTGATTACGTAAGCGGCACTTGAAAACACGGCAATCGGAAAACCCAAGGCAGCTGATGTTGCCACCGCATTGCGCAGGTTGATGTTGCTCCACACCATGAAGGGCACCGACAGAAACCCACCTCCGGCGCCTACAATTGCCGAGGCTGCTCCAATTACGCCACCCACAGCCGCAAGACCTGTTTTTCCCGGCAAAGTGCGGCTTGGTTTGGGTTTCTTGTCGGCATACATTTGGTAAGCGGAAAAAATAACAAAAGCACCGAATACCAAGGCCAGTTCTTTGGTAGGTAAGTAAGACACCACTTTCGATCCAATAAACCCACCGATGAGAATACCTGGGGTGAGGAACTTCACGATGTCCCACCGCACCGCGCCAGCCTTGTGGTGAGCACGCATGCTCGAAATGCTGGTAAACATGATGATGGCCAGTGAGGTGGCAATGGAGGAGTGCACCACATGCTCGACGGGCACGCCCTGGCTAACCATCAGGAAAGTGAGAAAGGGCACCAGCAGCATGCCGCCACCAATGCCCAACAAGCCAGCCAACACGCCGCTGACTACACCCAAAACAAGCAGTGAAACTATAAAAACCGGATCGAACATGGTGATTAAATTTTTTTTGGTTTGAATCTGGACAGAATAAAAAAAGAGGCGACTGAACATAGGTTCAATCGCCCCGGTGTGGGGGTCTCTGCCGATGCCATACTGGCCCGATCCCTGAACCTAAGGTTCAAGTGGGTCGCAGTATTAGGGTCTTTAGGTTTCCCTGACAAAGAGGGAATCACACCGACCCTGAAAAGTCCGCAACCGGGATCACAGATATTGGTTCACGGAATACTGACCAATACAGACACGGCAGAGATAAAACAAAATTCTTTATTCGAACAAGTCGGCATTCTTGGGCTTGCCAGCAGCCGCATTGTTCAGGCTGCCATCAACCATTTGTTCGATAGCCTCGATTTTACGCTCAATCGTCTCAATGTCCAGTCCTAAAACAGGGTTGGAAGGGTTACTACCAACGAGCGATTCATGCGCGATTTGTAAGGCCGCCATGACTGCGATTTTATCAAGCCCGACCACCTTACCAGTGTTGCGGATGCTAGACATTTTTGTTTCTACAATATTGACAGCTTGCTGCAAGGCTGCGCGTTCTTCGGGCTTGCAGGCAATGCGGAATTCCCGGCCCATGATTTTTACGTCAAGTGCTTCCAATTATTCCTCCGAGTTCAATTCAAGTTCAGGGAACCATTGATTCAGCATTTGGTTGATTTGACCTTGTGCATGATTCACTTTTTTGTGAAGCAATTCATTTTCTCGGCGCAGGGCTTCAATTTGTTCCTTGGCCGACTTGTTGTCGAAGCGGCTCTGCTCAAGGGCTTTGGCCAGGCTGGACACTTTGACTTGAAGTTCGTCGAGTTTCGCAAGCAGTGATTGCGTCATTGGCTGGCTCCATCTTCGGGTAATAGTTCCCGAGGGTTGCTGTTGTTGGTATTTTAACTTGACTATACAGTTGCTTACGGCAATCTACTACAGTTTCGCTTTAGGTTAAAACAAAGTTTTCAAGCCCAACACGTCTTGCATGTCAAACAAACCTTTTTCATGACCAATCAAAAACTGGGCTGCCCGAATTGAGCCTTGTGCATAAGTCATGCGACTTGAAGATTTGTGCGTAATTTCAATACGCTCGCCAATGCCGGCAAATAGTACAGTGTGGTCGCCCACAATATCGCCACCACGAATGGTCGAGAAGCCGATGGTGCCGGCCTTGCGCTCGCCGGTAATGCCTTCCCGGGCGAAAACGCCTACGTCTTGAAGATCAACCCCCAGGCCCTTGGCAACCACTTCGCCCATGCGCAATGCAGTGCCCGAAGGGGCATCTACTTTTTTGCTGTGGTGGGCTTCGATGACTTCGATGTCGTAGCCTTGTGACAAAATTTTTGCAGCCACTTCCAGCAGTTTGAATGTGGCGTTTACGCCAACCGCCATATTGGGAGACCACACCATGGCCACTTTCTCGGATGCTTTTTTCAGCGCTTCCAGTTGTTTCGGTTCGAACCCTGTGGTGCCAATCACGGCCTTCACGCCGTGTTTCTCGCACAAGGCCAAGTGGTGCAAAGTGCCCTCGGGGCGGGTGAAGTCGATTAACACATCGGCATTGACGAGGGCGGTGTCCGCATTGTCGGTAACCAGTACTCCCGATGAAATACCCATGAAGTCGCCAGCATCTCGACCAATGCTGGGTGAACCAGCTTGATCAAAAGCACCGGCGAGTTCGCAGTCGGGGTGGTTCAAAATGGCTTCGATCAATGTTTTGCCCATGCGCCCACTGGCGCCGGCAATTGCAATTTGAATTGGCTTGGTCATGGCTATTTATTTAAGTACGGGTGCGCGTTCTGTGCCGCCCACTGCAGATTCAGAATCCTTGATGTCTTCGGCTGGTTTTTCCGAGGGCAAGGGTTCCGTCGGCACTTTGGTGGTGCTGTCTGGGCCCAACAAATCGGTTGGGCTGGCAGGCAGGTTTTCACCACCATGGCGGGCCACTCGTTCATTCTCGAAAATCACGGTGTAACGTGATTGTGTGGTTTGTCCACCAGCGCGCATCAAACGGTAAACGTAGTCCCAGCGGTTGGCGTGGAAGGCGTCATTCAACAAGGGTGTGCCCAGAATAAAGCGCACCTGCTCTTTGGTCATGCCCACTTGCAGTTTGGCCACGTCTTGCTGGGTAATGAAGTTACCCTGCTGAATATCAAACTTGTAGGGTTTGACGAAAGAGGGGACGTAGTTGTCCGGAATGATTGAACACGCGGAAACCCCTAGGGCCATGGCCGAGCAAAGAATCAAATTCAGTCGTAAAATACGCATTGTTTTGTGAATTCGCATGTGAAGTGGGAACAGAGTACCTTATTCGGTGCGCTAACATGTCCTGCAAAGGCGTTATCATAAGCTACTTGAACTCGATTAAGCCTCAGAATGGTACCAAACTCATGACTACAGCAACGGATCTCAAAAGCATTGGTTTAAAGGCAACGCTGCCACGAATGAAAATTCTGGAATTGTTCCAGAGCGGGCAACATCGTCACCTGAGTGCTGAAGACGTTTACAAACTGCTGCTGCAAGAAGACCTGGACATCGGTCTGGCCACGGTTTACCGGGTTTTAACGCAATTTGAACAAGCCGGTTTACTGGCTCGCCAGCACTTTGAGACGGGCAAATCGGTGTTTGAGTTGAATGAAGGCGCTCACCACGACCATTTGGTGTGCGTGCAGTGCGGCAAAGTAGTGGAGTTTTTTGACGAGGAAATTGAGCGTCGCCAAAAGATGATTGCCAAAGACCGTGGGTTTGAACTTCACGATCATGCACTTTCTCTTTACGGTTCATGTACCAAAAAAGACTGCGAAAACAGGCGCAAATAATCAGGCTTTGGTAAAGCGCACCCGACAGTGAAGTCAACCATTGGCCGAGGCAATCATTTCATGCGCAGCAGTGCGCGTGGCCTCGGTGATCACTTGACCGCCCAGCATTCTTGCGATTTCTTCCACCCGGGCTTTGGCCTCCAATTGCACAATCTTTGAGCGTGTCGTTTGTGCAGAAATGTCTTTGCTGACTTGAAAATGGTTGTGACCCTGTGCTGCTACTTGAGGTAGGTGGGTTACGCATAACACTTGTTTTTTTGCGGCCAATAGGCGGAGGTATCGCCCTACAGTTTCAGCAACAGCGCCACCAATGCCGCTGTCCACCTCATCGAAAATCAGGGTGGGTACAGGCGTACTTTCAACGGTATTCACGGTAATCGCCAGGCTGATACGCGCAAGTTCGCCACCTGAGGCCACTTTCTGAATGGCTTGGGGCGTAACGCCCGGATGCCCAGCCACTCGGAATTCAATGTTGTCGCTGCCTTTGATCGAGGGTTCACCTTTGGCCACATCAACTACAAACACGCCACCTTGCATGCTGAGTGTTTGCATGGATTCAGTCACGCGTTTTGACAAGGCCTGAGCAGCCTTTTTGCGCGCTGTACTAAGCAGATCGGCTTGTGTTTCATAGGCTTGCCGCGCGGTGGCCAATTCCTTCTGCAGCTTTTCTATATCGAAACCTTCCTCAAGCCCCTTGATTTCGGCTTGTACACTTTCCATTTCCGTGTGCAGTGTTTCCGGCTGAATGCGCAGTTTGCGGGCGGTTTCATGCCAAAGCGACATGCGTGCTTCCACTTCAGCCAGTGTGTCTGGGTCCAGGTCGCTGTGTTTCAGGTAATTGCCCAAATCGTAGCTGGCTTCCCGAATTAATATTTCGCCCTCAGACAGTGTTTTGACCACGCCTTCAAGCGCTGGGTCCCGGGTACTTAAGTGGCTAAGCTTTTCAATGACCTGGGTAAGTTGGTCAAGCAGGGCATTTTCATTTTGCGATAGCACATCACTTGCGTGTTGCGTGCCCTCGATCAATTCTGCGCCATGGCTTAAGCGGTCGAAGTCGCCGCTCAGGGTTTCCCATTCGCCAGCCTTCGGTGCCACTTTGCTCAGTGAGTCCAGTTTCCATTGCAAATTTTCAAGGCGCGCTGCCCGGTCTTCCTGGCTGCTTTGGGCCTGTTTCAGGGATTTTTCCGCATTTTTCAATCGGGAGTAAATTTGGGTAGTGGCCTGGACAAGGTCGCCGTGTTGGCCGAAGTCGTCCAGCAAGCGCAGTTGCTCCCCAGGCTTTGCAAGCGTTTGAAACGCGTGTTGCCCGTGAATGTCGATCAATGTTTCAGACAATTCTTTTAGCGTGCTGGCAGGCACCGGCGTCCCGTTGATGTAGGCTTTTGACCTGCCATTCGATTCAATGGCCCGGCGAAGGTGCATTTCGCCCTCGCTGCAGTCAATAGATTGTTCATCGAGAATGGCTTTGGCCGCAGGGTTCAACTCGAATACCGCTGTGATATTGGCGCGTTCGCAACCTTCCCGAACTTGCGATGCATCGGCTCGCGCGCCCAAGCACAGCGACAGCGCATCAATCAAAATGGACTTGCCCGCGCCAGTTTCTCCGGACAACACCGACATGCCTGGGGCGAAATGCAAATCGAGTTTATCGACAATAACGAAATCTTGAATGGTCAAACTACTTAGCATGGCCGCTGTCTCTGAGTCCTCGAGTTTTGTGGGGGGCTTCCGTGGGGCTTGCACTCCAGTGCAATTTTTGCCTTAACATGGCGAAGTAATCATATCGTGCCGGGTGCAAAAGCTGGATAGGGTGTGGTGACACCTTGATCCGTATTTGATCACCCACTTTGGCGCGGCCATTGAACTGCATGTCAAAGTGCACGCCGGTCTGCTTGCCGCCAGTTACAAAAATATCAATTGTGCTGTGTTGGGGCAGGGCGATTGGCCGGTTGGTCAACGCATGGGGCGCAACAGGCACAATCAAAAGGCCTGCAAGGCTTGGGTGCAGAATTGGCCCATCGGCAGAAAGCGCGTAGGCTGTTGATCCCGTGGGGGTTGACACAATCAGGCCGTCCGCACGCAGGTCGTACATAAATGTACCATCAACTTCTACACGCAGTTCAACCATGCCGCCCACGATACCGCGGCTGATCACGATGTCATTTAAGGCAATGTGATTCTGTACCACTTTGCCTTCACGCATGATTTGACCTTGCAAGTAGGCACGGGATTCTGATACCGATTGGCCTTTAATTGTATCAATCAAGGTCGGGTTGATGTCGTCCAAGCGAATGTCGGTGAGAAATCCCAGGCGGCCCTGATTAATGCCGATCAAGGGAATGTTGCAGTCGGCTAATTCTCGGGCTGTGCCCAGAAAAGTGCCGTCGCCACCAATGATGACCGCAATTTTCGCCTTTTTTTTGATCAGGGCCAAATTGGCAAATTCAAAGTTGGCTTCATCACATTCAGGTTTTGATTTTCTCGAAGAACCGCTGCTCAACATGGAATCGCACACCAGCACATGGAAGGCGTTGGCGGCCAGTAGGTCAACCACACTTCGCCAAATGGCCTGTTTTGGGGAGGCGCCATGTTTGGCAAACACAGCAATGCACATCCCTTTCTGTTTCGGCATTCTTGATTCCCTGTTTTTGTCGTAAAGTGAAGCCTTGGTGTTAATCCTAAGCCCAATCGTATCGCAACACGCATTTGAAGTGACATTGATGATAGACGAACGCGCCCGTTCCATATTGAAAACATTGGTTGAAAGGTACATCACAGAGGGCAACCCGGTGGGTTCGAGGGCTTTGTCCAAGTATTCGACGCTCGATTTAAGCCCGGCCACTATTCGAAATGTGATGGCTGACCTTGAAGAACTGCGCCTGGTGGTATCGCCCCACACTTCGGCGGGTCGAGTGCCCACGCCTCAGGGGTACCGCATGTTTGTTGACTCTCTGCTTACCGTAAAACCTTTAGCAATCGATGTGCAATCCGCCCTAAGCGGAGGAATTCTACGTGAGGACCCTAACCGTGTTTTAAACAAGGCAGTGAACTTGCTTTCCAGTTTGTCCTCTTTTGCCGGGGTGATTACAGCGCCGAAAAAGGCGGCTTTGTTTCGACACGTGGAATTTTTAAGTTTGTCGGATAGAAAGGTGTTGCTGATTATCGTGACACCCGATGGTGATGTGCAAAACAGAATATTGATTGTCGAGAAGCCTTACACACAAAGCGAATTGACCATGGCGGCGAATTTCTTCAACCAGCATTTTGCAGGTTTGAGTTTTCAGCAGGCCAAACAGAGGTTGTCGGAAGAGCTCCACCAAATTAGCCAGGATATTAGCAAATTGATGCAAGCTGCCGTGAATGCGGGTACAGAATCTGAGGAAAGCCAGGCCGATGGTGTGTTGCTGTCGGGAGAGCGAAAGCTGCTGGATGTATCGGATTTGTCGACGGACATGGAGCGCCTGAAAAAAATGTTCGGTGTGTTTGAACAACGCACTGCGTTGTTGCGCCTGCTTGAAAGCTCCAACAGGGCCGAAGGTGTGCAAATTTTCATCGGTGGTGATTCTAGCCTGGTGCCCATGGAGGAGATGAGCGTGATCTCGGCGCCTTACCATGTGAACGGTGAGGTGGTTGGCACTCTGGGCGTGATTGGCCCTACACGCATGGCCTACGAGCGGTTGATTCCGATTGTGGATATCACATCGAAGCTGGTTTCTTCGGCTTTGTCGGATCCGGAGTAGGGTGAGCCACCCCGGCAGTCAGCTTTGGGTATACTTTCAGCCTTGATGTTCATTAGGTAGTATCCATGCGCACCGAAGCTCCATTTCGTCACGGCACGCCCCAGAAAACCGCGGTTTTACTCGTTAACCTTGGCACTCCAGACAATGCAGATACACCATCGCTTCGGCGTTATTTGAAGGAATTTTTGTCTGACCCACGTGTGGTTGAAATTCCCAAGCTGGTGTGGTGGATCATTTTGAACTGCATTATTTTGCAGATTCGCCCCAAAAAATCCGCAGCCAAGTACGCCACGGTGTGGACTGACGAGGGCTCGCCTCTATTGGCGATTGGTAAAAGGCAGGTCAAGGTGCTTAGCGAAGCTTTCAAGGCCCGGCGCTGGGATGTTCGTGTTGATTTGGCGATGCGTTATGGCAACCCCTCCGTGGCCAGTCGAATGGATCAGCTTCGCAAAGATGGTTATGACCGTGTGCTGGTGTTTCCTCTGTATCCTCAATATGCGGCGGCCACTACTGCGTCGGTGTTTGATGCGGTGTTTGACTGGGCCAAGCCGGTGCGCAACATTCCCGAATTACGTTTGGTGAAGCACTATCACGATCACCCGGCTTATATCCATGCCCTGGCTGAGAGCGTGCGTAAGCACTGGCAAGTCAATGGGCGCCCGAATTTTGATCAGGGTGATGTGCTGTTGTTCAGTTTTCACGGTGTGCCTGAAATGACCTTGCTCAAGGGCGACCCTTACCATTGCGAGTGTTACAAAACTGCGCGCTTACTGGGCGAGGAACTGGGGCTTCAAAAGGGCAATTACAGGGTTACGTTCCAAAGCCGGTTTGGCAAAGCCAAATGGCTGGAGCCATACACCGATAAAACCCTGGAAGCCTTGGGGCAGGTTGGTACCAAGCGTATTGATGTGATGTGCCCAGGTTTTATGGCCGATTGCCTTGAAACGCTGGAGGAAATTAATCAGGAAGGCCGGGAAGACTTTCAGCATGCGGGGGGAGGCGAGTTTCATTACATTGCCTGCCTGAATGACAGCGAGCTGGCCGCGGCCATGCTGTCCGAAATAACCGCGCAGCACATGCAGGGCTGGCCAGTCGACATGGGTTACGAAGAATCCATGGCACAGGAACTTGCCGAGAGTCGAAAATTGGCGCTTGAAATGGGCGCGCAATAAGTTTCTGTCAACAATTCAGCGTAATTCTGCGTATTTCTACTTTTTGGGCTTGAATTTCGCGTTCAAGCCCTCATTTACCGCCAAGAGTAGGGGCGACCGGTAAAGGCCTGTCGCCTCTTTTGAATTTTAATGGAGGAAAAGACATGTCAGAACCCACTGGAAAGCCGGCCACGGACGAACAAACGTCTGCCCAGGCACCAGAAGGTCAGCAGCAAGGCGCGCAGACCCAAAATGAGACTGAACAGGCTGTTCAGCAAGAAGCGCCCCAAGACGAAATCTCTGTGCTGAAGGCAGCATTGGAAAATGCACACCACGAGGTGGAGAAATCCCGAGAGGTGTATTTGCGCCTGGCTGCCGACATGGAAAACCTGCGCCGCCGCACTCAAGAAGACGTGGCCAAGGCACACAAGTACGCGATTGAATCGTTTGCTGAATCCTTGGTACCCGTTCGCGACAGTCTTGAAATGGCACTGGCTGTAGAAAACCAGACCCCGGAAGCATTGAAAGACGGCGTTGCTGCAACCCTTCGTCAACTGGAAGCTGCATTTGAGCGTGGCAGGGTGATGGTGCTTAACCCCGTGGGAGAAAAGTTTAATCCCAATCAGCACCAGGCGGTGGCCATGGTGCCGGGAAATTCCGTTGAGCCCGCTGTTGCGCCCAACCATGTGGTGGCGGTGTTGCAAAAGGGTTATTTGATTAATGACCGTGTGTTGCGACCCGCTTTGGTCTCAGTTGCACAATAGGCAGCGCAATAAATTTTTGAAGCTGGGTTGAAAAACCCCTTGAACTGAAGGGCTTTAGCCCCATATCAGCTTTAACCGAATATTACTGAATTTAGAAATCACGGAGAAATTCATGGGAAAGATTATTGGCATTGACTTGGGTACCACCAATTCTTGCGTTGCGGTATTTGAAGGCGGTGGTTACAAAGTGATCGAAAACTCGGAAGGTGCGCGTACAACCCCTTCCATCATCGCTTACATGGAAGATGGTGAAATTCTGGTGGGTGCACCCGCCAAGCGCCAGGCCGTGACCAACCCCAAAAACACCTTGTATGCGGTGAAGCGTTTGATTGGTCGCAAGTTTGAAGACGCCGAAGTACAGAAAGACATCGACATGATGCCTTTTTCTATCATGAAAGCTGACAACGGCGACGCATGGGTTAGCGTGCGCGATCAAAAACTGGCGCCCCCACAGGTGTCGGCCGAAGTGCTGCGCAAAATGAAAAAAACTGCGGAAGACTACTTGGGCGAAGAAGTAACCGAGGCCGTGATTACAGTGCCGGCTTATTTCAATGACAGCCAGCGCCAGGCGACGAAAGACGCCGGCCGTATTGCCGGCCTGGACGTAAAGCGCATTATTAACGAACCTACCGCAGCCGCTTTGGCTTTTGGTATGGACAAGGCTGAAAAAGGCGACCGCAAGATTGCAGTGTACGACTTGGGTGGTGGTACCTTCGACGTGTCGATCATTGAAATTGCCGACATCGACGGCGAGAAGCAGTTTGAAGTGCTCTCTACAAACGGTGACACTTTCCTGGGCGGTGAAGATTTTGACCAGCGTATTATTGACCACATCATCGACGAGTTCAAAAAGAACAATGGCGTTGATTTGTCGAAAGACCCAATCGCTTTGCAGCGTATCAAGGCTGCAGCCGAGCGCGCGAAAATTGAATTGTCTTCCTCGCAGCAAACGGAAATCAACGAGCCCTACATTGCGATGGCCAACGGCGCACCCGTGCACCTGACCACCAAGCTGAGCCGCTCCAAGCTGGAAGCGCTGGTTGAAGACCTGATTGCCCGCACCGTTGAGCCCATGAAAATGGCCTTGAAGGATGCAGGTGTGTCCACTTCACAAATTGACGACATCATTTTGGTGGGCGGTATGACCCGCATGCCCAAAGTACAGGAAGCGGTTAAAAACTTCTTTGGCAAAGAGCCCCGCAAAGACGTGAACCCCGACGAAGCAGTGGCTGCTGGTGCCGCAATTCAGGGTTCCGTATTGAGTGGTGATCGCAAAGACGTGTTGTTGCTGGACGTGTCACCGTTGTCTTTGGGTATTGAAACCATGGGCGGCGTGATGACCAAGATGATCGAGAAAAACACGACCATCCCGACCAAGTTCAGCCAAGTGTTTTCAACCGCGGATGACAACCAGCCTGCCGTAACCATCAAGGTGTTCCAGGGTGAGCGCCAGATGGCCAACGACAACAAGAGTTTGGGTGAATTTAACCTGGAAGGTATTCCACCCGCGCCACGAGGCGTGCCGCAGATTGAAGTGACCTTTGACATTGATGCCAACGGTATTTTGCATGTGTCTGCAAAAGACAAAGGCACCGGCAAAGAGAACAAGATTGTGATTAAGGCCAACTCTGGTTTGAGTGAAGATGAGATCCAGAAAATGGTGAAAGATGCCGAGGCCAATGCGGCCGATGACGCCAAGCGCCGTGAGTTGGCGGAGGCCAAGAACCAGGCAGATGCACTGGTGCATAGCACCCGCAAGTCGCTGGGCGAGTATGGCGACAAACTGGAAGCTGGTGAAAAAGAAAAGATTGAAGCGGCATGCAAGGCTTTGGAAGAAGCTGCCAAGGGCGAAGACAAAGACGCCATTGATGCACGCACCAAAGAATTGGCCGAGTCAGCCCAGAAATTGGGCGAGAAGATGTACGCAGACATGCAGGCCCAACAAGCTGCAGAAGGAGCCGCGGCAGGTGCAAACCCAGGTGGTGCTGAGCAGCAGGCCTCTTCCAAGAAAGACGATGCTGACGATGTAGTAGATGCAGACTTCAAGGAAGTGAAAGACAAGTAATGTTGGCAGCGAGGCGCCTTTGTGGGTGCCTCGCCAAAAACCAAGGGCACACTGGCTGGCTGCATCTGTTGCGGTTTTTCAGTGAAGCCCTTTTTGTACGAATAAAAGCAGTGTTTCGCGAACGGCTGCATGAATTGAGACTGACATGGCAAAACGGGACTTCTACGAGATTTTGGGTGTACAAAAAAATGCCACGGACGATGAGCTGAAAAAAGCCTATCGAAAAATGGCCATGAAGTATCACCCCGACCGCAACCCAGACAGCAAGGATGCGGAGGCCAAGTTCAAAGAGGCCAAAGAAGCCTATGAGATGTTGACTGACCCCAAGAAACGTGCGGCCTATGACAGACACGGCCATGCGGGTGTGGACCCCAATATGGGTGGCGGCGGTGCAGGTGGCTTCTCGGATTTCTCAGATGCCTTCGGCGATATTTTTGGTGATATTTTTGGTGGCCGCGCAGGCGGTGGTGCTTCTCGCCAGTCGCAGATGTACCGTGGTTCAGACCTGAAATACAACATGGAAATTACGCTGGAGCAGGCGGCCAAGGGTTTTGATACCCAAATCCGCGTGCCGGTGTGGGACAACTGCGGTACTTGCTCTGGAAGTGGTGCCAAGCCGGGCACCAAGCCTGAAACCTGTTCTACCTGTGGTGGATCGGGTGCTGTGCGCATGACCCAGGGTTTTTTCAGCGTGCAGCAAACCTGCCCGAAGTGCCATGGCACCGGCAAGATGATTCCGCACCCATGCCACGACTGTGAAGGTTTGGGTCGCAAGAAGACCAATAAAACCCTGGAAGTGAAGGTGCCCGCCGGTATCGACGATGGCATGCGCATTCGCTTGAGTGGCAAGGGCGAGCCTGGTGTGAATGGTGGCCCCGCTGGTGATTTGTACGTGGAAGTACACCTGAAAGAGCATGCAGTTTTCCAGCGTGATGGTGATGACTTGCATTGCGAGATGCCGGTTTCATTTGCTGCTGCTGCGTTGGGCGGCACCATTGAGGTGCCCACTTTGGGAGGTAAAGCGTCATTTGATATTCCTGAAGGTACGCAAACAGGTAAAACATTCCGTTTGCGTGGCAAGGGCATCAAGGGTGTGCGTTCATCCTACCCGGGTGATTTGTTCTGCCACATTGTGGTGGAAACACCGGTGCGTTTGTCTGAGCGTCAAAAAGAACTGCTCAAGGAGTTTGAGCAGTCTTGTACAGCCGATGGTGACAAGCACTCACCAAGGGCTAAGGGCTGGATGGACAAGGTAAAGGACTTTTTCGGCTAAGCCAGCCGTTTGATTTGGCTTGCGGCTAGTGATCTTTGCGGTTTCGGTGCTACACCACCTTGCCTCAGCAATACTTCTCAATCCGGCTTGATGCCTCTGGCTTGCGGCATGCGAAACGCTTAAGCATCTTCGCATCGGTTCCTGG
>NZ_JARFJD010000012.1 GCF_029087225.1 Limnobacter olei | reverse complement strand
CCACCTTGCCTCAGCAATACTTCTCAATCCGGCTTGATGCCTCTGGCTTGGGGCATGCGAAACGCTTAAGCATCTTCGCATCGGTTCCTGGCGGAACCGCCCCGCGCTGCGAAGCCGCCGGGAAGTATTGCAAAGCCGGCAAGGCTGTGTAGTACCCAAACCTCACATTGCTCGCAGCTAAGGCTCGCAAGTCGCTCAGCATACAAATATTGTCCGATGACCTATGCCGGAACGATGCTGTCTGCCCCAGTGCCGCCCGTTGCTTCGTAACCCAGTCGCACGTAGATTGGTGCAAATGGCTCTGCTTGAGTTACTTTCACCAGGCCTTCGCGCGTCAACTCCAGCATGGCGATGAAGTTGACCACCACCACAGGTACGCCACGTTCAATGTCGAACATGTCGAAAAACTCAACGAACTTTTGGGTTTGAAGACGACGCAAAATCATGGTCATGTGCTCACGCACCGACAATTCTTCTCGAGAGATTGTGTGCGCCTTCACCAGGGATGCGCGACGCAAAATTGCCTGCCAGGCATCACGCAGTTCTTCTGGGTTTACATCAGGAAAACGTTCAACAGTATTTGGGTCGTGGAAGGCGTGAGCAATCCAGAAATCCCGGCCCACCAAAGGCACCTTGTCGAGCTCCTGGGCTGCCAGCTTCATTTGTTCGTATTCAATCAGCCGGCGAGCCAGCTCGGCGCGCGGGTCTTCCGCTTCTTCTTCACCGTCTTTGGGAATCACGGGCAACAGCATTCGAGATTTGATCTCGATCAGCATGGCGGCCATGAGCAGGTATTCAGCAGCCAACTCAAGGTTGCGGGTACGAATTTCTTCAATGTAGGTGAGGTACTGGCGGGTCAGTTCCGCCATGGGAATGTCTAGAATATTGAAGTTTTGCTTGCGGATCAGGTAAAGCAGCAAATCCAGCGGGCCTTCAAAAGCCTCCAGAAACACCTCCAGTGCGTCTGGTGGTATGTACAGGTCTTTGGGCATGTTGAACAGCGGTGCGCCATACAGACGGGCCAAACCCACACCATCCACCGTGTTGGGGGTGCTGTCGTTGGGGTTTAGTACGCTGATGTCGTCGAGTTCGCTGCTCAAAGTGGCTGCACTTTATTTGCTTTGATACACATAGGGTTTTTGTGCAACCTTGGCTTCCTTAAAGCCTTCTTGAAGCCTCTTGTCCAGTTGTTTGTCCCACAACAGGGCTCGGCCTTTTTGCTGCTCATTTTCCAGGTGAGGGCGCTCATTTTTGAGTTGAGCCAGAAACTGGGTGGCTTCAGATTCGTATTGCATGGTGGTTTGCCAATAAATGGTTTAAAAGAACTTCTCTATTTTATCAGGCGCCAGCCCGATCCCCGATGGAAATTGCATGGGTGTTTGCCATCGCTGCTGAACGGCCATGTTTTCCATTTAGCTGATTTTCATTCCTGGCGTAAGTTTGCCCAAAGCGGTCAGGGTACTGAGCGCTGTGTCATCGTCGCTGGCGGCGCACAACACCATGCCTTCAGAAAGCCCAAACTTCATTTTGCGTGGCGCCAGGTTGGCCACCACCACTACATATTGGCCAGTCAGCTGCTCCGCTTGATAGTGTGCGGCAATGCCGGAGAAAATATTGCGTGGTTTTTCTTCGCCGAGATCAACTGTGAGCTGAAGCAGTTTGGTCGATCCTTCAACCGCCTTGCATTCTTTAACCAAACCAATTCGCAGATCGATCTTCGCGAAGTCGTCAATGTTGATGAAATCATCTGCCCCGGCGTTTTCTGTTTCCTTGGCGGGTTTTTTGCCATCGGTTTTTGCCGGAGCAGTTGCAGCAGGCACCAAAGATTGCTTGTTGGCCTCGATCAATGCATCAATCTGTTTTTGATCCACACGCTGCATCAGGTGCTTGAAAGCCTGCACGGGTGTTGCGCTACTCAGGGGGGTGTTTACATCGGCCCAGGTCATCGGGGCAACGCCCAGAATGTTCTCGGCATTGCTGGCCAGTACAGGCAGCACAGGCTTCAAATAAAGTGTCAGCAAGCGAAATGCTTCAAGACAAATTGAGCATGCGGTTTGCAATTCATTTTGCTTGTCCGGGTTTTTTGCAAGCTCCCATGGTTTTTCCTGATCCACATAGGCATTTACTTTGTCGGCGCAGGCCATGACTTCGCGAATGGCTTTGCCGTATTCGCGTTCGTCATAGTGCATTGCGATTGCAGCAGCTTGGGCACGAATTTCAGCAAGCAGGGGATGTTGCATGGCTGAATCCAGCACGCGGCCTTCAAAGTTCTTCACCAAAAAGCCTGCGCTGCGGCTGGCAATGTTGATGTATTTGCCCACCAAGTCGCTGTTCACGCGGGCGGTGAAATCGGCAAAACTCAAGTCCAGGTCTTCCATGGTCGAATTGAGTTTGGCCGCAAAGTAGTAGCGCAGCCATTCCGGGTTCAAACCTTGTTGAATGAAACTTTCAGCGGTAATGAAGGTGCCGCGACTTTTGCTCATTTTCGCGCCGTCTACAGTCAGGAAACCGTGTGCGTTGACCTTGGTGGGCGTGCGCAAACCGGCAAACTGAAGCATGGCGGGCCAGAACAGGGCGTGGAAGTAAAGAATGTCTTTGCCGATGAAGTGAATCATCTCGGTGTTGGTGTCGGCTTTCAGGAATTCTTGATAGTCCACGCCAATGCGTTCGCACAGGTTTTGGAAGCTGGCGAAGTAACCCACCGGTGCATCCAGCCACACATAGAAGTACTTGCCAGGTGCATCTGGAATCTCGAACCCGAAGTAGGGCGCATCGCGGGAAATGTCCCAGTCGGCCAGTTTGCCACTGCCTTCCTCACCCAGCCATTCTTGCATTTTCCGGCTGGCTTCAACTTGAAGGCGGCCTTCGCTTTGTGTCCACTGGCGAAGGAAATTTTCACAGCGAGGGTCTGAAAGCTTGAAGAAATAATGGTCGGAGCTTTTGCGCACGGGCGCTGCACCCGATACGGTGGAGTAGGCGTTTTTCAGTTCAGTGGGCTGGTAGGTGGCACCGCACACCTCGCAGGAATCTCCGTATTGGTCTTTTGCGCCGCACTTCGGGCATTCGCCTTTGATGAAGCGGTCCGGCAAAAACATTTCCTTCACCGGGTCGTAGAACTGTTCCACCGAGCGGGTTTGAATGAGCCCTGCATCGCGCAAACGTGTGTAAATGGTCTCGCAATGGGCCTTGTTCTCTGGCGCGTTGGTGGAATAGTAGTTGTCAAAGCCCACATGGAAGCTGGCGAAGTCGCGCTGGTGCTCTGTACTCACGCGCGCGATCAATTCTTCCGGGCTGATGCCCTCGGCTTGTGCGCGCAGCATGACCGGTGTGCCGTGTGTGTCGTCGGCACACACGTAATACACCTCGTTGCTTTGCATTTTCTGAAAGCGAACCCAGATGTCGGTCTGAATGTATTCGACCAGATGGCCTAGGTGAATGGCGCCATTGGCATAGGGCAGGGCAGAGGTAACAAGAATTCGGCGAGTCACGATGTTGTTCTTTGAGGTTGTTCTAAACGCAATGCGTTATTGTACGCGCGATTGAACTTGGGAATAGTCTGGCCAGTGGTGCCCGGGACCGGAATCGAACCGGTACGCCCCTTTTACGGTAAGCGACGGATTTTAAGTCCGTTGTGTCTACCAATTTCACCACCCGGGCTGATGGCTTGAAAACTTGGAGGCGGGGGTCGGAATCGAACCGGCGTACACGGAGTTGCAGTCCGCTGCATGACCACTCTGCCACCCCGCCAAGGGTGTTCCACCAAAATGTGGCGGGCAAAGAAAAGGGGAAGTGTATCACTTCCCCTTAGGAATTTGGAGCGGGAAACGAGACTCGAACTCGCGACCTATACCTTGGCAAGGTATCGCTCTACCAACTGAGCTATTCCCGCATTTCAACAACGTGTCGTCGTTGAGAGAACGAAATTATAGCAAGAAAAATTTTTGTGTCAAACGTTTTTGCAAAATAATTTCATTTATTTTTCGCTTGCCTAAATGTTGTGCAAACCCAAGCCAGTTGCGGCTTTCGGGGGTGCTGCTCTTTTCGGTTTCAAGCTATTGATTCTGTTGTGAAATGTAGTTATTCCAACCACGTTTGCGCAAATCGCAGGCCGGGCATTCGCCACAACCGAACCCCCAGTCGTGTTCGTGGCTCCGGTCGCCTGTGTAGCAGGTGTGCGTGTCGCGAACAATAATTTCAAGTAGTTTTTTGCCACCCAGCTGCTCGCCCAGCTGAAAAGTTTCGGTCTTGTCGATCCACATCAGTGGTGTTTCAAACCTGAAGGCGCTTGCCATGCCAAGGTTGGTGGCCACTTGTAAGGCCTTCAAAGTGTCTTCGCGGCAGTCGGGGTAACCTGAGAAGTCGGTTTGGCACATGCCGCCAACCAGTGTCGACAAACCTCTTCGGTATGCCACCGCTGATGAAATCAAAAAGAACACCAGGTTACGTCCCGGCACAAAAGTATTGGGCAAACCTGTTTCGTTTAGCTCGATCTCGCGCTCTTCTGTCAACGCACAATCGGAAATTTGTCCCAGCCACCTGAGGTCAATCACTCTGTCTTCGCCGAGTTTGTGCGCCCATTGCGGAAACTGCTCACGGATTCTGTCCAGTACCGTCAGTCTGCATTCCAGTTCAATGCGATGGCGTTGCCCGTAATCAAAGCCAATAGTTTCGACGTGCTCGAAATTGGAGAGTGCCCAGGCCAGGCAAACGGTGCTGTCCTGTCCACCTGAAAACAGCACCAGAGCTTTTTTGTTCATGTTTAAGGGGCGAGTCAGTTGCGCGAAACCGTTATTTTAACTGCACAAACAAAAAACCCCGCAGCGCTGCGGGGTTTTAATCTGCTGTTATTGAGGTTTGACCAACTTACATTTAGCTGGCCATGCCTGCAGAAATTGCGTATTTCACCAGTTGAACGCTGGAGTCCAGATTCAGCTTTTGCAGCAAACGCGCGCGGTAAGCGTCGATAGTGCGCGGTGAAACCTTCAGCAATTCAGCGATTTCCCGGCGAGGGCGTCCTTGAGCAATCAAGGTGAGCACTTGACGTTCACGGCGGGTCAATTGAGCGCCTTCGTCTTGGTCGGCCAATGGATTAATCTGGCTACCCAGGTTTTGTTGTTCGGAAGAACCGTAAAAAGGAGCTGGTTTGGCGTTCACCAGTTCAGGGGCCACGTAACGGGCGCCTGCGGCCACGGTGTCAATTGCTTCCCGAAGGGTTTCCACCGACGATTGGCGGCCTACACAAGCCCACACTCCAGGCTTGAATGCCATGGCCAAGATGTCTTGGGCGTTTCCTTCGCACACCAACACTACCCGAACATCGGAATAGCTTGCACCAATATGTTGAACCACGGCCTCGCCATGCCTGTTCCCTTTTTCAATGGTAATCACCACGATTCGCGTTTCAGCGCTGGCCAGGTGGTTGTCGATTTCTTCAAGGGTTGTCCGGTTAGTGACGAACATGGGCTGAAGGCTGATTGTTCGGCCCGGGGGGGTGCTTTGAATGCCCGTTTCGCGGGGCGTTAGTGGTCGACCTGCCAAGCCCTTTTCATTCTTCATAGTCCCACCCATGTGTGGCTGGCTCGGCCAGCTCGGTATTAAGGTCATAGTTCGCCCCGCGCTTAAATTTGTTTGAGTTGCTGCATATACGGTTTGTACTTCAGGCGATAAATTTTGGATTCAATGCGCCCGTAGGTAATTTCAAGCGGGTTAATTACTTTGGGGGGGATTGCATTTCGAAGGACTATGTAAGCAAATAGACATTGCAAGTACTGTTCTGGAATCGGAACTTTTGCTAGTATCCCTTAGCTAGGGGATACTTAAGAGTTACATCCCCCGTGTTGGGTGGCCCTATTCAGTGGTTTGAGCAGTAAAACTTGGCCTTTTTGACAAAACCAAAGTCTCGCTCGACTGTAAATTGACAGTGTCAGGACGTATCAAACACACACAGATGACTTCATCTCGGGGACAGCCAGGTTGAGAGAAGAGCTCGCTTCTTTAATTGAACGAATTGCAAATCGCGATCGAAAGGCGTTTGAAGAGTTGTACCAACTCACGTCTCGAAAGATGTTTGCGGTTGCGTTGCGCATTGTTCGGGAGCCCGGTTTGGCTCAAGACGTGCTTCAGGACGCTTACATTCGACTTTGGCGATACGCCCACACCTTCAACAACAAATTGTCTGCACCCGAAACCTGGTTGCATCAGGTGGTGAGAAACAGGGCGCTTGATTTAATCGCCCAGCAAAGCCACACCGTGAATTCAATTTCCCTGGACCAGTTTTCTGACCAGGATGATGAACCCAATGAATTGGTGTTTGAGGCCCATTCAACCAGCAGTGATGACAAGGAAACCAGCCGGGTGATGCAGGCCTGTGTACAAAGGCTTGAAGGCAAATATCGCCAGGTGCTTACCCTGGCTTACACCCACGGCATGAGCCATGCAGAGATCTCTGAGCACTTGGATGTGCCATTGGGCACCGTTAAAACCTGGGTTCGCAGGGGCCTGATCGAATTAAAGACCGTATATGACGAATTTCAGTCCGAAGGTTTGGCAACCATGGCCGCGAATAATTCGCGTCGCCAGGATACTGAACAATCCGGATACATGGCATAAGGAGGCCGCATGACTGACGACGACAAAAACTGGTTGGCTGCCGACTACGTACTTGGTGTGATGCGCGGAGCCGAGCGCACCGCATTTGAAGGACAGTTGAGATTGGACCCGGTATTGGCCAAGTCGGTGCTTAGTTGGCAGGAGCGGCTTAGTTTGATTGATGCCAAGCCGCAGGTATTGTATTCCGCGATGTCAGAAGTGGAAGTAGATGCCGCCCTGAGCAATGTATTTGAGCGCGTATGTCGTGCAATCGATGCGCAGCCCGATGCTAAAACCCGCTTGGAAAACCCGTTGGCCAAGTTGACTCGCGAACAGTTGGCCGGCATGCGCCCTGCAGTTGTCCGTTTGATCGCCTCGTACCTGGTATTGCTTGAACGACTCAAGGCGCAGCAGTTGCGCATGGCTGGTTCGGCAGGTGCTGTGTAACCTAGGGACTCGCAATGTCGGTTAAATATTTGTTCAAAGAAAGACTCGAAGCGCTCTGGAATTTCGGCTTGAAACCGGAAAAATCCGCAGACACCGCTTCCGATGGCAATAATGCGGTCGAGGCATCCAACTCAAAAACAGTTGAGGGGGTCATTCGCAGCGCCTTGCCTTTGCTAAAGCGCGCGGCTTTGTTGTCGATTTTCGTGAATTTGGTGGCTTTGTTCCCCGCAGTGTTTTCCTTACAGGTCTATGACCGGGTTATTTATCGCTCGGGCCTGAATACGCTGACCGCCTTGTTGATCGGCATGGGTATTTTGCTTGCAGCAGACCTGATCTTGCGTTCGTTCCGGGCTAGAGTTCTGCGTGTGGCTGCGGTAAAAATTGATGGTCAAATCGCCAGCAAATTGATGAACAAGATTCTGTCGATCCCCTTGAGGCAGTTGGAGGCTCGTTCAACCGCTGCCTGGTATTCCCTGTTTAAAGATGTGGACACCGTGCGAGTGGTTTGGAGTGGCGCGGTTGCCATGACCATTCTTGATCTGCCATTTGCCATTCTGGCCATTGGATTGATCGCAACAATCGCCTTGCCAGTGTTGCCTGTGGTGCTGATCGGTTTGGTGTGTTTGGCTGCTTTGTCCTGGTATAGCTCGGGTGAATTCCGAAAGCGCCGTGTGGAAGAGTTTTCTCGTGCTCGTCGCCGGGATGAAGTGTTGGCCGAGGTTTGCCGGGGCCGTGAAGCAATTAAAAGCTTGGTGCAAGATGACTCCGCCAAGCGCGCCTGGGTGTCAAGCTACAACTCTTGGGTTCAGGAATCATTCCAGAAAAATGGTGAAATGGAAGACCAGCGCGAGCTGTCGGTCTCCATTATGTTGTGTGTGAACGTGGCCATTACAGCCGTTGGCGCCTATGCGGTGATCAACCAATGGATGACTGTGGGTGGTTTGATTGCTTCGAACATGCTGGCCGCCAAGGCGATTGGCCCATTGGCTGCATTGACTGGTCACTGGCGCTCGATTGCACATTCCCGTGAAGCCACGGACCGCTTGAACAAAGTGTTTGCAGCCGATGAGGAGAAGCAACACACAGGTTTGAACCTGCCCATGCCTTCGGGTGCTTTGCGCCTTGAAAATGTTAGCTATCAGCACGTTGGTGCACAAAAGGAAGTGGTCAAGTCGGTTTCGGCTCAAATTGGTCCCCGTGGCATTTACGGTTTGGCCGGCGACAACGGTGCGGGCAAATCAACCTTGCTGAAGTTGCTGCGTGGTCTTTATGAGCCCCAAAGTGGCCGCGTTTTGCTGGATGAATATGATTTGTCGCAGTTTTCCCGCCAGGAGCTTTCCAAGTGGATTGGGTTTTTGCCCCAAACCTCTCAATTGTTTGAAGGCACGATTGTCGAAAACTTGCGTCGCTCCAATCCGGACGCCAGTGACGAGCAAATTTTGTTGGCTGCCAAGCGCTCAGGTGCGCATGAGTTTATCGCGAAAATGCCAGATGGCTATATGACGCAAGTGGGCGAGGGGGGTAACCGCTTGTCGGGGGGACAACGCCGCCGGGTCGCTATTACCCAGGCCTTTTTGTCGGACGCGCCTGTATTGCTGTTGGATGAACCCACGAACGACCTGGATTTTGCGGCAGAAACTCACTTGATGGCCGTGTTTAAAAGCCTGGCCACAGTGAAGACCATCATCATGGTGACGCATTCAGTGCGTTTAATGTCCATTTGCGACAAGATCATTTATTTGGACAAGGCTTCGAAGTTGCATGTAGGTGCCACACCAGAGATGTTGAAACTGTTGTACGGCATTTCAGTGCCGAAGCCGGTGCCTGCCGCACCCAAGGCTGCGTCGCAAGTGACTTCCGAGGCTGCCAAGCAGACGCTAGGGGCCAACGGTACTGAAGGGCAAGCAAATTCGGATGCGGGCGGCAAGGCCGCTCAAGCGTGATGAGCGAAGGTCGAGAAATCATGAAGTCGAACAATGCATTGGCCGAAGTCGGCAAAAATGATCTGAAGCCCTATGAAGTCCCCGCCCTATACAAACCCAATGGTGGTGGGTTCGACACCAAAAGCAGGTTTGCTCTGGGTTTGATTGCGCTGTCTTTGTTCGCATCCTTGTTCATCCGCGTTGACCAGGTGGTGACCGCGCCGGGCAAGGTGATTCCATCGACACGAGTCAAGAGTATTCAGCACCTGGAAGGCGGTATTGTTCAGGACCTGGCTGTGAAAGAGGGTGATTTGGTCAAAGAAGGGGCTATGCTGGTTCAACTGAACCTGGCCACTTCAGGCATCAACATTGAAGAATTGAAAAGCCGGCGTGCCGCACTGGAGATGAGCCGTGCGCGCTTGCTGGGCGAGGCTTCGGGCAAGGCACCAGAATATCCCGCAGAAATTATTGCAGACTATCCCGATTTGTATCGCACCGAGCAGTCCACCTACATTGCCCGCATTACTGAATTGAACGGTATTCTGGGCGTGAATGACAGCCAGATGCTGGGCAACCAGGGTAAGGTGGGCGAATTGCAAGCCAAGCTTGAAGGCTTGGAGAATCGCGCAGTGACTACCTTGCGTGAACTGGAAATTACCCGAGAACTGGTTCGCGAACGCCTTGTGTCTCAGCTTGAATATTTGACCAAGAAACGCGATTACGACAGTTTGACCGCTGAAATTGCCTCTATGCGGCAAACCATTGCATCGGCCCAGGCCTCAGTTGGTCAAAGCCGCGCCCGTCGGGTGGAAGAAGACGGCAAGTTCCGCCGCAGGGCTGCGGATGAATTAACAACACTGGAACGCCAGTTGGCCAGTTTGAAAGATGAAATTGATCGAGCCAGCGATCAGCGCGACCGTGCTGTGATTCGGTCACCGATTGATGGTGTGGTGAAAAACCTGAAGCTGCAAGCGGTGGGCAACGTGGTTCGCCAAGGTGAACCCATTATGGAAGTGGTGCCAGTCGATGAGGTGTTAGTGGTTGAAACCCGACTTTCACCAGCAGACCGAGGCTACGTCACCATGGACCAACCTTCGGAAGTGAAAGTGTCCGCCTATGACTTTTTGCGCTATGGCACTTTGCCCGGCAAGGTGACCCAAATTGCAGCTGACACTGACCCCGGTACGGAAGAAACCGGCCCCTATTACCGGTTGATTGTAAGTACAGACAAGGCGTTTTTTGGCACGCCTGATGCACCGTTGCGCATTTCACCGGGTATGACTGCTGAAGTTGACATTAACGTGGGTTCACAACCCTTTATTTATTATTTGTTAAAACCTGTATTGAAGCTGAAGCAAGAAGCCTTCAGAGAACCATAAAGCAACACATGACAACACAATTGGACATGACCCAGGGGGGCGTATGGGCTCGCAAAGCACTGTATGTGCTGATTGCGGGCCTTCTTGCATTTCCAGTGGGTGCGCAAGATCTGCCAGTGAGCGACCAGCCTTCTGACAATGTAGGCAACGACAACAACGAGTTTCGTGCACGACGCATCGCTCCGGCAGAGGCTGCAAAAATGAGCAAGGAAGAGCTCACCAAAATTCGCTTCCTGAACATGTTGCGTACCAACCCTGAAATTGTGACTTCACGCATCAATGTGAATGCTTCGCAATTCATCGAAGATGGTGCGCGAGCCGCTTATTTCCCGCGCATTACCGTGGGTGCAAACGCCAGTTCCAGTTCAACCGTGACCAACCGGCAATCGACTGATATTACGGTGACCCAGCCCCTGTACACCGCGGGCCGCATTACCGCGAGGGTAAAAGCGGCAGAAACCGATGGCACTATTGCAGATGGACAATTTGTAAAAACAATTCAAGACGTGGTGCTTGAAAGCTTCTTGGCCAGCAGCACCTTGTCGCGCAACGCATTGTTGGTGGAAGCCTCCCGAGCCGCAGAGGCTGCCGTCGCCCAATTGCTAGCCCTTGAGGAGCGTCGGGTTGAGTTGGGCGGAAGCGGCGTCACCGATGCACAATTTGCCAAAGCCCGTTTGGCGGTCACTCGTGACCGGCTGGTGAATTTTGAAGGACAGTTTGAAGAGGCCCGTGCCACTTACTTCCGTTACTTCGGTGTTTATCCCGAGGGCTACAACGTGCCAGAACTGGAAATTCAGCGCAACATGCTGCCCCAGCTGGTAGATGAAGCGGTCACGAAAGCGCTGTTTTCCAACCCGGAAATTCGTGTGGCTGAAAGCCAGATCGTGAAAGCGCGACACAACTACACGGCTGAGGATGCAAGCCTGTACCCGTCTTTAAACCTGGTGGGTATTCAGCAATTTTTTGGTGAACCTGACCCCTTTACCGGTGACAGAACCGACAGCTCCGTGAACCTGCGTTTGCAGTACAGCGCGTTCTCAGGCGGCGAACAGGTCGCTCGAGTGAATCAGGCGGCAGCCACGATTGATACCCGGCGTGCTCAATTGGCCGCAGCCCGATTGCGGGTCGAGGAAAGTGTCCGCTTTCAGTGGGGTAAATGGTCAGCCGGGCAGTCGCGATCGGTGACTCTGCGCGGCGCTTACGCCGATTCTTTGCAGGTATTCAAAAACCGCAAAAGGCTTCGCGATTTTGGCCGTGAAACCGTGATCGTGATGCTGGATGCCCAAGTTGAGTACTTCAACGTTTTGATTGCATACATTAACGCAGTGTTTGATGCACGGGATGCGAGTTTCCGCTTGATGCATGCCATGGGCTTGATGATGCCAACCCCCGGTGCAGAGGGCGATTGGTTTGAGTTGTTTTTCTCGAAAACTCCCGAGCGCGAGCGCCTGGAGAGTAGCTTGAAAGATACGGCCGACATTGCCAGCAGTCCGGCTGATCAAAAAATTGCGGAAAAGCTGGGTTTGGATGTTAGTCAGACCGAAGTGGAGAAGGCAGCTGGATTTGTACTGACCCCGGCGCAGCGGCTTGAGGTTGAGAAAAGCTCGGAACGCAGCCGCGTGCAGGGAAGTACGACTGAAAAAGAACTGCGGCCAACCCTGAAACCAGCGCCTGTTCTCGATCCCAGGTTTTATCGGTAAAGTCTTGATTTTTGTCAGTAAAGTGCTCACACTGGACAAACAGGGGCATTTTACTGCCTTAATTCATCCATTCGCAGGGCTGGAACCCTGAGAAACTGGCATGAGTGGGGCGATTCCCAAAGGAATGACAAAAATGGGCGATGATATTCAAAACATGAAGAGCACGGCCGAAGATCGGGCTGTAGAGCGTGCTGAACAGCAACTTGCTGATCCGTCTGCTCTGAACATGCAGTTTTTGCAATCCACCCTGAACACCTCCGAATTCGACGGTTTAAGCGCCAACTCCGGTTTTCCTGGCAGTGCGGCGAAAAGTCAATTGCATCAATCGAACCCATCTGGTGGCGGTTTTTCGGGATTGTCCCCCGCGTATTCAGGTGCAGGCCTTTTGGGTGCAGTGGCAGCAGCCGATTTAAGTGGTGCATCCAGTGCCATGGGCATGGCGGCTCAAGTGGCCAGCGCAGCCCCGGTTACTTTTGGTAAAACCACCGTGGGTGAGTCTGCAAGTTTGGCCGGTTTGGGCAACAAGGCTTTGTCACAGCCCGCTGACCTGTCAAAAATTTCTGATTTTCCTCTGTTGAAGCCCGTGGCCAACGCCGACGGGTCGATGGTACCCATGTCTGCTGAATTCGCGCAGTTGATGGCTATGCTGGAAGGCAGTGGTGGAATCAATCCAGACGATGCGCTGAACAGCCTCATCAGCGGTTTGGGTCAGAACCCCAATCCCGAGAGCCTGCAAACTGCCATCGATGCCGTGCTTGATCAGATCAACCTGCTGAACACCACCTTCGAGCCTGTATTTGATAACCTGAGTGGCGATGTTCAGAACCAGTTTGCGACGCAAAACAGTATGCCTACTGGCGATTTGGGACTCAGTATTTTTGAAGACGCTGGCGAGGTTTCCACGGTATTGACTGATCTGTTGGGCACCATTGACGTAGTTGCAAATCCACAGCTGGACAGTTTGCTGAATCTGGATTCAACGATTGACGATATCGTCTCCTTGGTGGGTTCTTTGCCTGATCTGGATTTGTCGCCAGTGACGGACCCTATTACCGAGATTGTAGGTGGCATTACTGATGGCATTGGCGGTATCACCGACCCAGTCACCGGCATTGTGGATGACGGTGTAGGCGGTGTTACCGACCCAGTCACCGGCATTGTGGATGACGGTGTAGGCGGTGTTACCGACCCAGTCACCGGCATTGTGGATGACGTTGTAGGCGGTGTTACCGACCCAGTCACCGGCATTGTGGATGACGTTGCCGGTGGTGTCACTGATGGCGTTATCGACGTAACTAACCCAGTTGTTGACGTCATCACGGACGTCACCGATCCCCTTCTGGATCCAGTTCTTGGCGATGGTGGTTTGTTGTCTGGTTTAAGCAGTTCTTCAAGCGAATCCGATTCAGGTTTGCTGGATTCGCTCAGCAGTGGAATTTCCTCTAGTGCAGGCGCTGAGGGTGGTGCGCTGGATAGCCTGTTGGGTTCTCTGGACCAAAATAAATAAAACTCACCCCCTTTTTTGATAGGGGGGGTGGTTTGAATCCAATTTGAGTGGCCTATCGTATAAAATGGTAGAACGTCACGAAAAAAATTGGGTTTATGTCAAATTCCGTCATTCAATTGTCAGCGCAGACTGATCACAGCTACTCTGCTGGTGAGCTGCTCGACCCTGTGAGCAGGGCGACAATCGAGTTTTTTGACAGCTATGAGCCACATTCTGGCTCATCAAAAATTTCTTTTTCGTCCTTTGACGGTCTCGATCCCAAAGAATTTTCTAGCGCGACCTCACTGGGCTTTGGTGAATTGCGCTGCATTTCCCAAGCCTGCGTCAGTGATGTCAGTGTTTTTGAGAGCTCTTCAAGCCTTGCCAGTGTCGACCCGGCATTGCTTGCCAACGCAGACACTGCAGGAATTCTGAACACTATGAATGAACATGCCTCATTTGAAGCCTTGAATGCTGAGCTTTTGAGTGCAATGCCCCGCGTGAAGCACGCTTTGGGTGGTGAGCTCAATTACTCCGAGTTGACTCAACTTATTGCCGATATTCAAGCCCAGGTGCTCGACCTGAATGCATTAAGTCAAGAAATGTTTGGTGAGCTTTCCAGTGAAGTGGGTAATGCGGTGCACGAGGTGGTTGAGTTTGATACCGATTCATTGCTGGCATCGATGCAAATTGACTCTGGCCTGTTTGCGCAGCCTGAACTGGCGGCCAACGCCCATTCGCTGGCCTATGCTGCAACGCTGGACGGCTTGTTTACCTCTCCAGAAGCTTTCCCCTTGACGCTGGATTTCTCTAGCCCCAACAGCATTCAGGAAGCCACCGAGCTTTTTGCATCTGCTGGCGGTACTTCATCAATCAGTTCTACAGCTTCCAGTTCCGATTCGGATAGTGGTTTGTCCTCGGGTGCAGCTGGTTCAAACGATCTGAGCTGACTTCATATCGACTTGTAGTCCACCCAGTTTATTGTCTGGGTGATAATCATACTCGATCGAACGTAATGACGTGGTCGAGTTCAAGTTTGATTCCGATTGGCTCGCCGATGGCGTGATTGTGATGGCTTGGTACCAAGGCCAGCACATGTACTCCACTCTCCAGTTCAAGTGTGTACAAGAAATCCGCACCGCGAAACGACTTCCTCACCACCTTGGCCTGCATGGGGCTGGCGTCGTCGTGAATAATGTCGTCCGGGCGAATCAGCACATCAAATTCATTGCTTGCTGGCAATTGATCTTCCGTCAGCCGCAGGTGAGCCAACTCAATTTGTAAGCCATGCTCGGTTTTTTTGCCTGGCAGGAAAACACCTTGGCCGATGAAGTCAGCCACCATGCGTGAATTTGGCTGATGGTAAAGACTGTAAGACGATCCCCATTGTTGCAACTCGCCTGCGTGCATCACCCCGATTCGGTCGGCCATGCTGAACGCTTCATGTTGGTCGTGGGTGACCAGAATGGCACTCATGTTTTCGGCTTTTAAAATTTCCCGAACTTCAAAGGTGAGCCGCTCTTTCAGTTCAACATCCAGGTTGGAAAATGGCTCGTCCAGCAAAATCAGTGTGGGTTTGGGGGCCAATGCACGCGCCAACGCCACGCGTTGTTGCTGGCCACCAGACAATTCATGTGGGTATCGGTCGGCCAAGGCTTCAAGTCCAATCAGCGCCAATAACTCGCCACTGCGGTTGCGTTTTTCATGTTCACTGCGCTTGTGCAGACCAAACTCAATGTTTTTTCGAACTGTGAGGTGGGGGAACAGGGCATAGTCTTGAAAAACCACACCGACATTGCGGTTCTCAGGGCTGCGTACCTTGCCCGGTTCGCTTGCTTTTTCACCTTTTAGCAAAATATGGCCCTGTGTGGGCATGAGAAAACCTGCGATTGCACGCAACAAGGTTGTTTTGCCGCAGCCAGAGGGTCCCAGCAAACAGGCAATTTCACCCTGTGCCAACTCGAAACTAACGTTGCGAACAGCAGGTGCATTGCTGCCCGGGTACAAAATACTCAGTTCGTTGATGCTTAGGGCTGGAGCTTGTTTCATTATTTTGGGGGCACCGTGGTCTGTTTACTACGCAGTTCACCTTCGCTTGGGGTGAGTTGCATGAACTTAAAGTAAAATCGTTCTCACTTCTATTTTGCCATGTCTGGGCGGTTTGTTTGTTTACTCTGGGGTTAAGAAGTCGCATTTCTGTTGCGCTGCTGGCGTTGCTGCTGCTGTTGCCGTTCGTCTATCTGTTTGGCCTGGCGGTTTTTAGTCTGGTACAAGCTCCCCAAGTGCTGGCCCATTTGGCCACCACCATTCTTCCCGATCTGGTTTGGCAAACTGTTTACCTGTGTTTTGGCGTTGTGGTGCTGACCAGCACCATGGGAGTGCTGCCAGCTTGGTGGGTTTCCGCCCATGAGTTTCCTGGGCGTAAGTGGCTTGAATGGCTGTTATTGCTGCCCATGGCCATGCCATCGTACGTGATTGCCTACGCGTACACCGATGCACTTCAGTACTCTGGTTGGCTGGCCAGCAGTTTGCGGGAAATTCTGGGCAGCGATTTCCGCATTCCGGAAATTCGCTCCACCTCTGGCGCAATTTTGGTGCTCAGCTTTGTGCTGTACCCCTATGTTTACATCATGTCGAGAACTGCATTTTTGGGGCGTAGTCCTTCCATGCTGGATGCTGCACGCTCCTTGGGGCACAGTGCAACCAGCGCCTTTCTCAAGGTGGGTTTGCCCGTGGCCCGCCCCGCCTGGGTGGTCGGGCTTACTTTGGTACTCATGGAAACCCTGGCGGAATATGGCGCCTTGTCTTACTTTGGTGTGCGCACCTTCACGACTGCAATATTCAACACCTGGCTGAACTTGGGTGACAGGGAAAGCGCAGCTTTGTTGGCTGTTATGTTGCTGGTGGTCATGCTGGCCTTGATTGTTTTTGAATCCAAGGCGCGTGGGCGGGCCCAGTTTTACACGCAGTCGGGCAAGGGCAGTACCATTGAAAGAAAACGTTTGAAGGGTGTACAGGCGGTGTGGGTGGTGTTTTTGTCAGCCATGCCGTTTGTGTTGGGATTTGTGCTGCCGGTGCTGATTTTATTGGCGCTGGTGGTTGATGTAGATACTTCGATCAATTGGGCGCGCAGTTTTCAGTGGGCCTACCATTCAGCCCTCTTGGGTGGCATGGCCGCCCTTGTTGCAGTGGTTCTCGCGGTGTTTCTGGCCTATGTAAAACGGCAGGCGCATGTGTGGTGGGTTACCGCAATTTATCGCTTGATCTCGCTGGGCTATGGTGTACCAGGTGCAATTTTGGCCATCGCTATTTTGCTGCCATTGGCCACGGTTGATCGTTTTACTTACGACATGGGCTGGCAAGTGCCGGCGTTAACCGGCAGTGTGCTGGCCTTGGTGTATGCCTACAACGTGCGCTTCACTTCAGCAGCTTTGCAGTCCGTAGACTCGGGTTTACAGCAAATTACACGACACATTGACGAATCGGCCCGAATTTTGGGCCGCTCACCACGGCAAGTTCTGTGGCATGTTCATTTGCCGGTGCTGAAGGGCTCTGTGGCCACCGGCATGTTGTTGGTGATTGTGGATGTGATCAAGGAATTGCCAGCCACTCTGGTGTTGAGGCCTTTCGATTTCGACACCCTGGCGGTTGTCTCTTATCAGTTTGCTTCAGACGAACGATTGACCGAGGCGGCAGTGCCAGCACTGATGATTGTTATGATTGCCCTGGTGCCGATTTTGTTGCTGATTCGTCAAGGCGCGAAGCAGGCGAGAAGCGGCAAGTGATGGCGCTTCTCGCAGTGAACTGCCAGGCATCTTACGCCCCTAGCAACTCCCGCAATACAAACGGCAGAATACCCCGGTGCTTGTAATATTCAACCTCGATTGGCGTGTCGATTCGGCTCAGCACTTTCACATCCTGAACTGCACCGTTGGCACGCGTAATTCTTAGCACCAGTTCGGCTTGCGGTGCGGTGTCTTCAGCCAAACCGATCACATCGTAGGTTTCGCTGCCGTCCAGCTTCAGGCTCTGAATTGAATCATTGCCCAAAAACTGCAAAGGCAACACGCCCATCCCCACCAGGTTGCTGCGGTGAATTCGCTCGTAACTTCTTGCAACCACAACCTTCACCCCCAACAACTGAGTGCCCTTTGCAGCCCAGTCACGGGACGATCCTGTGCCGTATTCTTCGCCTGCCAGCACAACGGTGGGAGTGCCTTGCGCCATGTATTCCATGGCGGCGTCATACACTGTGGTTTGTTGTCCGTCCTTGATGGTGAAGCCACCCTCAATGCGATTGCCATTTGCATCGGGAGGAATCATCAGGTTTTTCACGCGTACGTTGGCAAAGGTGCCACGAATCATCACGTCATGATTGCCGCGCCGTGAACCATAGCTGTTGAAATCTTTTTGCTCTACACCATGCTGTTGTAAATATTTTCCTGCAGGTGTCGTGGGTTTGAATGAGCCCGCGGGTGATATGTGATCCGTGGTCACTGAGTCGCCCAGAATCAGCAAAGGTTTTGCACCGCGAATGGTTTCCACCTTGGTGGGCTGCATGGCAAACTCATCAAAGAAGGGTGGCTTGGCAATGTAGGTGGATTGCGGCCATGGGTATACCTGCCCGACAGGTGCTGGCACGTTA
Source organism: Limnobacter olei (assembly GCF_029087225.1). GTDB lineage: Bacteria > Pseudomonadota > Gammaproteobacteria > Burkholderiales > Burkholderiaceae_B > Limnobacter > Limnobacter olei. Next base: position 128,269 of record NZ_JARFJD010000012.1, on the reverse strand, counting down.
TTCCACAGGTCGTGGCCCTCAGTGAAGTTGCTGTATAGGCGTACAAAAGTTGCCGCATCCAGGGCTGTGGGAAGCAGTGTGTTAACTTCTTCATTGGAAGGCCAAATATCACGCAGGTAAACCGGCTGACCATCGCTTCCAGTGCCAATCGGCTCGGATGTCATGTCCATATTGGCTTTGCCGCTTAGCGCATAAGCAACAACCAGCGGCGGCGAGGCCAAAAAGTTGGCTTTCAAATTGGGGTGAATACGCGCCTCAAAGTTGCGGTTGCCCGACAACACGGCACAGCCGATGACGTCATTCTTCAAAATGGTGTCGTTGATTTCGGGCAGCAAGTCCCCCGCATTGCCAATGCAGGTAGTGCAGCCGTACGCGGCCACGTTGAATCCGAGTTTGTCCAGGTAGGGTTGCAGGCCTGTTTTTGCCAGGTAGTCGCTCACCACGCGCGAACCAGGGCCGAGTGAAGTTTTAATGTGCGGCTGAACTTTCAGGCCTTTTTCAACTGCTTTCTTGGCCAGCAAACCAGCCGCTAGCATTACCCCAGGGTTGGAGGTGTTGGTACAGCTTGTGATAGCCGCCAGCAATACGTCACCATGCCCAATGCTGAGTTTGTCCAGCCCAGTGGGGTAGCGTGTGCTCAGGGCGGCTGCGTCTTTGCCAAAGCCGTTTGCTGCCATGGGTTCAGCAAAAAGTGTATTGAATTGTTGCTTCATGTTCTTGAGCAACACGCGGTCTTGAGGTCGTTTTGGCCCAGCCAACGATGGCTCAACCGTGTCCAGGTCGAGCGTCACCACTTCTGAATAATCAATTGCACCTGGGGCTGGCATTCCCAGTAAGCCTTGTGCCTCAAAGTACGCTTCAAATCGATCGGCTTCAGCCGCAGTACGGCCAGTTTTGCGCATGAATTCAACTGTTTTTGAATCGGGGGGGAAGAAACCCATGGTGGCACCATATTCAGGTGCCATATTGGCCAGTGTCGCTCGGTCGGTCACCGACAAACTAGCGGCACCAGGTCCGTAAAATTCAACGAACTTGCCTACCACTTTTTTCTTGCGAAGCAACTCGGTAATGGCCAATACCAAATCAGTGGCAGTGATGCCTTCGCGCAGCGCGTTGGTGAGTTCAACCCCCACCACATCGGGCGTCAAAAAGTAAACGGGTTGCCCCAGCATACCGGCCTCGGCTTCAATACCGCCAACACCCCAGCCTACAACACCCACGCCGTTAATCATGGTGGTGTGGCTGTCTGTGCCCACCAACGTATCGGGGTAGTACACCGTGTTGTCATTTTCCTCACCCGCTTTGACAGCGCTGCGGATGCCGCGGAACAGGTATTCCAGGTTGACCTGGTGAACAATGCCAATGCCCGGTGGCACCACCTTGAAAGTGTCAAAGGCCTGCATGCCCCATTTCATGAATTGGTAGCGTTCTCCGTTGCGCTCAAACTCAATTTCCATGTTTTTGCGCAGTGAATCGGCTGTGCCAAAGTAGTCAATCATCACGGAATGGTCAACCACCAAATCCACTGGCACAAGCGGTTCAATTTTCTTGGGGTTTTGACCCATGTCCCTTGCCACATTGCGCATGGCTGCCAAGTCGGCGAGAAGGGGCACGCCAGTGAAATCCTGCAGCACCACACGCGCCACGATGAACGGAATTTCATCGGTTCGTTTGGCTTGAGCTTGCCAACTTGCCAGTTGCTGAATGTGTTCTTCTGAAACCTTTTTTCCATCGCAATTGCGCAGCACCGATTCAAGCACAATGCGAATCGATACTGGCAAGCGGTGCAGGTTGGGAAAGCCCAGTTCAGCCAGTTTGGGCAGGCTGTAAAACTGGCCTTTCTGGCCAGTTTTAGAAGTGAAAGTGCTCAGTGTTGAATGCTTCAGGGTTGACATACCTGTTTCTCCCTTACGTGTAAGGTGCCGAAAAATGTCGGCGCCGTATTACAAAATCAAGCGGTTTGTTTGATGCTTTTCAATGCAAATGCATGCTGTTTGGCAATTCAGAGTCTTCCGGGAGTTCTGCATGCAGCAACTCACCCTCCGGGTTGGGGTATAAAGGCGATCCGCAATCTTCACAGTACTCCAGCGGGAAACGTTCTTCCAGCACCTTGATTTGACGAATGCCGACTTCTTTTAACAAGGCCTCAATTTTTGAGCGAATAACAGGGTTGTCGGGTTCGCTTTCGATGTCTTTTTCGTAAACAGGGTCTGGCTCATTGCCGTATTCTTCGCCTATGAGTGGCCACACCACACCATGCACAATGTCGCTGTTACCTTCCACAGAAAAGCCGATTCGGTATTCTTCAATTTCTCCGCGATCTACAAATGCGCCAACACTGGCATGAATTTTTTGAGTGGGAACATCGAGCGCACTTTCAAGAAAGGCGGCAGAGGCGCGTACTGAATAGGCACGCGCCTCTTTCTCGGCCTCGCGGCACGCGTTGTAAAGGCCGTTGGGCAGCATCAGTTCAAGCAGGCAGCCAGGCATTATTTTTTGAAGGGCCTGGCCACCGGTCAGTCGCCAGTTGGCGAGCACTTCTTCTTTGCTCAGAAGGGTGCCGTTGCTGTGCGCTTCAACTTGCCACTTGAATGCAGGTTGACCTGCGGGCACGGAGATCGCGCCAATCAAATAACGTACATCACTTAAAAAGCTTTGGGTGGCGGGCAGGTTCTCAGTGTCGATGCGAACCTTCACGCGATCGATGGCAGCTTGCCCCAACTGCCTCGCCAGTTCCGCGGCAGCGGTGTAACTTTCAGGCAGTTGATCCGGGCTGAACAGCATGTTGGTGAGCACCAGGTGGGCATGATCGGAAAGCACATTTTTTTGAAGCAGCTTGGTGAACTCAGCCACCGTGGCCTCTTCAATTTTGCCAGACGGAATGTTGTAGGTTGACCAGGCCAGTACTGGCGCGGCCAACAATAAAATATCCTCTTCCTGACCCAATTCAGGGCTCTCTACAGTGTTTTCAATTGCAAAGGCCAATTCGTCATAGGCACGGTAGTTGGTACTGTACAAGTGATCAAGAGTTTGCATCAGCGTGGTGTCGCTGCGGCCTTCAAGCATGGGGGCCAACGCTGCAAACAGCTTCTTTTTCCAGAAACGGCGCTCAAGCCGACTGCCGGCATCTGCAAGCAGAATGGCCAGGTTCGCCAGTGGTTTGGCGTACTTGGACAGTTTGGAACGGGAAGCTGTGTTGAGTGGTTTTCTGCGCATGGGTGATCCTTCTGAGGTTCCACCCATTGTAGTACGAGAAGATTGCTTAAATTGCTTTGTCGCGCAGGTTGGACTGATCGCTCAGGCCTGGTCGTACCCACTCGGGCGGTGCCCATATGTGCTTGATACGCTGCCAAACAGGGCCAGGCTTGAGTGCATCTGAAAACATGTCGCGCCATTCATGGGTGTTCAGCGTCCAGATGTTGTTGGTCTTGGGTTGGCGAACAATGCCGTAGTCCACCGGCGCAACTTCGGGCTCGAAGGTGCCAAAAATTCGGTCCCAGATAATTAATACGCCGCCGTAGTTTTTGTCGATGTATTCATCGTTGCGGCCATGGTGCACGCGATGGTGGCTGGGTGTATTGAAAATGTACTCAAACCATTTTGGAAATTTGTTCACGGCTTGGGTGTGCACAAAATACTGGTAGCCCAGGTTGATGCCGTAGGCCAGTAGCACTGCCCACACGGGGAAGCCAATGATCAACATGGGCGCCCAAAAAATTTGGTGCAGGTTCACTGCATAGAACAGGCTTTGGCGCATGGCCGTGGTGGTGGTCATGTTCTCACCACTGTGGTGCACAACATGCGCACACCAGAACCAGCGTACCCGGTGGCTGCCACGGTGAAACCAGTAATAACAAAACTCAATGCCGAAAACCAAGGCAGCAAAACTCAGCGGAGTTACTTCAATGGTCGCGATGCGGAAGGAGTAGATCCATTCCATGAATGCCGACACAAACAGCGCAAACCACACCAGCTCCATGGCCTGGTAGGTGCCGCCGAGCAACATATTGTTGATCACTTCGTTTTTCTTGAAGAAAAATGATTTGCCCACTTTTTTCAAATAAAGGTATTCGACCAGCGTTGCACCCAGGAAAATCGGGGTGAGCAGGGTAAGAAACACCTGCTTCCAATCCGGGTTGGGGCCGAATAACAAATTGAAAGTGGGCATTGCCTGGTCGATCAACTGTTCCATGCGTGAATCTCCGCGCGTTGGTTTTTTAATAACTCAAATTTTGCGCGGTTTTGAGTAAGAAATATTGCGAGATCAAGCCTGTTTTTTGTGAAATTGCGCCAGCGTTTTACTGCGCAATCATCTCACGCCACTTCACATAGTCCGCTGCAACCTGCTTGGGTTGTTCCATCATAGGGACATGTCCAACTTTGTCCATCAGGATGACATCAAACCCGGGCATGGCAGCTTTTAGTTCAGTCGCGCCATCCACATGCAATACCCGGTCTTCCTTGCCCCAAACAATTAGGCCTGGGCCCTTGTATGCAGATGCTGGCAGCACAGCAGCCAGGTCAGAGGGCACGGTTTTAAAGTCTTTGTAAATGCGCTTGTGCAAAGGTTGATCCGTGGCAGCGCGTGCAGCCATGGCATCCACTACAAAGCCGGGTGCGAAAGCAGGGCGCTCATACATCACCACATCCACAATTTTCTCGAACTCCTCGCGATTGCTTGCAGTTAAAACAATTTCACCTGTCTTCTCGAATTTCTGGATCACTTCTGATTTTCTGGACTCCACCAAACCTGCGGGTGCCAAAAACCACACTGAGGCCACATTGTCGGGGTACTTTGCCGCATAGGCACCGCTGATCCAGCCACCCATGGAGTTGCCGCCAATGTGTGGTTTCTCCAGCCCTAGCTTTTCAATAATTTCATGTACCCGGTCAATTTGGGTGTTGATGACATAGTCGGCATCCAAGTCGCGGGTGGAGGCTCCGAAGCCTGGTACATCGATTGAATAAACGGTGTAGTGGTTGGTCAGGTAATAAGCCACCCGATTGAAGTTGTCTTTTGAGCCACCAAAACCGTGAATCAATACCAAGGGCTCGCCCTGGCCACCCTGCAGATAGGGCACCACAAAGCCGTCAATTTGAAGTACCTTGCGCTCAAGTCCGGAAATGGCCCGTTCGGCAGCAATGGCCAATCCCGCCGCACCCTGAATTTCACCCTCGGGCGCTTGAACGTTGCAGGCACTTAGGCCAAAAAGTGCAGTGCTCGCGAAAAGAATGGTTAGTCGCTTGATTGCTGTGGCGTGTTTTTTCATGTTGTGGTGTCTGTTTGTTGAAGTTGTATTGTTGAATACGCGCTAGCATAGAACAGGTAAAACTCTTCTGACAATATTTATTGTCAAATAATGAACCAGCATTCTAATCTCGGACACATTTCTGCCAGCTACGTCAATCTGCTATTTGACTGGTTGGCTGAAACGCACCCCGATGTTGCGCAAACGAATCCATTTGCCCGGCCCGTGGCGGGTGAATTAAATCGCATTGAGGTTCCGCAGTGGCAGGCCATGTTGCAGTGGACCTATCAAACGCTTCAAGACCCTGCAATGCCTTTGAAAATTGCTGCCCATGTGCGTCCGGCCAACATGGGCCTGTTGGGTTATGTGGCAAGTTGCTGCACCAACTTGGGCGAAGCATTTGCCCGTTTACAGCAGTTTGAGAATTTGGTGTACAGCGTCAATGCATTGAATGTGGCGTTTCAGGGCGATGAAATTATTCTGCGTTGGGGTGCCGAACGCGGGCGCCCTGGTCACTGGGTTGATTCAGTGGCCATTGGTGTCTTGGTGGCATTCACTCAGCATTTGATAGCCATACCCGTGTACCCACGCCGTGTTCAGTTCATCAACCCCATGCCAGAAAACCCAAGTGATTTCGATACTTTTTTTCAATGCAAGGTGGGTTTTGCAGGCGATTACACAGAAGTGGTGTGGCCAGTCAGTTTGCTTGAAATGCCATTGAAGTCGCCAGACCATGTCATGCGCAGCATGCTCGATCAGCAGGCGCAGTTGTTGTTAAAGCAGGTCAAGAATGGCGAAGAGTCAATTCCCGGTTTTCAGAAGGCCTTGCAGGAGTCCGTTGGCGCTGGCTTGCCGAGCTTGAGCGAAGTGGCCCGCCGTTTGTGTGTCAGTACCCGTACCTTGCAACGGCGCTTGCAAGAGCAGGGCAGCAGTTTTAGAGATGAGTTGGAGCAGGTGCGGGTTGAAATGGCGAAAAACTGCCTTCAGGCAGGTGATCTCAGCTTGGCGGACATTGCCAGTTTCCTGGCTTACAACGATCAAAGCGCTTTTACCCACGCCTTTAAACGGGTCACCGGTGTAAGCCCGGCCAAATATCAGCGTACAAAGCGACAATAGGCTCTAAAAGCGGGCCGAATCGACCTTGCCCTCTTCAAAAATAAGGGAAAGTCCTATATCATATATAAGACTTGAGAGGCACTGAAACCCCGCCACTTTTGCATCGCAGCACTTGTGTGCACGTGCGAACTGCCTCAAAATTACACAGTTTCTATTGACCCCACCCAATCTAGGGAGATCTCATGCTTGAGTCCTATCGCCAACACGTTGCCGAGCGCGCAGCGTTGGGCATTCCTCCACTGCCTTTGTCTGCCCAGCAAACCGCTGATCTGGTTCAATTGCTGAAGAACCCGCCCGCAGGCGAAGAAGAATTCTTGCTCGACCTGATCACCAACCGCGTACCCGCCGGTGTGGATGATGCCGCCAAGGTGAAGTCTGCTTTCCTGGCCGCCATCGTGAATGGTTCCGACACTTGCAAGCTGATCGACCGCAAGAAAGCCACTTTCCTGTTGGGCACCATGCTGGGTGGTTTCAACATCAAGCCGTTGATCGACGCCTTGAACGATGCAGAAGTGGGCGAGATCGCCGCTGAAGCCTTGTCAAAAACGCTGTTGATGTTCGATTACTTCCATGACGTAAAAGACCTGGCCGACAAGGGCAGTGCAACTGCCAAGAAAGTGATGCAAAGCTGGGCCGACGCCGAGTGGTTCACCAGCCGCCCTGAAGTGCCGCAAAGCATCAAGCTGACCGTGTTCAAGGTAACCGGCGAAACCAACACCGATGATTTGTCCCCAGCGCCCGATGCCTGGAGCCGCCCTGACATTCCATTGCACGCCCTGGCCATGTTGAAAAACCCACGCCCAGGTATTGAAGCCGACGAGCCAGGCAAAGTGGGCCCCATCAAGCAGTTGCAAGCCCTGATCGCCAAAGGCAACCCAATCGCTTATGTAGGCGATGTTGTGGGTACTGGTTCATCACGCAAGTCAGCCACCAACAGTGTGTTGTGGTTCACCGGCGATGACATTCCCTTCATTCCCAACAAGCGTTTCGGCGGTTACTGCCTGGGTAACAAAATTGCTCCAATTTTCTTCAACACCATGGAAGACGCTGGTGCATTGCCAATCGAACTTGATGTAAGCCAGATGGACATGGGCGATGAAATCGAATTGCGTCCATTCGAAGGCAAAGCCCTGAAAAACGGCGCGGTGATCGCAGAATTTTCTGTGAAAACTGATGTGCTGTTCGACGAAGTGCGAGCTGGTGGCCGTATTCCCCTGATTATTGGTCGTGGTCTGACTGACCGCGCCCGTGCTGCTTTGGGTCAAGGTCCAAGCCCAGTGTTCCGCCGTCCTTCTTCACAAGTTGCATCAACCAAGGGCTACAGCCTGGCTCAGAAAATGGTAGGCAAGGCCTGTGGCGTGGAAGGTGTTCGCCCCGGTACTTACTGCGAACCCAAGATGACCACTGTGGGTTCTCAGGACACCACCGGTCCAATGACTCGCGACGAATTGAAAGACCTGGCCTGTTTGGGCTTCTCTGCGGATTTGGTGATGCAGTCCTTCTGCCACACAGCCGCTTACCCCAAGCCCGTGGACGTGAAAATGCACCACGAACTGCCCGACTTCATCGAGAACCGTGGCGGCGTGGCCTTGCGTCCTGGTGACGGCGTGATTCACAGCTGGTTGAACCGCTTGTTGATGCCCGACACAGTGGGCACCGGTGGCGATTCGCACACCCGTTTCCCGATCGGTATTTCTTTCCCCGCCGGTTCCGGCTTGGTGGCCTTTGCTGCGGCCACTGGCGTAATGCCCTTGGACATGCCTGAATCCGTGTTGGTTCGCTTCAAAGGTGAAATGCAACCCGGCGTTACCTTGCGTGACCTGGTCAACGCAATTCCTTTGTACGCCATCAAGGCAGGTCTGTTGACTGTTGAAAAGAAAGGCAAGAAGAACATTTTCTCTGGCCGCATTCTGGAAATTGAAGGTTTGCCACAACTGAAAGTTGAGCAGGCTTTTGAATTGTCAGACGCCTCTGCAGAACGCTCTGCTGCTGGCTGTACCGTGCATTTGGACAAAGAGCCAATCATCGAGTACATGAAGTCCAACATCACTTTGATGAAGTGGATGATTGCCCAGGGCTACCAGGATTCACGCACGCTGACACGCCGCATCAAGGCCATGGAAGCATGGATTGCAAACCCTGAATTGCTCAAAGGCGATGCGGATGCAGAATACGCTGCAGTGATCGAAATCGACCTGAAAGACATCAAGGAACCGATTCTGGCTTGCCCGAACGACCCCGATGATGTGAAGTTCTTGAGTGAAGTGGCTGGCGACAAGATTGATGAAGTGTTCATCGGTTCTTGCATGACCAACATTGGTCATTTCCGCGCAGCTGGCAAGGTACTGGAAGGCAAAACAGACATCCCAACACGTTTGTGGATTGCACCACCCACCAAGATGGACCAGCACATCCTGACCGAAGAAGGCTACTACGGCATTTTGGGCCGCACTGGCGCTCGTATGGAGTTGCCAGGTTGTTCACTGTGTATGGGTAACCAGGCGCAAATCCGCAAGGGTTCCACCGCTGTATCCACTTCCACACGTAACTTCCCGAACCGCCTGGGCATTGACACCCGTGTGTACCTCAGCTCGGCCGAACTGGCTGCCGTGTGTGCACTGATGGGCAAGATCCCGACAGTGGAAGAGTACATGGAGCAAGTGAAAATGCTGGGCAATGTGTCTGGTGAAGTTTATCGTTACATGAACTTTGATCAAATCAAGGAATTTGTGGACATTGCAAACAAGGCTGAATTGGCGGCATAAGTAGGCCCGCCAAGTTGTAACAACACAGTCATAAAAAAGCCACCTTCGGGTGGCTTTTTTACGTGTGTTCAATCCGCTCTTTTCGGGGACGCTGGTTTTTTTTGGTTTTCGGTTGACCTGTAGAAGCAGTTCTTTCAAGGTTGAGTGAATTACATTGATTTCAGCAAGTTTGCCCAGGCGGCAAATGTCCCTGTGATTTGAAAACTTCACAAACATGTCGCCGTGGTCTTCTTCAAGAAAAAGAATATTGGCTGTGGGGAAAGTGTTCTCCAGCTTGCTCAACGCGCCTTCTTCAAATTCTTCCATGATATTCATGTCGCAGATAACAAGCTTCGCGTGTGAAAGTTCGCTGAAATCAGGCTCAAGGCTGCGAAATGAATAGACACATTTTTCGCCCAGGCTACTCAGGAAGCGTTGGTAAGCCATTGTTTTTATGGGGTAGTCGCTGAATACTACACAAGCGATAAGCAGTGGTTTCATGTGATGCAGCCAACGCAATTAAAATTTTGGATGCCTTATTCTTCCTCTTTCTAATCCGGGTGGGTATTACCTGAGTGGGGTAAGATATTCACTTACATAAATTGCTACCCAAGTTTTTCGGAGACACAATAAAAATGGCAGGTTTCAAAGAATATGACCAGTTCGACGCCCTTGGTCTTGCCGAGTTAATCAAAAAAGGCGAGGTGAGCGCGGCTGAATTGCTCGAGGAGAGCATTGCTCGCACGGAAAAAGTAAACCCACGCATTAATGCAGTAATTCGTCCCATGTACGACATTGCACGTGCGCGCGCCAAAGAAACTGTCGAGGGGCCCTTTGCAGGCGTTCCATTTCTATTGAAAGACTTGATTGCCAGTTATGCCGGTGTCGAGATGAGCAGCGGAAGCCGATTCTACAAAGGCTTTGTGCCCTCCGAAGATTCAGAATATGTAAAGCGATTCAAGCGGGCGGGTCTGAATATTTTTGGTAAAACTGCCACGCCGGAATTTGGTATTACCCCTTCCACTGAACCTGAGCTGACTGGGCCATGTCGTAACCCCTGGGATCCACTGCGCAGCCCTGGTGGCTCCAGTGGCGGTGCTTCGGCTGCCGTTGCGGCGGGTATTGTACCCATGGCCAGCGCAAGCGACGGAGGCGGTTCAATTCGCGTACCCGCATCGTGTACTGGCTTGTTTGGTTTGAAGCCCACGCGGGGGCGTGTGCCCTCTGGCCCCGACCTGCCCGATGGCTGGTTTGGTTTCATTGCTGAGCATGTGGTGTCGCGCACTGTACGGGATTCTGCGCACATGCTGGACTGCTTGCAAGGCAACTACCCCGGCCAACTGTTGCGCATTGCGCCGCCGGCAAAAACTTATGCCGCTGCAATTGAAGCAAAGCCCAAGAAATTGAAAATCGCCTATTCATTGGACCCCGCCTTGGGTGAAACCCTGCATGCTGATTGCCAGGCAGGTGTGCTTGAAACAGTCAAGTTGCTTGAAAGCCTTGGCCACACCTGTGAAGAAGTTCGCCTGCCTATTCACAAGGAAGAATTTATTTACGCCTACACCGTGTTGGTGTGTTCAGAAATGGCTGCTACCTTGAAAGAAGGTGAGCGCGTGTTGGGAAGAAAAGGCAAGGCGGCTGATTTTGAGGCACGGACATGGGCATTGATGAAATTAGGTCGCAGTTTTAATGGTGGTGATGTGGCCGATGCGGTGTGGACCATGGCGCAGTTTTCTCGCCAGTGGATGACATTTTTCGAACCCTACGATGCGCTGTTGACCAGTACCTTGGGCGAATTGCCAATTGCAGTTGGAGGCCTTCGCCCAACCCCGCAAGAAATGATTGAATTGAAGGCACTTAGCTATTTGCCAATTGGTTTTATCGCCAAGCGAAAAGATTTTGTGTTGAAAGCGGGGAGGCGCGTGTATCAGTACTGTTCCCAAACCATGCCGGCCAACGTCACGGGTCAACCCTCCATGAGTGCGCCTTTACACTGGAATGCGCAAGGCATTCCAGTGGGCATGATGTTCACTGGCCGTTTTGGTGAGGAAAATGTGTTGCTTAGCCTGGCTGCCCAGCTTGAGCAGGCCAAGCCATGGGCAGGCAAACGCCCACCTATTCATGCGGGCGGTTCAGTTTAACCAAAGCGGTTGGAACTGGCGATTGCCTGCATCGACATCACAATAGGTTTGATCAGTCTTTCTTGAATCTCGGGGCCCGCTTGCTGGTGGGCCTTGAGCAATCCAATTTGCATGGCGTGGGCCGCCTGTGTCAACGGTTTTTTCACAGCAAGTATTTCCGCATCAACGGGATTGTGATCCATCAAGTCGTTGCTTTGTTTGATACTCAAGATCATTTCTTTTGTCAGTTCATATTCATTCTTGATCGCCTCAAACACGCCTTGCGATTGAACCGGTGCCAACTTTGCATACTCTTGGGCAATTTTCATGTCCGCTTTTTCCATGGCGGTGGCGGTTCTGTCAATAAAGCTTTTAAAGAAAGGCCATTCCTGATACATGGTTTGTAGTTGTGCAGTTCGTTGTGCGGGTGTGGTGTTGGCACCAGCCGGTTGATCGATGAAGTTTTTCAGTGCGCTGCCTGTGCCAAAAAATGCGGGCATTGCGCTTCCCGATTGATACCACGAACCCACCCAAGGTATGGCCCGCAGTTTGTCAAGGTTGAGGCCGCCCCCAGCCGTGTTTGCGCGCGAGGCAGGGCGGCTGCCAGCATTGGATTTACCGACAAATTCAATCGGTGTACTGCTTTGAAAAAAATGGGGAAGCTCAGGATTGGAGTACAGGCTTTCATAGTGGTTGCGTGCATGTTGAGCAAGTTTTTCCATGGTGCTGGCGTATTTTGCAATTTGTTGGTCTTTGCCAATTGCCATAGTCTCAAGCGTTGAGCCCACCATGTCTGCCAGGTTGGATTGCGACATTGTTTTTGTGCCATATTTTGCTGGCACTTCTTCACCTTGCTCGGTTTGACGCATGCCGGTCAGCAAGCTGGCGCCGTTGCTTGATTTGATTTCCTGCGCATAAGAATCGCCTGAACCCCTGGCCTCTGTGCCGCCTCGGCCATGAAACACATGCAAACTCACGCCGCGCTGCTCCGCTACTTCAAGCATCTTGGCTGTACCTTCATACACGGCCCAACTCGAGGCGAGTGGTCCATCCAATCGATTGCTGTCGGAATAGCCCACCATGATTTGTTGCTGATTGCCGCTGGCTTGAAGCGCCTGACGGTACCATGGGTTGTTCAGCATGCTGTTCAAAATGGCCGGGCCGTTGTGCAGGTCATTCACAGTTTCAATCAGGGGGACAACATTCATCTTGATGCCTTGCTCATCGGCCAGGCCTGCGTGTTTCAGCAGCAACATCACTTCAAGCATGTCGCTCATGGTTTCTGTGTTGGCCGTAATACAGTTTTTCAGTGCCTGCGGCCCGTAACTGTCGTGAATGGTTTTGTAACTTTTGATCAATGCTATTTCGCGATCAAATTCGGCATTCTCGCTTTGACCCTCGATAGGTGCATCGCTCAGTACAGTTTTGTTGTTGAGCAGCAAGTTGGTCAACAAGGTCTGCTTTTCAATTTCTCCCAGGCTTTCGTAATTGCTTGGGCCGCCAGACCTTCTCAACAATTCACCGACTGTTTTTTCATTCATGGCGCTGTTTTGCCGAATATCGGTACTGGCACCGTGAAAACCGATGCTGTCGGCATCCAGTTTCAGCAAATCCAGTTTCTCTTGAACGGTCGCTTTTTCTTGAGTATTCAAACTGGCAATGCTCAAAGATTCAAGATCATGTACCAGTTCATTTGCGTTCAGGTACAAATCGCCTTGAATTGGCAATGGGCTGTTGCCCACCAAATGTGTTCGGGTTCGCGCCAGTTTTTCCCGAATCAGACCAAGTGATTCCGAATGCCCAGATTTGCAAAGCAGGTTACACAGGCTGCCTGTTTGGGTATTGTTCTCTTTGCCAATTTCTTGTTCAAAGTACTCAAACGCTGCCGTGCTCAGGGTTTTGACCACGTCCTTTAGCACGGTTGCATCAATATTCGGGTTGCCATCCCGATCACCTCCAACCCAGTTACCCGCTTCAACCAAGGGTTTCGACAGTTTCAAATTATTGGGCAGTCCCGAGAGCTGTTGGTTGATCTGTTCGTGAATGGTGCGGCCAGAACTGTGCAGGTGCCTGATATTGGCAGAGAACTGATTGGCCTCGTCTTGCACGGTAGGTTTCAATTCTCGTACCCCTTGAATTTCCCATAGCTCTTGGCAGACTTTTGCATTGCCTCGGGGGCTAGCAATATTTTCAAGTTGAGAAAGAACAATTTCACTGGCCTGAGGTTTGTTGAAATTGGTAGGGTGGGCAGTAAATACCGGAGAAATTTTGGTATTCGACAGTCTTTGAATAATAGATTCTCCCCGGCTTGCCGAGTTGTCGATCAAGGTTTTCAGCCCTCGCATCAGCGATTGTGTCGTCTGGGCATCTTGGGCCTTCATCTGCCTTTCCGCAGTACTCAATATCATGAGTTGGCTATTCAAATATTTCAGTGCACTGACTATTGCCTCGGGGTCATTCTTGTTACGTTGAACAAATTCCTCTACACGGGCATGAAGTTGGTTGAAATCAGGTTCAGCAGTTTCAATCTGTTCAGCCAATTCGCTGGCCTGTTCAAACTTCAGCGGGGGCAAGCTTTTCTGCAACTGGAGCTTCAAATTCGCATGGGTATTTTGCCGAATGTCTTTGAGCTTGCTGGCCAGGGGGCCAATTATCTTGGTGGATGCTGAGCCTGAGCCGCTTCTTCCCAAGGCATTGCTGCCTGCTGACATGGCGATTTGAGCACTGCTGTGGCTTGCAACTGCGCGAAACATGGTGGGGACTCCGTTCTATTTTTTTGGAGCCACGAGGATAATTTGGGCGGAGTTACGTAATCAGAAAGAGGGGTGGGGGGACGTGAGTACTTGCTCACTCTTTTGCCCATAGCTACAGTTTCAGGGATTGTAAAATTGCACTTCAGATTTTGGCATTGCACCAAAAAAAACTGAAGTGCATGTAGTGGCAAGCTTTATCAGCTTGGTTCCATTACTTAAAACGTATCGTTGGGTATGCGAACCCAACCTTCCATCAATACGCGCGCGCTGCGGCTCATAATTGCCTTTTTCACCGCCCACTGGCCGTTTTCAAGTACTGCCTGTGCACCCACACGCAAGGTACCGCTTGGGTGGCCAAAGCGAACGGCTTCTCTTTCACTGCCACCCGCCGCCAAATTCACCAAGGTGCCCGGCACTGCGGCCGCTGTGCCAATGGCCACGGCAGCAGTACCCATCATCGCATGGTGCAATTTGCCCATGCTCATGGCGCGCACCAGCAGGTCGATGCCCTCGGCTTGAACTACTTTGCCACTTGAACTGGTGTAGGTTTTCGGTGGTGCAACAAAGGCCACTTTGGGTGTGTGTTGGCGTTTGGCCGCCTCATCCACGTGTTTGATCAAGCCCATTTTCACCGCACCGTGGGCACGGATGGTTTCGAACATGGCCAGTGCCTTGGGGTCGCTGTTGATGTCGTCCTGCAGCTCGCAGCCGGTGTAGCCAATGCTGTCGGCATTTACAAAAATGGTTGGAATGCCCGCATTGATCAAAGTGGCTTTCAGTGTGCCGACGCCCGGTACTTCCAGGTCGTCCACCAGGTTGCCAGTGGGGAACATGCTGCCGCCAGCACCATCTTCGCCTTCATCGGCCGGGTCCAGGAACTCCAGTTGAACTTCAGCCGCGGGGAAAGTAACCCCATCCAGTTCAAAGTCGCCAGTTTCCTGAACAAGTCCGTCGGTGATTGGCACATGCGCAATGATGGTTTTACCAATGTTGGCTTGCCAAATGCGCACTACACAAGTGCCGTTTTGTGGAACGCGTGCGGGCTCTACCAGACCGCTGGCCACGGCGAAAGAACCTACCGCGGAGGACAAATTGCCGCAATTGCCGCTCCAGTCCACAAAGGCTTTGTCGATTGAAACCTGTCCAAACAGGTAATCCACATCGTGATCGGGTTTGCTGCTTCTGCTCAGAATCACGGTTTTGCTGGTGCTTGATGTAGCACCACCCATGCCGTCAATTTGCTTGCCATAGGGGTCGGGGCTGCCGATGACACGCATCAGCAGCTTGTCGCGTGCCTCGCCCGGTTTCTGGCAGGCTGCCGGCAAATCCTGCAATCTGAAAAACACACCTTTGCTGGTGCCGCCACGCATGTACGTGGCGGGTACTTTCAGTTGCTGTGAGTTTTTGTTGCTCATGCAGCTGTTCCTTCAAGGAAGTCTTGCGCGAAACGCTGTAAAACTCCGCCAGCCTCGTAAATCGAAACCTCTTCAGCAGTGTCCAAACGGCAAGTCACAGGGAATTCAACGCGTTCACCATTCTTGCGGGTCATCACCACAGTCAGGGTTGCGCGTGGGCTGCGTTCACCCACCACTTCAAACACTTCCGTGCCATCAATGTTGTAGGTGTGGCGTGTGTCGCCTGCCTTGAATTCCAGGGGCAGGGTGCCCATACCAATCAGGTTGGTGCGGTGAATGCGCTCAAAGCCTTCGGCAATAATTGCTTCCACGCCAGCCAGGCGAACTCCTTTGGCAGCCCAGTCACGTGATGACCCTTGACCGTAATCTGCACCTGCAATAATGATCAAAGGTTGGCCACGGTCCATGTAGGTTTCAATCGCTTCCCACATGCGCGTTACCTTGCCTTCAGGTTCGATGCGGGCCAGTGAGCCTTTTTTCACTTTGCCGTCTGCATCGCGAACCATTTCGTTTTGCAGGGTAGGGTTGGCGAAGGTGGCACGTTGCGCGGTCAAATGGTCACCACGGTGCGTGGCATAGCTGTTGAAGTCTTCTTCCGGCAAACCCATTTTGTGCAGGTACTCACCAGCAGCGCTGTTCATCATGATCGCGTTGGATGGGCTCAGGTGGTCGGTCGTAATATTGTCACCGAGCACCGCCAGCGGGCGCATGTTTTTCAAGGTGCGTGGTCTTGCTGCCAATGCACCTTGACCCTCGGTGTCCCAGTAGGGTGGGCGGCGAATGTAGGTGCTTTGTGGGCGCCAGTCGTACAGCGGGCTTTTTGCTTCTTCAATGGCACCCAAGTCGAACATCGGAATGTAGATTTCGCGGAACTGGGAAGGTTTTACGAATTCATTCACAATCGCATCAATTTCTTCGTCGCTTGGCCACAGGTCTTTCAGGCGAATTTCTTTCCCGTTAACCACACCTAGCACATCGCGTTCAATGTCAAAGCGAATGGTGCCAGCAATCGCGTAGGCCACCACCAGCGGTGGGCTGGCCAGGAATGCCTGCTTGGCATACGGGTGAATTCGTCCATCGAAGTTGCGGTTGCCGGAAAGCACGGCCGTGGCGTACAAATCGCGGTCGATGATTTCCTGTTGAATTTTCGGGTCAAGCGCGCCACTCATGCCGTTGCAGGTGGTGCAGGCAAACGCTACGATGCCAAAGCCCAGCTTTTCCAGTTCAGGCAACAGGCCTGAATCTTTCAAATACAACTCGGCCACTTTGGAGCCTGGGGCGAAAGATGACTTTACCCAAGGTTTGCGCACCAAGCCCAACTCATTGGCTTTGCGGGCCAACAAAGCTGCAGCAACGACGTTGCGCGGATTGCTGGTGTTGGTGCAGCTGGTAATGGCAGCAATAATTACAGCGCCATCTGGCATCAGGCCTTCAGCTTCCTGTGCGCGTGCCGCGTCCAGGTTGCCTGCAATGCCTTTGGCTGCCAAATCCGTGGTGGCCACGCGGGCATGCGGGTTCGACGGGCCAGCCATGCTGCGCACAACTTTACTCAAATCGAAGGTCAACACGCGCTCGTATTCGGCACCAGTCATTTTGCTGGCCCACAAGCCAGTGTGCTTGGCGTAGTGTTCAACCAGCTTTACCTGCTCGTCTTCACGGCCGGTCAGCTTCAGGTAGTCGATGGTTTGTTCGTCGATGTAGAACATTGCGGCGGTGGCGCCGTATTCCGGGGTCATGTTGGAAATGGTCGCCCGGTCGCCAATCGTCAGGCTGTTGGCGCCTTCACCGAAGAATTCGATGTACGCACCCACCACGCGCTCTTTGCGCAAAAACGCAGTCAGTTCTAGCACGATGTCGGTTGCGGTAATGCCGGGCTGGCGCTTGCCAGTCAATTCAACACCCACAATGTCGGGCAGGCGCATCATCGATGCACGACCCAGCATCACGGTTTCAGCTTCCAGACCACCCACACCAATCGAGATTACGCCCAGCGCATCCACGTGCGGCGTGTGGCTGTCTGTGCCCACGCAGGTGTCGGGGAAAGCTACGCCGTCGCGAACCTGCACCACTGGCGACATTTTTTCCAGGTTGATCTGGTGCATGATGCCGTTGCCCGCTGGAATGACGTCCACATTCTTGAATGCAGTCTTGGTCCAGTTGATGAAGTGGAAACGGTCTTCGTTGCGGCGTTCTTCAATGTCGCGGTTTTTCTGGAATGCGTCGGGATCAAAGCCGCCACATTCCACAGCCAGTGAATGGTCCACAATCAATTGTGTGGGCACAACCGGGTTCACCAGCGATGGGTCACCACCCTGGTCTGCAATCGCATTGCGAAGGCCTGCCAAATCCACCAAAGCGGTCTGGCCCAGAATGTCGTGGCACACCACGCGCGCTGGGTACCAGGGAAAATCCAGGTCGCGCTTGCGATATATCAGTTGTTTCAAGCTGTCAGTTAGCGAAGAGGGTTCGCAGCGGCGCACCAGCTGCTCGGCCAGCACCTTGCTGGTGTAGGGCAGTTTGTCCCACGCGCCTGGCTCGATTGCATCCACAGCCGCTTGGGTGTCGAAGAAATCAAGCTTGGTGCCGGGCAGGTTCTTTCTAAATTGTGCGTTCATAAATTATTTGCGATCCTTGATGGCTACAAATTTCTGGTCTTCAGGGCCTGTGTAGTTGGCGCTAGGGCGAATAATCTTGCCGTCGATGCGTTGCTCAATCACGTGGGCGCTCCAGCCGGAAGTACGGGCAATCACGAACAGGGGGGTGAACATGGCAGTGGGCACGCCCATCATGTGGTAGCTCACGGCGCTGAACCAGTCCAGGTTCGGGAACATTTTCTTGATTTCCCACATCACGCTTTCAAGTCTTTCCGCGATGTTGTACATCTTCATGTTGTTCTGTTCTTTGGACAAGTCTTCCGCTACTTTCTTGATCACCACGTTGCGGGGGTCGCTGACGGTGTACACGGGGTGGCCGAAACCGATCACCACTTCCTTGCGTTCAACGCGGGCGCGAATATCGGCCTCTGCTTCATCCGGGTTGTCGTAACGCTTTTGAATCTCGAACGCCACTTCATTAGCGCCACCATGCTTGGGACCACGCAAGGCACCAATGCCACCGCAAATGGCGGAATACATGTCGGAACCGGTTCCAGCCACAACGCGGCTGGTGAATGTGGATGCATTGAATTCGTGTTCTGCATACAGAATCAACGAGGTGTGCATGGCACTGACCCAACTGTCACGTGGCTTTTCGCCATGCAGCAAATGCAGGAAGTGGCCACCGATAGAATCATCATCAGTTTCCACTTCAATGCGCTTGCCGTTGTGGCTGTAGTGATACCAGTACAGCAGCATGCTGCCCAGGCTGGCCATCAGTTTGTCCGCGATGTCGCGGGCGCCGGGGTGGTTGTGGTCGTCCTTTTCAGGCTGAAGGCAGCCCAACACGGAAACACCAGTGCGCATCACGTCCATGGGGTGGGCGGATGGGGGCAGGGCTTCCAGCGCTTGCTTCACGCCTGCAGGAATGCCGCGCAAGGCTTTCAGTTTCAGTTTGTAGCCGGCCAGTTCAGCCACGGTGGGCAGCTTGCCGTGTACAAGCAAATAAGCAATTTCTTCGAACTCGGTCGTGGTGGCCAAGTCCAGAATGTCGTAACCACGGTAAGCCAGGTCGTTGCCGGTACGGCCCACTGTACACAATGCTGTGTTGCCAGCGGCGGTGCCTGAAAGGGCTACAGATTTCTTTGGCTTGAAGCCTGGGGTTGTTGTTTGTTGCTCAGACATTGCTGTCTCCTGTCAAAAATAATGTTTTTATAACAAATGTTTATTGTGTTTTCTTGAAGTTATTTCTGCTGAAAAAGGGCATCCAGTTTCTGCTCGAAGTCGTGGTAGCCAATGCTGTCATACAGCTCCATGCGGGTTTGCATGGTGTCCAGCACGTTCTTCTGGGTACCGTCGCGGCGAACAGCTTCATATACGTTTTGCGCGGCCTTGTTCATGGCACGGAAAGCGCTCAGGGGATATAGCACCAGGCCCACGCCAACACCTTTCAGTTCTTCGGTGGTGAACAAGGGCGTTGAGCCAAATTCAGTGATGTTGGCCAACACAGGTACTTTCACCGCGTCTACAAATTGCTGGTACATGCTCAGTTCAGTCATTGCTTCGGGGAAAATCATGTCGGCCCCGGCTTCCACGCAGGCGCAGGCGCGGTCGATTGCAGACTGCAATCCCTCAACGGCCAGCGCATCCGTGCGGGCCATGATTACGAAATCGTCTGAACCACGCGCGTCCACGGCGGCCTTGATGCGGTCTACCATTTCAGCCTGAGTCACAATTGCCTTGCCGGGGCGGTGGCCGCAGCGTTTGGCGCCCACCTGGTCTTCAATGTGCATTGCGGCAGCACCGGCTTTCATCATCGCCTTGGTGGTGCGGGCGATATTGAAGGCTGATGAGCCAAAGCCAGTGTCGACATCCACCAGCAAGGGGGTGTCACATACATCGGTAATTCGACGCACGTCAGTCAGTACGTCATCCAGTCCAGAAATGCCCAGGTCGGGCAAACCCAGCGAACCGGCCGCCACGCCGCCGCCGCTCAGGTAAATGGCTTTGAAGCCGGCACGCTTGGCCAGCAATGCGTGATTGGCATTGATTGCGCCAATCACTTGCAAAGGTTGTTCTTCTTTCACTGCTTGGCGAAAACGGGCGCCTGCGGAATGTTGGGTCATGGTGTTCTCCTTGTTGTATGCTCCATGTAGTGCAGGGTTCGTGCCAGTCAAAAAAAATAATGGAATATTCAAATAAGATCAATAAGTTGTCGCGCTAATATCAAGTAATTGCAAGAATAATTTGATGGTGTTTTGAAACATATTTGTGTAAAATGAAACGGTTTTATGTTTCAAA
This sequence comes from Limnobacter olei, assembly GCF_029087225.1. GTDB lineage: Bacteria > Pseudomonadota > Gammaproteobacteria > Burkholderiales > Burkholderiaceae_B > Limnobacter > Limnobacter olei. Next base: position 107,977 of record NZ_JARFJD010000012.1, on the reverse strand, counting down.
TGAAACTCAAGGTGTTTTGAATGAAACCCAGAATTGTGGTGTTCAGCATCAGTGCATTGGCTGGTACATTGAGGGAGATCGCCCGCGATTACAGTGGTTCAGCCAATATTGAATTGGTGCCCAAGGCCTATGAAGATGCCTTGGCCTACGCACGCAACCGTTACTACACCGACACGGCCGATGTATTCATCGCCGCAGGTTCAAACGGCGCATTCTTGCAGAACCAGCTTGAGGCGCCGCTGGTCATTATTCGTACGGACGGTTTTGATGTAATGCAAGCCTTGGCATCTGCCAGAAAAGCGTCTGCCGCAGTGGGCTTGGTCAGTTACGAACATTCGTTTGATGAGCTCGAGCAGTTTGCCCGAGCGTTTGATGTGCCCTTGAGTACCCGAACCTATCGCACACCGGAGGACGCGCGTCGCGCTGTGCGGGAATTGGCCCAGTTGGGCGTGAAGGTGGTGGTGGGGTCGGGCTTGGTCACTGAAATTGCTCAGGAAATGGGACTGGAAGCCATTCTGATTTATTCCCGGCAAGGTGTTGTAAAAGCTTTTGAGGAAGCCATACGGCTAGCCAGTGCCAAGGCCACTGGCGGAGTGCGCCGAAACAGCCAGGCTTACACGTACCACACCGAACAAGACCTTATCGGCAATAGCCGGGCAGTTGAAAAGCTGCGCAATACGATCCGCCTGTGTGGCAGTATCGATTTTTCCGTGCTAATTCAGGGTGAAACCGGCGTGGGCAAGGAGTTGGTGGCCCAATCCATCCACAGCGCCAGCCCACGTGCGGGCAAACCTTTCGTCGCAATCAATTGTGCATCGCTCACCGAAAGCCTTTTGGAAAGCGAGCTGTTTGGTTATGAAGAGGGTGCATTTTCAGGGGCCGTGAAAGGTGGGCGCGCGGGCATGTTTGAAAGCGCGCAGGGTGGCACAGTGTTTCTCGATGAAATTGGTGACATGCCCTTGGCTTTTCAAACGCGTTTGTTGCGTATTCTGGAGGACAACACAGTGCGCCGAATTGGGTCAGCCTCCTCCCGCAAGGTTGATTTCCGGCTGCTGGCCGCCAGCAACGTGAATTTGCAGCAAGCCGTTGAAGAAGGGCGTTTTCGGGAAGATCTTTATTTTCGCTTGAATGAAATGCTGATTCATATCCCGCCATTGCGAGAGCGTGCCGAAGACATTGGCGAATTGGCCGGGTACTTTTTGAGGACTACGCCAGTGCGTGTCAGCAAATCCAAATTTGATGGGTTTCTTCAACTGGCTTTGCCGGTTCTTCAATCTTTGCCTTGGCCCGGCAATATTCGTCAACTGAAGAATGTGTGTCGCAGGGCGGCGGTGTTGATGTTGCAAGAAAGTGATCTGTCGTCCTGGCGCACCTGGTTTCCAGACTTGCTCGTGGGCCTGGAAAATTCGACCACGCCACATTTGCAGCAAAACAATACACCCGATACGATGAATGATATGAACGCCTTGGCCTTGGCCTATAGCAGGGCACCTATGTCTGAGCGTTCAAGCATTGTCCGTCAGGCATTAAGCCTGGTCGGTGGCGAGGTCAATAAGGTGGCTGAAGGTTTGGGTATTAGCAGGTCTACGGTTTGGCGTTTAAATAAAGGCAGCTAGCAACATGTCATACACGCCACCCACCCTGACCGAATCGGATGTCGAATTCACTGCCATTCGCGCCCAAGGCGCGGGTGGTCAAAATGTCAACAAAGTGTCCAGTGCGATTCACTTGCGTTTTGATATTCGTTCATCTTCTTTGCCTGAATTCATCAAGGAAAAATTACTGGCTCTGCAAGACCAACGTTTGACCAAAGACGGCGTTATTGTCATCAAGGCTCAAACCACGCGCAGCCAAGAGCAAAATCGAATTGATGCGCTAGCGCGCTTGAACGAGTTGATAGCCGAGGTGGCCAAACCTGTCAAGATTCGCCGTGAAACCCGCCCAACCCTGGGTTCAAAACGTCGCAGGCTAGAAGGCAAAAGTATTCGGGGGCAGGTCAAGGCGTTGCGTGGAAAGGTTCAGGATTAATCTTTGCCTGGAACAGAACGCAAGCTGTGGTGCACGACCCAAGGCCACAAACATTTGTCTTTATCTTGTATAAAAAACACTTACAATTTTTGTTTATAACTATTTTTCCGGAGAATCAATGGACCTTATTCGCATACTGATCGCCATCTTGTTGCCTCCACTGGGCGTGTTTCTTCAAGAAGGGCTAGGCAAGCACTTCTGGATCAACATCATTTTGACTTTGCTTGGCTATATTCCCGGCATTGTTCACGCCGTGTATATCATTGCCAAAAAGTAGCCGCTTGCTGCTCGCGCAGGAAGATTGTCCATCGAGTGTTCCGTTTTACAAATTATTTTGTATACCGTTCTTGTTTGCAGTCCGTTAATACTCTCTCATTCACAACATTCAGGAAAACAAGATGCAAGCCACCAAACTGATCGGAATTCTGTTGATTGTTGCCGGCACCTTGGGACTGGTCTACGGGGGCTTTAGCTACACCGAAGAGTCAACCGCAGCAAAAATTGGTTCACTCGAGATCACGGTGGATCAGGAAAAAGAGGTCAACGTTCCCATGTGGGCAGGTGTGGGTGCAATTGTCGCCGGTGCTTTCCTGCTGCTGGTGGGGGGTCGCCGCCGCTAGTTTGTCCAGCGCTCAACTATGCAAATGACCACGCCACAATGCGCGTGGTCTTGTTGCCTTGTTCCATTTCAACTTCAAGAATATCCCGTGCACCCGCATTGCGCATATGCCATTTTGCTTGAGGTACATTTTCGGCCTTTGACACCAGCGTGGTAAACCATCTGCATTGTTTACCAAATTGCGCGCTCTCGTTGATCATGGTTTGCAGAAAACCAATTTCCCCACCCTCGCACCACAATTCATTCTTCTGCCCACCAAAATTCAAGCCCGCAGGTGCTTTTGAACCTGGTTTTTCTCCACGATTAAAAGCCAGGCTATTCACTTTTCGTTGATTGCTTTTTATGGCTTCTTTTTGTGAGGCGTGAAACGGCGGGTTGCACACGCTTAGGTCAAATTTCTCACCTGCCTTGATCACACCTTCCAATATTTTCCGTTTGTCCCGCTGCAGGCGCAGATCAATCAGGCGCTTCAGATCGTCGTTTTTATCCAGCACCGAGGCAAGATTTTTCAAGCCAACCGGGTCAATTTCACTGCCAGTGCAGTGCCAGCCGTATACTTTTGCTGCCAGCAATGAATAAATGCCGTTGGCCCCTGTGCCGATGTCCAACATTTTTACCTGCCTTGAATCTGATGCCTTAATCCCGCAGCTTGACAGCAAATCTGCCGCGTAATGAATGTAATCCACCCTGCCGGGGATCGGAGGGCACAGGTAGCCCTCTGGCACGTTCCACTCCGAGATGCCGTAGTGGTGTTTCAGCAGTGCGCAATTCAAAGCTTTCACGGCAGCAGGCGAGGCGAAATCGATGGAGTTTCGGCCATGGTTATTGGGCTTAACAAATTTTTTCAGGGCAGGGGAAGTCAACACCAAGGCATCGAAATCGTAACCGTCTTTGTGCGCGTTATTGGGGTGAAGTGTTTTGGTCAATTTTTCTCTCGCTGGACCTTGCTGCGCGCCGCCAAATCATAGCAACCGGTTTTGTTGGCATTCTCGGCAGAATCGGGCGCACCTGTGTCCACAAATGGAATCAATGCGGCAAACGGGTTTAGCAGCGACAGCAACACCGCGCCAGCCACTTTGCCCGCAATTGGACCTTTTTCAAGGGATACATCGGGTGAGCCCATGGTGCCGGTGATCAATAAAGGCGTACGCAAGCTAACCGGACTGAAGTCTTTGGGTGTTACAACCACCCTCAAATTCAAGGCTTCTGTTTTCATCGAAATACTGCCATTGACCCACATCGCAGAGTCTTGAGTATCAATCACAAATACCCTGGGTTGCAGTACGCCATTGTTTGCATCCAGATCGGCAAACGCACAGGTCATTTGCAACACGTCATCACCCCGAAACCAAACACCGAGCGCCTCGGCAGCGTCCAGGCCAGCAGCCTCAACGATCAAATGCGACATGGTGCCATTGCGCACCTGTGTTCGTACATTGCCAGCCAGGCTACCCAGTATTTCAGCAGTCGAGCGGCCTTGCCCACTCAGTTTGGCAGCACCATTCATGGTGCCGGTTACATAAGGCGGCTCATTGTCTGGCCTTGGTATGTTCAGCCATTGCTCAAGCTGCACATTGGCCCAGTTCAGGTCCACATTCCAAATAGCGATATCTTCTCGCCCATCCAATTGCACCGAGCCAGCAAGTTCGCCCTTTGCTGTTTTTGCTTGAATGTCCGAAATGGTCAAGACACCCTCAGTGACAGCCAAATGTGCCCGCAAGGGTCGAAGTGGCTTCAATATCTCGCTGCCCAAATCCAGATTGTCGATGTCAATTTTTACATCAGCATCCATTGCCCTCAGGGAAGGAAGATCGAAGGGTTTGTCCGGTAACACTCTGCCTTTGCTTGTGGCCGCCGCAACTTGTTTTTCAGCCGGTGCACCTACGGTAGGGCCCAGGTCAGCCAGTACCAGCGATGGTCCTTTCAGTTCTCCGGTCAGAAGGGGTTGTGTTTTGCCACCTTTATAAACAAAGCGCCCGTTCAAACGACTGCTGCCGATTGTTGCGTTGTCGATGTTGACCTGCCAGTTGTCTGCGTCGCGCACCAAGTTACCTTCGGTGCGAAAGGCCGGCGTGTTCGGCAAAGTGACTCCCAGCGCCTGGCCTGCCGCGGCCAGGGATGAGCCACTTACTGCAAATTGTCCAGACAGTTGCTGCATACCCAGCGCATCGGCGGCGTTCCCCTTAAAGTCCAATCGGGCTCGCCCCAAAGACACGTTCAACTCCACCGGAATTGGCTTGCCTTGCTTGGCCACCCAAGGCAGTACACCGGTTGATTTCAGTTGTATATCAAGCTTTTTACCTTGATACGAACCCAGTGCCATCACAGTTAGCGCATCAGCTCCAATCTCTCCTTCCTGTAGGCTCAGTGTTGCATCCAGTTCAAGATCAAGGGGCTCATCCCGATAGGTGATTTGGCCTTTCTGAATGGCCAACAAACCAAACTCCGGGGCAGGGGCAGGCCCTGTGTCTGGTTCGTTTTTGGCAAATTGCCAGGAGGCGCGCCCGTCTTTCAGGCGCTCGAAATTGCCGTTCAGCAATGTTGCTGTCAGCGACTTGATTCTCAGGGCAGACTCCGGCGTGTTGGCCCACTTGATCAGATCAACATAGCGCAATCCAACAGACACGTTTTCCGCTCGAACCATAAAAGGCGACTGGCTCCAGGCAGGTGAGTCCACCTCAAAATGATTCAAGCTCAATCGAATGCCACCAATCAAGCGCAGTTTAAACCGAGGGTCACTTTCATCCGGTTTCGTCAGTTGAATATCTCTTTCAAGTGTTTTACTCAGCCATTGCTCGGCTGGTTTGGCCAAAAAGGGCCATCCCATTAGTTCAAATATGCCCACAGCCAAAACAAGCAAGGCCAGTGTCGCCCAAGCCATTATTCGAAAAGGCTTTTGCTGGTAAAGCTTTAAGGTAATCGGTGTTCTTTTCAAGTGTTGTCCTGATTCTCTGGTGCAAGAATTCGGTTGTGGTCTCGCACTTCTTGCTGTGCTTAACGCATACTGGCAAGAAGCAGTCAACCTAAGTGTGTTGTACCCGTTATACGGAATATCTCAATTCGATTGATTTCTTTTATTCAGGAAGTATGAAACATGAAAACATTGTTTTCCATGATGGCATTGATGTTTGCTTTGAGCAGTTGTGCAGTGTACACCCCTGCGGGTTCAGTTGTGGTTGATCCAGGTGGCCATGGCGGCGGTCATTGCCCACCCGGGCAAGCCAAAAAAGGCAACTGCTAAAACGGTTTGCCTGTTATGAGTGCTTACGTGGTTGGTCAAATCAACATCATCGATCCACTCAAGTGGCAAGAGTATCGGGACCAAGTGCCCGGCACTCTTGCTGCCTGGAATGCAGAATTGGTTTTCAGGGGTGTTAAGGCCGCAGATTTGGCACTCCAAAATGCCTTCAGCGACATCGTAGTGATACGTTTCCCAACGCTGGATGCAGCCCACGGCTGGTTCAAATCAGACACTTATCAGGCGCTGATACCGCTGCGAGAGGAGGCTGCAAAGGTGTTGCTCACTTCCTTCAAGGCTTGAGTTTTTATCTTTTTAACCGCCGCGATTTGATCGCGCATTGAGCACTTCAAAAAAGTATCTGTAACTAGCACGGTCGTGCAGTTCACCCTTGATCTGAATCGGCCCCCATTCAGCTTTCTGCGCCTCGGTCAATACCAGCACGGCTTCATCCACCTCGGAATCGGTGGGCAGCATGGCCGATACAATGTGAACAATCTGATCCGGATGAATGCTCCACATTCGTGTGAAGCCGAAATCGCGTTTCGCACGAGTCGCATCCTCGGCCGCCATTTCTGGCTGACGAATATTGCGGGTCACGTTGTGCGAAGGCACTTTGCCAAATCGATGGCAGGCTGCTGAAATTTCAAGTTTAGCCCTGCGCACCAGCGGGTTTTCGAATTGACCCGGCGAATTCAAAGCGGTTTTGGGAATTGCACTCCGGTGGCTCGAAATGAAATCCATTATTCCGAACGAAAGTGACTCAACTTCTTCAAGGCCAGCAATTTGATGCACAGCCGCCAGGGCTCCGTGGGTTTCAATCAACACGTGCATGGGTGGCGCTTCAACGCCCGCCTTGGCGCATTGTTCACGAATACGGCCAATCGCCAGTTTGACGTCGTCAAAGTTTTCAGGCTTCGGTAGCATCAAGTAAGCGGGTAAAGGTACGCCTTCGCGCAACACAATTGGCAACTCCTGTTCAAACGCAGGGTCTTGCACCGGGTGCAGTCGAACGCCCGGTCTGCGTGTTTCGCCGCCATACCGTGCTGAAAAATCGACCAGGCTTTGTGCAGCCCATGTTGCAATTTCGGTCACATGGCCCACTACAGCACCATCTTCCAAGTCCAGCGTAATATCGAAGCAGGCTCCAATTTCGGCGCGAATCTGCAAAGCCTTCTCAAAATACTTGGGGCGGCCTGTGTAGTGGTCACACACCGGCAGGTTCACCTGTGCGTGGTCTTCGCTGTACAAAATTGTGGAAATGTTTGCCAAATCCAGGTTGTGCTTCTTCACGCGGTAGTCCTTCGCAGTGTTCTTTCAAATGCAAATAAAAAAGGCCAGCATCTCTGCTGGCCCTTTTTATCACGAAATGCTCGTAAATTACTTGCCCAGCAAGTGCTTCACGCCTTCGCGTTCTTCCATCAGTTCGTTCAGGGTAATGTTGATGCGCTCCTGGCTGAATGCATCAATTTCCAGGCCCTTCACGATTTCAAACTTACCGTTGGCACAGGTCACAGGGAAGCCGAACTGGGTTTTTTCAGGAATGCCGTAAGAACCGTCAGAAGGAATACCCATGGTTACCCACTTGCCATTGGTGCCCAGAACCCAGTCACGAACGTGGTCGATCGCAGCATTGGCAGCAGAGGCAGCAGAAGACAAGCCACGCGCCTCAATAATGGCGGCACCGCGCTTGCCCACTGTTGGCAAGAAAGTGTTGGCGTTCCATTCCTGGTCATTGATCATGTCTTTTACAGATGCACCGTCAATGGTTGCAAAGCGGTAGTCGGCATACATCGTGGGAGAGTGGTTGCCCCACACTGCCAGCTTCTCGATTGACGCTACTGGCTTGCCGGTTTTGGCGGCTACTTGGCTCAACGCACGGTTGTGGTCCAGGCGCAGCATGGAGGTGAAGCAGTTCGGGTCCAGATCAGGGGCAGACTGTTGTGCAATGTAGGCGTTGGTATTTGCTGGGTTGCCCACAACCAGTACTTTCACGCTACGCTTGGCGTTATCGTTCAGTGCTTTACCCTGAACTGTGAAAATTGCGCCGTTGGCTTCGAGCAGGTCTTTGCGCTCCATGCCTTTGCTGCGTGGGCGTGCGCCAACCAGCAGTGCTACGTCTACGTCTTTGAAAGCGGTTGCGGGGTCATCTGTAATTACCACGCCTTGCAGCAACGGGAATGCACAGTCTTCCAGTTCCATGACCACACCCTTCACTGCGGGCAGGGCGGGGGTAATGTCCAGCAACTGCAAAATTACGGGCTGGTCTTTGCCCAGCATGTCGCCATTGGCGATACGGAACAACAAGCTGTAGCCAATTTGGCCGGCAGCGCCTGTAACGGCAACTCGCATTGCGGGTTTGGTCATGTCAAACACTCCAAAGGATTAAAAATCGAAGGCCATAGTTTAGCGCCAAACGCTGACACCTTGTTGACTAACTTGGTGGTTTAGAGGGGATTAACTTCTAAAAGTCATCTATAAGATATAAGATACACAATAATCCGAAAAAACAAGACCGAGACACAATTTGCAACCCGTCAATCCAACGTTCAGCCCGCTTTATCAGCAAATCAAAGGTTTGCTGCTCAAAAGCCTTCAAGACGGCGAATGGAAGCCGGGTGAGCTTATTCCGTCTGAAACCGAGCTTGCTGCCCGTTATGGTGTCAGTCAGGGCACGGTGCGCAAAGCAATTGACGAGCTTGCCGCTGAAAACCTGGTCGATCGCAAGCAGGGGCGGGGTACTTTTGTTGCCACGCACAACGAGGCCAAGTCAGAATATCGGTTCCTGCGTCTTGCCGCCGACGAAGAGCCTGGCGTAAAGCCCAAATCCACCTATTTGTCTGTAGAGCGGGTTCGTGCAAGTTCGCAAATTGCCAAATTGCTCGACATCAAACCCAGTGACTCTGTGTTTGTGGTCAAGCGTGTCATGCGCTTCGATGGTGTACCCCGTATTTTTGATGAAATCTGGTTGCCGGCTTCCCAATACAAAGGCCTTACTCTTGAGCGTCTTCAGCAGTGGAATTCCACCCTGTATGGTTTCCTTGAAAGCAGCTTTAATGTACGCATGTTGAGGGCCAACGAGCACATCAAGGCGGTCAGTGCACAGCAGGAGCATGCTGACATTTTGCAGGTTGGGGTAGGTACCCCCTTGCTGCTGGTCGAGCGCCTTTCAATGACGTATGCTGATAAGCCGGTAGAGCTTCGCCGTGGCTGGTACTTGACCGACAAATTTTCATACAGGAATGAATTGTATTGAATTGATACAAGTCTTTAGCGGGCAAAAGAATGCATTTGCGTCATTTGGTGCTCAAAATCAAAAACTTCCCGCTTTAAGGCTTTGCTGATTTGGTTCAAAATATATCGTTGTCCGATATTGGTTTTTTTAAAGGATTCAGGCCGGAAGGCCTAGGGTAAAAGCCCGTTTTCCAATCACTTTTATAAGAACACGAGCATGTCAAACACTGTTGCGAAGAAACGTCCGGAATACCGGAACATCCATGTCACACAAATCCTGAAGTACAGGCTACCCTTGGCGGGCAAGCTGTCCATTTTGCACCGCGTCAGTGGCGCTGTGCTGTTCCTGGCGCTTCCAGTCATTCTCCTGCCGCTTTTCGACAAAAGCATCACTTCCGAACTCACCTTCCTTGAAATGCAATCCCTGGTCAGCAGCCCGCTGGTCAAAATTGTATTGCTCGGCCTGATCTGGTCGTATCTGCATCACTTTGCCGCGGGCATTCGTTACCTGGTGCTCGACATGCATGTGGGCACTGAAAAGTACGCAGCCAGCAAAAGTGCGGGTATTGTGTTTGCTGTCAGTTTGAGCCTGACCGCTTTGTTCGGCCTGAAACTGTTCGGAGTGTTTTAATTATGGGCAATAACATTGGTTCCAAGCGCCTGGTGGTTGGCGCACACTACGGCCTGAAAGAATGGGTCGCACAGCGTATTACAGCGGTCATCATGGCGGTGTACACAATCGGTCTGTTCCTGGCCGTGCTGTTTACCCCCGATCTTGATTACGTGAAGTGGGTCGGTTTTTTCAACTTCACCGTGCTGTCTTTCCCATTGGGCAAAATTCTCGCACTGCTGGCGATCTTGTCACTGTGCTATCACGCCTACATTGGTATTCGCGACATCTGGATGGACTACGTCAAGCCCACTGGCATTCGCCTTACATTGCAAGTTTTTACGGCGTTGTGGTTGCTTGGTGCAGCCGGTTACGCTGCTGACATTCTCTGGAGGGTCTAAAAGTGACTGCAGTTAAAACTTCCCTTCCTCGTCGCAAATTCGACGCGGTGATCGTAGGTGCGGGTGGCGCGGGTATGCGCTGTTCGCTCCAGTTGGCAGAGGCTGGTCTGAATGTAGCCGTGCTGTCCAAAGTATTTCCTACGCGCTCACATACCGTGGCCGCACAGGGTGGTATCGGTGCGTCGCTGGGCAATATGTCCGACGACAGCTGGTACTGGCACATGTTCGACACCGTGAAAGGTTCTGACTACTTGGGCGACCAGGATGCAATTGAATTCATGTGTCGTGAAGCCCCCAAAGTGGTTTACGAGCTTGAACACTTTGGCATGCCCTTTGACCGCAACCCAGATGGCACGATTTATCAGCGTCCCTTCGGTGGCCACACAGCCAACTTCGGTGAAAAGCCGGTTCAGCGCGCTTGTGCGGCTGCCGACCGCACAGGTCATGCCCTGTTGCACACCCTGTACCAGCGCAACGTGCGCGCGCGCACCCAGTTCTTCGTAGAGTGGATGGCACTTGACATTATTCGTGACGCCGATGGTGATGTGGTAGGTGTAACCGCCCTGGAAATGGAAACCGGCGAGATGATGGTGCTGGAAGCCAAAACCACCGTGTTTGCCACCGGTGGTGCAGGCCGCATCTGGGATGCATCCACCAACGCCTTTATCAACACCGGCGACGGAATGGGCATGGCAGCCCGCGCTGGCATTCCTCTGGAAGACATGGAGTTCTGGCAGTTCCACCCAACTGGTGTGGCTGGTGCAGGTGTTCTGGTGACTGAGGGTGTTCGCGGCGAAGGCGGTATTTTGCTCAACAGCGAAGGCGAGCGTTTCATGGAACGTTACGCTCCAACCTTGAAAGACTTGGCTCCACGCGACTTTGTGTCACGTTCCATGGACCAGGAAATCAAGGAAGGCCGCGGTTGTGGTCCCAACAAAGATTATGTGTTGTTGAAGCTCGATCACCTGGGTGCCGACACCATCATGAAGCGTTTGCCTTCGATTCGCGAAATCGCGATCAAGTTCGCCAACGTAGACCCGATCAAAGAACCAATTCCTGTGGTACCAACCATTCACTACCAAATGGGCGGCATTCCAACCAATGTGTACGGCCAGGTTGTGGCTCCCAAAGTACCGGGCGGCCCCAGCGAAATCATCAATGGCATGTACGCCATTGGCGAATGCGCCTGCGTATCCGTTCACGGTGCAAACCGTTTGGGTACCAACTCCTTGCTCGATTTGATCGTATTTGGTCGTGCAGCAGGTAACCACATTGTGAACAGCAACCTGAAAGCCCGCAGCCACAAGGAATTGCCAGCCGATGGCACTGACCTGACCATGGCGCGCGTTGACAAGCTGATGACATCGATCAGCGGCGAGAACACCCGAGTTGTGGCCGATGCGATTCGCAAGGGCATGCAGTACCACTGTGGCGTGTTCCGCACCACCGAGTTGATGGAAGCGGGCGTGAGCAAGATCAACGATCTGGCCGCACAAGCCGAGCACATTCATTTGAAAGACAAGTCCAAAGTGTTCAACACTGCGTTGGTAGAAGCATTGGAACTGGCCAACTTGCAGGAAACTGCGAAGGCCACCATGGTGTCCGCCGCAGCGCGTGAAGAAAGCCGTGGTGCGCATGCTCACCGCGATTTCCCTGAACGCGATGATGACAAGTGGATGCGTCACAGCCTGTGGTACTCCGAGGGCAATCGCCTGGACTACAAGCCAGTGAACCTGAAGCCAATGACAGTTGAAACCTTCCAGCCCAAAAAGCGGACGTTCTAATCAAGGTTAAGAGGTACAGAAAATGAGCGAAAAGAGAATCGTACGTTTTGAAATTTATCGCTACGACCCGGATACCGGCGAAGCGCCAAAAATGCAAAAGCTGGAAGTTGAGCTGGAGCCAACCGACAAAATGTTGCTCGACGCGCTGATGCGCATCAAGAGCGACGTGGATGAATCACTGGCCTATCGCCGTTCATGCCGAGAAGGCGTGTGCGGTTCTGATGCCATGAACATCAACGGCAAAAACGGTTTGGCTTGTATTACCAACCTGCGCGACCTGAAGCAGCCCATCGTGCTCAAACCGCTTCCAGGTTTGCCCGTAGTGCGCGACTTGATCGTCGACATGACCCAGTTTTTCAAGCAGTACCACTCCATCAAGCCTTACCTGGTGAACGACACACCCCCTCCTGAAAAGGAGCGTTTGCAGTCACCCGAAGAGCGCGAAGAACTGGATGGTCTGTACGAATGTATTTTGTGCGCATGCTGTTCAACCAGCTGCCCATCGTTCTGGTGGAACCCTGACAAGTTCGTGGGTCCAGCTGGCCTGTTGCAAGCCTACCGTTTCATTGCAGACAGCCGTGATCAAACCACCGGCGAGCGTCTGGATAACCTGGAAGATCCATACCGCTTGTTCCGCTGCCACACCATCATGAACTGCGTAGACGTGTGTCCGAAGGGCTTGAACCCCACCAAGGCAATTGGCAAGATCAAGGAATTGATGGTGCGTCGCGCCGTCTAGAACCCTTGTTCGGATTTTTTTATTCAAATCGGGGTTGTGCACTGCAAAACCCCGTTTTTTTTGTTGTAGTTTATGTCTAATCAGAGTCATCAGGCGGATCCAACTCAACGTGCCCGTTTACGCTGGCGCGCCAGGCGAGGTCTATTGGAAAACGACCTGATTATCGAACGATTTTTCGACAAGCATGAAATGGAATTGACCAACGACGACGTGCAGGCCTTGACTGTGCTGTTTGAAGAGGTTGACAACGTGTTGCTTGACCTATTCCTGGGCCGAAAAGAGCCGGAAGGGGATCTGGATACACCTGGTGTGCGCAAGGTGATCCAGATGATGCGAGAACTTTAATTTCAATCCCATTAGAAGGAAATCCGATGAGCACAGAACACAAGGCCACGCTGTCTTTTTCAGACGGCACCCCTTCGGTAGAATTTCCCATTCACAAAGGTACCATTGGTCCCGATGTGATCGACATCCGAAAGCTGTACGGATCCACTGGCAAATTCACCTACGACCCAGGCTTCCTGTCCACAGCCTCCTGCAATTCATCCATTACCTATATTGACGGTGACAAGGGTGAGCTGCTGTATCGCGGCTATCCCATTGAGCAACTGGCGCAGCACTGCGACTTCATGGACGTGTGCTACTTGCTGTTGAACGGTGAGTTGCCCAATGCCGCTGAAAAGAAAACATTTGACGACCTGGTGACCAAGCACACCATGGTCAACGAGCAGATGAACTTCTTCCTGCGAGGTTTCCGCCGCGACGCGCACCCCATGGCGGTGATGACTGGTCTGGTGGGCGGTATGTCTGCTTTCTACCCAGATTCCATGAACTTGCTGGACAAAAACCAGCGTGATATTTCCGCAATCCGACTGATCGCGAAAATGCCAACCCTGGTGGCCATGGCCTACAAATATGGCATTGGCGCACCCAATATTTACCCCAAGAATGAACTCAGCTACACCGCCAACTTCATGCGCATGATGTTCGGTAATCCGTGCGAAGAGTACCAGGTCAACGACGTGCTGGTGCGCGCGATGGACCGCATCTTCATTTTGCATGCAGATCATGAGCAAAACGCATCGACTTCCACAGTTCGCCTGTGCGCATCATCTGGTACGAATCCTTTTGCTGCGATTGCGGCCGGCGTAGCATGTCTGTGGGGCCCGTCACATGGTGGCGCCAACGAGGCCTGCTTGAATATGTTGACTGAAATTCAGGCCAACGGCGGCGTTGAGAAAATTGGCGATTTCATTGCCAAGGTAAAAGACAAGGATTCAGGCGTTCGCTTGATGGGCTTTGGCCACCGCGTGTACAAGAATTACGACCCACGCGCCAAGCTGATGCGTGAAACCTGTCACGAAGTGTTGAACGAGCTGGGCTTGCATGACGACCCATTGTTCAAGATTGCCATGGCCCTGGAAAAAATTGCGCTGGAAGACGAATACTTTGTAAAGCGCAAGCTGTACCCGAACGTGGATTTTTATTCCGGTATCGTTCAAAAGGCGATCGGTATTCCTGTGCCACTGTTTACAGCGATTTTCGCGTTGGCCCGCACCGTGGGCTGGATCGCCCAGTTGAACGAAATGATTGCAGACCCCGAATACAAAATCGGTCGTCCACGCCAGTTGTTCAACGGTGCAGCGCACCGCAACGTAAAGCCAATCGACCAGCGTTGATTGACACTGCAGTTGGAACAGAAAGCCACCTTCGGGTGGCTTTTTTCATTTTCACCACATTTTTCACATTCATCCTCGTTAGGGCTTTAGTGCGCTTTCTCTAATCTGATATCCTTTGGGCTTAACTCTTAAAGCAGTCTTTTTTTGGCTGCTTTTTGCTATCTGGTTAGGGGCAGGGGCTCCACAAACCAGACGGGGAGTGCGGTTTAACCCACGTGTGTAGGGATTCGGTCCGATGGCAATAGCCAAGGTCGAGTCCGAACCCCACATCTTTGAAACGAGAAACTCGGAAAAAGGTGAAGCGCAAATGATGCGATCATTTCAACAAAACTCGTATTTGTTCGGGGGCAATGCGCCCTATGTCGAAGAAATGTACGAGGCCTACCTGGACAACCCAGGCTCCGTGCCAGACAAATGGCGCGCCTACTTTGACCAAATGCAAATGGTGCCTTCTGCTCACGGCGACGTGAACGAGAAAGATGTAGCCCATGCGCCAGTGGTTCAATCCTTTGCTCAACGCGCGAAAAAAGGCTTCTTGCAGCCGCAGATTCAGTCTGCTGACCTGGAAGTGGCCAAAAAACAGGTGCATGTTCAGTCAATTGTGGCTGCGTATCGCTTCCTGGGCTCACGTTTTGCAGACCTTGATCCGCTCAAGCGTCAGGAACGCCCAAATATTCCGGAGCTTGATCCAGCCTTTTATGGCCTGACCGAAGCGGACATGGACATCACGTTCTCCGCCACCAACACCTATTTTGGTCAAGATCAAATGACCCTTCGCGACATCGTGAAGGCGTTGCGCGACACTTACTGCCGTTCAATTGGTATTGAGTACATGCACATCAGCGACCCCGCTCAAAAGCGCTGGTTGCAAGAACGCATGGAGACCAGCCTGGGCACTGCCCAGCTGTCGACTGAAGAAAAATTGCACATTCTGGAGCGCCTAACCGCAGCCGAAGGCCTTGAGCGTTATTTGCACACCCGGTACGTGGGTCAGAAGCGTTTCTCGCTGGAAGGTGGTGAATCTTTTATCGCCTCGCTTGATCATGTGATTCAGCGTGGTGGCGCCAATGGTGTGCAAGAAACCATCATTGGCATGGCTCACCGCGGTCGTTTGAACGTGCTGGTCAACATTCTGGGCAAAAGCCCTAGCCAATTGTTTGAAGAATTCGAAGGCAAGCATGCCGATGATCTGCCTGCTGGTGACGTGAAGTATCACCAGGGCTTTTCATCGGATGTAACCACCCCAGGTGGTCCCATGCACTTGTCCCTGGCGTTTAACCCCTCGCACCTTGAAATTGTGAACCCTGTAGTTGAAGGGTCGGTGAAGGCTCGCCAGGAACGTCGTGGTGACAAGGAAGGCAAGCAGGTGTTGCCGGTGCTGGTGCACGGTGATGCCGCTTTTGCAGGCCAGGGAGTGGTCATGGAAACATTGAACCTGGTGCACACCCGCGGCTACGGCACGGGCGGTACGGTTCACATCGTGATCAATAACCAAATCGGCTTCACCACTTCTGATCCGCGCGATAGCCGCTCGACGCTGTACTGTTCAGACGTGGTCAAGATGATTGAGGCACCCGTGTTTCACGTGAATGGCGACGATCCCGAAGCTGTCATTTTCGTGACCCAGTTGGCCTTGGACTTCCGCATGGAATTCCAGCAAGACGTGGTGATCGACATTGTCTGTTTCCGCAAATTGGGTCACAACGAGCAAGACACGCCTGCCGTAACCCAACCTTTGATGTACAAGAAAATTGGTCAGCACCCAGGTACGCGCGCTTTGTATGCCGAGCGTTTGGTGATGCAGGGCATTTTGAAAGAAGACGGTGCCGAGAAACTGGTTGCTGATTTCCGTGCAGCCATGGACGAAGGCAAGCACAACCGTGCTGACCCCGTGTTGACCAATTACAAGAGCAAGTTTGCCGTTGATTGGTCACCGTACCTGAACAAGAAATGGACGGATGCAGCCGATACTTCGGTGCCGATTTCCGAAATCAAGCGTTTGTCAGAGCGCATTACCACCGTACCTGAGAACTTCAAGGTTCACCCATTGGTACAAAAGGTGATTGCCGACCGTGCAGCCATGGGCCAGGGCGAAACCTTGCTCGACTGGGGTATGGGCGAACACCTGGCATTTGCATCGCTGGTTTCCTCTGGTTACGCGGTTCGCATCACCGGACAGGATTGCGGGCGTGGCACGTTCACGCACCGTCATGCCGTGTTGCACCACCAGGGCCGTGAAAAGTGGAACGAAGGCACCTATATTCCGCTGGAAAATATCTCTGAAAACCAGGCCCCGTTTACCGTCATCGACTCTGTGTTGTCTGAAGAGGCAGTACTCGGTTTTGAATATGGTTACTCCACTGCTGAGCCCAACACCTTGGTGATTTGGGAAGCACAATTTGGCGACTTCGCCAACGGTGCTCAAGTGGTAATTGACCAGTTCATTTCTTCCGGTGAAGTGAAGTGGGGTCGTGCATCCGGCCTGGTCATGATGTTGCCGCATGGTTACGAAGGGCAGGGGCCAGAGCACTCATCTGCGCGTATCGAGCGTTACTTGCAACTGTGCGCCGAAAACAATATGCAGGTTTGCCAGCCTACAACGCCGGCACAGATTTTCCACCTGTTGCGTCGCCAAATGATCCGCTTGTTCCGCAAGCCGCTGATCATCATGACGCCGAAATCTTTGTTGCGTCACAAAGAAGCCACTTCTTCTTTGCAAGACTTGTCCAAAGGCCATTTCCAGACTGTGATTGGTGATCAGGGCGACCTGGATGCCAGCAAAGTCAAGCGAGTGGTTCTTTGTTCCGGTCGCGTGTACTACGACCTGGTCGCAGCTCGTCGCGAGCGCAACATCAAAGATGTTGCGATCGCGCGAGTCGAGCAGCTGTATCCATTCCCGCACAAGTCATTGAGCGCAGAACTGCGCAAATACCCCAACTTGGCTGATGTGGTGTGGTGTCAGGATGAACCACAAAACCAGGGTCCCTGGTTCCAGATCCAGCACAACGTGCTGGAAAACCTGTCGGAAGGGCAGCGTCTGGGTTACGCGGGGCGTCCGGCTTCAGCTTCTCCGGCCGTGGGCTACTACGCCAAGCACAACGAACAGCAAAAAGCGCTGATCGATGCGGCATTTGGCAAGCTCAAGGGTTTCGTGGTTACGAAATAAATACAGGACGCGGGCTGGTCATGGTGACCGCCCGCACTTGAACAAAGAATTCAAAAGGAAAATATTCCATGGCAATCGTAGAAGTGGTCGTACCACAACTGTCCGAATCTGTCGCCGAAGCAACGCTGTTGAATTGGTACAAAAAACCTGGTGACGCGGTAAAGCGTGACGAAAACCTGATCGACGTGGAGACCGACAAGGTGGTGCTGGAAGTGCCCGCACCTTCGGCTGGCGTGATCGTTGAAATTCTCTGCGAAGACGGTGCAACCGTTGTAGCGGGACAGGTCTTGGCAAAAATTGACACGGAAGCAAGTGCCTCCGCAAGCGTACCCGCAGCAGCACCTGCCCCGGCAGCAGCGCCTGCTCCGGCCGCTGCACCAGCAGCAGCCCCAGCTCCTTCATCCAGCGTAGATGGCTCTGTGGCCATGCCGGCTGCGGCCAAAATGATGGCAGAGAACAAGCTAAGTGCTGATCAAATTGCAGGTTCAGGCAAAGACGGCCGCATCACCAAAGGCGATGTGATCGGTACCTTGAATGCACCCGCCGCAGCGCCTGCCCCCGCAGCGAAGCCCGCAGCTGCTCCAGCCGCCGCCAAGCCAGTTAGCTTGCTGCCTGAAGTGAAGGCCCCGCTAGATCCCTCAACCTTGATTGAAGGTCGCCCTGAGCAGCGCGTGCCCATGAGCCGCTTGCGTGCCCGCGTTGCAGAACGCTTGGTACAGTCGCAGCAAACCAACGCTATTTTGACCACATTCAACGAAGTGAACATGAAGCCGGTCATGGACTTGCGCAACAAGTACAAGGACAAGTTCGAAAAAGAACATGGTGCCAAGCTGGGCTTCATGGGCTTCTTCGTGAAGGCCGCGGTTGCCGCCTTGAAAAAGTACCCAGTACTGAATGCTTCTGTTGATGGCAATGACATCGTGTACCACGGCTATTTCGACATCGGTATTGCAGTGGGTTCTCCCCGTGGTTTGGTGGTGCCAATCATCCGCAATGCCGATCAAATGAGCATTGCTGACATCGAAATGAAGATTGCCGAATTTGGCCAGAAAGCAAAGGACGGCAAGCTCAGCCTGGACGACCTCACCGGTGGTACATTCTCGATTTCCAACGGTGGTGTATTCGGTTCCATGTTGTCCACGCCAATTATCAACCCGCCCCAGTCTGCAATTTTGGGTATTCACGCCACGAAAGAGCGTGCAGTGGTTGAAAACGGTGAAATCGTGATTCGCCCCATGAATTACCTCGCGATGAGTTACGACCACCGCATTATTGACGGACGCGAAGCAGTACTTGGCCTGGTTGCAATGAAAGAAGCCCTGGAAGACCCAGCACGCTTGCTGCTGGAACTATAAAGGGGATATTCATGAGCACACAATATGACGTAGTGGTGATAGGCGCAGGCCCCGGCGGTTACATTGCCGCGATCCGTGCCGGTCAGTTGGGTATGAAAGTCGCCTGTATCGAAGGCAATGCTTACGACGATCCCAAGGGTGAGCCTCGCTTGGGTGGTACTTGTTTGAATGTGGGTTGTATTCCATCAAAGGCCCTGTTGGCCTCTTCGGAAGAGTTCGAGAAGATTGCCCACCATGCCGAAGATCACGGTATTTCCGTGACTGGCGCGAAAATGGATGTGGCCAAGATGATCAAACGCAAGGATGACATCGTCGCCAAAATGACTGGGGGTATTCAATACCTGTTCAAGAAAAACAAGGTCACGCCCATCAAGGGTTGGGCCAGTTTTTCCGGCAAGGTCGATGGTGGTTTCGAGCTGACTGTGAAAAGTGCAGCCGGTGAAGAGAAAGTAACAGCCAAAAAGGTCATTGTTGCGACAGGTTCCAAGGCACGCCATTTGCCCGGTATCACCGTCGACAATGAAATCGTTTGCGACAACGAAGGTGCTCTGAAATTTGGCGCTGTTCCCAAGAAACTGGGCGTGATTGGCGCAGGCGTGATTGGTCTTGAGTTGGGTTCAGTGTGGCGCCGTCTGGGTTCCGATGTAACCGTGCTTGAAGCCATGCCCAATTTTCTGGCTGCAGCCGATGAAGGCGTGGCCAAAGAAATGCAGAAAATCTTCACCAAGCAAGGGTTGAAGATGAACATGGGTGTAAAAATCGGTGAAGTGAAAGCCAGCAAAAAGGGCGTTTCAGTCGCTTACACCGATGCCGATGGTGCTGCCCAGATGCTAGATTGCGACAAGCTGATTGTGTCGGTGGGCCGAGTACCCAACACCGATGGCTTGAACCTTGAAGCGGTCGGCCTCAAAACCAATGATCGCGGCCAGATTGACGTAGATGCGCACTGCCAAACCCTGGTGGCTGGCATTTACGCGATTGGCGATGTGATTCGCGGTGCCATGCTGGCGCACAAAGCTGAAGAAGAAGGTGTGATGGTTGCCGAAATCATGGCTGGACAAGCTGGCCACTGCAATTACGACACCATTCCTTGGGTTATTTACACTTCGCCTGAAGTGGCTTGGGTTGGTAAAACCGAGCAGCAGTTGAAGCAGGAAGGACGAAAATACAAAGCTGGTCAGTTCCCGTTCATGGCCAATGGCCGTGCGCTGGGGCAGGGCGATTCACAAGGTTTTGTGAAAGTGTTGGCCGATGCCACCACCGATGAAGTCCTGGGTGTACACATCATCAACAGCCATGCATCTGATTTGATTGCTGAAGCCGTGATGGCCATGGAGTTCAAGGCTTCTTCCGAGGACATCGGTCGCATTTGCCATGCGCACCCCAGTTTGTCTGAAGTGATGAAAGAAGCGGCTTTGGCCTGCGACAAGCGTCAACTGAACGGTTAAAATTCTGTTCGGTATCGACCCCCAACGGCTGGTGAATTGCTTCATCGGCCGTTTTTAATTCTATTGATTGAAATTCATCATCGTGAACGTTCAGGAACACTACAAACAAACTTTGGCCGAACGTGGATACCAGTCGGATGCTGCTCAGCAAAAGGCGGTAGACCGCATGCAGCTTTTCTACGATGAGTTTGTTGAATACAAAAAAGCACGCAGCAGTGTAATCAAAAAATTCCTGAATCGACCTGCTGTACCCAAGGGCTTGTACCTGTGGGGTGGGGTAGGTCGCGGGAAAAGTTTTTTGATGGATTGCTTTTACAACTCTGTCACCGTGCAGCGAAAGGTGCGTTTGCATTTTCATGAGTTCATGCGGGGTGTGCATGCCGAACTCGATGACCTCAAGGGAGTTCAGGATCCGCTTGACGAAGTGGCAGCGCGAATCGCCAAACGTTATCGTTTGATTTGTTTTGACGAGTTTCATGTGTCAGATATTGCGGACGCCATGATTCTCTATCGCCTGCTCGATGGCTTGTTCGCCAACGGCGTTACTTTCCTGATGACGTCCAACTACAAACCAGATGATCTCTACCCAGATGGTCTGCACCGTGACCGCCTGTTACCCGCCATTGCCCTGCTCAACAAGCAACTGGATGTGATTAACGTGGATGTGGGAGTAGATTACCGCCGCCGCACATTGGAGCAACTAAACACCTACCTCATGCCGCTTGATGAAAGCGCGGACAAACAGTTGACCGAAGATTTCAAGCGCTTGGCTGAGGTGGCTGATGAGCCTGCAGAGTTACAAATTGAATCGCGTGTCATCAAGGCTGTTCGGCGCGCAGGCTCGGTAGTTTGGTTCGATTTTCCAACCCTGTGCGGTGGCCCGCGTTCACAAAACGACTACCTTGAAATTGCCAGCCAGTTTCAAACTGTGATTCTCAGTGGCGTACCCAAGATGGGCGCTGGTATGGCCTCAGAGGCCCGCAGGTTCACCTGGCTGATTGATGTACTTTACGATCACAAAGTCAAGCTGATTATGTCGGCGGCTGTTGAACCGGAAGAACTGTACACTGAAGGTGCGATGGCACATGAGTTTTTCCGCACGGTGAGCCGCATTGTTGAAATGCAGTCCAAGGAGTACCTGGATTCGCCGAAGCGAAACGCCGTGCGGCTTTGACTCTTCCTTATTTGCTTCCCTTTGCTTTTGCGAATGCGGCAGCAAATGCATTGTTGGCAAAACCTGCGCCTTGTTGTGAATTCGAACCAGTGCTTCCACCACTTCGTTCACCGCGTGAATTTCCTCGTGAATCGCCTGCACGGTTGGCTTGAACTTGTCGGCCAGCGTTCTGCCCGGGTGCGGCTTTCGGCACATCGTCGCCCATTTTCATGGTCAGTGAAATTCGTTTGCGAGGAATATCGACTTCCAGCACTTTTACTTTCACAATTTGCCCGGTTTTCACCACGCTGTGCGGGTCTTTCACAAAGGTGTTGGACAAGGCAGAAACATGCACCAACCCGTCCTGATGCACACCTATGTCTACAAAAGCGCCAAAGTTTGCCACGTTGGTGACCACACCTTCCAGCGTCATACCGGGTTTCAAGTCGGCCATGGTATGTACTTTGTCATCAAACTTTGCGGTCTTGAAACTGGGGCGTGGGTCACGGCCAGGTTTTTCAAGTTCTACCAAAATATCCTGAACCGTGGGCAAGCCAAAACGATCGTCCACAAACTCGGCGGGTTTCAATTCTTTCAGAATTTCACGATTACCCACTAGGCTGCCCACCGGCTTCTTCACCTTGGCTGCCATTTTCTCGACCACAATGTAGGCCTCAGGATGAACTGAAGAAGCATCGAGCGGGTTTTCAGCACCATGAATACGCAAAAAACCCGCGGCTTGTTCAAATGTTTTGTCACCAAGCCTTGGTACTTTGCGCAAGTCTTCACGGCTTTTGAATTTGCCATTGGTGTTTCGGAAAGAAACCAAGGCTTTGGCCACAGAAGCATTGAGTCCTGATACGCGGGACAGCAGTTGCTCCGATGCCGTGTTCACTTCGACACCCACTGCGTTCACGCAATCTTCAACCACCGCATCCAGGCGACCGCTCAATTGACGCTGATCCACGTCATGTTGATATTGACCCACACCGATTGATTTCGGATCGATTTTTACCAGTTCAGCCAGGGGATCTTGCAGGCGGCGAGCGATGGACACCGCACCGCGAATGCTGACGTCAAGGTCTGGCAATTCTGCTGAAGCCAAAGCGCTGGCGGAGTAAACCGAGGCGCCTGCCTCGCTCACCATAACCCGTGTGGCTTTCAGGTCTTTGTGTTGTGCAAGCAAGTCGGCTGCCAGTTGATCGGTTTCCCGGCTGGCCGTGCCGTTGCCAATGGCGATCAACTCCACATTGTGTTTCATGCAAAGCGCGGCTAGCAGGGCGATGGATTCATTCCATTGTCGGCGAGGCTCGTGTGGGTAAATGGTGGCGTGTTCAACCACCTGGCCTGTGCTGTCAATTACCGCCACTTTTACACCAGTGCGAATACCTGGGTCCAGACCCATGGTGGCTTTGCCTCCCGCCGGGGCTGATAACAACAAGTCTTTCAGGTTTTTACCAAACACGGTGATAGCCTCAGCCTGTGCCGCATCGCGCAGCGTGCCGATCACCTCACTTTCTAGGGTGCTGGCCAGTTTGATTTTCCATGTCCAACGGCATGTTTCATTCAAGAATTTGCCCCGTGGGCTTTCGTCGCGTTCAATGCCATGCAGGCGGGCAATTTCCGATTCAAAAGGATGGGGTGCGCGGGGGTTCTCTGCTTCCCACACCTCCGGCAGGTCTACCTTCAGTGTCAAGAATCCTTGTTCCCGGCCACGAAGCATGGCCAACATGCGGTGCGAAGCTGTGCTGCCCAAGGGTTCTTGATGTTCAAAGTAATCTTGAAACTTGATGGCTTCACTGGCTTTTTCAGGCACCACAGCTGCTCTAATGGCACCCTCGCCTTTCAAACGGTTTCTTAGAAGTGCCAGCAAGGCTGCATTTTCAGAAAACTGTTCGGCCAAAATGTCGCGGGCACCATCCAGTGCTGCTTTGGTGTCGTTGATTTGGTGTTCTGTGTTCAGGTAAGCCGCAGCCAGTGTTTCAGGCACGGCTTGTTTGTTCTGAAGAATTTCATCTGCCAGTGGTTGCAGGCCTGCCTCACGCGCTATTTGTGCGCGTGTGCGGCGCTTGGGTTTGTAGGGCAGGTAAAGGTCTTCCAGCGTTTGTTTGTTCTCCGCCTTTTCAATCGCTGCTTTCAGTTCAGGGGTCAACTTGCCCTGGCTTTCAATCGATTCAAGAATACTGCTGCGCCTGTCTTCCAGTTCGCGCAAATACACCAGGCGCTCTTGAAGGTCACGAAGCACCGCATCGTCTAACCCACCTGTGGCCTCTTTGCGGTAACGGGCGATGAAGGGCACTGTAGCACCTTCGTCCAACAAATCGACTGCTGCCTTGATTTGTGATTGTGCGGCACCCAATTCTTGAGCCAACTGGGCGATAATTCGATTTTGAACAAGCGACATGGATTCTGATCTATGAGTTTTCAAAGTAAGCAGGGCATTGTGCCACAGCTTCGGAAGTCGATCGGGGTGAGGGTGCAGCGCCTGTTCACCCTCATCTTGCCGGTTTCAGCCTTGGTACTGGCTGCCTGTAGTACTGTTCAACTGCAGGCCGCTAAACCCCAGGCGCCAAACACGCTTGAGCAGGCGCGTGCCTATGTGGCTGAACGAGAAAAACAACTTGAGTTTCTCGAGTATGAATTGAACGAGCAGTCGCGGGCTTGTTACAACAAGTTTTTCGTGTCCAGTTGTCTGGATGATGTACGTTTGCAAGGTGCACAAATTCGCCGTGCACACCTGGAGGTTCAAGGCAAGGCTGACGACATGATTCGCCTGGACGAGTATGCGAATCGGCGAGCCCGAACGCCTAACTGAAGCGCCTAACTAAAGCGAGCTGCAGAACGGGTGATCCACTTCGGGTAGATTGTTTCCAGCCTTGGTTCACTTGCGGCTACAATGTTGTCAACACCGAGCTGGTTCAACCTGAATGCCCATGGTCCATACTGAAGACATCGAATCGATCAAGCGACGAATTGTAGAATTGCAGGTTGAACACCGCGATCTGGATCAGATCATTGCCATGTTGACAGCACAAACTGGTTTTGATCAGTTGCAGGTTCGCAGATTGAAAAAGCGCAAGTTGCAGATCAAAGACTCGATTAC
The DNA here is from genome assembly GCF_029087225.1 of Limnobacter olei. Taxonomy (GTDB): domain Bacteria; phylum Pseudomonadota; class Gammaproteobacteria; order Burkholderiales; family Burkholderiaceae_B; genus Limnobacter; species Limnobacter olei. Next base: position 83,420 of record NZ_JARFJD010000012.1, on the reverse strand, counting down.
GCTGTTGCAAATTCAGCTTGAACCCGACATTCCTGCCTAACTTTCACGCTCAAATTTACCTGTACCCCGCATGTTTGATTTCTCTGAACCCTTGAATGAGGCTTTCGCCCCTGGTGGTGCTTTGGCCCGCCGACTACCCGGGTTCAGTGCACGCGAATCGCAAATTGAAATGGCACAGGCGGTTGGCAATGCGATTGAAACTCAAAGTGCTTTGGTGGTGGAAGCAGGCACTGGCACGGGGAAAACCTTTGCCTACGTGGTGCCCGCTTTGCTTTCAGGGCGAAGGGTTTTGTTGTCTACAGCCACCAAAACTTTGCAGGATCAACTTTTTAACAAAGACCTGCCGCTGGTTCGCGAGGCCTTGGGTGTGCCTGTCAATGTGGCGTTGTTGAAAGGCCGCCAAAATTATGTGTGCCATTTTCACTTGGAGCGTGCGCTCAAAGAGGCGCGTTTGCCCTCGCCCCGTGAAGTGGATCATCTTCAAAAAGTAAAAATATTTGCTGGCCGCACCCACACTGGCGACCGGGCTGATTGCGCCGGTGTACCCGAAGATTCAGCCGTGTGGAGCTGGGTCACTTCCAACAAAGACAACTGCCTGGGCGGCGAATGCCCCAACGCGTCTGAATGCTTTGTGAACAAAGCCCGCCGCGATGCGCTTGATGCCGAGGTGGTTGTGGTGAATCATCACTTGTTCTTGGCCGATCTTGCACTGAAAGAAGAAGGAATCGCAGAGTTGCTTCCGGCTTGCGATGTGATCGTTTTCGATGAAGCGCACCAGTTGCCCGACATTGCAACCAGCTTGCTAGGGCAGGCCATATCGACGGCTCAGTGTCAGGAGTTTTTGCGTGACGTGCTGATTGAGGGTCGAACTTCCAGCGCAGATGCCGGCGATTGGGATGCCGTGCTTCGCCCAATGGAATTGGCGCTCAAGGAAATTCGACGCATTGTAGGCACCGAAATTGATTCCGCTCGTTTTACGCATGCCCAGTTTTTGGCCTTGAATGGCGTTGCCGCAGTTTGCACAGACTTCGAAAACCGCCTGGAAGGCTTGATAGAAATGATCAGCCCCCTGTCGGTTCGCAACGAATCGTGGGTGAAGCTAATGGGGCGCGCGAGTGAGTTGTGCCTGCGCTGGCAAGACTGGTTTTCTCCGGCCACGGCGCAAGCCGATGAACAGTCGGTGCGTTGGGTGAGTGTTTCGACCAACGTAGTGCAATTCTGTGATTCGCCGCTGGATGTGTCGAATGCATTTGCCAAGCTTTACGCAGAGCAGCCCAAGGCGTGGGTTTTTACCAGTGCAACCTTGAGTATTAAAGAAAGCTTGCAGCACTTTACCTTGCAGGTGGGGCTCGATGATTGCCAGCAGTTGTTGTTGCCAAGCCCATTCGATTATGAATCGCAAGCGTTGCTGTGTGTACCCGACAATTTGCCTTTTCCCAATGAACCACAATTCAGCAAAAAACTGTGTGATGCGGTGTGGCCGCTGTTACAAGCCAGTCAGGGGGGAGTATTTTTCCTGTGTACCAGCCACCGTGCGGTGAAGCAGGTTGGCGAGTACCTGCGAGAGCGTATTGAGAAAGACGAACTGGATTGGAGTTTGTTGGTGCAGGGCGAGGCCTCCAGGGCTGAATTGCTGGATCAGTTCAGGGTATTGAACAATCCGGTTTTGGTGGGTGCAGCCAGTTTTTGGGAAGGTGTGGATATTCGGGGTGATGGGCTGCGCTTGGTTATTATTGACAAGCTGCCGTTTGCGCCACCCGATGACCCGGTTTTTCAAGCCAAAAGCGAGTTGATTAAAAACCGTGGTGGCAATGCGTTCCAGGATTTGTCCCTGCCAGATGCAGCGATTGCCCTGAAGCAAGGTGCAGGCCGTTTGATCCGGGATGAAACAGATTGGGGCGTGTTGCTGATCGGAGACCGGCGCTTGGTTGAAAAAGGCTACGGGAAGCTTCTGTGGCGAAGTTTGCCGCCTTTCAAGCGCACGCGAGAATTGAGGGTGGCAATTGAGTTTATGCGGGAGAAGCGCTTGAAATAGTGATTCAAGACAATCATCAGAAACAAAAAAGGATCCTTGAAGGATCCTTTTTTATTCGACTGCCAAACACTTTAGTCTTTCCAGACCTGCCACCATTTGGCTTCCGCTTTTTCCTTCTCGGGAAGATCCATATTCCAATAGGGGCTGTCTTTGAAGTTCAGGTTGATCACACGTTTGGTGTCTGCCGCCAGGGCGGTCATGTTCAGTTTCTCATAGCTGCGCAGGCTGATAAACAGTGCTTCTTCAATGGAGGGAGTCTGTTCGAACCGACGTACTACTTCTTGAGCTCGATTCACTGCTGCCAGGTACGCGCCACGCTTGTAGTAGTAACGGGCCACATGCAATTCGTTTTGTGCAAGTGCATTCACGAGGTACTGCAAGCGTGATTTGCTGTCGTCGTAATATTTGCTGTCGGGAAAGCGGCTTACCACTTCCTTGAAAGCATCAAATGCAGCGCGGGTGCCTTTGGGGTCACGGGCGCTTTGATCTTCACCCGACAACAATGCAAAAATGCCTTTGTCTTCGTTGAAACTGATCAAGCCGCGCAAGTAGTACACGTAATCAAGATTCTGGTGGTTTGGGTACAGCTTGATAAAGCGATCCGTTGCCGCCAGTGCCTGGGCATTGTCACCCGCCTTGTAGTAAGCAAACGCCGTATCAATTTGCGCCTGCTGTGCAAAACGCCCGTATGGGTAGCGTGCTTCCAGCTTTTCAAGCAATTCAATACCGCGCTCGTAATTGCCAACGTCGATTTCAGCCTTGGCTTCTTCGTACAGGCGGGCAGGGCTCCAGCCCTCGGTTTCATCGAATTGTTTTGCCGAGCCGCATGCGGCCAGCGCGAAAATCAACGCGGGGATCAGGAATAACTGCGATAATGTGCGCAGCCAAGTTGTGCGCGGGGCCAATGTGGTTTTGTTCATGTGATTTCGAAACCCGAAGTGTCCCTGTTTGATCATCAATGGTTTTCCATTATATCGGGCAAAGCCCGTGCCGCCCACCGGCGGCATACTCAATTGAAAGATTCGATTTTAATTTATGACGTCCCAAATTCAAGCCGACGCGGAAAACGCACAACCCGATCAACCGTTACAAGCCAGAGTGCCCATGGAATTGGGAGGCTCTCGGTTGGACAAAGTGATTGCCGAGTTGTTCCCGCAGTACTCGCGTTCCCGCCTGCAGGGTTGGTTGAAAGAGGAACGGGTACTGGTCAACGGCGTGGCCGCAGCCAAGGGCAATCAGAAAGTACAGGGCATGGACCGGATTGAGTTGAGCCCTGGGGTTTTGGCCCACATGCAGGCTTTGATACCCGAGGACATGAACCTGGACATTGTGGCCCGCACCAATGAATACACGGTGGTCAACAAACAGGCCGGCCTGGTGGTTCATCCCGCACCTGGGCACTGGACCGGTACTTTGATGAATGGCCTGTATCACCTGGACCCGGGTTTGATCCATGTGCCCCGTGCTGGGATTGTGCACCGCCTGGACGCAGACACCACCGGTTTGATGGTCGTGGCCCGCACCGCGGAAACTCAGGTAAAACTGGTTCAAATGTTGCAAGCCCGCATTGTAAAGCGGGTTTACCTGGCCATGGTGTGGGGCCGAATTGCGAACCCTTTGACTGTGAATAATCCCCTGGGCCGCGACCCGCGCAATCGCCTGCGGATGGCGGTGGTCGATCATGGCAAGCCCGCGGTAACCCACTTTACCCCGGTTGCTTTTGGTGAGCTTCTTGAAGTGCCTGTCACCTTGATGGTGTGCCGTCTTGAAACCGGGCGTACCCATCAAATTCGTGTGCATGCCCAGCATGCCGGTTTTGCTTTGGTGGCCGACCCGGTTTACAAAATCAAAGGCGCTGGCAGTCACTCTGCCTTGCGACTTTCCTCGATTGAACTGCCCAATGGCGAGAAGTTCGAGCGCCAAGCCCTGCATGCAACACACCTAAGCTTCCCCGATCCGACTTATTTTCATGTGCAAGGAGCTGATGAGGCGGCTGAGGATTGGGACGAAAGCCTGAGTAATCATGAATGGCCCGAGTATGTCGCAAAGGCCCCCGAGGATTTGCGCTTGTTGGGTGAAATGGCCGGCATCGATTTCCACAGCGACGATGTTGAAGAGGCGGTATTGGAGGAAGCACACCAACACAAGGCCTCGGTGCTGGTGCGTTTTGATGCTGACGATGACCTTGAAGAAATTGAATAAAGAAATTCCTGTCTCCCAGCTTGGCCCAGATTGGGATGGTGTCAAGGTACTGGTCACAGAAACCGGATTTGATGCTCTAAAGCGTGACGCCGACCCTTACGGTTTCAATTTGGGTACGCATGTCGGGGATAGCCTTACCCATGTTCAAGCTCGGCGCAGTTTAGTTGAAAAGGAAATGGGTGCTCCGGTTGTGTGGTTAAACCAGGTACATGGTTGCGAGGTTTTCGAGGCGAGGCTTGCAAGCGATGCGATGTCATCTGGCACAACACCACCGGTGGCAGATGCTTCAATCAGTGTCAGTTGCAACCTGGCCTTGGCGATCATGACCGCAGACTGTTTGCCCGTCGTTTTTGTGGCCTTCAGCAACTCCGGCAAAGCACTGGGGGTTGCGGCAGCCCATGCTGGCTGGCGAGGCTTGCATGCAGGTGTTTTACTGGCAAGCGCGAAGGCATTAAGCCAGGCCTGCGAGGTTCCTCTAATGCAAATCAAGGCCTGGATGGGACCTGCGATTGGCCCACACTCCTTTGAAGTTGGGGCGGAGGTGTTCAATGCCTTTGTTCAGCAGAATCCCAATACCATTGAGTGCTTCAAGCCAGGCGACAAATCCGGGAAATACTTGGCCGACCTGTATGCACTGGCCCGGCATGCGCTGCGCGAATTGGGTAATTCCAACATTGAAGGCGGCGGCTGGGACACGGTCACCGATCCGCGCTGGTTTTCTCATCGGCGGGGGCAACAGCAGGGGGTTCAGTCTGGGCGTTTCGCAACGCTAATTCGGCTTCTTCCTGAGCACGGCGCTTAATTCGCCTCGACTTGGTTCCCATCAAATAGGCCAGCACGGCACAGGGCAGTGCCCCATAAAACAGGAATGTGACAATTCCCGCCACGAAGTTTGTCTCTGTAGCCGCCATCAGGGTGACCACATACATCCAGCCAATAATAACGATGTACATCTTTATGCACTCAAGGGTGAAGCGAATACACTGGAGATGGTGCATTAAATTGGGCTGATCAGCAAACAGTAAGGGTCAGAGGCATACAATTATTTGACAAGTCAAAATGTTGCGGTGCACAATATCGAAAAGGCCGACGAGCCAAGGGAGCATATTGCCCCCACAAAGGAGAGGAAGGTGAACAAACAAATACCAGACTTCAACGAAGTCTTCGGTCAGCTATTGCCTGTTGCTGAACAAATGCAGCAGCAAATGCAGGCCCAGTTTCAACAAGCCATGGGCGCCTTTGGTCAATTGGGGCCGTTGCCTGGCCTGCAGGCCGCTGCACCTCTACAAAACGCCACCATGGGTGCAATTCAGCCTTTCATGAATTCCATCATGGGGGCTTGTCAGGCAGCGCTTACTCAAATTCCGGTTCACTCGCTGGGGCAAATTCAAGCCGAGTATGCAGCCGAGTTGTCGGCATTGATGGCCTCTGCCTTTTCCAGTTTGCCCAATGCCGATTCCAAAACAAAGCAGCCAGTTCCGCTGGACAGCTGGATTCAAGGCGACAAGCGTTTTGCTTCAGCCGATTGGCACGACCATGGCGTCTATGAGTTTACCGCTGCCATGTATTCGCTAAATGCCCGCTTTACGAAACGAATTGTTGAGTTGGTGCCTGACAGCAGCCCTGAAAAACGAAAGGTGGAGTATGCGGTTGAGCAATTTGTAGATGCACTTAGCCCATCCAATTTTTTTGTGACCAATCCCGAAGCACAAAAGAAACTGTTGGAAACCAAGGGTGAAAGCCTGACGCAGGCCATTCAAAACCTGATGGCAGACATGCAGAAAGGCCGCATTTCCCAAACTGACGAAAGTGCTTTTGAAGTGGGTGTGAATGTGGCCACCACGCCGGGCGATGTGGTGTTTGAATGCGAATACTTTCAGCTTTTGCAATACAAGCCCACCACTGAAAAAGTGGGCAAACAGCCCATGTTGTTTGTCCCCCCGTGCATCAACAAGTACTACATTCTCGATCTTCAGCCTAGCAATTCACTGGTGAATTTTGTGGTGGAGCAAGGCCACACCTTGTTCCTGGTGTCGTGGAAAAACCCCACGGAAGCGGACGGGCATTTTACTTGGGATGGCTATGTTGACGATGGCGTGATCAAAGCCATCGACGTGGTCAAGGCCATTTCCAAACAGCCCAAGCTGAATGTATTGGGGTTCTGCGTGGGTGGCACGCTTCTCGCAACCGCACTTTCTACCTTGGCCAATCGTGGTGACGATAGTGTGAACAGTGTCACTTTTTTGACCACCTTGCTTGATTTCACTGACACAGGTGCCTTGGGTGTGTTCGTGGATGAAGAACAGGTTAAAGCACGAGAAGAGAGTATTGGCCAAGGTGGCGTGATGCCGGGCAAAGACCTCTCGGGTGCATTTTCGTCTCTGCGTCCGAATGATTTGATTTGGAACTATGTGGTGAACAATTACCTGAAAGGTGAAAAACCACCTGTGTTCGATTTGTTGTACTGGAACAGTGACAGCACCAATTTGCCTGGTCCCATGTTTGCTTGGTACCTGCGCAACACTTACCTGGAAAACAAGGTGTGCCAACCCGGAAAGGCAATGGTGTGTGGCCTGCCTGTTGATTTGGGTTTGATCGACGTGCCTGTTTACATTTTGGCAACTCGGGAAGACCACATTGTGCCGTGGACCAGTGCATTTCAAACCAGTCATTTGGTCAGTGGTGAATCCCGTTTCGTATTGGGTGCCAGCGGGCATATTGCGGGTGTCATTAACCCGGCCAACAAGAACAAGCGCAATTACTGGGTGTGTGAAAGCGAAATCCCTGAAACACCTGAACAGTGGTTCAAGAAAGCAAAAGAAGTACCTGGCAGCTGGTGGAATGATTGGGCGCAGTGGCTTGAGCCCATGAAAGGGGGCGAAGTAAAAGCGCCCGCCAAGCCTGGCAATGCGAAATACAAACCGATTGAGCCCGCACCTGGACGATACGTCAAACAGCGGGCCGTATAAAAACCTGTAAGGAGAGTTGACATGACTGAAGTGGTAATTGTGGCTGCGGGCCGAACCGCACTGGGCAAGTTTGGTGGATCACTGGCAAAAATTTCTGCGCCAGAATTGGGTGCCCATGTGATTAAAGGTTTGCTTGATAAAACAGGCGTGAAAGGCGAGCAAATTTCCGAAGTGATTTTGGGCCAGGTGCTTACAGCAGGCTCGGGTCAAAACCCGGCGCGCCAAGCGGTGATCAAGGCAGGCTTGCCGGTGAGTGTTCCCGCCTTGACCATCAACAAAGTGTGTGGTTCTGGCCTGAAGGCTGTGATGTTGGGCGCACAGGCGATTGCCTGCGGCGATGCTGAAATCGTGATTGCCGGTGGACAGGAAAACATGAGCGCTGCGCCCCATGTGATGATGGGTAGCCGCGATGGCTTCCGCATGGGCGACGCCAAGTTGGTAGACAGCATGATTGTGGATGGCCTGTGGGACGTGTACAACCAATACCACATGGGTATTACTGCCGAGAACGTGGCCGAGAAGTATGGCATTAACCGTGCCGAGCAAGACGAGTTCGCGGTGAAAAGCCAGAACAAGGCCGAGGCTGCGATTAAGGCTGGCCGTTTCAAGGACGAAATTTTCCCGCTGAGTATTCCCCAGCGCAAAGGCGACCCTTTGGTGTTTGACACCGACGAGTTTCCGCGTTTGGGTGCCACCTTGGACAATATGACATCGCTCAAGCCAGCTTTCAAAAAGGATGGCAGCGTGACCGCCGCCAACGCCTCTGGTTTGAACGATGGCGCCGCCGCCGTAATGCTGATGAGCGCCGCGAAGGCTAAAGAATTGGGTTTGCCCGTGTTGGCCAAAATTCAGGCATACGCGAGCGCGGGTCTGGACCCCACCATCATGGGCATGGGGCCTGTTCCTGCTTCCAAAAAATGTCTGGAAAAAGCGGGTTGGACAGCGGCCGACCTGGACCTGATGGAAATCAATGAAGCCTTTGCTGCACAGGCCTGTGCAGTGAACAAGGAAATGGGCTGGGATACTGCCAAGATCAACGTGAACGGCGGTGCGATTGCCTTGGGCCACCCCATTGGTGCGTCAGGTTGCCGTGTGCTTGTCAGCTTGATTCACGAAATGAACAAGCGCGATGCCAAGAAAGGTTTGGCTTCTTTGTGCATCGGCGGCGGCATGGGTGTGGCGTTGGCCGTGTCCAGATAAGGTCAGGTAAATTCAAATTAATATAAACAGAGAAGGGATGTGAATCATGAGTGAACCAAAAGTAGCGTACGTAACAGGTGGTATGGGCGGCATAGGAACGGCCATTTGCAAGAAACTGTGTGAGCAGGGCTACCGTGTGATTGCAGGTTGTGGCCCCAATTCGCCCCGCAAGGAAAAATGGTTGGGTGAAATGCGCAGTGCCGGTTATGAAGTGTATGCCAGTGAAGGCAACGTGGCCGATTGGGACAGCACTGTAACTGCGTTTGAAAAAGTGCGTGCTGAGCACGGCACCGTGTCGATCTTGGTGAACAACGCCGGTATTACCCGCGACGGCACTTTTGTGAAAATGAGCCGCGATGATTGGTCTGCCGTGATCGACACCAATTTGAATTCGCTGTTCAACGTGACCAAGCAGGTGATTGGTGGCATGGTTGAACAGGGTTTCGGCCGCATCATCAATATTTCGTCAGTGAATGGCCAGAAGGGGCAGTTTGGTCAAACCAACTATTCCACAGCCAAGGCCGGTTTGCGCGGCTTTACTATGGCGCTGGCCCAAGAAGTCGCGTCCAAGGGCGTCACCGTGAACACCGTTTCTCCCGGTTACATTGGTACAGACATGGTTCGCGCCATTCGCCCCGATGTGCTCGAAAAAATCGTGAACACCATTCCAGTCAAGCGTTTGGGTACCCCTGAAGAAATCGCATCGATTTGTGCCTGGCTGGCCTCTGAAGACTCTGGTTTCTCAACTGGCGCAGACTTTTCTCTGAATGGTGGCTTGCACATGGGTTAATGCTTGTTGCATTTTCGGCAACCAAGTGCCAAAAAGGCGGTATGATGTTGCACTGCACGTTGAAAAGCGTGCAGTGCTTTGTTTTTTGTAAGTGCTTGTTTGTGCTGGGTTGTTTGGCAACCTGTAACACCGGGGCACTGGCATCCAGACCACCCACCCACGCAGGTGCGGCGGCGTATAACACCACAAGAAAGAGATGAGAGGCATGGCTGAAGCAACACGACTGATTAAGAAGTATCCGAACCGACGCTTGTACGACACACAAACCAGCAGTTACATCACGCTAGGTGATGTAAAGCTTTTGGTGCTGGAAAACGAAGGCTTTCAAGTCGTGGATGCGAAAAGTGGCGAAGACTTAACCCGAAGTATTTTGCTCCAGATCATTCTGGAAGAAGAAACAGCGGGTGTTCCCATTTTCACTTCACCCATGCTGTCGCAGATCATTCGGTTTTATGGCAATGCAATGCAGGGGATTATGGGCACCTTCCTTGAAAAGAACCTGCAAGCATTTATGGATATTCAGAACAGCTTTACCGACCAAGGCAAGAATGTTGCGGACGGCAGCCAATTTGCCAACCCGGAATTGTGGTCACAGTTCATGAGTGTGCAAACGCCCGTCATTCAAAGCATGATGAGCAACTACATTGAACAAAGCAAAAACATGTTTGTGCAAATGCAGGACCAGTTTCAAAACCAGACCCGCAGCATGTTCACAAACTTTGGATTTCCCAACCCGGGCGAGTTTCCCGGCATGAGCGGAATGCCAGGCATGCCTGGTATGCCTGGTGCCACCAAAGCAAAGCCGGACCCTACAAAAAAGTAAAACCTGATCATGCAAGACGACACCTTCTCTGCCAAGCGCCCACCGAGTGTGGGCTTTGTTTCTTTGGGTTGCCCAAAGGCCCTCGTGGATTCCGAACGAATTCTGACCCAACTGAAAGTAGAGGGGTACAACGTGTCCGCGTCCTATGAAGGTGCAGACCTGATCGTTGTGAACACCTGCGGTTTTATTGACAGCGCTGTGCAGGAAAGCCTCGATGCAATTGGCGAAGCCATGCACGCCAATGGCAAGGTGATTGTGACAGGTTGCCTGGGTGCCAAGAACGGAAACGAAGGCAAGGAACTGATCACCAGCCTGCACCCCAAGGTGTTGGCTGTTACGGGCCCGCATGCCACTGAAGAGGTGATGCAGGCAGTGCATATACACCTGCCAAAGCCACATGACCCGTTCATCGACCTGGTGCCCGACCATGGCGTGAAATTAACTCCAAAGCACTATGCCTATCTGAAAATTTCAGAGGGCTGTAATCACCGTTGTACCTTCTGCATTATCCCAAGCATGCGAGGCGATTTGGTGTCACGCCCAATCGGTGAAGTAATTCGTGAAGCGGAAAGCCTGAAAAAAGCGGGTGTGAAAGAACTGCTGGTGGTGAGCCAGGACACCTCCGCTTATGGCGTGGATTTGAAGTACCGGACCGACTTTGTGAATGGTCGCCCCGTAAAAACACAGTTTCAGCAACTGGCTGAAGAGTTGGGTGAACTGGGCATTTGGGTGCGCATGCATTACGTGTATCCGTACCCCCATGTGGACCGCGTGGTGCCGCTCATGGCTGAAGGTAAAATTTTGCCGTATCTGGATATTCCATTCCAGCATTCACACCCCGATGTATTAAAGCGCATGAAGCGCCCAGCCAGCGGGGAGCGCAATATCGAGCGCATTCGTGCCTGGCGTGAAACCTGCCCCGATATCACCTTGCGCAGCACCTTTATTACTGGCTTTCCAGGTGAAACGGAAGATGAGTTCAAGCACCTGCTCGACTTCATCGAAGAGGCTCAACTGGACCGTGTGGGCGTGTTTGCTTATTCACCTGTGGATGGTGCGGTTGCGAATGCCCTGGATAACCCAGTGCCTGAAGAAGTGAAAGAGGAGCGCCGTGCGCGTTTGATGGAATTGCAGGAAAAAATTTCACTGAGCCGGAACGAAGCCAAGCTGGGTAAAGTGATGCAAGTGTTGGTTGATGAAACCGACGAAGAGGGCATTGTGGCGCGCTGCAAAGCCGATGCCCCTGAAATTGATGGCAATGTGTTTATACCCATGCCAGAAGACAAGGCGCGGCAACCCAAGCCGGGCGACTTTATTAATGTGCTGATCGATGACTGTGATGAACACGACCTTTGGGGCAGAATCGCATAACTGAATCATTTAGCTGAATCGTTTAATAAAAAAATGGAGATAGAGCAATGACGCGTGAAGTGGTAGTGGTAGCCGGTGTACGCACCGCAGTGGGCGACTTTGGTGGAAGTTTGAAAGACTTTTCCCCAACGCAGTTGGGCGCCATGGTGGTGAAGGAAGTGGTTGCGCGCGCAGGTGTAAGCGCTGACCAGGTTGGCCATGTGGTGTTTGGGCATGTGGTGAATTCTGAGCCGCGTGACATGTATTTGTCGCGTGTTGCTGCCATTGAAGGTGGTCTGGACAAATCCACGCCAGCGCTCACGCTGAACCGGCTGTGTGGTTCTGGCCTGCAAGCCATTGTGACTGCGGCTCAAAGCATTATGCTGGGTGACGCCGATGTGGCCATTGGTGGCGGTGCTGAAAGCATGAGCAAAGCCCCTTACATTTTGCCCGCCGCCCGTTGGGGTGCACGCATGGGCGACATGAAAGGCATCGACATGATGGTGGGCGCTTTGCACGACCCCTTCCATGTAATTCACATGGGCGTGACTGCGGAAAACGTGGCCAAGGAATTCAATGTAAGCCGTGAAGACCAGGACGCTTTGGCAGTTGAAAGCCACAAGCGTGCAGCCAATGCGATTGCCAATGGTTATTTCAAAGAGCAGATTTTGCCGATTGAAATCAAGAGCAAAAAAGGCCCGGTGATGTTTGACACCGACGAGCATGTTCGTGGTGACGCCACTGTAGAAGGCATGGCCAAACTGCGCGCCGTTTTCCAGAAAGATGGCACCGTCACTGCTGGAAACGCCTCTGGTTTGAACGACGGTGCAGGCGCAGTGCTATTGATGGAACGCAGCGCGGCTGAAAAAGCGGGCAAGAAGCCCATGGCCCGTTTGGTGGCGTATGCCAACACCGGTGTAGAGCCGACCATTATGGGTATTGGCCCAGTGTCAGCAACCAAAAAAGCCTTGGCCAAAGCGGGCTTGAAAATTGAAGACATGGACGTGATCGAAGCCAACGAGGCTTTTTCGGCGCAGGCTTGTGCCGTGACCAAAGAATTGGGCATGGACCCAGCCAAGGTCAACCCAAATGGTTCAGGTATTTCAATTGGTCACCCCATTGGCGCAACAGGCGCAATCATTACCGTGAAAGCCCTGTATGAATTGCAGCGTACTCAAGGTCGTTATGCACTGGTGACCATGTGTATTGGTGGTGGTCAGGGTATTGCTGCGATATTTGAGCGGATGTAACTTGTTGATTTAGTTTGATGATGTAGTTCACAAAAAAGGCATTTGAAATTCAAATGCCTTTTTCATTGTTGATTTGTTCAAACCGAATCTGGATCTACTGGCGCATTCACGCTCATCGCGTTTATGGTTGCAGTGTCCCAAGCCAGCCCATCGGCAAAAATAATTTTGTCCAACGCATTTGCTCCTCCAGCAAAATGACTGACGATCTGAACATGGTCGCTGATTGAGTTTTTCTGCTGCACATACAAAGAGCCGTTGTAACGCAGCAAGTTAACCTCTGTACTATTCATGTTGCCGAGAATCAATGTTTCTGTTGCGTTGCCGCCAAAGGCCTCGTTGACGTACGCCATATCTCGGCCATCCCCTTTGTTGAACGTAAACGTGTCGTTTCCGTTGCCACCATAAAGTAAGTCGTTGCCAGTGCCGCCCGAAATGCGATCACTTCCATCACCTCCGTAAATAGTATCTGAGCCAGCATCACCAAACAGTTGATCATTTCCGGCTTTTCCATCAATTAAATCATTTCCGCTCAAGCCACGAACCACGTCAGCGCTTGAGAAGGCAATGATGGTGTCCGAACCATTGCTGGCCTTAAGTGACATGGTGCGAATGGTACTGGCATTCCATTGCACCCCATCCGAAGTTTTGATCAAGTCGAGTGAATCTGTATTAAAACCTTCATCGACGAAATGACCGGAAACCCGAACCTCATCCGTAGAGTTTACTGAATTGGTAATTACCAAATCATCATAGACTCGTCGCAAAGTCAGCTGCGCGGATGATAGATCAGTAAAGCTCAGGGTGTCGAAATCTTCTGGATTCGTAGAGTAAGAGGTCGCGATAATTGCATCTTTTCCATCACCAGCTTTTACGATGAAAGTGTCTGAGCCTTCCCCACCAGTCATGATGTCTGTGCCAGTTCCACCCTGAATCGTGTCGTTGCCTTCGTTGCCGTCCAAGGTGTCTGCACCTGCGTTGCCCCAAATAAAATCGTCACCTTCATTACCATACACAAAGTCATTGCCAATGCCACCAAAAATGGTGTCATTGCCGAAGTTGCCAGAAATTGAATCATTACCAGCACCACCAGTCAGCTGGTCATTGTCATACCCACCATAAATTTGGTCGTTTCCATCGCCGGCATCTATGGTGTTGGGTGTATCAAACCCTTCAATCAAATCATTGTTCACCGTTCCTTTCAGTGCTTCTGCATTTATTCTCTCCGTGTTCCAAATTGAACCATCCGCGAATTGAATTCGGTCCAGCGAGTAATTCGAGACCATGTCGCCGTAGTAAAAATGATTCTCCACGGTGATTTGATCACCGGAATTATTCTTGAACTGAATACTCAAGTTGCCGTATTCCCGGCGAAGCACAATATCATTCTGGTTAATGTTGACCAGTCGAAGTGTGTTAATACCTGACGTATCGCCATTGGCAATTACATCGTGCCCATGGTTTTGGTAGTACAGGTAAGTGTTGTTACCTTCCTCTCCCATCAAGCGATCGTCGCCTGCAGAACCTTCCAGCACGTCGTTGCCAAGCCCGCCGTACAGCGTGTCATTGCCAGCATCGCCACGCAAGGTGTCGTCTCCATCGCCGCCATGGAGTTCATCATGGTGCTCGCCACCGTACAGTTTGTCGTTGCCGCTTCCACCATCCAGATAGTCGTTGCCGTTTTCTCCATGGAGCGTGTCTAAGCCACTATTACCAGTAATTTGGTCGTTGCCATCACCACCGTATAGAGTGTCGTTTGTTGAGTAACCTTGAATATTGTCGTTGCTTGTTGTTTTCACATTCACCTTGCCGCGAATGGTGCTTGCATTCCAGGTAATGCCATCGGCGAAAACGATTGAATCAATTGCGGCGGCACCCGAATCTACTTGCTCAAAATGACCTAGCACGGTTACCAAATCATTCGGACTGCTTTTGATGTAAACCAGCAAATCATTCAGGTCATTTCTAACCAACAGAACATCGGTTGAATTTGTATCAATCAGATGCAGGGTTTCAATTTCTGACAAACCTGTGCTTGATCCGCCCAAAACATGAATGATGTCGCGTCCGTGGCCCTTCCTGAACACATAGGTGTCATTGCCTGCCTCGCCAGCCAAGTAATCGTCACCCACACCACCCGTTAATTTGTCATTGCCTGCGCCTGCATAAATCATGTCATTTTGGTTGTTGCCTGAAAGCGCCTCGGCGGCATTTGTTCCATTCACGGTTCGCGTGTTGTCCGTGTATTGGGTTGCCATACTGCTGAAGGTGCTGCTGGGCATAATGCTGGTATCGGCAAACTGAATGCGGTCAAGGTAATGTTGACCCGCTCCAAACGCATCGAAATGCCCACTGATGCGAATAACATCATTGCTGGATCCTGAAACCTGAATAAGAAGGTCGTTGTACTCTCTGAAAAATTTGACTTGTGAAGGTAGCAGGTCAAGAAGCTTCAGTGTTTCAGTGTTGTTAGTTTCGTTGTAATTTTTGCTAATCACATCTCGGCCATCGCCATTTTGGTAAACGAAAGTGTCATTGCCATTGCCACCCTCAAGATAGTCATCGCCGTGCCCACCCTGCAAGGTGTCATTACCGTTGTCGCCATAAAGTGAATCTGTACCCGCTTCACCGTACAGCATGTCGTCACCAGTGCCACCATGCAGTTGATCGTGGTCGGTACCGCCATACAGGCTATCGTTGCCACCATCGCCATTCAGAATGTCGTTGCCTGTCAGGCCGCGCAGTGTGTCATTGCCTTCACCACCGCTGATTGTGTCGTCGCCCGCGTTGCCAGCAATGGTGTTTGCAGCCTTTGTGCCGATCAGTGTGTCGTTTCCGGCAGTGGGTGCAAGCACCTTGCTTGCAATGGTCGCTTTGGTCCACACAACACCGTCAGAAAATTCGATTTTACCTAACTCGTAGTTTTGTGAATTCCAGTGATTGAAGTGGTTCTCAATCGTGATTGAACCGCTGTCCGTTCCCTTGAATGTAATTACCAAATTCAGCAGTGATTGCTGTAGCACAACATCGGTGGATTTGATGTTTTTTAGCACCAAGGTGTCATTGGCGGTGCTGCCCGTGTTGCCCACGTGGATGACATCACGACCATCACCTTTAAAGTACCAATAGGTGTCTGCACCGTCCTGGCCTTCAAGTGTGTCGTTGCCTTTCCCTCCAATCAATAGATCATTGGCTGTGCCTGCAATCAGTTTGTCATCGCCATCGCCGCCACCCAGAGTAGCTGGACGCGATTGGAAGGCCTGAAGGGTGTCATTGCCTTCACCACCATTTTGCAGCAAAGGCTGCGCCTGGAAGCTTGGGTGATCAAAGTTGTAGACGGTATCGGATGAATCAGAGCCCACAAGCAGATAGCCCACAGGCGCAGCGTTCCAAATATCTTTGAACTGGGGGTCGTTTGAGTAAATTTGCGCCAAGCCAGTTGAAAGCGTGTTCTCTGGGGTGGCTACCGACAAACCAAGTGCTTTCTTGAACAGGGCAACCCATGTAATTTGATCAATTGCCTCGGCGTTAGCAACAAGCTGCCTCAACACCGCGGCAGTCTGGGTCAAATCAAATTCAATCTGGCTCGAAGTTTCATTGAACTTCAGATTGATTGAATCGAACACTGGCTTGAAGGTGGTTTGCTTCAAAATGTCGTTGGTCACTTGCTGTTGCAGCAGGTTAAAGGCCGCAGACAAATTCTGTACGCTCACATTGCCCGGGCGCACTGTGGCCTTGAATGATTCTTCTGGTGTTACCCCCAAGACTTTTTCAATCAAGGTAAGTTCGCGGGTATCCAGCGTTTCCATGTAATCATCGCCGGGCAGGTGGTCTACACCAGCCCATTTAAACATCAAGGTGCGGGTGTTGGCATACAATTCCGCTGGTGTCAGTGGGGCTGTGTTTTGTGGTGCAAACAATTTGGCTTCCAATTGTTCAACCCACTGTTTCAGCCCGCCCGTGGTGTCCATCACCATGGCGTTGTGCAGGCTGGGCAGCGTGCCCATGCCTTGCAGGTTGATCATGGAAAGAATATTGTCGGGCACTTCAATTTGAGCCAGTTGAACGGAATCGCTGCGGTTGGTGGCAAACCACACGTCGTGCGCCTCGCGAACCTGCCCATCGGTGGTGGTGTAGCTCGAGGTTTGCAGGTGGTCGTTGTCGGCTTCGTTGTCGTTCGGTGACCAGAAGTTGTAATCTAGATTAATTGAGGCCACCTTGGCCTGTGTCAGGGTCAGCATTTCACCGCTGTCTACGCTGCCATTTGAATTGCTGTCTTTCCACACATTCACGGTGTTCCATGCGGTATCGGCGCTGCTGAATTTGCCGTCTTTGTTGTTGTCCAGCGCTTTAAGCGCTTCAAAGCCGTTGGCCGCACGCACGCCGTTGACCAGTGTGTTGTCACCAAACAGTTCGCCACCGTTGTCAATTTGACCGTTGCCGTTCAAATCGCGCACCAGTATTCCATCGTCTGCACCAGCCCAACCGGTGCGCTGGGCAAAGCCATCGTTGTTGTGATCAAAGTAAACGGAGGTGTCGGCCATGTTCAGTGTTTCTACACCATCGCCATCCAGGTCCAGAATAATAGGGCAGCTGGATTCGTCGTCGGAGTCTTGGTAGATGGATTGGATGAAATGTAAAACATCAAGAACCTCGTCGCTGTGGTCATCAATCAACGGTATGTTCAACGGCTCCAGAGAGCCGGAAATAGCGCGCCCAATCGTAGAGGCTTGATTAAATGCGTCCTCATAAATCAGTCCCGCGTAGTAACCTGCGATTCCACTTAATGCAATTGCACCACCTGTATTTGCCAAAGTTGCTGCCAATGCTCCGGCGCCTGCGAACGGGAGCGAAGAAATAATTATTGGCAATGCTGCTGCCGTTGCCACACCAAAAGCAACTGCTCCGACAACTTTAGCAGCATCCCAACCTTGGCCTCTTGTTAAGTTTTGTGTAAAGTCGATCAAGCTATCTGAGTTTTGCCAAACATCCGCCACGCGGGCCGCATCATCGGCGATTTGACGAGTAATTTGGCTTAATGCGTTATATGCGCCGACTGTTGAGCTGTACTCTATTGCGATGATTCCTTGTTGAGTAATGATAAAACCGTGTTTTATTAGGCTCATCTTGCTTCCCTTTTTAGTAAATAGGATGAAATTGAATATGATGTCGGCGCCCAAAAAATAAATGTAATGAGAATAATTATTAAATAGGACATTACGTCATGGAAAAAAGGTGATTTTAAATAATATCTTTCATAATAAATTCCATCAATGCCATAAATCAAAACGGAAAAAACAATTATTAACAAAATTGGTATCAGTGATGATCTATCATCAGACAATACTAGTATTGCAGAAACAATATCTTTCTTCTCAAGCGAACGGAATTTATATTCAGAAAACTCTGGGTCTTTAAAATGAGGTCTTATAAAAAAATTTATTAATGAAGAGGTTTTTTTTGAGAATTTATTTAAAAAATCTGTTGCCTCTTTAAGTGATTGCACTGGACGATTTATTTTTAAATATATTCCTTTCCAGTAAAATGCATTTATTATTGCGCTTGAAAAAAAGGTCAGAAGTCCTATCTTTTCAAGATTTAAATTATTTATCTTGTAAGACATTAAGAATAAAAAAATAGTTAGAAAAAAAAGAAGAGATACAGAAAACTCAACATATTTTTTATGTTTCATATCAAACCTTTTTTATTTGATTTTTTCTGCAATACAGAAGAACCATTTTTGATCTCGAAAGTATCGGGCCAAATAGAGTTAGTGGTGGTTAATTCGCTTTGAGTTCAAAAATGTATGATGAATATAAGCATAAAAAATGGCTAGGGTAACGCTGTCACCCACCAGAATTATTGTTCTGGTTTGGTAGTCAGGCTGCTTGGGCATATCGCAATTTGTCATAGATGGTATTAGCTAGCCGCATACTGCTCACAAGAGCATTGTTTGGGGTACCAACTTGTTCTTGCCGCACATCAAAAGCGGAAGACAAATTCTGTACGTTGACATTATGCAGACCACTGCTCGTTGGGTCGCTGTAGGCCAGTGTTGTAGCCCCCGGGCTGTTGGTGGCATTAAGTTGTTCTGTTAAGGCCAACAGGGCTTGCCGATTGGCCGGGTTGGTGTAAAAGGCGAAGTTGTTTGCCAGTTCCTGATAAGCAGCTTGCAAGGTGAGTGTGCTCATGTTTTATACCCCTTGGCCCAGTTCCAGAATGCTGATGTATTCACAGCTTTCTGTATTGAGTACACCCGACCCACGTCTTGCAGTGAATGCGTCCTTCAGAAAGGCCAGTGTTTCACCGTTGTCGGATTCAATGTCGTGTTTGAAGAAATGCCCGGTTTCATCCATTTCACTGAACAGGTCGATTCGTTCTGTTGTAATTCGGGGCTGACCCACTTTGTCGCCGCCCACGGTATCGAGCAGCCAGGTTTCAATGTAAAACGTTCGCCCGGCATTGTAAAAAATATAAGCCCTGAAACAAC
Organism: Limnobacter olei; assembly: GCF_029087225.1. GTDB lineage: Bacteria > Pseudomonadota > Gammaproteobacteria > Burkholderiales > Burkholderiaceae_B > Limnobacter > Limnobacter olei. The sequence continues at coordinate 64,314 of NZ_JARFJD010000012.1, read as the reverse complement.
GACGATCAATATCACCCCCCCCCTTTGATTTTGGTCAGGAATAGGTCCCGCTCCCGGTCAATCGTCCAGCTTCGGGCGCGACTATGTCCCACACAGCTGGTGCGTTTGATTACCGCGTTTTCAATCGCTTCGTAGCGTGGTTTGTCGGCTTCCGGAATGTATTCATTGACGAAGGGCATGGCGTTGTTTCCTGTGCGTGTATTTGCAAAAGTGTCGTGCTGGCTGGGTTCAAATCAGGCAAATCTGCGTTGATTGTCAAGAATAGTTGAATCAACAACAAGTGCAAAAATGGTTGGGTTAACGCCGCCACTCGCTAGAGGTATTTGTTTTGATGTTTAGGTTACGCTGCTTTGGCGTACTCTGTAGTCAACGCGGTAATCAGCGGCACCGTGGTGTCCATCACCATGGCGTTGTGCAGGCTGGGCAGCGTGCCCATGCCTTGCAGGTTGATCATGGCCAGAATGTTGTCGGGCACTTCAATTTGAGCCAGTTGAACGGAATCGCTGCGGTTGGTGGCAAACCACACGTCGTGCGCCTCGCGAACTTGCCCATCGGTGGTGGTGTAGCTTGAGGTTTGCAGGTGGTCGTTGTCTGTTTGCCCTTTGCCATTCAGGTCGCGCACCAGTATTCCATCGTCTGCACCAGCCCAACCGGTGCGCTGGGCAAAGCCATCGTTGTTGTGATCAAAGTAAACGGAGGTGTCGGCCATGTTCAGTGTTTCTACACCATCGCCATCCAGGTCCAGAATAATAGGGCAGCTGGATTCGTCGTCGGAGTCTTGGTAGATATCAAGTATTTGAGCCAACTCATTTGCTCGAATCAAGCTGGCTTGATAGGACTCGTGAAGTACATTCCCGATAAACTTGCCCGAGGACACTGCTACGGCGGTATTAAAAGCGTAATTGTTGGCAATCAATACTTTCGCTAAGTTCGCCAAGTATTCAAAAGTTGAAGCACCACCCACCTCAACGACGTTTTGACCAAGACCGAACAAAAATATTGGAAATCCATCGCCAAATGTACCAGCCCAGCCCCATCTGGGTAATTCAAGATCTTTAATAGCAACCTGAACATCTTGCTCTATAATAAAAGTAAAATTTGCTTTATTAGTAAGAAAGCTATTAAAAACATTCGTTGCTAGTTCATCTGAAGCCGCTTGAAATCTCTCGCGAGTTATAGGCGCACCCTTTTCCAACAAAGAAAAGTTATTGGTGGCGTTGTAAACAAATTCACTAACGAATGAACCATCATTTGAATTGATTGATGCAGCACTATCTAACCAGTTTGATAGCTTGTTTAGCTGATCAAGATTGCTCTCGTCTGTTTCGGTTGTAATTTTTCCGTCAATAACTGACTTCAGATATCGATATCCTTCTGGAAAATTACCATCTTCAAGATATTTTCTAAGGATTGATTTTTCTTCGTTTGAGATGAGAACATTATTCATTTGTATTTTTTACCTTCATGGAGTCTAGTTTTCTGTTAATTTCTTTGTTAATCATTGTCGCATCTGAAAAAAATTCTGATGGTACGAAGTACAACAAATTAATGTCCTTCTCTATTTTTTGCTCTGTTGCAATAGTAAAAGTGTTGTTGCGAAGAACAATTTTTCTTTGATTGTCGGTATAAAAATATTGATATTTGTTTTTGTAAAACTTATCTATAACATCGGATTCTTTAACGATATATGGAGTTTTGTCTTTATCGCTTTCAACATAGTTTTCTGGATAGCTTAAATAGATTTTTCTGTTTATGAATATGGGAATTAATTCTTCTTTAAAAGGAAATTCTAGGGTTACTACTGGATATTTATCACTCGGTGATAGCACTCTTGGTTTTAGTTCTTTTGGGAAACGATATGTGCATCCTTCTTCACAAAAATTAGCAGTAACGTCTTTGTATTGTTGTTGTTGCTGCTCGACGGTTTTTTTTGCAGCAAAAAGGATTGAAATAATCATAAAAACAAATAACGCGAATACCAAAAATTTCCTGGAATAAAAAAATTTATTGATGTCTTTTTTAAAAATATGATTTTTCATTTAAAAATCCATTATTTCAGTAAGATAAGTGGCGAACAAAAGCACTTTTATTTTTCAACTAAATCGTTGATCGCTTTAATTGACCAGTTTTCTGATTGCGAATTGCTGTGATGTGCTGGACTTGTGCTTTGGTTGCGGTTTGCTTGACAGCCTAGGCGAGTCGGTCTTGGGCATTGGATGTTCGTCCTTTAAAAAAGCGCATAGTTGCACGCCTGAGTAGAGTATCGGTTTGTTCAGTAAACTCAAAAGTGGTCAAGTTAACCCCATTCTTCCGGGTTACACATCACCTCTATTCCCGCTTTGATAAGCGCTCCAAAGCACTTTCAATATCCAATTTCCCGGTCAACTCATGAACCAGCAAGTAAGCCTTGTTGGCTGCCAGTAGGTGTTCCATTTTTTTCATTTGAAGTTCAGTCAGTTTTTCTTTGGCTTTAGCCAAATCAAGCGGTGTGGCCAGCTGGTGCTTAATGGCGGTTTCAATGGCCAGTTGTTGTTGTGTGGCCGCATGGTCTGCCTGTGTATAGGCTTTCCACAAATGGGTGGCACTGTTCAGTTGCCTGTGGGCGGCCTGGGTATCGCGCAACACCTGGGCGGTGGTTTTGTTGTAGTCAGCATGCTGCTGGTTCAGGCTGGCTGCTGCCTTTTCAGTTTGTGCCTGGGTAGCAAAACCGTTGAACAAAGGAATGTCCATTTGAATGGCTAGCACGTTTTGTTCAACCCTGTTGCCCAGGGTGCTGACTGTTTCTGATTGGCTTTGCGAATATTGGGCCACCAGTTTCAGGGTGGGGTGGTGTTGCCCATTTGCTTTGTTAATTTCCAGAGTAGCGGCTTGCTTGTACAACTGCTGAATTTTCAAGCCCAGGTTGTTCTGAAGCACTTCCTGTTCAAGTTCCTTTTCGTTGTGCCGGGTAGGGGGCATGTTGAATTCAATATCATCAACCCATGCCGGAACCACTTCTTGCCCGGTTAGCTGCGAGAGTTCCCACAAGCGCTGCTTCACCGCCTGCTCGGCCTGCACATGCTCGGCCTGGCGCAGGGCAGCCTCTGATTCTGCGCTGGCAAGTTCCAGTGCGCTGTTTTCACCGTTCATCAAACCTTGTTCTACATGTTCTTTTTGAAGCAGGGCTGTTTGTTGTTTGTGTTCGGTCAGGTTCAGCAAAGCCTTGCTTTGTTTGTAGTCCATTAGCTTGGCCAGCCAGTTCTGAATGGTGGCTTGAACAACCAAAGTATGGCGCAACTCGGCTTCTTGAACGGTGAGTTGAGTTTGCTCAATTTGAATGGAAGCGGGTTTGTTGTAAATACTCTGTTGAAGGGAGATGCTGTTGTTCTGAATGGTTTCGTTCGCATTGCGCTGGTTGGCAAACGGGTTGGATTGCTTGGTATCGCCTACGCCGTTGTATAGCCGCGCGCTGGCTTGGGGAAGCCAGGCGGCTTCGCTTATTTTCAGGTCAGCTTGTGCAACCTGCATTTGAGCCTTGGCCGTGGCTACCTCGGGAGATGTTTCAATGGCGTATTGCAGCAATTGTTCAACACTTTTTGCGTGTGCTGAAGGCGAAAGTGCCCACCAGCAGCACACAGCTGCAAATAGTTTCAACATGTTTTTCAGCTTGAGTGCCATGGTGTTAATGCTCCCGCATGGCACTAAATAGCCTGTCTGTAATCGGTTTGAACAGGTACTGCATTAGCGTTTGCTCGCCAGTTACAATCAATAACTCAACCGGCACACCTGCCTGTATACGGTGTTGTGCAATTTCTTCTAACGCCTTTTGTGTCAGGCGAACATTCACGGGGATGTAGGGCATGCCTGTGGTGGGGTTGCTTAACTGGTCTGCGCCTACGCGATTTAAAACACCTTCAACTTCCAGCGTTTGTGCTGTTTTAAGGGCACTGAAACGAATGGTAACTGGCTGTTCGGCTTTTACCTGATCAACCATTGCAGGTTCAAGTTCTGCGCTAATTTCAAGTTCGCTGCCATTCGGTGCAATGTCCATGATCGGTGTGTTCGCTGGCATGGCGCTGCCCTGCGTAAATAGCTTTAATCCCAATACCTGGCCAGCCACCGGGCTTTGAATGTTGGTGTGTTGAACAACAAACGCGATGCGCTGAATTTGCTCATCCAGCGCGGCCAGTTCGGCTTGCACATCGGCCAGTACGGTTTGGCTTTCTGTTTGCAGCTGGTTGTGAAGTTGCTGCTTTTTCAGTTTTGCGTTGCGTATGGTGGCATTCAGTTGGCTGATTTGAATTTCATCTTGAGCCAGTGCCACTTCCAGCGCGCTGATTTGGCCTTGCAGTTCTACAAGCCGGTTGGCAGGCATGTAGCCTTTGGCCACCATGTCTGCCATGCCAAGGTGTTGTTGTTTCAACCTTTCCAACTGTTGTTGTTTGCTGCGTTGTGAATTGTTTTGCGCAGTCATGTTGTTTTGGGCGGTGCCGCTTTCCAGTTCAAGCATGCGAATGTCGTTTTGCAAGGCACGTTGGCGGCTCGCGTACAGCATTGCTTCTGCTTCGTGTTGCCGGGTTTGAAACGGGTCAGCGGCTTTGCCCGTGGTTTCAGGCTTTATGGTGGTTTCGAGGTTGTTGCCCGTTTCTTTTTGAAGCCGTTCCATCTTTGCCAACAGTGCTTTGCGTTGAACCTGAAGCGCGTTCAGCTGGGTTTGGCTGTCAGTGTTGTTCAGGCTGATCAGTGTTTGGCCCTGTTGTACCAGTTGCCCTTCGGTAATCCATATTTTTTCAACCACGCCGCCGTGGGGGTGCACAATGGTTTTGCGTTCCCCATGAAAGGTGAGTGTGCCGTTTACCACCACGCCTCTGTCCATGGCCACAAGGCTGCCCCACACCACGAAGCCGATGAAACCGACAATCAGAGTAACAAGGCCTCTGCGGGACACTTTTTTGATGTCGAGTTCGTTATGCATTTTTTACTCTTGTCAGCTGTGTAGGGGGTTGTTGTTGAAGATGTGTGAGTACTTCGTGGGTGTTTCCGTACACGGATACTTCACCGTCGCGAAGAACCAGCAATTTGTTGCACACGCGCAGAATCGATTTTTTGTGGGTTACTACAATGGCAGTGTTGCCGTGTTGTTGATGCTGCACCAGTGCGTTGGCCAAAGCGGCTTCACCTGCTTCATCAAGATGAGCGTTGGGTTCGTCGAGCAGCAACAGTTGTGGCTTTTTGTACAGGGCCCGAGCAAGCCCTATTCGTTGACGCATGCCACCCGATAAGCCTTCGCCCTGTGCACCCAGTGGTGTGTTGTAGCCTTTGGGTAGTTTCAATACAAGTTCGTGTACGCCTGCTGCCATAGCGGCTTGTACGATGTGTTCGTCGTTGTTGTGTTCAAAGCGACCAATATTTTGTGCAACTGTGCCTTCAAACAGTTCAACATGCTGGGCCAGGTAACCTGTCCATGCACCCAGTTGACTGCGGGGGTATTGTGCAATGTCGGCACCATCAATTTCCAGGCAGCCCTGGGAAATTGGCAGAATGCCTGCCAGTGCATGAAGCAGGCTGGTTTTACCCGACCCACTGGGGCCGATTATACCCACGGTACTTCCCGCAGGTATTTGTAAGAGAATGTTTTTTAAAAGCCATAGGCCTGACAAAGGCGCTGCCAGGTACATGTTGCGGCATTCAATCACAGGTTTGGGTGTGGGCAATTCGGTTAATTCGCGGGTCTGCGGGCTGCTGTTGAGCAATTTATTCAGGCGTTCATACGCCTGGCGTGTACCGGTTAATGCTTTGGCGGCACTGCTTAATATGTCGACCGGGGCAAGTGCCTTGCCCATTAAAATCGAAGCGGCAATCATCATCCCGCCGCTGAGTGATTGATTCAATACCAAATAAGCACCAAGCCCAAGGGCTGCGCTTTGCACAAACATGCGGAAGTATTTGCCGCTGTTCGTCCACACCGAGGAAGCATCGGCAGACCCGGTGTGGTGGTTGGTTTGCTCGTTTTGAATACTCAGCCATTCGGTTTGAACGGTGGGTAGCATTCCCATGGCCTGAATGGAGTTGGCGTTTTGAAGGGTCGAGTTCATGGTGTTCGCACTGAGAATGCCCAGTGCGTTGGTTTGTTCCTCGAAAGGGCGTGTGCTTCGAAGGTGAAGCCAGCTTAATGTGATCGAGATTGCTACGCAGCAAAGTGCCATCAATCCAAACAAGGGGTGAAATGCGAACAGCAATGTGATGTAGAACAACACCCACGGAGTATCGAACAGGGCAATGGCACCCTGGCTGGTCATGAATTGACGAATTGCGGAGAAATCGCGAATGGCTTGCCCGGTGTTGTCTTTTCCCTGCGTTTTTAGGGCACGTTGAAACGCCGCAGTGTGCAGCCTGGCGCCGAATTCCTGTTCAAGAGCATTTCCAATTCGGGTCAGGGTGGCGACGCGGTGGTGTTCCAGCATGCCTGCAAGGATGTAAAGCCCAACAACCAAGGCAGTGAGTGCCAGTAGTGTGGATTGGCTTTGGCTGCTTAATACCCTGTCGTACACCTGCATCATGTAAATGCTGGGTGTAAGTGCCAAAAGGTTAATTGCGGCGCTGAAAGCGATTAAAACTTTTAGCCAGCGCCTATGGCCTTGCAGCGCGGTTTTTAGAAGGGACGATGATTCCGGTGTAGGGAGCATGCAACATTTGCTTCGGTGATCTGTGACCGACTGTGTTGCATGCCATTTCCAGAAAGTTCATTTGTTGGAGGGTAATTTGAATGAGTTATGCGTTTGCCTCAAACCACTTGCATATTGTGTCCAAGCCGCCATGGTTGATGCAAAAATCTGTTTTCTCCTGCACCACTGGCTTGGCATGAAAAGCCACGCTGGCACCTGAAATTTCCATCATTTTCAAATCGTTCGATCCATCGCCCACCACAATGGCGCGTGAGGGCTCACAGCCCAATATTGTGCAGGTTTCCAACACGGTTTCGCGTTTTACTTCTGCATCCACAATGGTGCCCAGCACACGGCCTGTCAAATGCCCATCTACAATTTCAAGTGTGTTGGAGCGGGTGTAATCCAGCCCCAATACTTCTTTCATTTTGTCTGTGAAAAATGTGAAGCCACCACTGACCAACAATGTTTTCCAATTGTGGGCTTTTGCGTAGGCGATCAACTGTTCAGCGCCTGGTGACAAACGCAGGCGTTCTTCAAATACGGATTGCAGACAGCTTTCCGGCACGCCCTTGAGCAAGGCCACGCGGCGGTTCAAGCTTTCCGAAAAATCTTTGATCTCGCCGCGCATGGCAGCTTCAGTAATTTCGGATACTTCTTTTTTCTTGCCTGCGAAGTCGGCGATCTCGTCAATGCATTCAATGGTAATCAAGGTGCTGTCCATGTCCATGGCCAACAGCTTGAACTCATTGGCCTGAAACTCGGCTTCCAGAATTGCAAAGTCAAATTGATGTGCACGGCTTAATGGTCGCAAGGTGTCGGTAATTGCAGCTTTGGGCAGGGTGTAGGCTTCTGGAATTTCAATGCAGGCTTGTTGGTTTAGCGTTTCTACACCAAGCGTAGGCAGGTTCAGTGCATCCAGGGCTGTGTGTACTTGTGCTGTGCTTAATGTTTGCGAGGAAAAGAATAGTCGGCTCATGGTGTGCTCTCCGTGGGTTGCGCGGATTCTACCTTGTCAGTTGCAGGAATGTTGCCGGCGGGCTCTTGAAGTTGTGCCAAGAGTTCAATCGAGGGTTTGTGGCCCCGTTGCGCCGCAAGGTTTAACCATTGTAACCCCAGGGACTTGTTGACAGGAAATCGTGTTCCTTCGTAAAGCAGGTTGCCTAGCAGGTGCATGGATTCAAGCACTCCTTGTTGTGCGGCTGTGTTGAGCAGGGCCAGCACGGCAGGGTCTTCGGGTTGCAGGGGCACTTCATTTTTCAATACCAACTCGGCCAATTCATGGCTGGCTTTCGGGTGATTCAAGCGCGCAGCACGCCGCACCCAAAACATGCGGTCTTCACCTTCAAATTTGCTCAACCGGTAGCGCGCGTTGGCGTCGCCTGCATTGGCCAATGTGTAAAGCAGGCGTTTTTTCTGTTCGCAGAATTCGTTGTTGGGGCAGTAAACCTCTTCCTTGCCTTGGTCGAGTCGCTTTAAGGCGTACTGTGTACAGGGAACGTATATTTCTGCGCAGGAAGCAAGATGCTGCTGGGCTTCAATTTTGCTGTGTCCGAACGGGCTCTCCAATTGGCTTTCAAGCACAGTTTGTGAATACAGCAATTGCGATGGGTTGTGTTGGTCTCGCGATGCGCGGCGTAACCAACCCATACCCTCGGTCAACTGTTTGTTCAAATCGCTTTGCTTGGCGTTGAACACATCAAGCAGCAGTAACTGGCCCAAATAATATTGAGCGGGGGTGTGGTTCTGAAGGGCTGCTTTACCCAGCCATACGCGTGCAACTTTCAGGTCGCGTTCTACTACATCGCCGCGTAAGCGCATCAAGCCCAGTGTGGTTTGTACTTCTGCGTCGCCTGCCTCGGCCTTCGGTAAAAGCGCTTTGTACACGGCCATTCCAGCATCGCCAGCCGTCGGGCTTTCCGCTGCTTTGGCGGTGGCTGCATTGAGAAATGCGCAACCAATAAGGGCTGCGCCCAACAAGTGCAACCAAATGTTGTATTTGCCAGCGTTGTGGGTCATGAATTCAAGCCAGTTGTTTGATCAAACCTTTGAGAAACTGTACACGGTCGCTGACTTTCGGGAAACTGCGCGTGATGCGCAAGCGTTCAGCACCAGCCAGTTTCATGTCTTTTTCTTTTTGAATCATCAAGATAATTTTGCCAGCATCCACATTGGGTTGGGCATCAAACTGCACCACTGTTGCGTCGGTTGAACTGTCTATTTTTGCAATGCCCAGTGGTTTGGCCAGAATGCGCAAACGGTGCGTTTCCAATAGTGCTGTTGCTGCATCAGGCAATTTGCCGAAGCGGTCAATCAATTCCTCTTGCACCTCTGAAACAAAGTCCATTTCTTCGGTGCTGGCAAGGCGCTTGTATAGCGTGAGGCGTTCATGCACATCGGGGCAGTAATCTTCGGGTAGCAAGGCAGGCGTATGCAGGTTAATTTCTACCGTGGCGTTCAGTGGTGCGGTTAAATCGGGTTCTTTGCCAGCACGCAAACTGCGCACGGCGTGGTTCAGCATGTCGGTGTACATTTGAAAACCCACCTCGTGCACATTGCCGCTTTGGTTGGCGCCCAGCACTTCACCGGCGCCACGAATTTCAAGGTCGTGCATGGCCAGGTAAAAACCGCTGCCCAGGTCTTCCATCATGGTAATAGCCTCGAGGCGACGCTCTGCGTTTTTACTCAAGCCTTCTTCGTTGTTCACCATCATGTAGGCATAGGCCTGGTGGTGGCTTCGCCCAACCCGGCCGCGCAGCTGGTGCAATTGGGCCAAGCCGAATTTATCTGCACGGTGAATGACAATGGTGTTGGCGGTGGGTACATCAATACCGGTTTCAATGATGGTGGTGCACAACAACACGTTGAAGCGCTGTTGATAAAAATCGCGCATCACACGTTCAAGGTCACGTTCGTTCATTTGCCCGTGGGCAATCCCGATTCGTGCTTCAGGCAATATTTTCTCAAGCGCTTCTCGGCGATTTTCAATGGTGTCCACTTCATTGTGTAGGTAGTACACCTGCCCGCCACGTTTCAATTCACGCAGCACAGCTTCACGAATCACGCTGTCGGTTTCGCGACGCACAAAGGTTTTAATCGACAGGCGGCGTTGCGGTGCAGTGGCAATCACCGAAAAATCGCGAATGCCTTCCATGCTCATGGCCAGGGTGCGTGGAATGGGTGTTGCCGTCAGCGTAAGCACGTCTACTTCAGCACGCAGGTTTTTCAGCGCTTCTTTTTGGCGCACACCAAAACGATGTTCTTCATCAATAATCACCAAGCCAAGGCGTGAAAACTCCACCTCGGAACTCAGCACCTTGTGGGTACCAATAATGATGTCGGCACGCCCACTGTTGATTAATTCAACTGCGTCACGAATTTCTTTGGGCGATTTGAAACGCGACAATTCAACCACCTTCACAGGCCAATCCGAGAAGCGGTCTGAGAATGTTTGAAAATGCTGTTCGGCCAGCAACGTAGTGGGGGCCAGTAGCACAACCTGTTTGCCATCCATTACGCTGACGAAAGCAGCACGCAAGGCCACTTCGGTTTTTCCAAAACCCACGTCGCCGCACACCAGGCGGTCCATGGGGCGGGGGGAAGTCATGTCGGCAATGACAGCGCGAATGGCTGCGGCCTGGTCCGCGGTTTCTTCAAAGCCGAATTTTTCAACAAAGGCTTCGTAGTCTCCAATGCTTAACTTGAATTCATGGCCTTTACGCAGCGCGCGGCGGGCATACAGGTTGAGCAATTCGGCTGCGGTGTCGCGCACCATTTTTGCCGCTTTCTTTTTTGCCTTTTCCCATTGGCCTGAACCCAGGGCATGTACTGGCGCGTTTTCCGGGTCAGCGCCGCTGTAGCGGGCAATCACATGCAGTTGGGCAACCGGCACAAACAGGTTCGAACCATTGGCATATTCAAGGTGCAGGAATTCAGATGCGCCTTCACCAAGGTCCATGCTGATCAGGCCTTTGTAGCGGCCTATGCCATGCTGCTGGTGCACTACCGGGTCGCCAATTTTCAGTTCCGACAAATCGCGAATCATGGATTCAACGTTGCTTTGCCTTTCCTGTTGCCTGCGTGCGCCGCGGCGGCGGGGTGAAAGCGAGAATAATTCTGCTTCCGTGACGAACGCAACTTGCGCTTCCAGCCCGCGGTGTACGCCAAATCCTTGGTCGAGCACTGCGGTGCACAGTACAAAACGTTCGCCACTTTCCAGTGCACCTTGCAGTGTTTCTGTTTGGTGGGGCTTTAGTTTGTGTTCCAGAAAATACTGATTCAGGGTTTCGCGGCGACCATCGCTTGGGGCCACCATGATGACTTGTTTGTAGCTTCCAGCACCCGTTCGTTCGATCAGGTTGCGGAACTTGAAAATTGGGTCGTCAGCTTTGCGATCTGCAGCCAGATCGGGCAGCAGCGCGCCGCTGTATTCCGGTACCAAGGCATTTTTGGATGCCGACAAATTCACGCGTGCAGCATTCTCGAAACTGCTGAAAAATTCAGTGGCATTCAGGTAAATTTCGGAAGGTCGCAGAATTGGGCGTTGAATGTCTTTCGATAGAAAATCGAAACGGCTTTGGGTATCTGCCCAAAATGTTTGCAAGGCTTGGTCGACGTCGCCATGTTGAATAAACACCAGTTCTTTTTTGGGCAGGTAATCAACGAGGCTGGCGGTGTTCTCAAAAAACAGGGGCAGATAATACTCAATGCCTGCGCTGGCCACGCCTGTGCCCATGTCGCGGTATATGGAAATTTTCGAGGGGTCGCCCTCAAACCGTTCACGCCATTTGCTGCGAAACTGCGCGCGGCTTTGTTCATCCATGGGGTATTCGCGGCCAGGCAGCAGGCGCATTTCCCGCACAGGGTACAGGCTGCGTTGGGTGTCTACATCGAATGTTTTGATGGATTCAATTTCATCATCAAACAAATCAATTCGAAACGGCAACGCAGTGCCGGTTGCAAACAAGTCGATAATGCCGCCGCGAATACAGTATTCACCGGGTGTCATGACCTGTGAAACATGGTTATAGCCTGCAATCGTCAGTTGTTCACGCAACTTCTTTTCATTCAGTTTGTCGCCAGTTTTGAAGTAGAAGGTGCTGCCGGCCAAAAATGAAGGGGGTGCCAGCTTCTGGATGGCCGTGCTGGCTGCTGTGATCAGCACGTCCAGATCACCCCGCTGGGTTTGGTAAAGCGTGGCAAGTCGTTCGGATACCAAGTCCTGGTGGGCTGACAAACTGTCGTAGGGCAGGGTTTCCCAGTCTGGCAGGTAATGCACCTTCAGGGTGGGGGCAAACAGGGTGATTTCTTCTTGCAGGCGAGTGGCATCGTGCGGGTTGGCGCAGGTGATCAGGCAAAGCTTGTTTTGCTGCTGGGCCTGTGTGCACAATTGCGCCAGCAAAAAAGCGTCGGCACTTCCGGGCGGGTGCGCCAAGCTGAGCCTGTGGCCGCCGGTTAGCTGAAAAGAAGAAGTAAAATATGAAAGCATAAAGTTCGCCCGCTTGGATACTGCAACCATGCTGGTTTTCCAGTGGGCGTCAAGTTCGGGTTTTGGGTCGGTGAATCAAGGCCCGTATTATACGGCGGCAAGTGCCCGCATAGGAACAGGCTTTCATGGCAAGAATTGCCAAGTACATTGGTTTGGTGCCCGCAGGTGGTGCGGGGCGTCGTTTTGGCGGAAGTCTCCCAAAGCAATACGCCATGCTGGGCGCAAAAACCGTGCTGGAGCGCAGCGTTGAGGCCTTGTTGGCCGATCCACGTGTGGAACGGGTATTTGTGGTGGTGGCCAGTGACGACTCGACCGCCACAGCGCTGTTTCGAGGCAACCCACGGGTGGAATGCTTGCCATTGGGTGGGCAGGAGCGTGTGAACAGCGTTCTCAATGGCCTGAACCATTTGCTTGAAAATTTTCTGGTTAGTGAAACCGATTGGGTTTTAGTGCACGATGCTGCCCGCCCTGGTTTAAGTGCTGCAGCTTTGAAAAGTCTGATTGACCAAGGCAGTGAACACATTGCGGGCGCGTTGTTGGCTGTGCCTGTGGCGGATACCTTGAAGAAAACCAGCTTGGCCCAAGAAGGCGAGGTGATTGCCCAACACACTGTACCCAGAGACCACTTGTGGGCGGCGCAGACGCCGCAAATGTTTCGGGCACAAGCGCTTAGCATGGCTATTTCCGAGTGCTTGTACAAAGGTGCCCAGTTAACCGACGATGCCAGTGCGATTGAAACCCTGGGCATTGGTCCCCTAATCGTTCCGGGGCATGTGGAAAACATGAAAATTACCCAAGCTGAAGATTTGCGGACAGTGGCCAGATTGCTTGGTTTGCATCAGGAGAATTTTGAATGAGTGAAATTGGCCGCTTGAGAGTGGGGCAGGGGTATGACGTACATCGCCTGGTCGAAGGGCGTCGGCTGATTTTGGGAGGAGTACACATTCCTTCCGAGCTCGGTTTGCTGGGTCATTCCGATGCAGATGCCTTGTTGCACGCTATTACTGATGCAATTTTGGGGGCCTGCGCCATGGGCGACATTGGCACCCACTTTTCTGACACGGACCCCCAGTTTGAAGGGGCTGACAGTGGCGTGCTGTTAAAAAACGTGATCGAGAAAGCCAGGCGTAAGGGGTTTACCTTGATTAATATCGATTCCACTTTGATTTGCCAAAGCCCAAAACTTGCCCCCCACATGGCAGCAATGCACTCAAGTTTGAGCAGCCTTTGTGGCTTGCCACTGGATGCAGTCAACATCAAAGCCAAAACCAACGAAAAACTGGGTTACCTTGGGCGCAAGGAAGCCATTGAGGCGCAAGCTGTGGTGTTGATGGTGAAGGGCGAGTGATGGTTTCCCGTTTTATTTTGGCGATTAGTACCAGTTCAGGCGTAGCCAAGGTGGCTGCAGCCACTGAGCCTCTTGAATTAAATGCGCATGCGGCGGACTTGTTCAACTTTGAAATTACTGATTACAAAAGCCAGTCTGCCCAACTATTGCCCTTGATTCAGCATCACCTTGAACTCGGCAATTTAAAGCCTGCCCAGTGTGTAGCAATTGCTGTAGATATTGGCCCTGGTGGTTTTACCAGCTTGCGCACAGCTTGCGGTATTGCCCAAGGCCTGGCTGTGGCCTGGCAAGTGCCCACTGTGCCGTTGAGCAGCTTTGAATGCTTGTTGCCTGCTTGGCAGCAAGAGCTGCCAGTTACGGTTTTGATGGATGCACGTTTGCATGAAATTTACGCAGCCTGCATTCAGCGAACTGCACAGGGCACAGCATGGGTCAAGCCACCCCATTTGTTGGCAATGCACGAATTGCAAAAAATTCAGGGGCCGGCTGTGTGCGATGCACATTTGTATGCGCACCTACACAACCCAGGCCCAGACGTGTTGCTGGGGGCCGTGTGCGCAATTCGCCTGGCACAATTGGCATGGCAAGAATTCCTGGCAGGTCGAGTGGCTGCACCGTTTGATTGTCAGCCTTTGTATGTTCGCGACAAGGTCGCCCAAACCACCACTGAACGATTGGCGTTGAAGCATGGCGCTGTTTAGTATTCGACCCATGACAGAGGCTGATGTGCCTGCTGTAATTCTGGTTGAGAACCAGATTTACGAGTTTCCCTGGACAGACCGGAATTTTCTGGACTCTTTGCGGGCGGGTTATCACATGCACTGCATGTGGTTGGATGAGCAACTTGCAGGTTACATTGTCATGATGCATGTGGTGGATGAATACCACTTGCTGAACATATCTATTCGTGCCGATTTGCAAGGTTTGGGGCACGGTAAGCACTTGTTGCAATGGGGCATTGGCCAGGCCAAACTGGCCAATGCAACCGGCATGTTGCTGGAGGTCAGGCCCAGCAACGTGACTGCAAAAAACCTGTATGAGAAAGAGGGGTTCAAATTGATTGGGGCCCGCAAGAATTATTACCCGTCTCAACTGGGCCGCGAAGACGCCTTGGTGATGTTCAAACGATTTACAGGTTGACCGGAATGACAAGCACTCGAAGTAAAGCCGACTTGTTCAATGCCATGGGTATCGGCCCTGTTTGGGAATTGCGCAACCAAGAAAGCGAGTCAAAGCCGGACACGATCGCAAGTAGCGTGGGGACCAATGCAATTTTGCCGGCAGCACTCACGCTTGAATCATTGCGAGAAAGTGTAGCCACCTGCAAACAATGCGGCTTGTGCGAAACCCGCAAGCAAACCGTATTTGCCGATGGCATACCGCATGCACCCCTGATGGTGGTGGGAGAAGGGCCGGGCGTGGAAGAAGATGCGACAGGCCTGCCATTTGTGGGCAAGTCAGGGCAATTGTTGGATCGCATGTTGAAAGCGATTGGCGCAAGCCGTACAAACAACACCTATATTGCCAATGTGGTGAAGTGCCACCCACCGGGTAATCGCAATCCCGAGCAGGCAGAAATTGACCAATGTTCTCCCTACCTGGTTCAGCAAATCAAGGCCAGTGGGCCCAAAGTGTTGTTGCTGGTTGGGCGCTTTGCAATTCAAACCCTTCTGAACACCAAAAAGCCAGTGGGCGAATTGCGGGGATTGGTTCACCAAGTTAGCCTGGATGGTCTTGATATTCCTGCAGTGGTTACTTACCACCCAGCGTACCTGTTGCGCAGGCCGGAGGAAAAATCAAAAGCGTGGGACGATTTGTTGTTGTTGAAACAGCAAGGTTTAATTTAAGCCGTCTGTCACAGAGGCACGCCCACAGGGCGGTCCTCTCCTATTCGGGCTTCCACGTTGTACAGGCGCTGGTTGCGGCGGTGCCACAGAATTACCATCAGCATGGTGGCCATCACAAAGCCGCCGAACATCAGAATCACATTGTTCACATGCACATCAAAACTGATCAAGATGGCGTAAATGGCAAGCATGGTCAGCACTGAAATATTTTCATTGAAATTTTGAATGGCAATCGATCGGCCAGCGCTCATCAGCACATGGCCCCGGTGTTGCAGCAAAGCGTTCATGGGTACCACGAAAAATCCGCTCAGTGCGCCGATCACGGTAATTAGCAGGTAGGCCATGCCCTGATTGTTCACCAGCACCATGGTCATGCAAACAATGCCCATTAATATACCCATGGGCAGCACCAACATTGATTTTTTCAGCGGGATCATTTTGGCCGCGGCCACAGCACCGGCCGCCACGCCGAATGCGCAAACGCCTTGCAGAATTGCGCCTTTGTCCAAAGGCAGGCCCAAGGCACTTTCTGCCCATTTCAGCACGATAAATTGAAGCGTGGCCCCAGCACCCCAGAACAGCGTGGTAACGGCCAGTGAAATTTGTCCCAGTTTGTCGTTCCACAGTTGCTTTACACAGCCGTAAAACTTGCGGGTCATGATGATTGGGTGATTCAACTGTGGCTCGTATCGAGCGCCTGTGTCTGGGATCTTGAAGTTGAAAATAGCCGCGATCAAATAGCCTGAAGTAATCACAAAGATGGCAGCCTCTGCAGGCGTGTCCATATTGTCGGTCACGCCTGGAATGTGCAGCTGCATCAGGTACTGGCTAGTGCTTGGCGCAATCAATATGCCACCAAGTACGGTGCCCAGAATAATCGATAGCACTGTAAGTCCTTCGATCCAGCCATTGGCCTCTACAAGCCTGTCATGTGGTAACAGCTCGGTCAGGATGCCATATTTCGCGGGTGAGTAGGCTGCAGCGCCCAACCCAACCACCGCGTAAGAAAGCAGGGGGTGTACGCCAAAGAACATCATCAGGCAACCCACAATTTTAATGGAGTTGGTGATCAACATGACCCTGCCTTTCGGCAATGTGTCTGCAAACCCGCCAACGAAGGGGGCCAGCACCACGTACGACACCACGAAGAACAGTTTCAGCAATGGGGTCATCCAGTCAGGCGACTGGATCTGAAACAGCAATGCGATTGCCGCAATCAAAAGTGCATTGTCTGCAAGCGACGAGAAAAACTGCGCCGCCATGATGGTGTAAAAGCCGGGTTTCATTCAACTGTGAATTGAGCGAAATCCATTTAGTGCGATTTCGCCGTTTCGCTGCTCGTTCAACGGTGTTGAGGCGTTATATCATATCCAGACGCTTCGCGTATTAAGCAATGCCTTTTTTATAAAGTTCGAGCCAACCCCTAAACCACCAATTGCCAGCCCATGCCGCGACCCATACGTGCAGTGGTCAGACCCGCCGCCATCTCTGCCAATATCAATAGAATCAAGGAATTGCTGGGCAATGTCGCGGTGATGCCAGTGGTGAAAGCCAATGGCTATGGGCATGGTTTGGAAAGAATTATTGATGGCCTGCGCGAGGCTGACGCCTTGGCCATTTTGGAAATTGAGGGCGCGACCCGCTTGCGCCACCTGGGTTGGAACAAGCCAATTGTGTTACTCGAAGGCTGTTTTGACCAGGCCGATCTGCTCAAGGCCTTGGAGTTACGTTGTGATTGGGTGGTCCACAATGACCAGCAGTTGGATGATCTGGAGGTTCTTGCGAAGCAGGCACCGGCACACAAGCCCAGAATTTTCTTGAAGTTGAACACCGGCATGAATCGCTTGGGGTTTCAGTCTGCTCAAGCGCAAGCTGCCATTCAGCGGCTGGATGAGTTCACCCTGAAATATCAATGGCCCACACCAGTTTTGATGACGCACTTTGCCAATGCAGATGAAGCGGAGCCGCGGGTCCGCTTGCCTTTTGCGCAACATCAGCATCAAGCCTTGATGGGACTGAAGCCTGCCCATTGGCAAAGCAGCCTGGCCAATTCAGCCGGTAGTTTGAATTTTCCGATGTTGGCCGGTGACATTGCCCGCCCTGGCATCGCTATTTATGGCGCCACCCCTGGTCCCGATGCAGCGGCCAACTATGGCCTGAAGCCAGCAATGATTTTCAGCAGCGAAATTATTGCAATTCAAGAGGTAAAACAAGGTGACAGAGTGGGTTATGGTTCGCGTTGGGAAGCGAGCAACAGTGGGCGTATCGCGGTGGTGGCTTGCGGTTACGCCGATGGTTACCCGCGCCACGCACCGGACGGAACGCCCACGTATGTTGAAGGGCATGTTGCGCCAGTCGCAGGCCGCGTGTCGATGGACATGATGACCATCGACGTCAGCCACATCCCGAATGCCAATGTTGGCAGCACAGTTGAATTGTGGGGTGGGCACATTCCTGTCGATGTCGTGGCTGACCGTTGCGGCACCATTGGCTATGAACTGTTGTGCGCAATTGCGCCCCGCGTGCCATTTTTTAAAGCCTAGACCTAAAAGGGACACGCCATTTTGGCCAAAATTAAAAGTCAATATCAGTGCACTGAATGCGGTGCCGTGTTCGCCAAATGGCAGGGGCAATGTACCGATTGCAGCAGCTGGAACACGCTGGTTGAATCGACCGTGAGCACGGCAGCTCCGCCCAAGCACAGTCGCTTTGCGGCTCTGGCTGCGCAAAGCAGCAGTGTAATCAAGCTTTCCGAAATTCAAGCGCAAGACCACCCGCGTTTCAGCAGTGGTGTACCCGAATTTGACCGTGTGCTGGGAGGTGGAATGGTGCCCGGCATGGTGGTGTTGCTGGGTGGCGATCCTGGCATTGGTAAATCCACCTTGCTCTTGCAGTCTATGGTCACCTTGGCCAAAACCACATCGGCTCTGTATGTTAGCGGTGAAGAATCTGCCGGGCAGATTGCCTTGCGCGCCCAACGGCTCGGGTTGGAACATACCAACCTGAATGTACTGACAGAAATTCAGCTGGAGCAAATTGTTGCCCAGCTTGAAACACACAAACCTCAAGTGTTGGTGATTGACTCCATTCAAACCCTTTACACCAGCGAGTTAAGCGCTGCGCCGGGATCGGTCAGCCAGGTGCGCGAATGTGCAAGTCAGCTGACACGGCTTGCAAAGGCCATGGGGATCACCACCATTTTGGTGGGCCATGTCACCAAAGAAGGCACACTGGCCGGGCCACGTGTGCTTGAACACATTGTGGACACGGTGCTGTATTTCGAAGGGGATTCACAATCTTCATTCCGTTTGGTGCGCGCATTTAAAAACCGGTTTGGTGCAGTGAATGAGCTGGGTGTGTTTGCCATGACTGACCGTGGTTTGAAAGGTGTCAACAACCCCTCGGCCCTGTTTTTGTCGCAGACGGCTGAATGGGTGGCTGGTTCCTGTGTAATGTGCACGCAAGAAGGTGCCAGGCCATTGTTGGTTGAAATCCAGGCTTTGGTGGATTCCTCGCATTCACCTTCACCGCGCAGGTTATCGGTTGGGCTTGAACAAAACCGCTTGGCCATGTTGTTGGCGGTGATGCATCGCCACGCGGGCCTTCAGTTTTTTGATCAAGATATTTTTATCAATGCGGTGGGCGGCGTACGAATTTCAGAACCTGCGGCCGACCTCGCGATTGTTTTGGCCATGGTGTCCTCGTTGCGCAACAAACGCTTGCCCAAAGAGTTGGTAGTGTTTGGCGAAATCGGTTTGTCTGGTGAGTTGCGCCCAGCACCGCGTGGGCAGGAAAGGCTGCGAGAAGCTGCAAAACTCGGCTTTACCCATGCGATTGTGCCGGCCAGCAACGCACCCAAGCAGCCGATAGACGGAATTGAAGTGATTGGCGTGGATCGCGTGGAGAAGGCGCTTGCCGCGCTGAGAGACAAGCTGGATTGCTTTTGACTCAATTTTGACTTGACCTGTGATTGATACGACAATTGCGCAGATAACAATAAATTCACTCTACTGAGCGATCCATGTCCAAAAGCCGTTTGTTTTTGCCTGTTGTTTGGGCCGCCGTGGGCTCACTCCTGCTTGCCGCCTGTTCCCGCCCCGAAATTGACACCACTGAAGTCATTCGACCAGTTCGTGTGATTGAGCTGCAAGCCGGTGACAGCACTTTTGAAGAAAGTTTTCCCGGGCAAATTGAACCCCGTTTTCAAGCAAAACTCAGCTTTCAGGTCAGCGGGAAATTGACGGCACGCCTGGTGGACGTTGGAGACAAGGTTACGAAAGGCCAGGTACTTGCAAAAATTGATCCCCGGGATTTGAGTCTTGCCTTGCAGGCGGCCCAGGCGCAATTCGATGCTGCAGCCACTGAGCATGCTCAGTTGAAAACCGATCTGGATCGCGCCAAAACCCTGAAACAACAAAATTTTATCAGCCAGGCCGAGCTGGATCGTCGACAGTTGGCCTTCGATGCCGCGGGCAGTCGTTTGAGTCAGGCTCGCGCCCAGTTGAGCACCCAGGCCAATCAGCGGCAATATGGCGACCTGCGTGCTCCGGGCAGTGGTGTCATTTCCAGCGTGTATGCCGAAGCAGGGCAGGTGTTGGCACCAGGTCAGGCTGTGGTCCAGTGGGCTGATGAGAATGATGTGCAGGTTAGCATGGCTGTGCCCGAGAGCCGGGTCAGTCAGATCAAGCCGGGTCAGGATGCGCGCGTACTGCTCTGGTCTGGTAAACAGTCTTTGGATGCGAAAGTGCGGGAAGTTTCTCCGGTGGCAGACCCGGTAACACGCACGTTTGCGGTGTTACTGGATGTCAACGATCCAACTGCAATTTCCCGTTTTGGAATGAGCGCGACAGTGCAGTTTTCAACTGCCGCCAAGTCGACCGCATTCAAGCTTCCAATTTCAGCCCTGGTGGCCGAACACACTGGTGCTTTTGTGTGGGTATTTGATGAAAAGCAGGGTGTGGTCAACAAACGGGTTGTTCAACCCCATGACGTCTCTGAAAGCGATTTTCTGGTCAAAGACGGCCTAAACAATGGCGAGTTGATTGTCACTGCCGGCACCCATGTTCTGAACGAAGGCCAAAAGGTTCGTCGCTTCATTGAAACAAGCGATCTTTCCAAATGAGAAAAATCAACCTGTCGCGCTGGGCGCTCGAAAACCAGCCATTGGTTCGTTATCTCTTGGCGGTGTTCATTTTCGCCGGAGTCGCAGCATTTTTCTCCTTGGGTCAAGAAGAGGATCCGCCCTTTGTGTTTCGAGGCATGGTGGTGCGTGCTTACTGGCCAGGTGCGACCGCCATGCAAATGGGTCAACAGGTGGCCGACCCGATCGAAAAGGTGATTCAGGAAATTCCTTACGCCTATAAAATTCGCTCGTATTCCAAGCCTGGTGAAACCGTTATTTTTCTTCAACTGGATGACAGCGCACCGCCCAGGCAAGTGGCCGACATTTGGTACACCACTCGAAAACGGGTCAGCGACATGGCTGGAACACTACCGCGTGGAGTAGTGGGGCCATTTTTCAACGATGAGTTTGGCGACACCTTTGGGGTGTTGCTCGCATTCTCTGCAGATGGATTCAAGTACGCTGAGCTAAAGGACTTCGTGACACAGGTACGTCAGGAAATGCTCAAAGTGCCCGATGTGGCCAAGGTGCAGCTATTTGGCGTTCAACCCGAGAAAGTGTTTATCGACATCTCGCATTACAAAATCGCGCAATTGGGTATTTCTGCGCAAGACATCTTCAATCAAATCAACAGCCAGAATGCCGTGACCTCTCAGGGTGTTTTGAGCCTGGATGAACAAAAAGTGTGGTCTAGGGTACAGGGGCAGTTTGAGTCCATTGAAGACCTTGCCAACCTGCCGATTCGGGCGGGAAAAAACACTCTCCTGCTCAAAGACATTGCCCACGTTCATCGCGGCTATCAAGACCCGCCGGTGTCCAAAATGCGCTTCAATGGCAAAGAGGTAATTGGCTTGGGGATTTCCATGGTCAATGGTGGCGACATCATCCGCCTGGGCCAAGAGTTGGAAAAAGTTGAGCGGCGTATACTCGCTGAACTCCCCGTGGGCATTGAGCTTCAGCGCGTTGCGGATCAGCCCAAATCAGTCAGTACCTCGGTCAATGAGTTTGTGAAAGTACTGATTGAAGCGATTGTGATTGTGTTGGCGGTCAGCTTTTTGAGTTTGGGGCTGCACAGCAAACCGTTTCGAATTGATACCCGACCGGGCTTGGTCGTTGCGCTGACCATTCCTCTTGTGTTGGCGCTTACCTTTTTGGCCATGTCGTTTTTCAACATTAACCTGCACAAAATTTCGCTGGGCGCGTTGATTATCGCCCTGGGTTTACTGGTTGACGATGCAATCATTGCGGTTGAAATGATGGTTCGCAAGCTTGAAGAGGGTTATTCGCGCTTCGATGCAGCTATTTTTGCTTACGACTCCACCGCGATTCCCATGCTGACCGGCACCTTGATTACAGCGGCGGGCTTTTTGCCCATTGCCCTAGCGCAGTCGGCGGCTGGTGAATACACCTATTCAATTTTTGCGGTGACTGCCATTGCCTTGGTGTTGTCTTGGTTTGTCGCAGTTATTTTTGTGCCTTACATTGGCTATTGGTTGCTCAAAAAGCCCAAAGAAGGGCAAGGCCACACGGAGGTATTCGACACGCCGTTCTACCAGCGTTTTCGCCGCTGGATTGAGGTGTGCGTTAACCACCGCTGGATCACGATATCGGTCACCGTGCTGGCTTTTATCGGTGGCGGCTATTCTTTCAAATTCATTGAACAGCAGTTTTTCCCCGATTCTAACCGTCTCGAAATCATGGTGAATTTGTGGTTGCCCGAAGGCACCGCATTTGAGGAAACTGAAAAACAGGCGATCAAGCTTGAGCAGTGGTTGGCCAAGCAACCCGAAGTGCAGGGCTATGCCAGTTTTGTGGGTGATGGCGCACCGCGTTTTTACCTGTCGCTGGATCAAAAATTTGTGCAAAGCAATTTGACCGAGCTGATTGTCATTCCCAAAACATTCGAAGACCGGGAAATACTTCGAGGCAAATTGAAAGCGCATCTGGAAGGCAACTTTCCCGACATTCGCCCACGAATTACCCTGTTGCCCAATGGCCCGCCCGTCACTTATCCAGTGCAGTTTGTGGTGCAGGGCCCGGATCCCCGCGTGGTGCGCGTGGTGGCCGACAAGGTGAAAGAGGCGGTTGCCGCCAGCGAATATACCCGTGGCACGCATGACAACTGGAATGAAAACATCAAGGTCATGAAAGTGGAGGTGGACCAGGCTCGCGCCCGTGCCTTGGGAGTCAGCAGCCAAAGCATTGCCGAGTCCTCGCATGTCATATTGTCGGGCGCAACCATTGGGCAGTACCGGGAGAACAATCGCCTGATCGATATTGTGTTTCGCAATCCTGAAAGCGAACGCGACACGCTGGCTGAACTCATGAATGCCAACGTTCCCACGGCAAGCGGTGCTTATGTGCCTTTGTCTCAGGTTGGCAAGGTGAATATGACATTTGAGCCCGGTGTAATCTGGCGCGAAGGCGGCGAATTTGCCATTACAGTGAAAGCCGATGTGGTCTCCGGCATTCAGGGCACCACTGTGGCCTTGGCCATGAACAAGGCACTGGACCCACTTCGTGCTGAATTACCGCTGGGTGTATCAGTGAATCTGGATGGCCTTGCCGCTGATTCTGGCAAGGCCCAGCAGTCGATCATGGCCAATGTGCCTTTGATGCTGTTTATCGTGCTTACCTTGCTGATGTTGCAACTGAAAAGCTTTGGGCGAACCTTGCTGGTTTACTTCACCGGCCCGCTGGGCATTATCGGTGCCGCTTTGGCCTTGATCGTCACCGCACGCCCGTTTGGTTTTGTAGCGCAACTGGGCGTGATTGCCTTGTTCGGCATGATTATTCGAAATTCGGTAATCTTGGTGGACCAAATCGAGCAAGACAGGGCGGCTGGCGTAGATCCCTATGAGGCCATCATTGGTTCGACCATTCGGCGCTCTAGGCCAATTTTACTGACTGCAGCGGCCGCAGTACTGGCCATGATTCCATTGATGCGTTCGCAGTTCTGGGGGCCCATGGCGGTGGCGATTATGGGTGGGTTGATTGTGGCTACCCTGTTAACCCTGTTTTTCCTGCCAGCCCTATACGCGGCGGCTTATCGAATTCGCAAACCCAAGTTGTAAACTGGGGTCGGAAATTACCGCCTCAGTACTTGTGTTGTCCATGCAATGCTGAATTTCTTGAATGGGGTGATGATTTTTTGCTCAGTCAATAAACGGTAACCAGCCGCTTGGTGCACTTTCAGTTCGGCAGCACGCATGCGGAATAGTGCCCGCAGTGGCCTTAAGACAAGGCGCTGGTCTGCAGGCATGTTCCTCCAGGCTGCGTTGGCTTTTTCAAGCAAATGCTCACCTACCTCACTGAACAGGGTTGTACTGGCCTCGCTGTGTTCCCTGCGTTTGATTTGTTCTGCCGTTACCCCATGTTTGGCGAGCAATTCAACAGGCAAGGGCTGAAACCCCTGGTCCAGGTACTTCGCCAGCCTGAGCAACTGGCAAAGGCGGGTGGCTGAAGTCCAGAATTCCAGCAACTGTGTGCAATCCGTGTTTTGATACCCAAAACGGGCCTGAAGCAAGTGGACCCAGGGCTTGGTTTCCAACAGTACGTCGTTGTGCCAATCCGCCATGCTGTTGTAGCGCTTTGGCTCGCATCCGCTGGCCACCCGGTTAATCAATTCGCCCCAGTGCTCTGCCGGTAGTGTGGCAATCACCGGTTGTGATATCGCGGTAATGACCGGGTGAGGGTTGCTGTTGCCCCCGGCGTTGGCGAGGGCGTTTTGCCACCAGCCCAGTTTGACCTGTGTCAAGCCAGCCTCCAGTTGCTTCAGGCAAGCCTGCCGCAACTCGTGGTTCAAGGTAAAGCAGCCAAGCCAAAATGCCTTCAGTTCCTCGGTTTGAAACAGGGTTGCGTAGTGCAGGGAGGCGGTTTCCCCGCTTACTTTCTCGCGGCAGTAGGCAAGCGGGTTTTCTAGAGATACGGCCATGTCACCTTCTAATTGGGGGTAATGCAGTCAATAAATGACATTGTAAGGGCTTCAAAGTTAAAATCGGGCTATAATGCGCGCCTGCATGCGGATGTGGCGAAATTGGTAGACGCACCAGATTTAGGTTCTGGCGTAGCAATACGTGAAGGTTCGAGTCCTTTCATCCGCACCACCCCTCTTGTGCCCCGGGTATATCGCTTCTGGGGCGGTCCAGTTTTACCAAGCCCCCGCCAAAGCAGCTTCATACTTGTGTAAGATATCGGCAATTGTAGAGCCTTTACGCCCATTAACCTCCTCCTTGGTCAACCTTGCCAAGGCAACTAGTTCAAGAGTTCCAAATGACTGAAACAACCACCACTGCCAGCACACTCGAGAAAACCATTTCCTTGAAGCTGTCGGTTGAAAAAATCAATGCTGAAGTTGAGAAGCGCCTGAAAAAGGTTGCTCGTACAGCTCGCATGCCCGGTTTTCGCCCAGGTAAAGTACCCATGAAAATGGTGGTACAGAACTACGGCCCCCAAGTACATTCTGAAGTGTTGAACGATGAAATCGGTCGTACTTTCAGCGAAGAAGTTCAAAAGCAGGATCTGCGAGTGGCTGGTCAGCCCCGCATCGAAGCCGCCAAGGACGCCGCTGACGACGCTTTTGAGTTCAACGCCATTTTTGAAGTGTTCCCCGAAGTGAAGTTTGGTGACTTCGCTACATTGGAAATCGAGAAAACAGTGGTTGAAGTGTCTGACTCTGAAGTGGACAAAACCATTGAAATTCTGCGCAAGCAGCGTGCCAGTTTTGCTGAAGTAGATCGTGGCTCCGCTGAAGAAGACAAGGTTACCCTCGACTTCGTGGGCAAGATCGATGATGTCGCATTCGACGGTGGTACAGCCGAAGACTTCTCGTTTGTAATCGGCAAGGGTCAAATGCTGCCTGAATTTGAAGCTGCGGCAAAAGGCTTGAAAAAAGGCGAAGAGAAAACATTCGACCTGGCTTTCCCGGCCGATTACCACGGCAAGGACGTTGCAGGTAAAACTGCCCAGTTCACAATCACTATCAAGAAAGTGGAAGGCCCCCAGTTGCCCGAACTGAACGAAGAGTTCGCCAAGGCCATGGGCATCGCTGACGGTTCCCTGGAAAAGTTGCGTGAAGACGTGCGCGTGAACCTGAGCCGCGAAGTCAGCAACCGCACCAAAGCGCAAACCAAAGAAGCAGTCATGAATGCACTGTTGAAAGTGACTGAATTCGATGTGCCAAAAGCTCTGATTCAATCTGAAACCACCGAATTGGCCTCCCGTGCACGCCAGGACCTGAAGGCCCGTGGCATGCAAAACGTGGAAGAAATTCAGCTGCCCGAAGACATTTTTGCTGCACAAGCCGAGCGCCGTGTTCGCTTGGGCCTGATCGTGTCAGACTTGGTAAAAGAGAACAGCTTGCAAGCCAAACCCGAGCAGGTGCGTGCCTTCATCGAAGAGCAGGCACAAAGCTACGAAAACCCTGCAGAAGTCATGCAGTGGTATTTCCAGGATCGCGCCCGTTTGGCGGATGTGGAAGCGGTTATTCTGGAAGACAATGTGGTTGAATTCGCTTTGAGCAAATCCAAAGTGGTTGAAAAGAAATTGTCCTTTGACGAACTGATGGGAAATAAATAAATGATGTGGAACCCTCGCTCTATGACTAACAACATGAACAATTCTGGTGCGCTTGAAACCCAGGGCAATATGTACGTGCCCATGGTGATTGAGCAAAGTGGTCGGGGCGAGCGGGCCTATGACATTTATTCGCGCTTGCTAAAAGAGCGCGTTATTTTCCTGGTGGGGCCGATCAACGACCAAATGGCCAACGTCATCGTGGCGCAAATGTTGTTCCTCGAAAGCGAAAACCCCGACAAAGACATCGCGCTGTATATCAACAGCCCCGGTGGTTCTGTGTCAGCGGGCATGGCCATTTACGACACCATGCAGTTCATCAAACCCGATGTTTCAACTCTTTGTACAGGCTTGGCGGCCAGTATGGGCGCGTTCTTGTTGTCTTCTGGTACCAAGGGCAAGCGTTTTTCGCTGCCCAACAGCCGAATCATGATTCACCAGCCTTTGGGTGGCGTGCAGGGTCAGGCATCCGACATTGAAATTCACGCCAAGGAAATCTTGTATCTGCGTGAGAAATTGAACGGAATACTGGCTGAGAACACAGGTAAGACCATCGAAGAGATTGCGCGCGACACAGATCGTGATAACTTTATGGGTGCAGACTCTGCCAAAGAGTATGGCTTGATTGACGACGTGTTGAAGCACCGTGTGCCACCGGCCGACAAGAAGTAACTGCAGTAACATTAAAACCTTGATTTCTTGATTGCCCCTGCGGGGGCTTTCCAGAGGATAAAAGATGTCAGAAAAGAAAGGCTCAAGCGAAAAGCTGCTGTATTGCTCCTTCTGCGGCAAAAGCCAGCATGAGGTAAAAAAATTGATCGCAGGGCCCTCTGTGTTCATCTGTGATGAATGCATTGAGTTGTGCAACGACATCATTCGTGATGAAGCAGCGGAGGCTACGGCCACAGGTGGCGGCGACAAGCTACCCACCCCTCAAGAAATTCGTTCCATTCTCGACCAGTATGTGATTGGGCAGGACAAAGCCAAGCGTGTGCTGGCTGTAGCGGTGTACAACCACTACAAACGCCTGCGCCACATGAGCAAGAAAGACGACATTGAATTGACGAAAAGCAATATTTTGCTGGTTGGTCCAACGGGCTCGGGTAAAACGCTGTTGGCCCAAACCCTGGCCCGTTTGTTGAATGTACCTTTCGTCATTGCCGATGCCACTACGCTGACCGAAGCCGGTTACGTGGGCGAAGATGTGGAAAACATCATTCAGAAACTGCTGCAAAGCTGCAACTATGAAGTGGAAAAAGCGCAGCGCGGCATTGTTTATATTGACGAAATCGACAAGATTTCCCGCAAGTCGGACAACCCGTCCATTACACGCGATGTGTCGGGCGAGGGTGTACAACAAGCCTTGCTGAAATTGATTGAGGGCACTGTGGCCTCTGTTCCTCCACAGGGCGGCCGCAAACACCCCAACCAGGATTTCGTTCAAATTGACACCACCAACGTGCTATTTATCGTGGGTGGTGCATTTGAAGGTTTGGACAAGGTGATTCGTAACCGTTCCGAGCGTTCGGGTATTGGCTTTGGTGCAACCGTGAAAAGCAAGGAAGAGGGCAATGTGGGCACCCTGCTGGCAGAAGTTGAGCCAGAAGACTTGATCAAGTTCGGTATCATTCCTGAATTGGTGGGTCGTTTGCCTGTAATTGCCACCCTCGAAGAACTGGATGAACCCGCTCTGATCGAGATTTTGACCAAGCCGAAAAATGCCATGGTCAAGCAGTTCGAAAAGCTGCTTGAGATGGACGGTGCTGAACTCGAAGTTCGTCCGTCGGCACTTAGCGCAATTGCCAAGAAAGCGATTCAGCGCAAAACAGGTGCGCGTGGTTTGAGAACCATTCTTGAACAGGCTTTGCTCGGCATTATGTATGATCTGCCCGGCGACACCAATGTCAAGAAAGTGGTGATCGATGAAAATACAATCAACGGCACAGGCCAGCCTTTACTGATCTACGAAGACCAGCCCAAAGTGGCCAGCAGCAAGGACAAATCCTGATGCTGAAAACCACACCAAAACAGATTGCAAAATGATTAAAAAAGCCCAACTCCACGGTTGGGCTTTTTCTTTTCAGTGGTATTGTTAAATTGGTCGTGAAATAAAGCTTGAATAAGCGCGTTTTAACCCCACTGTAGGGTTATGCATTTAATAGGTGATTCATATGTCAGCAACTAACGTGCTTCCGGAACAACCCATCGAATTGTCGTTGCTTCCATTGCGAGATGTAGTCGTGTTCCCGCACATGGTCATTCCGCTTTTTGTGGGCCGTCCAAAATCCATCAAAGCGTTGGAAATCGCGATGGAAACAGGCAAGAGTATTCTTCTGGTGGCGCAAAAATCTGCCACCAAAGATGAACCCAGCGACAAAGACATTTACAACATCGGCTGTGTCGCCAATGTACTCCAAATGCTGAAGCTGCCGGACGGCACCGTAAAGGTGTTGGTGGAGGGTGTGCAGCGTGCACGCTTGACCAAGGTAACGGATGAAGGAACACACTTCGCGGCCACGGCTTTGCCCTTGCTGCCCGATCCTTCACAAAGCCCGGAAACCGAGGCCATGAAGCGTGCCGTGATGGCGCAGTTTGATTCCTACGTGAAATTGAACAAGAAAATTCCGCCAGAGATTTTGACATCGCTGGCCAGCATTGAAGACATCGGCCGCTTGGCAGATACCATTGTTAGCCACTTGCCATTGAAGCTGGAGCAGAAGCAATCCATTTTGGAAACTTTCAGCATTGCCCAGCGCTTGGAAGCGTTGCTGTCCCAACTAGAAACCGAGATCGATATTCTTCAGGTTGAAAAGCGCATCCGTGGTCGTGTAAAGCGCCAAATGGAAAAAAGCCAGCGCGAGTACTATTTGAACGAGCAGGTGAAAGCCATTCAGAAAGAACTGGGTGAGGGCGAAGATGGTGCGGACATGGAGGAGCTTGAAAAGCGAATCAAGGCTGCCCGCATGCCCAAGGAAGCCCTGAAAAAAGCTGAAGCCGAGTTGAAAAAGCTGAAGTTGATGTCGCCGATGTCTGCTGAAGCCACAGTGATTCGCAATTACATCGACGTGCTGGTAGGTTTGCCCTGGAAGAAGAAAACCAAAATCAACAACGACCTTGCCAATGCCGAAAAGGTATTGGACGAAGATCATTATGGTTTGGAGAAAGTGAAAGAGCGCATTGTGGAGTACCTCGCGGTGCAGCAGCGCGTCGACAAACTGAAGGCACCAATTCTCTGTTTGGTGGGCCCCCCCGGAGTTGGTAAAACATCACTTGGACAATCTGTGGCCAAGGCAACGAACCGCAAGTTTGTTCGCATGGCCTTGGGTGGCGTGCGTGATGAAGCTGAAATTCGTGGTCACCGCAAAACCTACATTGGTTCCATGCCGGGCAAGGTACTGAACAGCATTACGAAAGTAGGTGTTCGCAATCCGCTGTTTTTGCTGGATGAGATCGACAAGATGGGCCAGGATTTCCGTGGTGACCCAGCGTCGGCTTTGCTGGAGGTGCTTGATCCCGAGCAGAACAGCACCTTTGTAGACCACTACGTGGAAGTGGAATACGACTTGAGCGACGTGATGTTTGTCGCCACTGCGAACTCCTTGAACATTCCTCATGCGCTGCTTGACCGGATGGAAGTGATTCGCCTGAGCGGCTATACCGAAGACGAGAAGGTGAATATCACGCAAAAGTATTTGCTGCCCAAGCAGTTGAAAAACAATGGCGTGAAAGACGAAGAGTTGAGTGTTTCCGAAGCAGCCATTCGCGATGTGATTCGCTTTTACACCCGCGAGGCAGGTGTGCGTGGTCTTGAGCGTGAAATGTCCAAAATTTGCCGCAAGGTTGTGCGCCAAATGGTGCTGGGCAAAAACGAAAAGAAAGTGCAGGTTACACCCAAGAACCTCGATAAGTTTTTGGGTGTTCGTCGCTTCAATTTCGGCATGGCTGAGAAAGAAAACCAGGTCGGTCAAGTCACCGGTTTGGCCTGGACGGAAGTGGGTGGTGAATTACTCACCATTGAAACTGTTTCGATGCCAGGCAAGGGCAATGTCATTCGCACAGGTTCTCTCGGTGATGTGATGAAAGAATCGGTGGAGGCTGCCCGTTCAGTGGTGCGCGCACGCGCGAATCGATTGGGAATTCGCAACGATGCTTTCGAGAAGCGCGACATTCACGTGCATGTACCTGAAGGCGCGACACCGAAAGATGGGCCCTCAGCCGGTATTGCAATGACCACTGCATTGGTGTCGACTTTGACGAACATGCCAGTGCGTTCTGACGTTGCAATGACTGGTGAAATTACTCTTCGTGGCGAAGTTTTGGGTATCGGTGGCTTGAAAGAGAAGCTGCTTGCTGCTCACCGCGGTGGCATTAAAACAGTGCTGATTCCCGAAGAAAACGTGAAGGATTTGGCAGAAATTCCAGCCAATGTGAAGAATAGTTTGGAGATTATTCCGGTGAAATGGATTGATCAAGTGCTGCAACATGCCTTGGAATCGCTACCAGAGCCAGTCTCCGAGCCGGCTGAGGTAATTGCGGGCAAAACGGATGAGGCTACTGCAAACCCAAGTGTAAAGCACTGATATCAATCGGTATTTTGAACAAGCCTCCGCACGAAAATGCGGAGGTTTTTTTTTGTGCATCGCGGAAACCCGCACCAGGCCTTAAAAATAAGGGTTATCCGCCCGCAAAATGTGTTGACAGCTAGGTTTCAGCCATGTCTAAATTAAGAACTGGAAGCAACGTGGTGCCTGTTTTTGGGCACTTTTTATTTGTCACCATGAGGGGGCTTTTTACATGAATAAAACCGAACTGATCGATCAAATTGCTGAGTCAGCAGAAATCTCCAAAGCGGCTGCTGGTCGTGCATTGGATGCAATGATTGCTGCTGTTAAAACTACCTTGAAAAAAGGTGGTTCAGTAACTTTGGTTGGTTTTGGAACCTTTGCCGTTGGCAAGCGTGCTGCACGCAGCGGCCGTAACCCACGCACTGGCGCAACGATCAAAATCAAGGCAGCCAAGGTGCCCAAGTTCCGTCCTGGCAAAGCTCTGAAAGACGCAGTAAATTAAATTTAAATTTTTTTTGACGAAAGGTATTGCAGGCCGAGTTAATTTGTATATAATTGCGGTCTTGGCTGATTCGCAGCAAGACAAACACTAGTAAAACAGTGAGCGTCGGGTGCTTAGCTCAGTTGGTAGAGCGGAGCCCTTACAAGGCTTAGGTCGGGAGTTCGAGCCTCTCAGCACCCACCAATATTGCGAAACAGCAACCAACTCTGGAGTGGTAGTTCAGTTGGTTAGAATACCGGCCTGTCACGCCGGGGGTCGCGGGTTCGAGCCCCGTCCACTCCGCCAAACAAAAAAGGGAATCTTCGGATTCCCTTTTTTCATTTTCACACTCTCATTCATTTCCAACCCCGGCCGCGCCCCACACGGTTTTCCGGTGTTTACCTTCAGGTATAGTATTCGCTTGTTGTTCAACACTAAATCCACCTATAAAACATGTTTGAATTCATCCGAAACAATCAGAAGATCATGCAGTTTGTGCTGCTGCTGTTTATTGCACCCGCATTTGCCTTGTTTGGTCTTGAGGGATATAACACTGTTAGTGCTGACGCAAACGCGTTGGCGATTGTGGGCGATCATCCAATTACCCAGGAAGAGTTCGATCAGGTTAAGCGTGAGCGTATTGAAGAAGCACGTGCACAGTCAGGCGACAACTTTGATCCAAAGGTGTTTGAATCACCAGAAATCAATCGCCAGTTGTTGGATACATTGGTGCTTCAATATTTGCTTCAACAGTCTGTGCAGAAGCAATATTTGACGGCTTCAGACAAAGCCTTGGCTGAAGACATTGCTCGCACTCCCTTGTTTCAGGTGGATGGCAAATTCGATCTTGAAACCTACAAGCGCGAATTGGCTGCACGTGGTTTAACGCCTGCGCAACACGAGGCAAATGTGCGTTTTGGCTTGGCGAGAAACCAGGTGCTCGACCCGGTGCTGCGCGCTTCTTTTTTCACGGAAACACTGAAAACTCAGCTGGATGATGTGCAGTTGGCCGGTCGAGTGGTGCGCGTCAAAAATATTGACTTGGCCCCATACCTGGCCAACGTCAGTATTACGGATGAACAAGTGGCTGCATTTTATGAAGCGAACAAAACCCAATTCATGGCACCTCAAAAAGCCGATGTGGAATATGTGGTGTTGTCGCCTGACACCATCAAATCCAAGATTGCAGTGAGCGATGCAGACATTGCAGCCTACTATGAACAAAACAAGGCCCGTTTTTCTACGCCTGAAGAACGCCGTGCCCGCCACATTTTGCTGAGTGCCGAGAAAGAGGGCGCCTCTGCCGATGAGCTAAAGGCCGCAGCGGAAAAAGTACTGGCCGAGTTGAAAGCCAACCCATCGAAGTTTGCCGAACTTGCCAAGCAATACTCAATTGATCCGGGTTCAGCAAGCCAGGGAGGCGATCTCGGATTCTTCGGCAAAGGCGCGATGGTTCCCGAGTTTGAGCAAGCCGTTTTTTCCCAGAAGAAAGGCGAACTCAGTGGCTTGGTGAAGAGCCAGTTTGGTTATCACATTGTTGAAGTAACCGACATTCGTGGTGGTGCGGTTCAAGCACTTGAAGAAGTGAAAACTCAAATTGCGGATGAAATCAAAAATCAAAAGATGACTGCGCAGTATGCCGATGCACAAGGGCGCTTCGCCGAGTTGGTGTATGAAGGTGGGCAGTCGTTTGAGAACGCCATCAAGGCACTTGGTGTACAGGCACAAACGTTCAATGGTTTGACGCAAGGTGCGGCCAATGCGCCAGAGGTATTGAAAGACGCGAAAGTGATGGCAGAAATTTTTTCGTCAGACTCGATTGAAAATAAGAACAATACCAAGGCGGTGCAAGTGGGTGAATCCATGGTGTCTGCGCGCATTGTGAACTACACGGCCGCAGCAGCACGCCCCTTGGAGGAAATGAAGCCTGTGATTCAGGCTCGCCTGAAGCAGGAGGAAGCTGCAAAAGCTGCATTGAAAGACGCAGATGCTTTGGCTGCCAAGCTGGACAGCGAAAAGCCACAGGCTGGTTCCGATTTATTGACTGGTTTTGCGGATGCAAGAACTGTGTCTGCTTTGAGTGCTGAGGGTTTGCCTGGTTTGGTGGCTCAGTCTGTGCTGAATACAGGTGTGTCTGAACTACCCAAAGCGAAGGTGGTTGGATTGGGCAACAACGGCTACGCCGTGGCTTGGGTTGAAAGCAGCGCACCGTCTTCGGAAGTCAAATCGAAAGCAGACCCGCAGGTGGTTCAGTACTACGAGAATATTGCAGGGCAGGTGTATCAGGAAGCCTTGTTGCTGGCTGCACGCGATGCCATGAAAAAGCGTGTTGAGGTCGAGATCAAGAAGACGTTTTAATCTTGCAGGTATAGTGGATGCTGATGTGGTCGATTTGCAGCGCATCGCACCTCATCCACGATTGGCATGGTTGTAGTCGATTTGCAGCGCGTCACTCATTCTGCCTTGATCAAGTCGAATTCCCCTTTTTGAATCTGGCTCAGGGCATGCGAAACGCGAGCGCGTCTTCGCATCAGATCCTGGCGGATCTGCCCCTCGCTGCGAATCAAAATGGGCGACGTGATCTTGAATCGGCAGAACGATGTAACGCTGCTGCAAATCTTGACTGCGCCGTTAGCGATATTGCACATGCGATATGGGAAAACGCGACCTCGAATACGCTGCCAAGAGTGCATTCACTTCAATGTCGCTGAAAACGTCGGCCAAATATTTTCCAGAATTTTCGGTTGCGCCCCCGCATTTGGATGAATTCCATCTGCTTGAAACGCGGTGGGGTCTAGCGCGAATCCTTCCAGCATGAACGGTACCAAAGGCACTTTCTGTTTTCGTGCCACCTCTGGGAATGTGTCGCCAAAACGGCGTGCATACGCCGGTCCGTAATTCGATGGAATTTGCATGCCAATCAGCACAGCCTGAGCCCCGCTGCGCCGGGCCGTGACCAGCATATTGGTCAAGTTGTCTTTCATCGTGTCCAGGGACAGTCCGCGTAATCCGTCGTTGGCGCCAAGTTCCAGAATCATGTGTGAGGGTTTGTGTTGTTTCAGCAGGGCTGGTAAGCGTGTTTTTCCACCTGCTGTGGTCTCGCCTGATACCGAGGCATTCACCACCTTGCAGTGCGGGAACTTTTCAGCCAAACGGCCCTCCATTAAAGCGACCCAACCTTGTTCTTTGGGCAGGCCGTAAGCAGCCGAAAGGCTGTCGCCCATCACCAGTATTTTGCATTCCTGGCCTGTACTTGCCGCAAAGCTGGATACACTGGTTGATAATCCAAAAGCGATCAGGCCCAATGCGAAGGCGTTTTTAATTTTTTTTGCAGTAAAGGCAAACATGAGTCGTGCAATCCTCGAAGTCGAAGGTTTAAATCAATTGGTTCAGGACGGGCAAAGCAGTTTGTCCATTCTTGAAAACATTTCGTTCACTATAAATCAAGGCGAAGCGGTTGCCATTGTGGGTGCCTCAGGTTCAGGTAAGTCCACATTGTTGGGCATGCTTGCTGGGTTGGACATTCCATCTAGCGGTGCAGTTCGCTTTTTAGGTGAAGACTTAACTCAACTTAACGAAGACCGCCGTGCCAGCCTGCGAGCTGAGCATGTGGGTTTTGTATTTCAGTCATTTCAGTTGCTCGACCACCTGAGTGCGCTTGAGAACGTGATGCTGGCCACTGAACTGACGCCCATGCAAAATCGCGAAAAGGCCTGCAAGGAGATGCTGGACCGGGTGGGTTTGGGTGATCGCCTCAACCACACGCCCAAAACCCTTTCAGGAGGTGAACAGCAACGCGTTGCATTGGCTCGGGCATTCGTACGAAAACCCACGATTGTGTTTGCCGATGAGCCCACTGGCAGCCTGGATTTTGCAACCGGCCAGCGAATAATTGACTTGATGTTTGACCTTCAGAAAGAGCAGGGCACCACTTTGATTCTGGTGACCCACGATGACAAGCTTGCAGCGCGCTGTTCACGGCAATTGACTATTGCGGCGGGCGCTTTGGCTCAGGAGGTGGTTTAACCACGCTTTCATCCGCCTGGCAATTTCGCTCGCATGTGAAACGTACAAACCCTCTCGCTCACCCGCCAGCGGTTCAAGCGACAGCCCATGTAGATACACCGCGAATGATGCGGCTTTGAATTCATCCAGACCTTGCCCCAACATGGCCGCTACTGCGCCGGCAAGTACATCTCCACTGCCTGCGGTCGCCAATGCGGGGCCACCTGTGGTGTTGATCTCAATTTGATTCGAATTGCAGACCAAACTGCCAGTGCCTTTCAACACCACGGTGCAGTCAAATTGAGAGGCCAGGGATTGCGCCGCCTTCACGCGATCAGCCTGAATCATCTCAGTTGTGCTCTGGAGAAGGCGTGCGGCCTCCAGGGGGTGCGGCGTCAACACCAGGCTTTTTGCACGGTGTTTGCACCGGTAGTGCTGTAGCCGCGCACGCAAGGCCGAATTGGCTGCAAGAAGGTTCAGTGCATCGGCGTCCCACACCATATCCAGACCTTTGTCGTGTTCAAGCAGTGCATGAACCATGTTCAAGGCCTCTTCACTTTGCCCCAAGCCTGGTCCGATCACGGCGGTATCCGCAAACTCAAGATTGCTTTCCAGTCCCTTGTTCATGATTTCCGGAAAAATCAGGTCGAGAAAGGGTGATTGGCCTTGACGCTGAACATCGGGCAAGTGCATGTCGGCTTCATGCAGCAGGGTCAAGGCTACTCGCCCGCAGCCCAGCATCAGTGCGGTTCTTGCACTCAGTACGCAGGCTCCTACCATGCCTTGTTGGCCACCGAGCACAGCAATGCTACCAAAGCTGCCTTTGTGGTGCTGATGGCCTCGTTTTGGCAGGTGTTGCAATTGATCAAGCCGGGAAACCGCGTGAACAACCATGCCCAATTCGGCCGTGTGCGGCCCCGTATCAAGCAGGGCGTCGCAATTTAGTGTGTCTATCCACAGCTCACCGCACAAATCTTTGCCTTGTTCACTTAACAGGCCGTGCTTACAGGCCAGGTAGCTGAAAGTGGTGTGCGCCTGGACAGCTGCGCCAGGCGCACTACCCGTATCGCAGTTCAGCCCGCTGGGGCAGTCCAGCGCATAAACCCTGGCCTTGTGGTGGTGGGCATTCACATGTCGAATCAATCGCTCTATTGCACCCTGTGGGGATCTGTCACAGGCTATTCCCAGCAGCCCGTCGATAATCACTGTGCCGGTATCAATGTCAGGCAAGGGCATGTCGGGTTCAAATTCCATGGGTTGAACACCGTGTGCCAAAGCCCACAATACAGCCTGCATGCGGTCTTTCGAGCCTGTTTTTCCATCGCTTACTTGCAGAAGGTTGACTTGCAGGCCTTTGCGTTTCAACTCCCCGGCCACAATGCAGGCATCTCCCCCATTGTTGCCTGGCCCGGCGAGCACCAGGCAAGGCGGTGAATGTGTCTTGCTGTGAACAATTTGATCGACGATTTTCAGGGCCGAGCGTACTCCGGCAGCCTGCATGAGTAAGAAGGAATCGATGTGCGTAAAAGCAGCCTGTTCCAGCGCCCGAATTTGCTCGACTGACAGCACCGGCATTGATTTTTGATCCAACTGTTGCCAGTTGGCATGGTTCAGGTTCTCAGGGTGTAGGTCAATCGGTTCGGGCATGCGTATTCCAAGGAAATTCAGGGTGGTTTATCCGGGCTTTGTGCTCAGTTTTGAGGCTGTAGCACTTATAATTCAAGATTACCTCAACCACCCCCACTGCTGTCATGTCTCTTGCCCTGTCCTCGGCTGATCAATTCGATGTTTCCACCTTCCATGGTGCCTCTGCCTTGTCTGCTTTTCGCGCAGAAGGTTTGCTGAAACGCCTGCAAGCCATTGATTCGAATGTGTCAGCGGTGCGTGCGCATTTCGTTCATTTTGTGGCCACCCGGGGTGTACTGGAAGGGCAGCAGCGCAAGGTGATGGAAGGCTTGCTCGATTACGGCCACGCCGCCCCGGCGTTGGACCGTGTTGACCTTCGCTGCGTGGTTGTTCCCCGCTTGGGTACGGTTAGTCCGTGGGCCTCGAAGGCCACCGACATTGCCCACAATGCTGGCCTTGCCAAGGTGGTGCGCATGGAGCGTGGCATTGAATTTCAGCTGAGCTTCAAGAAAGGCTTGCTGGGTGGCAGCAAACTGCCCGAAGGGGCTGCTTTGCAGGCCTTGAAGGCTGCTTTGTATGACCGCATGACGGAAACAGTTTTGCCCGATAGCTTTGATGTGAAAAGCCTGTTTCTACCTCTGCAGGGCAAAAGCCTGCAAATCGTGGAATTGAGCGAAGGGCGTAATTCCCTGGTGAAAGCCAACAGTGAACTGGGTTTGGCTCTGAGCGAAGATGAAATTGATTATTTGCTGGATGCATACACTGCCATGGGCCGCTCGCCCACCGATGTTGAACTGATGATGTTTGCGCAGGCGAACAGCGAACACTGTCGTCACAAAATTTTCAATGCGACCTGGACCATTGATGGGCAGACGCAGGACGAGACACTGTTCGGAATGATCCGCAATACCCACAAAACCACCCCGCAGGGCACGGTGGTGGCGTATTCCGACAATGCAGCCGTAATTGCTGGTGGCAAGGCTGAGCGCTTTTTTGCTGATGCCGATGGCGTGTATCGACCGCACGAGGAAACCACGCATTTTGTAATCAAGGTGGAAACCCACAACCATCCCACCGCCATTTCGCCATATGCGGGTGCTGCCACGGGTTCAGGTGGCGAAATTCGTGATGAAGGTGCCACTGGTCGTGGCGCCAAGCCCAAAGCTGGCCTGTGTGGTTTTACCACCTCCCATTTGCGTTTTGAAGGTGGCAAGGAAAGCTGGGAAACTGGTCAAGACGCCCTGGTGCCGCTCGAGCAGCGTGCCGAGAAGCCTCAGCCTGTTGGTATTCCCACACGCATTGCCACGCCTGAACAAATCATGATCGATGGCCCAATTGGTGCGGCTGCCTTCAACAATGAATTTGGCCGCCCGAACTTGGGTGGCTATTTCCGCACATTCGAGCAACGTGTGGGTGATCGTGTTTATGGTTATCACAAGCCCATCATGATTGCGGGTGGCCTGGGCAACATTCGGGAAGTGCACACCCACAAGTGCGATTTGCCGGCGGGCAGCTTGTTAATACAGCTGGGTGGCCCTGGCATGCGCATTGGCATGGGCGGTGGTGCAGCTTCGTCGATGAATGCCGGTACCAACACAGAATCACTCGACTTTGATTCTGTACAGCGTGCCAACCCTGAAATGGAACGCCGTGCGCAGGAAGTACTCGACCGCTGCTGGACTCTGGGCGAGGCCAATCCGATTTTGAGCATTCATGATGTGGGCGCGGGCGGTATTTCCAACGCATTCCCCGAACTTGCCGATGCATCGAACAAAGGTGCAGAATTTGATTTGCGCAAAGTGAATCTGGATGAAAGCGGTTTGAGTCCTGCCGAGATTTGGTGCAATGAATCGCAAGAGCGCTATGTGATGGGTATTGCGCCTGAATCGCTTGAACTGTTCACGCAACTGTGTGAGCGCGAGCGTTGCCCCTTCTGTGTGGTGGGTGTTGTAACCGATGAACGGCAGTTGAAAGTGCTGGATGCTGAAAGCACCAGCAACCCCGTTGATATGCCCATGGAAGTTTTGCTGGGCAAGCCACCACGCATGGAGCGCAACGACAACCGTGTTGAAACGGTGAAAGCGGAAATGGATTTGACCCAAACTGAGTTGGGTGAGGCCATTGAACAAGTGTTGAAATTTCCGGCAGTAGCTTCCAAGCGTTTCCTCATTACGATTGGCGATCGCACGGTGGGTGGCTTCACCGCCCGTGACCAAATGGTGGGGCCTTACCAGGTGCCCGTGGCCGATGTGGCAGTGACCATTGATGATTACACCGGCTACGCTGGCCAGGCCATGGCCATGGGTGAGCGCACACCGCTGGCCGTTTTGAACGCACCTGCTTCAGGCCGCATGGCCATTGCAGAAAGTATTACCAACCTGCTGGCTGCACCTGTTGAAAAACTGGAAGACGTGAAACTGAGTGCCAACTGGATGGCCGCTTGCGGCATACCCGGGCAAGATGCGGCTTTGTTCGACACCGTGAAAGCCATTGGTATGGACCTTTGCCCACAGTTGGGCTTGGGCATTCCTGTGGGCAAAGATTCGCTTTCCATGCGCACCCGCTGGAATGAGGGCGATGTGCAGAAGGAAGTGTTGTCGCCTGTCAGCTTGATTGTTTCTGCTTTCTCAAAAATCAACGATGTGCGAGGCACGCTAACGCCTGCGCTGAACACTGCTGAAGACACCGTGCTGGTGCTGGTTGATTTGGCGCGCGGCAAAATGCGCATGGGTGCCAGCGTGTTGGCCCAGGTTACCAACCAGTTGGGCACTGATGTACCCGATGTGGAAGACGCAAGCGACATTAAAAACTTTGCTCAGGCTTTGAATGCCCTGCGCGAAAAAGGCCTTGTGCATGCTTACCACGACCGCTCCGACGGTGGTCTGCTGGCCGCCTTGGCGGAAATGAGTTTTGCAAGCCGCTGCGGTTTGTCGATTAATCTGGATTTGATCACCATCGACCCGTACTCTGCCGATTGGGGTGACTTTAAAATTCGCCCCGAGCAGGTCAGCGTGCAGCGCGGCGAACTGACCCTGAAAGCCTTGTTCAACGAAGAATTGGGTGTGGTGTTGCAGGTGCCCGCCGCTCAAAAAAGCGAGGCCATGCAAGTGTTGCGCGACTTCAATTTGAGCAAACACAGCAACATTATTGGCAAGCCGAATGACCGCGATGTAATCGAGTTTTATCGCGATGCCAAGTGCATTTATTCCGAAAGTCGCGCCAAGCTTCAAGGCATTTGGGACGACACCAGCTATCAAATTGCCAAGCGCCGTGACAACCCGGCTTGCGCTGAAAGTGAACACAAAGCAGCAGCGGAATTGCCCAATGCCTTGGTGTGGAAGCCCAGCTTTGACATTACGGAAAACCCCGCAGCGCCATTCATTGCCACGGGCGCAAGGCCACGTGTTGCTGTGCTGCGCGAACAAGGCGTAAATGGTCAGCTTGAAATGGCAGGCGCATTCACCTTGGCTGGTTTCGAGGCGGTGGATGTACACATGAGCGACCTGTTGAGTGGCAAGCGCAAGCTGGCTGATTTCCAGGGCTTGGCCGCCTGCGGTGGTTTCAGTTATGGCGATGTGTTGGGTGCTGGCGAGGGCTGGGCCAAGACTATTCGCTACAACAGCGCGCTGGCTGACCAGTTCGCCGAGTTCTTTGGCCGCAGCGATGTGTTTGGTTTGGGTGTGTGCAACGGTTGCCAAATGATGGCCACGCTGGCTGATTTGATTCCCGGTGCAACGCATTGGCCAAAGTTGATGCGCAATGAAAGCGAGCAATACGAAGCCCGTTTGGTGAATGTGAAAATCAACAAGACGCCTTCGATTTTGTTGAGTGGAATGGAAGGCTCGGTGGTGCCTGTGGTGGTTGCACACGGTGAAGGTCGCGCCGATTTTTCTCGCCAGGGCAACCACGGCAAATTGAGCTCGGAAGGTTTGGTGGCAGTGCAGTATGTGAATTCGCAAGGCGAGGCCACACAGCAGTACCCATTCAACCCCAACGGTAGCCCGGAAGCTTTGGCAGGTTTCACCACGCCAGATGGTCGTTTCACCATCATGATGCCGCACCCGGAACGCGTATTCCGCAATGTGCAAATGAGCTGGGCGCCCGAAGACGCAGGCGAGTTTTCTCCTTGGATGCGCTTGTTCTACAACGCGCGCAAGGCTTTGGGTTAAATGGGCAGTAAAACCGTGTGGCAACCCCTGGTCATGGATCAGCAATGGCCCACCAGGGTGTTTGATGTGAATTGCATGGAATGCCCGCGTTTGCATGCATTTCATGAACACAATCGCCAAAAATTTCCTGACCATTTCAACGGACCGGTGCCACCCTTTGGCCCGGTAAACGCTGAGTTGTTGATTGTTGGCCTGGCCCCAGGCTTACATGGTGCGAACCGCAGCGGGCGGCCATTCACGGGCGACTATTGCGGCGACTTGCTTTACAGCACTTTGCACAAATATGGCTTTGCCAACAGACCAGTTTCCATGGCTGTGGGCGATGGCATGCAACTGCTGAATGCGCGTGTGAGCAATGCTGTGAAGTGTGTTCCGCCGGAAAACAAGCCAACGCCGGCTGAAATAAATACGTGCAATAAGTTCATTGCCTATGAGTTCAAAGTACACCCACCCAAAGCAGTGCTGGCACTGGGTTTGGTGGGGCACCAAGCGGTGCTGAAAGCCATGGACCAAAAGCAAAGCGCGTTCAAGTTCGGGCATGCTGCCCAACATGATTTGGGCGAGTTTCGTTTGTTCGATAGTTACCACGTGAGCCGTTACAACACACAGACAGGGCGTCTTACCACCCCCATGTTCGAGGCTGTCCTCGAGGCAATCAGCCGTTTCCTGAGAACATGAGGGCATGGCGATGACTGAGGAACAACAAGCGCCCGAAACTCCTTTTGATATTGCGGCGTTTCTGAAGGAATTGACCACAAGGCCCGGTGTGTATCGCATGATTGATGCAAATGGCACCGTGATGTATGTGGGCAAGGCCAAGAACCTGAAAAAACGGGTGTCTTCATACTTCCAGAAAACCCATGCCAGCCCGCGCACCAGCCACATGGTGGAGCGCATTGTGCGGGTGGATGTAACACCGACTCGCACTGAGGCGGAAGCGCTGCTGCTTGAAAACAACCTGATCAAAAGCTTAAGCCCACGCTACAACATTCTGTTTCGCGATGACAAAAGCTACCCCTATTTGCGGCTGACGAATCACAAGTACCCGCGTGTGGCTTATTACCGGGGTGCGGTGGATAAAAAATCACAGTTTTTTGGCCCCTTTCCAAACGCTTGGGCTGTGAAGGAAAGCATTCAGGTTTTACAGCGCGTATTTTTGCTGCGCACCTGTGAAGACACCGTGTTTTCTCATCGCTCACGCCCCTGTTTGCAGGCACAAATTCAGCGGTGTAGTGCGCCTTGTGTGAACTGGATCAGCCCCGAAGATTATGCGAAGGATGTTGAGGCTGCATCGCGTTTCCTGCGGGGCGACCACAAGTCAGTTTTGGCCAATCTGGAAGAGAAAATGCTGGAGGCCAGTGGCTTGCTGGAGTTCGAGAAAGCCGCCATGTATCGCAATCAGTTGGGTGCATTGAGTAGGGTGTTACAAAAGCAGTCGGTGGACACCACCGGCGGTGATGACGATGCAGACATTATTGCTGTAGTCATCAAAGGCGGTGCGGTGTGCG
Source organism: Limnobacter olei (assembly GCF_029087225.1). Taxonomy (GTDB): domain Bacteria; phylum Pseudomonadota; class Gammaproteobacteria; order Burkholderiales; family Burkholderiaceae_B; genus Limnobacter; species Limnobacter olei. Next base: position 21,937 of record NZ_JARFJD010000012.1, on the reverse strand, counting down.
TGAATTTGGCCATGGTGCGAGGTGGGCGGCATTTGGGTGACAAGCCCATGTTCCCAAGTGTGGCGCAGGCCACCGAAGACATCGGCCCTGAGGTGCTGGAAGCTTTCTTGAGCCAAGCCTATGTGGACAGGCCCATTCCCAACCTGTTGATTGTGAACCAGGATCTGGATGCCCCCGAACTGTTGATGGCCTTGAGCCAACAAGCTGGCAAAAAAATCAATCTGATTCGACAGCCGCAAAGCGAGCGGCGCAAGTGGCTGGACATGGCGGTAGACAACGCTGAAATTGCGATTGCAAGGCGAATCGCAGAGCAGGGCTCCGCTCAATTCCGCACGCGTGCGTTGGTTGAAACTCTGGGTCTGGAAACGCGGCTGGAAGAGGCTTTGCAAGCCAGCGAGGCTGACCGCTTGTTAAGTGGTAATGCTACTGGCACCGAGCCCACCGTTGATTCAGCAGCTGAAGAAATTGATTTGCTGGCCACCTTGCGTGTGGAATGTTTCGATATTTCGCACACCGCAGGTGAGGCCACGCAAGCTTCTTGTGTGGTGTTTCACAACCACGATATGCAAAGCCGCGAGTATCGCCGTTACAACATTGAGGGTATTACCCCAGGCGATGATTATGCCGCCATGCGCCAGGCAGTAACACGACGCTATCAACGGGAGGGTAAAACCCCAATCGTGATGCCGCATGTGGTGTTGATCGATGGTGGCAAGGGGCAGATTGAAGTGGCCCGGCAGGTGTTTGAACAACTGGAATTGGACATCGGCCTGATTGTGGGTGTAAAAAAAGGCGAGAACCGCAAGGTGGGGTTGGAAACTTTGGTGTTTCCAGATGGCCGACCCAGCCTTGAGTTGGGGCCAGGCCACCCGGCGTTGATGTTGATCGCACAAATTCGGGATGAGGCTCACCGTTTTGCGATTACCGGCATGCGGGCCAAACGGGCCAAAGCAAGGCAGGCTTCCGAGCTGGATGAAATTGAAGGCATTGGTGCACGCCGCAAGCAAAAATTACTGACCCGTTTTGGCGGTTTGCGCGGCGTGAAAGCGGCCAGTGTTGAAGACTTGCAAACAGTCGAAGGAATCTCCAAAACTCTGGCCGAAGAAATATATCGGCGTTTGCACTGAAGATGTGCGCCTCAACGGGTGTTGTCGCTGATATATTCTGTACCTCTATAGAGTGTATTTTTACTTAACAAAAGAACAACAGCTATGCCAATGAACCTGCCCATGATCCTGACCTGGGTCCGGATTGTACTGATTCCCTTGGTTGTCGGCATTTATTTTCTGCCTGAAACAATCATGTCCATCTCCATGCAAAACTGGGTAGGTGCCTGGGTGTTTGTTTTCGCAGCCATTACCGATTTTGTAGATGGTTACCTAGCACGCCGCTGGAATCAAACCTCGGCTTTTGGTGCATTTCTTGACCCGGTGGCCGACAAGCTGATGGTGGGCGCCGCCCTGATTGTATTGGTTGACCTTGGGCGAATTGGTCCTTTTATTGCGCTGATTATTATTGGCCGCGAAATCACCATTTCTGCGTTGCGGGAATGGATGGCCAGCGTTGGTGCGCGCAACAGTGTGGCTGTGAACAGGCTTGGCAAATTCAAAACCATTGCGCAAATGGTGGCCATTCCCATGCTGTTGGTGAACGAAACCTGGATGGGCATTGACTTCCATGTGTTGGGTACTTTGGGTATTTATGTGGCAGCCGTTTTGACGGTTTGGTCGATGTGCTACTACCTGATGAAAGCCTGGCCAGAACTCCGCAATCGAAGCTGACCGCTTCCCTACATTTCGCCATGAACAAAAGCAACTTGCTGCCCCAGCCTTACCCGTTGCGGCAGGCACTCAATGATGAAGTGCATTCCCGCCCCACCGAGGCCTTGTGGCCGCAGGAAAGGGTGTTTCACATTGCTTTGCTGGTGCAAGGCGATGTAACACCTGAAATCGTTGGGCAATTACAAGCCTTGGTGGACTATTGTGGTTGCAAGCCGGTTTCTGATGAGGAACTGGCTGCACCCCAGGTCAGCCTGAGCCTGTGTGGTGGCGAGTCGGCCTTGCGCCTTCGCCTGGAGCGTCACAATGAATTCATTACACTGACCTTCTTTGAGCGGGCTGACCATGCGATTGTGTTCGATCGCCCTGTGACTCGCCGTTTGCCTCCCAGCTGGATGGCCGCTTTGCCGGGCATCATGCTGGTGGCCATTGAACTGTTTGTTCAAAAAACAGAAAACCCCCGAGAGCCGCGAAGCGTAGCAGGTTACTTTGATGGCAATACCCTGATTGGCGGCATGATTGCCAACGGAGCAGGGCAGGTGTTTTCTGACCTTCGAATTGCAGACCGGGGTGCAAGCCGCATTTTGATTTGTAATTTGAAGATGGGCTCGCGGCAATTGGGCCGAGTGGTTCAGCGCGCCATCGAAATGGAAACCTACCGAATGATGGCCCTGCTGAGTTTTCCGGTTGCACGTGCCACGTTGCCAAAGCTTTCTTCGTATGAAGACCGCTTGGTGAAGCTTGCCACGGAAATGGCTGAAACCAGTAAAACCGAAGACCTGGCCGAGGTAACCAGTGAGGATGTTGAACTGGATCGAAAGCTGTTGAGCCAGCTGACCGACCTGGCCGCACGCGTGGAGCAGTTAAGTGCCGAGAACCGGGTGCGTTTTACCGCTGCTGAAGCGTACACCGACTTGGTGAAAAAGCGCATTGCTGAATTGAAGGAAATCCCCATGGTGGGCATGCAAACTTTTGGTGAGTTCATGGATCGCCGTTTGGGCCCCGCCATGAAAACCTGCACTTGGACAGCTCGCCGGCAAGATGAGTTGGCGGCCCGTATTTCGCGGGTTACACAGCTGTTGCGCACGCGCGTTGAAATTGAGCGGGAAAGCCAGAACCAGCGGTTGCTAACCAGTATGGACAAGCGTGCCAAGGTGCAGTTGCGTTTGCAGGAAACTGTAGAGGGATTGTCGATTGTTGCCATTTCTTACTACGGCGCGAGTTTAGTGGGTTACCTGGCCAAAGGGCTGAAAACCTTGGGAGTGCCGGTCTCACCCGATCTGGCCATTGCCGTGGCAATTCCAACCATTGCAGTGTTGGCTTATGTCAGCATGCAGGCCATGAAAAAACGCATGGGTTTGAAAGGCTGAGGAATATTAGGAAATATTGCCCCGAGAGGTTTCCAAACCAAAGGGTTTGTGGTTATAATTGCGGGCTCGGAAGCTTGGCAGAGCGGTTGAATGCACCGGTCTTGAAAACCGGCGAGGGTGCGAGCCCTCCGTGAGTTCGAATCTCACAGCTTCCGCCAAAAACATCAAAACCCGCCCTTGTGGCGGGTTTTTTGTTTTTGCGACGTGTGAGTAGATTCGAACGAACGGATCTTGAAAAGATGATTGTCAGCGAACAACAAAAAACCGCCTTGAGGGCGGTTTTCTGCATTCACAATCAAGCAAGGTTTTACTCGCTTATCTGTAAAGTACGCCTGGCAACCACATACCAATCTGTGGGAATACATACAGGATGAACATGGCGAAGATCTGGATAAACATGAACGGAATCATACCCATGAAGATCTGATTCAATGTAACCCCGGGTGGCGACACGCCTTTCAGGTAGAACGCTGCCATGGCCACAGGTGGCGACAGGAATGCCGTTTGCAGGTTCAAGGCAACCAGCAAGCCGAAGAACAGTGGGTCTACATCAAAGTAGGGCAGCAAGGGAATAAAGATCGGCATGAAAATCACGATGATCTCAGTCCATTCCAGTGGCCAACCCAGCAAGAAAATAATTACTTGTGATAGCAACAGGAACTCAATGGGTGTCAGGCCCAGAGACAATACCCATTGTTCAACTAACTCTTGCCCACCCAGCAGTGCAAACGCTGCCGAGAAAATGGAAGAACCCACAAACAACCAGCACACCATGGCAGTGGTTTTTGCCGTCAGGAACGACGATTCACGCAGCACGCCGAAGTTTAGCTGCCGGTAGGCTGCTGCCAGCAGCAAGCCGCCGAAAGCACCCACAGCTGCTGCTTCGGAAGGCGTTGCAAAACCAAACACGATACTGCCCAATACCGCAAGAATCAGGAAAGCCAACGGGAAGAATGACGACAACAACATCTTGAACACTTCAAGACGTTCGAAGCTGAGGCGTGAGTAATAGAACAACAGCACGGCCACAACCACAGCCAGTGAAATCCAGAAATTTTTCGATGCTGGTATCGATTCCGCAGGCGTAGCTTCGCTTGCCTGTGAAGTGACTGGTTCAGCAACCGGTGCTGGGTCTACCGGGGCAGGGGCTGCTACTGATTCGCTGGGTTCAGCGCCAGCGGGTTCAGCCAAGCCACTTTCCTCTACCGCAGGTTCGGCGAGATCAAATGAATAACTGTTGCCCTCACTGCTCTGGAATTCGGAGCCGAAACTTACCAAGCCAGATGTGTCAACACCGGGGTCTTTTGGCGCAGTGATCGACGCGTAAACCAAACCAAGAATGAAAGCTGCGAAAAGCGCTGGCAACATCGCGATAAACAACTGGTTGGCAACTTGAGCCGTGCTAAGGTGGCCCTCACGGCGGCCTTTCAGGCCATTCACCAAAGCTGAAACTGCACGGCTGGTACCGTAGGTATTTTTAAGTGACGCCAATACAGGTGTCAATGGAACACGACGGTCTTCTTCAGACAAGGGGGGGGCGCATTTTGGATTGATTTTTGCACGGATAATCACGTACAAAATATACAACCCTGCCAGCATCAAGCCAGGGAAGAATGCACCTGCATACAGCTGAACCACCGACACGCCAGCAGTTGCACCATACACAATTAGAAGCACAGAAGGCGGAATCAAAATACCCAAACAACCGCCAGCCGTAATTACGCCCGCGGCCATTTTTGTGTCGTAACCAGCTTTCATCATGCTGGGCATGGCAAGCAAGCCCATCAAGGTAACCACAGCACCCACAATACCGGTGGCGGTGGCAAAAATTGCGCAGGTTACCAGCGTGGCTACACCAAGTGCACCGGGTAAACGGGCCATAGACAGGTGCAGGGATTTGAACAGCTTTTCAATCAGGTTTGCACGTTCAACCAGATAACCCATGAACACAAACAGGGGCACGGAGATCAGCACATCGTTGGTCATGACCTTGTAGGTGGATTGAACCATGAGGTCGAGTGTGTGCTGAATATTTCCATCGTAGGCTAAGTAGGTGAAGATCACACCCATGCCCATCAGCGTAAATGCAGTGGGGAAGCCCAGCATGATAGCAACCACCACCAGGGATAGCATTAGCAGTCCTAAGTGACCGTTGGTCATTTCCGCTGGCGCTGGCAAGGCAATGGCGACCCCGATCAGGATCATCGCCATAATGGCAAAGCCAAAATAAAGTTCTTTTCTCATTTTGAGTCCTGTTAATTCTTGCCGAGGGAGGCTTTAAGTTTCTCTACGTCCACTTCCTCAACGTCGTCTTCACGTTTAGGCCATTCACCATTCTTGATGCACATCACGCAACGAATGACTTCAACGATCCCTTGCAGCAGCAGGAACAAGCCAGCCAGGGGAATAAAAGTTTTAAACGGATAAATGGGTGGGCCGTCGGCAGTGACTGAGGACATTTCCTTGATTGCCCAGGCCTCTTCTGCGAAGGTGTAGCCTGCGTAGGTCAGCGCGATAATGCCAGGGAAGAAAAATACAAAATACAGAATCAGGTCAAGCGATGCCTGTGTTCGCGGGGTAAAAAAGCCGTACAGAATGTCCCCCCTTACGTGCCCGCCAGTGGCCAGGGTGTACGCACCAGCCATCATGAACAAAATGCCGTAAAGGATGTAAGAGGCATCGAACACCCACGGGTTGGGGTGATTGAATGCATATCGGGTGAAAACTTCGAACACGATCACGGCTGTCAATACAACAATGAGCCACGAGAATAGATGTCCGATTTTAGTCGAAATTTTATCGACCAGATGCAAGAACGTTAACATTGGATGAACCTCAGGTTCCTTTAAAAAAAGCCAACAACCCTCACTGGGTTGCTGGCTTTTCATTGCGTAGAAAATTACTTCTTTTGTGCGTAGAACGCCTGTGCCATCTTGAAGTCGACTGTGGTGTCGGCTTGCCACTTCGCGGCACGTGCAGCGAATGCGCGCTGCGATTCAAACACTTTTTTGAACGTTGGGTTTGAAGCGGCTTTTTCTTTTGTCACTTCGTCCCAAGCCTTCAGCTGAGCCTTCAGAATGCTGTCAGGTGTTTTGAAGAACTTCACGCCCTGCTTGCTTTGCATTTCTGCATAGTCTTTGGAATAGCGATCGACTGCTTTCCAGCTCATGTCAGCAGAAGAGGCTTCAGCAGCATTCGCAATGATTGCCTTGATTTCAGCTGGTAGTTTGTTGTACTTGGTCTTGTTGAACATGATTTCGAACTGTTCAGAAGACTGGTGGAAAGATTGCAACATACATACTTTGGATACGTCGGGGAAGCCCAACAGGCGGTCTGAGGATGCATTGTTGAATTCAGCAGCGTCCAGCAGGCCACGGTCCATCGCTGGAACGATCTCGCCGCCTGGCAGTGCGTTAACTGCTACGCCCATTTTTGTGAAAATGTCTACAGACAGGCCCACGGTGCGGAATTTCAGGCCTTTCAAATCCTCAGGCTTGGTCACTGGCTTTTTGAACCAGCCCAAGGGTTGCGTTGGCATTGGACCGGACATGAATGAAACCACGTCCATGTTCAGGTCGCCGTAAATTTCTTCCAGCAGTTCTTTACCGCCACCGTATTTGTGCCAGGCCAGTAGCATATTGGCATCCATACCAAATGAAGGGCCTGAACCCCACAAGGCTACGGCTGGGTTCTTGCCGTACCAGTAAGCAATCACGCCGTGGCCACCATCCAAAGTACCCTTGCTCACTGCATCCAGCAAGTCGAAAGCTTTTACCACTGAGCCCGCAGGCAGTACTTCAATTTTAAGGCGACCACCAGTCATGCTGTTCACCTTGTCGGCAAAGTCAACCGCATACTCGTGGAAAATGTCTTTCTGGGGCCATGTGCTCTGAAAGCGCATGTTCACTGTTTGGGCAGTGGAAATCATGGGGAACGCCATGGCGCCTGCACCTACTGCAGCCACTGATGTGCCTTTGATAAAATCGCGGCGCTTTTGGTTGTTCACTGAGTCAGTCATTTTGCCTCCTTAAATTGATGTAGCTTTCGACCGTAATTTTTGGTTTTACTTTTCGAACCTGCATTGTGATAGCCACCCACTTGTAACTAAATAGGAGCAAACCCTTATCCGGGCAGCTTTTATGCACCATTTCAGGTCGGGATTTACCCTGTGTTTCCGCTTTTAGAATTTCACTTTATTTTGCAATCGTTGCAAATCCATATAAAACCTCCCAATAACTGTCCGTATTGCTACCACAAAATTGTGAACTAATCGAAAGCCGCCTCTAATCAGTGAATTCGGGCATTGGGCTTGCAATGAAGGGGGATGATTTCAACAAAGAAGGACCCTTTCATGAACACATTGATCAAACTCATTTCGCTTCTTGTGATCGTCGCTTCAGCGGCTTGCAGTTCAGATGAAACAGCTTTCACGGGGGCACCCGGAGGTTCAAGCGGCTCTCCGACCGATCCAGCAGAAGGCGGCGAAGACCCACCAGTAGAAAATCCCGAACCAGAGATTTTTGTGGATAAGTCACTGCGACCACCTGCAGAATTTTTTGAGTTGGTGGAAGCAGACATGCAAATGGTGCATGACACATTTGCTGGTCGAACAAAAATGCGGGATGGAAGCACCTTGACCTGCGAAGCATTGACCAAAATGTACATTGAGCGAATTTTTATGTACAACGACAACCCGCAACCCAATGGTGGTTTGCCGATTAGTGCGGTTTTGGCGATTAATCCGCAAGCGTTGGAAATCGCAAAAGGACTGGATGCACAATACGCCGCTGATGGCGGTGTAGGCGATCGCTATTTGCATTGCATGCCTGTGTTGTTGAAAGACAATTACGACACCGTTGATCACCCGTCCACTTCTGCGTCGTATTCCATGTTGGGTCATCAGGCGGGGGTTGATGCACCCTCTGTGGCCGGTTTGCGCAAGGCTGGCGCCGTTATTTTGGGTAAGGCGCATCAAGACGAATTTGCGTATTTCACCACCGGGTTTTCAGGGCGTACTGTACTGGTAACCAATCCATACAACACACAAGAGAGTTCGGCGGGTTCGTCGTCGGGGTCCGGTGCTGCGCTGGCCTCCAATTTCGCGATTGGAGGCACAGGTAGCGATACTTGTCAGTCTATCCGGCACCCGTCATCGGTCAGTGGACTGGTGGGAATTCGACCCAGTATCGGTGTTATTTCACGCAAGGGAATTTTTCCGCTTTCACATATCCGTGACACCGGCGGGCCAATGACACGTTCAGTGCGAGACTCTGCGTTGATGTTGACGGCAATGGCGAGCATTGATCCTGTGGATGATCCGGACACTGCTTTGTTTAAAGCTGAAGACCGTCCCGACACTTACCTGCGCTTTCTGGACCGTGATACGCATGGGGTGAAAGGCAAGAAAATCGGTGTGTTGCGCCAACTAGGCACCAGCACCACGCCCGCGGGAACAGGTGAGCAGGGTGCTTTGATTGCTCAAGCTGTGGCCAAGATGCGTGAAATGGGTGCCGAGGTCTATGAGGTGTTCCTGCCAAGTTTTCAGAATCGTGGCGGCGGCTCAACGCACTACGACACCAATCGCTATTTCTTTGAGTTTGTTCGCGATGGTGGAAAAAGCCCGCGCAAATGCTTGAGCAGCGCGTTTTTCGCGAGCAATCCCGATGTATTGCCCAATTGTGGTACCACTGAAGGCATTCTTGAAACCTTGCGGGTGGGCCCACGTACTGCCGGGCTTGTTGCTGTAAGCGCTTCTGGTGATCCGGGTGGAAAACCCACACAAGCCCAAATCGATGCCATTGCACTGGAACGCGATTACGTGACCAAGGTGATGAATGGGGAACTGGACGCCTTGGGTGACAAACAGGCCATGGTGCTGGATGCTCAAGGTAATGCAGTCAAGGTCAAGCTTGATGCACTGGTGTTGTCTCCAGGCCCGACGGGTGGGCGCACTTGCGATTTCGGTTCAACCACGCAAATGGGCTCGATCGTGGTACCAGTGGGTTTTGATTCACAGGCAGGAACTCCAAGAGGCATGGAAATTTTCGTGCGGCGTTTTGATGAAGGCACAGGATTGGGCATTGCATTTGATTTTGAGCAGGCTACGTTGCACCGCCGTGCGCCGGACATTGCATCGTCGCCCCTGTATGCAAACCAAACCATTGGTGAATTCAACAGCCGTGCGCAAATGGCCTTGATGAAGGCACAGTTCGAGGCGCCCGAAGATTTGCCTGTGGAAACGTATGTACAGGCTTTGAGGGATTTGACTGGATTGTAATGAATGTAAGCGTCAATAAAAAAACCGCTGTGGTTAATGAAACCACAGCGGTTTTTTATCAGGCGTTAAATCAAGCTGAAGCAGTTTGTTTTTCTCCAGCTTTTTTCTGTTCACGCAGTTTGCCTATGCTTTCTACTTTGCGCTGTTTCTCGTGCAGGAAGCTGAGCACCTCATGGCGATAGTGGTTGTAAGTGGGGTCGTCGGCTAGGGCCAAACGGTCACGAGGGCGGGGCAGGTCGATGTCCAGAATTTGACCAATGGTGGCTGAAGGGCCATTCGTCATCATCACAATACGATCAGACAACAACACGGCCTCGTCCACATCGTGGGTAATCATGACCACGGTGTTCTTCAACTCATTCTGAATTCGCATCACTTCGTCTTGCAGGTGAGCACGCGTCAGCGCATCCAGTGCACCGAAGGGTTCATCCAACAGCAACACCTTGGGTTCCATAGCCAGTGCGCGGGCAATACCCACGCGTTGCTTCATGCCACCCGATATTTCAGAGGGCAAACGATCCAGCGCATGGCTCATGTTCACCATGTCGAGGTTGTGCAAAATCCATTCACGTTGCTCAGCTTTGCTTTTCTTGCCTTTGAATATTTTTTCAACAGCAATTTCCACGTTTTGATACACCGTCAACCAGGGCAGCAGGGAATGGTTTTGGAACACCAAAGCGCGGTCAGGTCCAGGTGCGTTCACTTCCTTGTTGTCGACAATCACCACGCCCTCGCTGGCGGTGAGCAGGCCAGCAATGATGTTAAGCACTGTGGACTTTCCGCAGCCCGAGTGGCCAATCAGTGAAATGTATTCGCCACGATTCACCTCCAGGTTGATGTCCTTCAACACTGGGTTGACAATTCCGTTGCGCTCGAAACGCATTTGTACTTGCGAAATACTCAAGAAACGATCGCTCATTTTTAACTCCTTGTGTTCTGCATTAACCGGCAGATGTGCCGCGCGTAATTTTCTTGCCCACCCAGGCGACGCAGCGGTCGAGGATGAAACCGACGATGCCCACATACACCAGCGCCAAAACGATGTCGCTGATCAGCGAGCTGTTCCAAGCGTCCCAGATGAAGAAGCCGATACCCACACCACCAATCAGCATTTCTGCCGCAACAATTGCCAGCCAACTCAGGCCAACACCGATGCGCAAACCCGAGAAAATATACGGTGCTGCTGCGGGTAACATGATTTTCCAGAAGTACTCAATGCCGTTGTGTTGGATGACTCGTGACACGTTGCGGTAGTCCTCAGGAATATTGCGGATACCCACTGACGTGTTGATGATGATCGGCCAAATGGCTGTGATGAAAATCACGAATATTGCAGACGGGTTTCCATCTTGAAAGCCAGCCAGTGACAAAGGCAGCCAGGCCAGTGGAGGCACTGTGCGCAGTACCTGAAACAGTGGGTCAAGCCCGCGTAAAGCCCATGTGGATTGGCCCACCAACACACCCAGCGCAACACCCACCACCACAGCCAAGCTGTAACCCATGGCTACACGTTCAAGGCTTGCCAGGATTTGCCAAGCCATGCCCACATCGCTTCCGCCGTTGTTGTAGAACGGGTTGGTGATCAATTCCCAAGTGTCGGTAATCACCTTGCTTGGGCCTGGCAAACGGGCACCTTCGCCGCTGCACAGAATTTCCCAGATCAACAGCAAAATGCTCATGATTACGATCGGAGGAACAATCTTGCCCATGCTCTCCTTCAATTGCTTGAAGGCGGCGGTTTCAACAAAGGGTTTGCTTTTTACCTTGGGGGCGGTTTGCAGTCGCTCAAGTGTGTCGGTATTCATCATGATGATGTGTCCTTAGTGCTTAGATGAATCAAGCCTTCAACGCTTTAATGGCCAAGCTGTCGAGGTACGCCTTTGGGTTTTTCGGATCAAACACCTTGCCGTCGAAGAATTTTTCGATGCCGCGAGATGTGCTGGTCGGAATGTCTTTCGTAGCCACACCCAGTTCTTTTGCTGCGCTTCTCCAAATGTCTTCGCGGTTTACTTTCTTGATCAGCGCGTTGGTATCCAGCTTGCTGGGCAGGTAGCCCCAGCGCTGGTTTTCCGTGATGAACCAAAGGTCGTGACTTTGGAATGGATAAGACGCTTGGTTGCTCCAGTACTTCATCAGGTGCTTGCTGTTGTCTTCGATACGGCCAGTGCCATAATCGAATTGACCTTTCATGCGCTCAATAATGTCGCCTACCGGTGCGTTGATCCAGCGTCGCTGTGAACAGATTTTCGCCACTTCATCTTTGTTGGCTGGGTCATCGCAGAACATTTGCGCTTCCATGACCGCTTTCAGAATGGCCTTGGTTGCATTTGGATTGGCCTGCACATAATCGGCACGCAAGCTGAGCGCTTTTTCTGGGTGGTTGTTCCAAAGCTCGCCTGTGGTGACCGCGGTGTAGCCAATTTTCTGGTGAATCAGCTGGAGGTTCCAGGGCTCGCCCACACAGAATGCATCCATGCTGCCCACTTTCATATTGGCGACCATCTGGGGTGGAGGAACCACAATGGTGGATACGCTGTTATTGGGGTCAATGCCCGCAGCAGCCATCCAGTAGCGGATCCACAAGTCGTGCGTACCGCCCGGGAAAGTCATTGCTGCGCTAACAGGTTTGCCGCCGCCTTTTTTGGCTGCCAGTGCTGCCTTGAACTCCGTGGCGTTGGTGCCTACTTTTAGGTCTTTGAATTCATTGCTCACTGAGATCCCTTGGCCGTCTAGGTTCAAGCGGCACAGAATATTCATTGGCACCGGAATATTGTTGGTGGTGATGGCACCAGTGGTGAGCAGGTAGGCCATAGGTGTCAGCAGGTGTGCGCCGTCAATGCCGTTGCCTGCCGAGCCCAGTACCAGGTTGTCGCGGGTGGTGCCCCAAGAAGACTGCTTCAACACTTCAACATCGGTCATGCCGTGTTTTTTGAAGAACCCTTTTTCATCAGCCACAAACAATGGTGCGGCATCGGAAAGCGCGATGAATCCCAACTTGGCTTTTGTGGTTTCCAGTTTGGTGGACTGGGCCATGACGATGGAGGGGGCGCCAAAACCAGCCAGCAGGGTTGAACCCCACACCGCTGCAGATTGTTTGATAAACGTGCGACGTGTCTCCGACAACTCGGTTTTTTTGTCTGTTGGTTTGTTGCTCATGGTGTGCGTCCTTCTAAATTCAACACAAGAAAAAACGGCGCACATCACCACACCTGCCCAAGCAAGTTTGGGATGGACGCCGTTGTCCGGTACTTCAATCACTTCAATGCAATTGACCCGATCCGTCGTTGGTCATGGTCTCAGTACATACTTAGCAGAATGTGTGCCATGCAAAAAAGGGGTGCACGTGTGTGAAATTGAGTTAAATCAGTGCGGGATTTCAGGCTAATTTTGGTGCGCGGAACGAGTTTGGTGCGGCGCACCAAATAAATCGGTGCGCCGGTTTTGATGAATGTGGTGCATGCACCGGTTTGATGTGCGTGTTTCGGTGCTTATTTTTGAAGTGCGCGAATACCCACCCAAGCAAAGAAAAGGGCATAAGCCAAATCGATGAGTCCATAGCTTGAATAGAAAAGCGCGAGCAGTGGTGTTTCCTCACGGATGATTGGCAGCATGTCTGATTTGCTGCTGATCCAGATGACCCAGGTGTAAACGTAGATCGCCTTCTCGAATGCAAATACAAAGCAGATTGCTGGTAATTGATGCGCTTGTCTGGCCACAGCCAAGTACGCCAGACCCCATACCATCACCATGAAAGTACCGAAATCAGAAAAGACTTCGGGTGATAATTTGTGAAAGGCCGTGTTGGTGAAAAACTCGCTGGCGGCGAGCATGCCGAATATATTGGTAAAGCCGGCGGCAATAAAGCCCAGAAAAATGAACCGGTTATTTGCGGTGCTGTTCAAAAGTTGTCTCCGTTTGTTGTTTTGAGTGTTTTTGGATACTACCTGAATACTATATACTTGCGTCCCATGGAGAAGTGCGAGAGCGGCTGAATCGGCCTGACTCGAAATCAGGTAAGGGGGCAACCTCTTCGAGGGTTCGAATCCCTCCTTCTCCGCCAAAAAACAGAAAGCCCCGAAAGGGGCTTTTTGTTTTTGCAGCGGACATGAGCAAAGCCCCTGCGGGCTTTGAGTGAGGGATTCGAAGCTTTTCGCCTATGAGCGAAAAGCCGGGAGAATCGACACACCCAGTGACGCGTGAAGCGGCACGCAGGTGCGGCGTGTCAGCCAGGTAATCCGTCTGTCGGCAATCCGGGCAAACCGCCCAATTCACCGCCCAGTGCATCAGCACCAGATGAAATACCGCTGCTCAGTGTGCCCAGCAAATCGCCTTCCGGAATTTCGGGCAGGCCTGAACCGCCAGCGCCTTGAAGTGCAGATTGCAAGGTGTCTGCGCCGCCCAATATACCGTCGACCAAATCGGCCAGCCCACCCTCAACTTCGGCGGGCAGAGCGGGTGTGCCACCACCCAAGCTATCCAGGTTGGGAACCTCGGTGCCCATTTGGCTCAGTACACCTTCCAGTACATTGTCGATTTCAACAGCAACATCTCTTAAACCCTGCAGCAATTGATCGTAGGGGTCTACCTGTTCGCTGATGGGTTGTGTAATGCCATCGGCTAAATCAACCACGCTGGTGACTAAGCCACCGTCTGTCGGGTCTACATTGGGCAGCGCGGAAATTAGTGTATCCAGGCCAAGGTCGGTATTCACAGCTTCTGAAAGCGGGTTGGTAATCGGGCTTAGTGGTTCGCCCAGTGGTGTTTGGTTAACGCCATCCACCAGTTGTTGTACAAGGCCTGCCTGCGGTGTGCCTTCTCCAGTGGTGGCAACCAAAGCATCATGCACGTTTTCAAGTACACCCAAACCCGTTTGCTCCACTGCAACTGCAATGTTGTCAGGAGTCGATTCAGGGTTGCTCTGGCTGTTTTGTACAGCATCCTGAATTGGCTGAAGAATGCTTTGTTGCAAGTTGTCCTGAGTCAGGTTTTCAGTGGCAAATTCCTCAAGGCTTTGTGGGCTGTCTTGAGAAGAAAACTCACCAGCACCAACGCCCCCAAGGCCACCACTGCCAGCGTTGCTTGTGCCGGTGCTTGTGCCTGTTCCCGCATCGCCGCTTCCAGAGTCGCCAGAACCACCTGCGAGGAATGCGCCTGCTGCCACAGCGCCTGCACCCGCCAAGCCGCCACTGCCTGCACCAAGAAGGCCGGCACCAAACAGGCCAGCCACGGCACCGCCCTCGGCTGCGGCGGAATTCTCGGCCAGTTCGGTGGTGAATTCAAAACATTCACCGTCTTCAAGCACCACGATTTGCTGCTGGCCGTTGGCACCTGTTTGTTCACCCAGTGTCAGCTTGCCATTGGCGGTCATCACACCCGCCGCAGGAATTTGTCCTTCAGTTCCGGGAAACTCGAGCGCCAAACGTCCATTTGCGCCTGTGACCACTTCATCACCCGGAAGCAGGTAATCGCCTGCCTTTACAGCCACAGTTTCACCGTTGCGGCTTACGTTGACTTCGCCTTCAAGGTCTTTGATCAATGCTTGGGGTGCGGCCATGGGTTTGCTCCTGAATTGTTGGATTTGTGTTTAACATCCATCAATTTTGCTAGTACGCCAATTTTTTAATCCTCCAATTAGGGGGAGGGTTCTACCCTCTATTGGTGAATTTGTAATTGACAATGACTGTTGTCAGATATACATTCACACAAGCAAAATTTTTCTGAAAAGGTTCCAGGCATGAGTGAATACACAGTTGTCATCATTGGCAGTGGTTTCGGTGGGCAGTGCGCAGCAATTAACTTGAAAAAGCGAGGCATTGAAGATTTCATCATGCTAGAGCGCCGGGACTTCATGGGGGGAACCTGGTGCCAAAATTCATACCCTGGCGCCGCCGTTGATGTTCAATCGCTGTTGTATTCAATTGAAAGCGAACCTTACGACTGGAGCCAAATGTTTGCTGAAGGTGCAGAGCTTCAGCAATACACCGAGCACGTGATCATCAAGCATGGCCTGCGTGAGAAAACCCGCACAAACAGCAATGTGCAGCGCACCGAGTGGCACGAGAACGAACAACGCTGGTATGTACATTTGCAAACAGGCGAGGTGATCAAGGCGCAGTTTGTGATTAACGCCTCCGGTCCCTTGAGTACACCCGTGATTCCGAACTTCAAGGGTCGCGATACATTCAAAGGTAAAACTTTTCACACCAATGCCTGGGATCAGCAATACGACCACAAAGGCAAGCGGGTGGCCATTATTGGCAGTGGTGCCAGCGCGGCACAGGTTATTCCGGCTATTGCGCCTGAAGTAGGGCATTTGCATGTATTTCAACGTTCACCCCATTGGGTGCTGCCGCGCGCAGACCGTGTTTTCAAGCCTTGGCAGCGCGCTTTGCTGAAAGTGAATCCCATTCGCAAACTGGCCCGGTCAGCAATTTATTGGGGATTGGAAAGCCGTGTTATTGCATTCAAGTACTCAGACTTTGCATTGAAGAATATTGCGCAGCGCGAGGCACTGCACCACATCAAGAAGCAGATTAAAGATCCCGAACTGCGAAAAAAAGTAACACCCGATTTCACCATTGGCTGCAAGCGGATTATTTTGAGCAACACGCTGTACCCCGCTTATTGCCGCCCCAATGTCAGCTTGCACGACAAGACCGACGGCATTGCAGAGATTAATGAAACCGGCATCAAGACACTAAGCGGCGAGCAGATTGAGCTGGACTGCATTGTGTATTCCACGGGTTACGATGCCACTGACGGTGTAATTTCCTACCCGGTGGTGGGCAAGGGCGGCACCAAACTGGCCGATGTGTGGAATGAGTTTCCACGCGCTTATTTGGGTACCACTGTGCCGCAGTTTCCCAACCTGTTTATCGTGACCGGTCCGAATACCGGTATTGGGCATACTTCAGCAATTTTTGTGATTGAGGCGCAGATGCATTACATCATGCGTGCCATTGCTGAAGTGAAAGCGAAAAAAGCTGCTGCCATTGAGGTGAAGCCGCAAGCCGAAGAGCGCTACACCACCCACATTCACAGCGAGATGGAAAAAACCGTTTGGAAACGCGGTGGTTGTACCAGCTGGTACAAAAGCAAAAGCGGCCATGTGGTGGCCATGTTTCCCGGCTTCAGTTACACCTACCTGCGAATGGCTAGGAATTTCAAGATGAATGACCATGTGTTGCAGGCACCTTTGGCACAGCAGCAGCCTTTACACTCCGATGAATCTGCATTGCTTACAGAAGGAGCCGCAGCATGAAGAATTTCAAAAACAAAGTGGTGGTGATTACCGGTGCAGGTTCAGGTATGGGGCGTTCGTACGCGCTGATGTTTGCCAAACTTGGCAGTAAAGTTGCTCTGTGTGATTACGATGAAAAAGGTTTGAAAGAAACCGAGAAACTGGTCATGCAAGCGCCCAATGTGCAGGTGTATGCCGAAACGCTGGATGTGTCGAACAAGGCGGGGGTGTATGCATTTGCCCAAGCGGTGAAAGCAGCGCTGGGCAATGCACATGTGATTATCAACAACGCGGGTGTGAGCGGAGAAGGTCGCCCAGTGTGGGCCTTGAGTGACGACAGCTATGAGCGCGTGATGGGTATTAACTTCTGGGGTGTTGTGCATGGCACGCGCGCATTCTTGCCGCAACTATTGGCCAACGGCGAGGGCGCTGTGGTGAACGTGTCGAGTATTTTTGGTTTGGTGGGGACACCGAGCAATTCAGATTATTGCGCCAGCAAATTTGCAGTGCGTGGGTTTACAGAATCGCTGATGGTTGAGCTTTCAAACAGCAAGGTGCAGGTGCATTTGGTGCACCCAGGCGGCATCAACACCAATATTGCCAGCAAGCCCGAGCATGAAAAATTTGCCAAAAAATTCCTGACCACGCCGCCCGATGAAATTTGTGAGTACGTGCTGAAGTGCATCCAGAAAAACGAGCCGCGCATTGTGTATGGCAACAATGCTGCACGTGTGTGGTTGGGTTCGCGCCTGGTGCCGTTCAAGCGCATGCGCCACATTCTTTGGCAACAAATGGGGCGCACGCTGAACGCTGAAGATTACAAAGGCATACAGATTAAGTAAGCCCAGTCATGTTTACACCACCAGGTAACCGCCATCCACGTTGATGCAGGCCCCTGTGGTGTAGCTTGAGGCCTCGGATGCCAAATAAAGCACTGTTCCGGCCATTTCGCTAGGCTGTGCAACCCGGTTCATCGGCACATGTTGCAGCAGCGCGCTGCGAATGGCATCGTTGTGCACCAAGGCCGATGCGAATTTTGTATCGGTTGCACCCGGTAACAGCGCATTCACACGCACCTTCATGGGCGCGCATTCTTTGGCAAAAGCTTTGGTCATTGAAATGACTGCGGCTTTTGTAATCGAATAAATACCTTGGTAGAGGCCGGGAATAACGCCATTGACAGAAGCCACATTGATAATGCTGCCACCGCCATTCTTGCCCATCAGTTTGCAGCCGTGGCTGCTCATGTAAAAGTAGCCCCGAATGTTCACATCGCAGGTTTTTTGAAAGGCGGCCAGGTCGGTGTCGTAAATTGGCCCGAAGTGTGGGTTGGTCGCCCCGTTGTTCACCAAAATATCCAGCTTCCCGAATTTTGCTTCAATTTGTTGGTACAGCGCCTCAATCTGGTCCATCTCGCCCAAATGGCAGGCCATGGGCACAGCTTTCAGGCCATCTGCTTGAAATTGCGCAGCAATTTGTTCGCAAGCCTCCTGTTTTCTGCTGGAAATAATCACCGTGGCACCCTTGCTTGCCAGCAATTCTGCACAGGCCAGGCCAATTCCTCGGGTCGCGCCCGTGACCAAAGCCACCTTATCTTGTAAATTGAACAAATCAGTTGTTGTTTTCACATCGTCTCCTTGCAGGCATTTTCTAATTGTTTTTCATCTGAAAAGGTAACATCGCATGGGCTCGGAATTTGAGCAAGACGGCAAGCATGTTTTTGTATATGGATCACTGATGTATTTGCCGGTTTGGGGGCAAGTGGTGCGGGGTGTTTATCCCTGTTTGAATGCCATTGCCAAAGGGCATCAACGCCATGCTGTGCCTGGTGAAACTTACCCGGCCATGGTGCCAAACCCGAGCGCGCAAGTGCAGGGTTTGGTGTGGCTGAATGTGTTGCCAGAGGATGTCAAGAATCTTGATGCCTTCGAGGGGCCTGAATATGAGCGCCGAGAAATTGAGGTTGTGCTCAACACCAGTGGCGAAACCTTGAAAGCCGAGACCTACATTTGGTTGAACCGGGATGTATTGACTAATGAGTTGTGGAGTGTAACCCGGTTCGAGGCCGAGGGTATGCAGGCTTTTTTGAACAAACACGTGGGCAACTGGAACAGCACCGGGCAAAGAAAGTAACAACAAGAAAGGAGATGACCGCATGGGTTTTATCTTGGCCCTGGACCAAGGCACCACCAGTTCGCGCGCCATTGTGTTCAATGCGCAGGCGCAAGTGGTGGCCAGTTCCCAGCAAGAGTTTGAGCAAATTTTTCCAAGGGCAGGTTGGGTCGAGCACCGCCCCGAAGACATTTGGAACACGCAGTTGGCTTGTGCCCGAGGCGCGATTGAAAAAGCCGGGCTTAAACCCTCTGACATTGCTGGCATTGGCATTACC
Organism: Limnobacter olei; assembly: GCF_029087225.1. GTDB lineage: Bacteria > Pseudomonadota > Gammaproteobacteria > Burkholderiales > Burkholderiaceae_B > Limnobacter > Limnobacter olei. The sequence goes on along the minus strand of NZ_JARFJD010000012.1, from coordinate 2,883 downwards.
AACCAGCGCGAGACCACCGTGGTGTGGAATCGAAAAACCGGCAAACCCGTTTACAACGCCATTGTGTGGCAAGACCGCCGCACGGCTGCATATTGCGACAAGTTGCGCGAGCAGGGCAAGGCTGCCCTGATTCGCCGCAGTACCGGGCTGGAGCTGGATTCCTATTTTTCAGCCACGAAAGTGAACTGGATCTTGAACAATGTACCGGGTGCCCGTGCGCAAGCTGAAGCCGGCGAACTGGCTTTTGGAACTGTGGACAGTTGGCTGATGTGGAACCTGACAGGTGGTGCAGTTCATGCAAGCGATGTCAGCAATGCATCGCGCAGCATGTTGTTGAACATCAAAACACTGAAGTGGGATTCTGAGTTGCTTGAGTTGTTTGACATACCGCCGAGCATGTTGCCACAGGTGTGTGAATCAAGCGGTGAAATTGCGCGATGTGATCCCGCGGTGTTGGGCGCAGCCATTCCAATCGCAGGTGTTGCCGGTGATCAGCAGGCAGCCACGTTTGGGCAAACTGCGTTCAAACCTGGTGAAGCCAAAAATACATATGGCACTGGCTGCTTTATGTTGATGAACACCGGCACTGAAGTGGTTGAAAGCCACAACCGCCTGCTGACCACGGTGGGTTGGCAGGTGAATGGCCGAACCAGTTACATGCTGGAAGGCAGTGTATTCATGGGTGGTGCGGTGGTGCAGTGGCTGCGCGATGGTTTGGGCATTATCGAAAAATCGGCCGATGTTCAGGCGCTAGCCGCCAGTGTGCCAAGCACAGATGGCGTGTGCATGGTGCCGGCATTTGCAGGCCTGGGCGCTCCCCACTGGGACCCGTATGCTCGTGGCACCCTGGTGGGCATGACCCGCGGCACTAACAAGGCGCACATCGCACGCGCGGCACTGGAAAGCATTGCCCTGCAAACAGTGGATTTGGTTCAGGCCATGCAGCGCGATGGCGCAAAACCGCTCAGTGAACTGCGTGTGGATGGTGGTGCGTCGAACAACAATTTATTGATGCAAATTCAGGCCGATTTGTTGGGTGTACCGGTGGTGCGCCCCACAGTAACTGAAACCACCGCTTTGGGTGCTGCTTATTTGGCAGGCCTTGCTGTGGGTGTGTTTGACACGGAGGAAAGCTTGTTGGCCAACTGGAAAGTGGATGCACGGTTTGAACCCAAAATGAGTATTGATGAACGCGGTGCACTGCTTGATCGCTGGCACCGCGCGGTAGAACGTTCCAAAGGATGGGCAGATGCTTAGTCGCAAGAAGCACCTTGAAACACTGAAACTCAAGGCACAAGCGCAGTATGAATGGGACGTAATTGTAATTGGCGGTGGTGCTACAGGCTTGGGCAGCGCAGTGGATGCTGCCAGCCGTGGTCTGAAAGTACTATTGCTAGAAGGCCATGACTTTGCCAAGGGCACCAGCTCAAGAGCCACCAAGTTGGCCCATGGCGGCGTGCGTTACCTGGCGCAGGGTAATTTCAGTTTGGTGAAAGAGGCCCTTGAAGAACGTGGCCGCATGTTGGTGAATGCTCCCAACCTGGTTAAGCCCTTGGCTTTTGTCATTCCAGTGCGCAATGTATTCCAGAAATTTTTTTACTGGATAGGCCTGAAAATGTACGACATGCTGGCGGGCAAGTTGGGTGTTGGCCCCACCACCATGATGAAGAAAAATGAGGTATTGCGTGCAGTACCCACTATTTCTCAGCAGAAATTGCACGGGGGAGTGCGCTATTTTGATGCGCAATTTGATGATGCGCGCTTGGCTATTGCCTTGATGAAAACGCTGCACAAGTTGGGTGGCCTCGCGATTAACTACATGCCAGTCACTGGCTTTGTGAAAACTGCTGAGAAAATTAATGCTGTGCAAGCCCGAGATGAATTCAGCAGCGAGTCTTTTACTTTTAAAGCAAAAGCAGTAATTAATGCCACTGGTGTGTGGGTGGACGACATTCGTAGATTGGACTTGCCAGATTCAAAACCCATGTTGAGCCCCAGCCAAGGTGTACATGTGGTGGTTGATCAGCACTTTTATCCCGCCAAGGAAGCCTTGCTGGTGCCCAAAACCAGCGATGGTCGAGTACTTTTTGTGGTGCCTTGGTTGGGCAAAACCCTGATTGGCACCACAGACACGCCCCGAAAAGATTCTCCGTGGGAACCCGACGCATTGCCTGAAGAGGTCGATTTTATTTTGAGAACGGCGGGCCAATATCTGGCCAACGCGCCCACGCGCGCCGATGTTCGCAGCGTGTTTGTCGGGTTACGACCATTGGTCAGCGCGGGGGGCGAGAAGCAAAATACCAAGAGCATTTCTCGTGAGCACACAGTGATTACCGCGCCTAGCGGATTGGTGACGATCACTGGTGGCAAATGGACCACTTATCGCAGTATGGCGGAGGAGGTGGTTGATTTGGTGTGTGAACAACAGGGCTGGGTTAACAAGCCAACCCGTACCCGCTACTTGCGTCTTGAAGACGACCTCCCCCTGCGAAAGCCTGGTTCTGCGATTCATGAAAATCTTGATTTGAATGAAGCCGAAATTGCACAGGCTGTGCTAGAAGAAATGGCAGTGACCATTGAAGATGTGCTGGCGCGCAGAAGCAGGGCGCTTTTTCTGGACAGCCAGGCTGCCCTGGCCTGTATGAATGAGGTGCGGTTTGTGTTGCAAAACGAGTTGCGTTATAGCGATGAGGAGCTTGACCGTCAGGAGGATGAATTCCGTGGGCTGGTGGCCCAATACAGCCTGCGCGCAGATTGTTAAAGTTTTTTTTAAAAAGAGCAGACATGCCCTTGCACAACGGTATTGTTTGGGGCATAATCTCGCTTCTTCACAGCGGCTGTAGCTCAGTTGGATAGAGTACTTGGCTACGAACCAAGGGGTCG
>NZ_JARFJD010000011.1 GCF_029087225.1 Limnobacter olei | reverse complement strand
CTCAAACTTTTCTTTTGCCATGACGACCTCGGTGCGGGCACCCAACAAAGGAGTGCGGTTATAACGGTATGGTGCTCATGGGCAGGATCGAACTGCCGACCTCTCCCTTACCAAGGGAGTGCTCTACCACTGAGCCACATGAGCAACTTTCTATTAAAGCCTGGAGCGGGTGAAGGGAATCGAACCCTCGTCTTAAGCTTGGAAGGCTTCAGCTCTACCATTGAGCTACACCCGCACACCTTGCACGCCCCCTTTCAAGGGCGCACTCGGTTAAACTGCTTGAATTCTTGGTGGAGAGAGTTGGATTCGAACCAACGTAGGCGTAAGCCAACAGATTTACAGTCTGCCCCCTTTAGCCACTCGGGCATCTCTCCAAAAGAGAACCCCGGATTATGGATGCTTTTTTAAACAACGTCAACACCCCATGCCCCCTTTCCGTCTTATTTGTATATTAATTCTTGGTTTTTCGAGTGGACTACCCCTGGCACTGACAGGAAGCACCCTTCAAGCGTGGTTGGCAGTCGAGAATGTGGACATTAAAACCATTGGTTTGTACGCGGTGGTGGGATTTCCTTACACCTACAAATTTTTGTGGTCGCCCTTTCTCGATTATTTGAAGCCGGGTTTTTTTGACCAAAGGCGTGGCTGGATTGCGTTGATGCAATTGGCCTGTGCCGGACTGATTGCCGCCATGGCATTTGTGGACGCACATTCTGCCTGGACAGTGGCTGCAGTTGCCGTGGCCATTGCCTTTTGTTCATCGACGCAGGACATGGCGATTGACGCCTACCGCACCGACCTGCTTCCCGCTCCTGAGCGCGGTCTTGGTGCTGCTTACTACGTAACAGGTTATCGGATAGCCATGTTGGTTTCCGGCGGGCTGGCATTGATACTGGCTGGCGAGTACCTGGGCTGGACTGGCACCTACCTGTTGATGGCGGGGCTGATTGCCGCCTGCGCTGTGATAACTGCTTTAAGCCCCACCGCCGACACACCCGAGGACGTGGCCAGGCGAGCTTCGAAAAGAAAACTGTTTGACATTGTGAGGGAGTCGACAGGCAACTTCATGAGCAAAGAAGCGGCGATCTGGATTTTGCTGTTGATTGTGCTTTACAAGGTGGGAGATGCGTTTGCGGGTTCATTGACCACTGCATTTCTGCTCAAGGGATTGGGTTTTACATTGACCGAAGTGGGTGCCGTGAACAAGACGGTGAGCCTGATCGCCACACTGTTGGGCGCATTTCTGGGGGGCGCATTGATGACACGGATGGGTCTCTATGGCTCGCTGATGTTGTTTGGAATATTTCAGGCGGTTTCAAATTTGTCATTTTGGGCGCTGTCGCTCATAGAACCGAATATCTGGGCCATGGGCAGTGCCGTATTTGTTGAGAACCTGTGCGGGGGTATGGGAACCGCTGCTTTTGTCGGCTTGTTGACCAGCCTGTGCAGCAAGGAATTTTCAGCAACACAATACGCTTTGCTTTCATCGCTAGCGGCTATGGGACGGGTTTACCTGGCTGCCCCTGCCGGGTATGTGGTGGCAGCCTATGGATGGAGCGACTTTTTTGTGTTCTCAACCGTGGCTGCCATTCCCGGACTGGTGGCGCTCTATCTGCTTCGATCGAGCATCCAGAAACTGGCGAGGTGAACAGTTGTGCCATTTCTGAAAAGCATGGATAAAGGCTGAGGGGGACGAGTAGCCAAGCCGGGCAGAAACCTCAGACACACTGAGCCCGGTAGAACTGAGTAATTCTTCGGCCATGGTTTGACGAACTTCGGCCAGCAGATCGCGATAGCTGGTACCCTCGTCGGTCAGACGCCTGCGCAAGGTGCGCTCAGTCATGAAGTGATCGGTGGCTATTTGCGCGAGGCTCGGGGAAGACGACAAGTCAGCCAGCAATTTGTTGCGCAACCAAGCGGACACGCCGCCCCGCTGCATTCGGCGTGAGAGCAGATTCTCAAGCTGAGTCTCGCAGAAACGGGCACTGTGCTCGTTGGCTTTGGGCAAGGGCAAATTAAGCCACTGATCGTCGAATGTGGCCCTGTTGACTGCGGCATTGAACTGCGGGATACAGCCAAACATGGTTTCGTATTGAGCCATGGGCGCATTGGGTGCAAATGCGAATTCAACAGCGCGCAAAGGCAGGCTGACGCCAAACAGTTCTCGCTGCAAAACCTGAATGGCAGAGCAATCGCGCTCAGCCACAAATGAACGCACTGCCGGGGGCAAATGATCGACCGACAGGATCATGGATGCCAGGCCGTTGCCCAGCTCCAATTCGACTTTTGAAAATGCAAACGTGAGATCGAGATAGCGCAGACCGAGTTCGACCGCCTGTCTGAAGGTTGGGCTGGTGATGAGTGCATAGCCCCAAATACCGTAGGTGGTCAGGTGATATTCAGCGCCGGCCATTAGCCCAAGCCCGGGTACTTTGCCATGCAGGCGCACCAGATTGTGGATCACCTGCAACTCTTGATCAGGATCGATTTCGAGATGGGGATCATCCAGTTGGGCTGGCAAAATCGAGGAACCCATGAGAAGCGCGCTGCGGGTGGAGCCAAGCCTTGTGCCAAGCTCACTCAGAATTTTTACACTGGCAACAGTTCGGCGAGCTGGCATAGGAGCAGGATTTGTCCGGAAATATCAACTACCGTTGATTGTAATCAAGTTCGAGCAGCACGTGGGGCTTCTACACTGTATTGAACGAAAACCGCAGGAGACATCGCGTGAACAGATTACTGAATGAATTCGGATGGGCTGGCCCAGACAGAAGGACGCTAATCGAGAAACATTCCTTGCCCACATCTATTTTCCTAGACTGCATGGGGCTGAAAGTGCATGTGAGTATTGAGGGGAGTGGGCCTGATGTGGTCATGATTCACGGCTTTGCTGCCAGCCTGCACACATGGAGTGATGTGTGTGCGCAGATGAGCAAACAATTCAGGATTATTAGATTCGATTTACCACCATTCGGTTTGACTGGGCCTGCGCTCGACCAACAAGGCCGCGTTCGGAAAATGGACGTGGCTTTCTATCAGCAATTTGTAGATGCGGTACTGGACGAGTTGCAGATTAAAAAATGCGTGATGATCGGCAATTCATTTGGTGGTTTTTTAAGTTGGGACCAGGCGCAAAGACACCCGGAGCGGGTGCGTGGCTTGATCATTTCTGATTCTGTTGGATATCAACAACCGCTGCCGATTTACATCACCCTGTTTACGATCAAACCAATTGCCTGGCTGACGCGACACGCAGTGCCCGCATTTTTGCTGCGAATGGCCGTGCGTGATGTATATGGCGACAAAAGTAAACTGAAAAAAGAAGTGCTTGAAAGGTACCTGGAGCTGTTCATGCACAAACCGAACCGAAGCGCTGTGGGGCATATGGTCGGTGTATTCACCGACGGAGAACTAGGCTCGGAACGTTTGCCTGAGATTCAGTGCAAAACATTGATTGTGTGGGGCGGTGACGACCGATGGGTGAGCATTGAAATGGCCGGCCGATTCAATCGGGATATTCCGTACTCGGAACTGAAGGTGTATCGAGAGGTGGGCCACATTCCGATGGAGGAAGCGCCTGACCGCTTTGCTGCAGATTGTATCGAATTTATTGAAAACCTCTGATTGACATTCTGGAATTGAATATGAAAAACAAAGTGGTGTTTATTACGGGTGGCGCTCGGGGTCTTGGTGCGGGCTTGGCTGCAAAAGTGATCAGCAAAGGGGGCAAAGCCTTTGTTGTGGACTTGAACGCTGAGGCGGTGTTTGCGCAAGTTGAAACTTTGGGCGGAGAGGGAATTGCTGGCTGCCAGGCCAATGTGTGCAAGCCTGCGGATCTTGAGCTTGCCATGGCAGAGTGCAAGGAGCGCTTTGGCAGGATTGACGTCGTCGTGGTGAACGCTGGAATCTTGAAAATGGGCTCGATTGAGCACATGAACCCTGCTGACTTTGACGCGGTGATGCAGGTGAATGTAAATGGTGCATTCAACACCATTCGCGCTGCCATTCCTTACCTGCGCGAGACCAAAGGTTACTTGCAGGTGATCTCATCTCTGGCTGCCGCAATTCACACGCCTTTAATGGGGCATTATGCAGCATCCAAAGCCGCAGTTGAGGCGCTGGCGGATGTGGCCCGCCAAGAGCTGGCATTGGACGGCATTGACATGGGTTGTGTACACCCCACCTTTACCAATACGGCCATGATTCAGGAAGTGAATGCGGGCGTGCTTTGGGGAGGGCACAAGGGTGCTTTTGGTGCGATTGAACCAGAGCAGGTGATTGATGCCATGTACCGAGGTATTGAGAAGCGTCAGCGTAAAATTATTGCGCCCAAGACGATTGCGCCATTGGTGCTGGCACCCGGATTGTTTCACCGGGTGGCCGAAGGTTTAAGTCGAATGCAAGGCTCGGAACAGGCCTTGAAAAAATTCAAGGCCGAAGAAGCAGAGTCGCTTACTCGACGGTGACGGACTTCGCGAGGTTTCGTGGTTTGTCCACATCGGTACCCTTGACCAAGGCGACATGATAGGACAACAACTGCAAGGGCAAGGTGTGCAAAATCGGGGACAAGTGCCCTGCGTGATCAAGCAAATTGATCACGTGCACACCGTCGGCTTTTTCGATCTTTGTGTCTCGGTCAGCAAAAATATACAACTCACCGCCACGTGCGCGAACTTCCTGCAAATTTGACTTCAATTTTTCGATCAATGTGTCCTTGGGTGCAACAGCCACCACGGGCATGTCGGCATCCACAAGGGCCAAGGGGCCGTGCTTTAATTCGCCGGCAGCATAAGCTTCAGCATGAATGTAGCTGATTTCCTTCAGCTTCAACGCGCCTTCCATAGCAATGGGATAGTGCACGCCACGCCCCAAAAAGAGCGCATGGCGCTTCTCTGCAAAACTGGCAGCCAAGGCCTTGATTTCAGGCTCGAGTGCCAGAATGTTTTGCATGGCCGAGGGCAAGTGACGCAGTTGCGTGAGTAAGGTTTTTTCTTGCTCGGCGGTGAGTTTTCCACGCAGCTTGGCCATGACCAGCGTGAAAGTGAAAAGCGCAGCCAGTTGCGTGGTGAATGCCTTGGTTGAAGCCACACCGATTTCAGGGCCTGCACGTGTTAAAAACTTTAGCTTGCTGGCGCGAATGAGTGCAGATTCAGGTACGTTGCAAATGGACAGGGCATTAACCATACCCTGAGACTTGGCGTGCTCTAGCGCAGCGAGGGTGTCAGCTGTTTCACCCGATTGCGAAATGGTGATCACCAATGTGTTAGGTAGACTGACGCTGGTGCGATAGCGGTATTCGCTTGCGATTTCAACATTGGTCGGCAAGGCGGCAATCGATTCGAGCCAATAGCGCGCAACCAGCGCAGCATGGTAGCTGGTACCGCACGCCAGAATAAGCACTTGCTGAATGCCCGGTAGAATATTGCCAGCCTCTGCGCCAAACAATTCGGGTTTGACCGCTGAGGCGTTGCTGACCATTTCCAGTGTGGCCGCGATGGCTCCAGGCTGCTCGTAGATTTCCTTTTGCATGTAATGGGCATAAGGGCCCAGTTCCACGGCATCAGCCGAAAGTTGACTTTCGATGATGGGCCGCTCAACCTGAAGACCTGCGCCATCAAAGAATGAAACCCCGGTGGTTTGCAATTGCACCACGTCGTTTTCTTCGAGGTAGGTAATTTGCTTGGTATAGGCCACGAGTGCGGAAGCATCGGAAGCCAAAAAGTATTCACCCTCGCCATGCCCCACCAAGAGGGGGGCACCTTTCTTCGACGCAAGCAAAGTCAGCGGTGCTGTGTTACAAATAACCGCGATGGCGAAAGCGCCTTCCAGCTTTTTCACGGTGGCCTGCACCGCGGCCCGCAATTCAAGACCTTGAACCAAATGCTTGTGGGTGAGGTGGGCGATGACCTCGGTGTCGGTGTCGGACTGAAAAACGTAGCCCTCAGCAGTAAGCGCCTTGCGGATTTCCTCGTGGTTTTCAATAATGCCGTTGTGAACCACGCTGACCGAAACACCCCGCCCTTCACTGATATGAGGGTGTGCGTTGCGCTCACTGGGCACACCATGGGTAGCCCAACGGGTATGAGCAATGCCCATTCGTGCACTCAGGGTTTTAGTGCTGGAGTCGAGCTCGACCACTCGACCTACGCTGCGAGCACGATGGATGGATTGGTCAGCATCGGACTGAATGGCCAAGCCAGCCGAGTCGTATCCGCGGTATTCAAGTTTCTTCAGGCCATCAATCAACACTGGCACGCTGTTGGTTTTTGAGAGTACGCCGACGATTCCGCACATGGTGTTAGGTATTCCTTTATTTTTTGGTTGATTTGACCGGGCGTTTCCAGCCCGTGATCGTGATTTGTTTGGCACGTGACACGGTCAGTGCATTCTCGGGCGCGTCTTTCGTGAGGGTGGTTCCCGCGCCGAGGGTGGCACCCTTCTTCACCGTCACGGGTGCGACCAATTGGGTATCTGAGCCGATAAAAACATCGTCTTCGATGATGGTGAGGTGCTTGTTGGCACCATCGTAATTGCAGGTAATGGTGCCCGCACCCACATTCACCCGTTCACCAATTTGTGCGTCGCCAATGTAGGCCAGGTGATTGGCTTTGGACTGGTTGGCAATGCTGGCATTTTTGACTTCGACAAAGTTGCCAATGTGCACCTCATTGCCCAATTTGGCACCAGGGCGCAGGCGCGCGTAGGGACCAATGACCGCTTTTTCGCCCACGGTGGCATCGGTGAGATGGGAATAGGCTTCGATACGGGTGCTCGCCGCAATACTGACGTTGTTGAGCACGCAATAGGGGCCGACGGACACCCCATCGCCCAAGGTGACTTCCCCTTGAAACACACAGCCAACATCGATTGATACATCTGCGCCACAGTGAAGCGTGCCACGCAAATCGATCCGGGCGGGATCGAGCAGTTGCACACCGTCGATCATTAATTTTTCAGCCTGATGAAGTTGCCAGATACGCTCAAGCTCGGCCTGTTGAACCCGGGAATTGACGCCCGACACTTCCCAACTGTGGGTGGGCTGACAGGTGCGCACCAGCAGCCCATCTTCATGTGCCATCGCGATGATGTCGGTGAGGTAATACTCGCCTTGCGCGTTGTTGTTACTCAGCTTGCCTACCCAGTTTTTTAACTGCGCGGTGGGGCAAGCAAGAATACCGGTGTTGACTTCGGTGATGGTGAGCTGCAAGGGAGTTGCGTCTTTTTGTTCAACTATGCCAACCACTGCACCTTCGGTATCGCGAAGAATGCGGCCGTAACCGTGTGGGTTGGGCATGTGCAAGGTCATCAAGCCCATCTGACCGGCCTTTGCCGCCCGAACCAGAGGCTGCAAAGATTCAAATTGAATGAGAGGGACGTCACCATACAAAATCAGGGTAACAGAATGATCGGCCAAGGCCGGGATTGCACATTGAACCGCATGGCCTGTACCCAGTTGATCTGACTGAGAGGCGAACAGAATGCCTGATTGGTGAGACAAATGCTGCTGAACCGCTTGGGCACCGTGCCCGACCACGACCACCACATGTGGGTTTTCAAATTGCAAAGCGGTACCCACCACCCGGCCCAACATGGACTGGCCACCCACCGGGTGCAACACCTTGGGCAAGGCTGACTTCATGCGGGTGCCCTTGCCTGCTGCGAGTATCAAAATATTCATGTCAATAATCAAATTTAGAAAAATAAAGCCAGCACACCGGTGTAACCGTACAAAGCACCACGGAAAATTTCGCCGTTGGCTGAAAAACCAATCAGGGGAATGTCCCCCAATTGCTCTCGCACAATTTGCTGCTCAACGCCTTGCAGGCCGAACAATGCCGCGCCACGACCATTGCAGGCAATGTACACCGCGCCGCGAGGTTTGCGCTGAGAATGGATTCCAGAAAAACCAGCGGCCTGAAGTTCGTTGAGTTTGGGTGCCGGCGCGTCGAGATCTTCGCGCAGTTCTGCACACATTCTGGTTAAATCGACCCGCGCAGAATTTTCATCGCGAGTACAGAAAGACAAGCGATCGCCCAACTTGAAATCTTCAGCAACAGCCAGGGATTTTTTGTTGGGATCCATTCCAACCACGGGACGTACTTTCAGCTGGTGCGCCTCGGAGCGACCCGCCGTGTAACCCTTAAGCGCAATGGACTCAGCAAGTGCACGGTCAGTGAGACCGACAAACAAACCATGGGCAAAACGTTTGGCCAACACCTCGGCAGCCTGGCTTGCGGGATCACCTTCGTCCGAGTCGGGTTGCAAACCCAAATCAGCGAGCAGTACATCGAGCGCCGGCAAACCATCGAGTTCTTCGACAAAATTACCGCGAAGCCCAGTGATTTCATGTTCCATGCCCACCACTTGAACGCCTTGTGTCATGCGCACTTCGATAGGCAAACCACTGGCAAACACCACGCCAGACACACCACCGGACAGGGGTTCAAGGGCAATGTGGGTATTGGCCGTACCTGCGCAAACCAGACCACCGAAAATTTGACGCGTACTGACTTTAAGCGACAGATCATCGAGCAGATCGTCAATGTCCTCAGTGAGCGGATCGATATGAATGAGCGCGGAGGACATGGCTTCCCGCCCCGACGCAGTCACTGTGCCAGGTTTGGGCAATGGCAATTTGCCTGAAAAAACTCGCGCAGAATCGGCGGGGAACTCCATCAGCATGACTGCCAGTGCAGGCTCTTGGTAATACTCCACTCCACTGCTGCACACACCAGGCGCCAAACCGCCAACCCACTCTTTGACATTGGTTCGCTGGCGCAAACCCTGAAGAATTTGTGGCATGTTTTCGGCGAATGCTTCTGTGGCGTAAATCAAACCCAGCTTTTGAGGCCGGGAAATATCGCTTGCGAACTGCTCCAGTTGCATCTGGCCTTCGAGCTGCACCAACACGAGTTCAAGTGCCTCTCTCCAGTTGGGGTGTGTGGCGTGGCCAAAACGAAACATCTATGTCCTTGTGCGCGCGGGGCGGGTGCTGCTTGAGGTTTTTTTACGGGGCGTGGCCGCACGCTTGGCTTTGGGCTTGGCAGGTTTTGGAGATGGTTCAGCTGCATTGGGACTGGCTTCGGCACCGGAACCTGCCATGGCTGCAGTGGCAACCACTTTGTTGAACTGGTCCTGCAACAACCCCCACCAAGCGGTGGCATTTGACACAATGGCCTTCGAGGATTCTTGCGCAGCCGCATCGCTTGCAGCAGCAGGCGCGGCGGGCTCGCGATCGGGAATTTTGGGTGCAACGGGCTCAACACGAGGCACGGGTGGTGGCGCAACTGCGGCCTGCATGGCGTTCCGAATGATTTCCTCGTTTACAGCTTGATTGACATCGCTGACTCGGTCACCACCCAAGCCCAGATTGGAGCTGAAAGATTTGATGGTGGCAATGGTGCCGCGCTGCACTTCCAGCCCCTGAATGGTGGCCCGCAACATACTGAGGTTGACATTGAGCCATTGCTCAACTGCTTTGAGATCAGAGATGCGCTTGTCAAGCTCATCGAGATCAGTGGTTGGGTTCATCACGCTGGGGATCGGCAGACTTCCCCAGATTTTCTTCACAAAATCAAATCCATCAGTAACCGACAAATTGGGTATTCTTTTGTTCGACATGTTTCCCCCTGCGTTTGACGCGGACTGCCTTGCTGAGTGGCCTGGTGACTGCGAACTCAGTGACTGCGAATCATGGTGCCCACGCCTTGGTCTGTCAGAATTTCAAGCAGAAGGCAGTGCGGAACACGACCATCTACCACGTGAACTGAGTTTACTCCGCTTTTTGCTGCCTCGATCGCGGAAGATAACTTGGGCAGCATTCCACCTGAAATGGTGCCATCTTCGAACAATTCATCGATCCGTTTGGCAGTCAGGCCAGTGAGCAACTTGCCGTCTTTGTCCAAAACCCCGGGGGTATTCGTCATCATGATCAGCTTTTCAGCTTTCAGGATTTCGGCGATTTTTCCAGCCACGAGGTCGGCATTGATGTTGTAGGCCATGCCATCTTCACCAAAGCCAATGGGTGAGATAACGGGAATAAAGGCGTCGTCTTGCAGGGCTTTCACAATGGCGGGGTCAATCGATGCAATTTCGCCCACGAAACCAATGTCGTGAAACTTGCCAGGCTCGCTTTTGTCGGCCAGCTTCATCTTGCGGGCTTGAATCAGCCCACCATCTTTGCCGGTTAAACCCACCGCCTTGCCGCCGTGCTCGTTGATCATCATGACGATGTCTTGCTGCACCTGACCACCCAGAACCCACTCCACCACTTCCATGGTTTCTTCGTCGGTAACGCGCATGCCTTGAATAAAGGTGCCTTGCTTGCCAATGCGACGCAGAGCTTCATCGATTTGAGGGCCACCGCCGTGCACCACAATCGGATTGATACCGACCAGTTTGAGCAACACCACATCGTGAGCGAAGGATTTTTGCAGATTGACATCGGTCATGGCGTTGCCGCCGTACTTGACCACCACGGTTTTGCCATGAAAACGGCGAATGTAGGGCAAAGCCTCGGACAGAACTTTGGCTTTGATGGCGGAAGTGAGATTGTCTGTGGTCATGAATTGTCCGGGTAGAATCTGGGCACAACAAGCATTTTAAAGCGAATCTACCCGGACAACGGTGGCGAGTATGCCGATCGACGGATTCTAGAGAATGAATTGGGCAAGATCCTCAGATTTGGCCGCTTCACCCAGCCGGGAGTCGACAAACTCGGCTGTAATTTTCACAGGCCTGGGCTGGCCATTGGCCTCGAATGCCACCTCTTCAAGCAGGCGCTCCATGACGGTGTACAAGCGGCGGGCCCCGATGTTCTCGGTTTTCTCGTTCACTGTGAACGCGATTTCAGCCAGCCGGCGAACTCCTTCGTCGGTGAATTCAAGCTCAACCCCATCCGTTGCGAGTAAGGCTTTGTACTGCTCGGTGAGACAGGCGTCGGTACTGGTCAGGATTCGTTTGAAATCGTCAACGGTTAAGGACTCCAGCTCAACCCGAATCGGGAAGCGCCCCTGCAGCTCAGGAATGAGATCGGAAGGACGAGACAAATGGAAAGCACCACTGGCGACAAACAGGATGTGATCTGTTTTGATCATGCCGTACTTCGTGTTGACTGTGGTGCCCTCCACCAGCGGCAGCAAATCGCGCTGGACCCCCTGGCGCGACACGTCGGTTCCCCGACCGTCGGTCTTGGTCGCAATTTTATCGATTTCATCGAGAAACACGATGCCGTCTTGCTCGACCCTGGCGATCGCTTTGGCACGCACTTCTTCTTCATTCACGCGCTTGGCGGCTTCTTCATCCTGAATCGCCTTCAGCGCCTCGGCCACTTTCATTTTGCGCAGCTTTTTCTTGCCACCTGAAATGTTCTGAAACATGGATTGCAACTGCCCGGTGAGTTCCTCCATGCCGGGTGGCCCAACTACATCCAGTGAGGGCGAAGCGGCAGCCACCTCAATCTCGATTTCCTTGTCATCCAGCTCACCAGCGAACAACTTTTCCCGGAATCGAATACGCGTGCGGTTTTCATCGGGCTCGGGGGCTTTCTCGGTGAAGCCGAAATCCCGGGCGGGGGGAAGCAGTGCATCCAGCACCCGGTCAAAGGCGGCGGACTTTGCTTCTTCGACCACGCCAAGCTGAGCCTCTTCCCGCACCTGCTTCAAGGCAATTTCAATCAGGTCACGAATGATGGTGTCCACGTCGCGGCCCACATAACCAACTTCAGTGAATTTGGTGGCTTCAATTTTGATGAAGGGCGCATTGGCGAGCTTGGCCAGGCGACGGGCAATTTCTGTTTTACCCACACCGGTTGGGCCGATCATGAGAATGTTCTTGGGCGTAATTTCCTGACGCAGAGGCATGGGCACCTGCATGCGACGCCAGCGATTGCGAAGCGCCACAGCGACGGCACGCTTGGCGGCGTCCTGGCCAACAATGTTCTTGTTGAGTTCTTCAACAATGTTTGAAGGTGTAAGTTGAGTCATGGTGTTAACCTTTGCTGCCAGATGCTTCAGGAGCACCCAACACTTCAATGGTGTGATGCTGGTTGGTGTAAATGCACAGTTCGCCTGCAATGGTCAGGGATTTCTTGACGATTTCCTCGGGCAAAAGTTCGGTGTTTTCAAGCAAGGCTTTCGCTGCGGAATGTGCGTAGGCACCGCCACTTCCAATCGCGACCAAACCTTGTTCGGGCTCAAGCACATCGCCATTGCCGGTAATGATCAGGGAATGATTTTCATCCGCCACGGCAAGCATGGCCTCAAGCCTGCGAAGCATGCGATCCGTGCGCCATTCTTTGGCAAGCTCGACTGCGGCACGCAACAGGTGCCCCTGGTGCTTCTCGAGTTGGGCTTCAAAATGCTCGAACAAAGTAAAAGCATCAGCGGTGCCGCCTGCAAAACCCGCCAGAATTTTGTTGTGGTGAAGACGCCTTACCTTTCGGGCCGAACCTTTGACCACAATATGCCCCAGGGTAACCTGCCCGTCACCACCAAGCGCGACGTGCTTACCTCTGCGTACTGACAATATAGTGGTGCCGTGATATTGCTCCATGCCTATCCTTTGGTTGGGGTGTTGCGCCTTACGCGCCGATGTTCCGATATGGGGACAATCAGGGCAGGATCAAGTCTTGTTTAATGACTGGCTGAACCTGAACGAAGGCGCTGAGTTCGATTGCAGCCTCGTTGGCTTGATCAATGGTGGTGAACGGCCCCACCAACACGCGGTGAACGCCTGATTCAGAGAGAATTTGGCTGGCTTTGCCGAAAGCCTGATGATTGGAAGAAACTTGTGAGACCAGAGCCTCTGCGTTGTTCTTATTGCCAAACGCGCCAATTTGAAGGTACAAGGGTGCTCGGTGAACAGGCAACAACGTGGACGGATTGCTGAGTGAAACCTGCTGTACTTGCGCGCCATTTTTTACCACCACGGTGCCGTTCTTCTCGGCGTGGTATTGAGCGATTGCATCTGGTGTCATCTTCTCTACAAGCACTTCAGCACTGCCCTGCTTGATGTAGTCCAACTGATAGGCGGCCGCGTAGCTGAGATCAATAATTCGGCCCCGCAAGAAAGGCCCACGGTCGTTCACGCGAACAATCACAGACTTGCCGTTGGCCAGATTGGTGACTTTGGCATAACTGGGCAAAGGCAGAGTGGGGTGCGCAGCCGTCATTTGGTGCATGTCATAAATTTCACCATTGGCAGTTTTCGCGCCATGAAATTTCTTGCCATACCAACTGGCCCGACCTTTTTGACTGTAAGGCTCCTCAAGGGAAGTTTGCGGCGTGAAACTTTGCCCCATCACTGTGTAAGGCCGGGTATTACGAATTGCAATAGGTTCAACCTGGGGGCTGGCGGAGGGCAAGTCATCAAGATTGGCTGGGCGTAAATCGCCGGGACCATCGTCCAGATAATAACCACCGCCCTGAGGTGCAGGCTCCCAGTTTTCGTGTTTGACAGGGGGAGGCGCCGAGGGCTTGGCCACTGTTTTCGCGGGAGTAGAAGAAACCGGCTTGTCCAGCGGAACGCTGGAACAAGCAGCAAGGATCAATGCCAGTGACGCAGTCGAAACAAACCTAAAAACACCACTGCGCATAAATGCCTCCCTCATTTTTTCTCCTGCGCTTCAGGCCTGACGCTGTCGTCGAATCAAGGCTTCCGCAACTCGGATGGCATTGTCTTCAGAACCGGCGATGGACGCAGAGGTAAAGAATTTGCCGTCAATTCCCAAGGTGGGAACGCCGTCGGCTCCGTACGCTTCGAAAATGGTTTTGGCCTGGGCACATTTAGCATTCACGCCAAACGATTTGAATACATTGGCAAATTCTTCGCGCTTCAAACCGATCGATTCAGCAAAATCGAAAATTTGCTCGTCGTTGGCCAACTGCTTTTTGTCTTTGTGCATGGCTTCAAACACTTTGCTGTGGGCCATGTCGAGTTTGCCCATGGTTTCCAGTGTGTAATACAGGCGCTGATGACCCTGGAAATTCACACGCTGACTTTGGTAAGCGATAGGTATTTTCGTGAAGACTACATCACTGGGCAACTTTTTATACCAAGCGTTTACTTTGGGCTCAAAGTTGTAACAGTGAATACAGCCGTACCAGAAGAATTCGACCACATCGATTTTTCCAGGTGTAGAACGTGGAACCTCCCGGCGTACTTTTCGGAATGCGCCGGCATCTTGGGCCAGTGCCGGGGACAAGCCACCGAAAGCACCCATCACGCTCAATGCCACCGCACTTTGAATCAATTCACGACGTTTCATACTTGTTTACTCCTTGACCACAGTTGCCTCGAATCCGCCTTTCGTGAGGGGAATTCGGGCCTGATAGGCTTCATTCGCGCTGCCAAATGGCCCCACTCGAACGCGGTTTACAACATTGCCGTTGACCTCGCCCACGGCAATTTCGGATTCAGTGCCCACAAACGCAAGCTGAGCCCGCAATTGTTCAGCGTCTTCCCGATTGCGAAAACTGCCCAATTGCAGAAAGTAAATGGTTTGGGCCACAGGTTCAATTTGTTCAGTTGGAGTGGCATCCCCTGTCTGAGGTTCCGTGCCCTGTTGAAATGGGTCAATGGTAACCACATTGCCCTGGTTGGCATTTGCTTTGCCATAAATGGCGCTGTTGGGATCAGGGGGGCTGTTGCCTGGGCCTGGAGACACATTGGGCACGGCCCCCTGGGTTTCAGCACCGGAAAATGGCAGCTGTGACTTGCTGACAAACAAAGCCACACCCAATGCAATCAAAAGCCCGAATACCATGCCAAACACAAACGCGGGAATGGTGTTGCCAAGAGATTTTCTAACTTGAGGTTTCGCTTTGGGTTTTGATGATTGTGTAGATGCCATTGGGGGTTCGAACCTGTCCTTGAGAAACTGAGCCTAAATTATGCCCGAAGGCGACCTGCAGATGCGACCCAAACGCGCAAGCCGGCTTTTGGGATTGCCCTCATGCTGTAAAGTGTAGCCTTCATGGGCAAAAGCTCGAAATTTGCTTAAAAATCTGCAATAAATAGGTGCTTTGTGGGTCTTGACTATCTAAAACGCATACTGACCGCCAAGGTTTACGACGTGGCCATTGAGACACCATTGGAGCGCGCACATTCCCTGTCGGTTCGCACTGCCAATGAGGTATTGCTCAAGCGTGAGGACATGCAAGAGGTGTTCAGCTTCAAGCTGCGCGGGGCTTACAACAAAATGGCCCACCTCAGCCCCATGCAACTGGAACGTGGCGTGATTGCTGCCTCTGCCGGCAACCATGCGCAAGGCGTTGCGCTTTCTGCCGCCAAGATGCGCTGCCCAGCCACCATTGTGATGCCCACTACCACCCCCGCCTTGAAAATTGATGCAGTAAAACGGTTTGGGGGTGACTGGGTGAATGTGGTGCTGTTTGGCGACAGCTACAGCGATGCAGCTGGACATGCGTCAGAATTGGCACAAGCCAAAGGCCTGACCTTTGTACACCCCTTTGACGACCCGGATGTAATTGCGGGCCAAGGCACCGTGGGCATGGAAATTTTGCGTCAGCATCAAGGCCCGATACACGCCATTTTCATCGCGATCGGCGGGGGTGGGCTGGCAGCTGGCGTAGGTGCCTATGTGAAACAGTTGCGTCCGGACATCAAGATTATCGGTGTGCAAACCGTGGATTCAGACGCAATGGCCCAAAGCCTGGAGCAAGGCAAGCGCGTGACACTTTCCGAAGTGGGTTTGTTCTCGGATGGTACGGCAGTGAAACTGGTGGGAGAAGAAACCTTCCGCCTGTGTGAAAAGTACGTGGACGGCGTGGTGCGTGTAACCACAGATGAGGCCTGTGCGGCGATCAAGGATGTGTTTCAGGACACCCGCAGCATTCTTGAACCCGCAGGTGCACTGGCTGTGGCTGGCTTGAAACAGTACGCTGCGGAAATGGGTTTGCAAAACCAAACACTGGTCGCAATTTCTTGTGGCGCGAATATGAACTTCGATCGCTTGCGATTTGTGGCTGAACGCGCTGAGGTGGGTGAGCAACGTGAAGCGGTTTTTGCGATCACAGTACCGGAGGAACGCGGCAGTTTCAGAAAGTTTTGTGACTTGTTGGGCCCCACCAATGTGACTGAGTTCAACTACAGAATGTCGGATTCAGCCAAAGCGAATATTTTTGTGGGCATTCAAATTGGCAACCGTGCGCAGGCCGATGAATTGCAACAGCGCTTTATTGCATCGGGTTTCGACGCCCTGAACCTGACCGACGATGAAATGGCGAAGCTGCATTTGCGCCACATGGTTGGGGGGAGGTCCAGTTTGGCCGACCATGAACTGGTGTACCGCTTTGAATTTCCGGAACGTCCGGGCGCATTGACGAAATTTTTAACCGCCTTGAACCCGGGCTGGAACATCAGCCTGTTTCACTATCGAAACCACGGGGCCGACTATGGCCGTATTTTGGTAGGCATTCAGGTACCACCTGCTGACCATGCAGAGTTCGACAAGTTTGTGAAACAACTTGGCTACCCGGCGGTGAACGAGACCGAGAACCCGGCGTACAAGCTGTTTTTGAAGTAAGTCAGCACTCGTCATCCGAATCAAACGCCCTGTCGCCAGCACCGTCTTCAAGTACTGCACCAGGGCGAATGGTTTCAAACGGAAACAGCTTGCGATCCATGAGGTGCGAGGGCACCACTGTCGACAGCGATGTAAACAAATTGGCGATCCAGCGAGGGTTATGCTTTTCCCACTGCGTCAGCAGTGCGGCCATTTCCTTGCGCTTCAAATTTTCCTGACTGCCACACAAATTGCAGGGAATAATCGGGAAATTCTTCTCTTCGGCATAACGGGCCAAATCGCGCTCTCGGCAATAAGCCAGTGGGCGAATTACCGTGTGCTCTCCGTTGTCGCTGACCAGTTTGGGAGGCATACCCTTGATACGACCGCCATAAAACAGATTAAGCAACAGGGTTTGTAGTATGTCGTCTTTGTGGTGCCCCAAAGCCACCTTGGTGGCGCCCAGTTCAGACGCCACACGGTACAAAATGCCACGACGCAAACGCGAGCACAGCGAACAGGTTGTTTTGCCTTCGGGAATGACCCGTTTCACGATCGAGTAAGTGTCTTGTTCTTCGATGTGAAACGGCACATGGATGCTGCGCAAGTAATTCGGCAGCACTTCTTCAGGAAAGCCAGGTTGCTTCTGATCGAGATTCACGGCGACGATGTCGAAGCTGATGGGCGCACGCTGACGCAGCAACAACAAAATATCGAGCAAACCATAGCTGTCTTTGCCGCCCGATACACAAACCATCACTTTGTCACCCTCTTCAATCATATTGAAGTCGGCAATGGCCTGGCCCACTTGCTTTGTAAGGCGCTTTTCCAGCTTGTTGAATTCAAAGGCCTCTTTTTGTTCAGCCTTGTTGGGGTAAATCGTGATGGTTTGCATGGTCTAACAGCTTTCTAGGATTTGAAGCGGAATACCTCGACACCAGCGGATTCGCAGTCGGGGTAAACCTCGGATTTTTCAGCGCGTACGCGGGCGGCCACCACCTTGGGATGCTCCAGCACCAGCGCCAGGGTTTTGTCCACCAGGGTTTCAAGCAGGCCAATATGGCCCGATTGAATGAGGCCATGAATTCCTGGTCGAACGAAATCGTAATCAACCACATCGACCAGCAAGTCGCGCTCGGAAGGGGTGGATGCGCACTTTACCCAAAAATCAATGTTAATACGCACAGCCTGCGTACGCCCCAACTCTTGGGGAAACACGCCAATTGCGGCGGACACATCGAAGTCGCGAATAAAAACGCGACGGCAGTCGGCCAGGCGGGGATCAAAGAACCAGTCTGTCATGGTGTCATCATGCTGAAATCACGCGCCATGGGCACCAAGTGCTGCCCGCCATCCACAAGAATGGTGGTACCAGTAATTGCGCGGCTTTGCACCAGGAACAAGACCGTGTTGGCGATGTCCTGAGGCTCGGAGGATTTGTTCAAAGGCGAAATTCGGTGAGTACTCTCGAACTGCGCATCGGTTTGCAGGTGCGAAATCAAGGTGAGCCCGGGGGCCACGCCCACTACACGCACTTTGGGCGCCAGCTCCATGGCCAGCATGGTGGTAGCGGTTTCAAGCCCAGCTTTGGTGAGGGTATAACTTAAAAAATCGGGATTGAGGTTTTTCAGTTTTTGGTCCAGCAAATTAACCACCACGGCCTGCTCATGGTCGGGCACATGCTGAAACAACCGTTTGGCCAATTGAATAGGCGCAGCCAGGTTGGAAGCCATGTGCCGGTGAAAAAGCTCGGGCTGAAAAGTTTCACCCGAGTCGAATTCAAACAAGGAGGCGTTGTTGACAACACACCGAATTGGGCCCGCTTTTTCTGCGGCATCAAACAACGCTTCAACTTCGCTGGGCTGCTCGAGATCAGCCTGAACCACCACGCAGTGCACACCCAGTGCTTCAATTTGAGCCGCAGTGTCACGGGCCTCTGCCAGTGATGAACGGCAATGCAGCACAATAGACCAACCGGCACGCGCCAGTTCAAGCGAGATGGCTTTGCCCAGTCGCTTGGCTCCCCCGGTTACAAGGGCAAATTGTGGATTGGCATGTGTCATTCGTGCGCCATCGGTTAGAATCTGGAAAATCAGTGAACCACGACCATCAAGCAAACCAGGGTTTACTTCAAGGCTTTGATTTTTAAAAGAACCCGCTATTCTAAACCAGACCTGCCTCATGCTGTCGAATTTTAATCAAGCCACTCGCTTTGACGAGTTCATGCGATTCGCGCTTTACGATCCCCAATATGGTTACTACGCAAGAGGCGAGCAAATTTTTGGCCGTCAGGGCGATTTTATTACCGCCCCGGAATTGAGCCCGTTGTTTGGGCAAACACTTGGCAAGGCCCTGCGGGAGATGCTGCCCCGCTGCAATGGTGTGGTGTATGAATTTGGGGCTGGGACCGGGCAACTGGCCAGCGACATCATTCAAACGGCTGGTGATTTAATTACGCAATACAACATTGTGGATGTGTCGGCCGGATTGAAGCCTGTGCAATTGGCCAAGTTAAAGGCACTGCATGGCCCGCAGGTAGAACAAAAGGTGCGTTGGCTGGAAGAACTACCCACAGAGCTCGGCGGGATAGTTTTGGGCAACGAGGTACTGGATGCCACACCGGTTCGTCGATTCAAATGGCAGGAAGGCAATCCGCTGGAGGCGTGGGTACAACACCTGAATGGTGAGTTGCACTGGGTGTGGAAACCGGCCGACCAGGTGTTTGCCAACGCCATTTCACATTTAGAGGCCACCCACGGGCCCTGGCCCGTGGGCTACGAATCGGAAATTGCAGAGCAGAGCATTGCGTGGGTAAAAACAGTCACGGAGCGTCTGAACGGCCTGGCGCTAATGATTGACTATGGTTTTCACGAAGCCATGTACTATCACCCAACACGCAGGCAGGGCACTTTGCGCGCCACAAGCCGCCACACGGCACATGATGATTTTCTGGTGAACGTGGGGCAGCAGGACTTAACCGCTCATGTGAACTTCAGCGCAGTCTGTGAAGCCCTGACAAGCTGCGGTGGCGAGCTTGAGGGGTACGCGCACCATGGCGAGTTTTTGTTGGCACATGGCATTCTTGACCTGGCCCGGAAACAACCGGAATTTACTCACCCGACACGCGGTGCATTGATGCGCCAGAATTTGAATACCCTGCTGAATGAAGCCGACATGGGAGAGGCATTCAAAGTAATTTGCTGGAGCAAAGGGGTCAATGCTGAGAACACTCGCTTGGCTCAGGTTTTCTTGGACAAGGACCGAAGCGGAAACCTGTAACTCAGCCGCCCGTTGGTCACTCACAAGGCTTGAGCTCGCCCTTTCTGTTCAACTCAAACACAGAGCGCACGGTTTCGATTTGCGAGGCATTTCCCCGAAGTTCAAAAAACACGCGCACCGGACCCAACCGCTCCCGGATCTGCACACCCTCGACGCCACGTCGCGCCAGATCAGCCTTCTGGGCATTCGCCCGATCCAGGTCCCTGAACAGTCCTAAAGAAATCGTGCCCTGCAATGGCCCTGGCGTGGTGATGTAAAACATGTCAGTAATGCCTTTGCCAGAAAGTTGATCGATACCCACGCCGGTATTCACAATGTCTTGCGGCAAGTAGACCACATAGCCCACAGGCACCTGGCGTTCAAGCCGATCTGTTTCGCCACCCCAGTTCAGCAAGGCCTCCTGAACTCGGGCCGACTCACTTTGCAACAGCGGCCCCCACAACAAACATGTCTGGGTAGTTTTCGGATTCTCAAATACCTGTTTGCTGGCATTCTCAATGGCGGAATCAAGCTGGGCCTGGCCCTGCTTCAAATCAATTTTTGGGGCCACAGGTGCTGGCACACGAAGCACCTCCACAGCTTGATCCCAAGGACGTTCTATACCAACCCACTCGGCACGCAAACCCGGAGAATCAATTGCTTTTTGCGAGCTATTGCTTGTTAAAACACCAAAACCCAGCAACGTCAAATTACCCAGCAGCAGCAACACAGCCAGAACACGCCAACCATTCATGCTGCTGCACCTTTTTGTGCCAAACGATAATCAAGCACCAGGCCCTTGAATACAGCGTATTCAAGCAGGGTGGCCTGCGGCAATTGGGTCTTCATGACGGATGCAAAACCACCGGTCAGCCAGATGGCTGGGGGAATACCATATTCACTCTGTAACTGAGCAGCCATGGAATCGACCATTGCTTTTTGCATGCGACCCACACCCTGACCAATGGCCTGCTGCGTGCTGACAGGCCAGCCGTTGGTGCTGGTGCTGTCCAATTGCACTTTGGGCAGTTCGGCTGTGTTTGAATGCAGGCTGCGCAACATGGTTTCAACACCCGGCACGATAAATCCGCCCAAGTGTTGCCAACAAGCATTTTTAACCACCACATCCAGGGTGGTGGCTGTGCCAAAGCTAACCAGCAAATTGACCTTGATCTGGCTCACCTCGCTGAGCGCCATGCATGCTGCCCAACGGTCTTTGCCCAGAGTCGCCGGGGCTTGGTAGGCAGACTGCACCTCAGCATGCCTGTTCACAGTCAATACATGCAGAGATACGTCAGCAGCCTCGCATACTGATCGCACTGACTGTTCGAACTCCGGGCCCAGAACGTTGCTGAGCAACACGGCACGCACATCATGACCAGAATTGAGACTGGGTGCCAAATGCTGTTGAACGGCACCGAATGATTCGGAGAAAGGCTTGAATTCAGCTGTGGCCTGACTGAAAAAAGCGGAAGGCTGCTCAAACCGGACGTTGGCGCTATCGTGCAAGCACCATTTCACCAGGGTGTTTCCAGCATCGATACACAACAAGCTACCCGCTTTGATCACAGCCTCACCCTCAACGACAAGTCACCAGCGTGAACCGCACGCAGGCCATGCTCGGTATTCACCAAGTAGGCACCTTGCCGGTCAATGCCCATGGCCTCACCGGCAAAACACACCACACCGTGGTCCTCAACTTGAACTTGGCGGCGCAGCCAGGCATCCCGTTGGCTGAACTCGGCAAAGATTGAGTCGATGCCCTGAACATTTGCAGCCTCGATTCGCATCAAAATCGATGACACGACTGCATCGGCTAGTTCACGCGGGGAAGGTAAACCCGGTGCAGACAAATAATTCGACAAGCTGGTAACACCCCGACCAGACAGCGCTTCGGGAACGTTAATACCCTGAATATTCAGCCCCACACCAACCACAGTGATGGCACCCTGCCCGGTTTGAAAAGATTCGCACAACACACCGCCCAACTTTTGCTGATCTGCCAATAAATCGTTGGGCCATTTCAGTTGTACAGGCACCTTCCACTGTTCAAGAACCTGCGCCACCGCGACACCCACACACAGGGGCAGGAAGGGAATTTGCTGCCCCATCATGGGCAAGCCCAGGGACAGACACAGGCTTGCACCGGGCTGCGCGCGCCATGGCCGCCCTGCACGCCCCCTGCCCGCGGTTTGCATGTGCGCCAATACAGCATTCAGGCCGGACACCCGCCCCTGCTGGTAAGCGCGAGCCAGGTAATCATTTGTTGAGTCGACTGAATCGAGTTCGATCCAGTGCACATCGGCTTGGGTTAACATCGAATGCGGGTCACTTCGGGCTAGTTGCGAAATTTTGCTCATCTTAACCTCCGAACGGGACACAAAACCAAGGAATCGCTCAAACGCCATGCCGCCAATCCATTCCAGCCTGCTGAAACGAACTCCCTACACCGGGATTCTGATGTTTGCGAGCCTGTATGCCTGTGTAGTGATTCACCTTAGCCTCTTCCCCTACAGCGATTGGCGCCACATCGGCATTGGCCCTTTTGAATTTCTGTTTGGCCCATGGATTCCCGTGCATCAAAAAGTACTGTGGGCTGATGTGTTTATCAACATAGGTGGCTACATTCCACTGGGCTTCCTGATGCTGCTGGGCTTGAACAGACAGCCGCGTACATTCGACAAAATATTGGTGGTGATGCTGTGTGCATTGATTTCTCTCTCGCTGGAATCCATGCAAACATTTTTGCCAAGCCGCGTGCCTTCCAAAATGGACCTGGTCACCAATACAATCGGGGGCGCTTTGGGTGTGTTTTTGGGCATTTACTTGACCGCACAACACCGAATTGCGCCACTGCTGAACCGCCGAATTGAGCATTGGTTAATTCAACGCGCGTGGATAGGCATGGGCTTGCTTAGCCTTTGGTTCCTCAGTATTTTGGCGCCACAAAACCCCACATTCAGCACCGGGCTGTGGCTGGGGAATCTTATGGAAATTCCGGGACCACTGCAGCACAGCACCCCGTTTGGGATACCGCTGGAAGTGTTGCTGAAAATTGAAACTATTGCGCCCACATTCATCAACTATTGTTTTTTGATGTGCGCCTGGATGATTGGGTTGGCACAAACACAGGCAGGCTCGCCACGAACACGCTTGCTGATTGTACTCATTGCATTGACCTTGCTCGTTCGACTTCTTGACTACCTGGTGCTGGCTCCAGTGTCGGCCTGGACTTACTTGGGTCAACGTTGGTTTGAGGCCAACAGCCTGGGCTTACTAATAGCCTTTGTAGTCGCACTGACCATTTCAATGATGCAGGTGCTGCCCCACCACATGGCGAGAATCGGGCTGCTGCACCTGCTGGGCGGGTGGCTGATCACCTTGCTGCTACCCGGGGTATACGACCCCGATCTGGGCAATCCGGGCAGCGGCATTCTGGCAATTTTCCGAAGCCTACAAGAAGCAGGGCGCTGGGTGAGTGAATTGTGGCCTATCTTGGCGCTGACTGTTTTGACCTTTTTGAGCCTGCCCGAGCGACGTTTTCGGCGATAATACGCTGTCGACCCAAAGCACACACGCGGACTCACCCAGCCATGAGCTACTTCGAGAAACATGTTTTCTTTTGCACCAATCAACGACCCAACAATGAGAGCTGCTGTGCCGATTGCCATGCATCTGCCGCGCATGCACATGCCAAAGAACGGATCAAGAAACTGGGCTTGAACGGACAAGGAAAAATCCGGATGAACAAGGCTGGCTGCCTTGACCGATGCGATGAAGGCCCTGTGATGGTGGTTTACCCCGAAGGCGTTTGGTACACCTATGTGGATATTTCAGACGTGGACGAAATTATTGACTCTCACTTGGTGGGCGGCGAAATTGTCGAACGCCTGCGGTTGCCATGAATCCAAAAACCCGACACGAGTTGTGGAACGGTCAGGCTGGCCCAATCGAGGTTTCGATTGACGAACCTGCGACCCCGTTGCGAGGACTGGCAGTGATCGCCCACCCCCACCCCTTGTTCGGCGGCACCAAAGACAACAAAGTAGTACAAACACTGGCCCGTGCATTTCTTCAAATGGGCTATGCAACGCTTCGTTTTAATTTTCGAGGCGTAGGGCAAAGCGCAGGGGAGCACGACAATGGGCAGGGCGAAACCGACGACCTGGTCGAGCTGACCGAACTGGCCCGTACCACGCTACTACCCGCCGAATTGCAACTGGCGCCGATCGCCATGGCTGGCTTTTCGTTCGGTGCCTTTGTAACCAGCCATGGCGCGCAACGGTTGCGCGAGGCCGGAACGAACGTTGGCAAACTGGTGCTAGTAGGCACCGCCACAAGCCGCTTTAAAGTGGCTGCAGTGCCAGACAACACACTGGTTATTCATGGTGAAGTCGATGACACAGTGCCGCTTACAGATGTTTTACGCTGGGCGGGTGAACAAAACTTGCCAGTGATGGTCATGCCAGGAGTGGAACATTTTTTTCACGGCAAACTGCCTCAACTCAAAGAGCTGGTTGTGCGTTATTACCCAAGCTAAACGCCAAGCCACTTTCCTTCCCAATTTCTAGTACAGGAGCTTTTTACTTGTTTAATTCAGGAATTTCCCGATTCAAACGCCATGTGGGCCAACTCTCGTTGGTACTGGGGCTTGGTATCGGAGTTGCCACGCAAGCCGCTGCCCAATCCAGTGTGATGCCACCTCCACCCGAAATCGGTGCAAAAGGCTACATGCTGCTCGACTTGACTACAGGTCAAACCTTGGCGGAATTCAACAGCCGAGAACGCCTCGACCCCGCATCACTGACCAAACTGATGACAGCCTACATGGCCTTTGCGGCACTCGACAGCAAGCAAATTCGGATGGATCAGCAAGTACCCGTGTCGCCCTACGCCTGGAAAGCCGAAGGTTCGCGCATGTTTATCGAACCGAACAAGCCAGTGACCGTTGAAGAGCTGCTATACGGAGTCATTGTGCAATCGGGCAACGATGCAAGCCGCGCAATCGCAGAACTGCTGGCTGGCGACGAAAACAACTTTGCAACGCTGATGAATCAACAAGCCAAACGGCTGGGCCTGACGGACACGAACTTCAAGAACGCCACTGGCCTGCCCGACCCACAGCACTACACCACCGCCCGCGATTTGGGCATTCTGGCCAAACGCATCATCACCGACTTTCCTGAATACTACAAAAAAATGTATTCCACCAAGGAATACACCTACAACGGCATTCGCCAACCCAACCGCAATCGCCTGCTGTGGATTGACCCCTCCGTGGACGGCATGAAAACCGGACACACCGAATCGGCCGGTTATTGCCTAGTGAGTTCAGCAAATCGCACATTGCCCAACGGCGTTGATCGTCGTCTGCTTTCCGTGGTGCTGGGCACCACCTCCGACCAGGCCCGCACGCAGGAAAGCCTGAAGCTGATGAACTACGGTTATCAGATGTTTGAAACCGTGAAGCTGTACTCAGCCAAGCAAGCCATCAGCACCAGTGAAGTGTACAAAGGACAAGCCAAGGAAGTGAAACTTGGCGTGAACAAAGATTTGCTGATCAACGTGCCGCGCGGCATGGCCAAACAACTGAAAGCCACGGTCGAGAAAAAAGGTACCTTGATTGCACCGATTCCGGCCGGAACCGAACTGGGCACTCTGAAGCTGACATTGAACGGAGAAACCATCGGCACAGTGCCGCTATTGGCGTTGTCCACCATCGAAGAAGCGGGCTTATTTGGTCGCATGGTTGACTCTGCAAAACTATGGTTTGAAGAGTAAGTAATGAGCACGGCGACACCCAATGAAGGCAAAAAAAGCCTAATAGAATTTCCGACTCATTTCCCCATCAAAGTGATGGGGAAGAATGTGCCAGAGTTCTCCCAGGTCATTTGTGATTTATTGCTCAGCATGAGCCCTGGATTTGATGTAGCAGGTGTTGACATGCGGCCCAGCAGCAAGGGCAACTACTTGAGCCTGACCTGCACCGTGTATGTGAACAACCAGGAAGAGCTTGACAACATTTACCGGGCGCTTTCAGGGCATGAATTGGTATCGGTTGTGTTGTAAACGGGTTTGTTCCATGAAAAAGCCGCACCAGCTTTACTAAGTGGTGCGGCTTTTTTCCGGGTGACCTTACACGCCGTAACGGCTACGGTATTCCTTCACCTTCTCGTACCAGCCAGCCAGGCGAACATTGGCAGCTTGCCGGGTAAGCAAGTAACGCAGCAAGTCTTGCAGGTTGGCAATGGCCAAAACAGGGATTCCGTACAACTGCTCCACTTCCTGAACTGCTGAATGCTGGGTGTCCTGCCCGTCGCGCATGCCCTTTTCCATGCGATCCAGTGCGATCAATACCGCAGCAGGTTCAGCGCCATTGGCGCGAATGATTTCAACAGATTCACGCACCGATGTTCCTGCTGAAATAACATCGTCAACAATCACAACCCGACCTTCCAGTGGCGCACCCACCAAAGAACCGCCTTCACCGTGATCTTTGGCTTCCTTGCGATTAAATGCGTAAGGTACATCGCGACCGCGGCGGGCCATTTCCATGGTGGCCCCAGCCACCAAAGGGATACCTTTGTAAGCAGGGCCAAACAGCATGTCAAACTGAATTCCACGCTCTGCGGTTTGCTCAAGCAAGGTTTGTGCGTAAAATTCACTGAGCTTTTGCAACGACGAACCTGTGTTGAACAGACCCGCATTGAAAAAATACGGCGACATTCTGCCTGCCTTGGTTTTGAATTCGCCAAAGCGCAACACCTGCTTTTCGACAGCAAACTGCAAAAACTGGTCGGAAAGAACCTGCAAATTTTGATTTGAATCGGCCACGATCAATCCCTAAAAAACTGACTGTACACAATGACCCGCATTATCTCAGCAAATCTGAATGGAATTCGTTCTGCCCACACAAAAGGGTTTTTCGACTGGATGAACCAAAGCCAGGCCGATGTGGTGTGTGTACAGGAGATCAAAGCCCACTTGGCGGACCTTGGCCCCGAGCATTTGCAACCCGGCACATACAAAGGTTACTTTCAGGCTGCAGAAAAAAAAGGCTACAGCGGTGTTGGCCTTTACTGCAAAGTAGAACCACTTAATGTGATTTACGGGCTAAATAACACCGAATTCGACGCGGAAGGACGCATGGTGACTGCAGAATTCGAGAATATGATTGTGTCGTCGATCTACTTTCCGTCCGGCAGCAGTTCCGAGGAACGACAAGAAGCCAAATTCCGATTTCTAGATCATTTTGAGCAAATTTTTGATGATTTTGAAAGCAAGAAGAAGCCTGTTGTATTGTGCGGCGACTGGAATATTGCCCACAAAGAGATTGACCTGAAAAACTGGAAAGGCAATTTAAAGAACAGCGGCTTCACCCCCGAGGAACGTGCCTGGATTGGCAATGTGATTGAAAAACGTGGTTGGGTGGACGCCTACCGTGTGCTGTACCCAGAAGAAACCGACGGTTGCTACACCTGGTGGAGCAACCGCGGGCAGGCTTATGCCAAGAATGTGGGGTGGCGAATTGATTACCAGATGGTGAGCCCGGCATTGCGTGACTTGATTCGCGAAGTAAATGTGTACAAGGGCCAGAAGTTTTCAGACCATGCACCCTTGATTGCGGATTACGACCATCCGCTTTGAGGATGGCGCGCTGATCAGGCGGTTTTCAGTGAGGAAGCAGACAACCCCGTCGGGTTGGCGAAGGAATCACGCACTCAACTTGGCTTTCAAAATCTCGTTCACCTGCGCCGGGTTGGCCTTGCCGCGCGCTGCACGCATGATTTGCCCCACCAGAAAGTTAAATGACGCCTCTTTACCGGCTTTGTACTCGGCCACCGGGCCGGGGTGCGCTGCCAGTACGTCGTCGATCATTTTTTCAACAGCGCCAGAGTCTGAGATTTGCTCCAAACCCTCGCCTTTAATACAAGCATCCACATCGCTGTACTTGCCGTCCCACAGGGCAGCAAACACCACTTTTGCAGTTTTGTTATTCAGAGTGCCGTCCACCACGCGTTTCACCAAGGCCGCCATCAAGGCAGGTGCAATGGGCGACTCTGCAGGGGTTTTGTCGTCGCGATTCAAGCTGGCAGAAAACTCGCCCAGCAACCAGTTGGCCAAAGGCTTGGCTTTGTCAGCGCCCGCCGCGGCCAGCGCCGCCTCGAAGTAATCGGTCATGGCGCGGCTGGCTGTGAGCGTCACCGCATCGTATTCACTCAAACCCAGCTCAGCGGTGTAACGCGCCTGCTTTTGGCCGGGCAATTCGGGCATTTCGGCACGCACTTGCTCAACCCATTGCGCAGAAATCATCAGCGGTGGCAGGTCGGGATCGGGGAAGTAACGGTAGTCTTCCGAATCCTCCTTGCTGCGCATGGAGCGGGTTTCGTTGCGATCGGGGTCGTAAAGTCGCGTTTCCTGTTTGATTGTGCCCCCATCTTCGATGATCTCGATTTGGCGCTGCGCTTCATACAAAATGGCGGCCTGCAAAAACTTGAAGCTGTTCAGGTTTTTGATTTCGCAGCGAGTGCCCAACTTGGTTTCGCCTTTGGGGCGAACCGACACGTTGGCGTCGCAGCGGAAACTGCCTTCCTGCATATTGCCATCGCAAATTCCCAGCCAAGTGACCAAGGTGTGCAAGGTTTTGGCATAGGCCACCGCCTCTTCGGCCGAACGCATGTCGGGTTCAGTCACAATTTCCAAAAGTGGCGTGCCCGCGCGGTTCAAATCGATGCCCGACTGGCCCGCGAAGTCTTCATGCAGGCTTTTGCCCGCGTCTTCTTCCAGGTGGGCGCGCACCAAGCGCACTGTCTTCATTTGATCGCCCAGCAAAAAGCTGATGGAGCCGCCCTGCACCACCGGAATTTCAAACTGGCTGATTTGGTAGCCCTTGGGCAAATCAGGATAGAAATAATTTTTGCGCGCAAACACCGAATGCTCGGCCACCTTGGCGCCCACGGCCAGGCCAAATTGAATGGCGCGCTGCACGGCTGCTTTGTTCATCACTGGCAGCACACCGGGCAAAGCCAAGTCCACAGCACAGGCTTGCGCATTGGGCTCTGCACCAAAAGCGGTGCTGGCACCAGAGAAAATTTTTGATTCGGTTGTTAACTGGGTGTGGGTTTCAAGACCCACCACAATTTCCCATTGCATGGTGCGATCCTTTTTAAGACGGAGTATAAAGGTGCCAATCGGTGGCGGCTTGATAATGGTCAGCAAGCGCCAGCATTTCCCCTTCCTTGAAATAATTGCCAATTAATTGCATGCCGACAGGGCGATTTTTGTCGCCAAACCCAACGGGTACGCTCATACCGGGCAAACCAGCCAAACTTGTGCTGAGCGTGTAAATGTCGGCCAGATACATTTGCACCGGGTCAGCTGACTTCTCGCCCAAATTCCAGGCCACTGTGGGGCTAACCGGGCCAGCAATGAAATCGCATTGCTGGAAAGCAGCTTGAAAATCTTGCGCAATCAGACGGCGAATTTTCTGGGCCTGCAAATAATACGCGTCGTAATAACCATGCGAGAGCACATAGGCACCCACCATGATGCGGCGCTGCACTTCAAGGCCAAAGCCTTCACTGCGCGAATTTTCGTACATGGATTTCAAATCGCTGTACTCGGCCGCGCGGTGGCCGTAACGCACACCATCAAAACGCGACAGGTTGGAACTGGCTTCAGCGGGCGCAATCACGTAGTACGCTGGAATGGACAGTTCCGTGCGCGGCAAGCTGATATTCACCAGCGTGGCGCCCAGGGTTTCAAGCTGTTTCAGGGCTGCGTCAACTGGCGCGCGCACGTCGGTGGTCAAGCCTTCGCCAAAAAACTCGGCGGGCAAACCGACCCGAACACCAGCCAGAGGCTTCGCAACATCGCCAGTGCGAAGGGGCTTTCCAAAGCCTGCTGTGAAATCTTCATTTGACACCGGCCTTTGCACGCTGGTGCTGTCTTTGGCGTCAAAGCCCACCATGGCATTGAGCACCAGCGCACAATCGCGAGCGCTGTGGGCCATGGGACCGGCCTGGTCCAGGCTGCTGGCGTACGCAATCATGCCGTAACGGCTGCAACTGCCGTAGGTCGGTTTGATGCCGGTGATACCGCACAGCGACGCTGGTTGGCGAATGGATCCGCCGGTGTCTGTACCCGTGGTAAATGGCACCACACCTGCGGCCACAGCCACGGCCGACCCACCCGAAGAACCGCCAGGCACCGCCAAAGTGTCCCAAGGGTTCAGGCAAGGGCCATAGGCACTTTTTTCATTCGATGACCCCATCGCGAATTCATCGCAATTCAATTTGCCAATGCTCACAGTACCCGCGGCATTCAAGCGAGATACCACCTCAGCATCAAACGGACTTTGATAACCCGCGAGCATTTTAGAGCCCGCCGTGCTGGTCCAGCCTTGGGTAACAAAAATATCTTTGTGTGCAGTGGGAATACCCAACAAGGCGCCGGTTTCACCCGCAGCAAGCCGCGCATCGGCGGCCTTGGCTTGTTGCAGGGTGAGGTCATCGCGAATGTCCACGAATGCGTTCAACCTGGACTGCTGACCAGCTTGGCGCAGAGCATCTTGCGCCAACTCAACGGCACTGGTTTTTTTCTCGTCCAGCAAAGCGCGCAGCTGGGAAATACTTTGAATTTTGGATGACATGCTTAAAACCACATTCCAATATCGGATTTTCTTAAATTAGGAGGACTGAATTCTTGATAAACGATCATTCAATGACTTTGGGTACCAAAAACAGGCCTTTCTCGGCAGCCGGTGCGTTGGCCATATTGGCGGTGCGATTGTCAGCCTCAGTCACGGCGTCTTCGCGCAAGCGCAGCGCGATGGGTTGGATCAGCGAGAGAGGATGCGCCAACGGCTCAACGCCTTCGGTGTTTTCACTGCTCAAGCGATCGGCAAGTTGCATGATGTTATTCAATTGTTGCTCAAGTACCTGAGCCTGCTCGGGCGTCACTTTCAAACGCGACAAGGCCGCAATTTTTGCAATTTGTCCGGAATCAAGGGACATAAATTTTCTCCGCCGACCAGCAGGCCTGAGCATCGCTTCTAAATGATGCAAAAGCCGCTTGGTGAAAGTCTGTGTTGATCAAAGTCTTCTTATTTTATAGGTTATCATCGGTAGTTATGCCACTTGACAAGTGAAGTCCCATAAATAGTGGCGAACCGGACAACATCTAGACAACTTTGAGCTTCGCGGGCTTGGCAGCTCTCCAACTACACAACACAGGTTAGAACATCACCATGTTTGGGTTTCTACGCAGCTATTTATCAAACGACTTGGCCATTGATTTGGGCACGGCCAACACGCTAATCTACGCCCGCACCAAGGGCATCGTTCTCGACGAGCCTTCTGTGGTTGCTATTCGTCAGGAAGGCGGCCCCAATGGCAAAAAAACCATCACGGCGGTTGGCCTTGAAGCCAAGCAAATGTTGGGCAAGGTGCCTGGCAACATCGAGGCCATTCGTCCCATGAAAGACGGCGTAATTGCCGATTTCACCGTGACCGAGCAAATGCTCAAGCAATTCATCAAGATGGTTCACGAAAGCCGCTTGTTTTCACCCAGCCCCAGAATAATCATTTGTGTGCCCTGCGGTTCCACTCAAGTAGAACGCCGTGCCATTCGCGAAAGCGCGCTAGGCGCTGGTGCATCTCAGGTTTACCTCATCGAAGAACCCATGGCTGCAGCAATCGGCGCCGGCTTGCCGGTATCTGAAGCATCTGGCTCAATGGTCGTCGACATTGGTGGCGGCACCACTGAAGTGGGCATCATTTCCCTGGGTGGCATGGTGTACGCCGGCAGCGTGCGCGTGGGCGGCGACAAGTTTGATGAAGCCATCATCAGCTACATTCGCCGCAACTACGGCATGATGATTGGTGAACCCACGGCTGAAGCCATCAAGAAACAGATTGGCTCGGCATTCCCCGGTTCAGAAGTGAAAGACATGGAAGTGACCGGCCGCAACTTGTCAGAGGGCATTCCACGGCGTTTCACGATTTCATCGAATGAAATTCTGGAAGCTTTGACTGAACCGCTCAATGCGATCGTGTCTGCAGTTAAATCTGCACTGGAACAAACACCGCCCGAGCTGGGTGCTGACATTGCTGAACGCGGCATGATGCTGACCGGTGGTGGTGCCTTGCTGCGCGACCTGGATCGGCTTCTAATGGAAGAAACCGGTTTGCCGGTGCACGTGGCCGAAGACCCACTGACTTGTGTGGTTCGCGGCTGTGGCCTTGCACTGGAGCGCATGGACAAATTGGGCACCATTTTCACCAGTGAGTAAGTAACGTAAAACGGTTCTAACTCCGGCTTGTTATATAGCCCAGCATTGAACCGGCTAAAAGCCTATGGAGTACACACCACCACCGTTGTTCAAACAAGGCCCATCCGCACGCGTGCGGCTGGCCTTCTTTGTCGCGCTTTCGGTGGGGCTGCTGTTTCTGGATTCACGATTTGCAGCCATGGAAGTAGTGCGCAAAGCAGTAGGCACAGTACTTTACCCCTTGCAAAAAATTGCCAGCCTGCCCATCGAATGGAGTCAGGCTGGTGTGGACTACGCCACA
This sequence comes from Limnobacter olei, assembly GCF_029087225.1. GTDB lineage: Bacteria > Pseudomonadota > Gammaproteobacteria > Burkholderiales > Burkholderiaceae_B > Limnobacter > Limnobacter olei. The sequence goes on along the minus strand of NZ_JARFJD010000011.1, from coordinate 45,289 downwards.
TCGCTGGACACACTCCAATCCGAGAATAAAACCTTGATTCTCGAGCAACTTCAAGACAAGCAACGCCTGCACGAACTCGAAACCTTGCGCCAGGAAAACGAAAAGCTGCGCAAACTGATGAATGTGGGCAACACACTGAAGGTAAAGCGCTCCATTCTCAGCGAAATTGTCAGCGATGCACGCGACCCGTTTTCGCGCAAAATAATCATCGGCAAAGGTTTGATCCAGGGTGTCAAAGAAGGCATGCCGGTGATCGACGAGCTGGGCTTGTTGGGCCAGGTCACCCGCGCCTTTCCAAGTCGGGCCGAAGTCAGCCTGATCACCGACAAAGAACAGATCATCCCCGTTGAAAACCTGAGGAATGGCATTCGCAGCGTGGCTTATGGCGGGCTGGATGGAGGGCTGATTGAACTTCGCTTTATGGCGGCCAACGCTGACATTGAAAACAATGACCTGCTGGTGACATCGGGGCTTGACGGTGTATACCCCAGAGGAATTCCCGTGGCGAGGGTCATTCGGGTCGAGCGAAATTCGCGCTATGCCTTTGCCAGTATTTTCTGTGAACCCATTGCTGGCGTAGAGCGACACCGGTTTGTGTTGGTGCTCGACACCTTCCGCGAGAAAATCGCAACTGACGCGCAGCCAGCCACCAGTGCACCCATGCCGGGGAATAATGCACCGAACACAGGATCGGCCAGCCCACCCACAACCAACGCAGCACCCGCCAGCGCCCTCAACCCGAAAAACACCACGGAGGCTGGCAATGGGAATTAATCCGTTCGGCAACTCCGAAATTTTGCGCCCGGTAAACCCTTGGTTCATTGCATTTTCGCTGCTGGCTGCCCTGCTTTTCAAATTCATTCCAGTCGACCGAAATTGGGTTACGCCCGATTTACTGGCTTTGGTACTGGTGTTCTGGAATATTCGGCAACCGCGACGAATCGGGATTGGCGTGGCCTGGTGCTTCGGCGCGGCAGTTGACGTGCATTCAGCAAGCGTATTTGGTGAACACGCACTGGCCTACACCCTGCTCTCTTACTTCGCGATCACCATTCACCGCCGGGTGATGTGGTTTTCCCCGATGATGCAAGCGGCCCACATTTTTCCCTTGCTTCTGGCGGCCCAAGCCATCACGGTCATTATTCGTGTAATGTTCGGCGGCACCTTCCCGGGCGCCTGGATATTCGCGGAGAGCGTACTGACCGCCGCCTTGTGGCCGCTGACACAGTTTTTGCTGCTGGCCCCACAAAAATTGCCAGAAAACCGTGACAACGACCGCCCGATATGACCGAGTTTAACCACCCAGAACAAGCCATCAAACAGTTCCGGTTTCGGTTGTTTCTGGCCGGGCTCTTTGTGGTGTTGCTGTTTTTGGTATTGGTGGCGCGCTTGCTGTGGTTGCAGGTGATCAGCTATGACAAGTACCAATCCAAAGCGGAAGACAACCGCATTACGATTGTGCCGCTGGTGCCGAACCGGGGCCTGATTCTGGACCGCAATGGCGTGGTGCTGGCCAACAATTACTCGGCCTACACGCTCGAAATCACACCCTCCAAGATCGATAATTTGAACGAAATGATCGATGAGCTGGGCAAGATTGTTGAAATTTCAGTACTGGACCGCAGACGGTTCAAAAAACTGCGAGCTGAATCCAAACGGTTTGAATCCATCCCGATTCGTACACGCCTCACCGATGAAGAAGTGGCCCGTTTCGCGGTACAAAGCTTCCGCTTCCCTGGTGTGGAAATTCGCGCTCGCCTTTTCCGCCAATACCCATACGGTCCCCATGCAGCGCATTTGCTAGGCTACATTGGTCGAATTTCGGCGCGAGATCAGGAAAGGATCGAAGAACTGGACCAAACCAACAACTATCGGGGTACTGCTTACATAGGCAAAGACGGCCTCGAGAAGCGCTATGAAACCCAGCTCCATGGACGAACAGGTTTTGAAGAGGTAGAAACCTCGGCGGGCGGCCGGGCTGTGCGAGTGCTGTCACGCTCACCCGCGGTGCCAGGTGAAAACCTGATGCTCTCTATTGACATTCGCCTGCAGGAGGCGGCCGAGAAGGCCCTGGAGGGCAAACGTGGCGCCTTGGTGGCAATTGACCCCCGCAACGGTGACATTCTTGCCATGGTGAGCGCACCGAGTTTTGACCCCAACCTGTTCGTGGAAGGCATTGATCCCGAGAACTGGAAATTGCTGAACGAAAGTATTGACCGGCCATTGCTGAACCGCCCTTTGGCGGGCACCTATCCGCCAGGCTCTACCTTCAAGCCCTTTATGGCACTGGCCGCGCTGGAGCGAGGCTTTCGCACCGCATCGAGCACGCTGCGCGACCCTGGCTATTTTGATTTTGGTTCCCGCCGGTTCATGGACGACAAAATTGGCGGGCACGGCATGGTGGACATGTACAAGTCGATTGCCGAGTCGTGCAACACCTACTATTACATGCTGGGCAGCGAGATGGGCATCGATATTATTTCGGAGTTCATGGGGCGCTTTGGCTTTGGATCGCACACTGGCATTGACCTGGACGGCGAACGCACGGGTGTGCTGCCCTCTCGGGAATGGAAAGCAGGCGCTTTCAAGAAGGCCGAGGCGCAGCGTTGGTATTCGGGCGAGACCATTTCAGTAGCGATTGGGCAAGGCTACAACAACTACACCCCGCTGCAATTGGCCCACGCAACAGCGGTGCTGGCCAGTGGCGGTATGAACGCAACGCCCCGGCTGGTTCGAGCCTTCCAGAACCCGGTCAGCGGCCAGGTGACTGAAAAACCACTGGAGGCTTTTAAACAGCTAAACTTGCAACAACGGCATGTTGATTCAGTCAAACTGGGCATGCGAGGCGCGGTGCTTGAGGGCACGGCACGCGGCGTTTTCAAGGACGTAAGCTATGAAGTGGCGGGGAAAACAGGAACTGCACAGGTGTTTGGACTAAAGCAGGGCGAAACCTACAAAGACCGTGCTGCCTCGGCCGAGCGCCTGCGCGACCATGGCTGGTTTATTGCTTTTTCACCCATGGAGCAACCTAGAATTGCCTTGGCTGCAATTGTTGAGAACGGAGGATTTGGCAGCCAGTCTGCCGCCCCCGCCATTAAAAAAGTGCTCGACACTTACTGGCAAATTGAAGCGGAAAACGACCGCTCGATTGCATTGCCGCTACCCCAGGCTCCGGAACAGGCTGCCGATCGAACAATCAGCGGAGAGTCTCTGCCGTGAACCGAAACCGCGCCATTCAACGTGAACCCATTTGGCCGCGAATCAAGCCATTCCTGACCGTGTTTGACCCGGTACTCAGCACGATTTTGCTGTCATTGGTTGTGTTTGCCTTGATCACCCAGTACAGCGCGGCATTTGATTTCGAGGGTCGCTTCATTGACCATTCAAGGAATCTGCTGATTGCCTTCATGGTGATGTGGGTAACGGCCAACCTGAAACCCCAATTTTTGATGCGAATCGCAGTGCCGCTGTATGTGGTGGGCGTGGTTTTGCTGATTGCCGTTGAACTGTTTGGCGACATTTCAAAAGGTGCGCAACGTTGGCTTAATCTGGGTTTTATCCGGATTCAACCGTCGGAGATCATGAAAATTGCCATGCCACTGATGTTGGCCTGGTTTTTCCAGCAACGGGAGAATGTTTCCGGCTGGCGTGAATTCGCGGTGGCTTCGGTTATCTTGGCCATTCCAGGTATTTTGATTCTGAAACAACCCGACTTGGGTACAGCACTGCTGGTATTGGGCTCGGGCTTCTTTGTGATTTTCTTTGCAGGTTTGTCATGGAAAGTGTTGGGCTGGCTAACGGGACTGTTTCTAGCCAGTCTGCCCCTATTCTGGACGCTAATGCACGATTACCAGCGCCAGCGGGTGCTCACCTTGCTGGATCCCACTCAAGACCCGCTTGGCAAAGGTTTTCACATTATTCAATCGACAGTGGCCGTGGGCTCGGGCGGATTTACCGGTAAAGGGTTTTTACAGGGTACCCAAACCCACCTGGAATTTATTCCTGAACGCACCACCGACTTTATTTTTGCGGTGCTTGCAGAAGAATTCGGTCTGCTGGGTTGCTTGGTGCTATTGACGCTCTACACCTGCCTGATTGTGCGAGGCTTGGTGATTGCCGGCAACGCGCCCACCCTGTTTTCACGCCTGATGGCAGGCGCCATGGCCTTGATTTTTTTCACCTATGCCTTTGTCAACATTGGCATGGTCAGCGGTATTTTGCCCGTGGTGGGCGTGCCCCTGCCTTTGATGAGTTACGGTGGCACCGCCATGGTGACGCTGGGTATGGGTGCTGGTATTTTGATGAGCATTCAAAACACCAAAAAACTGATTCAAACCTGAAGGCATTGCCATGATTGACGCGAGCAAAGCCTGGTTGCAACACACATTGCCAGTTCAGTTTCAACCCTTCGTCAGCCGCTGGCGCGACAACACCAGCGCGCTGGCCCGACAATTTATTCCATGGTTGCTCAATGGCGAGCACCTGGGCCATTGGGACACCCAACACCAGCAAACCTTTGAGAAAGTCTTCAATGCAACGGGCCTGGTCTGCGTGAGTACTAGCCAAGGCATTGAGTGCAAACATACAGAAGGACCACAGGCACTGAGCGCCAAACTGGCCACTGCTGGGAATATGCTGAAAGCCATGGGCCTGGTGCCGGGCTGGCGCAATGAAGAACAATTGTTGCTGACCAGGCAGGGACAGGTGTTGGCCACCGCAGAGCGGGCCTTGTTCAAAACGCTGGGATTTCGCAGCCGAGCCGTGCATGTGCATGTTGAGAATCACAGAGGTTGCGTGTGGACGGGTGTGCGCGCCGCGACCAAGCACGAAAACCCGGGCATGCTGGACAACCTGGCGGCAGGCGGAATTGCCAGCGCTGAGGGTATTGACAACACACTGTGGCGGGAACTGGACGAGGAAGCCGGGCTGAATTCAGACGATTTTGCCTGGATTGAACCTTTAAACTGCCATGAACTGGTGTTAAGCCGCCCCTTGCTGTATGGTGGCTGGCATTACGAAACAGTCATTCTGTTTCATGGCCAGTTAAAGCCGGGGCGCCGCCCCAAAAACCGCGATGGCGAAGTGGGCGCATTTCAGTTAATGACATCCAATGCTTGCGTTGAAGCAATCAACGCCTGGCAGTTCACCCCCGATGCTGCCCTGTGCTGTGCATTGGCACTGGCCACTACCAGACAAATACGAAAGGAATAACCATGTTGTTGGGCTTAAAAGCGGCCACGTACCGGATAGGTACCACTGTGCTGCTGGATCAGGTTGATTTTTCAATTGAAGAACGTGAGCGCGTGGCCTTGGTGGGCCGCAACGGCACTGGCAAAAGTACACTGTTTCGCATTCTGACAGGCGAAACCACGCCTGAAGATGGCCTGGTGATTAAACAGGACGGCCTGCGCATGACCTGCCTTGAACAAGCCGTGCCCCAGGAACACGATGACACCATTTTTGATGTCGTGGCACAAGGCTTCGGTACCTTGGGCAAACACATCAGCATCAGCCGCACACTGGGCCCGCTGGATCACGATTCCTTGACACCCGCACAGGCCAAAGTGCTTGAAGAAGCACAACATGAGTTGGGCGAGCATCACGGCTGGCACCTTGAAAGTGAAGTAGACCAAATGCTTTCCCGCATGAAGTTGCCTGCGGATTTGCCTTTTGCAAAGCTGTCGGGCGGCATGAAGCGCAAAGTGATGCTAGCCAAAGCCATGGTGAGTAACCCCGACGTGCTGTTGCTGGATGAACCCACCAACCACCTGGACATTCCCAGCATTGAATTGCTGGAAGAGCAGATCCGCCAGTTCAAAGGCGCTGTGATTTTCGTGAGTCACGATCGTTCATTCATGCGAAAGCTGGCCACACGGGTGTGCGACCTTGATCGCGGCATGCTGAAAAGCTGGTCGGGCGGCTACGAGGGATTTTTGAAAGGCAAGGCGGAATTTCTGCATGCCCAGGAAAAGGCCAACGCCCTGTTCGATAAAAAACTGGCTGAAGAAGAAGTGTGGATTCGCCGTGGCATTGAGGCGCGCCGCACCCGCAACGAAGGCCGCGTGCGCGCATTGATGGAAATGCGTAAACAGTTTTCAGATCGACGCAATGTGGTGGGCAGTGCGAAAGTACAGGTGCAGGAGGCCGAACGCAGCGGCAAAGTGGTCGCTGAGCTGACCGACATCAATAAACAGTTGGGCGACTTGCCAATTTTGCGTAACTTCACCAACACCATTTTGCGCGGTGAAAAAATTGGCTTCCTGGGCCCCAACGGCATTGGCAAAACCACAGCGCTGAAAGTACTGCTGGGGCAGTTGCCACCCGATTCAGGCCACATCAAATTGGGCACAAAACTGGAAATTGCCTACTTTGACCAGTTGCGCAGCCAGTTCAACGAAGAAGACACCGCAGTTGAAATTATTGGCGCCGGCAAGGAATTCATTACCATTGATGGGCAAGCCAAACATGTGATCGGCTATTTGCAAGACTTTCTGTTCACACCCGACCGCGCCCGCCAACCAGTGCGTAGTTTGTCGGGTGGAGAACGCGCAAGGCTGATTCTGGCACAGTTGTTTTCAACACCCTCGAACGTGATGGTGTTGGACGAACCCACCAACGACCTGGACATTGAAACCCTGGAGTTGCTGGAAGAAAAACTGATGGCATACCAAGGCACACTGATTTTGGTCAGTCACGACCGGGAATTTTTGAACCAGATTGTGACCCGTTGCCTGGTTTTTGAAGGCGATGGTGTGGTGGGCGACTACGTGGGCGGTTATGACGACTGGTTGCGCCAACGCACCACCGACCCCTGGGCCAATGTGGGTAAGACCAACACGCCCAACGCTGCACCGCCTGCTCCAACCGCTGTTGCGCAACCAACAGTTGCAGCGACGGAACCTACACCCGTCAAGAAGACTAAAAAACTGGGTTACAAAGAGCAACGTGAACTCGAAATGCTGCCCGCGCTGATCGAGAAACTGGAAACAGAACAGGAAGCACTTGTGGCAAAAATTGGTGACCCTGACTTTTACCAGCAAGAAGCCAACATCGTGACTGCTGCGCAAGCCCGCATAGTTGACCTGGAAAATGAACTGCTGAAAGCTTATGCCCGCTGGGAAGAACTGGACGGCTAGGGATTTACCGGGCAGCGACTAAGGACGAATTCGGCTGGGTTGCCCCTGCGCGGTCAATACCATGCCCAAAGACGCCCACACCTCATTGGCTTCCTTGTAGGCCTTGGCCAGTTGAAGGCGCATGCCATAAAAAAGCTTTGCCTCGGGCAAAGTGCCCGCAGTGTCTGGCACCCTTGCCTCCAGCAAACTGCGCGCAGTTTCTTCACTCGCAATGTGAAAACTGCCACTGACCACGCGGCCACCGGTCAGGCGCCGTACTTCCCAGGTAAAACTTTGACCCCACTCAAATTTTGCGGCAGGCGGCAAACTGACATACTCGCTCTCCAGGGGCTCAACCCAAAATCGCTTGCCCCTTGAATCAAACAACATCAAGTTGCCTTCTCTCGGCAAGTCGCCCTGGAATACGAATTCCGGGTTACGAGTCAACAGTAGCGATCCGTCGATGGGTTGCAAAACGCGAAGGGGATTAGTCTCAATGGCGTCATTTTTATCCGCTTTGTGTCCTTTAACGGGCGAAACGCCACGCGGTCGGGCGAACAAATTAATCCATTGATTAATCAAATCCAGGTGGGCTTGCTCCAGAGGAAAGACTCTCACAGCTGGCCCGCTCAACACGCGAACAGTATCAGCGATTACCTTGAGCCGGGCTGGTCCGTTGTAGACCCTTCGATTGCCGGTGTTCAAGATCAACACAGAGAATCGCTGCCCTTTGGGCACTGCAATGGTATGACCATGCAACAGGCGTTGGGTGGGGAGAGCACTGTATTGCTGACCCTTCGGATTGGTGACCACCACCTTCTCAGTGGCGGCCAAGACAAAAACAACGGGCTCATTGGCCTGCGCCACCCCTGTGAACAACAGGCAGGCGACAAAAGCACACTTCAACCACACGTTCAATACCACCCCACCAAAGACAAACCAATACCCAGGTAATCGGATTTGTAATTGTAATCAATCAGGCTTTCGCCATAACCGGTGAAGTATTGCAAATGACCACGCAAGTTACTGGTGAGCGGGAATGCCCAGTCGAATTGAACAGCGCCCCGAGATTCATCGCCACCGCGAAAGTTATGGCGGGTTAGCAGGGAATATTCATGTCCATTGTGTTTGTGAACCAGCAACATGTCGCCACGGCCCATGAAGTCGCTGATGTCGGGGTTGTCGTCTTCAGCGGCATCTTCGGCAATACGCAACCAAGGCCTGAATTGAACCATGGTGTTTTCACGCTCAAACCCGACCATGCCGATCAAGCGATTCCAGGATCTCGACAGTGGCAAGGCCCGCCCGTTGGACTGGTGATTCAGGCTCAAGCCCAGTAGACGAGGTTCCCAACCAGTGGCCTCCCTGAACTCGCTCCAGCTGGAGCGCCAGGTGAAAATCAGTTCTGGTTCATAATTTGTTTCCCGAAAAGGGCGGGAAATATCCTGGTTCATAACCTGCCAACGGCTGGACTGCGTGTAGCCAAACCACAAATCACCATTGTCACCAAACATGTTCTCCATCACCTTGGTTTTCAGGCTGAGTTGAAATTTCAATTCATTGCGATCGAGATTCTCGGGCGCATCACCCGGCTGCACCGTGTTGGCGGGGTTAGGGCTGGTGGGGCGAATGTTCGGTGATTTGTTGTGATACACCGGCAACAGGTAAACAGGCTGGTACGGGCGTATGGAAAAGGTGCCTCTTTTGGCTGAAGGGGCTAGCTCCCAGCGGCGATCCAGCCAGCTCAGGGTGGTGTCTTCGCTGCGTTTGTACAACAACAACCCCCCGTCAATGGCCGCGGCGGCCTCAGGAGCAGAACCATCTTTGACCACCAGGCTTCTGCCTGTGGCATCATCAAAGCACCGCAGGCGAAGTTGGTCGTCTTCGAGAAACAGGCAGGCACGAAGTGCCTCTTCGTCCAGGGTTTTATTTTGAATATCTTGGGCGTTGGCCCAACTGCCCAAGCCGAAAAGGCCCAGCGCAACAAGTAGGGTTTGGTTCATAATCACGTACTGCGTCAAGCTTGGTTGGCTAGATACTCTCACATTTGGTTACAATTCTTAAATGGTTTCATTCCGCTTCAAAAAATCGTCGGTAAACAAAGACACTTCCACCAGTGGGCAGGGTCGAGAGTTCACCATTGATGAACTCGCCCGCACCGCCAACACCACAGTGCGCAATGTACGTGCCTATCAGGACCGGGGGCTGTTGGCCCCGCCTGAAAAACGTGGGCGCGTGGGTTTTTACAGTGAAGACCATTTGTCACGACTCAAGCTGATTGGGCAAATGTTGGGGCGCGGTTACACCCTGAGCAATATTCAGGAAATGCTGGACGCCATTGACAAGGGTTACGACCTTCGCCAGCTGTTGGGTTTAACGCATGCAATTACCAGCCCGTGGACAGATGAAATACCGAAGAATTACAACCCGGTGCATTTGGCCACCCTGTTTGGCACCAGCTTAAGCCGTGGTGCCCTGGCCAAAACAATTGAGCTGGGCCTGCTGGAACCCGATGGTTTGCGTTACCGTGCACCCAGCCCGAAAATTCTGCACGCCGGTGCAGAAATGGCCAGTGCCGGTTTGCCTTTGCTGGACTTACTGGATTTGATTGCGTCGCTGCGTGGCCATCTTGAAAGCTTTTGCGACCAAGCCGTTTCGCTGTTTGTGAAAGAATTGGACCAATACGGCGACAACCTGCCACCCAAGGAAGAATTGCCCAGGCTGGCGCAATTGATCTGGAAAATTCGCCCCTTGGCCATGACGGCGATTGAATCCGAAGTGTCGCGGGCCCTGCAAAAATCGGCCAGCAAATTTGTGGATGAACGAATTGTGGGCTTGATCGACAAGATGGCAGAGGAAATGCCGAACAATCCCGCGTTTCAACCCACGGGCTGGGTACCACCAGAAGCACCGGCCACGGGCGACAACAAAAACTGAACCGGCGTGTTTACAGCAGCAACAACAAGCGATTGCCATGCTGATTCTGCTTGGCCTGGTACACGAAACGCTGAGACACCATGCGCATGAATGCCAGACCCATGCCACCTTCAGGCAAATCGCCCAAACTCAAATCGTCTTGAAATGAATGCTCGTGGTGCATTTTGCTGAGCACATGGGCGGGAATACTGCTACCCCAGTCTTCGATCAACACCCCAACTCCGTGCTGAAAGGCCAGCACGGTTAGCTGCGCCGGCTCGGGACGCTTGTCTTTGAAGCCGTGTAACATAACGTTGGTCAAAGCCTCCGACACCACAAGATCGGTGTTGTAACAAACATCCTCGGTGTAAGCCAACTCTTCTACAAATGCCCGTACAGCACTGCTTAATACTCCGATGTTTACGGTATCAGCAACAGCAGTGAATGCAGTGTAATTCAGGAACTCGCCCAATTTAAAGGATTGCTCGTGCGATGAAAACTCGTCTTGCAGGGTCAAGCCAGTTTGCACAAATTCATCGGCCAATTCAGATACCCGCGCAGAAGGCAAAGCAAGGCGCTGTACTTCAAAACTTTCACGCCACTGAATCCCAAGCAGCGACAGGTCACCTTCGACAACTTCTAGATTGCGACCCGAATCCAGCAGGCGGGAGAACTCCCTGGTCAGCACATCCCCTTGTGTGTCGTCGAGCAACACGGACTGTTGCCAAACTTGGATATCGGGTACACCCAAAGTGTTTGCGCATTCTCGCGGGTAAAAATAAAGTCGGCTGCCCGGGGCGATCACGCCTTGATAAATAACCTCCCCAACACCAAAGGCTGACTCCGGCTTGCCGTGCGCACCCAAAAATGCAGGTGCCACGCCAGGTTGCGCCATGACCATGGCCCAATTGCCAATCCCGGCGACCAACAAGGTGCCTTGGTCAAGATTGATCAAGCCATAGAGCAAGTCAAATTGTGGAGGCTCGTCTTTCAGGGACGGCGAAATGCTTGAAAGTTGGGCCAGCACCTGCTCGGGGCTTGCCAGGTAACGCCGAATTTTTGAACTGGTTTCCTCCACAGGAAACAACACGCGCGTTGCACGGGCCATTGAAAACCACCTTGCCAACGCCATGGTTTGCAACGCTGTTGCCGTGTCCTGGCCAGCCATGTTCAGCATGAAAAACCCATGCTCATTCGCCTGGGTTTCAAGCAAACCCATTTGTTTGCCACACACATAACCCTGTGGCTGGTAAATGGTTTGAATTGCAAATGGCCAGGGATACTGCTTGCTTTTGGGCAACAGGGCCCGCTGAATACGCGACACTTCACGCATGTCACGTTGCAAGGCTTCATACAGCTGGCTAAGCTCAGCGTGTCTGCGCTCTAAGCCCGTGTGCAAATCTGCGATTCGCTCGGCGGTTTTCAGGCGTACTTTCAACTCACTGGGGTTGACCGGCTTGGTCATGAAGTCATCGGCCCCCACGCGCAAGCTGTTCAAAAGGTCGTCCCGGCTTGCGTAACCTGTGATCATGATGATGTAAGTGTAGGCATTTTGTTTTTGAGCGCGCACTTGCTCACACAACTCAATGCCGCTCATGCCAGGCATGTCCCAATCGGTCAGCACAAAGTCAGGTTGATGTTTTTCAATCAGGGCCAGCGCTTCATGGCCATTCTTGGCGGAATGCACGGTGTAACCCCAACTGTGCAACATGGCTTCAAAAATTCTTAAAAAGCTGCGGGAATCATCAACAATAACAATCGACTTGCCCGCTTTCGCAGGCAAAGGGCTAGGTTGACTGGCCTGAATTTCCTGCAAGCGAAATACCAGTTCGGGCATCTGCCGGTCCGCGTCCACCACATCACGCTGGTCCAATACACCGGGGCGCGGGGCAAGCATCAGAATAGACACGTCGTCCTCAAAACCCTTTTGCTCAATGACCAAGCCGCCCCAATGCTGAACTCGCATTTGAATGCGCTCGGGCAAATCAGACCAACGCCCCTGACTGCTTTGCTGATTGACAAAATCGAGCAGGCGTTTTTCTCCAAACGCTTCGGAGTTGGCCGACAAAACTTCAGTGACACCGTCGGAATACAAAATGAGGGCGTCTTCATTGCCCAGTATCAGCTCAATGTCCTCAAAGTCATCGAAATCGAACAAACCCACTGGGTACCCACCGCTGCCCAGCACATTGGCTGGTTTTCCGGCTGACAACAACAAAGGGGAGGGGTGGCCAGCCTGGCACAGGGACACCTGTCGATTGGCAGTGTTGAACACGCCGTAAATCATGGTGAAATAAGAAAGGTCAGATTCAGTTTGCTGAAACAGGCGGTTCAGGCGCGCCACAACATCGCGAGGGCGCGAGACCAAGCGTTGGCCGTCCGATCCCAAACGTCCCTCAAACACAATGCTGGTGGCAGAGCGGTCTGCAAACATTTGAACCAGCTGCATGGACTTGACAGCAGCAGGTATGCCATGACCGGACACATCAAGCAGGTAAAAACCATACACGTCGCGTTGCAGCTCGAACACCTGCAAGTGATCGCCGGACACATACTTGGAAGGCACCGACAACCACTGGTAGTTCAAGCCTTGAAACGGACTGTGCGCCTCGGGCAGAAAACTGCGTTGAAGACCGGACACAGCCCGGAGGTCATGCGCAATTACATCGTGGGCATGCGCGAGTTCATTGGTTTTTCGGGCCAGCCGGGCTTGAAGTTCAATACGGCGGACTGCCGACTGCAACCGCGCTTCCAGTTCATTGCCATCGACGGGTTTGGTGAGTACGTCGTCAGCGCCTGCGTCTAGCGCCTTGATGAGAAACTCTTCATCATTTTGGGCTGACATCAAAATAATGTAGGTGTACTGCCCAAGGTCTAGCTGGCGCAAGGCAACGCAAAGCTCAGTGCCCTGCATGCCGGGCATTTGCCAATCGGCCAGAACCAATTGGAAGCGATGCCGCTCAACAAGTTGTATCGCTTCCTGACCGCTGGCTGCAAACTCAACCGGATAACCCCACTTGGCCACCATGTGAACGAACAGGTTTCGTTCCACCACCGAATCATCAACAATCAGAATTCGGGGCAACAATTTGTTGGGGTCGTCCGTCACTGTGAATCAGGCCTGCTGTAGAAAGGCAACTGCCTTGGGCATGTCTTCCAGCAGGGAAAATTGTCGGTCCATGCGCGAAAGCTCAAACATCATTCGCACGGATTTGTTCATGCCCACCAAGGCCAGCTTGCCTTGGTGATTGGTGATGTTTTTCAGCAGGGCAACCAAAGACCCCAAACCACCGGAATCCACCAATTTAACGGCCCCAATGTCCAAGGCGAATTTTCGCGTGGAGTCCAGTTTGGAAACCACCGCGTTGCGAATGATTGTTCCCACCGCGCTGTCCAACCGAACCGCGTCTACGCGCAGTACGAAAATATCTCCCACCTCTTCTGTCGAAACCATTTTGTTCGCCCTAAACTGTTAATTCTCTTTTCTTAAAGTGTGCTCTTTTAGACACTTCACGCAATAATTAGTTAAAACAAGCTCTAGAAATTGAGCATATACAAAAACAATAGGATAACGTGTCGAACTATGCTGCATACTTTTTAAAATATTGACAAATATTGTTCAAATATTCTTGAATGCAGTGACTTAAGCAGGCATTTATTAAAAATCTGTTCTTATATTCCAGTCGACCAGCGAACCCACTTATGCGACACCTACTATTCTCAGCGTTTGTTCTATTTTGCCTGACAGGGTACTCACAAGAAAGAGGAGAACCCGCTACGGTATCAACCAGCCAGGAAACTGTACCTGCCGTTGAGCGAACCCGCACACTGACATTTACCCAAATGGGACAGCCCAACGGGGTTCGGTTGAGTGGGATCAACCGCTTTGTGGACTTGAATTCGGGCATTCGCCTGGACGAATTGGTAACCCGCGCAAGCCTTAGCCTGAGGGTGCTTTACCCACAAGGTATGCGCCACGATCAATCCTTTGTGCGTGTGTATGTAAACAACCAGCTTTCCGGTTTGTCCCAGCTGAGTGTAGCGCGCGCCGGTGTGCCGCACACTGTTGAAATTGAATTGGACCCGTTGCTGTTTTCCGATTTTGCAACCATTCGCGTGGAATACGACGGCACCTACGACAGCGAGTGCGTAGACCCGGGCAACCCCACCCTGCGGTTTGACATTCGCCCGGAAAGCACATTGACCATCGGCTCAACACCGCTGAATCTGGTCAACGACCTGGCGCTGCTGCCAGCGCCTTTTTTCGATCCTCGAGACAACCGCAAACTCCGGTTGCCTCTTGTGCTGCCTGTGGAACAAACCGAAGCCAGCATGAAAGCCGCGGGTATTCTGGCCTCCTGGATGGGTGCGCAAGCCTTTTACCGCCAGGCTGAATTTGAATTGCTCGAAGCTGCATCACCAACGCGCCACACCATTATTTTGACCAAAGGCAAAAAAATGCCTGAAGGCATGAGCGAGGCCGACATTGAAGGGCCTTCACTGATGATCGTGAGCGCCAAGGAAAACCCCTGGATAAAACACCTGTATGTGATGGGCCGCAGCGACGAGGAGTTGCTGCAAGCCGTGTATGGCCTGGTGATTGAAGGCCAGGTGCTGAGCGGACAAAAAGCCCTTGTGAAAAAAGTGGACTTGGGCGCCCCGCGCAAGCCTTACGACGCGCCGCGCTATGTGCCCACCAACCGGCCCGTGCGCTTTGGCGAGCTGATTGATTTTCCTGGGCAACTGGAAGTGAGTTCTGACAAGCCACGCGCCAGCATCAATTTGCGCCTTCCACCCGACTTGTTCAGCTGGGCAGGCCGCAATATCCCCATGGATTTGAAATACCGCTACACAGCCCCTTCCCGCTGGAACGATTCTCTGCTGAACATTGAAATCAATAACTCGCTGATTCAATCCTTCCGTCTTGCCCCACGCTCGGAACAAGTACAAAACAAAATCAATATTGATTTGTTGGGCCAGGCTGAACTGACCAGTGAAGAGGCGCTACAAATTCCCGCTTTCCGCGTGGGTGGCAACAACGAACTGGCCTTTGCATTTGGCTTTATGGCCGAAGGTGGTGGTTCTTGCACGCGGGTATCGCAAGTAGCCAGGGGATCCATCGATCCAGAATCGACGCTGGATTTCTCTAACCTGCCCCACTACACTCGCATGCCGAATTTGACCGCCTTTGCCAACGGCGGCTATCCCTTCAGCATCATGGCAGACCTGTCGGACACAGCCATTGTGCTGCCCGCCAATCCCACACCGCTTGAAATTCGGTCCTACTTGAATGTGATGGGCCTGTTTGGACAGTGGACAGGTCTGCCTGCTACTCGCACCACCTTGATTGTTTCTGACAAGCCCGAAGGGATTGGAACCAAGAACTGGTTGGCCATGGGCACCAGCGATCGCCTGGGTTGGCTGAATAATGCCAACATGAATTTGCCCATGGTATTGAACGCCACCGAACGCAGCATGGGCTTGCCACCTGCCGTCCAGTGGTTGAAGGGTTTGTGGCAAAGCGATACGGAATTACAACCCAGCGACAGCGCGCGTGCCTTGATTCAAACCGCAGGCTCGCTGGGTGCAATTGTGGGATTTGAGTCACACCTTGCACCCAAAAAAGCCGGGCTGGTGATCACTGGCACAGATCAAGACAGTTTTGAGCGCGCTGTGGCTGCCCTGTCGGATTATGGCGACGTTGCTAAAATCAAAGGCAGCGTGAGCCTGATTCGTGGCGATGACATTCAAAGCTACAGCCTGGGCGAAACATACATCAGCGGCGCACTGCCTTGGTGGTTGCGTTTGCGTATTGCGTTTTCGGAATACCCCGCTTTGATTGCGGTGGGTGGTGCCCTGGCTGGGGTGATCTTGGCGATTCTTGCATTTGGCTGGTTATCTGGCCGGGCATCACGCCGCACCAAAGGCAATTAAACATGGCCTTGTGGCGTAATTTGTTGCGACGCCTCGGGCTGGGCGTACTATTGCTTGCATCCACTGCGGCATGCAGCGCCGCGCCCGCACAAGCCTGGCCCGCCTGGGAGGGGTTTAAAAGCGCGTTTGTCAGCGAGGACGGGCGCGTGATTGACCGAAGTCAGGAAGACCTGCGCACTGTGTCAGAGGGGCAGTCCTACGCCCTGTTTTTTGCCTTGGTGGCACAAGACCAAAAGGCGTTTGACGCCATATTGAAGTGGACTGAGAACAACCTGAGTGCCGGCGACATGGGCAAACAATTGCCTGCATGGATTTGGGGAAAGAAAGGGGAAAGCTGGGGGGTGATCGATGCCAACAGTGCATCAGATGCCGACCTGTGGATTGCCTACGCCCTGCTTGAAGCCAGCCGCGTGTGGTGTAACCAAACCTACGCCGACAAAGCGCGCACATTGGGTGATTTGATTCTGAACAAAGAAAGCATGGAAGTCAGTGGCCTGGGCTTGAGCATATTGCCTGGCCACACCGGCTTTGTGCTGGACAATGGTGCGGTGAAACTGAACCCCAGCTACCTACCGCCTTTCATGATGGCTCGCTTTGCCAATGCTTGGGCAGACGACTCGCGTTGGGCCCAAGTTTACCTGGCCAGCCAGAAACTGCTGTTGGACAACGGCCGCACAGGCCAGTATCCCGACTGGGTGCTGTACAACAACGGTGAAATGAACTTGCCCGACGATGAGCAACGTGGCGATTACGATGCCATACGTACCTATTTGTGGATCGCCATGAGCAGCGAAAACGACCCCACCAAGGCGCCCTTGCTGAAACAACTGTCGCCCTTGGCTGCCTTGCTGCTGAAACGCCAGAACATGCCTGAGTGGTTTGAACCAATGAGTGGAAAATTTTCCACAGAGCGTGGGCCTTCTGGTTTTCAAGCCAGCATGGCGCCTTTTCTTCAAGCCGTCGGCATGCCCGAGCTTGCGAAAAAATTTCACACCCAAAGCCTGAAAACTTCGAACAAGGAAGCGTGGCTTAAATACGGTTACTACAACGGCGCTTTGAGCCTGTTTGCTCAAGGGTACATGGACAAGTTTTATCAATTCAATTCCCTGGGTGAATTATTGCCCCGAGGCAAAGAGGTTAAAAGCTGTGGCTAAGTGCAAACCAACTTTTGGCCTGCGGGCCCGCACGCTTGCATGGGCAATACAAACCAGCTTTGTGGCGATGCCTTTGATATTTCCAACGCCAGTGCATGCCAATGTGAATACACAGCAAACCAATATTCGTGCGCTGAGTGAAAAAGGGGTGTACTGGTACGAACGTTTTCGCTTCGATTTGGCAGCACAGTCTTTCAACAAAATATTGTTGATAGAGCCCACCAACGCGTCGGCCTTGCGCTGGCAAGGCTTGATTGACCTTGCGCGTGGCGATGTACAGGCAGCCAGTGTGTGGCTGGGTAAACTGCAACTGGTGCACGGAAACAATCCGTTTTCAATTGAGTTACAACAAGCCATTGCCTTGGCATCAGACAAGCGGCAGCAATTTGCAGAGTTGCGTTATATCGCAGACAGCGAACAAGTTCCCGCCAACCTGCCACAGCGTCTTCGGCAATTGCTTCCACAGCCACCCTTGGGTGAAGCTGCCGTACAAATATATCGCTTGATGAACCGCACCCCGGAAGGCCGCAGCTACGCCCGCGAACAAGTGGCCGAGCTGGCCAGGCAATACCCGGACGACCGCCGTTACAGAACCCTGCTTGCTGAATTGGGCGGTGCTGGTGCCAGCACACTTGCACAAACGCCAACACCCGGCGCGGCGCAAACCACCCGCCGCCCAGCCAATACCAATCGTGCAAAACCTGCTCCGGCAGCGCTAGCCCAGCCAACAACACCCGAAGTTGCGGCACCCCGGCCTGCTGAGCCCGAAGTACCCACAGCCCCGGTACTTTCTGACTTCGAACAGGGACAACAACTGGCTGAAAGTGCACAAAAGCAGATTGATCAGGGCAACAAAACTGAGGCCGCCAGGCTGCTACAAAACGCAGTAGACCTGAACCCGAGCTACCCATGGTTTCGCTACGACCTGGCCACCCTTCTGGATGACCAAGGCGATGCAGGCAGCAAACAGGCTGCCCGGCGAGTAATGGATGAAGGCTTGGCGCAGGACAAAGGGCAGGAAATGCGATTTGCCGCTGCGCTTCTGGCAGCCCGCCAGGACCGTGGTAATGACGCCATTGCCTTGATTGATGCCGTACCCCGTGAAAACTGGACTGAGGGCATGACTGCACTGGCAAAGCGGGTGCAATATGGCCAGTACCTCGATGGCTTGCGTACGCAAGAAAGAAATGGCGAGTTCAATGCGCTGGCCAATTCAATTGGCACTACACCCAAGTGGCGAGCCGAACCTGAGGTGCAGGCACTGGAACAAAATCTTCAGCGCAAACGACAGGTGCGCTTGCGGATGTCCTATGAAAACGCAATTATCGATGGCGATGAAGGTGTGTCTCGCATCGACAGTGACGAAATCCCCCTGCAACTGGATTTGCCACTCGATTTTGAACGTACCCTGTTTTTGCGCGCAGACACATTGAACGCGAATTCGGGCCGAGTGAACCCCGCCACCGCCAGTAACTTTGCAAAACTGGGCACCACCCTGCCCACCGATCCAGCCATCGCCAGCGACCGACTGGATCAAAACTACAAAGGCCATGTGGTAGGTGTGGGTGTACAAACCGAACAATACCGGGTTGACGTGGGCACCACGGTGGGCGATTACCCGGTCAATGACTGGGTGGGTGGTGTGCAATGGCGCACCAGCCTGGGTGAAGGTTCATTGCGGCTTGAAGTGGCGCGGCGCATGGTCAACGGCAGCGTGCTGTCGACCACGGGGGCCATCGACCCCTTAACAGGCGAAACTTGGGGTGGCGCACGGCGCAACGGTGTCAGCGCGGTCTATTACCAAGCATTCAACCCCACACTTGATTTTGTGGGCATTGCACGCGCCAACCTGATTACCGGCAAAAACATACCCGACAACACCGAGTACAACCTGCAGGGCATTGTGGGTAAAACCGTGTTTCAGCGCCCAGGGCATGAGGTAGAAATTGGTGCGTCGTTATTTTTGTGGTCGTTCGAAAAAAACCTGCGCTTTTACACTTTTGGACAAGGCGGTTACTACAGCCCCCAGGCCTTTGGTTCGCTCACATTTCCCATTACCTGGACAGGCAATATGAATGGCTGGTCTTGGCAGGCCCAGGCCCGCGTGGGTGCCAGTGAATCACGAGAAGACGACACTGCACTTTATCCGCTGAACCCGGAACTTGCCGCTGCTGCTGCAGCCCAAGGCAACCCCACTTTGCAAACTGGTGGCCCGGGTGGCGGCACCAGCACTGGTTTGCGCCTTGCACTTGAACGCCAGGTGTTAAAAAACTTTGTGGTGGGCGGTTATTTTGAAATTGACCGCTCCGAAGGTTACAACCCTGACAGATTGCAACTTTACATGAAATATTCGTTTGGTGATTTTTTCGAATTAAGCGTGCCACCAGAAGGTGTTGTACCTTACTCGAGGTTTTGAATGATTGACCTGCCCAAGCCCGGAGCCTACGTTGTGCGCGCACCCCATGCGAATCAATTTTCGCAAGGCTTGGTAGAACATTGGCTGAACTCTCAGGAAGAAACACCATTCAAGTCCTGCCTGTGGCTGACAGCAAGCCCGAAGAACGAAGTGCGCAACCTGCTTGAACCTCATTTGCTGAAACGCGCTGGCGCCCCAAAAGGTCTTGATGTGGTCTCAGTTCGAAACCTGTGGGCCAAAGGGCATGCCAAAAACGGCATTCGCCAACTTTGCCGTTCCCTGAACACACTTTGTGTACTCAAGCCGGCCTTGGTCGTGATTGAACATGCAGAACTTTGGTTTGACGACAGCGACGAACCCCTGACCCGGCAAAACCCACTGGCGCAAATGCGCCTTTTGCATCAATGGGCTCACCACGCACAGGCCCATGTAGTCACCACAGTGCAAGGTGATTTGCCCGAATGGAGCACCTTTGCCGACGGACTAGCCGATGTCAGCGATCTTGGCGAATTCGAGTTTCGCCCTTGGTGGCCAAGCCAGTGGGGCTTGCAAACCAACCTCTGGAACGACACTGCTGAGCTATCGAAGCTGCCCATGCACCATGTGCTGGACAGTGGAGTATTGGGTAGCCTGAAACAACTGGCACAAACCTGCCACAGCCTACGTTTTGGCACGAACCAACAACACGGAATTCACATACAGGCACACGGCGAAATGACAGCACAAGATGCATCAGTACTGCTGCGTATGGGTGCGGACACTGTGTGGCTACAAGACGAAAGCATTGAAAGCTGGCTGGGCCTGAGTACCGGGCAGATGAACAGACCCACACTGAACCTGACCGCCACGGACAATCACCAGAACACGTTTGCCCGAGACTTGCACGAAGTGTTCATGCCTGGCCTGTTGACTGTGGTAGCCAACCCCACATTCGCAGCGCAGGGTTTGATGATGATGCAACTGGCCAAACAATGGTCAATGCACTGCACGCTGACACGCCTTTCCCTAATGCGTCACATGACCGCACAAACCGCGTTGCGCCTGGCCAATTGGTCGCAGGCCACCTGTGTGTTCACGGCCACCAGGGAGGCAATTTACCTGCTGAAAGTTTGGACCAGTGAGCCCGATGAGGCCAGCTACCGCAGCTGGCTTGAATCGTGTTTCCGGGAAAACCTGCCCGTACTGTTCAGTGGCGACATTCAGTTTTTGGGTGAAGAAACCCAAAGTGAATTGCTTGCCGATTTGCACGAAGAACTGGAACCTTTGTCGGTACAAGACCTGATGGACGCCGACGAAAACAAGCCAGTGAAATTGGCGGAGCTGTGGGATGAAGCCCCAGAAGCCCTGAACCAGAATCGCCCATGGACACAGCGCCTGAACGCACTGCTGAGCGAGGATGCAAAATGATAGTATTTGCCCTGATCGTGAGTGGTTTATTGCTGGGTGTCTTGCTCACCATTTTGTTGGTGGGAAAAATGATGAAAAACCCGACAACCCGAATCTGGCTAAGTGACTGGACAAACTGGAGCAACAACCAGTTACCCGACGACTGTGATCAGTTGGTGCGGCATGGCAAGTGGATTGCCAGCCCAGATGACAAAGAGGACGCATGATCATTATTGCTTTGGTGTCTCCCACCGGGGGCGCAGGACGAACCAGCCTTGCGATTGCCGCAGCCACCCAGCTCAACATGTTGGGGCGCAATGTCACGCTGGTGCAGGCTGACCCAGCCAACAACATTGAATTTCAATTGGGCTACTCCAGTCGCAGCGCTCGCGGCCTAGCGCATGTCCTCCTTCAAGGCGAACCGATTGATCAGGCGTTGAACACCACTAGTACAAGTTTCAGGTTGTTGCCTTTCGGTGAAGTGTCCGTGGCACAGCAATTGGCTATAGACCGCGTGTTGATGGAGCAGCCCCAACGCCTGACGGAACTGTTTCAAAAAGACGAATTTGCTGACGATGCTGTGGTGATCATCGACTTGCCACGCTGGCCCGCTCCTTGGTGCCAGAAAGTGATGGCACTTTCTGACCTGAACCTGATTACCCTGATTCCAGACTCCGCCTCCATATTGGGCATCGACACACTGTTGCCACATTTGCTGGAAAGCCGGGGCGCATCGTACTTTCTCATGAATCGCTTTGACTCGGCCAAAGTACTGCACCTGGATTTGTGGACCTTGTGCAAGATGAAACTGAGCCACCGCCTTTTGCCGTTTTATTTGCATGAAGACCAGGCCTTGGCAGAAAGCCTGGCCGCTGGCCTGGCGCTGGCCGACTACGCGCCGCGCTCACAGCTGGTGGAAGATCAGCAAAAGCTGTGCAACTGGATCGACGCGGAGATCGGATGAGTACCTCACCAGGCTGGATCAACCGACTGGAGCGCTTGCTGGACCTGCGCGAATTTCCAAACCTGAAAACCAGGGTGCGTTTGTTGCGCCTTTTTCAGGCACTTTGGTTACGCCCCAACAGCTTAAATAGTGCGCTTGAAGCATCGAACGGCCAACAAGGCCGAAGTCTGCCAGGCTTCGTGTTCCACATTGTTGTCGTGGCTTTGCACGACTTGCTAAGCCCCGTAGCGTATCTGTTCAAACTAATGATTCAGCGCCCCTACCGGGCAGTGCGTGCCCTGTTTAGCAGGTTCACTGACTATGCCGTGCGCGCTGCACGGCTTGAACAGCGAATAGAAAACGCCAGCCACATTGTGGTGCGCTTCAAATGGTTACGCTGGGCGCTGGGCCTTTCTGCCTTGGCCTTGTTTCTGTTCACTGCGCAAGCCTCCTTGCCTTTGGCTGGGCAGTGGGTTTTCATTGTGGTGTGTTATTTGTTTGCCATGTTGTTCAAACGCTTGCCAGAGCGCTTTGCAAACTTGTGCCTGATGGCACTGACCATGTTACTGCTGGCGCGCTATGTGTTTTGGCGCTTCACCAGTTCGCTTGATCTTGAAACCGGCACCGAAATTTTCTTGGGCTACACCTTGGTTGCAGCTGAGGCTTACACCTGGATTATTTTGATTTTCGGTTTTATTCAAACCGCATGGCCTTTGAAACGCCAACCCATGCCGCTGGAGTTGAACCTCAATGATTGGCCCACGGTCGACGTGTTCATTCCCAGTTACAACGAACCTTTGTCGGTAGTTCGCCCCACGGTTTATGCCGCCAAAGGCTTGGACTGGCCACTTGAAAAAATAACGGTTTACATCCTCGATGACGGGCACCGCCCTGCCTTTGAAGAATTTGCAAAACAAGCTGGTGTTGAATACATTTCCCGCCCGGACAACTCCCATGCCAAAGCGGGCAACATCAACTACGCCTTGAAACACACGCATGGCCAGTACATTGCCATTTTTGATTGCGACCACATACCCACACGCTCGTTTTTACAAACTAGCATGGGTTGGTTCAGCCGCGACCCCAAATGCGTGTTAGTGCAAACACCCCACCACTTTTTCTCGGCCGACCCGTTCGAACGCAACTTCAATTCATTTCGACAAATGCCCAATGAGGGTTCGCTGTTTTATGGCTTGATTCAAGACGGTAATGACTACTGGAATGCATCATTTTTCTGTGGCAGCTGTGCAGTGATTGAACGAAAAGCCTTGCTGGAAGTGGGTGGCATTGCAGTGGAAACCGTGACAGAAGATGCGCACACTGCCTTGAAACTGCACAGTTTGGGCTACAACAGCGTGTACTTGAACAACATTCAGGCGGCGGGATTGGCCACGGAAACCCTGGCAGGCCACATTGGTCAGCGTATTCGCTGGGCACGCGGCATGGCGCAAATTTTCCGCACTGACAACCCGATGTTCAAAAAGGGGTTGAACCTTTTTCAGCGCATTTGCTATTCGAATGCGATGCTGCATTTTTTCTATGGCATACCACGCATGATCTTTTTGGTCATGCCCATGGCTTACCTGTTTTTCGAACAGCACTTGATCAATGCCGCCGCGGTGACCATCCTTAGTTATGCATTGCCACAGTTGATCATTTCCAGTTACACCAACTCGGTTATTCAAGGCAAATACCGCCGGTCGTTTTGGTCAGAGGTATATGAAACCGTGCTGTCTTGGTACATTATTCTGCCAACCACTCTCGCATTCATTAACCCGAAACTCGGCAAGTTCAACGTCACCTCGAAGGGCGGCTTGATCGAGAAAAGTTATTTTGATGCGAATATTGCAAAGCCCTATCTGATTTTGCTCTTGATCAATGTGCTTGGCTTCTCCGTGGGTTTGCTTCGCCTGTTTGTGTTCAATACCCATGAAACAGGCACCGTGTTGATGAACTTGTTGTGGTGCGGTTTCAACCTGGCCATTCTGGGTGCTGCCGTGGGTGTTGCAACCGAGTCAGTTCAGAAACACGTACACCACCGAGTGCGAATGGTGATGCCCGCTTTTCTGAAACTACCCGGCGGCTACACTGTAAGTTGCTACACCGAAGAATATTCAGCAGCGGGGCTAACATTGGCTGTGGCCGATACCACAGGCATCAGCGAATTCAGCCAAGTGCAGGTTGGCTTGCACCGGGGAGACCGAGAATTTCTGTTTCCAGCCAAAATTCACTTCACCGAAACAGGGCATGTCGAGGCTTTGTTCACCAACCTTACCCCTGAGCAGGAAACACAGTTGATTCAGTGCACCTTTGGCCGGGCCGACGCCTGGCTGAATTGGCAGGAAGACCAAACCCGTGACCGTGCACTGGGTGGTCTGAAAGATGTGTTTGCAAAAGGCATGATCGGCTATGTACGCCTGTTTGCCTGGCTCAAAGATGGTGCTGTTGATTTTGGCAACCGCTTGATGGGCAACAAAAACCAAACCGAGAAGTGGGAGAACTAGGGCCATGCTGTTGTGGAACCTTTACTTTCTCATCAAGTTCGGCCTGCACTTTGCCGGGCAACTGACACTGAGCCCCCTATGGAATTTGGGCCTGTTTGCCTTGCTAATCGCCACCAACCCAGCGGCCTACCAAAACAAACAGCTGATGAAGGTGCTGCGCTACCTGGTGTTTACTGGCCCAGCCATCGCCTTGCTGCTGCACGAACTGGGCTTGGTGGTCTCACTGGCGCTGGTTGATCAAATCAAGGCGTTGTTCGGGTTCTCGGTCGATTACCTCTGGGAACTGATGAAACGCACGATACAACCCTGGATGCTATGGGGTGCTTTGTTGGGCTTCATGATAGTGCGGGTGCTTGACCGTTACATACGCATCAGTAGTTGGGTTGGGTTTGGGCTTGTGTGCATCCTCGGGATTCAAGCGCTGCCTTTTTTTCAACAACAAACTCAAGCAAGTAAAACCGCCGCTGTGCTTGAGCCTCAAGCTCAGACCCGTGAAAATTTATCACCTGCGGAACTGTTGGCTCTGGGTCAGCTGGATTTTCAGAAACTGCGAGTAGCCCGTGACCAAGAAAGTCAAACCAAACTTCGGGACAATGCCTATGAGGGTGCTGGCCCAGGTACAGTACTCGCTGGTTTTTTTGAAAGGCAACGCACCATTGCACAGGCACCCTTCGCACTCCAGGCCAGTCCAGATTTCGATGTGATTGTGCTGCAAATCTGTTCACTGTCTTGGGCCGACCTGCAGTACGCAAAACAGAGCCAACACCCAGCCATTCGGCAAGCCGACTTCGTGTTCGAGAATTTCAATTCAGCCACCAGCTATTCAGGACCGGCCGCCATTCGACTGTTGCGCGGAAAATGTGGGCAAACACCGCATGATTCACTCTACAGCGCCGCCAACGGCAATTGCATGTTGTTTGAACAGCTGCGAAACGTGGGTTTTGAAGTGCAAATGGGGCTGAATCATGACGGCCGTTTCCAAGACTTTTCGAAACTTGTAAAAACAAACTTGGGTGGCCAAGCCACTGAACTGGTAGGCCATAACGAGGTACCTGCTGGTGTGCAGGCTTTTGACGGCTCCCGTGTGGGTCGCGATGGTGATTACCTGCGCGCATGGTGGAACAAACGCGTTCAGCAAAGCGGGCCTGCAGTGGCTTACTACTACAACAGCATCACCTTGCATGACGGCAACCGTTTACCCAACAGCAACCTGAACAGCCTGAACAGCTACCCCTTGCGCCTTGAGCGGATGTTGAATGACATTCAATCCGTGCTTGGGGAAATTCGACGCAGCGAACGCAAGGCGTTGGTGATGGTGGTACCCGAACACGGCGCTGGATTAACTGGTGAATTCGGTCAACTGGTGGGCTTACGTGAGTTGCCAACACCCGCCATCACCAAAGTGCCTGTATTTGGATACTGGATAGCGCCTGGTTACGCGCCCGCCGGCACAGGGCCTGTTACCGTCAAACAATCCGTCAGTTACACCGCGCTCAGTGAATTGCTGGCGCGCTGGCTGGCACAACCGGCTGAGCAGCAGCAAAAGCCTGCTTGGCCGGTTTTGCTAAGTGATTTACCCAGCACTAGATTGGTGTCGCAACAAGGCAATATTACCGTCATGGAAAGCCAGGGGTCTTACTGGATCAAGGCCCCGGGTGCCGCCTGGAAAATGCTGGGCCCAGTTCAAACCATTGCGGCATCAAACTGAGGGGGCTCAATCAACCATGGCACAATTTGACCCCAACACACCTCCTGCCCTGTTCATGCCACCGGCCGACATGGCGCATGACATTTACGCGCTCAGCGCACAGCTGGAGGGTTTTGACTACAACATGTATCAGGATATTCAACAGGACCAGGCTGTGTACGACTCATTTCAGCGCTGGCCCTTTTTGTTTGGTATTGCCATGGCCTCTCGTTACAGCGAGGAATAACAACGCGTTCAAGCCGCAGTGCGTTTTTTCAAATTGGCCTTGGCTTCCCTGGCAGCCGCCTCTTCCAACTCAACCAAGCCATCTTCCAGAAACTGCAACAACCGCTGCATCGAAGGCATGGTTCTTCGACAAGCCACCAAACCAAATTCAAGCTTGCCGGCATAGCTGTTCAATGTAATGTTCAGGGCCTGGCCGTCCAGCAACAGTGAAACGGGGTACACACCATCCACCTCTGCACCATTGAAATACAAGGTGTGTTTGGGGCCAGGCACATTCGAAATCACTATATTGAAAGCCTGCAGTTTGGGTGCCAAACCGGTCAGCATGTTAAACCCGCTAATGCCCATCATGGTGGCCACGTAGTTCATGATTTCAGTTTGATTCATGCTGGCAAACCGTTCTTTGGAATGGTTCACTGAGCGGGCAATGGTTTCAATCCGTTCCACGGGGTCTTCGGTGTCAGTGGCCAAATTGGCCAACAACAGGGCCACATGATTTCCGGTTGCAGTGTCGTCTTTGCGAAGCGACACTGGCACCATGGCCACCAGCGGGCGCGCAGGCAGGGCATTGAGCTCGCTCAAATAAGAACGCAAGGCCGAGCCACACATGGCCAGTACCACGTCGTTCAAGGTCATATTCAAGCCGGTCGCACAGGCCTTGATTCTCTCCATCGACCACGACTGGGCAGCCACTCGGCGCGAGGCTGTAATTCGGCGATTCAACACACTGCGTGGGGCTTGAATCACAGAAACAAAATCAGGATCTGCCACACTGGTCTGCCACAGCGATCGGCCTACTTCTTTCACCACTTTGGGCAGGCTGAACAACTGGGTTTTAGCCGTATCGACCACCTGCCCAAGCACGGTGATCAAACCTTCAGATGCTTCCGAACGCTGAACCGAGCCACGCAAATTCGGGTTGGCCCACAGGGGTGGAATGTCCATGATCTCGGGGTTGTCGGCCATGGAACGCTGCAACATTTTCATGCAGGCCACACCATCCACCAATGCATGGTGCACCTTGGTGTACAAAGCCACGCGACCGTCTTCCAGACCATCGATGACATACGCTTCCCACAGGGGCTTTGCACGGTCCAGCGGCGCGGCATGCAGCTTTGAGGTTAACTCCAGCAATTCACGAATGCGGCCCGGCTTGGGCAGCGACAAATGAATGAAGTGGGCCTCAAGGTCAAACTCATCGTCCTCCACCCAAAACCACACACCCAATCGCGACTTCAAACGCAAACTGAACGGTGCCACCGGCTGGGTGTACGTGCGCATGTCGGCCACCACTTTGTGCACATAATCGATTGTGCGCTGGCCCTTGGGTGGTTTCAGCAGCACCAGCCCACCCACATGCATGGGCTGATTGCGGCGCTCCAGCCACAAGAACAATTGGTCATTGGGGGTCAGGGCCTTCATGGCATGTCTCCGTGTTGTGTTTTTTATTCCTGAATACGTTGTTACTGCATGAAGTGCGCCGCTGGATGCGGCACGCCCCGAGATTTCAACGAATTTGCCGTTTGGCAAACGGCATGGTGGGCTGTTTGCTGTTTTTCACAACCGAAATACGCTGGTTTTTAAAACCAAGCACGCGGCGCTGCCAGCGTCGTTCTTGAGTCAGGTGTGCGGCCTCGTCAATACCAAAAATCCGTTGCAACATGAACTTGCTTGCCGCCACTGAATCGGGTGAGCGGGTCAAAAGTTCCTGCACCAAGGCCTGCACTTTTTCTTCCGGATTATCTACCACATGGGTCACCAAACCCAATTCTTTGGCTTGCAAACCGTTGATTACGCGGCCTGTCATGGTCAATTCCTTGGCCACATCTACGGGCAACAATTCACGCACCAGCGCCGCACCGCCCATGTCGGGTACCAAACCCCACTTAGCCTCCAGAATGGACAATTGCGAATCGGGTGTACACACCCGAATGTCCGCGCCCATGGCATATTGAATACCTGCACCGAAGCAATTGCCGTGAATTTGCGCAATCACGGGTACGCCAAGGTCGCGCCAGCCCATGCTCCACGTCTGGAAAATATTGCGCATGGGCAACCACAAGTTGGCGTACATAATCAAACCTGTCTTGGGATTGCTCATGACCGACTTTACATCGAGCCCCGCACAAAAAGACGGGCCCTCGCCTTTCAAGATGACTGCCCGCAGGGTTTTGTGCCTGGCCAGCTGCAGCTGCACCTTGCGCACTGCTTTCAGCATAGGCCAATCAACACCATTGTGTTTCTCAGGGCGATTCAGGGCCACAGTGGCCACGGTGTTGTCGTTGTTGAACTGCAGGTTTACTCTGTCCATGGTACTCTCGGCTGTTTTTTAAAATCGTGGTTTGGCTCGCTAGCCATCTTAACCTTGAACATTCTCAAACCCAATATGATCTTTAAAGTGTTGGCTCTGGTTTTGGCTCTGCTGGGCTATTACATCAGCCCCTACGGCCCAAACATTGGCATCGGCGGCCCTGTTGCCTCAGAAAGTCAAAACCAGCCCGGCTCGGCCACTTCGGGCAGTTTTTACCTGGCCACGGTCACCCGCGTGGCCGATGGTGACACCATCACAGTGCGAAACCGCGATGGCGCGACCCACAAAATTCGCATGCACGCCGTGGATGCACCTGAATTGAATCAGGCGGGCGGTGAGCAGTCCAAGCGCTGGTTGACCGAACAGGTGCTGAACAAAGACGTAAAAATCATCGTGAACAACACGGACCGCTACAAACGGCAAGTGGCGAAAGTGGTGTTGCCCGTAGAAGGGTGCCAGCAGCGCTTGTGTGATGGTGAAACCGACATCAACCTGAAAGCCATTGAAGCCGGGCAAGCTTGGTGGTACCGGGAATTCGCGCGCAGCCAAAGCAGTGAAGACCGTGTGATGTACGAAGCTGCGGAGGACCAGGCCCGCAATGCGCGCAAAGGCCTGTGGCAACAAACCGCCCCCCTTGCCCCCTGGCAATGGCGCACCGAACAACGCAACCAGCGATAAAACATGAAAGAAATTTACTCCACCACCGTGCCCCTGCGCTGGGGCGACATGGACCAGATTGGCCATGTCAACAACACCGTGTACTTCCGTTGTTTTGAGCAAGCCCGCGTGGAATGGATAGCCCTGTTTCCGGAAAGCGCGGACAACAACCCTGCGTATGTCGTGATCGTTCACACCGAATGCAGCTTTCTGAAAGAACTGAAAGCACCCGGCGTGGTGGAGATCAAGGTGTTTGCGGGCGAGGTGGGCCGCAGCAGCTTGGTGCAGAAATACGAGATGCGCCGCACCGATGTACCCGAAGTTCTGGTGGCAACCGGCAGCGCAAAAATGGTGTGGGTCAGCCCGAAAACAGGTCGCTCTACGCCCATTCCAGACCGCTTCAAAAGCACACTTGGCACGCAGGAATAACACTGCAGATTCAGGGTAAACCCGCAGTATTTTCTAGAACGGGTATTCAAGTTTTGCTATTGTGGACATGAAATTTTATTGTTACATTGCGCAATGTCACTGTTAAACGTGGCAACAACAATAAAACAAGTGTAGGAGTCAAACCATGAAGAACATCATGCCTGTACGCCGCGATGTCAAATTGAATCTGCCTGAAGAAAAGGTATCCAATTGGCATGAGCAAGGTCCCCACGTGACCCATTTCATGAACGCCCTGTCGCTGTTTTTCCCGGCTGGCGAGCGCATGTTCATGGACGCTGTGCGCAACTACCGCGACGACATCACCGACCCTGAATTGAAAAAAGCCGTGGTGGCCTTTATTGGTCAAGAGGCAATGCACAGCCGCGAGCATGTTGAATACAACGAGATGCTAGATCGCGCTGGCCTGCCCGCTTCGCAATTGGACAATTTCCTGTGGGGCTTTTTGGCCTTCATCAAGAAAACCCTGGGCAAACGCCTGACATTGGCTGGCACCATTGCGCTTGAACACTACACCGCACTGATGGCCGACCAGTTGCTTCGCAACCCCGACGTACTGGGTGAAAAATCCGACCCAGCCTACAAACAAATGTGGATGTGGCACGCCTACGAAGAAACCGAACACAAAGCCGTGGCCTACGACGTGTGGAACCATGTATTGCCCAACAACATGCGCAACCGCTTCAGCCGCCGCCTGGCGATGGTACTGGCCACTGCCATATTCTGGCCACTGGTGGCTTACTTCCACGTGCGCTTGGTGTTTGCCGACAAAACAATCAAGGGTGGCCATTTGAAAGGCTTCTGGACCGTGACCAAAATGTTGTGGGGCAAAAAGGTGGGCGTATTGCGCAACCCGGTGGCCAATGGCGAGTTCATGGACTATTTCAAAGCCGACTTCCACCCCTGGATGCACGACAACAGCCGCTTCCTGACAGAAATCGATAACTTTGTAGCCACTGTAGAAGATTCAGGCCGCAAGCCCAACACCGAGATTGCAAACGCCATTCGTGCCCGCATGAACAACCAGTTGAAAGCAAACGCAGCTTAATCAATTTCGTGACAGAAACTTTGGGCTGAACAGCCGGTGGGAGAAGTGAGCAGCCCACCGGTTTTTTTTCGCCTAACTTACCTGGCTTGCCGGTAATAGTCGCTTTGTTCGTAATGGGCAAAGGCGTGCAGGTAAGCCACTTTGAAAATTGCAGCCAGCGGCAGCGCAAGAAAAACACCGACCAAGCCAAATATGGCACCGAAAAACGCCAAGGCAAAAATAACCGCGAGTGCCGACAAACCAATTTTGTCGCCCACCACCAAGGGGGTCAGCACAAAACCCTCCAGAAACTGTCCCACCACGAACACAAGCAATACCAGAACAATTGGCAAAAAACCCTGTAATTCAAGCGCGGCGGTCAACAGCCCCACCAGCAAAGCCACCGCAAAACCAAGGTAAGGCACCACACACAACACGCCCGCCAACATGCCCAAAGCCCAGCCACTTTGAAGCCCCACCACACTCAAACCGATTGAATAAAAGGTGCTGAGAAACAGCATCACAATCATCATGCCCTTGATGTACTCGGTCATGACAGAATCGATTTCGCTAAACAGAGGTTGTGCCCGCCTCCACAAATGAGGGGGAAATAGCTGCTGGAACTGCTTGGTAATTTGAGTCCAGCCGGGAAGAATAAACAGTGTGGCAATCACGGTCAGCGACACAAAACCGGTAATGCCCAGCACTGACTGCGAACCCGAGCGCAAAATTTTTGTACTGATCTCGGCCAGCGTGCCACGGTTCTCGCTGATGTAAGCCGCAATGCGGTCTTTCATCTCAGTGCTGTCCACAGAAATGGTCAAACCAAACACTTCATTGAGCCAAGGCAGCACCGTGCGCTTCACGTTCACAATCAACTGAGGCAAATTGTTCTGGATCAGTTCGAGTTGGGTCAGCACCACCGGAATAAACAACAGGCCCACGCTGGAGAAAATCAGCAACAACGCAAAAAAGGTGAGCACTGCACACACCGGCAAGGGAATACGCCCGCGCAACTTGCCGTGCACCCAACGGCTGGGGGCGGCCAATAGGTAAGCCAACACAAATGCAGCCACGAAGGGCGCCAGCACTGGCCACAAATTGATGACCACCGCCAATACCAAGGCAGCACTGAGCAGCAAGCCCCAGTGTTGCAGGTAGAACTGCTTAGCCAAGGTTGAAAGACTTGAAGGCGTTTGCACCGCCTGCCCTACAGGCTTGGTGTTCTCATCTTTGGGTTTCACGACTTCATTCATCGAATCAATGTCCTGCCAATTTGAATTAAGCCCTTAACGCTTGGCGCGCAAAACCAGATACACACCACCCAAGGTCATGACCATGGCCACCAGCAAAGTGGCAGTAACAGCCTCATCCAGGAAAATAACACCAGCCAGTGCAGCAATCACGGGCACGCTGAGCTGCACACTGGCTGCCGAAGTGGTGGGTAACGCAGGTAAAACCTTGTACCACACCGCATAACCAATGCCGCTGGCCACGCAACCCGAAGCCAGAGCAAACAATACACCTGCCATGGTGGGCGTTGGCAAATACACGGTGTACAGGGCCAAGCCGCGCTCCACTGTAACCCCGGGAATGTGCACGCCCGCCTTGGCTGAGAAGTACACGGCCATCCACACCAACACCATCAGGAATGCGGCCCTGGAAAAATTACCCGCGGTGTCAGCCAAAGGCGATTTGGAACCCTTGCCCACCACGGAATACACACCCCAACAGGCACCTGCCAAAGCCATACTTGCAGCAGCCAACACCGAAGCTGGCGTTTGCAAATGTGGCCACAACAGCAACACCAAGCCAGCCGCAGCCACAACAGCGCCAAACGCACGCAAGCCGCGCAAGCGATCCCCCTGGGTAGCCGCGTAGCCAATCATGCTGAGTTGCACACTGACAAACAGAATCAGCGCACCGGTACCGGTGCTCATGTACAAATAGGCCATGGAAAACAGCACCGCATAACCAAACAGCGCCCACGCACCCACCCAACTGCCCTGTTGCGCACCCCTGTTTTGAATGCGCAAACACAGCCACAAGGTGATGGCACCACCAATCAGCCGAATGGCTGTGAAGCTGGCTGGGTCTATTTGCCCAGCTCCCAACGCGGCTCGGCAGAAAAAGGAATTGGCCGCAAACGCACACATGGCGAAAGCCGTCAAAATTAGTGTATTGACTTCAATTTTTTTCATGCGTCCACGCTACCATGTGACAACAATAATTTTCAATTCAGAGCCACCGGAGACTCCCAATGCGTATTGAACTTCGCGACCCACTGACACTGCCCTGCGGCGCCACCCTTCCCAACCGCTTGGTGAAAGCTGCCATGAGCGAAGCCTTGGGCACGCGCGACAACCGTGTTACACCACAAATTGTGCGGGTCTACCAGCGCTGGACAGCCGGTGGCATTGGTTTGAATATAACCGGGAATGTGATGATTGACCGCCGAGCACGTGCAGAGCCGGGCAACGTCGTGATTGAAGACGACCGCGACATGCTGTTGTTGCAGCAGTGGGCCAAAGCGGGCCAGGCCAATGGCAGCAAAATCTGGGTGCAAATCAACCACCCCGGCAAACAGTGCCCCAAAGGCATGAACAAGGAAACCGTGTCGCCTTCGGCGGTGCCTTTCCACAAAAGCCTGCAAATGATGTTTGCCACACCACGCGAACTCACCGAGACTGAAATCCTTGATTTGATTGCCCGCTGGGGCCGCACCGCGAAAGTGTGCAAAGACGCGGGGTTTGACGGCGTGCAAATTCATGGTGCGCATGGCTACTTGATCAGCCAGTTTTTAAGCCCGCTAAGCAACCAGCGCACCGACCAGTGGGGTGGCAATGCCGAAAACCGTCGTCGCTTTGTACTGGCCATTTACGACGAAGTGCGCAAACAGGTGGGCCCTCACTTCCCGGTGGGTATCAAGCTGAATTCAGCCGACTTCCAAAAGGGTGGCTTTTCAGAGGAAGAATCACTGGCGGTAATTCAGGAACTGACCGCGCGCGGCATTGACATGATTGAAGTGTCGGGCGGCACCTATGAAGCCCCCGCCATGACGGGCGCAAGTGCAAAACCCAAGAAGGAAAGCACCGTAAAGCGCGAAGCCTACTTCATCGACTTCACAGAGAAAGTACGTGCCGTGTGCAAAGTGCCACTGATGCTCACTGGGGGTTTTCGCACCGTGGGCGGCATGAAAGAAGCGCTGAACAGCGGTGCTGTGGATTTGATTGGCCTTGCCCGCTCGATTGCCATTGAACCCGATTTGCCCAAACGCCTGTTGGACAACAAAGAAGCCTTGCACCCGGTGAAGCCATTGATTACCGGTGTAAAAGCAGTGGACCGCACCGGCTTGCTGGAAATTCAGTGGTACACCCGCCAAATTCACCGCATGGGCAAAGGCAAAAACCCTGTCCCGAACGAGAGCGCCCTGAAAGCCCTGTTTTTCTATATTCTGGATAGCAGTTGGGGCTTGTTCAAGGCCCGCAAATTAAGGGCGTGATCAAACACAGGGAGTTCAGCCATGGTGAAATTCAGCTGCATGTTGGTGTTAAGCCTGAGCACATTCAATGCTTTCGCCATGGACGACGCCACCATTCTTGAACTGGGTCGCAAACTGTTTCAAACCGATGCCGACCCGGCCTGTGCCATTTGCCACACCCTGGCCGATGCTGGCACGAAGGGCAAAATTGGCCCAGTGCTCGATGTGCTCAAACCCAGCGAAGAACGCGTGTTGAATGCACTTAAAAACGGCAAAGGGGGCATGCCCCCTTTTGTTGATCATTTGACCGTGGATCAAATGAAAATTCTGGCGAAGTATGTTTCCACCGTGACTGGTGGAAACAATCCCTAATCGTCAGTTTTTGTAATCCGGCTGTTCGCGGTCCAGCTTGCGCAGCAGCGCGGGCCAGGCAATATTGCCACCCAAACCGCGGGTTACCTGCGCAGCTGCTGCCTTAATACCGTCCACAATCGGCTGGGCAATCGGAATCAATTGCGCGCCACCCGATTGCGCCGCAATTTGAACCTCACAGGCGCGCTGCAAAATAAACATATTCAAGAACGCATCGGCCACCGTGGCACCACAGGTCAGCAAACCATGGTTACGCAAAATCAGGTTGTTGGCTTCGCCCAGGTCGGCCTGCAAGCGGGCCTTCTCATCTTCGCGCAAGGCCAAACCTTCGTAGTCGTGATACGCCAGCCCAGCCAAGGGAAACAGGGACTGCTGTGAAATTGGCAACAAACCCTGTTCCTGAATAGACACCGCAACGCCCGCCACGGTGTGGGTGTGCATCACGCAGTGCGCATCATGCCGAATAGCATGCACTGCACTGTGAATGGTGAAACCAGCCGGGTTTACATCGTAGGGGCTGTTGTCCACTTTCTCGCAATTCATGTTCACCTTCACCAAACTGCTGGCAGTGATTTCTTCGAACATGAAACCATAGGGGTTGATCAAGAAATGGCCTTCTTCACCGGGCACCCGCGCCGAAATATGCGTGAACACCAAATCGTCCCATTTGTGCATGGCCACCAAACGGTAAGCTGCGGCCAAATCAACACGGGCTTGCCATTCCTGCTGGCCAATGTGGGCGGGTGGGGTATTTGAAAGCGGTGCGTTCATGGTGGGTCTCCTTGGCTGCTTTTGGAATAGTGTTTTTTATAAAGTGTACCAGCGCGCAGCCAAGTGCTTGCAAAAGCACTTGAAATTGCAGGCAATCGGGGGCAATCTAACATTACAAAATAAAATTCATAATGTGGGAGACAGTAATACCATGCATGCCAAAGTCAAACAGCTTGTGCCCAAGGAGTCTCAGGACGAGGCAGTCCGCTCGGTTCGGGCCAACTACAGGGCAGAATTCATTTCAGCGGGTTACCAAGGCTACCTGCACTTGGCCATGACAATGACCTTGGGCTTGGGCGTAATCGCGCTATGTATTTACTGGCTAGAGTCCCCCAGCGCACTGGAATGGTTGACCATACCCGCCACCTTTTTGTATGCCAATTTTGCGGAATGGGCGGGCCACAAATACGCCATGCACCGCCCGGTCAAGGGCCTTGGCTTTGTGTACAAACGGCACTCGCTGCAACACCACAAGTTTTTCACCGACACCCACATGGAAATTGACAGCAACCAGGATTTCAAAGCCGTGCTGTTTCCAATCGCAATTGTCGGGTTTTTTGTGGTGGCGTTTTTCGTGCCCATGGGCTTTTTATTGGCCTGGCTGTTCAGCCCCAATGTGGCCCTGTTGCTGGTAGCCACCGGCATGGCCTATTACCTCAACTATGAACTGCTGCACCTGTCGTACCACTTGAAAGAAGATCACTGGGTGCATCGCATTCCCGGATTCACGCGCTTTGCGCGCCTGCACACCACGCACCACGACCAGCGGATCATGGCGCACAAAAACTTCAACATCACCTACCCCATCATGGACTGGTTAATGGGCACTTGGGACAGAAGGTAATTTGTGACACCAGCGTGACCAGTCACGCTGACATGTTCTTCCAAAACTAAAGCGACCACCCAAGCAGTATCAAGAAGAACCAACATTTTTTCGGGATACAGCATGGATCGTCGCCATTTTCTTCGCACCGGCCTGGCCGGCTTGTCCCTGCCCGCTCTGGTAGCCTGCGGCTCTGACGGGTCAAACACCGGCAACACGGCGAATCCCGGCAACCCTGGTAACCCGGTTACACCCAGCGAAACAGTTGATCAAATGCTGAACCCGGCTGGCGCTTTTCCCTGGGGTGTCAGCAGCGGTGACCCCACCGCCGAAGCTGTTATTTTGTGGACTGCCCTCTCTCCGCGCAACACCAATATCGATCAAATCCCGGTGATGCTGGAATACGTGCTGTTGGGGGAACCCCTGGCCGATATGACCGAATGGAATTCAAAATTCCAAGAAGGTCCCATCAATCGCCTGGGCGAATTTATTGCATTTCGCGACCGCGACTACACGGTGAAAGTGGACTTGGGTAACCAAGCCCTCTACAGCAACTCGCGTTTCATGCAGGGTCAAATACCCGAGCTTACCGGCAACCAGGCCTTGCTATACCGTTTTGTGGCGGGCAATCAGAAGTCACGAATTGGGCATGCCAAAACACTGCCCAGTGGGGAAGTGGAATCTGTGAAGTTTGCGACGCTGAGCTGCTCCAACTACCCGGCAGGTTTGTTTTCTGTGTACGAGATGGTGCGCCGTGAGCCTCTGGATTTCATGGTGCATTTGGGCGACTACCTTTACGAAGGCGGCGGCGGTGGTACCGAGCTCAGCCGCAACGGCGTTGCCCGAACGCCAAATCCGCAAAAGGAAATGGTCACCCGCGAAGAGTATGTGTTACGCCACCAACAGTACAAGGCCGACCCTGAACTTCAAGCGCTTCATGCTACCCACCCCATGATTGCAGTGTGGGACGACCATGAAATTACCAATGATGCTTACAAGGACGGGGCCGAGAACCACCAGCCTGAAGAGGGCGATTATCAGGAGCGCAAAGCCACAGCCATTCGCACCTATTACAACTGGATGCCTCTGCGCGAACGCTTCCCGCGCGATGAAAATACATTGGCACCCGATCCACGCGAGGTGATTTACCGCGACTTTCAAGTGGGCGATTTGTGTAGCCTGATTATGCTGGACACCCGCATTGTGGGTCGCGACAAACAGGCTGAAATCATGGCTGTAGACCCTGACCGATTCAATCCGGATCGACAACTGCTTGGGTTCGAGCAACGCCGCTGGCTCAGCGACCGCATGTTTGAAGCCAAGCAGAGAAATAGCATCTGGACTGTGCTGGGACAGCAAGTGATGTTTGGTCAATTGAACATTCTGGAAGCGCCACAAGTGGAACTGCTGGATCAAAAACTGCTGGGCAACCTGGTCAGCATCAACATGGACCAGTGGGACGGCTACGTGGCCGAACGCAATCGCGTGTTTAACCTGATCAAAGACATCGGCATTGAAAACCTGGTGGTACTGACTGGCGACATTCACACCAGTTGGGCCATTGAGCTGTACGAAAACCCGATTGCCCTGATTGGCGGCAATCAATTGCAGCGAAGCTTGGGCGTGGAAATTGTAACCCCATCCGTCACATCCTCTGGCTTTCCAGATGAAGTGGCCGATCTGGTGTCCACTCTGTTGCCTTTGCTCAACCCGCACATCAAATACAGCGAACTGAAAACCAAAGGTTTCGCACTCATCGAGATGCAACGCGAACAAATGAATGTGACCTGGAAATACGCGCAAAGCATTACCGACGAGTCACTCATTGGCGTTGAGAACGAGGCCATGCGCAAGTCGTTCACCGTGCAGCGTGGCAGTAACCGTTTTGACGGCGCCTTGCCAATCAACCTGCCAATTCCAACGTAAACAAAAACTTCATCGAACTGCAACCTGGACTGCCTAAACTGACTTTCGCGACTTTTCCTAATTGATTCAACTCAACAAAAGTCCGTCTTTTCAGCAGCATCCAGGAAGCAAATCATGTACGAATCACACAGAAAAATACTGGCGGGCGGGGTTCTTTCTCTGCTGGCCTTGATGACAGCATGCTCGTCAGACAACGACACCCCTCCTCCCGCACCCGCACCTGAAGCCGCGTTCACGCTTCAGATGCTGCATTTCGCTGATGCAGACGGGGATGACAATGTGGCCTTGAACAGCATTGCCAACCTCTCAGGTTTGCTTGACAGCTTCCGCTCGGCAATGCCCAACAACACCTTGGTGGTCAGCTCGGGCGACAATTTGATTCCAGGTCCGCGCCTTTCTGCTTCCGAGGACTCATCACTGCAAAACGTGTTTCGTACACAGCGTGGCATCAATACGCTGCGTGCCTCGATTGGTCGGGCTGACATTGCCTTTCTGGATGCCATGGGTGTTCAGGCCTCTGCGCTGGGCAACCATGATTTGGACCTGGGCACCTCCGAGTTTCGGACCATTTTTGGTGCAGACATCCGCAACGTCACAGGCGGCACTGAAACTCGCTGGGACGGTGGCCGATTCCCTTACCTGTCCTTCAATGCCAACTTTGCAAACGACCCCAACTTCACCGCGACACTGAATGCATCACCCACATTCATCGTTCCAAATGGCCAAACAGCAACTGCCGCGGCCGGGCGTGTTACTGGGTGGGTGAGCACCACGGTAAATGGAGAAACCATTGGATTGATTGGTGCCAGTTCACCCACCTTTCCGCAAATTACGTCAACTGGCGGCATCACATTTGCCGGCGGCGACAGCAGCAACAACGTGGTGATCAACAACCTGATCTCCTCGATTCAAACCGGTGTGGATGAAATGACCGCCGCCGGGATCAACAAAATCATCCTGCTGGCCCACATGCAACAAATCAGCGTGGAAGAGCAACTGGCCGCGGGTCTGCGTGATGTAGATATCATTGTGGCAGGTGGCTCCAACACTCGCCTTGGCAACAGTCGTCTTCGCCCAGGTGAGGCCTCGCAAGGCGAATACCCACGCATCATCCAATCCCCAACCAACCCGGTGGCACTGGTGAACGTGGATGGCGACTACAAGTATTTGGGGCGTTTGGTAGCGCCTTTTGATGCGCAAGGCCGCATCATTCCGCAACGCATCGACCGGACCGTGTCTGATGCTTACGCCACCAGCGAAACCGATGACAATGCAGGTGGGGTAACACCAATCCCGGCGGTTGTGGCCATTCGTGATGCACTCCGGTCAGTGATCGTTGCGAAAGACGGCAATGTATTTGGCGAGTCTGCTGTTTACCTCGAAGGACGCCGCACAGCAGTGCGTTCAGAAGAGACCAATCTAGGTAATTTGTCATCGGACGCCAATCTGACCTACGCCAGACTGTTTGACACCACCACCGCCATTTCCCTGAAAAACGGTGGCGGTATTCGTTCCGACATC
Source organism: Limnobacter olei (assembly GCF_029087225.1). GTDB lineage: Bacteria > Pseudomonadota > Gammaproteobacteria > Burkholderiales > Burkholderiaceae_B > Limnobacter > Limnobacter olei. The sequence continues at coordinate 5,652 of NZ_JARFJD010000011.1, read as the reverse complement.
GGTTTTATTGAAACCCTGCCCGGTTCTACCACAACAACATTCAAACCGGTTGCAGCCAACCCTGGCATTCGGGAAGAGGGCGAAATTTCTCAACTGGCCATTGAAAACTCTTTGCGGTTTAACAATGGACTTGTGGTTATCGACGTTTCGGCGACCCGTTTGAAAGAACTGCTGGAGCATGGTGTTTCCGGCGTCGCTCCGGGCGCCACCCCAGGGGCATTCCCACAAGTTGGAGGTGTTTCATTCAGTTTCGATACGACCCGAACCGCACGCACAGTGGGTGCAGCGGGCACAGCAGCAGATGGAACAGGCAGTCGGATTCGAACAGTGAAAGTCGGCAATGACATCGTGGTCCAAAATGGCGCAATTCAAGGTGACCCCAATCGCATCTTCAGGCTGGTAACCTTGAATTTCCTGGCCAATATCAGCGGCACCACCAACCTGGGCGGCGACAGCTACCCGTTCCCGCTGTTGGTCAACCAGAACCGGCTCAGCCTGGACACCGCCAACCCAATCGACCCCACAACATTCACGGCGGGCAATACCTTTGCAGCGAAGGGTTCTGAGCAAGATGCATTTGCACGATTCTTGCGCCAGTTCACCAATGCCAGCCCTTTCAACACTGCGGAAACACCTGCCGCCAATGACTTGAGAATTCAGAACCTGGCCGTTCGCACTGACACCGTTTCTGCGCAGTAAGCCCCAGCCCGTTCGCGCCAAGCGGTGCGAACGGGACATTTTTTCAAAATAGTCCATAAGCACCTGTTTTCCCTCGCTTTTCCGAAGCTACCGCCGTCAACGATGTCTTTAGACTGGTTTCATCGCTACCTTTTATGTGCCTCGCCATGAAACAACTCAGTCAAAAAGCCCACGCCGCCTCCTTTCATGCGGAATTTTTTGGCAATACCACCCAGAAACGCTATGTGCTGGGCATTAACGAGTTTGCTGATGCAGTGGCCAGCCGAGCAAACCTCGACGGCTTTATCGACGAATACACCACCGCCACCGAATACCGTGGCAAACCGGTTTTGAAATTAAACCAGGTGCCTGCGGGCAGCATGGTGATTTCAACCGTGACACAGGCGCGCCCCAAAACCGCCATGAACAAACTGATGCGCCTCAATGGTGTGGTGTCGATGGATTACTTTGCAGTGGCCGACGCCAGTCATTTTCAGCTACCGCAAGTACAAGCCCTGGCCGATACTCAAAAGGAATATGCAGCCCACCCCGAGAAATTTGAACGGGTGCGCGACCTGTTCGCCGATCAAGAATCGCGGGAAGTGTTTAACCGGGTTATGGAGTTTCGCCTGAACGCCAACCTGCGTGCCATGCGGTTTTTCGACTACACAGCCGACCAGCAATACTTCGAGCCCTTTGTAAAATTTTCACCAGGCGAGGTTTTTGTGGATGGTGGCGGCTTTGACGGCTACACCACCGAAGAATTCATCAAGCGATGCCCGCAGTATGGTGGCGTGCACTTTTTCGAGCCCACTGAAACCACACTTGGGAAGGCCAAAAGTAAACTGGCCCAGCACCCCAACATTCACTACCATCCGGTGGGCTTGTTTGATGCAAAGCAAACTCTGTCATTTGACGCAGGTGCTGGTTCGGCCTGCAAAATTTCGGAAACCGGCAGCGTGAAAATTGAGGTGGACGCACTGGACAATCGAGTCACAGAATCTGTGAGCTTCATCAAACTCGACCTGGAAGGTGCAGAACCCAAAGCACTGGAGGGCATGAAGTGGCATATTCAGGAAGACCACCCCAAGCTGGCCGTGGCGGTGTACCACGACCCCGCCCATTTCTGGCAAGTGCCTGAAATCATTCTCGGTGTCCGCAACGACTACAACGTGCATTTGCGCCACTACACCGAGGGCTGGACAGAAACCGTAATGTTCTTCGTCCCGAAATAAACCTCACCCGCCATAGGTTTCCAGCAGGTACTCCACAATCGCTTTGGATTCGAACATGGCCTTGCCCGTGTTTGGGTCTTCCAGATACGGCACCATCATCTTGTTGGTTTTGGCCATGAACTGCTCGCGTTTACCACCCTTCACCGGGTTGTATTCGCCAACAGCCGCATGCACACCATTCACACCCATGTCTGCAAATTGCTCTTTGCCCAAATTCACCAAGTGGTAAGGAATCTCCAGCTCGCACAACACTTCGCGCACTGGCCTGCAAAATGGCGATGCTTCAAAACTGTACAACGTCAACATTTGCTCAGGCTTTTTCGAAGCACGCGCATGGGTGCCAGCACCCAGGCCCAAAGCCGAATTGGCCAGGCTAGACACCGCCTGCGGCAACGCAGCCTTCACACGCAACGGCACAGTCCGCTTGGCATAGGTGGTGTACAGGTATTCGATAATATCGGCTGACTCATACAACTTCACGCCAGTGTTGTCGTCCACCAAAAACGGAAACTGGGCCTTGCCCCCCAATTCCAGCACATCTGCACGAAACCGTGTTCCACCCTTGGGGCAGGGGTAAATGTCAGCGTCCAGCGCCAGCTCCGTGAGGGTTTCACGCACCAAGCGACAGTAGGGACAACTTTCGAACTCGTATAGTTTCAATGGTTTTTCAGGCTGAACCGCTGCGGGTTCCGTCACCACCATACCCTGCCAGCCACGCAATGTAGACGCTGCAGTGGCCATTGCCACCTTAAACAAATGATTCATGTTTCTCCTCCCGATCAATGCGCGTCTTGGTTTTCAAGCGCGCTTAAAGCAGCCGCCAGCAAAATCATGGACCCGCCAATTCCAACCTGCAGCGTTAGCGCTTCGTTGGTCAGCAATATAGCGGACAACGTAGCAAACACCACCTCTGACAACATCACCACCGAGGTTACATTGGCCGGCAAACGCGACGCTCCATACTGCAAACCATAGTTGGCCACCAGCAAGGTAACCGCAAAAGCCAACAACACCAAACCACCGTAAAACCCGGGCAACACGGGCCACTGCACAAAGGCATTGCCCTCGCCCAACAACAGGGCCAATAAAGCAGCCACCGCGCTTGGCGCAACAATACCGCCCACGAACATGGCGAACAAACGCGCCTGCGCGGTGCGGGCAGCCTGATGCCGCAACATGATGTTGTTCAGCGCAAATGCCGCACCACCCATCAAACCCAGCCATTCCGCCAGGTTCGAAGGCACCGGAAAACCCAAGCTACCATTGGGGCTTAACACCAGCACCGCACCTGCAAACGCCAAAGCGACTCGCAGCAAGGCCTTCAAGGTAATTCGTTCATTCAGGGCAACACGTGCAATCAATACTGCCCAAATTGGCATCAGGTAGAACAACAGCACCACGCGAATCACTTCGCCAATCGACACACCCCAATTAAAGCCCACCATGGTGGTGCCAGCCGCCAGGGCCAGCAGCCACAACGCTTTGTGACGTACAAACTCGCTCCACACCCGGGGCATGAAACACAACATGGCCACCGCACCCAGCAGGTAAGTGAATGCAGAGGACCACAACGGGTGCAAACCCTCACCCTGCAATTCGCGCAATGGCCACCACGACACACCCCACACCAATGCATTCAGCACCAGGGCCAGGTAAGGCAAAGCCCGGTTTTCAGGCACAGTTCACCACCACACGCCCCTGCAATTGATTGGCCAAAACCAGGCGCGCGCTGTCGAGGGCTTGGGCAAGCCGCACTTCCTTGATCATGAAATCCAGATCATATTCATTCAAGGCTTGCGCCAACATGCCCCAGGCGCGGTCCCGCTCAGCATGGGTACGGTAGACGCAGTTAATACCGCGCAAAGTGATACCTCTCAAAATAAAAGGTGCCACGCTGCCCTGAAAATCCATGCCCTGCGCCAGGCCACATGCGGCAACCACACCACCGTACTTTGTTTGAGCACAGGCATTCACTAAGGTGTGGCTGCCCACACTGTCGACCACCGCCGCAAATTGTTCTTTTTGCAAAGGTTTGCCCGGGCGCGACATGGATTCACGGTGAATCAGGTGGGTTGAACCCAACTGCAATCGTTCAAAGTGTTTGCCTGCAGATTCGGACACAGGCTCACCCATAGCATCAATTGAACCAGTCAGGCCCACCACTTCGTAACCCAAATGCTGCAACAGCAAACAGGCCACTGTACCCACACCACCGCTGACCCCGGTCACCAGCACCGGGCCATCTTCTGGTTTCACAGGGTGATCTTGCAAGGCCATTACGCACAATGCCGCAGTGTAGCCAGCGGTACCCAAGGCAGCCGCCCAGCGGGCGCTTCGCCCTTCCGGAATCGGTGAAATCCACTGTGCTGGCACACTGGCACGCTCGGCCAAACCACCCCAATGCGTTTCACCCAAGCCCCAATCGTTGACCTGGCATACTGTGCCCACCGGCCACTGGTCTGAATTCGACTCAATCACCTCGCCCACCGCATCAATGCCATGCACCATGGGGTACTTGCGCGCTATCGGTGCAGTGTGGGTAAGCGCCAATGCATCCTTGTAGTTCAGACAGCTGTAATGCAACTTCAGCACCACATCCTGCCCGGCAAACTCAGACTCATCGAGAGTTTCCAGCTCGGCCTGCGCTTGCTCAGCCGTCCGGGAAATCCATGCCCTGATCATTTCGTCTCCTTATTCTGGGTGAGGCAATGATCGCACAAACAAGCCATCAAATTTGCATGCCGGGCCTGCCTTGCATACACTTCAGGTTTGCCTTAGAAGAACAAGTACGCCGTGCGCAAACCCACCGCCAAAAGCCTCATTCTCGACCTGTTGCTTGCCTCCAAAGGTCGCCCCCTTTCAGCCAAACAGGCCATTGCCGCCTGTGGCATTTTCGACATCAGCGTGAACAACACACGTGTGGCGCTAGTGCGGCTTTCAGCCGAAGGCCTGATCGAATCAGCAGGCCGCGCCCTGTACCAACTCACCGACGACGCACACACGCTGGCCGACGACGTGGCCGCCTGGCGCACCCGCAGCACCCGGGTTCGCCCCTGGGATGGCAGCTACATTGTGGTGCAGGCCGAGAAACTTTCACGCAGCGAAGCCAAACAACAACGCGCCCGTGCACGCGCCTTGCTGATGCTGGGTTTTCAACCGTTGAACGAACACCTGTTCATACGCCCCAACAACATCGAAGACACACTACAAAGCGTGCGCGATCGCCTGTACAAACTGGGTTTGGAGAAAGACGCGCCGGTGTTCGAGGCTCGTGATTTTGACTCCGAGCTTCAGCGCCGAATTGCCACCCTGTGGAACCCACGCGAACTAGAGACCAATTACGCGCAACTGGAAAAAAAGATGCGCACCTGGCTTGACCGCTCGGGTACGCTGGAACCTGAAGTCGCCGCCCGTGAATCATTCTTGTTGGGCGGCACCGCAATCAAGCATGTGGTGTACGACCCGTTTTTGCCCGCAGAATGGGTCAATGTTCAAGCCCGTGAGCGGTTTTTAGGCGCAGTGGACGAAGTGGACCAAGCCGGCATGCGGATCTGGAGCGGGCTTTGGGCGAGCATGGAAGGCTGATTGCTCGCTTGCTGGTTTGCTTGGCCCAATCGGCTTGGGTTCCGATCTCTCGCCAGAAAACCTGTACTCCCCTTGCTGAGCCTTGCGATGCCTGAGAACGACCCGCCTAAACTACGGGTCGGGTCCGTTCTCTGTCGCCCATGCTGGTCAACAA
>NZ_JARFJD010000010.1 GCF_029087225.1 Limnobacter olei | reverse complement strand
GAGCGGGCTTTGGGCGAGCATGGAAGGCTGATTGCTCGCTTGCTGGTTTGCTTGGCCCAATCGGCTTGGGTTCCGATCTCTCGCCAGAAAACCTGTACTCCCCTTGCTGAGCCTTGCGATGCCTGAGAACGACCCTCCTAAACTACGGGTCGGGTCCGTTCTCTGTCGCCCATGCTGGTCAACAACGGCCCTGCTCGGCACGCAAGGGCAGGTTTTCTTGAAGGCGAGGCGATCGAAACACCGCCGCCGAATGGGCGTTGCGCCAGCGGTGACCATTCAAGTTCAGTTCCCAATAAACCTGTACTGTGAGACACAAGCAACCCATGCCGAGTAGGCTACAAACAGCAGCATACCTTCAAGTTGGGATCAGAAATCTGTATTTAGAGTAAACCCTCATCCGAAACGCCCCACTGTGCGTATAAACTTCGAACATCTCAACATTGCACCGCAGCAACCGTGAAAAAACTATTCAAAACCGCCCTGAAAATCAATGAGTTGGCCGTCAATACCGCGACCAATGCGGCGGATTGGTTTTTTCGAAAGGAAATCCTGATCCAGTCAGGAAAAACTGAATACGAAGTGATTGCCGAACACTTGCCCATGCGCGTGCGCTACTACGCCCCCACAGCAAGTACTCCAGCAGCCAGCCTTGCCGAAGGCGAAATCGAGGCGCCTACGAATCGCCAGCACGCGGTGCCATTGGTCTTGGTACCCCCGCTGGGCGTTACCACGGAAACATTCGACCTGATGCCCGACCGAAGTCTGGTGAAAGCCATGGTAGAGGCGGGGTTTCGCGTGTACCTGGTCGATTGGGGCAAACCGGAGCGCAAAGACGGCCACCTGGGCCTGTTCGACTACAGCAACGTCATGATGGGTCAGGCTTTGCAAGCAGTGCGCAAGCACAGTGGCTCCAAAGAACTGTCCATGTTCGGCTGGTGCATGGGCGGTTTGCTGTGCCTGCTGTACGCCGGCTACGGGCATGACAAACACATTCGCAACCTGGTCACGGTGGCCAGCCCGATCGATCTGCGCGACGGCAAAAACATCATGGCCTTTGCATCCAACACACTGAACGTCACAGCACGTTTCATTCGCAAGTACAGCGAATTCAGGCTGGATCGCATTAACCCAACCCTCTTCAGCCCGCCCGGCTGGATGGTCAGCCTGGGGTTCAAACTCACTGCGCCGGTGGCCAGCATTACCACCTATTGGGACCTGCTGACCCGCCTGAATGACCGTGATTTCGTTGAACAACACACCACTACGGCCGATTACCTGAACAACATGATGCTGTATCCCGGCGGTGTGGTGCGCGACTTCATGATTCGTTTTGCTGTGGACAACAAACTGGCGCATGGCAAAGTAAAAATTGGGGATCAAATTTCCGATCTGGGGAACATCACCGCCAACATGCTCGTGTTTGCAGGTGAAACCGATCACCTGGTGCCTGCCAGCATGGCCAAGAAAAGCCTGAAGATGGTGGCCTCGAAAGACAAGTCTTTTTTGCTCGCCCCTGGCGGGCACATGGGCGTTATTCTGGGCAGCCAGGCTCGGGAACATGTTTGGAAACAAGCGGCCGATTGGCTACGCGGCCACTCACAGGTGGAAGAACCCGCACCCAAAACGTGCAGGCCCCGGAACACCTCAGCAAAAAGCCCAGCAGTCAAAAAGGCAGCCTGAACCAAGCAAGCCCGCTTGAGTCAGGCGCTTTAAAGAAGCCTCTTTTTTACATTTGTCACAAAACCTTCATACAATAATTCGATATTTCCACTATTATCGAATTATGGAAGAAAACGATATCATCAAAGCATTGGCCGCCCTCTCACACAGCTCGCGTTTGCGGGTGTTCCGAGCCTTGGTGGTCACTGGCCCCACAGGCCTTACACCTGGGCAACTCTGCGAGCGCCTGGACATTCCTGCAGCCACCATGTCTTTTCATTTGAAAGAACTCAGCAACGCCGGTTTGGTTCAACCCATTCGCGACGGACGCAATCTGATCTACAGCGCTCAGTTTGCCCATATGAATGGCGTCATCGCCTACCTCACCGAGAACTGTTGCCAAGGTCAAAGCTGCACACCTGTTACTGCACCACACCACAACGAGGCTCACCATGAGTGACAAAACATTCAACGTGCTGTTCATTTGTACCGGCAATTCAGCCCGCTCCATTTTTGCAGAAGCCATTCTGAACCAGCTGGGCCGTGGTCAGTTCAAGGCTTATTCTGCAGGCAGCTTTCCAGCCGGCCGGGTCAACCCCTACACCCTTGAAGTGCTGCAACGCTGGGAAATGGACACCAGCAATTTGCGCAGCAAAAGCTGGGATGAGTTTGCTGCACCTGGCGCCCCCCAAATGGATTTCGTCTTCACAGTGTGTGATCAAGCGGCTGGCGAAGTGTGTCCCGTGTGGCCGGGTCAGCCAATCTTGGCGCATTGGGGTGCGCCCGACCCAGCCAAAGCTCAGGGCGATCATGAACACATCTTGCATGAATTCCGCAATGTGGGCCTGCTGCTTCGCAAGCGTATTGAACTGATGCTGGCCCTGCCCATTGCAAAACTTGAAAAACTGGCTATTCAACACGAAGTCGAACAAATAGGAAAAGTATCTTCATGAGCACCAACGTACTCATTCTTTGTACCCACAATTCTGCACGCAGTGTGCTGTCCGAGGGCATGCTGAATCACCTCGCCCGGCAGTACGGCAAAGACATCAAGGCCTTCAGCGCTGGCAGCGCGCCCAGTGGTCGCGTGAACCCATACGCCCTGCAAGCCTTGGCCAATGTCGGCATCGACACCAGCCAATACACCAGCAAAAGCTGGGATGTGTTTACCGAGCCCGGCGCACCAAAAATCGACATTGTGATCACCGTGTGCGACAGCGCGGCCGCCGAGCAATGCCCCTATTGGCCCGGTAGCCCAGTGAAAACCCACTGGGGCTACCCGGATCCCTCCAATGAAGTTGAAGAAAACAAGCCTCGCGCGTTCGAGCTGACAAGGCAGGCCATCAGCTTCAAGATGATGCAACTCATCCAGCTGCCTTTGAGCACCATGAGCACCGCAGAACTGAACACCGCACTGGCCGCCATCGCACGGAGCTAAATCAATATGTACTCCTTATCCAAACGCTTGGGTGCTGAATTCTTGGGTACCCTACTGCTGCTAGCCATCGTGATTGGCTCGGGCGTCATGGCCGAAAACCTGTCCGAGGGCAACAACGGCGTGGCATTGATCGCCAACACCTTGGCCACCGTGTTCGGCCTTTACATTTTGATTGAAGTATTTGGCCCCATCAGCGGTGCGCACTTCAACCCCGTCGTCACACTCACCATGGTTTTACTGAAACGCCAACCGGGTTCTGAACTGTTGCCCTACATCATCGTGCAACTGGCTGGTGCATTCTTCGGTGCCATTCTGGTTCACCAAATGTTCGATATGCAGCTCCTTCAGTTCTCTGAAAAAGCTCGTACAGGTTGGGGAATCTGGACCGGTGAAATTGTGGCCACTGCGGGGCTGTTGCTGGTCATTCTCATGGCCAAGGCAGAACGGGTTTCTGGCATGGTGGCCTGTTACATCGGCGCGGCCTATTGGTTCACCTCCAGTACCTCTTTTGCCAACCCCGCCGCCGCTTTTGGCAGGCAGTTCTCCAACAGCTTTGCCGGCATTGCACCGGGCGACGTACCCGCTTACATGGTGTTTGAGGTAATTGGCGGCCTGTTGGCCTTGGTTTTGTACAAGGCCTTTGGATCAAACAATTCGACCCTTACTTCTCAGGTACCCAACCCGGCGGCTTGATCAAGCACAACACCCGGTTTTTGAAGTCGGGGGCTGCCCTCAGCTTCTCAATCAAATGCCCCCAACCTGCCACCGCCTGTTTCAACGGGTTGGTGGTCAACACGGGCGTCAGCGTGCCGTAAACAGGCTTCACTCCAGGTACAAATTCACGGTAGGTGTCAAACCAGCGGTCCCATACAATCAGAATTCCGCCGTAATTGCAGTCGTGATACTCCTCATTCTTGGCATGGTGCAAGCGGTGGTGCTGCGGGCAGTTGAACACTTTTTCAAACCAGCCATGCACCTCGAAGGTTTCAGTGTGAATCCAGTACTGGTAGAGCAAATTTACCGTGTGTGCAAAAGTCACCACCAAAGGGTCCATGCCCAGCAGGGGCAAAGGCAGCCAGAAAACAAAGGTATAGAAAGGGCCCAACACAGACTGGCGCAAGGCAGTGCTCAGGTTATAGCGTTCGCTGGTGTGGTGGTTGGAATGTTCAGCCCAGAATGCGGCACAACGATGAGCCACACGGTGATACCAGTAATAACAAAAGTCGTCTGCCACCAACAACAGGGGAACAAACCACCAGGAGGAGACATCCCAGCTCACTACGCGGTATTCGAACAACCACAGCATCACGGGGTACGCCCAAAACACACTCAGGCCCATGGTCACCAACTTCAACGCTCCCATGGCGATTGAGCACAAGGAGTCCTTCAGTTCATAACCCGCATAAAAACCACTGGGCTTTTTGCGAATGGCCCAACCCTCAATGGCCATGGCTAAGAAAAAGTACGGAATAGCGACCACATACATCAGCAGGGTCCACTGTTCATAATCGGGCAAGGTCATTGCAGCGCTCACTCAACGAAACATTACAGAAAATGCATTTGTTGCAACGTATCGTAACCTTGTATCCGTGAGCGCTCAATACCAACTTTGCCGACATCTCCAATGGAAAAAGGCCCCGGTTTGTTAAAACCGGAGCCTTCCCGATCAACCTGGGTTGATGTTTACTTCAATGCAATCGCCTTGCCGTCGGTTGTCTTAACAGACTTCCATGCATTTTCGATCAACTTCACTGTGGCGTCTGGCAGTGGAACATAGTCCAGGTCAGAGCTCAGTTTGTCACCTTTGGCGTATGCCCAGTTGAAGAACTTCAATACTTCAGACGCTTTCGCCGCATCAGCCTGTTGTGTGTGGAACAGGATGAAAGTGGCGCCAGTGATTGGCCAAGAAGCCTTGCCTGGTTGCTCTGTCAAAATTTCATAGAAGCTGTTGGACCAGTCTGCACCAGCTGCGGCAGCCTTGAAGGAATCATCCTCAGGCTGTACGAAGGCGCCGTCTTTGTTCTTCATCTGTGTGTGTGTCAGCTTGTTTTGCTTGGCATAAGCGTACTCAACATAACCAATTGAACCTGGTACACGTTGTACAAAAGCAGAAACGCCTTCGTTACCCTTGCCACCCAAACCTACTGGCCACTTCACTGCAGTACCCTCACCAACGGTGCTCTTCCAGTCAGCACTTACCTTGCTCAGGTAGTTGGTGAAAATAAAGGTGGTACCGGAGCCATCTGCACGACGAATCACACTAATGTCTTGGTCGGGCAAATTCACGCCAGGGTTCAATTCAGCAATCGCCTTGTCGTTCCACTTGGTAATCTTGTTCAGGTAAATGTTGGCCAACACTTCGCCAGTCAACTTCATCTGGCCTGGGGCCACGCCTTGCAGGTTCACCACAGGCACAACGCCACCGATCACGGTTGGGAACTGCATCAAGCCTTTCTCTTTCAGGTCTTCTGGCTTCAAAGGCGCATCAGACGCGCCAAAATCAACGGTTTTTGCGGTAATTTGCTTAATACCACCACCGGAACCGATGGACTGGTAGTTCACTTTGTTGCCTGTTTCTTTGTTGTAAGCATCAGCCCATTTTGCGTAAACAGGAGCGGGGAATGAAGCGCCAGCACCAGTAATTTCAGCGGCGTTCACAGAAGTCATGCTCAGGGCCAAGGCGCCTGCGGAAATCGCTGTAGCGATTGTTTTGATGTTGAACATTTTTCACCTCACTTATTAAAGTACGGTCATAGTGCCTAACAAATGTTTCAGAATCATGACAGATATAAGGCGTTAACATAAATGTCAAAAAACCACACCAGGCATCCCGAATGTGGTTTTTTTGCAGAAAATTCAGGCACTTGGCTACCGTTTACTCGACTTATTACTTAGCCGAATCGACCTGTAATGTAGTTCTCAGTTTCCTGCTTCCTTGGTTTCAGGAAGATTTGATCGGTCACACCAAATTCAATCAACTCACCCAAGTACATGTACGCAGTGTAATCAGACACGCGCGCGGCCTGCTGCATATTGTGAGTCACGATCACAACGGTGTAATCTTCCTTCAGCTCAGTGATCAGCTCTTCGATACTTGCGGTTGAAATTGGGTCCAATGCTGAGCAAGGTTCGTCAAGCAGCAAAATCTCGGGCTTAATGGCAATGCCTCGGGCGATACACAGCCGCTGCTGCTGACCACCCGACAAGCCGTTGCCGCTTTGGTGTAACTTGTCTTTTACTTCTTTCCACAAAGCAGCCTTGGTCAACGCCCACTCTACGCGCTCCTCCATCTCGCCCTTGGACAGCTTCTCAAACAGACGGACACCGAAGGCGATGTTTTCGTAAATAGACATCGGGAATGGGGTTGGCTTTTGAAACACCATACCAATTTTAGAGCGAATCAAGGCGATGTCTTTTTTGCTGGTGATCAAGTCTTCGCCGTCCATCAGGATTTGCCCCTCGGCACGTTGCTCGGGGTACAGGGCATACATCTTGTTGAACACGCGCAACAATGTTGACTTGCCACAGCCAGAGGGTCCGATGAACGCGGTAACCTTCTTTTCAGGAATACTCAAATTGACCGATTTCAGCGCATGGAATGAACCGTAATAAAAATTCAGGTTCTTCACTTCAAGTTTTATCTTTTCTTCAACGTCAATCGTAGACATGGTCTAGGCCTTCAAAGGTCAATTATTTCGAGTTTTTCAGCAATGAACGCGCGATGATGTTCAGAATCAACACACCCGCAGTGATCAGGAATACGCCGGCCCAAGCCAGCTCCTGCCATTCTTTGAATGGACTGAGCGCGAAGTTGAAAATCATCACGGGCAGGTTCGCCATCGGCTTCATCATGTCGGTATTCCAGAACTGGTTCGACAGCGCGGTAAACAACAACGGCGCAGTTTCACCAGCAATGCGTGCAACCGACAACAAAATACCGGTGAGAATGCCCGCGTAACTGGCTTTGACCGTAATAGACATCACCATTTTCCATTTTGGCGTTCCCAATGCAAAGGCTGCTTCGCGCAGCGCATCCGGCACCAGCCGCAACATGTTCTCGGTGGTTCGAATCACAATCGGGATTTGAATCAATGCCAATGCCACCACACCGGCCCAGGCAGAGAAGTGGCCCATCGTACGCACCATGACGGCATACACAAACAAACCAATCACGATTGATGGGGCCGACAACAGGATGTCGTTAATAAAGCGTACCGAAGCGGCAAGCTTGTTGTCTTTGCGAGATTCAGCGAGGTGAATGCCCGCAAGAATGCCCAAAGGGGTACCAAACAAAGTGGCGAAACCCACCATCAACAAGGTACCGGTAATCGCATTGGCCAAGCCACCGCCTTCAACACCGGGCGGGGGGGTCATTTCAGTAAACAGGTCCCATGACAAACCATTGATACCTAGAGTTACTGTGGTGTACAGAATCCAGATCAACCAAAACAGACCGAAAGCCATCGCGGCCAACGACAAAGTCAGGGCAACCGAATTAACCAGCTTTCGCTTGGCCTGCATCTTCACGCGCATTTTCTCGTCAGTGGCCACTGTGGTGACCACATTATCTTTCGGCATGGCAGTCGGGTCGGTATAAATGCTACTCATGGCTTATCTCCCGTTGCTCGACAATTTGGCCAACAACAGCTTGGAAGCCACTAATACAAAGAAGGTAATCACGAACAGTATCAGGCCCAATTCCATTAGGGCCGAAGTGTGCAAGCCAGGGCTTGCTTCAGCAAATTCGTTTGCCAGTGCAGACGTAATACTGTTGCCAGGCGAGAACAGGGAAATGTCATTCAGGTAATTGGTGTTGCCGATCACGAAGGTGACCGCCATGGTTTCACCCAAGGCACGGCCAAGGCCCAGCATAATGCCGCCAATTACACCCACTTTGGTGTGGGGTAGCACAATTTTCCACACCACTTCCCACGTTGTACAACCCATGCCATAGCCTGCTTCTTTCAGCATCACCGGGGTTACTTCAAACACATCGCGCATCACCGCAGCAATGTAGGGAATGATCATGATGGCCAACACAACGCCTGCGGTTAGCAAGCCGATACCGATGGGCGGACCAGAAAACAAGGCGCCAATGACCGGTACCTGACCAATGGTCGCATTCATAGGACCCTGCACATATTTGGCAAAAATGGGTGCGAACACCAACAGGCCCCACATGCCGTAAACAATCGAAGGCACCGCAGCCAGCAATTCAATGGCCGTGCCCAGCGGGCGGCGCAACCAAGGCGGAGAAAGCTCGGTGAGAAATAGCGCAATACCGAAGCTAATCGGTACCGCGATGATCAAAGCAATGAAAGAAGTAACCAGCGTGCCATAGATGGGCACCAAGGCACCGTACTCGTCAATAGGAGGATCCCAATTGGCGGTAAATAGAAAATCGAATCCAAAAGCGGTGATGGTGGGCCAAGACGCCACAATCAGCGATGCAATGATGCCGCCTAGCATCAGCAAGGTGAAAATGGACGCTCCGCTGGTTAACACGCCGAATATGGCGTCGCCTCGTTTGGTCGGGGCCTTGATCGTCGAAGTATCAGACATAAGGTTATGTAGTTAATCCAGCAGAAAGTTTCACGCAGACCAGCAAGGGTATCCAAGAATTATGACAAAAAAATGACAAAAATTTGACGTACCCGTGAAATCGAATATCACGGCACGGAAACGTGGCGAAACGCCTACGCTGGCTTGCGCTTCATGAAAGTAATTGGCACCACCGATGGGGGCGGGCTGTTGAAAATATCTTTGCGCATTTTACCCATGATGTGCATTTCACAGGGTTTGCAATCGAATTTCAGGGTGTACTTTTGGTCACCATTGACCAAAACCATGGGCTCAGCCTTAACCTGGCCCTGAACACCTTTTACACCTTTGGCCTGTTTTGGGCACAAATTGAATGAAAATCGGAGACAATGCTTGGTGATCATGACAGGAACCTCACCAGCTTCCTCATGCGCCTCGTAAGCAGCCGCAATCATCTGCACACCGTGTTTTTTGTAAAATTCACGCGCTTTGTCGTTGTAAACATTGGCCAGGAAGCTGAGCGACTTTTCGGGGTACTCCACATAAGGCAGCACCGGCGCTTTGCGCGCAGGCCGTTGCCAGGCAGCAACTCGCGCGGCATTCAAGACCTCGATGGCCTCTCGGCGCATGGCATTCAACATGCTGGCAGGAACAAACCAGGGCTGGCTTAAATGCACATTGAGGCCCAACGCGGAATAATCCGTGCCGCCTAACTTGCCCAAGTGGGTTTTAATGCTTTCAATCGCCGTGTCGGCCTGCTTGGCCAACTCGAGGTTCAGATCAAGCTGTGAAGTCGCAGCTATTCCATCTTCGTCGGTCAGGCTCAATTGCAAGCCCTTCAACACATCGCCTTCCATCCACTCAGTCAAAGTGAGCCAGAGCCCAATTCGGCGTTCCGCACTTTCCTTGGTTAGCGCCATGTCCCAAGCGTGGTCACGGTTGCGGTGCATGGGCAAACCAGCTTTCAAGCCACCGTAGCTGTTGATTGGGTCTTTTGGAAATACGCGATACACCGCTTGACCATCAGCACTGCCGTGCAATTTCTCGGCACGGTTCACGTGCAAACCCACCACTTCCCGCTTGCGCATGAAGTTCAGGCCATCGCCGTTGTTGAGCTCATCGCTGGTTTGTATGTCGATGCTTTTGTCGCCCACTGCCACCACATGACCGATGGGTTGGCCAATAAACTTGGGTGAATCAAACGCACCAATGTCGATTTTTCGACCACTGGCAAAGTAATCTGTAGAACCGCGGTGAAAGTTGCGGTCAGGGTCGGGCCTGAAATAGTGGCGGGTTGTGCCACTGGATGCACGGGTAAACTCGCCGCGCTGCTCCATAATTTCATCCAACAAAATACGGTAGTGGGCCGTGATGTTTTTCACATAAGCCATGTCTTTGTAGCGGCCTTCAATTTTGAAGGACCGCACACCCGCATCAATCAAATGCTCCAGGTTGCCACTTTGGTTGTTGTCTTTCATCGACAACAAATGTTTGTCAAACGCCACCACCGCGCCGCTTTGATCCGTCAGCGTGTAAGGCAAGCGACAGGCTTGGGAACAATCGCCCCGGTTGGCACTGCGGCCCGTTTCAGCATGGCTGATGTAACACTGCCCCGAAAAGGCCACACACAGCGCACCGTGAATAAAGTATTCCATGGTCGCAGAATCGCCCACTGCCGCATGCACCGCCGCGATTTCCTCAACAGTCAATTCACGTGCCAGCACCAGTTGGGAAAAACCGCTATCTGCCAAAAACTTTGCTTTTTCAACGGTGCGAATGTCGCACTGTGTGCTCGCATGCAATTGAATGGGTGGCAAGTCCATTTCAAGCAAACCCATGTCCTGAATAATCAGTGCATCCACACCAGCGTCATACAACTGCCACACCAGCTTGCGGGCTTCTTCAAGCTCGGCATCGTGCAAAATAGTATTGATGGTCGTGAAAATTCGCGCATGGTAGCGGTGGGCAAACTCCACCAGCTTTGCAATATCAGCCACCGAATTGGCTGCATTGGCACGTGCACCAAACACTGGCCCGCCCAGGTATACCGCGTCTGCGCCGTGCAGAATCGCCTGGCGACCAATCTCCACGTCGCGTGCGGGGGCTAGCAATTCCAACTCGTGTGGCAACAAACTCATGATTTCACTGATATTTCTGGCAAGGGGTGAACATTATTTCAAAAAGCCGGTCTGATTGAAAGCAAAACCGTGGTTAACACCACAATCAGTTTCAATGTTGCACAAGGAGTAATTGCATGGCTTGGGTAGTTTGGTCGCGTAACACTGCAACTTTGTTGATGGGGCTATCCGGCTTTTTGCCCCTTGCACAGGCCCAACAACTGGAACAGGCCATATTCGCGGGCGGATGCTTTTGGTGCATGGAAGAAGCATTCGAGAAAATCAGTGGCGTGAAATCGGTTGAATCGGGCTACACCGGCGGGCGAACCTCCGCCCCCACCTACGAGCAGGTGAGCCAAGGCAACACCGGCCATGTTGAAGTGGTGCGGGTGCAATACGACCCCCGGCAAATCAGCTACAGCACCCTGTTGAAAGCCTTTTGGACCAATATTGACCCCACCGTTGAAAACCGACAGTTTTGCGATGTTGGCGAACAATACCGATCGGCTATTTTTTACCTGAACGAACAACAACACCGCGAGGCCAAGCAAAGCAAGGAGCAATTGCTGGGCACAGGCAAGTTCAAAAGCATTTACACCACTGTTGAGGCCGCCCAGACCTTCTACGTGGCAGAAGATTATCACCAAGACTTTTACCGCAAAAACCCCTTGCGCTACCGGTATTACAAAACCACCTGCGGCCGCGAAAACCGTCTGAACGAGGTGTGGGGCTATACACCCAGATAACAACACCTAGAACTACAATTCCAGTAAAAACAGTCACATCCAGCTACACTTCACCCCAAATTCACTCTGACCGACTGTGATGAAGCGTCAAGCACGCCTGTTGGCAATCCTCGCATTAGCTGCATTCAGCGTGTACACGGCCCCCCGTGCGTGGGCTGATAACCTGGAGAAAGTTCAAGACTGGCGCACGGCACTGCCTAACTCTTGGCAGACCGGCAAGCTGGCTTTGGTGCAAGTGCGCAACAGTCGACTGGCTTTGGCCAACAATATTCAATTCAATATTCAAAGCCTGCACGGCACGCTTGCCGCCATGCAACCCAACCTGCCTGTTTCCCTCGAAAACCCGGCGGCCTACGCCGTGAATGTGGAACATGCGCAACTTCGAATTGCCGACAACGTTTTGCAGGCACTCGTGCAAGCGGAACTTCAGGCCAGCGAAGCTCCTTTGCGTATCAAGCAGGTGACCACGCAAACCGATGGGATAGTGATTACCGGGGACATCAAAAAGCTGGGGTTGTGGATTCCATTCACCATGGAAGGCACCCCCTCCGTGGCCAATCCGCGGGAAATTACTTTAACCCCGCGTACCTTGAAGGTGGCGGGCGTACCGCTTTACAAAACATTGCTGGCCACCAACATTCAGTTGCAGTCGCTGATCGACATGAAGTCCAAAGCCGTAGCATTACAAGGCCAGGCCATGGTGCTGCGCCTGGACCAAGTGCTGCCCGACCCCAAACTTTCATTCGAACTGAATGCCGTGCAACTGGGGCAAGGCGAAGTCACCGTGTTGTTGGGCAAAGCCAGCCAGGCGCCCGGTTTCTTTTGTGAAGCCAATTGCCCCGCCAATTTTGTGTACACCCACGGCGGCGAATTGCGAGCCGCGGGCATGGTGCTGGCTGGCCAGCCCACCTTGGTCACAGGTATCAGCAATGGCAGCTTGCCCATCGCGCTACACGACTTGAACAGCGTAATCAGCACCAGCACCGTGCAGCTTCGCACCGACGGTGCCCTGTGGATCAGCGCCCAAGAAGGGCTACTCAACCCTGCTGAAACGGCCTTGCTCAACACTGGCGAGGCTGCGATTGCCCAACTTGAAGGAATGAACACTGGGCAGGAAGCAGTAACCCTGGCGGTGCACCATGCCACGCTGTTGTCACGCGAGGGGATTGAACTGCGTGTTGAAAAACTGTTGGCCAGTACTCAATCCACCGACCTTGGCCAACTGCCGACTGCCAAACAAACTGTACATGTGGGTGAAATTTCCTTGAGCGAAACTGCCATGAATACCCTGATGAACAAAGCATTGTTCAACTTCGAGGGCAGCCCAATTCGACAAGTAAACACCACCATTGGCGAGCCTCACTTACAGCTTTCCCTGCAAGTGAAACCTGAAATTTTTGGTATTCCACTGTTCTGGTTGCCCGCCAAACTCAGCGGCCCATTGCTTATTTCAAACGACAAACAGCACCTGGAATTCACACCCACCGAAGTGCGCATGTTTGGCCTGTCCATGCTGCCGCTGATTGATTACGCCGGGTTGAAACTCAGCAGCTTCATCAAAATTGAAGAGGCTGCAGTCAAGCTGCACGACAACACCATTCACATTGCCTTGGGCAGCGCACTGCCTCCATTGCAATTAAGCACCGAACTGCGAGCCATTAAAACAGTAATGCGGTCGCCCATTGGGCCTTACCTGCAAGTGCACGTGGGCACTTTGCCAGTTGAGAAAATTGGGGAAATTTACAATGCCATGGAATTGCTACCGCTGGGCTTGTGGATGAAAACGCCTGAATTCACAGCCTTGGGTATGCGCACTGGGCCCACACTGGGCCATGTTTACAACGACCCACGCAAGGAGCGGCTGATCATCGACCTTGCGCAATACCCCGACTTGCTGGCCACGGCCACCCTGCGCCTGCCAAAAACAGAAAGGGTGTGGGTCAGCATGCCCGGTCACCGAACAAATTACCTACAAAACAAAAGCGAGCGCCATCGACACAAAAACCAGACTCATCAGGTTCCCGACCATCACCAATGACGCAACGCGATGAGGTTGCAAACCGTATTTTTCTGCAAACACAAAACCCAGAACTGCCGGGGGCAATGCACCAAACACAATCAGCATGTCCGCATGCTCAGGACTTAAGGGCAAAAGCCACACACACAAAGCAGCAAAGATCAAACCACTGACCGGGCATACCACCCCGCCAATCAGCCCCAACTTCACGTCGGAAAAATCAGCTTGCGTAAGGCGCACCCCCAGTGCAAACAGAAGCAGCGGGATGGACACATCACCGGTCATGTCGATTGCAAAGTACAAGGGTTCCCACACTTGAATGCCAAGCACGCTGATCATCAAGCCGACCAAAGAGGCGGCAATGACCGGTTCCTTCCACAAGGTCCAGATTCGCGCATTGGGGCTCATCATCCAGGTGCCCAAGGAGTAATGCAGCGTGTTCCCCACCAGGAACAGCATGACGGCAGCGGGCAAAGCCTGCTCGCCAAAGGCCAATATCGCCAATGGCAAACCCATGTTCCCGCAATTATTGAACATCATCGGCGGTACAAACACGCGGCTGTCAATTCCAAGCAAACGCGCAAGCGGCCACGCCAGCAGGCCTGAACCAAGAATGACAATTACGCCGCCAACAGCCAGTAGCCAATACGCCTCAATATTGAAAGACTTGCTGGCCAAGGCTGAAAAAACAAGTGCCGGAACAAAAATTTCCATGTTCAACTGGTTGGCAAACTTCATGTCGGGCTTTTTGACCCGCCCATACCAATAGCCCAAAGCAACCACAGCAAAAATTGGAAAAATTACCGCAACAATGCGCAAGAACATAAAAGGCCGCAAAGGGAAAGAACAGGGAAGGTCGCAGTGTACTGCATGCTGTTATTTGCTGCGATTCGGGTTTGTATTGGTGGCCGTGCTGAACAGCAGCTTCAAAGCGGGGTGGTTCAGGTTGCGCGGGTGCGTGAACGCAAAAAAATCTTCCACCACGCCCTGCGCATCGCCCATGTGCACCACGGTGTGGTCGCGCACCACGTCTTCAATGAGCATGGCGGGTACGGCAAACAAACCCAAGCCTGCCCGGCCAAAGGTTTCCAGCAAAGCAAGGTCGTCGAACTCACCTACCACCGTGACTTCCACCCCCACACTTTCCAGCCAGTGTTCCAGTTTCAGTCGCAACACGTTGTTGCGTGATGGCATCAGGAAGGGCGCATGGTGCAGGCTTTGCGGGAAATTCGTTTTGTATTTCTCCTTCAAAGCCGGGCTTGCAAAAATTCGCACCGGGTAGCTTAGCAACTTGGCCACCTGCAAGTGTGCAGTGCCCTGCCCGCCGGGGCGCTCAGCCAACACCACGTCTACACTGTGTTGCACAAGCTCTGAACACAGGGCCTCGAACCGGCCTTCGTGGCACACCAGGCGCACAGGGCGCTGCATGCCCAGAATGGGTTCAATCATGTGAAACGACACGGTTTTGGGCAAGGCATCGGCAATGCCCACCGACAAACGCAGTGTGTAATCCAGTTGCTCGTCGCCCAGGCTTTCAGCCATTTGCTCGCCCAGCTGAAAAATTTGGTCGGCATAACGCAGCGCAATTCGCCCGGCCTCAGTCAAACCCAAACCCCGCCCCACTGGCTGAAACAATGCCCGCCCCAAAGTTTGCTCCAACTGGGTAATTTGGCTTGAAAGCGTTTGTGCGCGCAGCCCAAGCCGCTCGGCCGCCGCTGTCAGGCTGCCAGTGTTGGCCACCATCCAGAAATAGCGCAAGTGGTGGAAGTTCAGGTCG
The DNA here is from genome assembly GCF_029087225.1 of Limnobacter olei. Classification (GTDB taxonomy): domain Bacteria; phylum Pseudomonadota; class Gammaproteobacteria; order Burkholderiales; family Burkholderiaceae_B; genus Limnobacter; species Limnobacter olei. The sequence goes on along the minus strand of NZ_JARFJD010000010.1, from coordinate 137,174 downwards.
GTAAGTTTCATTAACCCTTCGATTTATTCGAATATTTACTAAACAATTGTTCCATTTATTCTTACATTGAACCAGCGTACACTTCAACTGTCTATTTCCCCGAAAGGAGGACGCAACCATGAAAACTGAAATTGTGGCTCGGCATCCCGAGATCGATGAAACCCTGCGCAGGTATGTACTTCGCCGCGTGCGCTCGGCCATCAATCGACTTTCGACCCAGATTAAAAACATCACCGTGAAACTGGACAGGCACTCGGCAAAACAGGCCGACCAGCGCAACTGTGTGATTGAAATTCGGATCGACGGGCAAGCGCCCTTGATCGTAGACAGCGCCGGGCCGCATTGGCTTAGCGCAATTGACCAGGCGGTTGAATCAGCAGCACGTGCTGTTCGCCGCCAACTGAAACACACCCTTCACCAGGTGACCCCCTTGCAATTGTTGAAAGGACAACACGCATCATGAAACGCATTGTTTTATTTTTAGCCACCAACGTCGCCATTATGGTGGTACTGGGCATTACCGTGCATGTGCTGGGCTTGAACCAGTTCATGGCCGGGGGGCAGCTTAACCTGACCATGCTCTTGGCATTCAGTGCTGTACTGGGCTTTGGTGGCTCATTCATCAGCCTGTTGATCAGCAAGAAAGTAGCCAAGTGGAGCACCGGCGCACAAGTGATTGAAACACCGCGCAACCCCACCGAGCAGTGGCTGGTCAGTACGGTTCAACGCTTTGCAGACAAAGCCGGCATTCCCATGCCGGAGGTGGCCATTTACGAAGGCGCGCCCAACGCATTTGCCACCGGCCCCAGCAAAAGCAACTCACTGGTCGCAGTTAGCACTGGTTTGCTGCAAAGCATGAGCCGTGAAGAAGCGGAGGCTGTATTGGCGCACGAAGTGGCCCACATTGCCAACGGCGACATGGTGACGCTCACGTTGATTCAAGGCGTGGTCAACACCTTTGTGTTCTTCCTGGCCCGCGTGGTGGGCTTTATGGTGGATCAGTTTTTGCGCAAAGACGATTCGGAATCCAGTGGCCAAGGCATGGGTTACTTCATCACCGTGATTGTGATGGAAATTACGCTGGGTATTTTGGCTTCCATCATCGTGATGTACTTCTCGCGTCAGCGTGAATTCCGTGCCGACTCGGGCGCAGCCTGGTTAATGGGCAACAAGCAACCCATGATTTCCGCTTTGAAGCGACTAGGCGGTATGCAGGCGGGTGAGTTGCCCTCGAACATGGCTGCATCCGGTATTTCAGGCAAAGGTGGTGTAATGGCCTTGTTCAGCAGCCACCCACCCATTGAGCAGCGCATTGAAGCATTGGCCCAGCAGCGATAAACCCGCGGTGTGCTGATAAAAAAACCCGCCGAAGTTTGGCGGGTTTTTTATTGGCTGAAATTCACATCACCCGGCGTACCTTCCAGAATGTTTTACGCCAATACAAATCATCAAGCCGGCTGATGGTGACACCCACTTTGGTAGATGCATGAAGAAGCTTGCCATCACCCAAGTAAAAGCCCACATGCTGGGTGGTGTGCCCTGTTCGAAAAAAAACAAGGTCGCCTACCTGCATGGCATCGCGGCCTACATCTACACCCATATTGACTTGTTGGGTGGTGCTGCGCGGCGCAGCAACATTGAAATGGGTAGCCAAAGTTTGTTGCACAAAAGCCGAACAATCAATGCCCGCCTTTGAATTGCCGCCCAGTTTGTAAGGTGTGCCGCGCCACTCACGAAACTGGGCCAGCAAGGCTTTTTGAACCTCAGGTTTTTCGGTTTCGAAGCCGGTAAATACGGTGCCGTCTTCAAGCACCAATGCATCAGAACCACCTTCCTGCAAACCTGCACAGGCCTGCAACAACAGCAGCAGGCACACGCCAGCAAACCGACCAAACACAGCTACAGCTTGATTAAACAACCGCCTTCCTTTCACTAAACCGGAGCAAACCCTTCACGAAGCGGTAAAGTAGCCACACACTTAAAATGCCGTAAACAATAAAGCCCACGCCAAACACCATCGTGATCATGGCCACCACAAACCAGAACATGCCAATCCAGAAGGTTGAAATAAGCCAGTCGTAATGACTGTAATAAATGGTGCCAGTTGATTCGCCACGCTTTACATAACAAATGATGAGCGCAATCAGGATTGGAATAAACGCCGTGAATATACCCACAGCACCCAACACATAGGCCACCAAAACGATGGTGCGGTTGGACTCTTCCGGATTAGGTTGATAGCTCATAGCGCTCCAGTGTCGGTAAGTACCTGCCCATTTTAGACGAGCGCACCGGCATAAAAAAACCCCGAGACCAATGCCCAGGGTTTTCCGAACGACTTGAATGGCACCTATTACAGCTTCAGTGCTGCAATACCGGCACGCGCCACTTGTGCATCTTGATCCGATTTCACGCCAGAAACACCCACAGCACCCACCACCTGGCCATCGACCACAATGGTTACGCCGCCTTCCAGCAGGCCATCTACATACGGTGCGGTTACAAATGCAGTGCGGCCATTGTTGATCACGTCTTCAAGAATTTTGGTGTCTTTGCGGGCCATGGCAGCAGACTTGGCCTTGGAAGGACCAATGTGTGCGCTCATGGGGGGTGCGCCGTCCAAACGCAGCATGCCCAACAAATGACCACCGTCATCGGCCACAGCAATGGTTACGCCCCAGTTGTTGGCTTCGGCTTCCGCACGGGCGGCAGTCAAAATGGCTTGTACGTCATCTACAGACAAGACGGCTTTGGTTTTCATGAACTTACTCCGGTTTTGAATTAAAAATGTCAAAGCGAAGTATGCGGCAGACTCCCTGTGGTGGCTACACAGGAAGTCCCTAATGCAAAATTATCAGGGTGCGCAGCTTAGGCCTGAGTCTTCTGCATCACAAGTGGCCGGCTTTGTTGCACCACCCTCGCCCTCGGTTGCAGGCCTGCCCGGGCCCACTTCCGCCACCACACCATTGATAATTTTGCCAGCCACGTTTTCAGTGCGAACCACGGAACGGGTTTGCTCCTGGCGAGCCAATACCACAGCGCCTTGTGCAGTCGTCAAGGCGGCTGCCTCTTGTGGTGACAACAGCAAGGTGCCGTTGTAAACCACGGGAATGCGATCCAGACTGCGTGCCCCATCATAGAAAAACGCTTGAGTGCCCTTGCGCTCCGGGCCCGCCAGATAAACCACTTGCCCAGGCAACAAATTACTGCCCTCAAAGGGTAGTACTGTGAGGAAACCACCCAAGCCCGGTCGATTGATGTCACCAACTTCAACCCGGATGGCACCCGTACCAGCTGACTGACCTGAACCGGACGATTCGCCAAATGTGGCCAAACCACCCGGTTGCCCATTCACTCCCCCCAAGGGTATCGAAAGTGTCAGGCCTGCGTAAGAGCGCGCTGTACCCACAGCAAGGTCGTTGTAAGGCATCCGAGCACGGATCACCGCATCACTGCCCTGTGTGGCCAGGCCACGCGCTCGAACAGCAATCAAGTCTGCCTCGGTACCCTGCCCTCCAATATTCAACCGCACGTCGTTGTTAACTGCAAACAGACTCGCGCCACGATCTGCCACATAAGAGAAAGATTGATTGTGGCTTTGCCCGGCCAGTACGCCGACCTGACCATTGATCTGGTTATTCTGCGTCAGGACAATTGAACCGTTTTCAGGTGAATTGAACTGGGTTGTGGCACCAGCAGTGGTGAGCAATTGCCCTGAACGTTGATGAATCATCGGGCTGGCCACCGTAATGCGACCGAGTCCTGTGAATGGATTCACCGCTTCTTTGCTGGAGAATACATCCAGCGAAGGTGGCAAGACCAGAGCAATGTCGGCAGAAGACAATGGTCGCGACACGCCTTTCGCGGTAAAGGTCAAAGCACCACCCGTTTGCTCAATGGTGCCCAGCAGAAGCATGCGGCCGTCGGCAGTCAACTGCCCGCCCCGACTGTTCAGGTTCAACAACTGCATGTCGCCCAAGGTCGACAAACGGGTTTGCTCCGCACTGGCACTGACCGTGCCCCGAAAGCGGTTGTCTGCATGCTGCAAATCAATTTCGCCACCGATTGATTCAAACCTGGCATCGCCCCCAACCTGCAACCGCCCAACCTGGGAAATCTGATTGGCAGAAACAGCCAGTTCACCATCGAATTGCGAATCCGCAAACTGCACCTGCATGCCGCTGACTTCCGCATTACCCCCTACATTCAGGGCCAAAGTACCACTAGAGGAAGTGGTGTCGATATTCAAGTTGCCGCTGGTTCCCAGTGCAACCGAACCACTTGACTGTACTTGCGTGTTGCCATTAAACCGGTTGCCGGAATTGGTCAAACTGATTTGGGCTGCTGTCAAGCTTGCATCATTCAACATGACCGACCTGCTTTGGGTTATTGCACCAGTCAATTCGATCTGACTTGCACCATCCACTTGCGTGCTACCAAGCTCCACATTGTTGGCTTGCAATTCAAAGTTGCCTAACACGCGTGCGGCCAGGGCGAGGTTTTCACCTTGCATCGACAAATCATTTTTGTCTGAAATCGACACGCTTGAGTTGGCGGAATCCGGATTTTGAACCGTAATTTTTCCGACAAAATCGTTGTCTGGATTGTTCAAATTTACCCGGCCACTGCGCAGGTTTGTATCACCCTTCACATTCAAAGCTGCTGTTTGGCGAACTTCAACAGCCGCTACATCCAGCTGCTGCAACTCACCAAGCTCCCCCAAACTGGCCTCTTGTGCTTGCAGATTCAAAGTACCCAAATTTGCACCCTGTACCCGCAAGGTACCTGCACTGCTCAAAGTTGCCTCGTTTGCATCTTCCACACGAACCAGACTGTTGAAGCTGTTGCCCTGGTTACCCAGATCAACATGATCAGCTTGCAGCAAAACACTGGAATTTGTAGTCAGCGTACCGGCTTGTTCAATCGACTGGGCACGCAGCTCCGCTGCACCATTCAATTGACCCGACACATTCAGCACATTCGCATCAGCAACAACCGTTGTGCCTGAAACATTGAATGCTACATTGCCTTGGAAGTCATTGGCTTGATGATTCAAATCAACTGCAGCTGCTTCAATGGTCGCATTGTTTCGAACAGTCAGTGAACCGGCCTGTGCCAGCTGTGTAGCCTTCACATTCAAGGTACCCACCTCACCCTGCAAAACCAGATTATTGACATCGCGCAATTGTGCCGTGTCGCTGACCTGCAAATCCACAACACCGCCAAAGTTGTTAGCGGCATTCTGAAGATCAATATTTGCTGCACGCAAGTCAGCCCTGCCCTGAACATTCAAGGCACCTGACTGGCTTTGCTGCTGGGTGATTCGTTGGGCATTCACAATCAATTCGTTCACACGCCCACTCAAGGCGAGATCATTGGTGTCGCTGATGGTTGCAGTGCCGACATTCTGCAGAATAATTTGGCCACTGAAGTCGTTGCCAGCCTGAGCAAGATCAACCTCGTTTGCGCGAAGTGTCAAGCTTCCTCCAGTTTGGCTGGCCTGCGTTTGGGTAACCTTGCCAGCCTGAAGTTCTGCACTGTTCGCAACTTCAAGTTGGTTCACATTGATCTCACCTGCAATCAAGGTTCCACTGGCAATGTTAAGTTCTCCTGCGGTCAATCTGCCAACAACTGATGTATTCAAAATTTGCGATTGGCCTTGCAGAAGCAAATCATTGTTGTCTGCGATATCCGCCTGCACCGCCACATCAAGTGTTACCGGGCCGCTGAAGTTGTTGTGTTCGTTCCTTAAATCGACTGCCTGTGCAGTCAATTCAGTAGCACCAGTCACCAACAACTCACCGGTCTGTGTAATGTGTTGTGCGGTCGCATTCAAGCTACCCAACACTGAATTACTCAAGTCCAGTTCATTCTGTGCGGTCACGGTCAATGCTGCTGCATTGCCCCCCAGCAAAAGGTCTCCACTGACATTCACTGTTGCCTGCTGTGTGGCATTAACAGTAACGCCGCCGCCAAAACTGTTCGCTGTATTAATCAGGTTGATTGTAGGTGCAGCCAGGTTGCTGTTGCCATTCACATTCAATGCGCCCGACTGACTAATTTCTGTGCCTGCCTGCACATTGAGGCTGCCTGCTGAACCTTGCAGTGCAATTACTTGCTGGTCGCGCAGGTTCACACTGCCAGCAGAATTCAGCACCACATTGCCAACAAAATTGTTGGCCTCATCCTGCAAAGTCACATTGCTGGCCCCCAGGGTGGTTGTACCCCCCACCTGCAAGGCACCTTGCTGAATTACATTGCCACCATTCAAGGTCAAATTACCCGTGGTGCTGAAGTTGTTCAATTCGAGTTGATCTGCCTGCAACACGATGTTTTCTGAAGCAAGGCTGGACACAGAAAGCGAATTCGCCTTTGCATTCACTGAAGTGGCAGTGCCTGATACGTCCAGCCCACCGCTGGCGGTGATGGATGCCGCACCAGTCAAATTCAAATGCACCACATCACTGAAGCTGTTCGCTTGGTTGTCCAGCGCAATCGAGTCTCCGTTGAAAGTGCTGGTGCCTGCCACCGAAAGTACATCACTTTGCCCGGTGGATGCGGCATTGAAAGTTACGTTGCCCTGTGCAGCCAAACCATCCAGGATCAAGGTACTTGCATTCATGGTTGCTGTGTTGACATTACCCGCTACACGCAGGCTATTGGTATCAGCCACTTGAGCATCGCCTGCAACATTCAGACTCAAGCGTCCCTGAAAATCATTGGCTTGATGATTCACATCAACTGCGGCGGCTTCAATGGTCGCATTGTTTCGAACAGTCAGTGAACCGGCCTGAGCCAGCTGTGAAGCCCTCACATTCAAGGTACCCACATCACCTTGGACGGTCAGCATATTTCGGTCAGCCAGTTCAACATTGACTTGATTGTTTAAAGTAACCAGGCCAACAAAATCGTTGTTGGCGTTGTTCAACCGCACCAATGTATTGCTACTGCTGTTGCGGTGCGTAATGCTCGTATCACCGCCAACGGTGAGGGCAGCTGAACCAGAGGCAGCCTGTGTCACAACATTTGAAGTCAAGGTCAAGCTTTCATTCACTGTCAGCGCATTATCGATTTCAACAGTGTTTGCATTCAACTCAAGTTCCTGTGCATTGCCTGCCACGTGCAGTGTGTTTTCGTCGCGCAAACTGACACGTGGATTGTCAAGCAAATTAACCTGCCCCTGAAAATCATTCGCAGGGTTATTTAGGCTGACTGCAGCGGCATTCAAGGCAGTGCTGGTTTCCACAACCAGTGAGTCACTTTGTGCGATGGATAGCGCTGTCAGGTCAAGCGAACCGGCCTGCCCCTCGATCGTCAAAGTATTGTTGTCACGCAAACGCACAGAACCTTGGGTATTCAAAACCACATCGCCATTGAAATCGTTCATTGCATTGTTCAACGCAACGGCACCCGAGTTGTTGATCCGGGTTTCGCCTTGCACCTGCAGGGCACGATCAACATCCATGCTTTGCGTGATGCTGCCTGCGCGCATTGCAAGGCCATTGCTTGCGGTCAAACCGTTAAACACCAAGGAATCGGCTTCAACACTCCCGCTGACAACATTGCCTGCCACAGTCAATGTACCGTTGGCTTTTATTGCTGCGCTTTCACTGGAAGCAAGTGTGACAGTAGAGCCGAATTGATTATTGCCTGACTCAGTCGAATCAATATGTTGTGCACTCAGTGCGCTGGTGCCTGTCACATTCAAAAAATCGGTTTGATCAATTCGTATTGCTGTTGCACTCAGGCTGTTTGCATTCAAGCCGTTTACAACAATCTGCCCATTGGAACCGGTGGTCAAAGTGACATCATCGGCAGAACCCTGAACAGTCAGAGTATCGTTGCCATTCAAATTTACTGCGCCTGCATTGTGCAGAACCACACTTGAACCGAAACGGTTTGCCGCGTTGTTTAGCTGAACAGAATTGCTGTTGTTGATACGCGTTTGCCCAAGCACATTCAGCGCATCGGCTTCAGTGGTACCTTGACGAATCGAATCCACGTTGAAAACTGCGCTTGCAGCCCGACCTGAGACTGCAACACCCTCGGCGCTGCCCAATTGAACCTGACCATCCAGATTGAGAACGACCTGGCCGCGAAATATGTTGCCAAGCTGAATTAATTCAACATTCTCGCCATTGAAAGTTGCCGTATTGTTAACTGTCAACGGCACTGCCTGCGCCGACTGCGTGGTATTGCGGGCGGTTGCAGTCAGGTTGTTGACCTGCCCTGACAAAGACAACTCGCTCTCGTCAGCAAGCTCGGCGGTGCCCACATTGCCAAGCTCGACATTGCCGCCGAAATCATTGGATATATCCTCCAACTGAACCGCGCTTGCATTCAAGCTTGTACCTTGCTGCACAGTCAGTGTTCCGTTCTGTGCAATGCTGGCCGCAGTAATATTCAAACTTTCAACTGTCAGTTCGTTTAACTGCACTTGATTGACTGCTGACAAAGTGGCTGCACCCGCAGACCCCGACACAGCCAAACTATTCATGTCAATTAAAGTGGCTGCACCAGTCACCGCAAGTTCGACATTGCCTGCGAAATCATTGTCGGACTCAAGCAGATTGACCTGATTGGCATTCAGGGTGGATAAACCAGCAACGGACAGCGCAGCGCTCTGCGTAATTTCGGCTGCTGTCAAATTCAGTTGCGCGGCAGAACCTGAAATGTTCAACTCACCATTGGTGTGTAAAGTAGTACCCGCAGTGCTGTTAATCAATACGTTGCCATCAAACTGGTTTGCCGGGTTCCTCAGGTTGATTTCATTCGCATTCAATACGGCGCTTCCATTCACCTGCACCGGGCCAGTCTGCTCGATCCTGCCGCTGGCATTGACTGTGAGGCCATCAGAAGCAAGGCTGTTGATAGCAAGGTTCTGAGCGCTGAGTGTGGCTTCACCGCCTGAATCGACCGAAACTTGCAGATTGTTGGAATCATGAACAGCAACTGACCCTGTCGCTGTCAAATCGACCGAGCCAGTGAAGTCATTGCCAGCGTTGTTTAAACTCAAACCACCTCTTGAGTTGATGTTCAAGCCACCGTCAGATAGCAAAGCAGCACTTTGGCCGTTGCGCATCTGGCCAACTTCACCCGCAATCACGTCTACGGTACCCTGTGGGTTACCCACGTTGAGGCTACCTATTAATTGGATCAAATCACCTTCAATTGAAATTCGTGAAGCCCGGTTTACACCAGCCGTGTTGATTACACTGGGATTGCCGTTGTTCGATGCACTGGCCAACAAAATAATCCGTCCGCCCTCGGCCAGCACCTGGCCAAGCTGTTGAATCAAGGCGTTGTGGTGACCTTCAACTGCCTGAACAACCAAGTCACTGCCCGAGGTATTTACGGTGACCTCCTTGGCTGCAATGAGATTCACCGACACACCAGACCCAGCCTGGTGTTGTGGTTGCAATCCTGCTGTCAGATTTCCGGAGTTTGTAATGGAAGGCGCCAGGAATACAATGTCTTTGCCAGTGATGCTGCCCGCATTGAGAATACTTCCGGCATTTGCATCCGCTTCAAACTCAATTGTTTGACCGGGCATTTGGCCATTGCCGTTACCATTGCCCTTGAGATTCAATGTAGACGCTACAAGACTACCCACATTCACCTGAGAACCCGCACCAAACACGATGCCACTTGGGTTGATCAGGAAAATTCGACCATTGGCCACCAAGCTGCCGAAAATTTCAGATGAATTACTCCCGACAACCCGATTCAAAATGACAGAATCAGCATTAGGCTGAACAAATCGAACGGTTTCGCCGCTGCCGATGGAAAACTCCTGCCACCTGATCACATCACGTTGATTGACTGTCTGAGTGATCACAGTGGTGCCGGGCAATGACACGTCCAGATCAAGGTTATTGCCCAAGACACCATCAAGAATGGGCGCAGTCTGCACATTGGCACTGAACACCAGCAACACGGCAGCTGCCAGCGGCTTGAGTGGGAAAGACGAATTCGGCTTGCAAGTTGCGGAAGTCATAAAAAATTCTCTTAGAAATAGTAGATGTAAGATGCAAAAATTCTTGGGCTTTGGCGTTTCGGATCAGACTGCCGAACCCCCGCCAGCTCCCAGGCCAAACTCAAGTTGAATGTGAAAATGTCTTGCCTGTCCCAAGCCAAACCCAGGCCATAACCAGCCAGTTCGGCATGGTTGTTGAATCCTGCGGGCTGATTGCTGGTGTCTTCGCGAAAACGAACACGGCCTTGATCAAAAAACACATTGAAAGACAATTCACGCGCCGCACTGCCAAACCAGTTGGCAGAGGGCAAATAGCGCGCCTCCAGCGTGAACAAATCGCAGCTGTCGCCAGAAGTTTCACCTTGTGCAAATGCGCGCACAGCCGTAGCACCACCCAGTGAACACTGTTCACTGCTGTCAAGATTGTCGAGCGCATATTGACCACGCAAGAAACTCCACAGCATCAACTTGCCGGGCACAACAGATTGCAACCTACCGAACGAATAGTTCACACGCATGGTGTTTAGTTCATCGTCCAGACCAAACGGCACACCCCCTGGATAATTCGTTTTGCTCTCCTCTACGTTGAAGCTGAAGAAGTTAAGACCGCCGCCCACCAGGCTATCGCGGGAGTCGCCACTGAGACCGAGGCGAAATGAATCCACTTCCTTCACGGTTTCCAAACCAGACAGGCTTTGCCTGTCAGTGAACTCCTTTTTGTCATACCCAGTCAGTGCAAACACATTCAGGTTGCGTGAACGCACCAGGGGATACAGCGCGAATACACCCAGCGATTCTGCATCGCCATTCAAGCCCAAGGGAAAATCGTTTTCCTCAAGTGAATAATTCACGGCAGACACGTTCACACCCAACTTCAATCCATCCGCACCAACCGGTAGCGTGTAGCCCAGCAGCGTGAAGTCCAAACCACCTGTTTCAGATTGAAGATGACTGACCGAAAACGAGTCACCCAAGCCAAACGGACTTTCCCAGGAAAAGGTGCCAATGCCACGGTACGTGCCTGCGTACCGCGAGCCGTTTGCATCCAAGCCCACACTGCCGGTCAGTGCCTTGTCGTTGCTGGGTGTTGCAACCAGAATCGCTTTGCCTGCTTGTGTGCCAGGCTTGATGGCAAATGACATTCGAATGCCACGTAGGTCATTGAGCAGGAACACCACCCGCTCTACCTCTTCCACACGAATGACCGTACCGGGCTTTAAACGCTTCAAGTGCGATTCAACAATATCCCGATTCACGCGCAGTTCCTCTGCAGGCCAAACCACTTCGACTGACTCCAGCACACCGGGCAACACGGCAATGGTCACCACACCGTTTTTAATGTCTTGCGCGGGCAAATAGGCATACGCCAGGTAATAGCCCAATTCACGCTGCAAGAATGCGGTCACCACCTGTGCTGCACTGCTGAGGTCTTCAAACGAACGCTTTTCGCCCACATACGGCACCAGCAATTCCTGAATATTGTTCAGATGCTTGGCTTCGATACCTTCAATTCGATAAGCGCTGACATTCAGAGACACATCGTTCAACGGCTTGCCCAACTCAGGGGCCACCTTTCTTTCAGCCTGATTGTCGATGACAGGCTCTGCTTCTTTTTCCGCAGCAGGCGCAGCAGACTCGGGATTAATAAAGGGGGCGGGCGTAGACACCTGGGCCTGTACTGGCCAGGCAAGTGTGAGCAGCAACAGGGCAATTGTGTATCGGTTGGTCAACATGGAATAGGTACTTGGAATGAGAGCGAACCGGAGTGAAACATCAAAACCGGAAATCAAGAAATTAGGTCATTGGTATGGTGTCAACCGAATTGAGCACCCCCCTCACCCACAAAGACCAAAATGCTACTGAGGTTGTCTGCCCGCCCCAAGGCGCGATTAAATGCCAGTTGATGAATATGGGCATTGCAATCCTCTGCGCACCACAGGCTGGTGCCCAGCAATGCGAGCTCGTCGTCATTGAGCTGTTCCCACAAACCATCGCTGCACATCAAGAACCAGTCCCCAGCCAACAAGCTGCAAGGCTCTGTCACATCCATGTGAAGATGTTCATTTTGCTCGCCCAATGCGGTATACAGTGCGTTTCGACTGGCTTGAGAATCGGATTGTTGATGGTCAATCATCCACTGCAACACACTGTGGTCCCTGGTTTTTGAGCGCAGCACAGCTTGCTGAAAGTGATATACACGCGAATCGCCGACATGCAGCCAAACTGCCTGTGCAGATCGTTGATTGATCACCAACAGACAAACGGTGGTGTGCATGTCTGAGCAATCAGGGTGTGTGATCTGTTGATGCAAAATATTTTGATTCACCTGTTGCATCAGGTCCAGCAACCGTGATCTTTCCAGCGTGGGTGATTGTTCAAATGCACTCAAAGACATTTCAACAGCCAAGGCAGCAGCAAGCTGCCCGCCGCGATGACCGCCAGCGCCGTCCGCCAGCACGCACACCAGCCAGTCTCCAAATAATTTATGTCCAACAGCATCCTGATTCTCCGGGCGGTTACCGATGTCAGTACGCTGTGTAACCTGCACTTGCAACAATCGCCCTTCGGGAGCGCCACCCAGTTGAATGGTCAACTCCATGTGCCCGCCAGATGCCGGTAGCGATCGCAATAAAGGTCCCACATGCGTGCTTTTCTGGCGAGTTCGAGACTCAAACTCAATCCACCTTGCCGATTGATCTCTTGTTCGATCACAGCTGGATCCAGACCACCCTGAACCTGCTCAATCAATGCTTGAATTCGCGCAACACTCAGTTGCATGTGCGCCTGAATATCCTGAAACGCCTGCTCAAAGGCCTGCTCTGCATCCAGATAAGCCAGTGAATTATCGCCAAGCAGTTTGCCCATGGCTTGCGCCGGTGACGCAGAAAACTTCAGTGGATTATTGCCCTTCGCGGAAATACTGGTCAGCTTGCTGCCAGTTTCTTCCTGGAAAATTCGGCGCGCTGAAAGCAATTGCATGCAACCTTGAACGCAGATACCCAACAAGTGGTGCAACTTCTCTACATCCTGAATTGTGGGGGGTGTTGTCGGCTGTTCAGCCACCACACCTCGAACTGCTGAATCAGCTTGTTGGGAACCCACATACATACGCTGGGCCAACGGCGAAATGTTCTCTTCGATGTCGCTTTCGACAGGCAGCAAGGGCATATCGAAAGCTGCCAACAGATCGTCGATATCGATGTTAGAAGCTGGTTGTGGCAACCAGGATTCCAAGGGATCAATTTCAGGCCTCGGCATCAGGTCCTCGAATCCGTTCCAATTCGCGGCAACCTTCGCAAGAATGATTGAGTAATCACCAATGCGCAGCACATCGCCGGGACTCAAGGGCACGGATTGATTCTGGGGCATGGGTTTGCCGTTAACCAAGGTGCTGTTGGTGCCAAGGTCTGTCCAGTGGCATTGGGAATTCTCAACAAGTACCTGTGCGTGCAAACGCGACACCACCCGTTGGGGATCCTTCAACACCCAAGTGCAATCGGGCGAGCGGCCAATCGATCCACCCTGCAAGGGCACAGGCCACTGTTCGGTGGCCTTGTCCGCCTGACCATCGCGGGTAATCTGGAATTCAAAGTTGGAATACATTCAACCCACCCTTAACGCAATACAAAAACTTCACCACCCAACACACCCACATGCATGGGCAGTTGAAGGGTGGCTCCGCTCAGCTTGCATTTCCATTGCAGCAGCGGCGCGTGATTGATATCCAGTAATACGTGAACCGGAGATTGGCGAACGCATTTAAACTGCCAACATTGGGGATCCAGCGCGGATTCAAGCAACTCGGATTGTGTGCAAAGATGTGTCAGATGTGCTGCAAAATCGCTGACTACATTTTGTGGGTCGAGGCCATAAGCCGCAGCCAACTCGCGATTGCGAACGGTAAAAAAAGGCAGCAAGGCAGATGCCTTGCCTGACTTGAATTGGGCAAACATATTCAGCAGAAAATCTTCAATCAGTGCCGAATCATTTGCACCGTGTGTGGAAGGCAATACATCGAGATAGCGCCAACGGGGAAACGAAACCGGCAAGTCAACTGTCGAATCCAGCAAACGGTTTTTTCTCAAACGCTGCCCACGTTGAAAAGCAGTTTTCAATTCAAATAACACCCGTGGCTGCACCAGCACATCAGGCCCACGGTCTTTTTGAAGTTCAACCCACACAGTTGTGCTGCAGTTTTGCGTGAGCAGGGCATGATCAGGATTCAATGATGTGCCTTGCATTGAAGCACCCGGTAACAGAATCACCTGAATTCTGTTTTCGCCCGACTGAACATACTCATGGATGGGCAACACCAATTCTCGTCCGTTTTGTAACTTGCCAAGCACCATGCCGTTCAGAGTCAACAAAGCATTCTGACCCTGTACACTGGCGCGCAACAACAGGGTTTTATCCATGCTGAAGGCCCCTTTGCATGATTCGCGCAGGCGCTGCCAAGTGCCAGCAGCCCAAGGCACAGCCCTTGACTGGATCGACACTTTGCCAGTCGCAGACCAATTCGGAATGATCAACAGTCAGTACCACCTCCAGTGCCCGATCTTCAGGATTAACGACCGCTGACACACTGAAAACAAGTTCACCCGCCAAAGGGCTGGCAGCGCGAATGAGCGGTTTACCCACACCAACAACGCTGCACACCTGAACATGCAAAGGCACCCTGTATTGCGCCAGCCACAAGGGCTCGCCCAGCGGTAACAATCCAGGCAATTGCTTCTCGCTGTGTTGCCAGTGAACGTGGATATCGCGTTCGGCTTGTATGCACAAATTCACCGGCACATGGTTGTGAATCAGTTGAGCCTGCCATTTGAAATCATCTGCGGCTGCACGAAGCTGCATGTCCGCTGTGGTAACAAATTCAATCAAGCCTTCATGAATCGTCCATTGGGCACGAAAGTTCAAATCCGTGCTGAGCCAGGAATTGGACTGTTGCACCACCGGCTCAATCAGTACACCTGAATCAGACCATCTTGATTGCAAGCCCTGTTTTTCTTCGGGTGAGCAGGACAAACTGAGCTGTTTGAAATCCAGCTGTACAAGCCGCGTGTCAATCAGCTCCATACGCTGAAGTGAAAAGAATCCAGACGTGTTTTGCCGACCAATTTCACAGCGCTCAAATACGGGGTCTACATGAATGACCAAATCATTTGCTGGCAATGAATTTTTACAGACCTGTGCAATCAGATAAACGGGAGTGAATTGTCCGAAGACCTGATGTACAAAACCAGAGTCTGTTCTGAACCAGTTCACCAGCTCACCCGCGATGGTGCTCACGCCAGTGGCCAAAGAACCTGTTTGATTACACGGAATTTTTGTTGGCTGACTGCCCATTTGAACGGCGGCCAGCAGGTCGATCAAATTGATCTGCAATTGCCCGCTTGGCCACGGCTGATCAAATCGCCCGAGACCGGCCAATGATTCATACAGACAATGAAAGGCGCTTGGGGACACTCCGGCGCTCAAAGCCTGTTGCATGCTACGCAAAACATTGGTTTGAGGGTCCGCTTCACTCGATATACTCTGAATGCTCACCTGACCTGCAAACAAGCTGAGCAAGACACAGGCTTGTGAATACGCCTGGGTTACATCATGAGCTTCCAGCAAATCAATTGCAGCTGAGATTGACTCGGTGAAATCTGGTTTTAGGCAGTAGCTTTGGTCCAGATCGAGCGAGCTCAATAGCACATGCATGCGCCGCAAGTGGTCAGCGCGTGCCTGCACATGGAAACGGGCTTGAAGATCAATCGTGATCAACGGCGCACCTGTGTAACCTGAACCAGGCCGGACCTCAGTTGAAACACCTCCACACCAGATTCATCGGCGAAACCAAACGACTCCACTGGACCAAATAGTTTGATCAACTCTTGTCCTGCGAGGGTGTTCAAGGCGAGCTTCAGGTAACGCGGATCAAACCAGGGCCAAATTCGATTACAGCCCGAGGAATCTTGAAGATGACGAACCTGTCGCAGATGATTCTTAAGCAAACTGGACTGCACATTTCTGCTCGAAATTACGTAGCCTCGCTCTATGGGCTTCCAGGGCCAGAACGCAGTGGAGCCCAAGGCAGAGTCTGCAAGTTTCAGCACACTGACTTGGCAATCCACTGGAATAACTCCACCCACAGCCCGCCCCGATAAGGGAGGAAACTGCACTAGCGTCGATCCGCCAGACACAATTTCAGAAGGGGCCACACCGTAAACGGTCAACATCTGGGCAAAATTCCTCAGGGAATTGGATCGATGGGTGGCTCTACCACATCGGGCGCCAGTGCGGCTTCGGGCGGACTTGGGGAAGCTGCTGAGGCGTCACCACCCATGGCACTTCCGTTGACTGAAACTGCTGGGCCACTGAATTTGATGCCTGATGCGGAAATAACAATCGAAGAGCCACCCACGTTCAGCGACAAGCTAGAGCCCGCGGTCAGCTTCAGGCTTGAGCCCGCTTTCAAGTTGCCTTGGGCCGAGGTACTCAGGTTCAAATTGCCTGCTGCATCCAGGTCAGTACTGCCCTGGGATTTCAATGAGCACTGGCCAGTGGTACTCATTGCAATTTGCCCGTTGTTGGTCAAACCGAGTAAACCTTGAACTTTGGCCAACACATCATCGTTCACCGTCAAATGCAAGGCTTTGTCGATCTGCTGACTGAGTTGACCAAGCACTGTGCGCGACACATCGGCCTTGATTTCTTCAATCAGGTTGCCGTGAATCAAGCTGTGGGAATGCCCGCGAATTTCTGTATTGCTGTTGTTCTTGATCAGGCTTAAATAATCTTTCTCGGCCTGAAACCACACATACTCGCTGCCAATTTTGTCTTCGAAACGAAGTTCATTGAAATTGGAGGGTGAGCCTTTCTCGCTGGATTGTGAACGCCAGCCAGACACTGTTTTGTGTTCAGGCAATGGATAGGGAACTGTTTGCTCAGCATTGTAGGCAACCCCGGTAACCAAGGGCCGGTCGGGGTCGCCATCTTCGAATGACACCACCACTTCCTGGCCAATGCGCGGAATGGCCACAAAACCCCAGCCCTTGCCAGCAACAGGAGAGGCTACACGCACCCAGCAAGAACTGTCCTGATTGTATTTGCCGTAGCGATCCCAGTAAAACTGAATCTTGATTCGACCGAATTCATCGGTGTGTATTTCTCGCCCCTCCGGGCCAACAACCACGGCGGGCAAGGGTCCTTTGACTTGAGGTTTTCTGGATTTCCGTTCGGGTCTGAAAGCCTGGCTGGAATCAATGGCTTCAAACTGACAATCAAAATCAGATTGTGCACCGCCACTGGCCTCTGGTTCTGACTCGTGAACGGTGATCAGGGTACCAATCACGAGCAAAGTTTTGGACAACGCAGGGTTGTCCTTGCAAACCGTTTTCAACAAATGGCCTGTTGCAACTCCCCTTGCCGAAGTGCTTGCATTGAACGTTTCCTGGCGCGCCTGAGATTCTTCGTGACGCAGTTTGCTGTAGTGAGTACCCTCACCTTCATTTTCAAACTCACCAGGATACTCGAACACCTCGTAGGCCGAGTTGTAACTTTCTGCCTTGCCCTGTGAGTTCACCAGCAAGGAGTTCGATGGTGTTTTGAAGTTGTAATCCGTGTGTGCATGCCTCGGCGGTTCAATGGACTTCTTCAATGACATGCTGGTGATCATTTCTTCCGGGGTTAGCCTGCCACTCTGCGAAGCTGGGTCATAAGCCAGGCTGGAATAACCAGGAAAAACTTGATGTGTACTGCTGGAGTCTGCGAGTACCAGCGTATGCTGGCCCTCACCATGTTCAAAGTAAAAATAAACGCCTTCCTGTTCAAGAATACGGCGAATAAAATTCAGGTCACTTTCACCGTACTGAACCACATATTCCCAAACACGCTTGGCGCCCATGGTGCGATCGGAAAACCGCACTGAGGAATGCCCGTGGCGACCAATTACTTCGGAAACGATGCCAGGTACGGTCTTGTTCTGGTAAACGCGAAACTCCTGGTTCTTGCCCAGCAACCACGTCCATGATTTCAATTCCAGGCGATAGGCGCAGCGCCCTGCGCTGGACATGGAAACCTGCTCCATTTCCACAATGACACCGTCAAAATAACGCTTGGTTTTCTCACGGGTTTCATAGGCCAGACAACAATTCTTTCCCAGAAAATCGTCTGCATTCAACAGCGCGGAATCGGATTCCAGAAACACAGAGCCTGTACTGTTTTCGGAAAGTGATTCCTGCAAGCGCGCAGATCTGAAATGAACCTCGTCCAGAGGAGCTGAACCGCTCAGGCTGATCAATCTGTTCATTGGCGGCTGATTTCAACTCGGCGATTGGCGGGTGCAAAAGGATTATTCACATCAGCCAGCTTGTCAGCACCCTTGCCCTCCACACGCAACAAGCTTGGCGATACACCCTTCTGAGTCAGGTAAGTTTTAACGGCTTTGGCACGCTCTGAAGAAAGCACCTGATTCAAGGAAGCGTCACCACTGGCATCGGCATGACCCGTAACCACAATTGGCGGTGAATCGGATGGGCGATTACTCAGCACCTGTGCGAAAACATCCAACTGCTTTTTCAATTCAGCGGGAAGCTCGGCAGACCCCAACTGGAAATGCGCATTCGGAATTGAAAAACGCACTGCGGGCTTGAACCCCATGCATTTAAAACCGTTTTTACGAAGCTCTTCACATGCCTCTTCGGGAAACAAACCCTCTTTAACCTGCTCAACAGCTGGAACTGTGTCGGCCAAATCAACCACCAACGATTCTGCATGAGACGGTGCATGCAAGCCGATGAGTACGGGCGCCAACAAAGCGAACTTCAGAATATGTTTTTCAAACATAGCTACTCCGGAATAGGTAGGGCATCGGTAAAAAAATCACCTTAAAAAATCTCGTGATAGGATTTTTCGCGACTTAGGCCACGAGTCTATTCCTTTTGAAAAAATTCGCTCAACGAGTGATACATCACAGCCAACAGAGAGTGAAACTCATCCCCCTAAATGACTAAAAATAGCCGTGTAATCTGGAGTGAAGGCCTCTTTCTCCAACCCCAACATTTTCAGCAGCAAGAACGCTATTTCGACCATGAAATTCATATTCGAACAGCGCACTTTCACGGGCATTGCCACGGCTTTCATCAGCTACAGCTGGACCCTGATCTATTGCTGGCCGGCAAGGTGGGAATTCTCACGGCATCAGGGTATTTTCCGGACGGGACACACTTCTCGATTCCTGACAAGGACCCGGCGCCTCCCTGTCTTGATTTCGCCAATCATGTGAAAAGCGCAAAGGTCTACCTTTCGCTGGCCAAACCCCACTGGGCGGGGAGGCATTTGGGCTGGACACAGGAAGAGACACCGACAAACAACCGTTCGCCGCTAAAGTACCTGGCCGAAACCACTGAAATTTCCAGTGTTTACGACCCTGAGCTTGAACCCTCTGCGGTTGACCTGGCGCGCTTGAATCTTTTTTTAAGTGCAGAACACCTTCATCAGGAAGGGCATGTTCAACTGGCGATCTGCGAGTTTCGTGAATCAAGAAATTCAGAAATTCAGCTTATTGATGCTTTCATTGAACCTTGCTTGTGTAGCCTTCAAAACGCCAACATTCGCCGGATACTGGAAGCTGTACTGGCGTTACTGGAAAGTAAAATCAACCAGCTTCGGCAACGACGCGTGCGCAAGGGAAGCCACAACAGTTCGGAAATAGGGGACTTCTTGTTATTGCAAGCTTGTGTACAACACCGATTGATTGTTGCACACCTGCTTCGCAGCAAACAGGTACATCCTGAAGCGGCTTACCTGCGACTTCTGGCTTGTTTGGGTGCTGTCACATTGTATGGTGACGACACCGCAGCCGACTTCTTGCCCAACTACGACCATGACAATTTGCGTTTGGCTTTTGACGCAGTTTTTACAGCCCTTCGCAATGCACTTGCGGGCCTTCACGACCAGCACGCCGTACAAATTCCTTTGATACAAAAACAGGCAGGTGTTCATCTGGGTCAAATTACCGACAGAACCCTGCTGGTCAACGCTCACTTTTACCTGACTGTGCATGCTGCGGCACCCGAGGAGTTGGTACAAAGACAATTTCCAAGCACTGTCAAAATTGGTCCGGTTGAGAAATTGCGCGACCTCGTCAATCTGAACCTTCCGGGTGTTCGACTAAAGCATATTCAGCAGGCGCACGCCGCTTTGCCCTATTACGCAGACCATTTGTATTTTCAGCTGGAAACGCGCACAGATCCTTTGTGGAAAATCCTGGATCAAACAGGACACATTGCGATTCATTACGCCGGCGACTTGCCTGAGCTACGCCTGGAGTTGTGGGCTGTTCGCCGTGAACAGGAGCGTTTGCTGTGAATCCCAATGATCCATTTTTTGCACTGGGTGGTGAACGCACCATCATCAAGCCACGTTTGGGTAAACCTGCATCGCCAGCCATTCAGTCGCTCGACAATATTTTGGGTCCATCGATCACCTCAGGTTCGGGCACGGGGATGCCCGACGCGCAAGCCCAAGCCAGTTTTGATCAGATGCTGCATCAACTTCAGGCAAACCCGACAGCAGGCCAGAACAAACTGCTGGCCCATGCCAGCCCATTGCTGCGCTTGATCTGCACCATCGGAGCGCTCAGTGATATTCCGTCGCACAAGGCTTTGTCGGCCACCCTGTCAAAAGGCTTGACTGAACTTGATCAGAAACTGGAACAAATTGGGCGTGTACAGGCTGAGCGTTTGTCCATTCGTTATGCGCTGTGTACCTTCATGGATGAACGTGCTGCCAGTACCCCATGGGGTGGCTCGGGTCAATGGGCCAATCACAGTTTGCTGTTGCAGTTTTTCAGTGAAACCTGGGGCGGGGAAAAGATTTTCGCGCTGATTCAGAAGTTGATGCAAAACCCATCTGACAACCGGGATTTGCTGGAAGTGATGGCTGTGATTCTCAGCTTTGGATTCAAAGGCAAATACAAGGTGGAACAGGGTGGCGACCTTGCTTTGAGTCAATTGAAAACGCGCCTGTTTCAATTGGTTCAACCCAATTCAACCGACACGCCAACCAGTCTTCACCCCAACTTCTGGCAATCGAAGGCACCAGGCAACAACAGGCGAATGCGCCAAATTCCCTTGTGGTTACCAATCAGTGCCCTGAGCACTTTGGGTGCCTTGTTTTTCCTCGGATTGTATTTCAACTTGAATACCAAGTCGGATCATGCGTTTGCGGAAATTGTATCCATTCAATTTCCCTCACCCCAATTCGCGCAGGCTCAGAGTATGCCCGTTCCAGTAACACAGGGGCTTGAATTGCCCATTCAACTGCGAGAAGAAATTGTTGCAGGATTGCTCACCCTCAAACAAATCGGCAATAAATCAACCGTGATTCTGACTGGCGACGGTTTGTTCAACTCCGGCAGTGCTGAATTGAATGACAGCGCAATTCCGCTGGTAGAGAAAGTGGCCAGAGAACTTGCGATACACCCGGGACAGATTACGGTGACGGGCTACACCGACAACCAACCTATTCGATCCATTCGCTTTCCATCGAACTGGCAGCTGTCCGCAGAACGCGCGGAACATGTGGGCCAACGCATCGCCACATTTCTTCCGAACACTGCAATTGCCACTGAAGGCGCGGGGGCTGCCAACCCGATCGCACCCAATGACAGCGCGCAAGGCCGGGCAAGAAATCGTCGTGTCGAGATCATGCTGATTCACAACCAATGAAGGCTGAACTGAATCTCGAACTCCACATCACCAGGTATTCAACATGCTTTTGAAATTTGTACTCAGCCTATTGGCATTGATTGGTTTTCTGGCCTTGATTTGGCTTGTGGGTCCTATTGTTTCTATTGGCGATTCGCAGCCTTTTGCCGGCATCTGGATTCGAAGCACACTAAGCGTGCTGATTTTCGCACTGGTATTTGGCCCATTGGCCTGGCGATGGTGGAAAGTTCACAAAGCTGAACATGCATTGAAAGCAGGGCTGACTCGTCAGGATGAGCAATCGCAGATGCAAGCCGCCAAGCTGCATGACATATTCAACCAGGCCGTGGAAACGCTGAGGCAGCATCAATCCCGCAAGGCTTGGTACCTTAGCAAACCCGGCTTGTACGAGTTGCCATGGTATGTGATTGTGGGCCCACCCGGCAGCGGGAAAACCACGGCACTGAAAAACGCCGGGCTTCGTTTTCCGTTGCAAGACCCCTTGGGCAAGGAATCCGTCAAGGGTGTGGGCGGCACGCGAAACTGCGACTGGTGGTTTACAGACAAAGCGGTGTTGATTGACACGGCGGGCCGTTTCACCACGCAAGATTCCGATCAGAACACAGATGCTGCGGGCTGGAACTCTTTTTTGGGTCTGCTTAAAAAATACAGACCGAAGCAGCCTGTCAATGGTGTGCTTCTGACCTTGAGTATTCAAGAATTGCTGGACGTTGAAGCAAAGCGAAAGGAAACCGCTGCAAAAATTGCCTTGCGTTTGCAGGAGATGATTCGCACCCTGGGTATGTGCCCGCCCGTTTACGTGCTGATAACCAAGCTGGATTTGCTGAGTGGTTTCAAGGAAACCTTTGGTCGCCTGAGTGAAACGGAACGCGCAAAGGCATGGGGCGTGAACTTCGAGCACCCCAACACACTGAGCACCACGCTAAGCAAGGATTTGCCACAGGCTCTGGGCCAAATGGTAGAGAAACTGAGCGCTCAGTTAAACGCTCGACTGGAACGGGAAGAACAAGCCTACAAATGCACAAAGCTGTTTGAGTTTCCATTGGCTGTGGCCCAATTGA
This sequence comes from Limnobacter olei, assembly GCF_029087225.1. GTDB lineage: Bacteria > Pseudomonadota > Gammaproteobacteria > Burkholderiales > Burkholderiaceae_B > Limnobacter > Limnobacter olei. Next base: position 114,420 of record NZ_JARFJD010000010.1, on the reverse strand, counting down.
AGCCCGCCATCGAAGGCCTGCTGAGCATGGCCCTTCAGTCGGACAGTCCTTTTGAAAAACAGGTGACACTGCGCGGTGTTTATTTAACCAGCGGCACACAAGACGGCAATGTGTTCGATCGAATTGCATCTGCGATGGCCAACAATCCAGCTGAAAGTACAACGGCCAAAGGTCCCGGCAAAAGTTTTTTCATTCGTGATGTGTTGTCGCAGGTGGTGTTTGCGGAACAGCACCTGGCTGCCTATGTGAAAAAGAAAGCCCTTCTTGAGCAGTTGGTTTATTTCAGCACGATCGCAGTGGCAGTGATTGGGTTTTCATTGTTGTCTTTGGGGTGGTGGATAAGCCACGGCAACAACAGTGAAGCCATTACACAGACACTAGAACGGAGCACTGCACTGGCCGCGCAAACCGCCAACTTGCCAACAGAAGCACAGGCACCGCTGCAGGAATTGTTTAAGGCGCTGAATGATTTGCGCGCGTTGGCCCAAACCAGCCCCGACGCAGTGAACCACACCTTGGGCCTGAATCAGGATGAAAAGCTGCAACAGGCCGAACAAATTGCCTATCGGAATGCCCTGGCGAATGCGCTAATACCCCGGGTGGCCAAGCGCCTTGAAGACCGGTTGCGGAATGCCTTGAATCAGGATATGGAACTGGCATATGAATCTCTGAAAGCCTATGTGATGATTCACACACCCGAGCACTATGATGCAGAAGCCTTGTCGACTTGGGTGGTGTATGACTGGCAGCAAAATGTTTTTGTGGCTTATGAGCCCGAACTGCGGGATTCGGCTGCTTTACACCTGGAGGCGGCAATTCACTTGGGGGCACCCAATAGCCTTCCACCCAAAGATCAGGAGCTGATCGATACCGCGCGCCAAATCATCGGTGCCCAGGCGCTGGATGAACGCTTGTACAAACGAATGCAGCGGTTCTTCAAACCGCAACCGGGTGCAGATTTCAATTTGATCAAAACTGTCGGTGTCAGTGCCGCTGGAATTTTCAATCGACCCAGTGGGCAATCACTGAACCAGGGGGTGGACGCTCTGTATACCCGCCAAGGCTATGTCAGCTATTTTCTGGCTAAATTGCCAGTTGAAGCGGATCGGCTGCGTCAGGAATCAAGCTGGGTGATGGGGGACACTTCCACAGGCAACCGGGCCAGTGAGCTGACTTCCAAAGCCTTGCTTCAACAGACCCGTCAGCTTTATGTTCGGGACTATATTCGCACCTGGGACGCCTACCTGAAAGATGTACAAATTCTAAAACCTGCACAATTTGACCAGGCAGTCGATTTGGCCCGCGTACTGGCCTCGCCGCAATCACCCCTGAAAAAGTTTCTCGAGGGTGTTTCAACACATACTCGACTGGCTTCTGCCATGAGCAAGGCTGGCGAAAAAACCGAAGCACTTGTCAACCAAAAAGCCAATCAGGCGCTGTCACCCAATGTGGCTCTACTGGCTGGGTCAGACTTCAAACCTGTCGACTTCGAGGTTCCGCTCGAACAGCAAGTGGACGACCACTTCAGCGACATCAACAATCTGTTTGAGGGCAACCCGCCAGCCTATGCCCAGGTGGCGACCTTGTTGAACGATTTGTATGCACAATTGGCGGCTGTTTCCAGCGCAAAGAAAAGCAAGGCTCCACCCCCACCTGCGTCTGCGATGGACTCGCTGCTGGTGGGTGCTGGCGTACTGCCTGAGCCCGTACGTGCGATTGTTGGTCAATTGGCGGGGCAAGGCAGCGCTCAAGGGCGTGCCGCAGAACGGGCGAATTTGACGGCAGACCTGCGCCCACTGCAAGAGGTGTGCAGGCGCACTGTGACAAACCGTTATCCAATTCACCCCGGCTCAGGTCTGGATGTATTGACAGACGACTTCGCCCGGTTCTTTGGACCCGCTGGCCTGATGGATCAGTTCTTTTCAAGCCGCTTGGCGAGCGTGGTCGACACAGGTGGCGCGAACTGGACACTGAAACCCTTGAGTGACGGTTCTGCACCGCAGGCCAATCCTTCTCTGGTGCAGTTTCAGCGCGCAGCGCGTATTCGCGATGTATTTTTTCAAGGCAGCAAACCGACTGCAAGCTTCGATGTGGAAATGCGTTTGATCAACGCAAGCAACCCCGGTGATGTGTTTTACCTTGAAACAAATGGCGATTTGAAAATGTTCTCGAAACAGTTTCAGCCGACCCACCGAATTCAATGGGGCGGGCAATCGCCTTCAACCACATTGCGTGTTCGGGCCTCAGAGGGAAACCACAAAACATACAACGGACCTTGGGCACTGTTCCGTCTTTTCGATGCAGCTCAAATTCAGAACACAGAGCGACCAGAGAAATTCCGGGCGACTTTCAATCTGGATGGCAAACAATTTGAGTTTGAAGTAATGGCCCATTCTGCCTTCAACCCGCTGCGGCTCGCCGAGCTAAAACAATTCCGCTGTCCGGGCAATTTATGAACACCCATGCCGAAAAACTTTGCTGGTTTGGCAAACTGCCCTGTGTAGGCGATTTTTGCAGCCACAACATGCCTGCCGGGCTACTGGAAACACTGGACCTTTGGCTGAGCAGCACCCTGCAAGAAAGCCAGACTGTGCACCAAGGCGCTTGGACAAACGCGTATTTACAAATGCCCATACACGGATTTGTGTGGGGCTCGCGAGTGACACCCAAGTTTCACAACAATGCGGCGATCGGCGTCTTGATGCCCTCGGTCGACAAAGCCGGGCGGGCATTTCCATTTGTTTTGCTTCAACAACTGCCCTCATGCAGCCTAGAGAAACTTGCTTTTGAATCAATCGCACTGTGGTTTCAACAAGCCCACACTTTGTGTGCGGATGCCTTGAACGAGGACTGGTGCCTGAACAAGTTTGAATTGAAGTCAGAATCTCTTGCGCTATTCATGGATGAGTCGGGTAGCAAAGATTCCATTCAGGTCGGAGACGCACAAAGCCATTGGTTCGAAATTGACTATGGCGGTGCAATCAAGGCAGTGCTTCAATGCGACGGCTTGCCTGCAAGCCAAGATTTCAATACCTTGCTCGGACTTGGCACCGCACCATGATGAACGAGAACACCGTTATTCAGGCTGCGCCTGTGATACCCAATGATTCAGCCCAGCAACCGCTGCCTGTTGGCACACGGATTGAAGGATTTGAGATTCAGGATGTGATTGGCGTGGGTGGATTCGGGATTGTGTACAAAGCACTTGATCCAATGCTTGAACGACAAGTGGCCTTGAAAGAGTATTTGCCGGCTTTATTGGCCCAACGCATTCCGGGTGGCGCCGTGAAAGTACGTGAGGCACGCCACAAAAGCACCTTCGATGCTGGCATGCGAAGTTTCATCAATGAAGCGCGCCTGCTTGCACAATTTGACCATGCTGCGCTGGTGAAGGTGTACCGGTTTTGGGAAATGGCCGGAACGGCTTACATGGTAATGCCACTGTACCAAGGCATGAATCTGAAACAGTATGCCGAAAACCACGCGGCCCCTCTGGCACAGGAACAACTGGTGAATTGGCTGCTCGTATTGACCGAGGCACTGGAGGTAATGCATTCGCAGCAGTGCTATCACCGGGATATTTCGCCAGAGAACATCATTATTCAAGACAATAATGACCTGCCCATCTTGCTGGACTTCGGTGCGGCGCGCCGAGCCATTGGCAGTGTGTCGCAACCATTCACCGTGATTCTCAAAGCGAGTTACGCACCGATTGAGCAGTATGCCGAAGTGCCTTCCATGACCCAAGGTGCCTGGACAGATGTGTACGCACTGGCAGCAGTTGCTCACTTTTTGATGACCGGAAAAACACCGCCTTCTTCAGTCGGGCGACTGGTGAATGACAGTTACCTGCCCTTGCATGAGCGGCCGGAATTGCCCTACAGTCCTCATTTGAAATGGGCCATTGACCGTGCACTGGCGGTGCAGCCACAAGACCGAACCGCCAGCATGTCGCTGTTTCGGCAAAATTTGCAAACTGAAACACAAGACATTCTGAGCCTGTTTGATTCGGCAACCCACACAGAAGCTGTTGACACAAATACAACCCGCACCCAAGCAGAAGCACGACCGAAACGGTTTTACCCGACGAAGCCAATGAATCTGTGGGGCAGCGTGATTGCGTCTGTGATTGCTGTTACCGCAGTGGTAATGGCTTTCATTTTTGTCTCGAATGTTCCGCCCATGGAGGAAAACGCTGACACCACAAAGACTGTTGTAGTTCAAGCAACGGTACCTTCATCAAACACCATACAAATCGGCCCGGCGCTGACCAACAATTTGGACCCATCGTTTCAAGCCGTGATTGACAAGGCTGACACTTCACTCACGATTCAAATGGAGCAAACAACACTGAAAATTGGTCAAGATCTATTGCGCTTTCAGCTTGAGTCCCCTGTTTCGGGTTTTGTGGCGGTGTATGTTCGTGCCAGTGACAACTCGCTGATTCAGTTGTTGCCAAATGTTCGCGTTCCAGCCTTGGCCATTGAAGCCAACAAGCCTATGCGATTGCCTCCAGCCAATGAACCCATTCAAGCCGCAGGCCCTGCCGGAGAAAACCAGTTCCTGGTGGTGGTGACAGAACAACCAAGAAACTACGGGCACCTGAACTTTCAGGACCACTACGGATTCGGCTTGATTCCTGCAGGCCCAGCGCACAGCGGCGCACCGATTCAAGCCCTTGAGGGAATCAGCCCCTGCGCCAACACCAGTTGCAATGACAGACTGGCAGCGGCCTGGTTCTCAGTGGATGAAGTGGATTAATTCTTCTGTAGAATGAAATTTCCTCAAGGGCTGAAACATTACAAAAAAAGCCCAAAATTACCGGAGACGACATGAACACCATCAAAGCTGCAGCACTCGTATTGCTGGGCACCAGCCTCGCTTTACCGGCACAAGCCCAAGCCCAAGCCCAAGCCTCCAACATCAAGATGTGTATTTTCGACATTGCAGGGCGCAGTGGTCCCGCCTTTGCGCAAGCGCGCGATTATGCAGTGGCAGCCAAGGGCTGGGGTGCGAATATTGAACTGGAAGCATATGTCGACGAACGCCTTGCCGCCGAAGATTTTAAAACTGGCAAATGCGATGCGGCGGCCATTTCTACTTTGCGTGGCAGGCAGTTCAACAAGTTTGTGGGCAGCATCGACTCCATTGGCGCTGTGCCCACCTACAAGCACTTGCGCACAGTCATCGACCTGATGAGCAGCCCAAAGCTGAATGACAAAATGACCTCGGGCCTGTTTGAGGTGGCGGGTATTTTGCCCATTGGTGCCGCCTATGTGATGGTGAACGACCGGGCCATTAATTCAGTTGAAAAAGCGGCAGGCAAAAAAATTGCGGTGCTGGACTATGACAAATCGCAAGCCAAGATGGTGCAACAGTTGGGCGCGCAGCCGGTGGCCAGCGAGGTGATCAATTTTGGCACCAAATTCAACAACGGGCAGGTGGACATTATTGCTGCACCGGCCATTGCGTACCAGCCGCTTGAGTTGTACAAAGGCATTGGCAGCAAGGGGGGTATTTACCGCTTTCCCTTGGTGCAGCTAACCGCAAATATTTTGATCCGCAAAGACAAATTTCCCGAGGGCTTTGGGCAAAAGTCGCGGGTTTGGATTCAACAGCAATTTGAACGCGCCATTGCTTTGGTCGATACCTCGGAAAAGGCAGTGCCCGCTGCTGCATGGCTGGATATTCCTGCCGGTGATCGCGAAAAGTACGATGTGCTGATGCGTGAATCCCGAATTCAAATGACCGCAGACGGCTTCTACGATCCCGAGATGATGAAAATTTTGAAACGCATTCGCTGCCGGCTTGACGCAAGCTTGGGCGAGTGTGCCGACAAGCGTGAACTGTAAATTATTCATCTGCATGTGAAACGTTTTGAGCCCAGGGAGCGAATTGACAAGTTCACTCCCTGAGGGCTTGAAACACCATGAAGAAAATTCTCCTGTTGATTACCCATGCCGGCGCGCTGATTGTTGGTGTTGCCTTGGGCATTTATATGCTGCCCATTCTTGTAGAACCTGAAGGCCCTGCTGCTGAAGCGATTACTGCATCGCAAAGCGGGGCGCTGTTCTCGACAGAATTCAAACGCGACCTGAAAGGCAGCGACTTTTTGCATTGGGGAGAAGGCCGTTTGACCTTGTCTGCAAGCCAGGCTGTGTTCGACGGCGAGCTTTCACCAGGGCCCGATTATTACTTGTACCTGGTGCCAAAATTTGTGGAAGACGAGGCGGGCTTTTTGGAGATCAAAAGCCAGTCCCTGCAAGTGGGGTCGGTAAAAACCTTTGGCGGATTCATTCTCGACCTTCCACCCAACACTGATTTGCAACAATACAGCGCTGCTGTTGTGTGGTGTGAACGCTTTGGCGAGTTTATTAGCGCCGGGCAGTTTCGCAATTAGTTACACCAAACCGTGTGCCTGCTCATCCGCATGGTATGAACTGCGGACCATTGCCCCAACAGCTGCGTGCGTAAAGCCCATTTCATAGGCTTTCTCTTCAAACATTTTGAATACATCGGGGTGCACATAGCGGCGCACTGGCAAGTGGTGGCCCGAAGGTGCCAGGTATTGGCCAATCGTAATCATGTCCACTTGGTGCTCGCGCATGTCGCGCATCACTTGCAAAATTTCCTCGTCGGTTTCGCCCAAGCCCACCATGATTCCGCTTTTGGTGGGCGTGTTGGGGTGCGCTTTTTTGAATTCTTGCAGCAGCTTCAGCGAGTGTTTGTAGTCTGACCCCGGACGGGCTTCCTTGTACAGGCGCTCGGTGGTTTCCAGGTTGTGGTTCATGACATCGGGCGGGGCAGCATTCAAAATTCCCAGCGCACGGTCCAGGCGGCCTCGGAAGTCGGGCACCAGAATCTCGATTTTGGTGTTGGGCGACAATTCACGGGTTTTTTCAATACAGGCCACAAAGTGACCGGCGCCACCATCGCGCAGGTCATCGCGATCTACGCTGGTAATGACCACGTAGTTCAAACGCAAGGCGGCAATGGTTTTTGCCAAATTCAGAGGTTCGTTTTCATCAAGTGGATCGGGGCGGCCATGGCCCACATCGCAGAAGGGGCAACGGCGGGTGCACTTGTCGCCCATGATCATGAAGGTGGCAGTGCCTTTGCCAAAGCATTCACCAATGTTAGGGCAGGAGGCTTCTTCGCACACGGTGTGCAGCTTGTGCTCGCGCAGAATTTCCTTGATTTCGTAGAAACGGGTGGAAGGCGAGCCGGCCTTCACGCGGATCCAGCTGGGCTTTTTCAACTGCTCAACAGGCACAATCTTGATGGGAATTCGGGCGGTTTTCGCGGCCGCTTTTTGCTTGACGGTCGGATCGCTGACTGCGCTCAGTTCTTTGGCCACAGCGGACTTTTCATTGATCTCGGACACGTTTTTTGCTCCCTGGCCTTTGGGTGATTGGGGCCATGTGTTTACTTTGCCACCGCGGATCGCGCGGCTTCAAGGTGTTGAATCAGGTATTTCATCAGATGCATTTGCATCTCAGCTTGTGAAATTTTAACACCAATCGTGGCCAAGTCCACTGTTTCCAAACCAGCATAACCGCAGGGGTTTATTTGCAGGAATGGGTTTAAATCCATGGCCACATTCAGCGACAAACCGTGATAAGCACAGCCTTTGCGGATCTTGATGCCCAAGGCTGCGATTTTTGCCAGTGCGCCATTGTGGAATGTGTACACGCCTGGGGCGTTCGGTTTGCGTTGGGCATCCGCCACACCCACCTGCACCAAAGCGTCGATAATGCTTTGCTCAAGCAACTGAACGTACTCTCGCACCTTCAAACCAAAGCGGCGAAGGTCCAGAAGTGGATAAACCACAATCTGGCCCGGGCCATGGTAGGTGATTTGACCCCCACGGTCGGTTTTCACCAACGGTATGTTGCTGCGATGCAACATATGTGCCGGGTCACCAGCAAGGCCCAAAGTGAACACGGGGGGGTGTTCACAAATCCAGATCTCGTCGCTCACTGGCCCGTTGAGCTGTTCGGAGCGGGCATCTGTAAAATTTCGCATGGCTTCCCAGGTGGGCAAATAGTCCACTAAACCCAATTCGCGAATTTGAAGTGGTACTCCAACTTGCAGGGTATTGGGTTGCGGCTTGCTTTCTTGTTGGTGGATCATGTAGGCATATTTCCGATTTTTCACAATTTTGCAGTCGAGTTCATCATGTCGTCAGAGCCCATTGAATGGTTTGATATTCCCAGCGTCTTGGGGCGCAGGGCCGCGTCCATTCTGGGCCTGTCCAAAGTTCCGATTGTGGAACTGGATGATTCACACCGTCCTTTAATTCTTGCACACTTGCTGGCCCTGAATGAAACGGATCGCCGTTTGCGCTTTAGTTATGCACTGGGGGACGCCGCTATTGCGAAATACACCGCCAGCATTGATTTTGAGCGCGACTCGGTGTTTGGCATTTTCGGGCGTGACGATGTACTGCTGGGCGTGGTGCATTTGGCCGAACTGAACCAGCCAAAAGACAGCACGGCACCCAAGGGTGCGGAATTGGGACTGTCACTGGACGCCAATATGCGGGGGCATGGCCTGGGTACGCTGCTGTTTCAAAGGGCGTTGCGCAGGGCGCGCAATGAAGGCATTGAAATGTTGTTCATTTACACCCTGATGGACAATGAAGCCATGCTGCGCATTGCCCACAAACTGAACATGCGGGTGAGCAATGCCGATGGACAGTGCGAGGCCCACCTGCGCGTAGAGCCTGCCAGCACCAGTTCAATGGTGCGGGAATTTGTTGATGAACATTTGGCCGACATTGACCATTTGTTTAAGGGTTCGCTCAACCAGTTTCGAAAGTGGGCTGAGGAGTTTTAAAGCGCTGCACATTCTGGCAGCGGCTCGCTTCCTTTGAATATCCAGATCGGTGCACTCACCGCCACAATTCGATCGCCCCGTTTTACGCGCACGAAATACCAATTCTTTCCATCGGCTGGGCTTACCGTGAAGCGTCCGTTTTTCCCGGTCTGGGTTTGCAGGGGCAGGTAGCGCTGCGCCTCGTTGGTGCTCGGACCTGACTGCGAGCTGAACAGCTCAAACGACATGCCTTGCAAAGGGTCCATGGCTTGCGTGCTGCGAACGCTGACTTCAAATTGAACGGTGTTGGCCTGTGTGCCAATGCGCGAGCCCATGGGCAGCCGTTGCTGACCTCGAGTGGAGGCCTGAACAGCTTCAAAGGTCATGCGCAAGGCATTTTCATTTTGGGCCACTGTGTAAAAGCGCCGGGCAAGGAAAGCTTCGCGAATGTCGGCTTGGTTGTTGGCGCGTGCAATTGCGACTGTCTTGGGCAAACTGCTACCGCCCCAGTCTGTGGCATGGTGGTCTTCCGAGCCTGCGGGCCCCAAGTACCAACCCTTGTCCAGTGCGTGGCCATACCACGAGCCAAATTTGCCATCGGTGTCGTATTCATCGCCTTTGCCGAACACCTCGAGACCCACCACTCGGTAGTCGGCAGGTGCCACGTATTTGAAGTCGTTAAAGGCGTAAGCCGGGTCGCCTTGTTGAAATACATTCAATGCGTTCAGCGCGCCAGCCATTCGTGTGGCCTGGCCCACGCCCTCCCCAATTTGCAACAAGGCCCCATGCAGAGCATCTTCACGGCCAGGGTGATTGAATATCATAAGGCCATCGCCACCGCCACCCAATTGCGGCGACAACACAAACCACTGCCAGAACAAATCCATTGACACCGCATACCCGGGACCGGTTTTGGCATTGATATTGTTTTTGCTCAGGTACACGTTGGCATGCCCGAAGCGGTCGGAGGTCCACTCAAAACCCCGCATGGCAGTGAACAGGCCAGGCGACTCGCCAGTCACTTGATTGGACTGCGCCAGCGTACTTTGCCATTTGGTGAGGCTGTTGCTCAGGTTGTCGGGGTCGGAAATGACACACGACAAAGGCTGGTCTGCGCAGTTGTCGGGATCGGGCAAAGCCAAGGGAATTGACAGGTTATCGGAGTGGTCCGATGACATCACGAAGTCCATGCCGCGCTCTCGGGTTTGTTGGTAGACCTGAAGCGGATCGGTCTTGGCTTGCCCATCCGAGTAAGCTGTGTGCTCGTGCATGGCTCCCAACAGGTGGGAGTAGCCTTGCCCATTCACACCACCGCCATAGAAGGGGGTGCACTGCCCAGCTGAAAACTGCGCGCTGCTCGGTTGTTGAGCGCCAAGGGGAGGCGCGGACAACAAGCCGACCAAGGGGCACCCCACGCGCGTGGGGTCTTGCAGGCATTCAAGTAGGCCTGCATTGCTGCTGGTGTTGCTGCGCACGCTGGCATCCACGCTGCTTTGGCTCACCGACGTTTGGAAATTGGCTCGGTCTGATACTTCAATGCGGAAGGTTAAGGTTTGATTGGCCAGGTCGGCAGGAATTTGCACCTGGGCCATGGCTTTGTCTGCATTGCTGATTGCCAGTGTGCCACCCGCGGTTTGTGTCCAGCGGTAGAACAGTACGTCGCCATCGGCATCACTGGCGTTGACTTGCAAGTTCAAAGTTTCACCAGGACGCACGGGTTCAGGCAATGCGCTGGCGTTTTGAATAAGCGGTGCAGTGTTGGCTGGCCGCTGGGGGGTGCTGACATTGAACAACTTGAAGCCCAAGGCCTCCTCGTTGTCAATTGCAATAGCCCGCAAGGTGTAAGTTTGCGATTCAGGCGAATTGGGTAGCTGCACATTCAAGTTGCAGCCTGTTTCTTCGTATTGAATATTCAGGGTTTCATTGCGCCATTGGTAAGACTGGATAGTACCGTCAGAATCTGAGGACTCGCAGGCACTTGCGGTCAACCTGTTATCAAGTCCAATCGGCGACGCGGTGGTGTTGACCACTGGCAATGCGTTGTCAAAGGTGTTTTGAATGGTGACTTGAACACGGTCCTCAAGCACATTGCCGTTGGAGAGCTGCGCTTGAACGATGAACGCGACGGGGGTGTCGTTGTTGACTTGGGGTAACTGCAAGTTCAGGACTGATTCGTCTGACCTGCCTGCATCGCCAAAGAACACGGTTTCTTCATTGGCCGGAAACCAGGCATAGGCCACCACAGAATTCTGGTCCGTGTTTTGCACCGTAGCTCGCAACTCGATGTTGCTTCGCTCTGCGGCTTGCTGATCGCTTCCGGCGCTTAGCGTGGGGGGATTTTCCTGACCTTCAACACGCCCACTTCCGTTGCTGGCTTCGCCTCCGCCGTTGTTGCATGCGGCCAGTAAAACAGAAAGAGCAATGGTGAAGGCAAAACTGGAATAACGCATGGAGAGCACCCGGGATCTATAGCCTTGATACCGGATACCTGCCGAAAGGGATTTGTAGATTCACCCTAAGCGACATGTCACCAAAATGAAATGTCCTGCGACAGCGTGCTTTTAATCCACCAAATGACCTGTGCGTACAAGAATGGTGCAGCCTGGTTTGCTGAAAGGTGTATGTACGCTAGCATGCGGGCTGCGTATCCAGGTACCTGCGGGGTAGTCGCCATGTTCATCTGAGAACACGCCTTCAAGCACAAAAATTTCTTCGCCGCCCATGTGGCGATGCATATTGAAATAGGTTTCAGGAGCCCACTTCACCAATGCAGTGTGGCGGGTCTCGAAGCTGTCAAGCGGCATCACCTTCAAGCCCGGTACCAAGCCCTGCCGCCATTCGGCTTCGTTGGTATTGATGACGACCGGTGTTTGATCTTCAGCCCGCATGTGGCGAAGCTTCACGAGAATTGTGCAGCCTTCTGTGGACTTGGGAGAATGCTTGGTGCCCACGGGGTTCTTTACAAATGTGCCCGCTGGATAAGCGCCAAATTCATCCTCAAAGGTGCCTTCAAGTACGAAGAATTCTTCGCCACCACCGTGTTCATGTTCAGGAAACGCGCACCCTGGGTCGTAACGAACAATCGAAGTTAAACGCGCCACTTCATCGCCATCGCGTTCCAGTGGTTTGCGCCATACACCAAGAGCTGGTGAGGCGACCCAGTCGACATTGTTGCTGTTGACGACTGCGCGTTGGGAAAGATCGGCGTTGAGTTTCATGGTGCTGCTTGGTGAGTACTTACTTCGATGAATTCATTCTACCGCAAAGCTAAACGGTGAGTTTTTTGGCCCGATCGGCTTGGGTTCCGATCTCTCGCCAGAAAACCTGTTTATCCCTTGCTGAGCCTTGCGATGCCTGAGCACGACCCTCCTAAAGAACGGGTCGGGACCGTTCTCTGTCGCCCATGCTGGGCAACACCGGGCCTGAGCGGCACGCAAGGGCAGGTTTTCGTGAAGGCGAGGCGATCGAAACATCGCCGCCGATTGGGCGATGAAATCAGCCGTGAGTTGCGGGGTGAGGGAGATTCGCCAGTGCCGATTGCCCATGGAACACCGCCGTGAGTCGCTCGGAGGTAGCGAAGCGCTGCACTGGAGTGCTCGGAGCTGAACTTGCAACGGGTCGCACGATGACCAGTCAGAAAACCTGCCGGCTTGGCGCGCAGAGGCTAACGATCGCGCCCTGGCGCGAAAGCCAAGACCCGACCGTTACTTTTGGAGGGCTTGGCTTAGTGCAGGCTCAAGACAAAACGCCGAAATGCCAAGTTTTCGGGCAGCGGTGACCATGCAAGTTTGGCTCCCAAGTCACCATTCAAATGCGCGACAAGTACCCCATGCCGAGTTGAGCAACAGTCCCCAGCCACATGCACCACAGGCAACTTTTACATCGACCTGCGGTACTTGCCACCCACTTCGAACAGCGCCTGCGTAATCTGCCCCAGCGAGCACACCCGCACTGCCTCCACCAGCACCTCGAACACGTTGCCACCGTCCATGGCAGTTTGCTTCAGGCGCTCCAGCATCGGTCCGCTCTCAGCGGCATGTCGCTGCTGAAATTCAGCCAGGCGTTTCAACTGGCTTTGTTTTTCTTCCTCAGTGGCACGCGCCAGTTCAAGCGAGTTCAAGGAGTCGGCGTTGTCATTGGGATTGGTGAAAGTATTCACACCCACAATTGGCAAGGTGCCGTCATGCTTCTGGATTTCATAATGCATCGACTCTTCCTGGATTTTGCTGCGCTGGTAGCCTGTTTCCATGGCACCCAACACACCGCCGCGTTCGCTGATGCGGTCCAGTTCAGCCAACACAGCCTCTTCCACCAATTCAGTGAGCTCTTCAATAATGAAAGCTCCTTGGCTTGAGTTTTCGTTTTTCGCCAAACCCCATTCCTTGTTGATGATCAACTGGATGGCCATGGCCCGGCGCACGCTTTCCTCAGTCGGCGTGGTCACTGCCTCGTCATAGGCGTTGGTGTGCAGGCTGTTGCAGTTGTCGTATACGGCAATCAGCGCCTGCAAGGTGGTGCGTATGTCGTTGAACGCGATTTCCTGGGCGTGCAAACTACGGCCACTGGTTTGAATGTGGTACTTCAGCTTTTGGCTGCGGTCGGCGGCACCATAACGGTCGCGCATGGCGATGGCCCAAATGCGACGGGCCACGCGACCCAGCACTGTGTATTCGGGGTCCATGCCATTGGAAAAGAAGAAGCTAAGGTTAGGCGCAAAGTCGTCGATTTTCATGCCGCGTGCCAAATAGGCTTCCACAAAGGTAAAGCCATTTGACAAGGTAAACGCCAGTTGTGAAATCGGGTTGGCCCCGGCCTCTGCAATGTGATAACCGCTGATCGACACGCTATAGAAGTTACGCACTTCATGGTCTATAAAGTACTGCTGAATATCGCCCATCACGCGCAGGCTAAATTCAGTCGAGAAAATACAAGTGTTCTGGCCCTGGTCTTCTTTCAAAATGTCCGCTTGCACGGTGCCTCGCACTGCCTTCAAAGTGCTGGCCTTGATGTTGGCGTATTCATCGGCGTTCGGTGCGCGCTTATTTTTGGCAGTGAACAGATCCACTTGCTGATCAATGGCGGTGTTCAGGAACATGGCCAAAATACTGGGTGCCGGGCCGTTAATGGTCATCGACACACTAGTGCTAGGAGCGCACAAATCAAAACCGCTATACAACACTTTCATGTCGTCTAGCGTGGCCACACTCACGCCGCTGGTGCCCACTTTGCCGTAAATGTCTGGCCGCAAATCTGGATCGAAACCATACAGGGTGACCGAGTCAAATGCAGTCGACAAACGTTTCGCGTCACTGGCACTGCTGAGCATCTTGAAACGGCGGTTGGTGCGGGCGGGGTCGCCTTCACCGGCAAACATCCGGGTGGGGTCTTCCCCTTCGCGCTTGACTGGGAATACACCTGCGGTGAAGGGGAAATAACCCGGCAGGTTTTCCAGCATCACGAATTTCAGCAGGTCGGCCCGACTGGTGAACTTCGGCAGACTGACGCGATTGATTTTCAGGCCACTGAGCGAAGTCACGGTTAGCGGTGCTTGCAGGGCCTTGCCGCGCACTTCATAGGTCAGCGTGTCGCCTTTGTAACCCTCAGTCAACTTTGAGTAGTCTTTCATGGCCTTTTGCGCAGCCATGCTGATTCGAGTGTTCGTCAGTTCGACAATGTCGTCCAGCGCTTCCACCGCCTTGGTTTTGTCAGGTTTGTGTTCAAGCAATAGGGCTTGGGCACGTTGCATGCATTCCAGGTCGTACACTGCAGCTACGTCTTTTTGTACTTGCGCCTTGTAACTGCGTACAGCCTGCGCGATTTCAGCCAAATAACGCACACGCTCGGAAGGCACTACGGCTTTCAGGGTGGTGGAATGTTTGGTGTCAATGGTGTTGAACAGGCCTTTGGAGGGCTTGGCAATGGGCAAGGCAGCACGCAGGGCCTTGTACAGGGCGCTGACACCATCGTCGTTAAACCGGCTGGCCAGCGTACCGTACACAGGCATGGTGTCGGGCATGCTGGTAAAAGCCATGCGGTTACGCTGCACCTGTTTGCACACATCCCGCAGGGCATCGAGTGCGCCCTTGCGGTCAAATTTGTTCACCGCCACAAAATCGGCAAAATCCAGCATGTCGATTTTTTCAAGCTGGCTGGCTGCACCGTATTCCGGTGTCATCACATACAGGCTGAAATCCACATGCGGCACGATGGCCGCATCGCCCTGGCCAATGCCCGGAGTTTCAATCAGCACCACATCAAAACCCGTAGCGCGACACAAGGCAATAATGTCGGGCAGGGTAGCGGGTACTTCCTGAGCGGAATCGCGGGTGGCCAGTGAGCGCATGAATACTTTGGGACCATTGCCAGCCCAAGGGCCAATGGCATTCATCCGGATGCGATCGCCCAGCAATGCACCGCCGGTTTTACGGCGGGAAGGGTCTACACACACCACGCCAATGGTCAGGTCATCACCATGGTCCATGCGCAGGCGGCGAATCAGCTCATCAGTCAGGCTCGACTTGCCTGCGCCACCCGTACCGGTAATGCCCAACACTGGGGTTTTACTGGCTTTGGCTTGCTCGCGAATCACTTCCAAATCGGCAGCAGGCATTTCGTCACGCTCAAGGCGGGTAATCAGTTGGGTCAGCAGCGGCCAGTCGTTGGCCAAGGCCTTGATGCTTTGAGGTGTGCAAGCCGTGTCAATCTTTTTGCGGGCATCGCGCACTTGTGCTGCACGGGCAATCATGTCGCCGATCATGCCTTCCAGGCCCATTTTCTGGCCGTCTTGCGGGCTGTAAATTCGGTTTACACCATAGGCCTGAAGGGCTTCAATTTCAGAAGGCAAAATGACACCGCCACCGCCACCAAATACCTGAATGTGACCGGCGTTGTTGGCCTTCAGCTCATCGACCATGTATTTGAAAAATTCATTGTGCCCGCCCTGATAGGAACTCACGGCCAGGCCATCCGCATCTTCCTGAATGGCGGCATCGACCAACTCTTGCACGGAGCGGTTGTGCCCCAGGTGAATGACTTCAGCACCTTGGCTTTGCAACAGGCGGCGAATCATGTTGATCGCTGCATCGTGTCCGTCGAACAGGGACGAACCGGTTACAAAACGCAGGGGCGTGCCTTTGGTGTCAGTGAGGGGTTTTCCCACCTCGCCGGTGCTGCTTTTCATTCGTGTCTCCTGGATGGTTGCGGTTGTTTTCCACCGCTCGTTTGAATTTCAATTCTAACCTATCCATGCGCCATGCGTAGCACGCAACCAATCCCAAAAAACTCAAAAGCAGAACACTGGAGATGACCCAATAGGTCAAAGGCACCCCATAAACCGTGATGCCAAGCTGGGGAATAAACAACACCACGCTAAGAATCAGGGCAATCCACACCACAAGCAAGCGCCAGGTAATTCTTTTAACCTGCCGCCAATACTCGTTTTCACGTGGGGTGGGTTGCCGGGTTTTCATGGTGTTGGCCTAATTTGCAAACTGGGGCTTGAAGCGATAGACCGCCAAAGTGCTGCGCAAATTGCCCAACAGTTCAACGGGTTCGCCATTTAAAAAAAGTTGTTTGCCCAGTACTTTATGTCCGATTTGAGCAACCAGCGCTTCAAAATCCTTGGGGGTGCACAGGTGAATATTCGGCGTGTTGTACCACTGATAAGGCATCTGTTTGGACACCGGCATACGACCCAAGGCAATCGACCACACATGGTACCAATGACCAAAATTGGGGAAGCTGACGATGCCTTCTTTCCCAACCCGGGCGATCTCTTTGAGGATTCGCTCGGTGTTGTGCATGGCTTGCAGGGTTTGCGACAAAATCACCACATCAAAGGCATGATCCTCGAACATAGCCAGGCCTTTTTCAAGGTCTTGCTGAATAACATTGATGCCATTGGCCACACTGCGCTGCACATTGATATCGTCGATTTCAACGCCATAGCCAGTGGCTTTGCGGGTTTTCATCAGGCGCGCCAGGAATGAACCGTCGCCGCAGCCCAAATCGAGTACGCGCGCACCCATGGGCACCCAACTTTCGATCAAATCAAGATCGGCCCGGGGCACCGCAATGGGCAAAGGTTGCACATCTTGTCGAACAGCGTGTGGGGTTTTCATGCAAGCTCCTTGGCGATCCGCTCAAAGTAGCCACGCACCACGTTGTGGTAGCGCTCATCAGTCAACAAGAATGCATCGTGACCGTGCGGGGCGTCAATTTCCGCGTAAGTGACATCGCGCTGGTTGGCCATGAGGGCCTCCACAATTTCGCGGGTTCGCTCGGGTGCAAATCGCCAGTCGGTGGTGAAACTGACCAGCAGAAACTTGGCTTTGGCCGCTTGCAGAGCCTTGACCAAATCGCCACCCGTGTGGCGTGCGGGGTCGAAGTAGTCCAGCGCTTTGGTAATCAGCAAGTAGGTGTTGGCATCGAAGTAATCTGCAAACTTGTCGCCCTGATAGCGCAGGTAACTTTCTACCTGAAAGTCCACTTCAAGACCGTAGTTGTAATCGCCATTGCGCAGAGTGCGGCCAAACTTCTCGGCCATGTCGTCACCGCTTAAATAGGTGATGTGGCCAATCATTCGTGCCAGGCGCAAGCCGCGTTTGGGTACCACGCCGTGCTCATAGTAATTTCCACCGTGAAAATCGGGATCGGTCACAATGGCCTGGCGAGCCACCTCGTTGAAGGCAATGTTCTGTGCGCTCAATTTGGGCGTTGAAGCCACCACCATGCAGTGGCCCACGCGGTCTGGGTAACTCAGGCTCCATTGCAGGGCTTGCATGCCGCCCAAACTGCCGCCCATGACTGCGGCAAATTTTTCAATGCCGAAATAATCAGCCAGGCGTACCTGCGCATTCACCCAGTCTTGAACCGTTACAAACGGGAAGTCGGCGCCGTAGGGTTTGCCAGTTTCAGGGTTGGTGCTGCTTGGGCCAGTGGAGCCAAAGCACGAACCCAAGTTATTCACGCCGATTACAAAAAATCGATTGGTGTCCAGCGGCTTGCCGGGACCCACCATGTTGTCCCACCAACCTTCGCTTTTTTCTTGTCCTTCGTATAGGCCAGCCACATGGTGAGAGGCATTTAAAGCATGGCACACCAGCACAGCATTGCTTTTCTCGGCATTCAAGGTGCCATAGGTTTCAACCATCAGAGAATAGCTGGGCAGGGACTTTCCGCACTCAAGTAAAAGCGGCGCAGTGAATTCAATAAGCTCGGGCTTTACGAAGCCCACGGACTGGTTGGCAGACACAATACGGTGTTTCTTAGGTTGGATTGTTGGTTTTCGCAAGCCTTTGAGTATAAATCGCAAACCGGCATTGAAGGCGGCCCGGTTGCGGGATCAGTCTTCGTGCAATTGGCGCATCAGAGCGTCAATTTTATCGATGTCAAATGTTCGAGTCACCTTTTTGACCAGTCTTTGCGTAGCCTCAAAGTCGGTTTTCAAGAGCAACTCTTTGACATCGAGTAGTTGTGACGGATGCATCGAATACTGGGTAAGACCCATACCCAGTAACAAGCGGGTCAAACGAATATCACCTGCCATTTCACCACATACGCTCACGGGTACGCCTGCTTTTTCGGCACTGGAGATGACCTCGTACACCAGCCTTAACACCGCCGGGTGGAGGGGATCGTACAGATGAGCCACTTGGTGATCCACCCGGTCAACAGCCAGGGTGTACTGGATCAAGTCGTTGGTACCGATCGACACATAATCGAGGTAACTCAAAAAATGCGGCAGGCTGAGCGCCGCCGCAGGCACTTCGATCATGCCGCCAATGGGCACAGCCTGATTGGCCTGAAAACGCCGTTCGAGCAACTGTTCACGGGCCATGTCGATGTAGGCCAAGGCCTGCCTGGTTTCACGAATGTTGGTGAGCATGGGCAACAGAATTTTCACAGGTCCATGCTTGGCAGCCCGCAACAAGGCGCGAATTTGGGTGAGGAATATTGCAGGCTCGGACAGGCTGAAGCGAATGGAACGCAAACCAAGCGCTGAGGTGCTGGACACCGGGGGGGCACTGCTGTTGGCACCATCGAATTGCAGGGTCTTATCGGCACCCAGATCAAGCGTGCGAACCGTGACCGGCTTGCCTTTCATGGCCTTGATCACCTTGCGGTAGGCTTCATACTGTTCATCTTCTGAAGGCCATTCCTTGCGGTTCATGAACAGGAATTCGGAACGGAACAGGCCCACACCATCGGCTCCGGCATCGACTACGCCTTTCACGTCTTCAGGCAATTCAATATTGGCCAGCAGTTCAACCCGGCGACCACACTGGGTGCGTGCCTCCGTGGTAATCAGTCGTTTCAGGCGCTGGCGCGACAAAGCCAGAATGGCCTGCTTGCGCTGGTATTCTTCGACCACCATGGCGGCAGGGTCGAGGAATACAGCACCCACCTTGCCATCGACCACCACCAGGTCGCCATTGTGTACAAACTCGAGCGCACGCGGCACGCCCACCACGGCGGGTATGCCCAGGCTACGCGCCACAATGGCAGTGTGGGAGGTTGCACCACCCATTTCAGTCACGAAAGCGCCAACGCGGCGACCTTTCAGTTGCACCATGTCGGCCGGCGAAATATCGTGCGCAACAATCAGCCAGGGGTCCTCATTCTCGCCTTCTGGAGGCAGGGGCAAAGCCGTTGCATGCCCTCGCAGCGATTTCAAAACCCGCTCAACCACCTGGCGCACGTCGCTGTTGCGCTCGCGGAAGTAGTCGTCTTCAATCGCGGAGAACTGCTCCAGCAACACTTCCATTTGCTCAATCAAGGCCCATTCGGCATTGATCAGCTTGGTTTGAATGAGGTTTTTGGGTTCTTCCGACAAAATGGGGTCGGCAAGGATCAGACTGTGCAGATTCAGGAAAGCATCGAACTCGGCGGGGGAGTCAGCGGCGATTTGACTTCGAATTTCAACCAGTTCATCAGCCACGCGCTTGATGGCATTGTCGAATCTTTTTTTCTCGAAACGAACCGATTTTTTATCGATGCGATTGCGGGGAATATCCCGCATGGCCGTGTCCCACACCAGGGCGCGGCTAACTGCAATGCCTCGTGAAACTGCGATGCCATGCAAGGCCAGGGTCATGGTTTACTCGCCTTCGCCGAATTTGTCATCAATCAAGGCCACCAGTGCAGCAATGGCCTCAGCCTCGTCACTGCCTTCTGCCTCAAGCACCACATTGTGCCCTTTGCCCGCGGCCAGCATCATGACACCCATGATGCTTTTCGCATTCACGCGGCGGCCCGCTTTGCCGATCCACACTTCGGACTGAAAGCGGCTGGCTGTTTGAGTCAACTTGACCGAAGCGCGCGCGTGCAGGCCCAATTTATTGCTGATGGTGATTTCTTGCTGAATCATCGTTTTTCGCCGGGTTAAAGGTTTGACGTTGTGGCGCTGTGGCACCAGTGCTTACGATACCGTTTCGGCCACCCATGACCAAACGTTCGGCTACTTCATTGATGGGCAAATCCCGAAAACCAAGTGCACGCAACACCATGGGCAAATTGCAGCCCGAGACCAACACGGTGGGCAGGTTCAACGATTCCACACCGGCACGCACAGCAGCGTTGGAGGGAGTTGCGCCAAACAGATCGGTCAGGAACACCACGCCTTCGCCTGCATGCACCTGCCGCGCGGCGACCTGAATACGTTGCACCGACTGTTCGATGTCTTCGTCGCCGGGTACATCCACGACCGCCAGGCCATCTGGCAAAGAACCCATGACGTGTTTCACACATTGGGCAATGGCGTCGCCCAAAGGGGCATGAGTAACGAGAACCAGCCCAAGCATCAGTTGCCCTCCTGCAAGGCATTTTCAACAGCTTGCACCAAAGTATCCGCAACAGGAAAACCGGTTTGATCCATGATCTCACGGAAGCAGGTGGGGCTTGTCACGTTCACCTCGGTCAGGTTCTGCCCAATAATGTCCAGGCCCACCAGCAACAGCCCACGCTTTTTCAATTCCGGGGCCAGTGTGCGGGCAATGTGCCAATCGCTTTCGCTCAAGGGCTGCGCCCTGCCCGTGCCGCCCGCCGCCAGGTTGCCTCGGTGCTCACCCTCTTTGGGCAAACGTGCGAGGCAATAGGGCACCGGCTCGCCATTAATGAGCAACACACGTTTGTCGCCATCCACAATTTCAGGAATATAGCGCTGAATCATGGCGGTTTTGCGGCCATAGTCGGTCAGCGTTTCCAATATCACACCCACGTTTTGATCACCTTTTTTCATGCGAAAAATTGAGGTGCCTCCCATGCCATCCAGGGGTTTGGCGATGGCGTCGGGGTGTTGTTCCAGAAAACTGCGAAGCTGGGCAGCATTGCGCGAAACCAGGGTTGGCACCACAAATTGTTCAAACTGGGCAATGGTGAATTTTTCGTTGTGATCGCGAATGGCGCGCGGGCTATTGAATACGCGCGCACCCTCGCGCTCGCCTTGCTCAAGCAACCAGGTAGCGGTTACAAACTCGGCATCAAACGGCGGGTCTTTGCGCATGATGACGGCATCAAGGTCTTTCAATGCCATTTCTTCACGCCCCACCTCGGCGTACCAAGGTTTATTTGCGAGATCAATTGTAATCCACACCACCTGCGCACGCACACCTGCGCCAGTGGACCAGTGCAAGCCCCCGTCCTCGATCACACCCACCTTCCAGCCACGCGACTGGGCCGATTCCATCATGGCGATAGAAGAATCTTTTTTCGGATTCAGGCTGGTGAGCGGGTCGATCACGCACACAAAGCTTTTACTGCTCATGCGGCTAACTCCGCGCTGGCAGTGGCCTCCAGTTCTTGCGAGGCTGCGAGTGCCGCCAAACGACCGATTACACCATACGCGTAAAAGCGGTTCATGGCCGCATCGGGACGATCACTGCAATCGGGTGTGTTGCACGGTGTTTCAAATGCCAATGGAACGAAGTGCATGCCAGGTGCATTCAAGTTTTCATCGCGGCCTCGGCCCGTGTGCACCCGGTAGAAACCACCCACCACATAACGGTCAATCATATAAACCACGGGCTCGGCCACCGCGTCCTCAATGTTCTCAAAGGTGTGCACACCTTCTTGAATAATGACATCAGACACTTGCAAACCTTCTTTGACCACCGACATTTTGTTGCGTTGCTTGCGGTTCAACCCCACCACTTCCGAGGCGTCTTTCACAGTCATGATGCCCATGCCGTAGGTGCCAGCATCGGCCTTCACAACCACGTAAGGCTGCTCGTCAATCCCGTACTCAGCATACTTCACGCGTGTCTTGGCCAACACTTCATCTACAGCCTCTGCCAGGGCTTCTTCGCCCACACGTTCCTGAAAATTCAGTTTGTTTCGATGCGTGAAATAGGGATTGATCAACCAGGGATCAATTTCCAGCATCTCAGAAAATGCCTCAACGACAGAATCGTAGGCCTTGAAGTGGGCACTCTTGCGACGAGTGGCCCAGCCAGCATGCAAAGGGGGCAACAGGATTTGGTCTTTTATGCCTTGAAGAATTGGGGGCACACCGGCGGACAAGTCGTTGTTCAACAGCACAGCACACGGCTCAAGGCCGTCAACACCCACTCGGTTACCATTGCGCTTTAGCGGTTCTAAAATGATGTGCTGACCATCGGGCAAATCGAAGCGAGTGGGCTCGGTAATATCAGGCGACATAGAACCCAGCCGAATATCCAAACCGGTTTGCTTCAGAATGGCAGCCAAGCGGGCCACATTCGTGAGGTAAAAGGTATTGCGCGTGTGGTTCTCGGGCACCAACACCATGCTGCGTGCTTCAGGGCAAATTTTTTCAATCGCACTCATCGCGGCCTGAATGGCCAACGGCATCATGTCGGGGGCGAGGTTGTTAAAACCGCCAGGGAACAGGTTGGTGTCAACAGGGGCGAGCTTGAAACCTGCGTTGCGCACATCGACAGAACTGTAGAACGGAGGGGTGTTCTCGTTCCAGGCCATGCGAAACCACCGCTCAATTTCGGTGGTTTTGTCGAGCATACGTTTTTCGAGATCCAACAGCGGACCGGTTAAAGCAGTTACAAGATGTGGAACCATCAACATTCCCTGGGTGAGACACTTCGCCAAGTGTAATCCAAAACGCTGCACTGCCACATTGAGGAAGGGAAATCGGGGGGTGAAGCAAAAAAGGCACCCGAAGGTGCCTTTGAATCAGCCCTTTACCCCGGGCTGAAGGATTCCACCTAAGTGGAGAGTGTATTTACTTGCTGTAGGCTGTTTCACCGTGAGAAGTGATGTCCAGACCTTCGCGCTCTGCATCTTCAGAAACACGCAGACCGATGATCATGTCAACCAGTTTGAAAGCGATTACTGAAACCACAGCTGACCAAACAATGGTGATCACCACTGCTTTGGCCTGGATCAGCACCTGGCTGGCGATTGAATAGTCGCCAGCAGCAATCATGGTTACAGTTGTCCAGTCAGCCACTGCGGATGGGCCACCCAAATTTGGCGAGTTGAACACACCAGTCAACAAGGCACCCAAGATACCGCCTACACCGTGAACGCCGAACACGTCCAGAGAGTCGTCAGCACCCAGCAGCTTTTTCAAGCCAGATACACCCCACAGGCAGATGAAACCTGCCAGCAGACCGATTACGATGGCACCAGCGATGCCTACGTTGCCGGCGGCGGGCGTTACCGCAACCAAACCAGCTACTGCGCCAGAAGCAGCACCCAACATGGAAGCCTTGCCTTTCAACAGCGCTTCACCGATACACCAGGCCATTACAGCTGCGGCAGTTGCTACCAAGGTGTTTGCGAATGCCAGCGCTGCGTAACCGTTTGCTTCCAGGGCAGAGCCTGCGTTGAAACCGAACCAACCCACCCACAACAATGAAGCACCAACCATGGTCAGCGCCAGGTTGTGCGGAGGCATTGCTTCTTTGCCGTAGCCAACGCGCTTTCCGAGCATGTATGCACCCACCAAACCAGCAACAGCGGCGTTGATGTGTACAACGGTACCACCAGCGAAGTCGAGTGCACCAAGCTGCCAAATGTAGCCAGCTTTGCTGGTCATTTCGGCTGCAACTTCTGCGCTGCTGTATGCATCTGGGCCCATCCAGAACCACACCATGTGTGCCACTGGGATGTAGCTGAAGGAGAACCAAATAACCATGAACATCAACACTGCACCGAACTTGATACGCTCGGCGAATGCACCCACGATTAGTGCGCAGGTAATGCCGGCGAAAGTCGCCTGGAATGCGGCAAATACGATTTCAGGAATGTAGACGCCTTTGCTGAAAGTTGCCGCATTTGCGAATGTTCCAGCTGCGTTGTCCCAAATTCCGGAAAGCATCAAACGGTCAAATCCGCCAACGAATGCGTTGCCTTCGGTAAATGCCAGGCTGTAGCCATACACAAACCAAAGAACAATAATCATCGAGAACGTCACCATGACTTGCATCAAAACAGACAGCATGTTCTTGGAGCGAACAAGACCACCGTAAAACAGGGCCAAGCCAGGCACGGTCATCATGATCACCAGCAAAGTGGCAACCATCATCCAGGCGGTATCGCCTTTGTCAGGTACAGGCGCAGCAGCTGGAGCAGCTTCTTCCGCCGGGGCAGCTTCAGCAGCCATGGGTGCTTCAGCAGCGGGTTCAGCCGCTGCGGGCGCTGCTTCAACTGCAGCGGGCATTGTTTCGGTGGCTTCGGCAGCAGGTGCCGCGGGTGTCTCTTGCGCAAACACACCGGGACTAGCAACACTGAAGCTCAGTGCAGCGGCCGCCAGCCAGACAGTCAGAAGTTTTTTCATCATTTCCTCACTTCTCTCTGGTTAAAGGGCGTCTTTACCGGTTTCGCCTGTGCGAATACGGGTAACACTCAACAAATCAAACACGAAAATTTTGCCGTCACCGATCTTGCCGGTTTTGGCTGCTGCTTCAATGGCTTCGCAGGCTTGGTCTACAAGGCTGTCGTCCACTGCGGCTTCAATTTTCACTTTGGGCAAAAAGTCGACTACATACTCGGCGCCACGGTACAACTCGGTGTGACCCTTTTGGCGACCAAAACCTTTCACTTCGGTAACCGTAATGCCTTGCACGCCGATGGCAGACAGCGCTTCACGGACTTCATCGAGTTTGAAAGGCTTAATGACTGCTGAAATTAGCTTCATTACGCACTCCTGAATTAAGTTTGAAGAGGGTAAAAACAGCGCCCCTCTTCAGAGCGCTGTCTGTTTTCGATTTAGAACTTGGCGCTGAATGTCACTACCAAAGAACCGTCTGTAATCTGTTCATTGTTGAAAATCTTTTCGCCGTCATCATCCACTGCAATATAAGCAGCAGTTACTGAGTACTTGGGGCTGATTGCGTAAGTAGCTCCGACGCTGTAGTCAGCATAAGAGTCATAGTTGACTCCGCCAACGTTCAGGTCCTTGTCGTAGGTAGTTAAACCATAGTGGGCGGTCAAACCCAACTTCTCGCTAAGCGGGAAGGTATAGCCCAAGTCCAAGTAGGTAGAGCCACTCAGGTCGATGCTGCCATTGCCCGCAGTCAAACCGAAGTAATCCTCGGACAGAGCGTATGACAACTTGGCGTACGCTGTACCGTAAGTCAACTTACCATAGGCCTCAAGTGTATCCAGCTCGGGAGCGCCTGGTGCAATTGCGACACCTTCGTAAAAATAATACAAAGCACCCACGTCGTAACCAATACCGTTGGCAAATGAGCCAGCATAGCCACCGTAGAAGTCCATTTCCAGACCAGCACTTCCGGAACTAGTACCGGAAGCGGTACCGGGGAAGTTCACGTTGGAGTTCCAGTTACCCACGTAGAAACCGTTGCTGAAAGCGGCGTCAAAGCCACCCTGGAAAGCTGGGCCAGCGTTAGTTTGGGAAATACCACGGAACTTGTAATCAGTAGTTACGTTAGCGTTGGCAGTTGTAGTGACCTCAACAGCTTGTGCAGTTGAAACAGCCCCGAAAGTAGTTGCGGCGATTGCAGCGACCAGTACTAATTTTTTCATCTCACTCTCCTAAAAATAGATGAATGCCGTAAAGTTTTTTTGGCAAGGGTCTATTAGCGAGAAGTGTGCCAGCCGCGGAGTCGTCAGTAATTTCGCGATAAATCCCCCTTTTTCGGGCACAATAGCAATTCAATTTTTTGAATTTTCCATCGCAGCACCAATTTGGTGCACTCTTTTGGTGCGATGCGATACAACTCTTTTGGGGGAAACATTGGCGAACAATCCTTTCGATGCCATCACGGCCAAAGTGGGTGAATTGCTCAATGCAAAAGGGCTTCAAAACATAGAGAACCCTGTAACACAGCTGATTCGCCAGGGTTTGCAAGACATGGAGTTTGTCAGCCTTGAGGATTTTGAAATTCAGAAAGAAGTGTTAAACAGGTTGCGCGAAAAGGTGCATGCACTGGAAATGCGCGTGGCTGACCTCGAAAAACGGGGCTGACCCACCAAGGGGCAAGCTCTCCTCCACCGGGTGACACAAAGCGAAGCACCCGTTTGCCAAACAAGGCTGTGTAGGGATAATCGTCGGGGTTTGACTGTAGCCCCCTCTGTTCCCCTACCATGCCTTTAGCCACCCTTCACAGTCTTACCTTTGTGGGCGTTCGCCCGGTTGCGGTTCAAATTGAGGTTCATCTGTCGGCCGGTTTGCCTTCTTTCGCACTGGTTGGTCTGCCCGACACCGAAATTCGCGAATCGAAAGAACGGGTTCGCTCGGCCTTGCTCAACAGCGGATTCGAGTTCCCTTCCCAACGAATTACAGTCAACCTCGCACCAGCCGACCTTCCCAAGGGAAGCGCTGCATTCGATCTTGCAGTGGCATTGGGCATTGCCAGTGCGTCGGGTCAACTGGCCAAAGCCGAGCTTTCTGACTGGTTGTTCGCCGGCGAACTTTCACTTTCTGGCGCACTGACTGGCGTGCGCAGCCCTTTTGCGCTGGCAGTTGCCGCTCGAAAGGAGGCCAGAACACGCCAGCGCGCGATTAAGCTGATGATGCCCAAAGCACAGGCAGGCCTGGCAGCTACAGTGCCCGATGTTGCTGTGTTCGGTGCGAACAATCTGTTTGAGGCCGCGGCGCATTTGGTGGGGCATGGCAGCCCAATCGACCAACACGTACCCAATACTCCGACGAGTTCAGCTCAGCTCACCCCGCTAGACATGGCGGAAGTAATTGGACACCAAACTGCCAAACACGCCTTGCTTGCTGCCACAGCGGGGCAACACCACATTCGCCTGGTGGGGCCGCCCGGCAGTGGGAAATCGATGCTGGCACAGCGCGTTGGCAGCCTGATGCCACCGCTGCCCTTTGAAGACTCGCTGGAAATTTCAGCCATTCGAAGCTTGAAGGGCGAAAGTGATGTACTAAGCCCGCAGCGCCCTTTTCGGAACCCGCACCCAAGCAGCACCATGGCCGCTTTGATTGGCGGAGGAAACCCACCCTCACCAGGAGAAATTACGCTGGCACACCAAGGCATTTTATTTACCGATGAAGTGTTGGAATTTGATCGGCGGTGCCTAGAATCGCTGCGGGAGCCGCTTGAAACCGGGCGTGTAAATATTTCCAGATCGGGCCATCAGGCCAGTTTTCCGGCAAGGTTTTTATGGGTGTGCGCCCACAACCCCTGCCCCTGCGGCTGGTTGGGGCACCCTGCCAAAGAATGCCGATGCACACCCGACCAGGTCAGAAAGTATCAAAACAAACTGTCTGGCCCCTTGGCCGACCGGCTGGATATTTCAGTTGAAGTGCAAGCCATCGACCACGGCACGCTGCTACACGGGGAAACAGAACACGCCGGGTTGGGCAGCAGTACAGAGCTGCGCAAACAGGTTGAACAGGCCCGCACCATTCAGCTAGAACGCCAGGGCTGCCTGAATGGTGAAATGAGCGCGGGCCAAATCAACAAGCATTGCAAACCCGCCAGCGGCGCTGAAAAACTGTTGCTGGCCTACGCCCAGAAAAATCATCTTTCAGCCCGTGCACTGCATCGAATTTGCCGTGTGGCGCGCACCTTGGCTGACTTGGATCAAATCGGGCAAATCGACAAAAAACACGTTGCTACTGCCATTCAATACCGCAAGGCATTGAACAACGAGACAGTCAGTCAGGTGCACGCAGTGGGTGAGCCGTGACTAAGACGCCTTAGCAGCTGCCGTCACGCCCGAAAGGGTATTAGGTGACTCGTCTTGCGGCCGGGTCGAGCAAACCAAATCCAGCTGAACAATTGCAGGGCCCACAAAATGGCCAGAGAAAGCCGCATGGCATCGGTACTGCCCAGCCCCAAAGCCACGAATGAATCAATACCGATACCAATGCCCCATTGAATACTGAATGCGCCTATGAAAATCAGCAGGTTCAAAGCTGTGCTGGAGCGGCCCGTGAGTTTTTTTGGAAATGGCTTGTTGCAAGTGGCGTAAGTCATAATGCCGGACGAAATCAGGAAGGCATGGATCAACCAACCCCACAGACTTGACTGCTCGCCCTGCACAATTTGAACAGCGAATAACAACAGCGACAAACCCATGCCGATCAACATGATTTGATCTTCATCGCCCCCAGCCTTGGACA
Organism: Limnobacter olei; assembly: GCF_029087225.1. Lineage (GTDB taxonomy): Bacteria > Pseudomonadota > Gammaproteobacteria > Burkholderiales > Burkholderiaceae_B > Limnobacter > Limnobacter olei. The sequence goes on along the minus strand of NZ_JARFJD010000010.1, from coordinate 86,057 downwards.
CCCGTTTGGTCAGAAAGCCCAAAGCCAGATAACCCAGCATTAGCACTGCGGAAATCCAGAACATGTTTTGCGCGGCCTGTGCATTGGTGACTCCAATGACATTGGTAAACCAAGGGCCAACCCACAAACCATGAAAAGCCATAAAACCACCTTGCGTGATCATGGCCAGAGGCGCGACACGCCAAAAATGAGGGTGTGCATAAATGGCCCGGTAACCCTGAGCCATGTCGGCAACCGACTGGGTTTTTTGGGGTTTGAACAACGCAGGCAAAGCAAACCACAGTGCCAGACCAGCCAATACACACAACACTGCTGCCACCCCAAACACACCGCGCCAACCCAAAGCAGGCAAAGCAGCTTCCACTGGCGTGGTCACGGTGAGTGCCCCAAGCGACCCTGCCACCAGCATCCAGGATGACAGGCTGGCCTGCATGTGCGGCCTGAAATAGAGCGAGTAGGCCTTCACGGCCGCCATTAAACACGCCGATACGCCCACACCAATCAGGGCTCGGCCCAACCACAACACCAGATAAGAATCGGCAACTGCGAAGAGCAGGGCACCCAGCGCTGCAAATCCGATCAACACTGCCTCAACTCGCCGCGGGCCGTAACGATCCAGCATGACCCCCACGGGCAACTGCATAATGGCAAAGGACAAAAAATACGCCGAGGCCAGAAAACCCAACTGCCCGGCGGTCAACCCCAGTTCTTGGACCAAGGGCTGTGCGATTACGGCATTGATGGCCCTGAACGCATAGGACATCACATAGGCGGCTGCGAAAATAATGAACATGCGCATGGCGAGGCTGCCATTCACATACATGTGCTCTACGCCATCGGGCCCAATTTCACGCGATACATTTTCGGGTTTGTACTGCATTACTGCCCCAACAGGGAAAAGCCACCGAACCACGAAGTGGCTGAATCTGGATTGGCAGCCTCGCCAGGGCCCATCATCAACACCTCATACAAAACGCCTTGGTGCTCAAAAAAACGAGCCTGCGCAAAAGCAGCTTCACCGCTTGGCAACTTGCCTTTGATCGACATTTCATAGACAGTTTTGCCCAACCATTGAATGGGCTTTACCTCGGCCTGGCCCGCCGCAATATTATTGGCAACCGCCTGGGCCAAAGCGTCGCGCAGGGCTGCGCCTTGCGCTGCCAATTCGCCCTGCAAGGGCACGGTGCCTACGGCAAAATACAAGCCTTCAATTTGCGCAGCCTGCAAAGTGAACGGCACTTGAAGCCCAATCAGATCCATGGTTCGGGTGGCTTGCGCTGGTTTGTCGGGAAAAGTGGCCATGTAGCCGATGTCGGTATTGGGCACCACGCGCCAGTTGAACTGGGGCGAACAAGCGACCAAGGCGCATAATGCAATCAGGGAAACGAAAATTGCACGGCTTGAAGCGAAAGCTGTTTTCATAAGGCGCTTTGAGGCGAAAATTAGGCAGGTGCTCCATTGTAGGGGCTCTTGATACAGATCAATAGCAGTGATAACCAGAGTGTGGGCAGAATGGGTATTGTGAAATTCAAATCGAAAGCAGCCGGCGACATAGTGATGTTCAAATCCAATGCAGACCAACTATTTCGAATTATGGGTATTGAACCCAGTGAGAGGGGCGTGATCGAACCACACGATCTTGCGCATGCCCATGCACAGCTGGTTGCGGCGGTGAACACTGAACGCATGGCCCGCGCCGAGAACCCGATTGATGAAGATGAGCTAAGCGCCGAAGAAAAAATTGCCCTGAAAAACCATGTGGGCCTGGAACAAAGAGCTTACCCCTTGTTGAAAATGCTGGAAGAAGCAGCAAAAAAAGAAGTGGACGTGCATTGGGGGTTCTGATGAACCCCCTTGCCGAGGCTTTGTTGTGTTTAAGCGCTAGCTGTTTCGCGGCGGCGCACAGGGCCGGCAATGGCTTCAACCTGCGTTTGGGTTTTCTTGCCCAAGCCAATTAAAAAGCCCAGTTCAGCGACCACAAACAAGGGGCCGATCGCCAAGCCAATCAGGTCGTCTACAAAGGCGGGCTTGCGGCCCTCGTAATAGTGGCCCACAAACTGGATAATCCAGCCCACCACAAAAATACCCACGCCAGCACCCAGCCAGGCCAATGTGCTCAAGGTTGCAAAGTGGCCGGCAGCCAACAGCAGTGCGCCGTGAATGACAAACATGGCCAAACCGTAAGCGAGGCTGAGTTTGAGATAAAACAGGCTGGACAACAAAAACACCACCAATGCCGGCGTAACCGCGATGCCAGCAACATCAACCGACACGCGCGACAGCAGAATAAGCACAGACAACACAATAATTGGCACGCCCACGAAGTGGGTGGCGATGTTGCGTGGGTCTCGGTGATAAGTGGCATAAGTTGCCAGTTGATCGACCAACGTTCTCATGGCTTGTTCTCCTTGAAGCGGCAATTGCTCTAAATATTTGATTTTGAGCTTATATGGTTACAAATCAAGCCTGAAAGGTCTGTCAATTGCCTGACATTTGATGCTAATTTAGTGGAACAGGTGGAGACATAACAAAAAAACAATGCAGACACACAACATTCAACAAATATTGAACCGCGGGAAATGGTTTGCCAATTTGCCCGGCAACCTGCAACAGGCTTTGTTAAAGCATGGTGCTTTGCGTCAGTTTCAAAACGGACAGCGACTATTTTCCAGAGGTGACTGTGCCGACGGCTTGTACGCGGTGCTAAGTGGGTCGGTCCAGATTGTGGGCGCGAGCAAACACGGTGCCGAGGACAAGCACGTGATCCTGACCCTGATTGACCCGCCCGACTGGTTTGGAGAAATCTGCCTGTTCGACCGCCAACCGAGAACCCACGATGCCCTTGCCGATGGACCTGCTACAGTGTTTCACGTACGACAGGCTCTGCTGGACCAACTGATTTCAGAAAACCCCAATTACTGGCGCGAATTTGGTCTGCTGTTGACCCAGAAGGTGCGCCTTATTTTCGGCGCCATCGAAGACGCTGCCCTGTTGCCCACCCCCACCCGCCTTGCCCGCCGTTTGCTGCAAATGGCCGAGGGCTACGGCATACGATCAGACAGTGGCACTGTGAGCGCGCGTACCTTGCACGTGTCGCAAGAGAAGCTCTCGGCCATGCTGTCGATTTCACGGCAAACGGTGAACCAAATGCTGAAGGAACTGGAGCATGAAGGTTTACTTCAACTGGGAAGGGGGAATATCGAGATTTTGAATCTGGAAGGGTTGAAACACAAAGGCCAGGTCAGCTAGCTGCATCCAAAACGGCCAGCCCCGTGTTCTTCCTCTGTCGACTTGTAGTTTGACACAAGTTTCAGGCATTAACGACAGAGGGGATTCAAATGAAATTCAAGAAAAAATTTGTGGCGATGGCGTTGTCCAGTTTGGTATTGGGTGGTTGCTTGTCGGATGACAACAATGTCGCTTTAACTGCGGGTGATGTTTTTGTATTGACATCCAGTGGGCAGCTGGCTTCATTTAACCGGGACCAGCCAAGCACAACTCGTACCTCTGTCGCGGTCAGCGGTTTGATGACTGGAGATACACTTTTGGGTATTGATTTCCGCCCACGCGACGGACAACTGTATGCGATTGCACGTACTTCTCCTGGTAATGGAGGGCGCCTGTACACCATCAACACCACCACCGGTGCGGCCACTGCGGGTGCCACCTTGATACCAGCTGCAACGCCAACAGCAAACGGCGCGTTCACCACACTGGACGCAGCAGCCACCTCATTCAGTGTTGACTTCAACCCAGCGGCTGATGCACTGCGCCTGATCAGCGACACAGGCCAAAACCTGCGCATTTTCGTGGCCAACGCAACCGGACGAACAGCGGGTGAAACATTTGTTGACGGCACGGTATCCGATGCGGCGGCAGATATTTCAGGCGCGGCTTATACCAACTCGTTTGACGGCACCACCAACACCCGCCTACTCAATATTGACACCGTGGCTGACAACCTGACATTTCAGAACCCCCCAACGATGGCACACAAGTGGTTGCTGCTCCGTTGGGTGTCAATGCAAGCGGCATGGTTGGTTTTGATATCGACGCGCGAAACAACCGGGGCTACGCCTTGCTGAATGTCGGCGGCAGCGTGGTGTTTCATACCATTGCCATTCCCGATTCAACGGCCACATTGCCTGTGAGCGGGCCCGCCGCCGTGGCTGTGGGTACACTGAACATCTCAGGCATTGTGGGCATGGCTTTGGTGCAGCCAACAGCCCCAACTGCGGTTGCTTTGGATGGCAACACGGCGGGTTCGCAACGCTTATTGAAGTTTGGCATACGCACACCTAACACAGCAACGGCCACCGCAATCACCGGGCTGCCTTCTGGAGAACGCTTGCTGTCGATTGACTTCCGCCCCAGCAATGGACGCTTATATGGTTTGAGCAGCGCGGGCAAAATTTTCACAATCAACCCAGACACAGGTGCAGCAACCCTGGGTTCCACGCTCAGCGTGGCGACAGACATTGTGAACGGTCTGGCCGCCGGCAAGAATTACGCCATTGACATCAACCCAGCGGCAGATGCACTACGCATTGTCAGTTCCCCAGACGGTGATGGTGCGTCCAAAAACTACCGCGTACCCGGAGCCAACCTGGAAAGCACGGGAGCCACCAACACCGACACAGACCTGACCCTCAATGGTGCAACAACAGGCTTTGGCATTGCCCAGGTTGCCTACACCAACAGCTTTGCGAATCCTGCACCCGCCGGCACTCGTTTGTTTGATGTGGACGCAGACAACAACCGGCTTTTGCAACAAACCAACGCCAATGCAGGAACCTTGGCTGCGATTGGACCCATTGGTACATTCAACGACTACGGTGGTTTTGACATTTCCGGCGGTGACAACGGCATGGTGCTGATGAGCAATCGCGCGCTGACCACAGGCACATTCAGCCTGTTCACGGTCAACCTCGGCACTGGCGCAGCAACCGCGGCAGGCGTGGCCAGTGGAACCAATGAAATCGGTTCAGGCGCAACAGCGAGCACAGATATTCGCGCACTGAGCATTCGCTTCTGAGCGAGTCGCATTGAAAAAACCCCGGTTCGAAAGACCGGGGTTTTTTTATCGCCAACGTTGAATTTAGTTCAACGCCACCGCAGTTCCGATAAACATGATTTCACCGGAAGGTCGGTTGCCCAAAGGAGATCCACCAGCGGGTTCCAAGGTGACCTCAAACAGCTGCTGTTCAACCAGCTTGGGTAACATGTCAGCAGGCAGTTCAAGCGGCTTGCCCAATTCCATCAACCCCAATGAGGTAGGCCCAGAATCGGTCGGAGCCTTGGTCCAAAGCTGCAAGCTTTTGCCCATGTTGGCAGGGTTGCCTTCAATGGGCAAACCACCAATTTGATACACGCGAATGGTGTCGTTGGGGCGAGCCTCAACCAGCCATTCAGTGGTTTTGTCAGGGCTCTTCATCACAGCCACGTATCGAGGCCCATCATTAAGTTCCTGGCTTGCTCCCAACAACTGCACACCCAGTACCACCGCTGCCACACTGGCTGCAATAGCCCACCCTTTCCACAACCAAGCGAAAGGTGATGTTGTTGCTGTCGATGCAGTTTTCTCGCCAGCCACGCCGATCGAGCTCTCCACATTGGTCCACACCTTAGCACTCACGGGTACTTGCTCAAACTTTCTGGACATGGCGGCAAAGTGTTCAGTCCAGTTGCTCACTTCTTTGGCCAACTCCGGGTCCTGATTCAAGCGTCGCTCGAAATCCTGTCGCTCAGCATCTGTCATCACGCCGAGCACGTACTCGCCAGCCTCAACAATCTTGGCTTCTGTCTGCGTCGTCTCTGTCATGACAAACACTCCTTCAATTTCAACAATCCCCGGCGTATCCAGCTTTTGACGCTGCCGAGGGGCGAATTCAATCGTTGTGCAATTTGTTCGTGGGTATAACCATCGACAAAAGCCAGCACAATGGCGTTGCGTTTGGTTTCATCCAGTTTGCCCAGACAAGCACTGAGCTTTTCGGCTTCCTGAGCCAGCTCCTGGTTGTCGTTGGTCGACAGCTCGGGAACGTCGTGCTCTTCGGAAGACACTTCCATCAACCGTTTACGCACCGTATTTAACGCTTGGTTGCGAACCACCGTGTACACCCAACCGCGCGCAGACCCCAAGGCGGGAGAGTATAACCGAGATCGATTCCAGACCTTGACCATGGCATCGTGTAAAACCTCTTCAGCCAGCTCACGCCGCTTCACAATCCGATAAGCCACCGCGAACAACCAGCGACTATCTCGCGCATAAATTGCCTGCAACGCAAATTTTTCACCGCGCGCGCAGGCCAGAAGCGCAGCCTCGTAGTCAAAGTCGCTAGGGTCTGGAGAAATTTTTTCAGTCACGTTAACACTACTCGCTGCAAGGTAAAACAGATGCAAAAGGGAAGGCGATAACAATGCCCCCCGCCTGGGTTAAATAAACAACCCGAATTAGTCCTCAAGCAAAGCACGCAACATCCATGCGGTTTTTTCATGAATGTCCATGCGTTGTGTCAGCAAATCGGCCGAAGGCTGATCATCGCCGTCTTCGATGATTGGAAAAATTTCGCGAGCGGTACGTGCAATCGCCTCATGACCCTTGGCAAGAATTTCCACCATTTCCATGGCCTTGGGTGGTTTGGCTGGTGCATCTTTCAAGGTGCTTAACTTCGCGAATTCCGCGTAGGAGCCCGGCGCATGAAAACCAAGTGCCCGGATACGTTCTGCAATCGGGTCCACTGCATTCCACATTTCGGTGTATTGGCCCATAAACATGGTGTGCAGTGTATTGAACATTTTGCCGGTCACGTTCCAGTGGAAATTGTGCGTGGTCAGGTACAAGGTGTAGGTCTCGGCCAACAAACGGCTAAGCGCCTGAGCAATCGCAGCACGCTTGGCATCAGGGATGCCAATATTGATTGATGGCATGTCGGGTTTCTTTGCTGCTTTGGCCATTTTCTCTCTCTCCGGTTTTATTCGTTGGGTGACTGACCCAGTGGATTGGAAATAGTTGCAATTCCATTGATGTGCACCGATCCGAAGTACAGTTTGCCATCAAAGGGCGTCACCTGCGTGAGGTAATAATAGTAAGCACCCGCCTTCTCTGCTTGCAGGTTGGCAATCACGATGCCTTGCGGGTTGATTGCCAAGGCCATTGCCTTGGGTTTGATCGGGAACTGAACATGGTTCAATAATTTTGCCATTGCTTTGCGAACAGCAGGTTTGTCGGCAAGTGAATCGAGTAGCGGGTCACGTAAACTGGGTACTGCAAGCCAGTAGTTACCATCAGCATCGGTGCGGATATTGTCGGGAAAGCCGGGCAAGCCATCGACAAACACATCGCGGGTTCCGGCCTTCTCGCCTTGCAACCAATACCGCACAATTCGGTATTCGCCGGTTTCGTTGACCAGCACATAGTCGCCAGCCTTTGAAATTGTTACACCGTTGGCAAATTGCAAACCACTGAGTAATGTTTTGGTTTCACCGGTGAGGAAGTCATATTGGAGCAATCTTCCGTTGAGGCCGTGCTCCACAATATCGAGCACATAATTGTTGAAATCAAACTTGCTGGAAGCGTCCGAAAAATAAGCATAGCGGCCATCGGCGCTCACTGCCACATCATCTACAAACTTGAATGGCACACCTTCCGACTCAGTCGAGAGCACAGTGACTTCGCCTTGCAGGGTCACTTTCAACAAGCCCTTGATCGCATCGGCGACCACCAAAAAACCCTCGGGATGGAACACCAAACCCAAGGGGCGGCCTTTGGTGTTGGCGATCAAATCAAAAGGAGTCGTTTGGGGGCTTTCTTCGACTTGCAGATTCTCTGGGTCAAACCGAACAATTTCACCGGTGTTCATGCCGGTGTACAACAAGCCATCAGGGCCAGGTTCGATTGACTCAGGCTGAAGCAGGTTGTAGGTGCCAATTACTTGCGCGTCTTGCAACAAATTGTTATCGGCATATGGGCCCGCGGTCAGGCTGGGCATGGGTGCAGGCTTCCAGGCCGCAGGTTCCACCGGTGTTGAGCCAAGCAACACCACTCCACCAATCACAGCCGCTGGCAGCAATACCACTGCAATCAAAACTTTGCCCAAAGCACGCATATTGTTGACACCTTGTAATTTCCGTTAGCATGGATGATATCGGAGGAAACAAGCCGAACCATCAAAATAATCAGGAGACCCGTTGTGAATTTTGAACCCAGCGCCAAGGCGCAAGACTTTGTAAAGCGCGTTCGCGCCTTCATGAAAAACGAAATTGCGCCGCTTGAAGCCACCTACTGGGACAAAATTGAAGCCCAGTGCAATGGCCGCGAGTGGAACAACTGGCGTATTCCCCCTGAAATGGAGGCCCTGAAAAGCAAGGCGCGCGAGGCGGGCTTGTGGAACATGTTCCTGCCCGATGACAAACTGGGTGCGGGCCTGAGTACCATGGAATACGCGCTGGTGGCCGAAGAAACAGGCCGAAGCCTGATGGCACCTGAAGTGTTTAATTGCAATGCACCCGACACCGGCAATATGGAGGTGCTGTGGAAATACGGCAGCGACGCGCAGAAAAAAGAGTGGTTGGAACCTCTGCTGGCAGGCGAAATCCGATCTGTTTTTTGCATGACAGAGCCCGATGTGGCCAGCAGCGATGCCACCAATATGCAAGCCACCGCCACGCTGGAAGGCGATGAAGTGGTGATCAACGGCACCAAGTGGTGGAGCAGTGGCATTGGCGACCCGCGTGCAAAAATCGCCATTGTGATGGCACGCACAGAAAACCCGGATTTGGACCGCCACCACCAACACACCATGGTGCTGGTGCCATTGAATACTCCGGGCGTTTCAATCAAGCGTATGCTGCCCGTGTTCGGCACTTATGATGAACCCCATGGCCATGGCGAGGTGGAGTTCAACAATGTGCGCGTGCCCTTGGGTAATGTGATCGCGGGCCTGGGTAAAGGATTCGAGATTGCGCAAGGCCGCTTGGGGCCTGGCCGCATTCACCACTGCATGCGCTGCATTGGTGCGGCCGAGGAATCGCTGGACCTGATGATCAAGCGCGGCATTTCGCGCGTGGCGTTTGGAAAGCCCTTGATTAATTTGGGCGGCAACCGCGAACGTGTGGCTGAAGCACGGCTGGCCATTGACCAGGCCCGCTTGTTAACTCTCTACGCCGCATGGAAGCTGGATCAACTCGGTGCACTGGGTGCGATGACAGAGATTGCAGCCATTAAAGTAGTAGCGCCCAATGTGCTTGAGCAGGTGGTAGACATGGCCATTCAAATGCATGGTGGAGCGGGTGTTAGCCGCGATACGCCGCTTTCTGGCTTCTACATTCAGGCGCGCAGCTTGCGCCTGGCCGATGGCCCCGATGAAGTTCACAAAGGAGTAATTGCCCGCATTGAAATGATGAAGCGAGGGTTTAAATAATGACCGAGTCCAAAAAATCGGTCATCGACACGGGTGGTGCGGTTCGCCAGGGCGAAGAGTTAAATACCGACGTGGTAACGGGCTGGCTGCGCGCGAAAGGTTTAACGCTGAGCGACAAGCCAGAGTTAACGCAATATTCTGGTGGCGCTTCCAACTGGACTTACCGTTTGAAATACCCCGAAGCCGATTTGATTCTGCGCCGTCCACCCAAAGGCACCAAAGCCAAAGGTGCACACGACATGGGCCGCGAGTTTCGCATTCAAAGCCTGTTAAAACCAGTGTATCCCTATGTGCCAAATATGGTGGGGCATTGCGCCGATGAGTCGCTGATTGGCAGTGAATTTTACGTGATGCACAGAATCGAGGGAATTATTCCGCGCAAGCACATGCCGCGTGGCGTGCAGCTTAGTCGCGAACAGGCCCGGCAACTCAGCATCAACTTTCTGGATCGCCTGATTGAGCTTCACCAAATCGACATTCACACCAGCGGACTGAATAGCTTAAGCAAGGGCAGTGGTTACACACGCCGCCAGCTTGACGGCTGGAACCAGCGCTATGACAAGGCACGCACGTGGAATGTAAGTTCATTCAACAAGGTAAGACGCTGGCTTGACATGAATTGCCCCGACGATGTGAAACTGTGCATGATTCACAACGACTGGCGGCTGGACAATGTGGTGCTGAACCCGACCAATCCCACCGAAATTATTGGGGCTCTAGACTGGGAATTGGCCACTGTGGGCGACCCGCTGATGGATTTGGGCAGTGTGATTACCTACTGGGTGCAGGGTGACGACAACTTCTTGATGAAGATGCTGCAACGACAACCTTCCAACCTGCCCGGTATGATGACGCGCCGTGAAATGGTGGACTACTACATGCAGAAAACTGGAATACACACCAACAACTGGACCTTCTACGAGGTGTTCGGCTTGTTCCGAATCGCCGTGATTGCACAACAAATTTATTACCGCTACCACCACAAGCAAACACGCAATCCTGCATTTAAAAACTTCTGGATTATGGTGAATTATTTTGATTGGCGATGTAAATCGCTCATCAAGAAAGCAGGTTGAATACGCATGGGAACCATCTATTTAATTCGCCACGGGCAAGCCAGTTTCGACAGCGCGGATTACGACAATTTGTCTGAGCTTGGACAACTTCAGGCAGCTCAGCTGGGTGCCTGGTTCAAAGCGCGCAAAATTCGACTGCATGGTTTTTTTAGCGGCAGCATGAATAGGCACCTGCAAACCGCACAGGCTTTTGCAAGCACCTATGGTGTGTTTCAAGAACCGGTGCAACATGCCGGTTTAAACGAATACGACCATGAAGCGATATTGCAGGCGCTGATTGGTCAGTACGACAATCCCGATGCGTTCGAACAACAGGTGATGCAGAACGCAGACCCCCGCAAGGCGTTTCAACAAATCTTCGAGAAAGCGATCGCGCGTTGGGTGAGCGGTGAACACGACACCGACTACCCGGAAAGTTGGCGTGGCTTCAAAGCCAGGGTAATGAGCGGCTTGGGCTTAGTGACCGCTCAAGCGATGCAGCTGAAACACGGAACAGGTTCAGCGAATGTGGCAGTGTTTACCTCGGGTGGGCCAATTACGGCAGTTGCGCAAAACCTGTTGCAATTGCCCGATACCAACGCATTCAATTTGAACTGGATGATTACCAATTGCAGTGTCAGCAAACTATTGTTTGGTCAGCGTGGCATAAGCCTGGCTAGCTTCAACGAGCAAGCCCATTTTGAAGGTGAAATTGCTGGCGTGTTGGCAGATCAGGCCAATGGGCTGGAAGCATTTGCTGCCAAACCCAATGGCCTGATTTCTTACCGATAGGAATCAAGCACTCACTGTGCTTTCTTGATCTCGGTCACGGTGTAGTTCGAGCCTTCCTGCTTCACATTGAACTTCACCTTGTCACCTTCCTTCAAGCCTTCCAGCATGGCTTTGTCGGCCACACCGAACACCATGGTCATAGGTGGCATTTCAACACTTTTGATTTCACCGTGCTTCACGGTGATCTTGCCGGTGTTCTTGTTGATTTTGCGAATTTCGCCATCGGCCATTTCAGCTTGAGAAGCAGCTTTCGCCTTGGCCTTGGCTTCAGCTTCCATGCGTTGCTGATTCTCAATAACGTGCACAGTGTGGTCAGCGGCATAAGCAGCACCTGCACCCAACAAAGCCAAGGTAATTGCACTCAGTTTCAATGTATTTTTCATGGTATTACTCCTACAAAAAGTTATTTGGCCGCCACGGTGATTGACCCCACCATGCCCGCCTGAAAATGACCTGCTATCAAACATGCGAATTCAAATTCGCCTGCTTTGTTAAAGGTCCAAACAATCTCGCCTGTTTTGCCTGGATCCACATGGGTCATATAAGGCTCATCGTGTTCCATGCCAGGAAATTTCAGCATCAACTCCGCATGCTTTGCATTCTCAGCTTGTGTACCAATTACAAACTCATGCAATAACTTGCCAGTGTTCTTGACCCGGAAGCGAATGGTTTCGCCCTGCTTGACCTCCAGCTTGCCAGGCTGAAACTGCATGTCATCGCCCATGCTGACGTCGACAGTTCGAATCACATTCGCGGCATCACCCGCAACGCCCCAATCAGTTTGTTCTTTCACCACTGGTGCGTTACTGCCTTTCTTTTCGCCATGAGCAAGTGCAACATTGTTCACTCCTCCCAATAACGCAGCAAAGGCAATCAGGACTCCGAATAATTTCAACATTTACATTCCTTTACGTAAAAACGATCAGTGGCCTGAATGCCCAGTGGGTTTACGCACCTGCAACTCAATATGTGGCTGGTTCTTCTGCGCCAACTTCATGCTGGGCTGCCCGGCGTTGCTGCTGCGTTTGGGTTTGGCCAGTTCACCCGTAAATTCATAGGCCACTGTGCCCTCCGGGTGTTTGTACCAACCAGGGTCGGAATAATCACCGGGTTTTTGATCCTTTCGCACTTTCAGCATACTGAACATACCGCCCATTTCCACCGAACCAAAAGGGCCGTCACCCGTCATCATGGGAATGGTGTTGTCGGGCAGCGGCATTTGCATTTCTGCCATGTCGGCCATACCCCGCTCACCCATGGCCATGTAGTCCGGAATCAGGTTGGTGATTTTCTTGGTCATGCCCCGGTGGTCCACGCCGATCATGGTGGGCACATCGTGGCCCATCGCATTCATGGTGTGATGGCTTTTGTGACAATGAAATGCCCAGTCGCCTTCTTCGTTGGCGATGAATTCCATTTGACGCATTTGGCCCACCGCAATATCCACAGTGACTTCAGGCCAGCGTGAATTTTTCGGTGTTGGACCACCATCGGTACCAGTCACCTCAAATTCATGGCCATGAATGTGAATGGGGTGATTAGTCATCGTCAGATTACCAACACGAATCCGGACTCGATCATTCTTGCGAGCGACGAGTGGTGAAATACCCGGGAACAGTCGGCTGTTCCAGGTCCACAAATTGAAATCCAGCATGGTCATGATTTTCGGTGTGTAAGCTCCAGGATCAATGTCATAGGCATTCAACAAAAAACAGTAATCCCGATCCACTTCGCTGATCAACGGATTTTTGTTCTTGGGGTGTGTTACCCAAAAACCCATCATGCCCATGGCCATTTGCACCATCTCATCGGCATGCGGGTGGTACATGAAGGTACCAGGCCTTCGTGCTTCAAATTCATACACAAAGGTTTTACCAGCTGGAATACCTGGCTGGTTCAAACCGGTCACACCATCCATGCCGTTGGGCAAGCGCTGGCCATGCCAATGAATGCTGGTGTGCTCAGGCAGTTTGTTGGGCACAAATATCCGCACGCGGTCGCCTTCCACCACTTCAATGGTAGGGCCGGGGCTTTGCCCGTTGTAGCCCCAAAGGTGGGCCGTCATGCCCGGTGCCATTTCCCGCAAGACGGGCTCAGCCACCAAATGGAATTCCTTCACACCGTTGTTCATGCGCCAAGGCAATGTCCAGCCATTCAACGTCACCACCGGGTTGTAAGGGCGCCCGGTGTTGGGCACCAAGGGGGGCATGGTGTCAGGCGATGTTTGTAAAATGGGTTCAGGCAAAGCGCTCATCGCCACCTTGCTGACACTGGCCGCAGCCACCGCGCCGCCAGTTAGTGCAGCGGCCTTGAAAAATTCTCGTCTCGAAGTCATGTTGAATGTCCTTTCATTTAGTGGCCACCGCCAGCATCACCGCCAGCACTTGCAGACGCGCCACTGACTGATACCATCATGGGCTTGCCCACCACAGTGGCCTGCAAAGCAGCGTCAGCACGCCAAAAATCAGCTTGAGCGTTGATGGCCTGCACCACCACATTCACCTGGTCACGGCTGTCCGCCAACAACTCGAACACCCCAATGAACATGCCGTTGTAACGCAGCACATTTTCATCGGCAATGGTTTGCCGCAGTGGGATGATTTCATCGCGGTAGTGGCGTGCAATGTCGTAGGTGGTGCGGTAAGCCGAGTAGCTCTCCCGCAGGGTGGATTGCGCACTACGCAACGTGGCTTCAAGCCGGTTGGCAGCAGCCAGGGTGTTGGCATTGAAGGCGTCCCGTTTCATGCCGCCCCAATCGAAAATTGGCAGGGCCAATTCAAGTTCATACCCTTTTTTGTTGTTGCGCTCACCGGTGTCGTTTTCAAAAACGGTGTCGTAACGGATGCCAGCTTCAATATCCAGAAAACTGGCCACATTGCCCAATCCCTGCGCTTTTGCACTGGCATCAAAGCCCAGCTTGGCCATCCTCACATCGAGTCGATTCTCAGCCCGCTTGGCCACATCAGCCGCGGGTTTGGGCGCCTCAGGCAAATCGGGCAGGCGATCGGGTAACTTCAGCTGCGCAACCTGCTCGGTGTTCAACCCCAACATTCGCACCAGTGCTTCGCGGGTGGCTGTGGCTTTGTGCCGTGTGGCAGCAAGATTAAGCGCAGCATCGGCATAAAAGCTTTGCTGGCGTGCGCGTTGCAAGCGGGTGAAGTTGCCCACTTCCTGCATGCGGCGGGCCAGTTCAGCGCTGGTTTGAGCACTTTCAAACACCTGCTGAGCATAAGTGTGTGCCTGTTGGGCGGCAACTGCATCTACCCAGGCTTGGCGAACCTGGGTCACCTGGTCCACCACACTGCTGGTTAATTGCAACTGCGCCCGGTCAAGTTGCGTGCGGGCAATTCCCTGGCGTGCGGGAAAACTCAGCAAATCCAGCAGGCCAAAACTTAGCAAACGCCCCAGTTCCAGCTCATCCTTGATCCGCAAACGCTCGAAAGCAAAAACCGGATTGTGAATTCGACCGCTTTGTGCAGCTTGCGCGGCTTGTGCCCAGTTCTCGGCCAACACAGTTTGAAACTGCGGGCTGTGGGTCAACATTAATTCCACCGCAGCAGGCTGGCTCAACGGTTCTTTCAGTATTTCGCTGGCTTTGGTTGCCATGGCCTGGCGTTGTTCATCGGTTTGAACAAGGCTCATCTTGCCCTGAGTGAAGCCACTCAGCTCTTGATTGGTTTGGTCTAGAGACTCGTTGATATTGACCGTGGCGCAGCCCGTCAACACAAGCACCGCAAGCGCAACCGTCGTTCTCCTCAAAATACGGTGGGTGTTCATTGCGCACCTCCGTGATTGTGTGACCGGGTTTTGGATGGGTCTTGCGCGCTGGCCGGTTTGTCTTTTTCTTGGTCTTCATAGGGCTCGCGTGCATACACACGCCAACCGCCAATTTCATCAACCAATTGATTGGCTTTGGGCCAGTTCTGTATTTCAGAATCGGAATAGGCTTGATAGCCCTCGAAAGCCGATCGGTATTCAAGTTCTTGCACCGTCTGTTCGGCATTCGCAGACGATGCGAAGGCGAGTAACAGGGGTGCGAATAAGAAATGGGACTTCATAGATCCTCGCAATCATTTAATACACAAGGCATGCAGGCGAATGTGGCCCGGCATGCCCAAGAATCAAATGGCGAGGGTTTTGGGCGGTCGATCAATCCGACGAGTGTCGGCGGAATGCGGAAGTTGCGGCGAAGAAACGGGGTGCAGCATGTCTTGCTGAATGGCATTGAAGCTGGCCTGTGCTACCGGCAACAGCACCACAGCACAGGTGGGCGCGCAGTTGCAACAACCGTGCAGCGACTTCATCAATTTTTTGGACGAGTCAGGATCATCATGATCCACCATGTCGTGCATGCTGTGGTCCATGCCGTCGTGGTTCATTTCGCTGTGGTGCATGGTGCTGTGGTCGATTGCCTGACCGGTGCTGCTTGAATTTCCATTCAAATGGCACGCAAACATGCTGGCCTGCGCCATGCCCTGAACGGGCAACGCAAGTAACATAAGCCACATGAAAAGAGTTCGAACCATTTTTGTCATAACCCGGAACATACCATCTGGGTTAGGACAGGGCAAGCTGTAGAAAGTTCGGAAGCTTCCCCCTGTGGGAAGCTTAGGCCGGGACCTTCATGTTCGCAGCAATCGCCCCAGCAGCCATGGCAGCCGGGGACTGATTCAAATAGGCCTGCGCCAATTCGGTCGAACCCTCTTTGGATGGATCGTACCATGGGCTGAAATAAGGCAACTGCTGCATCACCAGCCACAGTGGATTGGGCAACAACTCCTTGCGCGAAGCCTTGAACCATTCAACCCACATCCATGGCTTGTAAACCGCAGGTTTTTTCTTGGCAAAACGGGGATCTTGCCCGGCAATATTGGCCGCGCCATCTACCCACAGACCAATAATCATCGGCACTACAATGGCCGCCAGGTAATAGCGTGACAAATAGTCGCCACCCAAATGCTTGTACAAATCAAAAGCCACACTGCGGTGCTCCACTTCTTCAGCACCATGCCAGCGAATCAGGTCCAGCAACACCTGGTCTGAATTCAGCTCGTCCCATTTTTTGTTTTCCAGCACGTACATGCCCAACACGCAGGTCATGTGTTCAATGGTGGCTACCAAGCCAAGACGGGCCAGCAACCAACGGCGCTCCAGCCAGGTTGGCACTTTTTTCCCAAAAGGCGTGTCATCCAGCACCACATCAAACAACCATTTCATCAATTGCTGATTACGCTCGGTCTTGATGCCGCGCGCGGCTAGATATTCCTCAGTGGCTGAACTGTGCCCACGTGCATGCATCGCTTCCTGCTTGATGAATCCGCGTACGTCCTCTTTCAGTTTTTCATCGGTCACCAAGGGCAGAGCCTTGTTGTACAGCCGACAAAACCAAAACTCGCCAGCAGGCAAAATCAGGTTGATTTCGTTGATGAAATAGCTTGCATAGGGCTCATCGGGAATCCAGTCAATCGGTGTTTCCGACCAATCAAATTTCACGTTGCGTTGCTTCAAAGGCACATCAGTGTTGGACGCGGGACGCGCGGCTTTTTTTCGCGCAGCAGTGGTGGCGGTCATGGTGGGTCTCCGACGGTTTTTGCTTAAGATGACATTCTTCGATGTCATCGTTTGATCATAACCGGGAAGTGACAGAACCGATAGTGGATTTGCTCTACCGCAGTGCGGCAAACCATGCGGTGCAACCCCCGCATGATTCGCAATCAAAATCAGGCTGTCGAATCTTTGACCGTGGTCGACTTGCCATTGATTTTCACCGACTCAATGCCGTTGTCGCATGCAGCCTCGCTGGCGTACATCTGGCTGGAACCAATAATTTGATGATTGGCAGCCTTCAAGTTGAAATGGTGCTTGCCGTTGGCAGCGACCTTCTTCTCATAACGTGATGCTTCACCGCAGTTTTTCTGAACTGACTCAATTCCGTTTTCAGCGGCGGCTTTGGTTTTGTAGAGTTCGCTGGTCAAAATGGTTTCATGGTTGCCCGCCTTCAAGGCAAATTTGAACTGACCATCGCTGCTTTTGCTTAATTCGAAATAACCTGCCATCTCCAACTCCTTTGCTTGAATGTTTGGTGAATGCTATGGGTTAACCCATTTCGGTTATATCACAGGCCCGTGAAAGTTCAATGCATCAAGCAAAAACGGCGACCAGTTGCCCGGTCGCCGTTTGAGGTACTGCATCGTTCAGGCGCTTATTCTTTCAAAGCCACCTGTTCGGCATTGAAACCACCGCCCAAAGCTCGAATCATCGCCAGGCTTGCGCCTTGCTGGCTCTGCCAGGCCGATGCCCAACTGAGTTGTGCATTCAACAAATTGCGTTGGGCATCCAGCAATTCAAGCTGGTTGGCCACGCCGTTGTCGACGCGTAACTGCGCCAAGCGAACCACTTGGGTCAGGGTTTGAACCTGCTCCTGTCGCGCCTGCAAGCGCTCACGTGCTTCACGCTGTGCCACGATGGCGTCGTAAATTTCCTGGAATGCAGTACGTATACTGGCTTCATACTGCAACACTGCTTGATTGCGGCGCGCCACGGCTGCGTCTCTTTCATCAAACAAACGACCCGCCTGGAAAATTGGCTGTGTAATTTGAGTCTGAAAACTCCACACTCGGGCTGGGCCGCTGAACAAATCGCTTAAATCTGCGCTTTCACGTCCACCAAATGCACTCAAACCGATTGTAGGGAAAAAGGCTTTGCGGGCCGCTTCCAGGTTGGCTTCGCCAGCCAGCAATTGTTGTTCAGCCGCAGCCAAATCGGGGCGACGCAGCAACAATTCTGAAGGTGTGTTTTCCGGCAATATGAACAGCTTGGTCAATTCCAGATTTTCCACGGCCAAGTTGGGCAACTCCGGTGTGTTTCCGCCGACAATCACCGCCAGCGCATTTTGTGCGCGGGCCAGTTGTTCCCGGGTGTCGGGCAACTGCGCACGCACTGCCAACAATTCCGCTTCGGTCTGGCGCAATTGAAGTTCATTGCTCAAACCCACGTCGTAACGCTGCTTGGCGAGTTTGTAGGCCGAGTCCCGGCTTTCGAGGGTTTGCTCAAGTACCTTCACTTGCAAACCCAACACACGCACTTGGGTATAAAGCGAGGCAGCCGTAGCAGCCACGCTCAAACGCACACCCCGTACGTTGTAGCCTTGTTGCATAAAGCCAGCACGGGCTGCATCTTCCAGGGCACCAATGCGCCCCCACAGGTCAAGCTCCCAAGTGGCGCCAATCCCGAACTGATTGCTTTCGTACACATTCTGACCACCAAACACCGGTACATTGCCCGCTTGCGACGGGCGGTTTCGGCCAGTGGTGAACTGACCGAAAATAGATGGCCATTTCTGGGATTTCGCAATTCCAAGAACGGCACCGGCTTCATTCAAGCGCTCATTGGCCAAACGCACATCGGTGTTGTTTTTCAGGGCCTGTTCAACAACTTGAGTCAACGCAGGATCACCCAACAACAGCCACCAGGCTTCGTTTTGAACCTGGCTCATACCAACGCCTTTGGCGTTCTCAGGCACTACGACCTCGGTCGACTTTTCAGGCTTTGCGGTGAACCTGTCCAGCAGAGGAATGCTGGAAGCACAACCCGTCAACGCCAAGGTCAAGCCCAAAGCGATCGCGGTTTTTGGAAGGGCCTTAAACATGCTCGCCCCCTTTGTTCGTTGTAGATTGATTGGATGAATCATTTGCTTCCTCTTCATCACCATGGTGTCGTCCACCTTTTTCACTTCTGTCAATCAGACGGTAAAACAGGGGCACAAAGAAAATTGCCAACAGCGTGGCGGCGGTCATGCCACCCATCACACCAGTGCCAACCGCTGTTCGCGCGCCAGCACCTGCACCGCTGGAGAACGCCAGCGGAACGACCCCTAGAATAAACGCAAAAGAGGTCATGAGGATGGGGCGGAACCGCAAACGGGCTGCTTCCAGAGAGGCCTCCAATGCACTCATGCCTTCCTCTCGTTTTAGCACCGCGAATTCCACAATCAAAATCGCGTTCTTGGCAGCCAGGCCCAACAAGGTCACCAAGCCAATCTGGAAGTACACGTCGTTGGTCATGTCGCGCATCCACACTGCCAGCAAGGCGCCAAACAAACCAAACGGCATGGCCAGCAACACCGAGAACGGCAAGGTCCACTTTTCATACTGTGCCGCCAAAATCAGGAACACCATCAACGCACCAAGGATCAGAGCGAAGCTTGAAGAACCCGCAGAACGTTTTTCCTGGAAGGAAGCACCCGAGAAGTCGTAGCTGAAATCGTCGGGCAACACCTCTGCTGCAATGTCTTCAATAGCCTTGATGGCTTCGCCGGAGCTCACCCCGGGTGCGCCACTGCCCAGCAATTTCACTGCGGGTAGATTGTTGAATCGTTCCAAAGTTTCTGGCCCCTGTGAAAACTCCACTTTTGCAAAGGCGGAAATTGGAATCATCTCGCCTTTGTTGGAACGCACATACATATTGCCGATGTCGGTTGGGCTTTTGCGATACTGCGCATCCGCCGACATCAACACCTGCCAGGTACGGCCAAATTTGTTGAAGTCATTCACATAGTACGTGCCCAGGCTTGCCGACAAGGTATCAAATACCTCATTCACATTCACACCCATGGCGCGGGCACGCTCGCGGTCTACATCCACATACAACTGTGGTGTGCCTGGGCGCCACAGGGTTTGTACACCCGCCAAACGCGGATCTTTGTTGGCTTTGGCAATGAAGTCGTTCATCACCTTGGCCAATTCTGCCGGCCCACCTTCGCCACGGTTTTGAATGTAAAACTCAAAACCGCCTGCATTGCCCAAACCGAAGATTGGAGGTGGGGCAAAGGCCAGCACCAAACCTTCCTGAATGCCGGCCGTGCGGCCAAACAATTCACCCACCAGCTCCCCGGTTACAGCTTCGCGCTCATCCCAGTGGCGCTGGGTCACGAACATAGTGGCTGCGTTATTTTTAAAGCTGCCGCCTAAAAAGTCGAACCCAGTGAATGCCACGGAATACTCGTTGGCCGGGTTGGCGGCCACTGCATCCACCACTTCAGCCACCACCTTGTCGGTGCGCTGCAAGGTGGCACCGTCGGGCAAAAACACCGCGGCAATGAAGTAACCCTGGTCTTCATCGGGCACCAATGAGCCGGGTGTAGCCCTGAACAAACCGGCGGTCACCACCAGCATGACCAGAAACAGGCCAATACCAATGGCCGGACGCATGCTGATGAACTTCACGCCACCGACATATTTGGTCGTGACACGGCCAAACCAGTCGTTGAACCAGGTGAAAAATTTACCGGGTTTTTTGTGCTCATGTTTCAACAACATCACACACAATGCTGGTGTCAGGGTTAGCGCCACAATACCGGACACAATTACCGCAATCGCAATCGTGATCGCAAACTGGCGGTACAGCTCACCAGTCAAACCACCGAGGAAACCAATTGGAATAAACACAGCCGACAACACCAACACAATCGCAATCACCGGGCCCGTCACTTCCTGCATGGCCTTAATCGCAGCCTTGCGGGCACTTAAGCCCTCCTCATGCATGATTCGCTCAACGTTTTCCAGCACCACAATGGCGTCGTCCACCACAATACCGATGGCCAGCACCATGCCGAACAAGGTCAGTGTGTTAATGGAATAGCCCAACAGGTACAAGCCAGCAAACGCACCCAACAGGGACACGGGCACAGCCAGAATTGGAATCAGCGTGGCGCGCCAGTTTTGCAAAAACACATACACCACGATGAACACCAGAATCATCGCTTCAATCAGCGTTTTCACCACTTCGCGAATCGACACTTCTACGAATCGTGTGGTGTCATAAGGTACGGCATAGTTAAGACCTTCTGGAAAGTCCGCCGCAATTTCATCCACCGTGCCTTTCACGGTTTGAGCCACTTCAAGCGCATTGGCACCGGGCTGCAAAAACACACCAACCAGCGTCGCTGGCTTGCCATTGATACGACCGGTAAAGTCGTAATCCTTGGAACCCAATTCCACGCGGGCCACGTCCTTCAAGCGCAATGAAGAACCGTCAGCATTCACCCGAATCAACACATTCTCGAACTCTTCAACATCTTGCAGCCGTCCCTGCGCCGTGATGGTGTAGACCAGTTCCTGGCCATTGTTGTTGGGGGCTTGCCCCACCTTGCCTGCTGCGAACTGCGCGTTTTGCTCATTCAGCGCGGCAGCGATATCACCCGCAGTCAGTTTCAACTGGGCCATGCGATCGGGCTTGATCCAGATGCGCATGGCGTAGTCTTTCGCACCAAAAATTTGAACGTTGGTGGTACCCGGAATTCGCTTGATACGGTCCAGCACGTTCAAGGTCACGTAGTTCGAGGTGTAGAAGTCATCGAACCTGCCGTCTTCAGAATAAAACGCCAACACCTGCAAGAACGACGATGAACCCTTGTTCACAGTCACACCTTGCCTGCGCACTTCCTGCGGCAAGATATTTTCCACTTGCTTCACGCGGTTGTTCACGTTCAAAGCGGCTTGATCCGGATCGGTGCCAATTTCAAACGTCACCATGATTTCAACCACGCCACTGCTGGCCGAAGTCGAACTCATGTACATCATGTTCTCAACACCGTTGATGGCGTTTTCAATCGGTGCTGCCACGGTGCTGGCAATTACTTCCGCAGAGGCACCGGGGTACACTGCACGAACCTGCACCACTGGGGGTGCAATTTCAGGATACTGCGCGATTGGCAAACCACGCATGGCGGCCAAACCAGCCAGCATGATGAAAATCGACAACACGGCCGCAAACACAGGCCGGTCGATAAAAAATTTCGAAAACATGTGTGACCCCTTATTGCTTCTGCTCTGTGGCTGCTGGTGCTGCGTCTTGCGCATCGGCGCCTGCAATCACGGGTTGTACGGGTGTTCCGGGTGGGGCCTTCATGAAACCGTCGGTCATCACTTTGTCGCCAGCAACCAGTCCATCGGTTACCACCCATTGGTCACCTTTCCACTGCGCAACCTGAACCGGGCGCGGTGCCACAGTATTCTCCGGGCTGACTGTCATCACGACTTTTCCACCTGCTGGGTTCTCAAGCACAGCCCGTTGTGGCAACAACACGGCGTTTTTTTGCACTGCGCCACTTACACGCACACGTACAAATTGTCCTGGGCTTAACACTTCCTTGTCATTGGCCAACACGGCACGCGCATCGACAGTACCGGTGGCTGGGTTCACACGCACATCCTGAAAGCCCAGCTTGGCTTTTAAACCCATCGGTTTGCCATCTGCACCCAACACTTCAACCACCAAATCCCCATTGCTCAAGGCGACTGCACCACTTGCAATGCCTTTGCGCAGTTGTTCGTGGTCTTTCTCAGGAATACCAAAGTTCACATAGACTTGGTCGATCTGGGTAACCGTGGTCAACAACTCGGAAGGGCCTGATACAAAACTGCCTTCGGAGTAAAGCGAGCGGCTTGCAAATCCATTGACTGGTGACTCTACACGCGCATACTCTAGGTTCAAGCGAGCCGTTCGCACCGCAGCGCTCGCCACTTGTAAGTCTGCCTTGGCCACTTCAAATGCAGATTGTGCATTGTCCAATTCAGATTGCGACACCGCTTTGCTATCCGCCAAAGGCATGACACGTTTGTAATCTCGCTCGGCCTGGGCTGCACGAACCTTGGCCGCATTTTCATCGGCCAAAGCACGGGCCAAGGCAGTTTGGTAGGGTGCATTGTCCAGGCTGTACAAAGATTGGCCTTTCTTCACTCGACCGCCCTCTTCAAACTGGCGACGCTCGATGATACCGGCCACACGTGCACGAATTTCGACCTCGCGCAGGCCGGCAATTTGGGCAGGGTACTCATACGTCAATTCCAGCGGTTCGGTTTTCACCTCAACCACGGGTACAGGTGCTGCCTGGCCAGCGCCGGGGCCACCAGGGGCCTGGGCATCGGCACCCTGGCCGCAACCCAGCAACAAGGCGCTGGATAATATAGTCACCAGCAACGCGGGCAGAAGGGTGGCTCCTGCAAAAGCGCGGCTGTAGGGGGAAGCTTGAGTTTGCTTTGAATTCAATGAGTTGCTGTGCATGATGTGTGCCCTGTTATATCCTTGTGGGAATTTTTCGGGTTGATTTAATGACCGAGAAGTCAGATAATACATACATACATGAGTGTATGTAAATAAATTTTTCAATTTGGCGTAGACGATTGTGGTAAGAAAAACGAAGGAAGAAGCGCAGGAAACCAGGAATCTTATTCTGGACACGGCCGAAGCCGTTTTCTCGGAAAAAGGGGTATCGAGGACTACGCTGAACGACATTGCCAAGGCCGCGGATTTAACGCGGGGGGCCATTTATTGGCACTTCAAGAACAAGGCCGACCTGTTTGATGCCATGTTACAACGCGTCATATTACCGATGGATGAATTCATCGCCACGCCCGACCTGCACCCCGAGCAACAACCGTTGGCCTACCTGCGTACAAGGTCCATGCATGTGGTGCGTACGCTGGCAGAAGACCCACGCACACAGCGGGTTTTTGACATTGTGATGCACAAGGCAGAAATGGTCGATGACATGTTGCCCATCCGAGACAGGCACCTAGAGGCCATTCAAGGCTGCATTCAAACGATTGAAGCCGATTTTCAAGCCGCGATTGCCAAAGGCGAATTGCCTGCACACACCAATGCCCGCCAGGCAGCGATTGGCTTGCATGCCCTGATTGACGGGCTTTTTGCCAACTTTGTGCTCAGCCCCAACTTGTTCAACCTGATGGAGCAGGCTGAATTCACAATCGACAATTACCTCAACGGCCTGGCCAACAGAAAGTAGCCCCGGCTGACAGGGGCAGGCTTTTCAAACCCGCCCAGTGACCGGAATGCCCGCTCCATTAATGTCGCGGGCAACATCTGACAACAAGAATCCAATAACCCCGGCCAAAGAGTCCGGTGCGACCCAATCGGCTGGGTCCGCATCAGGCATGGCCTCGCGATTTGCGGGGGTGTCCAAAATACTGGGCAACACCGCATTGGCGCGAATTCCTAAGTGTTTATTTTCCGCCGCCAGGGCTTCGGTCAAACGCAGCACAGCTGACTTGGCAGCCGAATAAGCCCCCATGCCTTCAGCGGCTTTGCCAGCTGCGGCCGCACCAATGTTGACAATCACACCGCTTTGCTGATCCTGGAACTGCGGCAATATGGCTTGGCACATGTTCACGCTGGTTTGCACATTGATGGCGTACTGCGTATTCCAGGTATCCAGGCTGCTTTCAGCCTGACGCTCCCACACAAAACCACCTGCAATATTCACCACTGCATCAATTTGACCGAAATATTCCCAGGCTTGATTCACCACCTCTTGAGCATGCTCGGGCAAGGTTAGGTCCACGTTACCGATTGACACAGCATCGCTCTCGCCTTCCCACTCAGGCTGATGCAAATCAATCAACAGCAGTCGATAACCCAAACTTCCCAAGTGGGTGGCCACCGCCTGACCCAAATTGCCTGCTGCGCCCGTAATAATCGCCACTGGATTGGTATTGCTCATGAAAATCGACTCCCGCATTGAATGATTGATTGCCTGCATTTTGACACGGCCACTGCCCTTTCACGCCCCCACCCCCTTTGAATACCCCCTTTAAGGGCAACGCATTGGTGCAATGCTGAATTCAACAAAACCTGCCGTTCACAAGACATCACCGGAATTCTTGGAGCATGTCATGTGGAACGGTCTATTTTTTGGTTTGGTCAGTCTGTTCACGCCCCAGGTCAGCCTGCCCGACACGGCAGCCATGAAAGAGGAAATCGCCCAGTTCGCGCAGGTTTATGCCATCGACACCGATCGCATCCATGTTCGAGAAAGCACCATGAACAACCCCTCTCCATTTTTGACTAACAGCGGCATCAAGGCCTGCGTGCTGCATGTTAATCAGCATGCAGACGCCAAGCGCGTGTGGTCTCATTTTCTGGATTCAGGTCATGAAGGCACTGAGCCGGCATTTCTGGCATTCACATCAGCCCATGAATTGACTCACTGCCTGATGTCGGAAAAAGGAAAACGTGTGGCCGCCAAGCAAGCACTGCAAGAACACCTGGGCATTCAATTCAAGAACAATCTTCATTTTGAAGAAACACTGGCCGATCTGGTCGGCTTGGCCTATGTACAGAAAGTGATGCCAGAGCACTTCGACGTGGTGTACAAGCGCGTGAAATCGATTCGAACCGACTTTTCGAAACGAGACCCAGAGCACGACAGCTCCCGCGCACTGAACACCCACACCATCGCCTTCGCTGATCAAATGTTCAGCAAAACAGACACCCTCCGTTTGGCAGACGCTGGCAGCCGGTAAAAAAATCATCTGTGAATCGGATCGTGCGAAAGCACGATCTGCAAAAGCATGGTTAAATTCAAACGATCGTTTGAAAACAAACAAGCACAATTCACAGGTGACCCTTTTGAACAGCTTCCAATCCGTATTTCGCCCCAATCTGTTTGCAGGACAAACGGTGCTGGTCACCGGCGGAGGTTCCGGCATAGGCCGCTGCACCGCACATGAACTGGCCAGCCTGGGTGCAGACCTGGCCTTGGTCGGTCGAAAAATGGAAAAGCTTGAAACCGTGAAAGCGGAAATCGAGCAAACCTGCGCCGTCAAAATTTCGCTACACAGCTGCGATATTCGTGAAGAGGAACGGGTAAAAGAAACTGTGGCCGATGTGTTGGCAGCCCACGGCAAAATCAATCACCTGATCAACAACGCAGGCGGACAATTTCCCTCACCGCTCAACATGATCAGTGGCAAAGGCTTCGAAACTGTGGTGCGTAACAACCTCACCGGCGGCTTTCTCATGGCCCGTGAGGTATTCAACCAGTACATGATGTTGCACTTGGGCGAGTCCGACATGTCCATCACCAACATCATTGCTGACATGTGGAACGGCATGCCCGGCATGGGCCACTCCGGTGCAGCACGCGCTGGCATGCTGAACTTTTCGGAAACGGCATCCAATGAATGGGCACCCGTGCGCGTCAATGCGGTTGCACCGGGCTTCATCGCATCAAGTGGCATGGACACTTACCCCGAGCCCATGAAGCAAACCATTATGCAGTTGGACAAAACCATCCCGCTGCAACGCCTGGGGCTGGAAGCCGAGGTGTCAGGCGCATTGGTGTTCTTGTGCAGCCCTGCGGCCTCATTCATCTCGGGTTCCTGCATTCGAATCGACGGCGCAGCCCCCAACGCGCGCCGTATTTGGCAAGTGGGCACTGGCAAACCCAACCCGGCTTTCAACAGCTTTCATTTGGGTGGCGTGCCCGAGGTGATTCAGCGTCGAGACGCCGCACGCGCCGCGGCCAGCAAGAAATAAGCAAACATTTAAGGCTTGACACACCAAAGCCTCACCCTCAAAATCAAACAAACGTTTGATTTTTTTCAAGACTATTTTGCCGCTACTTAAAGCCACAAACCAATGCCTATTTTAGAGAGCCTCGTTTCCGCAAATTCCGCCGAGTTTGAACTCAACAAAGCCAATATGGAAACGGCCCTGAATGAACTTCGATCATTGGAGAAACGCACCCGCGACGCCTCAGCAAAAGCTGCACCATCATTTGCAAAGCGTGGTCAGTTGCTGCCTCGCGACCGGGTTGCTCTGCTACTTGACTCGGGCTCCCCGTTTCTGGAACTCAGCACCTTGGCTGGTTATATGCAAGACGGGCAGAAGGCTGACAAAAGCATTCCTGGCGGCGGCATTATTGCCGGGCTGGGCTATGTAGCCAACACCTTGTGCATGGTGGTCGCCAGCGATTCAGGCATTGAGGCCGGCGCGCTTCAGGCCATGGGCATTGAAAAAATGCAAAGGGCACAAGACATCGCGCTTGAAAACAAACTGCCCTTCATCAACTTGGGCGAATCGGCAGGCGCAAACCTGCTGAAGTACAAAGTTGAACACTTCATACTGGGTGGTGGCAACTTCTACCGCCTTGCCAAACTCAGTGCCGCAGGCCTGCCCGTGGTGAACGTTCTACATGGCTCATCCACCGCAGGCGGTGCCTACATTCCAGGTTTAAGTGATGTGGTCATCATGGTTCGCGAACGCGCACGCGCATTTCTCGCTGGCCCCCCTTTGTTGAAAGCCGCCACTGGTGAAATTGCAACCGATGAAGAACTGGGTGGCGCCGACATGCACTGCTCAGTCTCAGGCTTGGGCGACTACATCGCAGACGACGACCGCCACGCCATTGCACTGGCCCGCGACGTGATGGCAAAAATCGACTGGAACAGCAGCAATCGCAATGTGATACCCACTCTGAATGCTCAGGCGCCTGCACCACGCTACCCAGCCGAAGAACTGCTGGGCATCATGCCCGCCGATATCAAAACGCCGGTGGACATGCGTGAAGTGATCGCCCGCATCGTCGACGATTCCGACTTCCTCGAATTCAAGGCCAACTACGGACCGGCCACGCTGTGCGGATACGCCAAACTGATGGGTGTTTCAGTCGGCATCATCAGCAATCTTGGGCCAATCGACACCGCAGGTGCCACCAAAGCCACACACTTTATTCAAAGCTGCTGCCAAACCAAAACGCCGATCGTTTACCTGCAGAACACAACAGGTTACATGGTGGGCAAGGAAGCCGAGCAGGGCGGCATCATCAAGCACGGATCAAAAATGATCCAAGCGGTGAGCAACGCCACTGTGCCGCAAATCACCCTGTTGTGCGGCGCAAGTTTTGGCGCGGGCAACTATGGCATGTGCGGCAGGGCATTTGGACCCCGCTTTGTATTTGCCTGGCCCAACAGCAAAACTGCGGTCATGGGTGCCGAGCAAGCGGCTGGCACCATGGCCACCGTGATGCAGGCCAGCGCAGCCCGCAAAGGCATGGAAGTGCCCGAGTTCATGCTTGAAAACATGAAAAAACAAATCATCGACACGTTCGAATCGCAAACCAGCGCATTCCACACCAGTGGTTTGTTGCTCGACGACGGCGTGATCGACCCAAGAGACACCCGGCAGGTATTGGCGCTAGCGCTGATCGCCTGCCTGCAACAAGAGCGCAGTGTGCAAGCCATGCAATTTGGCGTGGCTAGCCCCTAGCGCGTGAGAAATAAATAACGAGGAGGAAGTGCAGTGAGACTAAGCCAGGAACACAAAGAACTACAACGCACCATCGAACGCTTTGTGGAGAATGAAATTAATCCACACGTGGCCACCTGGGAGAAGGAACAAATGTTTCCCGCCCACGAACTGTTCAAAAAGATGGGTAATCTTGGCTTGCTGGGACTGACCAAACCAGAAGAGTTTGGCGGCATGGGTTTGGACTACAGCTATTCCGTGGTGGCGGCGCAAGCTTTGGGAAAAATCCATTGTGGCGGTGTGCCCATGGCAATCGGCGTTCAGACCGACATGGCCACGCCTGCTTTGGCGCGGTTCGGCAGCGACGAGCTGCGCCGTGAATTTCTGGCCCCCGCCGTTGCTGGCGACATGGTGGCCTGTATTGGTGTTTCAGAGCCCGGTGCTGGCTCGGACGTGGCTGGTGTGAAAACTACCGCGCGCAAGGATGGCAGCGACTACATCATCAACGGCAGCAAAATGTGGATTACCAACAGTTTGCAAGCCGACTGGATCTGCCTCTTGGCCAACACCAGCGAAGGCAAGCCCCATCAGAACAAATCACTGATCATCGTGCCGATGAAAACACCGGGCATTACGATTGAGAAGAAGATTCACAAAATTGGCATGTGGGCATCCGACACGGGTCTTATTCACTTTGACAATGTGCGTGTGCCACAGCGCAACTTGATTGGTATGGAAGGCGCAGGCTTCATGTACCAAATGATTCAGTTTCAGGAGGAGCGCCTGTGGGGTGCCGCCAACAGCATCGAAGGCATGATGCATGTGCTGAACGAAACCATCAACTACACCCGCCAGCGCAACTTGTTCGGCAGCACCGTGCTCGATCAACAAGTGGTGCATTTCACATTGGCTGAATTGAAAACTGAAATTGAGGCCTTGCGTGCCTTGGTGTGGCAGGCCACTGAAGAATATGTGGCTGGTGGCGAAGTCACTGAGCTGGCCAGCATGTGCAAACTGAAAAGTGGTCGCCTGGTGCGCGAAGTCGCCGACAAGTGTTTGCAATTCTGGGGCGGCATGGGTTTTACCTGGGAAAACCCGGCTTCGCAACTGTATCGTGATGGCCGACTGATCTCGATTGGTGGCGGTGCAGACGAAGTCATGCTGGGCATCATCTGCAAATTCATGGGTATTTTGCCGGGCAAGAAAAAGAATGCCTAGGATCAAAAAACTGCTCATTGCCAATCGCAATGAAATTGCGCGCAGAATATTGCGCGCAGCCAAGCCCATGGGTATCGCAACAGTCGCCGTCTATTCCGAGGCCGATGAAAAAGCCATGCATGTTCAAGAGGCCGACGAAGCCTACTGCATTGGCCCAGCACCCTCACTTGAATCGTATTTGCGTATCGACAAACTGATAGAAACCGCGCTGAAAGCCGGTGCAGATGCCATTCACCCCGGCTATGGTTTTGTATCGGAAAGCCCTGCCTTTGCAAAAGCCTGTGTGGACGCAGGAATTACCCTAGTAGGCCCCACGCCACAGGCGATTGCTGACATGGCCGACAAGGCCCGTGCGAAAGAAATTGCCCAACAGGCTGGTTTGCCTTGTATTCCCGGCTTTAGCGAGCCCAACGCAAGCGTAACCGACCTGATGGCTGCGGCGCAGCGGATTGGCTACCCAGTGATGATCAAAGCGTTGGCAGGCGGTGGCGGGCGTGGCATGCGTTTGGTGATGACTGAATCCGAATTTGCATCGCAACTTCACTCGGCCCAACTTGAGGCGAAGAATGCATTCAACGACGACCGGGTCATGCTTGAAAAAGCCATCATCAACCCGCGCCACATTGAAATTCAGGTGCTGGCCGATACCCACGGTCACGCAGTGCATTTGGGCGAGCGCGATTGCTCCGTTCAACGCCGCCACCAAAAAATTGTTGAAGAAGCCCCCAGCCCAGCAGTGGACGCGGAGCTGCGTGCACGCATGGGTGAAGCCGCATTAAAACTGGTGCATGCCACCCACTATGTGGGTGCGGGCACAGTTGAATTTTTGCTTGATTCAAACGGTGATTTTTACTTCATTGAAATGAACACCCGTTTGCAGGTTGAGCATGGCGTTACGGAAGCCATCACCGGCGTTGATCTGGTGCAATGGCAATTGAGAATTGCGTCAGGCGAACACCTCACCTTGCAACAAGAACAAATTGTGTTCAACGGCCATGCCATTCAAGGCCGTCTGTGTGCCGAAGACCCGGCCCGCGACTTCATGCCGCAAACGGGGCCAGTGTTGACCTGGAGTCCTGATGCGAACAGCCGCTGCGACCACGCCCTGCAAAGAGGCGGTGAGGTAAGTCCTTGGTACGACAGCCTTTTGGCGAAGGTCATTGTGCACGGCGATCACCGCCTTGCCGCCTGCGAAAAGCTGGCTGATTCACTCAAAAGAACCGTGCTCATCGGCTTTGAGCACAACGCACTCTACTTGCAACGAATCGCCAGTCACCCTGTTTTTCAGGGTGGTGATTTCGGCACAGGCTTTTTGGCCCAGCATGCTGATGAATTGCTCAAACCTCAACATTTCCAGGCAGAGTGCGCTGTCGCCGCAGTGTTCCTTGCCTATGCACCACAGTACGAAAAACTCGCATGGCCTTTACCGTTGAGTGGTTTTTCGAGTACACGTGCGCTGCCACGACCACTCAAACTCAAATCACAGGGCAACACCCTGAATTTGAAGGTTGACTGCAGCGCCCAAGGTTACATGATTGACGGGCTGGGTGATGAAACAGTGCTCATCGAGCACTGGGATTGTACCGACACGGCAAAAGGCAGTTTCACCATCAAGGCAATGGTGCAAGGGCAATCCGCGCAATACACAGTCACCCAATCAAACACTGGCGTGTGGGTTCAACAGTGGCTAAACCCTCAGGCGTTGCATGTGGATGAAGAAACTTTGCTGAGCGCTTCGGCCTTGGCGGAAGGTGTATTTCAGCCACTTGTCAGCAGCCCGATGAATGGCAAAGTGACGCAGGTACTGGTTCAACCAGGCCAACAGGTGGAGGCCGGTGCAGTGCTGGTGTGTCTGGAAGCCATGAAAATGGAACACCGCATCACCGCCAAAACCGCTGCAATTGTGGAACAGGTGCACATCAAGGTGGGTGACCAAATGAAGCAGAAACAAGCCATGGTCCAGCTTGGTCAGATTCAATAAATAAAACACAGCCCGGCTGGAGGAGACACAAACCGTGGAAGACTTTTTCCGCTCGGTGGAGCGATTTGTCAATGAGCAGATCAAGCCAAATATCAATGACTGGGACGAGGCTGGGGAATTCCCGCGCGAGCTTTACCGTCAGGCGGGTGAGCTCGGCTTGCTTGGCTTGGGTTACCCGGAAGAAGTGGGAGGATTCGAATGCTCGCTGGCCGATCGCTTGAGGCTGTCTAACCTGGTGTGTTCCGCAGGCAGTGGAGGCCTGTTGGCAGGTTTATTCAGCCACAACATCGGTTTACCTCCATTGTTGAATCATGGCAGTGAAGCACTGGTCCAACTGATTGCTCCCGCTGTGTTGAAAGGTGAAGCCATCAGCGCGCTAGCCATTACCGAACCCTCGGGTGGGTCTGACGTGGCCAACCTGAAAACCAAAGCCGATCTGTTTCAAAAAGATGGCGTGCCTCATTACCGTATCAACGGAGAAAAGGTATTCATCACCAGCGGCGTGCGTGCCGATTGGCTCACCGTAGCAGTGCGTACTGGCGAACCCGGTGCACGCGGTATTTCCGTGCTCATGGTGCCCGGCAACGCCAAAGGCTTGACACGCAGCCCGCTTAAAAAAACTGGTTGGTGGATGAGCGACACCGCCAGCATTTACTTCGACAATGTGGAAGTACCTGCTGACTATCTGGTTGGCAAAGAGGGAAAAGGTTTTCGCATCATCATGGAGAACTTCAACACGGAACGCCTCATGTTGGCAGGTGCCTGTGTGGGCTTTTCGAAGGTGTGTTTGAACGAAGCGCTGGACTGGGCACAGAACCGCCAGACTTTTGGCAAACGCCTGATTGAACATCAGGTGATCGCCCACAAGTTGGCCGACATGCGCATGAAAATTCGCGCAACGGAAGCCTGGTTCGATGAAACAATTGCGTGCATCGACAAAGGCGATATCAACGAAGAACTGGTGGCCGATATTTGTTTGCTGAAGAACCAGGCCACTCAAACTTTGCAGCATTGCGCCAACGAGGCTGTGCAAATTTTGGGGGGCATGGGTTTTATGCGCGGAAGCTCGACCGAGCGCATCTATCGCGAAGTAAAAGTAATGTGCATCGGTGGTGGTGCAGAAGAAATCATGAAAGAACTGGCCATTCGACAACTGGCTTGGTGAGCAAATTACCCCCCGAAAGAGTTACACTAATTGGCTGAATTAAAAACAATTAGATTCGATCGGCGTTCCCTCTAGAGTGCTTTACATGCGGCAAATCAGGATTTGTAAGCATAACACTTACAAAAAATGTTAAAGATTGTTAACTATTAGGAAATATTCACATCCGTTTCCTGATTACGGCCAGTAAAACTCTCACAAGGCGAAACTTTTGCCGAATTTTCAAATGAACACACCATTGTCGGAGAATGCACTGTGGCTAATATCACTGGAGTTATCAAAAGCGTGTTGGGAGAGGTTTCTGTAACCCGTCCTGACGGTGAACAAGTCCTTCTGAAAGAAGGCGACATTATTTCTGCTGGTGACACCGTCACCACCAGTGCGGAAGGTTCTGCATACATTGAATTTCCTGGCGCTGAAGGTCAAAAAGCCACTGAAGGTATTCTTCAATCCAACGCAGTAGCTACACTAAAAGAAGGCGAAAACGGTGCTGAATTTGAAGTAGCCGAGGGCGAATTCGAATTGCTGACTGAAGGCGAAACAGTCGCAGTAACCGGCGCAGGCGGCATGTTTGGTTTGTTCGGTGCAGGTTTGGCTGCCGGCGGTTTGGCCGGTCCACTGGCTGCAGCAGCCGGTGCTGCATTCGTATTGGGAAGTGATGACAGCGACGGCGGATCCGGCGGCGGTTCTTCTGGTGGTGGTTCTGGCGGCGCAACCGCAGGTGCACTGGAGCCAGTCACCGATGCGGCCGGCCCCGCCTCCCCTGCGGTGGATCAAACCGTGGACGCGTTAGCCCCAGTGACTACCGTAGTAGACGCACCAGTTGGTGCATTGGCACCTGTTACAGAGGCACTTGACCCAGTGCTGGATGAAACAGCGCCGGTAACAACTGCGTTGGAGCCAGCTCTGACACCGGTGAACAATACCGTGACTGGCGCACTGGATGGATTGAGCCCTGTAACCGATTCACTTGATCAGAACGTCACACCGATTACCGAATCCGTAGAAACAGCACTCTCTCCCTTGGTCGACGTAATCGCGGGCAATGAAGATGGTATGGTCACCGCCGCTGCCGACACTCTTCCAGTAAACCTTCGGGTTGTTGCTGAGCAACTGGGTGGTGGGCTCAGCATGGCTACTCCTCAGATCGCCGATGGTTTGTCACAGGTGGTGGGCGGACTGGAGCCGGTTTTGAGCCCCCTGAACGATGGTTTGACCCAGATTTTTGACGCAGCTGCACCGTTGTTTGATGGCTTGGCCACTGCAACTGACGCACTGCCGATGGTTTCACAACCCTTGGCTGATGGTTTAAATCAAGCATTTGATGCACTAACCCCAGTGACAGATCCGCTAATCGCAGCACTCTCTGGCGGCCTGCCTTTGCCCGGTGGCGATGAGGGCGGTGGCAGCACAGAAGGCCCCACGGGCACACCATTGGATGCGGTATTGGGGCCTGTAGCTGATGCACTGGCAGGTGGTGGCGGTGGCGGATCAGAAGAAGGTCCTACCGGCACACCATTGGATGCAGTGCTGGGGCCAGTGACCGATGCCCTGAGTGGCGGTGGTTCAGGTATCCCCGAAACCGGTACACCTCTGGACATGGTGACATCCCTGCTGGACCCCAGCGTACTGACTGACCTGGCAGCAGGCGGTGGCGCAGGTGGTGAGTTGCCAAGCTTCCCCTCCACTGGCACGCCCCTGGATACACTGACCAGCATGCTGGACCCCTCCAGCCTGCCAATCTCCTCTGGCGCAAGTCCACTGGACGCATTGACCAGCGCACTGCCCACAGACAGCCTGCCCATCTAAGCTTTGTAGTATTGCATGGGGCTCCGACCCCCATGCAAAGTGAAAAGGCACCCTTCGGGGTGCCTTTTTGCGTTTCCATGCTCATCAAATCTGGAACCAATCACCTGTGATTGCAACTCAAAACTTGCAGTCAGGTAACCACCCCTGTTCGACAATCCGAATCGATCCTCAAGGAAGACACGGTGAGCACAACCACAACCAATCTTATCCAGCTAATTCCACCCGCCGCAGTGATGGTGCTCTTGTGCTTGTCCTGCTTCAATTTCTACAAACAATATGTACTTAAGTCCAAAGAGCTGGCTGATCTCATCTCCAAAATTGGCAGTACCGTGCGCTCAATGTCTGAGGGTGATGACTTCATGCGCAAAGACGGTGTTGCCCGAATTTTTCAGGGAACCATGCTTGAAAAAGCCTGGAAAGATTTCGCCAAAACCCTGCACCCACAAACCGGCATGATCAACGGCGTTAAACGAAACCGGAAATTTCGCCTGACTGTGCCTGTGTCTACCCACTTCTCAGCCTCCACCGTCATAGACCGTCCCTTGGGCGTCGAGTACTTCAAACATCTCCCGGGTATTCTTACCGGCATTGGCATCATTGGCACATTTTCGGGTCTTTTGTTTGGTTTGAGCAGTTTTGATGCCTCCAGTGTCGAAAACATGAATGAAAGTATCACCTTGTTGATCGGGGGGGTTCGCGATGCGTTTTACGCTTCCGCTGCCGCCATCTGTGCCGCCATGGTCATCACACACTGGGAAAAATCGCTTTACCGCAAAAATCTGGCAGCACTTGATGACTTGGTTGATGCCATGAACGGATTGTTTGAGCCAGGTGTCGGCGAAGAATACTTGGCAACGCTCGTACAACACTCGTCCAGCGCCAGCAACTTGACCCGAGACCTGAAAGACGACTTGCTGCAAGCCATGCTGCCGGTAATCAAACAACTTGAATCAGTTCAAGGCCAAAGAGACGACGGTTTAAGTCAAGCCCTAGAGAAAGCGCTCAACGAATCCAACAAACGGTTAGTTAATCAACTTGAAACTGCATTGGCACGGCAGGTCAAGCAACCCATCGAAGACATGGGTGCGCGTCTGGACAATCGACTAAGTCACATTAAAAGCACACCTCAGGATTTGGCCATGAAAGTAATTCGCGCCAGACAACAAGAAAGCCACGACGACACCGCCTCATCCTCGGTGCAATCATGAGTTTGATGACGTCTTACACGCCTGCGCACCGAAGTGATGAAGGCGAGAAACCTTTTTGGATTTCTTACGCAGATTTGATGACAGCCTTGATGATTCTGTTCTTGGTCATCATGGTTGCCGCATTGTCAGCAATTTCCAGGCAAGCCCAGGAACTGGTTGAGAAAGCTCAAAAAGGAGATCTTGAAAAACCAGAAGTGATCATACGCACCAAAGATCCTGAACTAACTCAGACTGAACTTCGGTTTCAAGAAATTAATGCAATCTGCGAGACCCTCTCCCAAAAGGCCGAACAGGTCAACCCCGATTTGAATGTAGATTGCAAGCTAAACCGGATCAATTTCGGTGCACAGGGACAATTCGACACTGATGAATACAAGTTAGGCGAGGCTGGTCAAGCTACGCTGGCCGATGTGGTGCCAGTCATTCTTGAAACGGCCAACACGCCGATGGGTCAGAAGTGGCTCAAACAAGTAGTTATTGAAGGGTATACCGACACCGACGGCTCTTACCTGTACAACCTGAATCTCAGTCTAAAACGCTCAGAATGGGTCATGTGCACCTTGCTGCAATCCAGCAACAATAGCCCAATCCAGTTCAACTCAGATCAACGAATCCAGATTAAAAAGCTCTTTCTTGCCGGCGGCGTGGCTTTCAACAATCTCCAACAATCCAAAGACGCGAGCCGACGAATCGAGCTACGCCTCCAGTTTTACGGGCATGAATCCGAGAAATCGAACTCCTCGGAATATGAACTTAAATTTCATGACAACAACCAGGAACGTTGCATGTTATAGGCGAAGAGGCCCTTCGTGGAACTTTATCAGCGGGGGCAATACTCAGAATGCGCAGGACAAGAGAGGTACACAATGCAGAAGATCGACATCAATCCAGTATTAAACTTCACGCAATTAAAACCTGCCCAACTCATCGCGCCTGCGCAAAACGTTGAACACTTTCAACAATTGCTTACCGGCTTAAAAGAAACTTTTAAGACTTCATCCAGCGCGCTTGATACCAAAATTACTTCACCCAGCTCAGACCAAGCAGCACCATCGCTTCTTGCCAAGTCAGCAGTTGAACTAAATAAAGCAGAGTTTTATATCAGCCGCCTGCAACGTCACCTAATGGGTGGCATTCAACAGCTAGAAGGCGGACACACCACGGATGGTAACTTTGCCAAAGCTGTCATCCAACAGCAATTTTCCTCAGCCTACTACTTTCTAGGTGTCAGCCGGGTAGGCAACACTGCCGAAGACGTCTCCGAAGAAGTCGCCTCTGTTACTCGGAGAAGATAAATTGAGCAAGCCACTCCGCTTCATTCAGCGATACCTTGGCGCCTTCACCTTGGCGCTGATTCTCACTGGCTGTTCTGACAGAGCCATGCTCTTTAATGGATTGTCCGAGCCAGAAGCCAATGAAATTTACTCACACCTTTTGGCTGCAGGAATACCGGCAGAGAAAACAAGAACAAAAGAGGGTTCTGCGATTTCTGTACCCGAAAATCTCTCGGCCAACGCGTTGAGTATTACCCAAGCCAATGGCTTACCCCGTGACAAAAAATCTTCAATCGGACAGGTGTTCAAAAAAGAGAACATGATCAGTTCGCCGCTGGAAGAACGGGCCCGCTATCTATATGCCTTGTCGCAAGAACTCGAAGATACACTTATGCGTATCGATGGCGTGCTCTCCGCCAAAGTACACATCGTCTTGCCCGAACGTGCCAATCCAGGAGAACCGCTTAGCCCATCGTCTGCCGCTGTATTCGTCAAGTACAGTGAACAAGCCCAGTTCCCAGCGTACATTCCAAAGGTACGTGAAATGGTCTTTAAAAGCATTCCCGGTATCGCTGGCGATGCTCAATCCAATGTCACCGTTACTGCCATACCGTCAGAACTAAAAATCGACGAGTGCGTACCGTTGGTGTGGTACGGCCCGATTGCGCTGAGTGCTGCAGACAAAGGCTACTTCCTCGCAATCGTGTACATCATTCTTTTCATGTGGATGCTTTCAATCGGCCTGACTTGGCTGCAAGCCAAGGGTATCGATCAGTGGCCAGCCGTGTTGCAATCAATTCGCTCGAGATTCTTCAAATGAGTCTGCCCAAAACACTTCAAGTTGAATGGTGGCGTTGGTGGAGTAATCCACTGATCGGTCTCAATAGCGATCACCAGCACCGCATGCCATATGCACTGGGTACAGCGGGTAAATCATCGGTTGATTACTTCCAGCTTTTGCAAACACGAAGTGTGCTGGAACTTGACGACCATCCCGATCAAGATCTACTGCATTATCCAGAACTGATTTCCATCTCCTTGTCGACGCAGAAACAACTCGAAATACACTTGATAAAAGTGGCGTCACTCACCCTGGATTCCAGCATCATCCATGCGCGCCCCCAAGAATGGGATCAAAAGTTCAATGTCAAATCAGCAGATGAAATTCGAAAAATCATTGAATTTTATCGAAGCATACCGGTTCGTCTGAACCGGTGGCAGTATCAATGTGCCAACGCGATCAATCAGGATGATCGCCTCGTGATCTCGATTCAGACGCGCATAGAAATAGGACTAGGTGTGGTTCTAAAAAGCTATTTTCCATCGTTTTTCAAACGGTGGGCGCTGAAGGTACCGCATCAAGTCGTTCGTCTTGTGGACACAATCGATCCAATAGAGCAAGGCTTGTGGAAAGAGGTGCATGAATGGCTAGCTACGGAAGTCCAGGCGTTGTTTGACGAAATCAATCAACAACATCAAGAACCAAAACTGGAAATTGAAAATGATTTGCTTCTGGATGACGACTACACAACTGTAGATGTCGATCAGCTATACGGAGGAGCGAATGCTTAATCTCCTGCGCAAAATACGCTTTCCAGCTGATGTTCAGATTCATGATCATCTCATTCCTGCCCGCACATTAAAGTTCGCACAAAACCACCATGACATCGTTGCGTACGCGCGCGATGAAGCTGAGTCGATCATTCGCGCAGCCAATCAAGAGGCTAACCGGATTCGAGAGCAAGCCAGACAGGAAATTGCCGAATCCATGCAACAGGATCTCAAATCAATTCGAAGAACCATGCGTCAGAGGGTGAAAGCACTTGCCGACAATTCTGCACGAATTTGTATTGATATCAGCGTGGCCGCATTGAGCGAATTTTTAAACACAGTGCCCGATCAGATCAAAATCGAAAAATTGGTGAAAGCCTTGCTTGAGCATTCCTTAAGCAACCAAGAGCTGGTCCTTGAATGCACAACTTGTCAAATCAACTTGGTTCAGGAATCACTAGGCAAAGTGATCTCGAATCAAGCCATGCTTCGCAAGTGGGAAGTACAAATAGCCGACGACCTTCAACCCTTTGAACTAAGAATCAAGGCAGCGAAAGGCTCTGAGATTCAGGTGTCAATTGAAAATCTGATGGCTTTATACAAACGAGAGATTGAAAACCTGCAAAAAGAAATCAAGGATTCAATCGCTACCAAAGGTAATCAATATGAAGAAGTGGATTAAAGCAATAACGCTGGCCTCCCTGATCATGGTTCAGGGTGCATGGTTGCAAGCAGCACCTGCGGCGAAAGCAGAAATGAGAATCTACATGGCCCAGGAAGAGTCCTCCAAGAGGGCTCTTGAAACCATGCTGGACATGCTTGGACTGCGCTTGAATACAAACGCGATTAATACTCGCCCAATCAGCGGAAAGTTTGAATTCTCCAACGTCGAAGAGTTGATGGCTTACTTCCGCAGCTCCTTTCGCATCAACTGGTTCCAGAACGGCACACAAGTCTATGTTTATCGGTCTGATGACTGGCGAACCCAAAAAATATTCGTTGGCGGTGCTCGCAGCAACGACGACTGGAAAGATTTGCTGACATCTGCTGGGCTTTTCTACAAAGAATTCCCATTCGCAATTAATTCCGACACCAAGGAACTGATTGTTTCTGGACCCAGAAGCTACCTGAACCTATTGCGTGAAGCCTTTGAACAGGCCCCACCGGACCCTTCTGAAATTGCGAAGCACGGCATTGAGTTGATGGTTTTTCCGCTTCAATACGCATCCGTCGAAGATCGCCAAACAACACTGAGGGGTGCCACACTAACCACGCCTGGTGCCTTGTCGGTATTGCTCAATCTGTTGGGTTTACCAAACCAGCGCATGACAGCTTCACCTGAAAATAAAAAGGCAGGCATGATTGTGGATGGTGCCGGGCAACAAACAGCGGGTATGGGTTTGCTGCAAGGTAACAACTACCGTGCCCAAGTCATGTCACCAACCACTCTTACCCCACCAAAAGAAGCACCCCAAACAGAAAAAAAAGAAGAAGCCCCGGTCAGTGTTACTGCAGACCCGCGCACAAACTCAATCCTGGTTCGTGATGCGAAAAGTAAATTTGACTACTACAAACAACTGATTGATAAACTGGATCGTCCGCTGCCCATGATCGAAGTGGAAGCGATGTTGGTGGAAGTCGATCAGCGCGGCTTGAATGAACTGGGTCTTGAATTTGGATTTCAATCCAGTCATTTACTTTACGATTTCCCGGGTTCTGGCGTGAACTCCCCCAGCCTTACCATTCCGGGTGCCAGCACCATTGTGGACCCAGTACGCTTTCTAGCCCGCCTAAAAGCCTTGTCCGCCGATGAAAATGCAAAAGTATTGGCTCGCCCAACCATTGTCACCCAGGACAACGTATCGGCTTATATAGATTTGAGTCAAACCCTGTACCTGCAGGTATTGGGTGAACGAGTGGCAGATGTAGTACCTGTGACGGCAGGCAGCTTGCTTCAAGTGACGCCCAGGCTGGTAAAAGAAGGAGGCGACGACCGCATCTTCCTGCGCATTGAAATTCAGGATGGCAACATCACTCAGAATATGCAAAGCGCACAAAGCATATCTGCTCCCAGTATTCAAAATACATCTCTCAGTACGCAGGCATTGATTCAACGCGAGAAAGCCATATTGATTGGTGGTTACAATCGCGAATCTGAAGGCGACAAAGATTACCGAGTCCCGGTTCTTGGCTCACTGCCATTCATTGGAGCTGCATTCTCCAGCAAGCAGAAACAACGCCAGAATGTAGCTCGCCTGTTTTTGATTACGCCAAGGCTGATCGAAGACCCACCGCACAACTCCGAGTCCACTCGCGCAGCCATCAACTCGCTTCAAAAGTCATTCAAACTCACAGGTGAAAATCTGCAACCAACGCCCACATTGCGATTGGATAACCGACTGGAGGGTGTTCGATGAATACAGCAATTCCGGTCAAACCGAGCGGCCATCAGGAGGTCACAACAACCGAAGCGCTTCACGGGAGTCTTGCAAATCGCCGCCCGCTTGAAGGAGAAGGAAAAAAGCGTGTAGAACGCTTCATTGCAGCACACACCCAGAGCGGCCAAACCAGAAACGATGCATCAGTTCATCCACAAGGCCTGGCAGGTTCAAGTAGCGAACCACAGGTCAGTGCTTCGGAACAACAGCATGCGGCATTACAACGAGGTCTGGCTGAAGCAGACCCCAATAAAAAGGGTCGAGGTAGTAAATATGCAGACATCTACAAAACACTGTTCACAGGCAGCGAAAGTTTTCGCCACAAAGACCAGATGTCCATGCTTCATTCGATCCGAAGCAAAGGGAAAAGCCTGGTTGATTTAGCGGGCGATCTAAACCCTGCCGAAAAAGCATTGAGAAAATTTCTGTTGCTCAAGTCACTGGAGCAAGACCACGGTGGCCTGCTCAGTGCAGGCGACAGAACTGAATTGCTGTTGGTTCGAAAAAAACTGGAAAGCGAGTTTGGTGATTTCATTCAGGGCACAGTGGGCGCCTACGACATTGGCAAAGCCAAGGCATTCAAAGGCCCCTCTCTGCGCGAATTTATCAAAGCCTACCAAATTATTGAAATTCAGCCCAACACAATATCGGTTCCAGATCTTCACGTACTGTACAAGTTAATCAAGAAAGACCTCGAAGCTGGCGCGCCGCGAAGCAAGTTGATCGCCATGCAAGAAGGTTTTGTACAAATTCTAAGTCGCGAAAAAACGCAAGAACCCAGCAGGGTTACCAGCCCCAGGCACCACATTATTCTGAGTCGCATTAAGCAGTTCGGCCTGCTCATCAACCTGCATGCCCTGCACGGTAAATTTCTTGATTGGGGGCGCACTGCCAATCTTCAGGGCTTACCAAGCATGGCCCAGTTGACCGAGTCATGTCTTCAAGCCGTGCTAACCAACGAAACCCTGGCCGGCGCGAATGCTCTCATTGCAATTGCGTCGGCAGTTCGATCCGACAAGTTACCTGCCCGCAACGCTTTCATCACGAATTATTGTCGCTGGGTTCTACTCCATGATCTCTTGATTGGCATGTACAAAAATTCAAATCAACGAAAAATCCTCGTTGAAAATATTGAACGCAACACCCAGCTGTCTGCAATTTTGTCGCCCTCATCGTAAATCAACTGAATGGGACAACTGATGATGCTGCCTCCACCAGAATTTCCTGATCCTTTGTGTATCCACAACGATTGGACACTATTGCCAAGCCACACAGATTCAAATGATGAAAACGGCAAGCAGTTTTTTCTGGTCTGGATCGGAGATTCTCCACTTACGCCCCGCTTTATTGCTGCAGCTGAATCTCTGAATCAAGAAAAAAATGCATCTGCTTTCCCAGGTTTCAAAGTCAAATTCCACGCAGAACCAACCCCTGGATTTGTAGTTCATGCCAAACCCGATTGGAACATTCAGTCCGAAACCCAAGCACGCACGGCACTTGAGCAAATCCTTTGGGAAATCAACCGACAAATGAATTGAGGTTTAAAACACCCACCTTAATTCCGGAGCTTATCAAATGACGATCAATACACAGTATGACCCTTTGAAGATTTCTGAAATTACCAATCGAAAACTGGATGCGAAAAATCGCCGAACTGTACCCGAGGTGAGCGTCCCTGCGTCGAACGGTCAGAGCATCAGAGCATTCCATCATACCAGCCGAAATTCAAGCCACACAAAATCAGGTCAGGACTTTCTGGGCATGTTGTTACAAGCAGATCAAACCTGCAATCCATCTGATACGCAATTTCAGCTGGATGAAAAAAAAGAACTCAACTCATTGACAGGAACTAATCATTTTTTTTCACCACAAAAGAACTGTGAGGAAAAGAAACTTCAAACCGAAAACAGCAAGTTTGACTTTTGTATAGAAAACACGCTGGCTGGCGAAGTGAATATTCGAGGCGAGTTTGATGGTCACAAGTGCATTGTGTATTTGAATTTGAAAAGTAAATTGTCTACCCAGGAACAGGCTGCGCTTGAAAAGATCCTTCGCTCGGGTCTCAGCAAAAATCTGGGTGTTGAACTGGAGATAAAAATTGATTGAATCAATCGCAGCAATTCAAACAAATAGTCCACTCACAGGCAGCGCAAGCGCAAAAGCGATTCCTGAAGACGCCTCACGATTCTCGCAACTACTTTCCGAACCCAACCCAGTGAACGAGTCTGTGAAGAATTTTGTGGAAAAAGCGCAAACACAACTGGATCAAAGCAAAGTAAGTATGGACAAAAAACTTCGGGACTTTGATTCACGCGACAGCGTATTCAGCCTGATTGATGCCATGCATGTGAGCTCGATGAAATCGGTCTCAGTTCAATTGACTGGAAAAATTGGCAGCAAAGTATCCGAAAGTTTTGAGCAGTTGGTTAAGCAACAGTAAACCCAAGGGAGGTTGTATGGAAGTTCTAGATGTAGGTTCAAGGGTGTTCGGTTTTGCTGACCGTCATGCCAAACGTGTCGATAGCTATTTGACCCAACCTGATTTTGGCTCATCCCCCGCTGATGTAGTGGTTATGAGCTATGAAATGCAAATGATGGGCTCGCTGTGGCAACTTGCCGCCAGCCTTGTGAAAGACATGACTGAACCGCTCAAAAGCATCGTCAACAAATAAAGGAAAAACATGGGAACCACAGGACCAGTGACTATGCCCACATCCCCACTTTCCATCGTTGGTGAAGGTGAAGAAATTCCAGCAGGAGCGGGGGCAGAGGGTTACACCGAAGACCAATTGAACACCATTGTTGAATTGGCAACCACTCGATTGATCAACCCAGCCCTCGAGCGCCTCGAGGAATATTGGCAGGAGGAGCGACAAAAAGAAGGAGGATGAAATTCTTTTATTTTGAAGTGAAACTAGTCAACTTATTTCAAGGAGTTAAATCATGGCAGTAAATTTCCCCACCCATTCATCAGTCACCCCACAAATTGATCTGTTCGCCCAGTTCGGCGATGAAGTTCAACAAGGTGCCTTGGACTCGTTCTATCAGCTCTTGCAAGGCAACCCAACACCTGGCCAAGTGGCAGCGGCTGTAGCACAGCTCGGTATTTCGCTTGAAACAGCAGCAAAAATCATGTCCGCCTGCGGCAAAACAAAAGACTTCATCGAGAACGTCTACCAAGCAGCACGTATGTAATTTTTAGCACAACCCACCACTC
The DNA here is from genome assembly GCF_029087225.1 of Limnobacter olei. Lineage (GTDB taxonomy): Bacteria > Pseudomonadota > Gammaproteobacteria > Burkholderiales > Burkholderiaceae_B > Limnobacter > Limnobacter olei. The sequence goes on along the minus strand of NZ_JARFJD010000010.1, from coordinate 41,884 downwards.
AGGAGCATCGCATGAGCCAGTCCACACCCCCTACAGCTGCAGGCACAACCGCCTGGCAGGAACCCGCACCCTACGAACCCGACGAAGAGAAAATAGATGAAATGTGGGAAGCGGCGGGCGATGGTGACTGGATGCGGGTAACCATTCTCATGGGTGATCTTGAGTTGGGTTGGGTTGGTTCTGAAATGAAAAGAATCGCTCAGTTAGGCGAACATTATGGCCGCCTTGAAAAGGGTGCAGATTCTCTCATGTCAGTACTAAACGCTCACACCAAAGACGGCACCGTCAAGGTTAGCCAAGGCATGAAAGATTTCCTGGATGTGGCAATCGCAGAAATGACGGCCGCAGGAAAACCGCCTTCAGACAAAGTGATGGAAATCATCAACAAACTGAAAAATGGTGAATCCCTTAGTCAAGCAGAAGCACAAGAATTGTACGCATGGGTCGCGGACGCCAAACTGGAGGTAGTTCCTCCCGAATATTCCAGCGAGGTCCTGGCGGCGCAAGCGAAAAGCGCACGGGAGCGTTATGACCAGTATGTCGCCAGCAGCAAGTCCCGCATTGGTATCTGGTCGAGCAGCTAATCAGTAGGCTCAATCCAATTCGCCTACACCTAGCAAAAAAATCGAAACAATCGCTTACGAACATCCAAAGCAAGGAACACACTATGAGCAGCTCTGTACCCGCCGCCGCTATACCCTGGACTACGTCTGCTGTGGACAGCACCGCCCCGGTAACCACAGATACATTGATTCGCGGTTGGTTGAACGAGAACGGATTCGATGATCTCACTGATCTGTCGCTGACCGATCTGCAAGCGCTTATTGCATTTCTCTCGCAACACACAGGTGTAGCTGGCGTCAGTGCACTGTTGAATCAGCTTAAACAACTTGAAGCCGGCTGGAGAGCTTCCGGCAACGGCGAAGATGAACTCAGCAACCAGATTGATAATCTGAAGTTTCAGATCAAGTTCTTGGATATTCTCGCCAAGAACACGTCTGGTGTGGATGCGCTGGACGAGGCGAAACAAACAAGCACAGGCAACCTTCAAAAACTTGAAGATGCGAAGAAAGCCATACTCGAGGGTTCTCTGCCATGGGAAGAGGACAACGGTGTAGCCTCTCGAGAATCAGCGGCAAGCTTACTGGCCAAACTTGATGAACTAAAGGCACTGGGGTTTGACCTGGAGGCACTTGGCTTGCAGGATTTGTACAACGGCTTGGCTACAGCTATTTCTGCGTACGACAGTGCAGTAGCTGCCGCGGGTGGTGATACGACGAAAGTTCAGCTGGCCGGCTCACAGTTGCGTAAAACCATGGCGGGTGAGTTCAAAAATTATTATCTGAATTCGGGATATTCAGACCTTCACGGTTTGGTGATGCGCGAGCAAGACATTATTGAAGGTGAAAACACCTATCAAGATTACTTGGCAGTGCCAATGGATGAAAACTGGCGTCCAGATTCAGTTGGCTCATCACGCGAAGACATTCAAAAATCCTATGAAGAAGCTTACCGAATGTACAAAGATGCCGAAACGCGTGGCGATGTCGATGCAATGAGTTACTTCCGCGACCGCATGAAGACTCTGCGTAAAGCAGGAGAAAAACTGGATGCTGGGGAAACGAACCCCCTGATTGTAATCATCGAAATGTACATCGGTCTGCTGGAGGCGGACAGAATCCGTTTGACAACTCTGCGCCAAGAGGCATTAAACGCTGACAACCAGGAACTTGCAGACGAAATTACAACCCGTATCGACTCAATTGGTCAGTTAATCCAGGAGATCTTCAAGGGCGAGGTCAAGTTGCTCGAGAACGAGCAGAACTTGATGGCTTCTATTCCGACCCGTTAAACCGATACTCGGAGACATTCCATGAGCACCTCAGGCCCAAGCCTTTTGTCCCCCACTGCAAACGGTGAAGCAGCACCACTTTCTGAAGACACATTTTTTGAGAGCCTGGCGCTGTTCACGTTGGAAAACCTGACCAAGGCCAGAGAGACTCTCACCTACATGATGGAGGGCCTTGAGGGCACAGAACGGGCAAAAGTCGCGTACATTCGCGACCAGGTTGACAAGTTCATTGAGCAACTCAAGAAGTCCAAAGCTGGTGGTATTTTGGGGAAAATTTTCAAGGCCCTTGGAATTATTGGTCTGATTTTAGCGGCATTGGTGGCATGCCTGGTGCCCACCCCCATGACGGTGGCTGTATTTGCCGTGGCCCTGGTAATGGTAATGGAACCCTTGCTGGCAGAAGCTGGGGGGTATGACTCCCTGATTCAAAAAGGCATGGGCGCCATGATGAAAGGCCTGACCGATGTGTTCGGGCCGATCGGTGGCGCAATTGTCGGAGCCATTATTCTTGTTGTACTTATCGTATTGGTCACAGCGGCTGCAGCAAGTGGTCTTTCCATGGCTGGCTCTGCGCTATCGACCTCTACATCGACAGCCGCTCAAATGCTTCGCCAGTTACCTACATTCCTGCAAGGAATAATTACCGGGGAACTGACTACCGCGCAACAGGCAGCGCTTCTGCGCTTTCTCGAAGCCACAGAGGCTTGCATCACCGCCGCCCAGGGTGGCCTTCAAGTGGGTATGGGCGTACTTCAATACGAAGTGTCCAAATTGATGCACGCCTTCAATATAGACCAAGCCTTCATTGATTTGATTAATCAGCTGCTGGAATCTGTTGGTCAGGATATCGCCTCTTATCAAGAGGCAATTAATCGCCTGGTTCAAATGATGCCCCAGCTTTTTGCCCCTCTTCAAGCCTGACACAGGCAACCCAAACCGGAGCACACCATGAGCGTAAGCGACGTTCCAGTCACCACAACCACCACCACAACTGCGACATCAGGGAGCACTAATACTGCTCCACTGACACCTGACGAAAAAGGTCTGATCATCAACGAGTTGATGTCAACATTTGCGCTAACCGAAGAGCAGGCCGAGGCAATGCTGAATAAGCTTGAGCCTGCACAAGTGCGTACCTATCTGGATTTGGCCAGTGGCAAATCCAATATCACGCGAGAACAAGCCAAGGAAATGTGGGGCTTGTCGGAAGAAGAACTGGACATGATGTTCGGCGACAAAAGACAGATTGGTGTTTTTGACAATCCGTTTGGCGACCTCTTCCTTCGATTCTTGATGCTGAGTTATGCGCTTGGATTGGATATCAAGAAATTAATGATGGACGTTAGCGGTTTGCGATTTGATCAAGCCGTGCAGGCCGCACAAAAGCGACTCGATGGGGCCACCACCGAATTTGCATGCGCCATGGCAGCAGCAGCCATTTTTGTTGCTTTCTCTGGTGCCAGTTTCTACAAAGTTGCAAAAATGCGCAACGATAAAACTGTCAATCCGCATGACCCCAAGTGGCAATGGTACAGCCCAATGACAGCCAACCTACTGACCCAGCCAGTAACGTCGGGCGGTCAATTTGGCAAGGCGCTAGAGGAGTTTGAAGCGTCGGTTCTGGATGGTCACAACCAATTGCTGGACAACGTGTACCAGCAGTTAACCACATCCTGGCAGGGCTCCAACGACGCCCAACGCACTTACCTTTCCGGTCTTTGATTTTTTTATCAGGAGCAGATTATGGCTACAAGCACAGTCAACACCGGCTATGTCCCTGGTGAAGGAACTACACCAGATGAAACCCCAGCGCCGGCCGGAACCGGAAACATGGGAACCATGGAGGTAGAGGGTCAAACGTACCACTATATCAAAGTAGGCACGCGCTATTACATGTTTGACAGCGAGGCCTCGCGACAGCAGTTTCTGGAATGGGCCAGCGCAGTCAGCGGTGTGGAAATTGACGACCTGAACTCGGGTAATCTGTTCGATATTGTCAAACGATATGATTTCTCAGGCGACTGGGAGAACGGCATTGGACAGGTGACGGAAAATGGGAGGCCGCAAACGGTCTGGATGGTTTTTGTCAAAGCGCCCCTGCACACAAAAATTGATGAACAAGCCTCCAAAGACTTTTTCGGAGGTGATATTCCCTACTTCCCGGACGGCTCCTTGCCTTACCTCAACCATCGTACGTTTACCTTCACTGGTGACCCAGTGGTAGACGGCGGTCAACTTGCGGGCCTGGCAGGCAGCGCAAGGTTTCTGTTCGAAAAAAATTATGGGAACAAAGAGACAACACCAGTTGACCTTGCTGCCTTGCCAGATCCAATCGAAGAGTTATGCAAAGCCATTTTTGGCAGCAATGTAACCATTACCCAAGAACATCTGAACATACTCAAACTGATGGGTTTGGTTACGGGCGATGCAACTCAGGGAGTGGGCGCATGGGCGCTTTCAAATGAGGGAACCGAGTGCTTGAGCCGGTTTCAAGACCCAGCCATGAAAGATTTTTTGCCCTCCATGGCAATGATCAGTATGACTCAAGAAGATTTACTGCAAGCGGCTGGTGCTTCAGTGTATTTCAGTGGCGAGGGCTATGCTGCCGTGCCCGATGCCAATCCACCAAGGAATTACAACGCTGCTGATGTTGAGAAACTGGCCGGTACAGTTTACGGAAGAATGAAAGACGTTGAAGAGCCCCTTCCTGAGGGTTTGGGTGCAAAAGACGGTCAACAAGACATGATCTTGAAACTGATTGTCAGCCTACTGGGTTTGCCAGCCAACACCACCTGGGATCAACTCACCCCAGCGCAAATCAACACCGCGGTGGCCATGGGTTTAATTGGTTACGACCAAGCCACCAACACCCTGTTCATGACTGGAAATGGCGCAACTTACCTAAGCAGCAAAGCGACCGCCCCAGGCACTGCGCCTCCTGAAGGTACACCCGCAGCAAATCAAGACAGCAGGCTGAAAACCTTCTGGGATGCTTTATACATCTTCTACACAATGGGCGGACCCCAGGCTGCAGACCGAGCTGAAGTCAATTCTTCTGGAACGCAACAAAATGATCGGTTCGGTACGATGGGTATTGGCATCATCGCCAACTCTGATCCAAATGATCAAGGTTTCTGGGACAGCATCGGCTTGGGCCATTTGAGTGTAGAACAACGCACACAGCTCAAGAATGCATGCATCACCATGTTGGCACCCGAAAATAGCGGGTATTTACTCGAAATTTCCCGCTCTAAGGGTGGTAGTGGCTTAGGTGATTGGGTGTTCCGAACTCACCAGATGCATACCTGGCTAATCGACAACCACGGAGACTGGCAAGGCGATGGCGGACAAGGCAGTGACGTGCGTGCGCGGGATAATTTCAACAATCCATCGTTTGCAGTGCCAGCCGAGTTTGTGTTTGACCCCAATCACTTGTCGATGAGTGCAGAGACTCAAGCCAACCTGGATTCGGTGTGTCAGCAACTGTTCGGCAAAACATTCTCATCCATGACACCGGATGAGAAACGCAAGGCAATGTACATTTTAACTACCTCGTTCAATCTCTTCGTATACACACCGCCACAGTACGCCGATGTAACAGGCGCAGACGGACAAACTACTCGTCGCGTGGTTACTCCAGGCATGCTGTATACACGCCCTGGCTTCACTGTGCCGGGTAACATCACAGCCGATGAACATGTACCCCCTGAGAGGGAAGAAGAAGAGGAAGAAGATGACGATACTGATTACTGGTATGGAAACTCGTAACTAAAAAGGTGAACTTCAAAATGGCAAAGGTTGCTTGGGTCAATATCGCAGAAAAAGCAGCTTTTGCCTACCCAGCACCTCAAAAGTTCATTCCGCCCAAAGATCGGAATGGACTGTCAAAGGGTTTTTTGTCGTGCCCAGCGTTACGACACTTTTTCGACAACACCTACATGGTGTGTAGTGCGTTCGCATTGCGCCTCCGCAGGGTTGACGAAGAGGGTGGATTCACCATCCGACCCGTTTATCCCTTTACGAGTATCGCTCCAAATCGAATTTCAAAATTTGTCAAAATTCAACCAAGAAATACCTGGCGAAAACCAGAACGGGTAGTTCTGCAGATTCCTACCCCTTACCTGTTTTTTGCGGATGAGCCTATTGAAGTGGAGCAAATGCACCCCAGTCTGGGGGAAAGCGATTCCCTGAACTGGAACCTGATCCCTGGCCGATTTGATATTTACGCATGGCAAAGAGCACTGAACTTTGCGTTGGAATGGGACAGCCTAAAAGGCGATCTGGTACTTCGTGTAGGCGACCCAATGTACTTCCTCAGATTTCATGGCGAACGGCAAGAGAAACATGATTTGATTGAACAGGCCATGAACAATCAATTGCGAGAAAGGCTGCGGCTTTTTAGAGGCATTGCTTCTGTGAGAAGAGGCAGTTTCGGTTTAATTGCCGATGCATCGAAAGCGCGGGAACACATTAAACTCATGGAGTAAAAGATGAGCGGAATTTTTGTCAATGAGGTACTTGAAGTACGTGAGCACGATGACTGCGCCACGCTGTCTTTAAGGTTGAACACTGGCACCCAAAGCTGTGAACCCATTCATGTTGTCATGCCGATCCAACAACTTCAAACTCTTCTGGGTATGTGCAGCAAAATCTCGGGTATTGAAGTCAATGAAAAGGCCGAAGTCATAAAAACTGGTGGCTGCCCGATTAATCAACTCAGTCCGGTTGAATCACTGGGCGATCCCTTGTCAATTGCTGACGACACGTTCTGACTTTGAGCGGACAACTGAAAGACCGCACGAAAGACTTCAGCGGCTAACTCCAAATGTTCTCGCTGAATGTACTCATCCTCTAGGCAGTCGTTGTAAATCATCCGCGCCAGCCTCACATTCACAATGATTGGAATTCCCAGCTCTTTAGCACGCTTGCGAATTTCGAGTGCATCCGTATCTTCACCCATGGCAACGATAAAAGGTACATCATGTATGCCAGGTTCATAATCCAGTGCAACTGAAATATGGGTTGGGTTAGCCACAACCACTTTAGAACGATCAATTCGACTTAACGAGGAATTAAGAAGATTACGATGTTCACGCTTGCGATGCTGAATAATTTCTGGATTACCGTACAACTGCTTCTGCTCTTCTTTCAAATCGCTATGACTCATTTTCAGATTTTTCAGGAAATTGCTTCTCTCGATGAACCAGTCAATGAGCGCCACTACAATGAACGTGGCCAAAGTCATGAAAATTACTTTTTTTAGAACTCCCCCCAAAATGAACAACAACTGTTCCATACCGGCCCGGTAGCTATACACCATGTCATTCAACATGCCGGCAAACACCAAAAAAACTACCCAAGCCACAATGGCCACTTTGCACAGCGATAACAGCAGTTGAAGTATCGATTTCTTTGAAAAGATATTTTTGAAATTCTGGACAAAATCAAGTTTTTTGAATGAAGGTTGAGCCGCTTCAGGAGCCACCAGAAAACCAATTTGAGCCCAAGTCAGTAAGGTTGCTGTGATAGCACACACAGCAACCAGTGGGAATGTGATCAATAGAAATACCTGAAAAGCGGCTGAAATGACATCTGCGGAGAAATGGTGATTGGATTCAAACCCTGAAGTCACAATCACATCAATCAATTCCGAGAAGTATTTTCGATAACCTGGTATGAGCCAAAAAATGACCGCGTAGACAACCATCAATTTGGACACAATCATGATGTCTTTACTAACCGACACCTGACCTTTCTTGCGTGCGTCGTCTATTTTCTTTTTTGTTGCTGGAAGGGTTTTTTCTCCACTCATTGTGTATTCTCCAGCAAGGTATTCAATGATTCACTGTATTCGCGGAATAACCAGAAAATATCCTCCTCCGCAAAGTGCAGCAATCCCACCAAAGCCAGAATGCCGAACAAACTTTTCAGACTGTATTCCATGCTGTAAACCTGAAGTTGCTGCGCGAACGCAGAAATAATCTGGACTGCAATTTCAACTGCAAGAATGGCGACCAAGACAGGACCACTTAGAAGTACAGCGAATGACAAAAAATCGGCGGTGAGACGCAACAAGGTTTGTAACCAGAGCTCTGCACCCATCAGACTAAAAGTTCCTGGGGGCATCAATAGATAACTTTTCAGCAGATGCACAGTGACCGCATGTAAGCCTGGGCCAGCGAGAATAAGTGCCGTAAAGAAATAACCGAAAAGGGTTTCGATCGGCAGTTCTTCGCCGGAATCGTTTCCGGTAACCTGGCCTGAAAAGGTAGCTCCACGGTACACATCTACCAAGGCACCAAATCCTTTGAATGCATAGTAGGGAAAGGCGATGATGAGACCCAACAGGGCTCCAATCACCACTTCACCAAGAAAAGTCAGTACAGTGAATGCTGGGGCAGTTTGAGGTGAGGTGAAATATTCTGTTGAAGCAAGCGCAGGATAAAGAACCAAAACACTACCAACCGACATTTTAATTAGTGTGCTGCTATAGCCCTTTGACAACATTGGAAAGAACATCATGAAGGCAATGGTTCGGGGCAGATAATAAGAAAGTACCGAGACGAACTCGCGAAGTGGATCCCCCGTGCCAATGAAAAGCTCTTCCACTTGATTACCCCGGTAAGGCAATCAGATTAAGAATGGCCTCGGTGAATTGCATCAGCGTGCCTGCCATCCAGGGCCCAAGTAACACCAGCACCAAAGTGACACACAACAGTTTGATGCCAAAAGGCAATGCCTGGTCTTGCAACTGAAAAATTGCCTGGATAAAACCCAGTACAAAACCGATCACCATGGTGACAATGACCACAGGTGCAGCCACCAGAAAAGACAACCAAAGCGCTTGGTTTACATAGTAGCTAAGCATCAATTATCCCAGATAAGAATTGACCAGACCCTGTAGGATTTTGGCCCATCCTTCGATGGCAACAAACAGGACAATCTTCAGTGGAACCGTAAGTGACATGGGTGATACCATCATCATTCCCAGCGCCATCAGTGCACTTGATACGGCAAGATCAATAATCACAAAAGGAAGATAGAGGTAAAGACCGATTCTGAACGCCTCTGCCAATTCCGATGCCACGAATGCGGGCATGACTACAAACAGATCTGATTTAGTGACTGGTGCCGCGTCGTACTTTTTTTGAAATTGTTGAGCTGTGCTGTAAAACTTTTCCAGATAATCAGGATTCACGTTGTTCATCATGAACTGCTTGAAAGGTGGTACAGCCTCGTTGATAGATGTCAGTACCTCTACACCAGTCACTGGCATTTTTCCCTCGGGTGCAAAGCGCTGGCCGGCATCGGTCAGTACAGGCCCCATGATGAGAAGACTCATCACCATGGAAATACCATATAACACCATGTTGGAGGGTACCTGCTGTACCCCGATTGCATTTCGCAATATCAGGAGCACTGCGGAAATTTTCAAAAATGAGGTCGCTGTTACTGCAACCAGCGGCAGAACTGACAGTGAGGCAATGGTGACTACCAGACCTATTGGATTAATCGACTCTTGCATGGCGAGCTCAATCCAATCGCTTGGTCACTTGAATCATGACTTGATCTTGAAAATTCACGAGTTCTCCTTCGAGTATGGGTGACCCCATCACGCACAAGCGAACAAATGGCAACGAGTGCTCACGAAGCTCAATCAAAGTACCCGCCTGGACGTTGCACAGATCGTTAAACAACACAGTTGTTTTGCCCGCGTGAATTTCAAGTTCAATCTCCTCAAGTGGCGCAATCTGATTGTCATTGAAATTATCGTCATGACCAGCAGAAGCGTTGATGTCATCAGAGCCGAAATACAGTCTTGTGTCTTCTTCATTCATTTGAATAAATACCTCAAATTGTTTCCTCAGATTTTTGTGATTTTTGAATCGAATACCACCCCGAATTCGAATACCCTGATTCCGAACATAAAAGTTTTGCAAGGCAAGAAGATCGCCAGGTTCCAGTAAAGCCAATTCGTGAGCACCCCACAAGCTCCGTGTGGGGTAGAGCAAAATGGTTGTAGGTATGCGAATTGCACACCCCATCCTTTGATGGTTTTTCCAGAAATCAGTACTGTAAGTTCTTATTTTTCGATCCAGACTTTGTAACGTAGGGGCGTCGGTGGCCATCACGACCTTGCACTCACGACGATGATCCAGAGCAAGGTATGTTGCGGGTGCCTGATCGGGCCATTCCTCAAGGCTTAGAAAACGGTGGACCTGTAAATTGAGCATCAGTGCGAGCTCACTAATCGCGCTGGAGACTATGTCGAACATGGACACAAGGCCCGCTGAATCCCAATGGACCAAACGTGGTGAAACCATGCAACCAGTGCGTTGGTAGACATAAGCTGGATCAACGGCCAGATCAATCTGGTTTCCGTCTTCAGTGAAGGCAAGCAACCACACGCTGGTATTGAGCCCACTGGTGTAAGGAAAGTTCTGTGTGTAGCGAAGCGAAAGCCCTTCGACTGTTGGCGACTCAAAGGGGTAGCTATACTGAACTTGATTGCTGCTGCGAGAATAGATTTGAGTGGATACCATGTCGTAACCAATCTTTCGTAATTCCGAGATTGGCCAGGATTGAGGTCTCTCGCCAAATGAATTCTCAATAATTTCTACATCGGAGTTCAGTTCTTGCGCCATTCGATAACCTCTTGAATCGCGATTTTTCTCTTTTCAGCAGCCCTGGATTTTTGAAGACTTTCTTCAAGCATTTCCTTGGAGACCTCCAAGTGCTTCTGGGCTAGATCAATCTCACGATTCGCATCCATGATTCGTTTCGCACCTTGCAATTGCATTTTGGAAAATGCCTCCACTCGATCAATTTTCACAAAGTGACCATTCACCAACTCGGTCAAGCACTCGTGTTGTATTTGACGAACGTGAGTCTCGGTTGTGGTTAAACCACTTACCTTGTCTTCTACGTCTTTCGCCGCGAAGTTTCGTTCCATTTCACGCATGCGTGCAGCTCTACTCAATGAATCTGAGCGCATCTGACGAATTCGAAGAAGTGCTTTTAAATCCTTGTCGATTGAATCCATCTTCACTATGCTTGTTCTGCAATGGTCAAAAATCTGGAGACCAGCTCCTCAAGCTCAACAATTGCGGCATTTGGCGAAACAGCTTGCATTCTGCCTTGGCGGCACCATTCATCGAGCAGGGGTTTGACACGCACGGCCTCATCGATAAGGGGATCAGTACCCTGCTTGTACTCATTCAACCGCACCAGCAGCTCCACTTCTTGATACAAGGAATAAATTCTGCGAAGCCCGGCAGCAGCATTTTTGGTTCGGTTGTCCGCGACAGAGTGCATCACGCGGGAAAGGCTACGCAGTGGATCAATGGCAGGAAAATGGTTGCGCTCAACCAGCTTGGGGCTCAGCACAATATGACCATCGAGCAAGCTTTTTGCCTCGCTTGCAATGGGATCGTCTTCGATGCGATCGCCTTCCATCAATACAGTAAAAATTGCAGTGATGGAGCCAGTTTCCGTGCGGCCAGCACGCTCGACCAAAGCAGGAAGAATGGAATACACGGAAGGAGTAAAACCCGCCTGGGTCGCGGGCTCGCCTGCCATCAAGCCGATTTCCCGCTGCGCTCGGGCAAGTCGGGTGATGGAATCAATCAACAACAAAACCGATTTGCCTTGATCACGAAGATGTTCAGCAATTGACATGGCTGTGAATGCTGCTCGAACACGTTCAATCGGAGATTTATCAGAGGTTGCGCACACAAAGAAGCTGCGTTGGCGAATCGTGGTATCGATTTCATTCTCGATAAATTCGCGCAGCTCACGGCCACGTTCGCCAACGAGACCGAACACCACCGCATCCACTTTTGCACCGCGCACAATCTGGGCCATCAAGGTACTTTTTCCGCAACCAGGCGGGGCGAATATACCCACCCGTTGCCCCACACCCAGACTCAATACATTGTCGATCAACCGGACCTGTGTTGTTAATGCCTGACTGACTGGCGGGCGACTTGTTGCCGGTGGTGCCGGACGAATGACCGGGCTTGCATCTGGATCGACCGACAGCACACTATCAAATGGATTGACAGGATCGGCAAGATTGCGGCCCATACCATCAAGAATAAGTGACAATTGACGTTGATGCGGCTTGACACAGTGAGGACGGCCCATGGGCCGGACTGTCGCACCCAGTGCAATACCAACCACGGATTGTAGACAGGAAATGGTTGCAAGATTTTCAGTGAAGGCGATCACCTCACCGAGTACAACTCGACCGTCATTGGCCTCAATTTCACAAAGTTCGCCCAGTAACACATTGGGCAAATGAGCCTTGACCACAGAGACAACAATTTCGGAAACATAGCCAATTCGACGAACCGGGTTGAGGTTAACAAGCCGCTCCCGAAGTAGATCGAGAACTCCAGGGTCGAGTTCGGCGTTTGTATGAGCTTGCATCACAGTGGCACCTCATAGGTTGCAACACCCTTGAAAACAACCTTGTTCATGCCGATGCTGGAAATAGTCAGGCCGTTGTAACTACCACCTTCAAACAGCATCGCTCCGTCACGCAACACCACTGCAGGAGCACGGCCCAGCACAATTTGCTCCACCTCAATAGAATCTACTTTGATCTGTTCATCAGTGAAGTTCATGGTTGCAGCAAGCTCTACGAACTGGCCATAGTCACGCGCGTAAGCTGATAGTTGTTGCTCCAGCGCCATGCCTTGAACACGGGAAAGCTCGGCAGTGATTTTTACGCGATTCTCTTCGCGTTGAACGGAAATCCCTTTGGTGTTGAGTTGCTGTGCGAACTGTTCAAGATCACGAATCACGTTAATAGCCATCGTGACGCCAATCGGTACATCTTCTGCCTTCTCAATTTCGGGCCCTTTTCTATCCAGCATGCTGGCTTGTGTTTTCGCCACACCTGCCGTCCCGAAAAACAGAATCATTGACGTTAACAAAAGACCTACAATGAACAAAAAAGCGACGATTGCACGTGCGCCCAAACCCTGTAAAAACCGCAGGAATGTATGGAGCAATCGAAAAGACCCATCTCCCATTCTGGCTGCAAGACCTTGCCCGGCCGTGACCAAGGTAAAATCCAACTGAATGTGACGATAGTCCAGCGTGACAGTTTGAGAGGGAAACAAGGTGTTTTCTACCTTGCTATTGTCAGGCGACAGGAGTTTGGCCCCAGGGTCGATACCCTCGATGACATAGCGTCGACCATAACGGCTGAGGGTAATCAAAGAATCGGGGATCTCTGGATCACAAAGAAAAATATCTGCCCTTGCTGAACCACCCAGTGTGACAAATGATTTGCTCAGGTTCCAGACCGCCCCAGCATGCAGACCCGATTTGGCTTTGACTTGTAGTTGCATCATATTCCTTCGTGTCCCATTCAGCGATTAAAGGACTGTGATTCGGTGATTGCGATATTTCCCAAAACCTGGATTTCAAGATTCGACGAAACCTCTTGATGGGATAACACGGGTACACAAAACAATGTCGGTTCAATTATTTGTCGGACATGGGTTCGACAGTCCATTGAACAAACGATTGCGGGAGGGTATTCCTCATGTAGATAAGGACTGATTTGTTTTTCAACCATGGTGACCATCGCATTGATCGAGCTTGAATCAATATCCAGATAGCTATTGCTCCCCTGGCTTCGAACCGACTCCCGAATAACCTGTTCGAACTCAACATCCAGAAGTACGATTCGCATGGTTTTGGACTGTGAGTACTGGTGGCAGATTTGTTCATGCAGTGCGCGACGTACTTGCTCTGTAATTACATCCACATCCCTTTCTCGTTGCCCCCATTCAATCAAGGAATTAAATATCGTTCGCAGGTTCTTGATGGAAACCCGTTCACGCATTAATTTTTGAAGTACTTCGACTACCTTGGTGGTGGGTAAAACGCGTTCCAGTTCTTTAAGTTGCTCAGCAAAACGATCACCCAACGACGACAGGTGTCGCTGATACTCATTGAGAGTAAACATTTGGTGAATCTTGTTCACCAGCAATGTTTCGATTTGCTCAAGCAGACGGGACTCGTAGGTTTTGTAGGTCAAGCCGTGCTGATCCAGTTTGGGTTTGAAGGTTGGCTCACAAAGATGGTGATAGCGCCCAGTCGTTTTATCTTTCTCGGTGATAAATTCGAGTTCAATTCCCAAAGCTTGAATTTTCTCGATTGGCTCAAGAATACTGATTCGCTTTTCAGACAAATTCAGGCTAAGTGCCGGCACACCAAACACATAGATTTCCGCATAGTCTTCGTGGTGTTGTGTCAAATCGAACAAGGGCAATACGACACCAAGGTGTTCCACCTGACGGTTTCTGGCGATCCTGCAAATATTCTGGATTTGATTGGTACTGGTAGGCTCCGCGGTGGCGGGAACTCGAATTTGCAAAGGAGCATAGGTATCCGTAGTGGTTACATCTTCCAGAGATTTTTTATGGTCTGGCCCTAGCAAATCAGAGAATTGCCTTTCGATATTAATTGGCTCCGGTTTATCGTTTTTCGCGGTCATGAAGTACCATGCTGCAAACAGCACCCCTGCTGTGACAACAAATACCGGGGCAGGCATCCCCGGTACGAATGCAAACATCAAGCAAAACACGCCACTGATTTGCAAGGCATTTGAGTTACGTGAAAGATCTTTAAACATATCGGCCGCTGTACTGGAGCCATCACCCTCACCTTTGGTAACCCGTGTAACGATCAAGCCTGCTGCGACCGATATCAACAGAGAAGGAATAATGGCCACCAGGCCGTCACCGACAGACAGAATTGAATAAATACTGGCCGCTTGAGAAAAGCTCATGTCCTTTTGCAACATGCCTACAGCCAAACCGCCTAACAAATTGACCGCAGTGATCACCAAACCAGCGATAGCATCGTTTTTCACAAACTTGATGGCACCGTCCATGGCGCCAAATAACTGAGATTCTTTTTCTAGCGTTGCACGCCTTTGCTTGGCAGTACTTTGATTGATAAGACCAGCGCGAAGATCACTGTCGATCGACATTTGTTTGCCGGGCATGCCATCGAGAGAAAAACGGGCGGCTACTTCTGCCACGCGCTCAGAGCCTTTGGTGACCACCAGAAAATTGACGACCGAAATGATGATGAAAATGGTTAGGCCCACAGCAATATTGCCGCCCACCACAAACTCACCAAAAGTTTGAACAATATGCCCAGCATCCGCTTCGAGCAAAATTTGGCGCGTGGTGGAAATGGTGAGTGACAACCGGAAAAGGGTAGTCATCAATAAAATAGCGGGAAATGAAGAAAATGCCAGAGGCGTTTCAATGAGTACTGCGCTGATGGCCAGCAAGATTGAAACCGAGATGTTGATCGCCAAAAGTACATCCAGCATCATCGGTGATAGAGGCATCACCATCATCACAACCATCAGTATGACGAGAGAGGCACCAACCACTTCAGAGCGCGCGGAGGCAAGTCGCGCAAATTTGTTTAATGTTTCTATCACACTGACACCTTTGGTTTTTATAAAACTACTGGTGTTACTTGTGTGACAAAGAATTCGCTTTAGTTCATTGTAAGGAATGCTTTTGAAGAAGAATTAGAGTGAAACTCGCCCATAGTTAACTTGGGATTGATTTTGGTCATTCGAATGAGGTCATCGGGTACAAGAACTTCATGCTCTGCAAAACCCATGTTCAGGTATAGGCGATGCGCCACACGGTTATTGGAAACACAAAATAACGTGACGATCAAAGAACTTGTGTAGGCCCGCTCACAAGCCCAATCAACCAGTTGGCGGCCAATACCATGACCGCGATATTGGGGGTGACACAACACCCGGGCAATTACCCTGCCGAATGAGTTGAAATGAAGTTCGGTATACCCAACCGCAGCACCGTTGAGCCAAGCGACATAAACTTCTTCCGGTTTCTTGCCAAGATGGAATTCTGAAATGGATTGACCAAAACGATATTCGGCTCCACTCCAAAGGATGAACTCCTCTTCGCTTTGAACCCACGTGGCCGCGTTGGCCAGGGTCATTAGCATGTGATCAGAATCAGTGATAGTTTGAATTTCAAGCATGAAAAGGATCCTCCCGTTAGTGAGTACCCTTTTCACACTCAATGGTTCAAACACCGTTCCTCTTGCTCAACCCAGAATGGGAACCAAGGCTCGTTTCAAATCGTCTTCACTCCGACCTGAGTATTCCAGCAAAGCTTTGAACTGGTCTTGCCCAATCGTACCTACATTGAAGTAGTCGCTTTCAGGGTTGGCGAAGTAGAAGCCTGACACACTGGCTGCTGGGTTCATGGCCAGGCTTTCGGTCAAGGTCATGCCGATTTCTTCGCACTGCATTACTTCGAACATATTGCGCTTGATGGTGTGTTCCGGGCAGGCGGGGTAACCCGGTGCGGGACGAATGCCCTGATACTTCTCCGCAATCAGTTCTTCATTGCTCAGAGTTTCATCGGCCACATAGCCCCACAGGTCTTTGCGAACGCGCTGGTGCAGGCATTCTGCAAAGGCCTCTGCCATGCGGTCTGCAATCGCCTTGAACATGATGCTGCTGTAGTCATCGTGCGCCGCCTGGAATTCCTTTTCTTTCCTTTCTACACCCAAACCGGCGGTAACCGCGAACATGCCAATGTAGTCAGCACCCTCACCTTTGGGTGCGATGAAGTCGGCCAATGATTTGTTCGGAATACCTTCGCGTTTTTCACCCTGTTGCCGCAAGGGACTGTACGTGAACAGCACTTGGCTGCGGCTATCGTCGGCATACACTTCGATGTGGTCGTCACCCACCGTGTTGGCCGGGTAAAACGCCACCGCCGCATTGGCTTGTAACCAGCGGCCTTCGATGCATTTTTTCAGCATGGCCTGGCCGTCTTCGAACACCTTGCGGGCTGCTTCGCCCACCAGTTCATCTTCAAGCACGCGGGGGTAACCGCCGTGCAAGTCCCAGGTTTGGAAGAACGGCGTCCAGTCGATGTACTGGGCAATGTCGGCCAAATCATAATTTTTGAAGTAACGCTTGCCAATGAATTTCGGTTTGGGCGGTGTGTAGTTCGACCAGTCGATTTTCTGTTTGTTGGCCCGTGCAGCCTCAATACTGATGAGCGGTTGGGCCTTTTTGTTGGCGTGCTGTTCACGTACGCGTTCGTATTCGGTTTTCAGCTCGGCTTTGAACGTGTCGGCCGATTCATCGGACAACAAGTTGGAGGCCACGCCCACCGAACGGCTTGCATCGGAAACGTACACGGTTGGTCCATCGTAATGCGGTGCAATTTTCACGGCAGTGTGAACGCGGCTGGTGGTGGCGCCACCGATGAGCAAGGGAATACCACGGTCGCGGAAATAGGGGTCGCGTTGCATCTCGCTAGCAACGTAAGCCATTTCTTCCAGCGAAGGTGTAATTAAACCCGACAGCCCAATGATGTCGGCATTGATTTCTTTGGCCTTGGCGAGAATTTGCTCGGCCGGCACCATCACGCCCATGTTCTCGACTTCAAAGTTGTTGCACTGAAGAACAACGGTCACGATGTTTTTGCCGATGTCGTGCACATCGCCTTTCACAGTGGCAATCAAAATTTTGCCCTTGGCCTTGGCGTCGCCACCGGCGGCCACCAATTGCTTTTTCTCTTCCTCGATGTAAGGAATCAGGTGCGCCACCGCCTGCTTCATGACGCGGGCGCTTTTCACGACTTGGGGCAAGAACATTTTGCCGGCGCCAAACAAATCGCCGACCACGTTCATGCCGTCCATCAGCGGACCTTCAATCACATTGATGGGGCGACCGCCATTGGCCGCGATTTCAGCACGACATTCTTCGGTGTCTTCCACAATGAAGTTGGTGATGCCGTGCACCAGCGCATGGGCCAAGCGCTTTTGCACTGGTTGGTTGCGCCACTCCAGATTTTCTTCCAGCTTTTTGCCACCCGCCTTCAAAGTGCCTGCGAATTCGATCATTCGCTCGGTGGCTGATTTGCCAAAGTCGGGATCATTGGCTGGCAGGTTGGGCTGACGATTCAGCACAATGTCTTCCACGCGGGCTTTCAGCTCAGGTTCCAGTTCATCGTAAACGCCCATCATGCCGGCGTTCACAATGCCCATGGTCATGCCGTTTTTAATGGCGTGGTACAGGAACACGGTGTGAATGGCCTCGCGGGCAGGTTCATTGCCGCGGAAACTGAATGACACGTTGGACACGCCGCCGGAAATTTTGGCGTGCGGCAGGTTTTTCTTGATCCAGCCTGTGGCTTCAATGAAGTCGTTGCCGTAGTTGTCATGCTCTTCAATGCCGGTTGCAATGGCGAAGATGTTCGGGTCGAAAATAATGTCTTCGGCCGGGAAGCCCACTTCATTCACCAGGATGTTATAGGCTCGCTCGCAAATTTCAATTTTGCGGGCGTAGGTGTCGGCCTGACCTTTTTCATCAAAGGCCATCACGATGACCGCAGCACCGTAGCGCTTGCACAACTTGGCCTGGCGTTTGAATTCGTCAACGCCCTCTTTCATGGAAATGGAGTTAACCACCGCCTTGCCCTGCACGCATTTCAAGCCTGCTTCGATCACTTCCCACTTCGAGGAGTCGATCATTACAGGCACGCGTGAAATATCAGGTTCGGAAGCCATCAAATTCAGAAATTTCACCATGGCCGCTTTGGAATCCAACATGGCTTCATCCATGTTCACATCCACGATTTGCGCACCGTTTTCAACCTGCTGACGGGCCACGCTGAGCGCCTCGTCGTATTGCTCGTTCAAAATCATTCGGGCAAAAGCCTTGGAACCGGTGACGTTGGTTCGTTCGCCCACGTTGATGAACAGGCTGCTGTCGTCGATGTTCAGCGGCTCCAAACCAGACAAGCGGCACTTGGGCTCGACTGTGGGAATGGTGCGCGGCTTTTGGTTTTCCAGTGCTTTGGCAATTGCAGCAATGTGGTCGGGCGTGGTACCACAGCAACCACCGGCCACGTTCAAAAAGCCCGCCTGCGCAAATTCCTTCACGAGGCTGGAAGTGATTTCCGGTGTTTCATCAAAGCCGGTGTCGCTCATCGGGTTGGGCAAACCGGCGTTGGGGTACACGCAAATGGGCACGTCGCAAATCTTGGAAAGTTCAGCCACATAGGGGCGCATCAGCGAGGCACCCAGCGCACAGTTCAAGCCGATGGTAATCGGCTTGGCATGCCGCACAGAATTCCAGAACGCTTCCACGGTTTGGCCAGACAACACTCGACCAGAAGCATCGGTTACCGTGCCGGAAATCATGATGGGCAATTTGTTGCCCGAATCTTCGAAATACTGATCGATTGCAAACAACGCGGCTTTGGCATTCAGCGTGTCGAAAATGGTTTCAACCAGCAACAGGTCAACGCCGCCTTCTACCAGGCCTTTGGTTTGCTGGTAGTAGGTTTCAACAAGTTGGTCGAATGTGATGTTGCGCGCGCCGGGGTCGTTGACATCGGGGCTGATCGACGCGGTTTTGGGTGTGGGGCCTAAGGCGCCCGCTGCAAAACGGGGTTTATCCGGTGTGGAATATTTCACACAGGCTGCTTTGCATAGGCGGG
Source organism: Limnobacter olei (assembly GCF_029087225.1). GTDB lineage: Bacteria > Pseudomonadota > Gammaproteobacteria > Burkholderiales > Burkholderiaceae_B > Limnobacter > Limnobacter olei. Next base: position 22,492 of record NZ_JARFJD010000010.1, on the reverse strand, counting down.
CGGCCTCGCGGTTCATTTCGTCCACGAGGTGTTCCATCTCGTAGTCCGCCTGCGCCACAGTGGTGGCACCAAAAGTGTTGGTTTCCAGAATGTCAGCGCCAGCAGCCAGGTACTTCTCATGAATCTCGGTCATGATGGCTGGCTGGGTAAGCACCAACAATTCGTTGTTGCCCTTGATGTCGCGGTGAAAATCAGCGAAACGCTCGCCCCGGTACTGGGCTTCCGTGAGCTTGTATTGCTGAATCATGGTGCCGGTTGCACCGTCCAGAATCAAGATGCGTTTTTGAAGGAGTTCACGGAGTTGGGCTTCGACTGCAGCGCCGTTGACAACAAGGCTGTTGTGCTCGGCAGGCGAAGAAGCGGGGCGCGTGTTCATCGCGGGGCCTCTATATGATGCAAGGGTTTGAAAACAGGCTGCATTTTAGCAGGGAAATGCAGGGAAACGGGGCAAATCAGATTAGAGGCAAGTTCAGTGTGCTGCGTGGTCTGGCCGGCTTTGCAAGGCTTCCCGGCGGATTCGCAGCGCGGGGCGGTTCCGACAGGAACCGATGCGAAGACGCCAAAGCGTTTCGCATGCCCCAAGCCAGAAGCATCAAGCCGGTTCAGAAGCATTGCTTAGGCAAGAACACGCAGCACACTGAACTTGCCTAGAATATTGATTCCAAAAGCTGTTTCCATGTCAAGGCACCGAAGCGGCTCCCCGCAAACGATACAAACCGTACAGGTTGGCCACAGTGATCACGATCATAGTCAAACACAGTTCCCAGGAATCAAACAGGTAACCATGCACCGCCCACAGGGCGTTGGTGACCAATGTGGCTTTGCGCATGCCCACGTTGCCCATCATGAACAAGGCCCAGGTACCCAGCAAAGTGGCAAACAGCGGCAAAGAGCTGGCCAGCCACCCTTGCCAGGTGAATACAGCAATGGCAATGGCCATGCCACTGAAACCCAACACCAATACCAAGCGCAAACGTTGACCCATGATGTTGGAGTAAATGGTGACCGCCTGCCGCACCCCTGTGAGAAGCATAATCAAAAAACCGGTATGCACGCCCAACAGATAGTACTGAAGCCCCCAAGCCATCGACGACAGTGCAAACAACAGCTTGGTTCCACGTTCTGAAATGACGCAGAACCCTGCAATGCTCAAGCCAAAAGCCACTATACCCACTGCCCGGGTTAACAAGTCCGTTGAGTCCAATTCCAATGAGTCCAATCGTGATGAAACATTGATCGCAATACTACCTTTGAATTGTTGATTGCTGAGTGCGTGGGACAATCCGTATGAAATTGATTCAATCCCTTGAAAAACCAGATAAATTAGACCCGTTTAACGATTGAGCCTTACCGCTGCCTGAGTTACAGTGAGCCATCCGCAATTTCTTTACATTCCGCTTCATGCTTAATTTAAATATTCGCTCAAGCTTCACGACCCGCTTGATCGTGGGCAGCTTGATTGCGCTGTTTTTGCTGTCCATTCCCGTGGCCATTACAGCGCACTGGATATTGCGCAACAACACGATCAATCAGGCAGGTGTGAATGCGTTGGCACAAACCGAGCAAATTGCCCAATCGGTGGACCGCCATTTGAAAGCGCACTTGCGAGACCTGCTCTACACCAGCCGTATTGAGCAGTCCTTTGGAAATTACACAGCTGAAGAACAAACCAAGCTGTTGCAGATTATGCGTGAGCACACGCCGGGCTATTTGTGGATTGGGGTGGCCGCCCCGGACGGTACTGTGTTGGCTGCACTCGATGATTTGTTGGTTGGGAAAAGCGTAGCCGCGCGCCCGTGGTTCAAACAGGGCTTGATCGCGCCCGCAATTATGGATGTGCATGAGGCAGCGTTGCTGGCTGCATTGCTACCCGCTCGAGCTCAAGAAAAGTATCAGTTCATTGATTTCACAACCCCACTGAAAAACCAACAAGATGAAATCATCGGTGTGATCGGCATTCACTTGGACTGGAAATACTTTATTGCTGAAATCGAGAAAGACGTGTTCAACACCATCAATCCGTCTGCACCCACAGTGATTTTGGCCAAAGACGGCAGCTTGAGAATGGGCAACCGGCTGGATTCGGCCGACTTTCAGGACAGCACGGCGTGGACGGCGATGGCAGGCTTCCAGAAAGCTGTGGCGGGAGAAAACAACTGGTCGATAGAAACCTTGAGCGATGGTGAAAGCTATCTGGTCGCTTTTGCCCCCAACAACAGCCCTGAAACCAGCAGTTTGGGCTGGATCTCAGCCACAGTAACGCCCTTGAACGCAGTGGCTTCGCCGATTTCCAAAGCATTGATTGGTGCCATTGTAGCCTTGATCATCGGTACAGTGGCCACCCTGCTGCTGGTGCTTGCTTTGGGCCGAAGCCTTTCTGCCAAGGCCAGTGCTTATCTTGACCTGGTGCGCAAAAATGACCCCAAAGCGCTCGAGGCCTCCATGAAAGAGCTGCCCACCGAGCTGCAACCCATTTCCCGAGACATTCTGGATTTAACCCGTGGGCTGACCCAAAAAAGCCAATCCCTTGAAAATGCGCTGAAATCGGCCAAAGAAAGCTATTGGGTGGTTGAAGCCCTGATTGTGCAAGCGCCCATTCCAATCGCCATGTTTGACACAGAAATGAACTATGTGGCGGCCTCCTCGCGCTGGTTGCAAACCTTTGCAAACGGCCACAAAGGCAGCCTGGTGGGCAAAAACCACTACGACGTAGTGCCCAACCTGCACGAGCGCTGGCGCCAGGCGCACAGGGCAGGCCTGGCGGGTGAGAGTATCTCCGCCACCTCTGACCCATGGACAAGCCCTGATGGACGCACCATTTGGCTGGACTGGGCCATTGAGCCATGGCTGAAACCCGATGGGCACCGGGGTGGCATCATTTTGATGTGCAAGGATGTGACCGAGGAACGTCTGATCCGGGACAGCCTGGCCGAAAGTGAAGAACGATTCAAGCTGGCCATGGAAGGGTCACACGACGGCCTGTGGGATTGGCATGTGGGGACCGACAAGGTTTATTTTTCACCCAGTTGGAAACGGCTGCTGGGCTACGAAGATCATGAACTGAGCAATGACTTTGGTACTTGGGAGCGCCTGACTGCACCCGACGACCTAGAATTGGCCAAAAAGGCACTTGCCGACGCCTTAGACAATCCAGAAAAGGATTCTTACGAGGCCGAATTTTGCATGGCGCACAAAAACGGCCATTGGGTGCATATTTTGGCCAAAGCACTGATTGTGCGCGATGAACATGGCAAGCCAATCCGGGTTGTAGGAACTCACCTGGACCGGACCGTTCAGCGGGAACTGGAAAGCAGGCTTCGTGAAACAGCGATTGCAGCCAAGGCCGAGAAGGATTCCAACGCAGAGAAAAGCCGTTTTTTGGCCACCATGAGCCATGAAATTCGCACACCTTTGAACGGCATCGTGGGTTTTGCACGGTTACTGGAGATGGATTTGCCACCCGGTGAGCTGAAGGAACAAGCAGGTTATCTTGTGCAGTCCTCCGAAACACTGTCGGCGATTCTCAATGATATTCTTGACTTCTCGAAACTGGAGTCGGGCATGGTCAAGCTGGTGGATTCGCCATTTTTGATGGAGCAACTGCTCAAAGGCAGCACAGAATTGCCTCGCCTGACCTGCGAATCCAAAGGTGTGAAGTTTGAACTAAACAACAAGCTTGGCGAGCATCAAATTTACTCCGGCGACATGGGCCGCCTGCGCCAAATACTTCAAAACCTCTTATCCAACGCGATCAAGTTTACTTCTCACGGCAAAGTTAGCTTAACTGTTAGCAACACACAATTAAATCCAAACGAAGACCTGATTACTTTTGAGGTCACTGACACCGGTCTTGGCATTCCAAAAGAGAAACAATCATTGTTGTTCAAACCCTTTTCGCAGGTACATACGGACCGTGAAAACAGGTTTGGCGGTACGGGGCTGGGCTTGTCGATCGTGAAAAGCCTGATCAATGCCATGGACGGGGAAATCCAGCTGGAGTCAGAGCCAGGCCAAGGCACGCAAGTGATGTTCTCGGTCACCTTGAAGCGCGAGCATCAATTAGACAGCCAGGGCCAGGAGCGAATTTTACCCGTCCGGCCTTTGCGTGTGCTGGTGGCCGATGACACACCACTGAATATCAAGTTAATTCAGACTTTCCTGCAAAAAGACGATCATTGGGTCGACGTGGCCAAAGATGGCAAAGAAGCTCTGAGCAAAGCGATGACTGGACCCTATGACTTTATTTTGCTGGACATCGACATGCCCAAGCTGTCTGGTTATGAGGTGGTCGAGAAAATTCGATCCACAACTGGTCCGAACCAGCAATGCGAAATTGCCGCATTGACAGGCTACGCTTTCGACAGTGATATTGAGCGGGCTGTGGCTGCGGGCTTTAACTACCATTTCGCAAAACCGATTCAGTTCAATTTGTTGTTAAATCGCTTGGCGATTAGCAGTCAGAATACGAAATGATCACCCACCATGCGAAATGTGGTGCAAAATAGCGGGCTGTTGAAATTGACTAAAAAACGGGGTGTTTTATGGAATTATTAATGGATCCAAACGTTTGGATCGCTTTTGCGATTTTGACGGCCTTGGAAATCGTGCTGGGTATCGACAACATTGTGTTCATTACAGTGCTGGTGTCGAAACTGCCCGCAGACATTCGCGACCGCGTGCGTCAGTTCGGTTTGATGTTTGCAATGGCGACCCGAGTGGGCCTGCTGTTTTCGCTCTCCTGGATTATTGGTTTGACCGAACCCTTGTTTGAAGTGGCTGGCAAAGCAATCACTGGGCGAGACTTGGTACTCTTCTTCGGGGGTTTGTTCCTGTTGTGGAAGGCCTCAAAGGAAATTTACCTCGAGGTGGAAGCACCACACCAGGTTGAAGAAGAACTGGAAGCAGGTGCCGCCATTCAGAAAACCGGTGCCAAGCTGTTTTGGTACTCCATCATTCAGATCGGTATTTTGGATATCGTGTTCAGCCTGGATTCCGTGATTACTGCGGTGGGCATGGCTGACGACATCGAGGTGATGATTGCTGCCGTGATGGTGGCTGTGGGTGTGATGATGCTGTTTGCCAAATCAATTGGCGAGTTTGTTGAGGCTCACACTTCCATTAAAGTATTGGCGCTGGCCTTCTTGATGATGGTGGGTATGTTGCTGATCGCAGAAAGCTTTGGCCAACACGTGCCCAAAGCCTACCTGTACAGCGCCATGGGCTTCTCGCTATTGGTTGAATTGCTCAACCTGCGATCAAAAGCCAAGCGTCAGCGGCTTGAAGAAATGGCACGTGCCAAAACCAACGCTGCCTGATAAAACCCAGTAGTAAATAGCAAAAAAGCCAGTGTAAACTGGCTTTTTTGTTTTGTGGGCCTGGCCAACAGCCCCACAGCGTCAAACCCAGAGGGTGAATTCATGCAGCACCGAATTGCTCAGTTTCTTGTTCTTTTCCCGCTCATTTTGTTTTCCACTTCGGGGCGTACCGAACCCGATGCCTGGAACCTTTGGAAGCAGCCTGGGGTTCATGCAATTATGCGCCACGCCAGTGCGCCCGGTTTTGGCGACCCGGAAGGTTTCACCTTGAGCGACTGTAAAACACAACGCAACTTGAGTACGGCAGGGCGAGAAGAAGCCCGGGTATTGGGTAAGGCCATTCAAAGCAAGGGAATCAAGTTAACTGCGATTTATTCCAGTCAATGGTGCCGCTGTTTGCACACCGCAGAGGAATTAAAATTGGGCAAGGTGCAAGCTTTGCCTGCCTTGAATTCATTTTTCCAGGGGCGGGGCAACAGCACTGAGCAAACCACGGCCTTGAAGAAACATCTGGCCACGCTTAAACCCACCGACAAGGTGCTGTATGTCACCCATCAGGTCAATACCACTGCCCTGACAGGTATTTATCCAGACTCCGGTGAAGTGGTGTTGTTCAAGTTCAGCCCAGAGGGCGAAATTACGGTACTTGGCCGAGTACAGACCCCATGACACCGCCTTGCGAACCTTAACAAAACTTAACCCGCAAACGCTGAACTTTGCGGTTGTAACTGCCTCGAACAGTTAACGATTTCGGTTCAACAGCCGGGACGTTTGGAAAATCTTGTAGCTTGAAATTCCAACTGGAGGTAGTAAACATGTTGAAATCAAAACTCACGACAGCAAGCCTGATTGGTTCTATCGCCGTTTCAGCAGCAGCTTTCAGCTTGCCTGCTCATGCCGAAATCATGGTGGGTGGCGCGCCCATGTTGCCAAGCAAAGACATAGTCGACAATGCCGTCAATTCAAAAGACCACACCACATTGGTTGCTGCCGTACAAGCCGCAGGTCTGGTGGATACGTTAAAAGGCAAAGGTCCTTTCACTGTATTTGCGCCAACCAATGATGCATTTGCAGCGCTGCCGAGCGGCACCGTGGACACTCTTCTGAAACCAGAAAATAAATCGGCCCTGCAAGGTGTGCTGACCTACCACGTGGTGCCTGGGAAAATTACAGCCGCTGATTTGAGCAACAAGATTGTTCAAGCTGGTGGCATGGCCACCCTGAAAACAGCATCGGGTGCTTCGCTTGGAGCAAAGCTGCAGGGCGATAAGGTGGTGCTGGTTGACGAAAAAGGTGGTACAGCCGAGGTCACCATTGCCAACGTTACCCAATCCAACGGCGTGATTCATGTGGTAGACAGCGTATTGCTACCCAACTCCTGATTCCAGTTTTCCCCTGACGGACGCTCAGCAAGCCTGTCGTCATCTCCGACCTGAAATTGCTGTTTTGGCGAGCCCACGCGGTTCGCCTTTTTTTGTGCGGCTTTCTAACGCGCCCGGGTCACCAACACAATGCCCAACACCACGGGAACAATGCCAATGAAATCGATCCAGTTCAAGGGCTCGTTCAGTAGCCATGCGCCTGCCAGCAAGCCCAAGGGTGGTGTCAAGAAAAACCATACACTGGCTGCGCTGGCACTGCCACGCTCCAACAGGTTAAACCACAACTGATAACCGGTAATCGACACCACCAGCACCAGCCAGGCAAATGCACCGGCAAAAGAAGGTGTCCAGACGATTGTGGACCAGTCTTCCATGAACAAGGCAACGGGCAACAACAAAAGGCCACTGAGGATGATCTGAAAACCAGTCCCGGTCACGATGTCTGTGCGCACAGGCCATTTTTTGTACAGCACAGTGCCAAAGGCCAGGGTTAGTAAAGCCGCCAGTACCAGCAGGAAGCCCTCAAGGGTGTCTGTGGTGGAACCTATGCGGTTGCGAACAATAAATGCCACGCCCAGGAAACCCAATGCCAAACCAAGTACTTTTTGCCGCGTGAGGGGTTCGCGCAACAAAAACGACGACAGCACCGCAACCACAATAGGGTTTGCACTAATAAGAATGGTGGACAAACCCGAAGACAAGCTGCCCATACCAGTCCAGCTCAAACCCAAATAAAGCGCATGGTTCAACAATCCCAAGACGCTGAACACGCCCAACTCTTGAAAGGTTAATTTGCGAAGTGTTCCCCGCCAATGCGCCCACGCCAGCATCAAGGCCCCAGCCATGAGAAAACGCAAAGTTAAAAACAACAGGGGCGGGCTGTCGATTAACCCAATTTTCGCAGCAGGAAATGCGCTGGTCCAGATCAGGACGAATGGGAACGCCAATGAAGCGTTTCTCAAAAGGGGGGATTGATTCATTCAAGGAAATCCAGTAATTGTGGAACATTGTAATCACCGAATCTGCTAAACCTAGCCGACGACCGGAGTTTTAGATGCTCGAGCAGTTCCGATTAATCGTCGTGGATGATGAAAAACCCCAACTTGAAGCGCTGTGCACATTGCTTCAGGACGCGGGATTTGAAGTCAAAGGATTTCCTGAACCAGCCCAAGCGCTGGAACACTTGAAGCGCCAGAGCTTTGATGTGCTGCTCACCGACCTGCGACTTCCCGGCATGGACGGCATCGAATTGGTGCAACGTGCACGCCAACTGGACCCCGATTTAAGCGCTGTGCTGATGACCGGACATGGCAGCATTAAAACGGCGGTAGACGCCATGAAGCTTGGGGTGCTGGATTACATCCTCAAACCCTTCAAGGTCAGCGAATTAATGCCTGTGGTGAACCGGGCCATCGAAGTGCGTAAATTAAAGCTGCAAAACTCGCAGCTGATCCGCGACCTTTCCAGCAGCAATTCACGCTTGCTGGAAATGAACAATGAACTAGACCACTTTGCCGGGCGCGTTGCTCACGACCTGAATTCGCTTTGCCACATTATTCAGGGATTTGCAGGCAGCCTGACACGCCGGGCCCAAAGCAAACTGGACGAGCAGGAGCAGCGCTACTTGCTGCGTATCAATGAAGCCAGTGCACGCGGCGGGCAATTGGTATCTGATCTGCTGGCTTTTGCGCGGCTTGGCTCAGGCGAATTGAAGTTCAACCAGGTGGTGTTGAATGAAGTGGTGGAAAAAGCCAGAGCCATGGTGGAATCGACCGAAGGCCTGCGACAGGCTGATTGGAGCATTGCCAAACTGCCCGACATTGAAGGTGATGAATCGCTGTTGGAGCAGGTGTTTGTCAACCTGTTTTCGAATGCTTTGAAATTCAGCCAGATCCGGGAACTGCCGACGATTGTGGTTGAAGCCAATGTTCTGAACGATGCTGTCGAAATCAAGGTTATCGACAACGGTGCAGGCTTCGACCCTGACCGGGCTGATGGTCTTTTCAAGCCCTTTCATCGCCTGCACAATGCCCACGATTTTGAAGGCCACGGCATGGGCCTGGCCAATGTAAAAAGAATCATTGAACGGCATGGCGGTCAAATCACCGCCGTGTCTGCTCCCGACAAGGGAGCTGTGTTTACCCTGATTTTACCGACACACCAACACAGCAGCAGCACACGACAGGCAAACGTTGTAGCAGAGACCCCAAGCCTTGAGTTGACCAGCACAATCGAAGAGAAAATTGACCCGCAACACTCAGAATTATTGAGCGCGTGTGTAGAACGGCTCAACGACATCGTGATGATTACCGAGGCCTCACCAATCGACGCGCCTGGCCCACGCATCATTTACGTGAACTCGGCATTTGAAAGGGTAACAGGTTACGGCAGAAATGAAGTAATCGGCAAAAGCCCACGCCTGTTGCAAGGCCCTGAAACAGACAAAACCGAACTGCAGAAAGTTCGGGCTGCCCTTGTAAACAAAGAATCTGTGCATGTCGAGCTGGTGAATTACGGCAAAAGTGGCAAACCCCACTGGCTTGAAATGGACATCGTGCCGGTGTTGGGCGCGAACGGGGAGATACCCTATTTTGCATCCATTCAACGCGATGTAACCGAGCGCCGCCGGGCGGAGGACAAACTCAAACGCAATGAAGCGCTGCAGCGAATTGGCGGGCGTCTTGCCAAATTGGGTGCCTGGGCCATTGAACTGGGCCCGGTGCCCCGGCTTTACTGGTCAGAAGAAGTATTCGACATACTGGAGATTACCAAAGGTCAACTGCCCAACAGTTATGACGATGCCTTGCGCTACTACCATGGCAAGTGGAAAAAGATGGTTGAGGCTGCGCTGGCCCGCTGTTCAAAGGAAGGACTACCCTTTGAACTGGAGCCTGAAATGCGCTCCAGCAATGGCCGGCGAATATGGGCTCGCGTGGTGGGTGAGGCTGTGCGCAACGAGAAAGGCGAGATTATTCGAGTGCAAGGTGCTTTTCAAGAGATCACCGATTCCAAGCTAGCGGTGCTTACGCTGATGCATATGAATCGACTGCTGGAAGCCCAGCAACGCGTGAATGACATTACCAACAACCTGGACAAGCCTGAAAAACTGCTGCAAGAGGTATGCAGCGTTTTCTGTTCACTGGGTGGCTTGCCTTTGGCTTGGGTTTGCGAGTTTGGCAAAGACTTAAGCGATTTGAAAGTAACTGCTGCCGATGGTTCTCAGCAGGCGTTTGTTTCGCAAATCATGAAGACCACCACCTTGCCTCGTGATCATGAATTGGTGAACCGTCTGCGAGCCGGAAAACTGCATATTTGTCAGAATGTTGCAGAGGAACCGCAAGCCAAAATGTGGCATAAACAGGCCATTGAAGAGGGTCTTGAGTCTTTTGCCATTCTGCCCATTCACGCGCATGGCAAACTGCGTGCAAGCCTGGTGTTGTTTGGGGCGGGCATTCACTTCTTCACCAACGAAGTGAGCCAGCTGTTGAAAACTGTGGCGAAAAATTTGTCTTTCGCATTTGAAAACCTGCTGTTTGCCGAGGAGCGAAGCCGCAATGCAGAGCGCCTCAAGTTGCTGGAAACATGCGTGGAACGTCTGAACGACATTGTGCTGATTACCGAGGCCGAACCCATCAGTGGAGATGGCCCAAAAATACTCTATGTGAATGATGCGTTTGTACGACGCACCGGCTACACACGGGAAGAGGCCATTGGACAAACACCCCGAATTTTGCAGGGCGAACGGACACAGCGCGATGCATTGGACCGCATTCGTAGCGCTTTAAAGGACTGGAAGCCAGTTCGTGAAGAGCTGATCAACTACACCAAGAGTGGCGAAATGTTTTGGCTGGAACTCGAGATCGTTCCCGTGGCCGACGAGACTGGATGGTACACCCACTGGGTAGCGATTGAACGCGACATCACCGAGAGAAAACAAGCTGAAGCGGCTTTAAAAGAAGGATCTGAGCGGTTCCGTCTTTTGGCTAGCGCTTCGAGAGATTGTATCTGGGACTGGAATCTGATCACCGATGAAATTTGGTGGAATGAAGGATTTGAAAAACTGTTCGGATTTGATCGCAGCAAGATTGAACCCAATAACGACTCGTGGATTAACCGCTTACACCCTGATGATCGTGAGCGGGCAGTCAACAGCATATTTGCAGCGATTAATTCAGACATTGAGAATTGGCAGGAAGAATATCGATTCGCGCATGCGGATGGACATTGGCTGGATGTTCTAGACCGAGGTTATGTGATTCGGGATGAACAGGGAAAAGGCATTCGCATGATAGGCGGGATGACCGATATGACCCATATCCGACAATCTGAACGTCGCAGTCAAGCGCAATTGATACGGATGAACCTGCTCAACGAAATTACGCGCGCCATTGGCAATCGACATGATCTGGACAGTATTTATCAGGTGGTGACCAACAGCATTGAACACGAACTTCCTGCAGACTTTTGCCTTACCGCCTCTTACTCGGAACTCGAGAAAACCATTACATTCAGGTCATTGGGCAATGTGACAGAAGTTTCTGCAAACCGCATTGGGTTTTACCTGCATGCGTCCATTCCGGCAAAAGGTGTTCACCTGGACAGGGCACTTCAAGGCGAATTTGTGTATCAACCCAACCTCGGGGGCAGCATGTGCCTGACAGGCGAGGGCATGCACGAACTGGCGGGGCTGGACAGCATGGTGATTGCCCCCCTGATGCATGAGAGCAAAGTACTGGGCATTATTACCACTGCACGAAAAGGGCTGGATGCCTTCTCGCCCGATGAGCTTGAATTTCTTCGTCAGTTGGCCGAACACGTGGGATTGGCCCTTGCACAAACCGAACTGCTTCGGGAATTGCAGGAGGCCTATCAGAACCTTCAACGCACACAGCAACTGGTGTTGCAACAAGAACGCCTGCGAGCATTGGCGGAAATGGCAGGAGGCATTGCACACGACATCAACAACGCAATTTCGCCAGTGGCTTTGTACACGGATGCCCTGCTGAGCTCTGAAAGTAACTTGAGTGAACGCGGCCGCAAGCAGTTGCAGACCATTCAACTGGCGATTGACGATGTGGCCAGAACTGTAGACCGCATGGGGCAGTTTTCCAGACGACAAGAGGAAGGCGTAGAGCTGACCAACGTGAACCTGGCCAAAGTGTGTGAACAATCCATGGAATTGACCAAGGCCCGCTGGCACGATATTCCCCTGCGCAGTGGTATTTCAATTGAATTCAACTTGAAACTTGATCAGGATGTACCCGAGATTGATGCATCGGAACCCGAGTTACGAGAAGCGCTCACCAATCTGGTTTTCAATGCAGTAGATGCCATGCCCAGAGGCGGCACCATAACGCTGTCGACCCGACTGGAGAAGAAAAGCGACCATGACCAGGTGGTGATTGAAATAAGCGACACCGGCCTGGGTATGAACGAAGAAACACTGAAGCGATGCCTGGAGCCCTTTTACACGACCAAAGGTGAACGTGGCACAGGTCTGGGCCTGGCCATGGTGTATGGCATTGTGAAACGGATGCATGGTCAGATTGAAATTGACAGTCAGGAGAGTAAGGGGTGCACCGTTCGAATTTTGCTACCCACAGGTTGTCGGCAAAACAAATTAAAGGCCCGCGAGACAGGGAATCAAAAACCCCAACCTTCATTCCACATTTTGTTGATTGATGATGACACCAAAGTTCTGGGGGCACTGAAGGACGGATTAAGCGCAGGCGGCCACAGGGTTCAAATTGCCAGCTCAGGACCGCACGGCATTGAATTGTTTACCAAAGCGATCGCTGAGGGAAATCCGTTTGATGCGGTAATTACGGATTTGGGCATGCCTGGAATGGATGGGCGGCAAGTGGCGGAGGCTTTGAAAAACATCAACAAGCAATGCCCGGTGACCCTACTGACTGGCTGGGGCAAACAACTGGACGCCCAAACCACAGTGATACCGTACATTGATGCTGTGTTGGCCAAGCCACCCAAAATTTCTGAAATTCAGGATTTATTGGGTGTACTACTGCTTTCAACCAAGCGCGGTTGATCGTCTCTGGGCCACTCAAAGCTGTAAAAACCCTGTTTACCGTTGATGGTGTAATCAAACTGGCCACTGATAGCACGGGGCTTCATTTCCAGATTGAACACGCACTGGTTTGGGGCTTCACAACCGTGCTGGCTCACCAGGGTGCTGACTTCGGGATCGATCAACGGCGCAGTGTGCAAGCCCTGTGGCGTCATGAAATACACTCCGGCACTGTTGCCGCAGTGATTTTCGATCAGGGTGTGGCCGACGCCCTCAAACCGGAATTCGCAATTGTTTTTCGATGTGTACGACAGTACCTGCTGGGCCGCCGCTTTTTCCTGACAGGAAGACACACCAAACAAAGTGAGTGCGGTGACGACCATCAAACTGAACAACACAAAAAGAAATTTACTGACTTTGCCCAGAAACGAGCCCTGCCGTCGATTTGAATCGAACGACAGGGAGCGCGACCTGCTGCGTTGGTTGAACATGGCGGACACCTTTTGAAGTAAGGTTAGGATAATGGTTGTCGAGCTGCACCTTATTCAACGTCAAACTTTGATCTGCGTTTACACATGAACAAATCAAAAGAAGAATTTCTCAGAGAGCTCGAATTGGCCGGCTTTTCAGAGGTGGTCACAGTTACTCGGGAGGGCAACACTGGATTGGGTGATCACCGCCACCCATTCGAGGCAAAAGCTTTGATTCTTGAAGGTACTATTTCAATTGAATGTGCTGGTCGTATCACCCACTATGAAGCAGGCGATGTGTTCCATCTTGCGCTGAACGAACTGCACAGTGAATCTTACGGCCCACAAGGCGTTGTGTACCTGGTGGGCCGAAAAAGTTAATCGGGCTTTTGGGTTTGACTGCGCCGCATCAGCAAAAACACCGCAGGCACCACGAACATTGACAACAACGGTGCACTGACCATACCACCTACCATGGGTGCGGCAATCCGTTGCATTACCTCACTTCCCGTACCTGTACCCCACATAATAGGTATCAGGCCCGCAAGAATGGTAAGCACAGTCATTGCTTTGGGTCGAACACGCAGCACTGCACCTTCGCGAATTGCATCCAGTAGATCATCCTCGCCTATCAGGCCACGCTTCACCCGACTTGCCCAGCTTTGATTCAGGTACAGCAGCATGATGACGCCAAATTCTGCAGCCACCCCCGCCAGTGCAATGAAGCCCACAGCTCCCGCCACTGACAAATTGAACTCAAGAAGCCACAACAGCCATGCGCCGCCAACCAATGCAAATGGCAGCGTTGCCATAATCAGCAAAGCTTCATCCACTACTTTGAATGTCATGTACAACAACACGAAAATAATCAGCAGGGTAAATGGCACCACCAGCTTCAATTTAGCCGTTGCACGCTCCAGATATTCAAACTGCCCTGACCATGAAATGGAATAGCCCGCAGGCAGTTCCACCTGCTCGGCGACCACACGCTGCATATCAAGCACAGCCGATTGAAGGTCGCGCCCGCGAATGTCGATGTACACATAGCCCGCCAATCGGGAGTTTTCACTGCGTAACATGGGTGGCCCATCGGTGATGCTGATTTTGGCAACATCGCCCAACACAATGCGCTGGCCTGAACCGGTGTAAATTGGCAAGGCACGCAGGCGGGTCAGTGAATCGCGCAATTCACGCGGGTAACGCACATTGATTGGAAAACGCTGCAAACCTTCCACCGTTTCACCAATGTTCATGCCACCCACTGCGCTTGAAATAATCGATTGAATATCGGATATGTTCATGCCGTAGCGCGCAGCCAGGTCACGGTCAATATCAACATCCACATAACGCCCGCCAGTGAGGCGTTCAGCGAATGCGCTACTCACTCCCTCTATATTTTTTACGGCCTTTTCAATGTCCACGGCCACCTTGTTGATGGTACCCAAGTCTGCACCCGTCACCTTCACACCCACCGGGCTTTTAATGCCAGTGGCCAACATGTCGATGCGGTTGCGAATAGGGGGCACCCAAATGTTGGTTAGGCCAGGTACGCGTACAATTTTGTCCAGCTCGTCTACCAACATATCGGCTGTCATACCATCTCGCCATTCACTTTTGGGCTTGAACTGAATGGTGGTTTCAAACATCTCCATGGGTGCGGGGTCTGTTGCTGATTCAGCACGTCCTGCTTTGCCGTAAACCGATTCGACTTCTGGTAGCGTGGCGATCAAGCGATCTGTTTGTTGCAACAACTCGGCAGCCTTACCTGCCGACAAACCAGGCAAAGCGGTGGGCATGTACAACAAATCCCCTTCGTCCAATGGCGGCATGAATTCACTGCCCAACTGGCTAAGCGGGTAGAAGCTGATTCCCAATAGTACCAAGGCTACCGCGACGGTCGTTTTTGGAAATTTCAACACGGCATCGAGTGCGGGGCGATACGCTGCAATCAAACCTCGATTGATTGGGTTCGAATTTTCATTGGGAATTTTTCCCCGAATCAGATACCCCATCAACACCGGGATCAGGGTAATGGCTAAACCCGCCGAGGCCGCCATCGCATAGGTTTTTGTAAACGCCAAGGGAGAGAATAAACGCCCCTCCTGTGCCTCTAGCGTGAAAACAGGGATAAAACTAAGCGTGATGATCAACAAGGAAGAAAAAAGCGCGGGCCCCACTTCAGTGGATGCGTCACCAATCACGCGCCAGCGCTCTGTGCCTGTTAATTCCTTGCCGGGGTTGTCATGCGCCCACTGTTCGAGATGCTTGTGCGCGTTTTCAATCATGACCAGCGCGGCGTCCACCATGGCCCCCACGGCAATCGCAATGCCACCCAGCGACATCACATTGGCATTCACACCTTGCTGCTCCATCACGATAAACGACACCAACACACCCAAGGGCAGGGAAACAATCGCCACAAACGCAGATCGAAAGTGCAACAGGAAAACCAGGCACACAAGCGCAACCACGATGAACTCTTCAAGCAATTTGAAGCTGAGGTTGTCGATGGCGTTGTTGATCAGGGTAGACCGGTCATACACAGGCACGATTTCAACCCCTTTGGGCAAACCAGCTTTCAGGCTTTCCAGTTTGACCTTGACCGCGTCGATGGTTTGGAGGGCATTTTTACCGGATCGCATCACAATGACGCCACCCACTGATTCGCCCTCGCCATTCAACTCACCAATGCCTCGGCGCATTTCCGGACCAATCTGGATGCGTGCAACGTCGCCGAGTTGAACAGGAATACCGGTTGCACCGCTTTTCAGGGGAACCGAACGAAAATCGTCCAGATTCTCCAGGTACCCGGTGGCGCGCACCATGTACTCGGCTTCACCCAGTTCAATCACCGAGCCACCCGCTTCCTGATTGGCCTCGTTGATGGCCTTGATTACTTCATCCAGTGTAATGCCGTAGCCCGCCAGCTTTTGAGGGTCGAGCACCACCTGGTACTGCTTCACAAAACCGCCAACCGAAGCCACCTCTGCCACATTCTCGACTGTTTTTAACTCATAACGCAAAAACCAGTCTTGCAGTGCCCGCAGTTGCGACACATCCATGCTGCCGGTGGTGTCTTGCAGAGCGTATTGGTAAATCCAGCCCACGCCTGTGGCATCTGGCCCCAAGGCGCTTTTGGCACCCGCTGGAAGGCTGCTTTGCGCCTGATTTAAATACTCCAGTACCCGCGAACGCGCCCAGTACAAGTCCACACCATCTTCAAAAATAATGTAAACAAAACTGTCGCCAAAAAACGAGAAGCCGCGCACGTCTTTCGCGCCGGGCACAGAAAGCATGGTGGTGGTGAGCGGGTAGGTCACCTGATTTTCAACAATTTGAGGGGCCTGCCCAGGAAAGCTGGTGCGCACAATCACTTGCACGTCAGATAAATCGGGCAAAGCATCCAGTGGAGTTTTGTACAATGACACCACACCCCACGCACTGATCATGACCGTGGCAATCAACACCAGCAAGCGGTTAGCAATCGACCAGCGAATAATGAAGGCAATCATGGTTGCTCTCCGGTATTCAAACGCGCTTCAAGCCCTCGCAAACTGGCTTCAGAGTCAATCAGGAACTGACCAGAAAGCACCACCTCCTGGCCGGGTTGCAGGCCTTCCAGCACCTCGGTTTTCCCATCGAACTCAATGCCTGTTTTAATTTCAACCGGTGTGAACCGACCCTCGTCGTTGGCCAGCATCACCACAGCGCGGCGGCCGGTTTGAATGACTGCTTCCGAGGGAACAATCAATGTTTCTGGTCGGCTTGAATCCATGAAGCGGGTTTGAACAAACATACCGGGCAACAGCCTTTGCTGTGAATTCTTCAACACGATACGGGCCAGTACAGTGCGGGAGTTGCTATTGATCTGGGGAAGTACTGCCTGCACCGTGCCTTCAAAGGTTTGGCCAGGTATGGCCTGAGCCTTGGCCACCACATTGACACCTGGCCGCACGTATACGGCCTGCCCTTCCGGTACCTCGGCCTGCACCCACACCGTGGACAGCCCATTGATTTCCATCAGGGTCATGCCGGGTTGGACGGTCATTCCCTCGCGCACCATCAATTCGGTCACCACGCCGCTGCGGGGTGCAACAATGGCCACACGGGGTTGTGTTCGCCCACTTTGCTCAACCTGCCGAATTTGCGCATGGCTCATGCCCACTTGCAACATGCGTTGCCGCGCAGCATCGACCAAGGGCTGCAAGTTCTCACCTTTCATTTTTCGAAGTGAAAGGAATTCCTCCTGCGCTGCAATCCAGTCGGGCACATACACGGTTAACAGGGTTTGACCCTGCTTTACGGCATCCAGTGTGGCTGTCACATTGAGGTTTTCCACGTAACCCATGGCACGGGATTGAATCACCACCCGCTCACGCTCGTTCCACTGCACAGAACCACTGGCGCTGATTTCTGGAGCCAACATGCCCATGGACACCGCCGCTGTGCGTATGCCCAGGTTTTGCTGAATGCGCGGACTTACCTTTACACTGCTACTGTCGGCTGAATCTGCGCCCGAATAGGCTGGTACCAGCATCATGTCCATGAAGGGGCTTTTGCCCGGGGAATCGAATTTGCGGCCAGGCACCATGGGGTCGTGGTAATACTGCACGGCCAACCCGGTTTCAGGATCGATATCGCCGGCCTTGATGCCGCTTTCCATGTGGCGGCGCGTGGCGGCTTCACCTTGCGGAATATTCCAGGTGGAGGGGTCCTGTCCACCCACTGTGTTAGCCTCTCCCTCAGCAGCGCCTTCAGCAGCACCAATGGGTGCCGACATCATTTCCATGCCCTGGCTCATTCCCAGTGCCCACAAACCATAACCCCCGCTTGCCAGCGCAGCCATTGCGAATACCCCAACTGCAATATGCGTCTTTTTCATTGTTGTACCTCTACAGGAATCAGGTATTCCAGTTGTGCCCAAAGTTGGGCAGTGTCCATTTGAATGCGCAGTTTTTCCATGCGCATGTCGATTTCCATTCGGCGCGCAGCCAGCACCTCGGCCAGGGTACCCGTGGCCCCTTGGTAAGCTGCGAGCGCGGCTTGCGTGCGCTGTTGGGTCAGCGGAATCAGGCTGCGATCAAAATCGCTGATTCGCTTCAAGTTACTTTTCCAGGTCTGTTGCCAGCGTTGTGTTTGCACCAAGTGTTCGCGGTGCAGTTCAATGCGCTCAGCCTTGGCCTTTGCGGCCATGGCATTGGCTGAGACCAGTGCCTGATTCTGCCGGTTGTCTTGGTCCACAAACAGTGGGCGTGATGCGCCAAAAGAAAGCATCTCAGAGAACGCGGGCCCACGCCCGGCATACATTACCGACAAGGTCCAGTCTGCGGACTTTTCCTGTTGCTTCACTTGAACCTCGGCAAGTGCAGTGGCCTCGACTTTTTCAAGGGCCAACACCTCCGGGTGGCGGTGAAGCTTTTCAAACAGGTCTGATGCCTGCAAGCGGGATTGCGTCAAGTCCACCGGGCCAGCGAGGGGTGCATCAGCTTGCTCACCCACCCAGCGCAGCAGTTCCGCTTGTGCATTATCCAGCAGGGTTTGTGTATCCTGAATTTTCAGGTCCATCAAACCCAGTTCTGTACGTGCTGCAAACACATCGGTTTGAGCTGTCTTGCCAGACCGGTACAGGGCATTGGCAGCTTCAATTTGCAATTCAAGTTCGGCGCGTTGCGATTGCAGCAATGCCAGAATTTCCTGCAAGTAAAACCGATCCAGATACGCCTGCGCTGTGGCGGTGCGCAATTTGCTCAACGCCTGAAACTTTCCGGCTTGAGCAAACTCGGCGCTTTTGTTGAACACATTGGCCTGAGCGTTGCGCTTGTCCTTCCGGGTAAATGTTTGAGAAACACCCACACCACGCATGGTCATGAAGTCAGCCGCCAGGCTGAACTGGTCGGGCCCGTTGGCAGGGATGTTGATCACTTCCAGGTTCAGCATGGGGTCGGGCAGCTCGCCCGCTGCGGTGGCCTGGCTTTGCGCGGCTTGCGTGGCGGCGTCTTGCGCACGCAGTGCCTCGGATCGCTGCTCGGCCAGGGCAAGGGCTTGCGACAGGCTCAACACCCCTCGCTCTTGCTGAGTCAATGCCTGCGCCAAGGTGTACTCGGTGGAGGCTGTATCTTGGGCAATCACTTTGCCCATGAAAAATACTGCCACCAAAGCCACTGCAACCAGCGCCAATTTAATAAAGGTTGTTTTGCCCAACATGGGGGCCTCCTGCATGGTGTTCAAACCATGAGATAAACGATGGAAACCGCGAGCAGTCAAGCATCGCGGCAGTTCAGGGGTTTCAACAGAAGTCAGGCCCGGGGCGGGCGATCAAGAGGAATTTGAAGCTGGGAGAGCAACAGTGTTTTCACTGTTGGCACGTGCACGGGTGAAACACTCTGAGGGTCGAGAATTACTGCTTCATAAGCCAGCGAAGGCACCACACAACATACCGGGGAACCTGCAAAACAACCTTCCTCCACATGTTGCGCCATCTCGTCCATTGTGGCTACTGGCGTGTTGTCCGATTGCAATGCATCCATCTCGGCGCAGCATGGCAACGCGTGCGCCAGGCTTTGAAAAAGCAGCGCAAACAACAATGCAGCGTGAATCAGCAATCGGTGGATCATGTGGCTTTCAATGGTAATTGCCTTGAAAAGGTAGCACACAGTCGATAAGCACAACAAGAAATTTACGTTCATTGTCCATTACAAATTTGTAATGCAATTGAGAGGATCTGGTCATTTGCCCCTACGTAAAGTGTGAGTCATGCCAACGCTTGATGGAAAGCAAAGGCAAAACCCAAACTAATACACTCAAGGAGATTTACCATGAAAACACGTCAATTGATCGCATCCACAGTGTTTGCCATTTCCGCAACGCTTCCAGCTTTTGCCTTGGCCAGTGGCCCTACAGATCACGGCGATGGCACTGACCACGTGACACTGATCAGCCAAGGTAAATCGGCCTCCCAAGCGACCGTGCTAAATGAGTATCAACAAGCTGTAAAAGCAGATCGGTTCAACCCTCTGGCCGGAGACTCGACATTGTTGGTACACGAATTTGAATCATCCAAGTCACGGGCTGAGGTACTGAGTGCGATTAAAAGCGTTGACCTTACCGAAGGCGATGCAAGCTAATGAAAGGGGAGAGGGTTGGCGTGAAATTCACGCCAACCCTGCACTTATTTGACACATCATTTCAGCAGTTTTTCAGAATTTCGAAGTTTTTCTTTGGCTTCTAGATAACCGGCGTTGAATACCCAATGACGGTCATTCAGACCCAGTTGACCCACATTGCTTAGTTGCGGCGCGATGATCATTGTTGCCATTGGCATCTCAAGCTCTTTGATCCGGAAACTGGATATCAAGAAGGTTTGAAACATCACATCGGTCAGCGTAGAAACCTCTGCAAGTTCGGGTGGATACACCACATCCACGGCAAGAATGGGTAGTTTGCTCAAACGCTGCGCCGGGCCAATGGGTAGTGGTGAACTGGCTTGGCCATCGATGTAAAGACGTCCATTGATCGAAGGTGGTGTGAAGATACCCGGAATTGTTGAAGACGCACGCACAGCCTGAGTAACATCACCCGAATTGAAAACTACGGGACGACCGGTTTCCAGATCAGTGGCCACGATGGCAACTGGTTTTAAGAGATCTTCAAATGTTTGAACGCCAAAATCACGACGCAATTGTCGCTCGAGAAACTGGCCAGAGAACACCCCTGCCTCGCCCTTCAAAACTGGCTGCCCCAGGTTGGGCAACACAGGTACAAACAGATCCCGGCTACTTAGTGAATCAGCACGTTGCATCATTTGATCGGCTGTATAACCCAACCCCCAGTAAGCGGCCACCACAGCGCCAGCGCTGGTACCAATCACCATTTTGGGCTCAAGCCCCTGTTCCTCAAGGGCCTTTAGAACTCCGATGTGCGCAAAACCCCGAACCCCTCCACCGGACAGAACCAAAATAAAGCCCTTCTCCATTTTCTGTGTGCGAGTAGCACGCTCGGCGCTAAACCAAGGCTCTCTCTTCACCGCAACAGTTGGTTTGTGACTTTCCGGCTGAATAAAATTTCCGATTGTTTGACAGGCGCAAAGCACCATTGCTGAACCAAGCAAACTCAGCATTAAACCCACTTTGCCCGCGATAACGGACCCAGCGGGAAATCCAGATTTGTTTTGCAATGGTGCTTCTCCCGTTTACTGTTTCTTCTCGATGTGGGTGATGTTCATGTTTTGATCCACAGCAAACAAAACGTTATCGCCCTTGTTCAGGCCTTCCAGTTGCGCCGCCTCTTTGGCCGAGAAAACCATGGTCATAGGTGGCATTTGAAGGTTTTTGATTTCGCCATGCTTCAACGTGACCTTACCAGTCTTCGGATCAATTTTTTTCACCTCGCCCTGTGTCATTTCCATGGTTTCAGACTGCTTCATTTGCATGCCTTCCATGGACTTTTGCTCACCGGCTTTACTTGAATGGCCGCCGTGACCTCCCCCGGCAAAAACCGAAGTCGAAATTGACAATGCAAAGATAGAAGCGATTTTGATTAATTGGGTTTTCATGATTTTTCCTTTTCAGTGTTAACAACAATTGTTGGCTTATTTGCCTACCCGCAACGGCCCACGCATGCCAGCGTCAAAGTGGCCAGCAATCAGGCAGGCAAACTCAAATTCGCCACTTCGGTTAAATGTCCATACCATCTCAGTGGTTTTCCCCGGGGCCACATGCGCCATATAGGGTTCGTCATGCGCCATGCCTGGAAACTTTTTCATTAAGCCTGCGTGCTCCAGGTTCTTGTCTTTCGTCCCCAGAACAAACTCATGCATCAGCTTTCCTTCGTTTTTCACAACAAATTTCACTGTTTCACCTTCCTTGAACTGCATTGAAGAAGGCTCAAAGCGCATGCTGTCGGACATCACCACTTTGACCGTTCGGCTTGCCTTGGTCGGAGTGCCGGCAATGCCCCAAGCGGTTTGCTCAAAAACAGTCTGTACATTGGTATCTGGCTTTTTGTGCTCCTGGGTGCCGTGCGCCATTACAGACACAGGCAATAAAAGCCCCGCGCCAAGCAACAGGGACAAAGAATGATTTGCGAATGTTTTTTTCATGCCTAACTCCTTAGTGGCCCGAATGGCCTTGAGGTTTTCTAACCTTCAACTCGATTGTTTCCTGAGGTCGATTGCTGGATTTCATGGCGGGTTTTCCTGCCTTATCAGACGTAACTGGCTTGGGCATGTCCGGGCCTTCATATTCAAAGGCTACGGTTCTGGCCGGGTGCTTGTACCAACCTGGGTCTGAATAATCCCCAGGC
>NZ_JARFJD010000001.1 GCF_029087225.1 Limnobacter olei | reverse complement strand
GCTTGATGCTTCTGGCTTGGGGCATGCGAAACGCGAACGCGTCTTCGCATCGGTTCCTTTAGGAACCGCCCCGCGCTGCGAAGCCGCCGGGAAGCCTTGCAAAGCCGGCCAGCCGGTACTGCACCCAAGCCTCACCTGACCACACTGCACACCGCGCACCGCTAGTCTCTGGCGCAGTTGCCAGCGCGCTCCGGTGGCAATACCCTCGCAGCGCCGATCAAGAAAACCTGCCCTTGGTGTTGAATTCACCGTCCGTTCGGCAAGGCCGAAAGCGCAGCCCGCCCGCTGTTTAGCGGGTGCGCTTAGGGCGGTTAAGCAATAACAAGGGGGTATTCAGGTTTTCTGGCGCTAGAGGGTATGCACCTGAGCACGCCAAACAATCGGCTATCTGCTCGGTTTGATGTTAAACGACTCAACGCCCCTGTCTTCAAACTTCCCAAAGTCAATGCATTCGCCTGTTTCGTGAGTCACCGCATCCAGCGCACAAAGCGTCCAGTTGTCAGGCGTCAATTCGGAATTGGCCAGGGAAATGGCAGGTACAGCCACCGGCGATTCCGGCGCCCATCGATACCAGCCGTTTTCAAGAACAGCATTCGGTGCCGGGTCAATGCCAGCACCACTGCCTTTGACAAATGTTTCTTTCAACACCAGTTGTTCATCTTTGAGCTGCCAGTGTTCGACCCACTCGGTTTTTTCCACAGAGTGGGTCCAGCTCAGGGAAAACAGCAAACCTGCCAGGCAGGCGGCTGATTTCCCGACGATGAATACACACAGGCTCATGCGGGGTGCAACTTGCCTTTCAGTACACGTACATTGCGCCAGGCCAGGTAGCCGAACACCATAGACAGCACAAAGCCGATTTCATCGGTGATGGGCAAGGCTGCAATTAGTGAGAACGAAGCTGCCATCGCCAGCACTCGCATCCATACCGGTAATTTAGCGCCCAAGTGGCCAATGACGGCAGCGCCCCACAGGCTGATTGCCAGCACTGTTTTCACCACGATGTAAATCACCGCAGGAATGTAGCCAATTGATTCAGCCAGAGGTCCTCCGTCTTGCAACATCAGCGAGGGTGTGTAAACCGCCATAAAAGGAATAACAAAACCTGCTGCAGCAATTTTCACCGCTTCGATTGAAATGGTCAGCCCGCGTTCTTTGGCAATTGGGGCTGCCGCAAAACAAGCCAATGCCACAGGGGGTGTAAGGTCGGCCAGAATACCGAAATAGAACACGAACATGTGGCTGACAATCAACGGTACACCCAGCTGTTCAAGCGCAGGGCCTGCAATGCTGGAGGTGATGATGTAGTTGGGAATGGTCGGAATACCCATGCCCAACACAATGCAAGTGAGCATGGTCAACACCAGCGACAGGAACAGACTGTTTTCACCTACGCTGACCACAAATTGACCAAAGGTATTGGCTGCACCGGTCAGTGTCATGGTGCCAATAATAATACCCACCATGGCACAGGCCACACCCACAGGCAGGGCTGATTTTGCACCATCTGCCAAGGAGTCGCGGCAAATTCCCAGCGTTTCGCGTCCGCCTTTTCGACATGCGTTAATGGCAATCAGTGCCAGAATGGCGCTTGCAATCACCCAGATGCCAAACTGCAGAAATGCTGCACACACCACACCCAAACCCATCCAAAACAGCACGCGAATCACCATATTGGGCAAACCGATTGCAATGGATGCGCCCAAGATGAGCACCACAGTGAATGCTAGGCCTACTGTGCCAGCGAACAAAGGTGTGTAACCACCCACCAGCAACCACACCAAGGCAATCAAGGGCAGCACCAGGTACCATTGGTCCTTGACGGCTTTCCACGGATTCGGCAGGTCTTTTTTCTCCATGCCTTTCAAGCCACGTTTGCCAGCTTCCAGATGCACCATCCAGAACGCGCCAAAGAAGTACAAAATAGCCGGGATGATGGCGGCTTTCACAATTTCAGAATACGGAACACCTAGCGTTTCAGCCATGATGAACGCCACCGCACCCATAACCGGCGGCATCAATTGCCCACCCATGGATGCGGTTGCTTCCACACCGCCAGCAAACGCCGCTTTGTAGCCGAAGCGTTTCATCAACGGAATTGTAAATTGACCTGTTGTAACCACGTTGGCTACACCTGAACCGGAAATTGTACCCATGAGTGCAGAGGACACCACCGCAACTTTGGCTGCACCGCCTTGCGCATGGCCAACCAGGCCCAGCGCAAAATCGGTGAACAGTTTGATCATGCCGGCCTTCTCAAGAAAAGCACCGAACAAAATGAACAGGAAAATATAAGACGCCGACACATAGGTAGGGATGCCATAAATACCCTCTGTGCCGTAGGCCATGTGCTCGATGACCTGATGGAAGTCGTATCCCCGGTGGTCAAATGGCGCTGGCAGGTATTGGCCAAACAGGCAGTAGGCGAAAAATGTGCCGCAGATAATCGGCAGGGCAGGGCCCATCAGTTGCCAGGTGGCCACAAAAACTGTGGTCAATGCAACAATGCCCAGGTAAATATCCAACTCGGTCGGGTCGCCAGCACGAAGCAGCAAAGGCTCATATTCAATCCACTGGTAACCAGCAATCAGGAATGCAGACAGCGCAAGGACCCACGCGATGATTTTGTAGGGTGCACTTTTTTGTAGCGCAATCAGGGGGAAGGTGAGCAGGAGCAAAAACCCCACGTGGAAGGCGCGTTGCACTTGGCTTGGAAAATCAATCAAATGGGCGGCTGTGGCAATTTGAAAGATCGAGAAAAATACTGCGATCCAGAACAGCAGTCGACCTTCGAACGAACGGGTAAAACCTGCAGAGGTTGGATCGTGAAAGCCGGAGGCTGCTTCAACAGGTACGGATTCAGGTGTGGTAGACATAAAGTTGGGTGTCCGCAAATGGAACAAATGATGATCTGATGGATTGACTCCGCACCCCGGAGAGGTGCGGCGTGGTCATTAAATGCAGTTACTTGATCAAACCTTTTTCTTTGTAGAACTTCTCGGCACCCGGATGCAGCGGTACGGGCATGCCTTGCAGCGCATTTTCAAACTTGATGGCCTCAGCTGCTTTGTGGGCGGAGCGCAGTGCTGCCAGGTTTTCCCAAAGCAGTTTGGTCATTTGATAGGCGGTTTCGTCAGATACTTCGGAGTGCGTGATCAGGAAGTTCACGATTGCCGCAGTGGGAACGTCTTTGGTTTGACCCTGATAAGTGCCAGCAGGAATGGTGCCGGGTACGTAAGGCGCACCCAGTTTTTTAACCACCTCGGGAGGCACTGCTACCATGTTGACTTCCATGGATGATGAAAGATCTTTCAGCGATGCGACACCCAGACCAGCCGACTGCAAGGTGGCATCCAGTTGACGGTTTTTCATCAACTCGACCGATTCTGCGTAAGGCAAGTACTCGGTCTTGCCGAGGTCTTTGTAGCTCATGCCTGCAGCACCCAAAATGGCACGGGCATTCAATTCAGTGCCCGATTTGGCGGCACCCACTGATAGACCTTTGCCCTTTAGTTGGTCCAGGGAAGTAATGCCAGACGATTTGGATGCCACGATTTGAACGTAGTTGGGGTAAATGGCAGCAATGCCACGCAGTTTGTTCAGTGGGGCTTTGAAGCCTGCATCTGCATCGCCTTCCCAAGCCAGCTTCACGGAGTCGCCCAATGAAATACCCAGTTCGCCGCGACCTTGTTGCAGCAGGTTCAGGTTTTCAACAGATGCTTTGGTGGCTTGTACCTGGGTGCGTGCACCTTTGATGTTGTCGCCGTACACTTTGGACAAGGCAACGCCAATTGGGTAATAAATACCGGATGTACCTCCTGTCAAAATATTAATGAATTCAGCTTTGGCGGGTGTGGCGGCAAGTGCAAGGCTTGTCAGAGCTGCAGCCAGAATGGCGGTTTTAGCTTTGCGGAGCATCATGCGGAATTCCTCCTGAGAAGTGGTTATGTTTCTGTTTGTGAATCGAATATCCCCGAGAATGATGTAGGTTGCAAGGCAAAGCTGCTGGTTTTTCCGCAAAATACGGGAAAATACGAATGAGGAAAACGTGGGTATCTTTACTTGCCAAAACCGGGTGGTTTTCTTCCAAAACCTTGGCTCCAAGCCCAAAAAGCCAATTCGAAGTCTGTTTGTACACCCAGCTTTTGACGAATTTGTGACAGGTTGTTGCTCACGGTTTTGCCGCTGATTCCCAAGCTGACCCCCACCTGCTCAATGGTGTGCCCCTCGACCAGCAGCCGTACCACGTCCACTTCTCTGGGGGTTAATCCGCAGGTCAGTGAACTCGCCAGTTCTTGCGTTTCCTGGTTGGGCTGTTGCGGATTTTCCTGGGCGTGCTGTGGCGCGGTGCTGGTGAGCACGCCCTGGCTTTGAACGTCACTGGATACAAATGTTTGTTCGCCCAGCGCCATTCGAATGCCCTGAATCAACTCCTCGGGTTCGCTGGACTTGGTCACGTAGGCCCGCGCACCCTGTTCCAGTGCCTTGGAGGCCACCACCGGGCTGTCGTGCATGGAAAGCACCACCAAGGCCAGTTTGGGCCATTTCAATCGAACCCGTTTAATCAATTCCAGCCCACTTTGCCCTGGCATGCTGATGTCCAATACCAAGGCATCGCAGGCCTGGGTTTTCAGCAAGGCAAAGGCCTGGTCAGCATTGCCGGCCTCGCCCACTACGATCAGGTCGTTTTCAGAATCAATGAAGCGTTTGTAACCCGCGCGAACTGCCGCGTGGTCATCCACCAGAATTATTCTGGATTCAAGCGGCATGATTGACCTCCACAACCGGAACATGGCAACGCAACACAAACCTGTCCATCTCGGTGTTCCAGAAAACGCGGCCTTGCAGGCTGGCCATTCTCTCGCGAATACCGGTCAGCCCCAAAGAGGGATTGATGGGAGCAGACGAGGCAACGCCATCGTTTTCCACAATCAAGATGAATTCATGGGCTTGCTCATCGAAACCTGCCAATACTTTCAACTTTTTGGTGTTGGCATGGCGGGCCGCATTGGTGAGCGCTTCCTGCAAGGTGCGGTAAACGGCAATGGGTGCCTCTTTCGGCAGGGCCGGGGTGTTGGGCGCCCAGGCAAAGTCAACGTACCAGCCATGGCGCTTGGCCCAATTGTCCAGTAGGTCCAGCGCTGCATCGCGAAGTGAAACTTCAAGCAACAGGTGCGGTTTTAGTTCGCGCAGCGAACCGCGCAGCCAGCCCATCATTTCCTGCGCCTGGTCGTGTACGGCCTTCGCTGCTTCTTGCGTATTCGCCTGGGTGCTTTTCACCAGAAAAGCAGAGTTTACCGAAATGGAAGTCAGTGATTGCCCAAAGTAGTCGTGCAAATCCTGTGCAATCGCTTGGCGTTCACGTTCTTGAAGGTCAACTACACGGTTTAGCAACTCTCGGCTTTTCTTCTGCTCGGTATTCAGGGTGTGAATCAACTGTGAAACGCTGTCGTGAATTCGTTTGAATTCCTCGATCCTGAATTCTTCAGTGTTTTCCAAGGTAGGAGTTGGTCTTGTTGGGTCGCGCTCCGATTCTTCATAATCACGCAGCCATTGAACCAGTTGCTGCAAAGGTTGGTTCAAGGCGGGCCGAAGGGAATACCACACCACCACGCCGCTGCCCGCTGCCATCAGCAGCAACATGGTGCTGATTAAATAGAGTTCTCGTCGGGTTTCCCGGCGTTCCCGTTCTGCTTTTCGTTCGGCCAGTTGTTGGCGCAGGCGCTGTAGCTCCAGATTGCCCAGGGGTTCTGCATTCGAAAGCCCGCGGTGCAAGTCATCAACCAGTTCAGAGGCGGCCGCATACTCGGTTTGCACGTCCAGCCGGCCCATGGTGAATACCACCAACACGCAGCATGCAGCCCAAAGGCCAAGCCAGGTGAGCAATCTTCTAACCAGTAACTCGCTTAAACGCATGGGTTAAATTGTTTGTTTGAACAGCCACAATGTGCACCAGAAATGGCTTGTGTAGAAGAGGTGAAATCCTTTTCGGGAAAACTTCCCTGTCGGAATCTGGCAATATTGTGGAATATAGCTAAGACAAGTCGCGAGGTTGCCTGGCCATTCTCCCTGGCGCGCAGAGCAGGCCAATCGCGAGACTTCACAATTACAAATCGAAATCAAAGGGCTGTGTATGTTTGCGCGTCAACATTCGTATTGGTGCACTCGTGTTGTTGCACTTTCAGTTTTATCTTTCCTCGTCCCGGTGTACGCCCAGCAGTTGGAAGAAATCGAAGTAATTTCTACGACTCCCCTGCCTGGTGCTGCGATATCAGTTGATCAAGCACCTTTCAGCGTTAAAAAAATAGACTCTCTGGAGCAAAATTCGAGCAGGGAATCCATCAGCCGCAGTCTGTTTCGCGGCATCAGCGGTGTTCAGGTGACTGACAACCAAGGCAATCCGTATCAGTCTGACGTGACCTATCGCGGTTTTTCGGTAACACCCTTGTTGGGGACACCGCCCGGCTTGTCAGTGTATGTGGATGGCGTGCGCCAGAATGAAACCTTTGGCGATGTGGTGCGGTTTGATGCCATACCCCAGTCGGCTTTGAAAGAAGTGGCCGTGCTACCAGGCACCATGCCGCAATTCGGTTTGAATTCGCTGGGCGGAGCCATTGTGATGCAAACCAAAAGTGGTCGCGATTTTCAGGGTACACAAGTGGATGCTGAACTGGGCGATTTCGGTCGAACCCGGTTCGGCGTTCAAAAAGGTTGGGTGGATGAGCCCACCCAACGCGATTTTTATGTGAACTTTAATTCATTTAACGAAGATGGTTGGCGGGTGCTGTCACCGAGTTCTGTCATGCAGTTGTTCGGCAAAATGGGCATTGTTTCCGGTGACACACAGACCAATTTCAGCTTGGCGCTTTATGAGTCTGACTTGAACGGAAATGGCGTGGTACCTCGCAGTTTTTACGACCAGAATCGTGCCCAGTCGTACACCTATTTTGACAACACTCAAAACACGGGTGGGCAGTTTGCGGTGGACTTCACGCGCTACTTGCAAAGCGGAGCTGAGCTGACAGCGAACGCCTATTACCGCAGCTCCAAATCGACCACATTCAACGGCGATGGTAACGAAAACGAAGACTACCGCTTCGGTGTGGCCGAGTTCGAACCTGACCGCGCAGAAGTGGAAGGCAACCTGGGCCCGGGGACTTACAACGTGACTTGCAGCGCACCTGCTTCTACTGCTTACGCGCCGGGTACAGTGACTTTTGATGAAAACGACCCTGCTGCCATGGAACCTGACAGCGCCGATTGCCCCGGAGCAAATAACCGCGGTGTGTTGAATCAGGATGTGGTGGGATTGGGCTTGCAGTATGCCTTGGCACCATTGGGTGCGCACAAGGTGTTGTTGGGCACCCAGCTGGAATTCGGAAAATCGGATTTCAGGCGCAGCTACGCCCTGGGCGTTTTTAACAACGACCGCACGGTGCGTGAATTGTACGCACCGATTGAGCAAGTGAATGTGGAGGCGAACAACCGCCAATTTGGCGTGTATGCCCAAGACGTGTGGAGTTTGAATGACAGAACCACGGTTTTATTGGGTGGCCGCTACAACCACGCCTCAGTGAAAACCACAGACCGTTTAAGCCCGGTTTTGATCAATCAGGAAGGCGAGGCCAGCCCGGGCTTGAACAACGATTACACCTACCAGCGTTTTAATCCGTCTATTGGAATTGCTTATCAAACGGCTGCGCGCAGCACCTGGTATGCCAGTGCAGGCACCAGCAACCGGGTACCCACACCGGTTGAACTGGCTTGTTCTGACCCGGAATTTCCGTGCCTGTTACCGAATGCAATGGCTGCCGACCCGTTTCTTGAGCAAGTGATCACCACCACGGTTGAGGGTGGCTATCGAACCCGCTGGGCTGGCGGTAACAACCAATATGGTTTCTCTTTCAATATATTTCAGGCCAATAACAAAAACGACATTTTGTTCGTCACCGATGGTGCGGGTTCAGGTGGATTTTTCCAGAACTACGGAAAAACCCGCAGACAGGGGGTTGAACTGGATTTTGACTGGGAAACACCCGTGTGGAATTTCGGTGCCAGCTACCAGTACCTCGATGCGACGTTTCAAAGCGCAGCCCGACTGGCCAGCGAAGGGAACAGCAGTGCAGTGGATTTGAACGGTGACCCGGCAGTAGAAGGTGGTTTCATTCAAGTGCAACCAGGCAACAAAATTCCCGGCCTGGCAGAACACAATGTGAAATTATCATTGGGTTACAAGGCCAGCGATGCGACCACGCTGTTTGTTGACATGCAGGCGCAAAGCGAGCAGTACGCGCGTGGCAATGAAAACAACCAGCACCAGGCTGGCATCGTGAATATTCCGGGCGATGGGCCAGTTGAGTTTAAGGACAATGGTCGTATTCCCGGTTTTGCCGTATTCAATCTGGGTGTGAACCATGCCTTGAATAAAAACCTCACATTGATTGCACGTTTAAACAATGTATTTGACCGTGAATATTTCAATGGTGCTTTGTTGGGCGGCAATATTTTTGATCGCAACGGTGCCTTGGTGGACGATGAAGGTGACATTACTTATGAATCTTTTTTGGCGCCAGGTACCCCCCGAAATGCGTGGGTGGGGGTCAGTCTGAAGTTCTAGCATTTTGAGGCAAGGCCTGAATCAGCTATCCTTTCGGGGTTGTGTTGACTCAGGCTTTGCTTTCACATGTCTTTGAACGTTCGAAATGTTACCTTTGCAGCTGCCTTGTTTTTGCTTGCGCCGCTTGCCCATGCCCAAGCGGGAGATTGCTGGCAACAACACCGTGCCACGGTCTATGAGTGGACTTGTGCGGGTCAAAGCCTGCCCGCAGAAGGGCAGGATTTTGCACTGTCGATTGTGGTGGTTGATTCGCCCAAAGCCTTGATGGTGATTGATTCCGGTGCAACTGCCGCTGTGGGCGAAAGCGTAGCTGCAGCCATTCGTTCCAAATTTGGCACCAAGCCTGTGTGGGTTTTGAATACGCAACCCAAGCCTGAACATGTGTTGGGCAATGTCGGTTTTCGTGCTGCTTTTGCCAGCACACTTGCTCCGGGCGAGAATTTTTCAAGCCGCGTAGTGGCCGGCAAACGCACTGCTGATTTGATGCGCGAGCGTTGCCCCACCTGCATTGAAAACTTTTCCGAAAGAATGGGAAGCGATTCCGTGAAAGGCACGGAGTCCCTGGTTCCGGGCCGTATTTTACGAACCCAAACAGGTCACCTGGGTTTGTTGCACAATGATTGGGTGCCCTGGAAGTTTCGCTTGTACAAAGACCTTGAAACCGAAGAGGCTTTGGTGTTGCGCAATCAGGAACTGAAATTGTGGTGGGTAGGCTCGGCTGTTCAAAACAGGGACATACCCGATTTGTACGATGGCAATGTGGTGGAGCGAATCAATTTTTTGGGTCGCTTGAAGGCGCGAATGGCGGCTGATGACACAGTATTGACCTCATTTGGCGTTTTGGGCCGCGACTGGATAGAACGCAACCTGAACTATTTTGTGCGTGTTCAACAAGCAGTATTGTATGGGCTTGAGGATGGTGTCAGTGAGGTGGAACTGATTGAGCAGATTAGTGCGCAAATTGGTGAGTTTAAAAGCATTGTTTATGTTCAAACCGACCCCAATGTGAATGCCAAAGCACTTGAAACACATCAGTTGAACATTCAACGTATTTTCCGCCAAACAGAGCCATTTGCTTTTTAGAGCCTCTGCTGGAATGTAGCTTGCTAGTAGTCTTTCGAACTGTTGCAAACTGGGACAGGCAAATAACAACACAGGGACTACTTGCATTGACTACCAACAAAACACACACCCTGTTTTTACTGTGGGTGTTGCTGATCAGCCTTACCGGCTTTGGCCTGTACATGACTTGGCACAAAGGCCTTTTTCAATGGATTATCCTGACTGACAACACCCGTATTTGTGTGGTGATCGTGCTGGCATTTGTTGTGGGCAGTGCCCTTGCAGGCTGGCGAAGCATTTATTTGAGTAGGCAGACCCAGTATTTTGAGCAAATTCGTGGTGGTTTCTCCGACTTCAAACTGGGTCAATCCATTTGCCACGATTACCTCACTCATCCCCTGGCACACCCTAGCGAAGGTCAATTGATGGCTGAGGTGATGGCAGAACGCGCACGTGGTACGCATCAGGTGGGCTGGTTTGTCACGGGGCTTATGATCAAGTTGGGTTTGTTGGGTACTGTGGTTGGTTTCATCATGATGCTCAGTAGCCTGGAAGGTTTGGAGCAGCTTGATATTTCGGACATCAAGACTTTGATGCAGCAAATGACCCAGGGCATGGGTGTGGCCATGAACACCACCTTGGTAGGCTTGATTGGCAGCATTTTGTTGGGTGTGCAGTTTTTGATGCTCGATCGCCACGCCGACAAACTGATTGCAGCCACAGTGGACTATGCACACCGAAACGTGAAAGCGAGCTGAGCAGCATGCCGCTTTTCAATCACAAGCCAGACTTTGAACTGGACCCGTTCACCGACCTGATTTTCAACGCTTTGTTGATTTTCACTTTTCTGTTTCTGATGGCCTTGTTGCTGCTGAACCCGCCTGCCAAAAGCGGAATTATTGATCCCAAGGCCGAGTTTTTGGTGACGGTAAGCTGGCCAGACAACGACCCCAACGACATTGATGTGTGGGCCGCCGGACCCGCTGGCGCGCAGGTGTGGTTTATGCGCCCCCAAGACGGCTTGTTGCACCTGGACCGGGACGATCGCGGCCTGGCCAATGACACGCAGGAGATTGAAGGGCAGGTGTTTGTGAACCCCCTGAATCAGGAGGTGTTGACCATTCGGGGTCGCCCCCCTGGGGAATACATTGTCAACCTGCACTACTACAAAACCGAAAACAAATTGCCCGTGCCTGTGAACATTTATGTTGCAGAAGTAAACCCGAAATTGAAAGTGTTGCATTACTCCACAGTCAACCTGCAGCAGGAGGGCGATGAAGCCACAGCGGTTCGGTTCACGATTGATGCAGACGGCACGGTGAGCAACATCAATCAACTTGAAAAATCTTTGGTGAAGGCAGACGGAAAATGAATGAAGTACTGGTGGTTTTGGGCATTGCCTATATTTTTCTGGCAGCGCTTTTGTTGCTGGCCCTTGTGTATGGCAGCATGAGTTGGGTTACCAAGCTGGTTCTGATTCTGGTGTCTGTGGGCTTTTACTGGGTCAGCTATCTGGGTTGGCAGAATGCGCAGGGTTGGCCCAGCCAGGCTGATTTACCCAAGCGCTTTTTGTTTTATGCGGTAGTTGTTGAAGAACCGGATAAAACAGAAGGTATTGAGGGACGCTTGTTTGTATGGGCCAGCGACTTGGCCAACGACAGACCTTCGGACACGCCACGCGCTTATGTGTTGCCTTATGACAAAGAGCTGCATGTGAAGCTGGATGCCGCGCAGCGCCAAATGCGCAACGGCAATTTACAGATCGGTGAAGTGGGTGGTGAATTGTTTGATCCACAGGCCACGCGAGACAACACCCGCATAGCCGACAAGAAAATCGACCTTGAATTCACCGATTTGCCCGACCCTCAGTTGCCGGAGAAGTAAGCCATGTTGAAAATGTTGAGTGTGGCGTTACTGGCGCTTGGGTTGGCCTCTTGTAGCCAAGTGGGTGGAGGAGAGTATTTTCCGCTGGAGGAAGGCAAGCAGTGGGATTATCAATTGAACTTTGTGATGCCCGATGGCAAGAACAAAAAAGAGCTGACCATTCGCACGGTGGGTTCCTCCAGCTTTAAAACAGAAGAAGATGAAATTAAGGGCATGGTGCGTCGAACCTCGGATGGTACGGACTACCTGGTTCAGGAACGGGAAGACGGCTTTTACCGTGTCGGGAAACGTGTCATTGTTCAAACGAAGCCGCAGGCTGATAAAGCGCCACGTCTGATACTGCCCAAAGGCCGAAACCTGCGGGTGGGTTACACCTGGACGATGGACACCAGCCCATATGTAGCACACTGGATGCCGCCCTTCATTGAGGCGAACGCCAGTATCAAGCCATTTGACATGGTGTATGAAATCGCATCGCTGGATGACACCGTGGAAACGCCTGCGGGTGTATTCCAGAAATGTGTACGCGTGGACGGCATGGGCAAAATGGTGTTTTATGCCGACGCCAGTGCGGGTTATCAGGAAATTCTGATTAACCACAGTGAATGGTATGCGCCGGGTGTGGGGCTGGTGAAACTGGAGCGCGATGAGCCTTTGGACACCAGCATCATGAAAGGGGGCAAAGTGACCATGGTGCTCAGCAGTTTCATGGATTAAGTGTTACTTGTTGAACAACCCTTCAAGCACTTGGTCGCAAAAGCGTTTGCGTTTGTCACCGCTGCCCGTGACAGTGCAATGTTCAATCAAGACCTGGTCACCTACAAGGCTATGCGATTCCACGCGATCGGCATAAAGAAGAATTTCTTCGGTGTCCAGGCTGAATTTGGAATCCAGATCCATCTGGTTTAAATCGGGTCTGCGCCAATGCACAGTGAACAGTGGCTGGTTCTGAAACACTTCGCCTTTCTGGTTCTGTAGCTCCGTCACAGCTTGTACCGACAGCACAGGGTGGCTGTTGAACTCTTGCGGGTAGTGGCGTTTCATTTCCCGCATGATGTTGTAAGCGTCGGTTGCGAACAGGGTCACAATCCGATTGCGCGTGACGAAGGTGAGGTGTTCAGTACTCAATCCACGAATTTCCACAATATTGCCGTTGGCCATTTTATCCATGGAATCGGGCGGGGGCGGGCTGCAGGCCGCAATCAGGCCCGCACAGGCCAGCAGTGTGGCGTGTTTGACATGGCGCAACGTGGGGCGCATTCGTGGTCTCCAGTGACGTGTTGTTGTGCCAGCAGTATAGGGGTTAAATGTTGTCACCGGGCTTACATAGAGCCTAGTTCCCTTTCCACATAATGCCCAGCCATATCGGCCAAGCCTTTCGCGAGGTCATCGAAAGAAAAACTCGGATTGGGGTGGTTCAAGTAACGAATCATGGTGGCGATGCCACTGTTGATGAAAATGTAAGTCATGGTTTGAAGATTGTTCAGCTGCAAAATTTCCGGGTGCTTGATGGCATGCTGGATAAACAGGTCGGCCAGTGCCCGGTATACGGGGCCGAAAGGCACATGCTTTTCCATCAAGGCTGATTCACGGGCACAACGCAGGTAAAGTTCGTCGTCTTTTCTCAGAAACTCGGCAGTTTGGGCGATCAGTTCATACACTGCATCGCGCAGTGAAAGCCGAACAACGTTTGTTGTGGCCCCCTGAATTACCCCGACCAGCTCTTTGGAAAAGCGCTCGCCCATGGCGCTGAAAATCGCCTCTTTGTTTTCAAAATACTCATAAATTGATCCCACCCCTACGCCTGCATATTCCGCGATTTGCCGCGTTGTTGCGCCTTCCGCACCATGTTTGGCCAAGGCAATGAACGCGCCTTGAACAATGGTTTCCACGGTGTTCTGGGAGCGGGTCTGTTTGGGTTTTCTGGTCATGAATGAATCCGAATTGAATCCGAACAAACGTTCGTTTTAATATGACATTGTTCAATGTCACGGTCGCTATGTCAAGCGCAACAGGATTCAACCATGTTTGGAAAGAAGATTACCAAGGGTGCCAACGCAGTGGTCACTGGCGCGGGCAGCGGCATTGGCCGCGCTTTCGCGCTTGAAATAGTTCGCAGGGGGGGCCGCGTGGTGTGCGCCGACATTAGCCTGGAACGCGCACAGGAGACCGTGGAAATGATCATGGACCAGGTGGCAGGCAAACTGAAGAATCCAGATCTGGTGTTCGTTGCGCAAGCCTGGGCGGTGAAATGCGACGTCAGCAAACTAAAAGATGTTGAAGCTCTGGCCTTGCAAGCCGAGGAAATTTTTGGTGGAACCGAGGACAACACCGCCATTGATTTGGTCGTGAATAACGCAGGTGTTGGCGCTGGTGGCAAACCGATTGGTGAAACCACGATTGAGGACTGGAAGTGGACCATCGGGGTCAACCTGTGGGGTGTTATTCATGGTTGCCACGTATTTGCGCCACGTTTGCGTAAAAAGGGTGCTGTAAGAAAGTGCGGCATCATCAACGTAGCGTCCACGGCCAGCTTTGCTGCTGCCCCTTTGATGAGCGCATACAACGTAACCAAAGCAGGTGCTTTGGCATTGACTGAAACGCTTGCTTCCGAGATGGCTGGCACTGGTGTGAATGTGACCGCACTGTGCCCCACCTTTGTGAAAACCAATATTACGAAAGACGGCCGGATTGATCCCGCGTCGAACCAATTGGCCAACAAACTGATGGAGTGGACCGGTGTGTCTGCCGACGGTGTGGTGAAAGAAACATTGAACGCATTGGACAAGGGGCAGCTGTATGTGTTGCCCCAGCTGGATGCCCGCATGATTTGGCGCATGAAGCGCTTGATGCCCCGCAGTTACACGCGCGGTGCTGGTTTATTGGCCCGTGTGGCCGCAAAAGCTTTTTAAGGAGTACACATAATGCCTCAACTCGATCTGGAAAAAACTCTGCGCCGCATCAAGGAGAATCAATGGGCTTTGGCCGACATTGACTGGGATGCGCCGGGCCGTGAAATGATCACGGAAGAACAGTGGCCCAAGCTGAAAGCTTTCATGGCCGACCTGACCTGGATTGAACACATTGGTGCGCGGGGTTTTGCCGCCATGGCCAAGAAAGCGCCCAACGACACCTTGAAAGAAATTTATACCTGGTTTCACGCAGAAGAGCAGCGCCATGCCAATGCCGAACTGGCCTTGATGCAACGCTGGGGCATGTTGGAAGAGGGAGAAATTCCCGAGCCCAACATCAATCTGCGATTGACCATTGAATGGCTGGACAAGTACAGCGACGACATGCCCTTGAGCGTGTTGGGCAGTGTAATTCCCATGCTGGAAGTGACGCTAGACGGTGCCTTGTGCAAGTTCCTGCTGGATGAGGTGAAAGACCCTGTTTGCCATGATGTGTTCAAGAAGATTAATGCCGATGAAGCCCGTCATTTGGGTGTGGATTTCCATGTGCTGGAAATGATGGGACATGGCCCTATGTACCGCCTGGCGTTGGAGTCGATTGCGACAGCCATCAACCCAAAGCTGCTGTTGGGTGTTGCAGTGTACTTCCCGTTGCTCAATCGCATGCGCGACAACATTGTGACCATGGGTTTGAAGGAAGAGAAACTGTACGAAGCCATGGCCAAGTTTGAAAAATACGGTGGTGAAACGCCGGAAGGCCGGCGCAACCCCTGGTATCAGGTGATGCGCCTGCATGGAAAATGGGTGATTGATCGCAAAAACCGTTTTTACCATGTACCCGTGGATGCAGCCGTGAGGGCCTCCAACTACATCCCGAAAAGCTGGTTGCCTGAGGTACCAAGCTGGGTGAACAAATTGACTTGGCACACCACAGCTTGATTGAACTGGAATTTGAAATGAACAACAAAACTCTAAAGCCTGCGCAAGCCCTGAAAGCTGCGCAAATGTCGCGAACCACGGTGCGCCGCAGTTCAAGCAAAAGCGCTGCTGCAAAAAGCGGCGAGCATGTGTTCGACACCTTGATCATTGGTGCTGGTTTCGCCGGCCTGGGCACTGCGATCAAACTTCGCGAAGCGGGTGTTCACAACGTGGCCATTCTGGAGCGTGCTTCGGAAGTGGGCGGCACCTGGCGGGACAACCAATACCCCGGAGCAGCCTGCGACATTCCGTCCAATCTGTACAGCTTTTCCTTTGCGCCTAACCCCAACTGGTCTCGCAGCTATTCCGGCAGCCAGGAAATTCTGGCTTATGTGCACAGCCTGGTGAATGATTTTGGCTTGGAGAAACTGATTCAGTATCAACAGAATGTCACGCGAGTCGAGCTGGACGATGCGCAAGGTGTGTGGATGATTCACACCGACAATGGCCAAGTTTGGAAAGGCAAAACCGTGATCATGGCCAGCGGTCCTTTGGCCAATGCCAGTTTCCCAAAAATTCGTGGCATTGAGAATTTCAAGGGCAAGAAAATTCACAGCGCG
Source organism: Limnobacter olei (assembly GCF_029087225.1). Classification (GTDB taxonomy): domain Bacteria; phylum Pseudomonadota; class Gammaproteobacteria; order Burkholderiales; family Burkholderiaceae_B; genus Limnobacter; species Limnobacter olei. The sequence continues at coordinate 4,458 of NZ_JARFJD010000001.1, read as the reverse complement.
CAGTGGGATCATAATTACGATTTCACTGGCAAGCGTGTGGCGGTGGTTGGCACGGGTGCCAGTGCCATTCAAATCATTCCTGAGCTGGTGAAGAAAGTCGACAAGCTGAAAGTATTTCAGCGCACGCCAGCGTGGGTCATGCCGCGTCCCGATTTCTCAACCTCTGAGTTGAGTAAAAAACTGTTCACAAAATTACCCTTTACGCAAAAGGCGATTCGCGAAGCCTTGTACTGGACTCATGAAAGCATGGCCCTGGCTGTGATCTGGAGCTCGCCGGTAACGCGCATTGGCGAACGCTTAGGCCAGGCATTTTTGAAATCACAAGTGCCTGACCCGTGGATGCGCAGGCAATTGAAACCCGATTACAAATTGGGTTGCAAGCGCATTTTGGTGAGCAACGATTACTATCCGGCCTTGCAAAAAGAAAATTGCGAATTGATTACCTGGCCGATTGCCAACATTGTGGAAAAGGGTATTCGTACTTCGGAAGGCATTGAACACCGCGTGGATTGCATAGTGTTTGCCACCGGGTTCGATGTACCAAAAAGCGGTACGCCGTATCCGGTTTTGGGTGTGGGTGGTCGTGAATTGGCCAAGGAATGGCAGCGCGGCGCTCAGGCTTACAAAAGTATTAACGTGAGTGGCTACCCCAACCTGTACATCATGTTTGGACCCAACAGTGGCCCCGGCCACAATTCGGCACTGGTGTACATGGAGCAGCAAATCGCTTACGCGGTGAAAGGCATTCGGACCATTCTGGATTCCAACTTGAAAATGCTGGATGTAAAGCCTGATGTACAGGCCAGACACAATGCCGATATTCAAAAGCGATTGGCAAAAACCAACTGGAATTCCGGTTGCAAAAGCTGGTACCTGACCGAGGATGGTTTCAACGCCACCATGTTCCCCGGTTTTGCCACTCAATATGCAGCACAAATGTCCCGCTTCGATGTCAAGGCGTACCGACAGGTGAAAGCAGACGCCACAGTGTAAGTTGTGAAAAGTTAAGGTAGTGGGTGTAGTGGGCTCCCAAGGACTTGTGACGGTCTTTGGGAGTTTTTTAATTGAATCCCTTTAGACTTTGCTGAACCAGATCTCGTTGATCAAACCAATGACCAAGGCCACGATTACAATCACATCAGCTTTCACCACACGGGCAATGAGTGGGTTGTAATCGCCCACCTGCCACGCCACTGCGATAAAGCCAACGGTGCTGACCAGGCCAAAGCACATGGCGAGCAGGCGCAAATCGACTTTAAACATGGCCACTACGAACAAAACACCCAGCAAGCCGAATAACAGGGCTCGGTGTTGCATGGCGATTAATAAATTAGGATCGGCGATGCCTACTCCGTATAGTTTCTCGAGCGATGCTTTGCCCATGATTCCGCTGACGGGCAAAAAATGGATGATGGCTGCGATGGCCAAAGCGACATTGCTGATCCAGTTCATGGTGTTCCTCTTTTAGAGCCTTGAGTATGAGATAAGATGAGCCGTCCAATCAATGACCTCTCAGATCAATAATGTCCACACCTGCTTCTGAAATTGCCGATCTAGATCAACCTCCCGCATCGGTTAGCCTGATGCAGGCTTTCTGGTTCTGGCTCAAGCTGGGCTTTATCAGCTTTGGCGGGCCAGCCGGGCAAATCGCCATCATGCATGAGGAACTGGTTGAACGTCGCCGCTGGATTTCCGAGAAGCGTTTTCTTCATGCCCTGAATTACTGCATGTTGTTACCTGGCCCGGAGGCTCAACAGTTGGCCACTTACCTTGGGTGGTTAATGCACCGCACCTGGGGGGGAATAGTGGCAGGTGCACTGTTTGTTCTTCCCTCCCTGTTTATTTTGGTGCTGCTTTCATGGGTTTACATCGCGTTTGGCGATGTGCCTATTGTTGCCGGTATTTTCTATGGCATTAAGCCCGCGGTGACCGCGATTGTGTTGCACGCAGCACACCGCATTGGCTCCCGTGCCCTTAAAAACAACTGGATGTGGGCAATTGCAGCAGCCTCGTTTGTGGCGATTTTTGCCATGAACGTACCCTTCCCAATCATCGTGGCTACTGCGGCCATCATCGGCTTTGTGGGTGGCAAATTTTTCCCCGCCAAGTTCAACGGCAGCGGCGGGCATGCCGGTGCACAAAAATCGTACGGTGCTGCTTTAATTGACGACAATACCCCTACGCCCGAGCATGCCCGTTTCAGCAAAATTCATTTGGCCAAAGTGCTGGTAACCGGTGCGCTGCTGTGGCTGGTGCCCATGGGTTTACTGACGGCAAGCCTGGGTTGGCAAAACACCTTCACGCAAATGGGCTGGTTTTTCACCAAGGCGGCTTTGCTGACTTTCGGTGGGGCTTACGCCGTGTTGCCTTATGTGTACCAAGGTGCGGTAGGTCATTATGGCTGGTTGACACCCACTCAAATGATTGACGGCTTGGCCTTGGGTGAAACTACTCCGGGCCCGCTGATTATGGTGGTGGCATTCGTGGGTTTTGTGGGTGCTTATGTGCAAGCCGCATTTGGGCCTGAGCATGCATTTGTGGCGGGTGCGCTGGCCGCAGCGCTGGTGACATGGTTCACCTTCCTGCCTTCTTTCCTGTTCATCTTGGCGGGTGGCCCTTTGGTTGAAAGCACCCACGATGATTTGAAATTTACAGCACCGTTGGTGGCGATTACCGCGGCCGTGGTGGGTGTGGTGGTGAACCTCGCGGTATTTTTTGCGTATCACGTGTGGTGGCCCAGTGGTTTTTCTGGACGGTTTGACTGGATTGCCGCCTCAATTTCGGCGCTGGCCCTGATCGCTTTGTTTGGATTCAAGCGATCGATTATGCAGGTACTCGGCGCAGCTGCTCTGATGGGTGCCTGCTTGAATTTGTTTGGCTTGCTTTGACCACAAGGCCATGGCTGGCAGTGGAGCACTTTTTGACAGGCATTCTTCTTTTGAATAAGTTTGTTGACCCACTTTGATTTTTTCATTGTCACCCAACGTTTCAGCAAGCTTCAACCAGTAAATCTTGGTGTTTGGGCTGAGATTGGCCGCTGCCTGATAGTAATCAAGCCTGCTTAGGGTTTGCCCGTTGGGGGTCGCAATTACAGAATCTTGCGGCATTGCTTCTGCGATGCTGTAACAACTCAATGCCAACTGATGTGAACTGCTTCCAACAGATTTGAAGCCACAATGTTCTGCAAGCAATGATGAGCCAAGTGTTGCGGCTACGGTTTGTGGCAAATTTTTGAATTGCTTGCTGCTCGAGGGATGGCATTCTGAACCTTTGTTTTTCATCTCTGTGAGTTGTTGGGTAAGCAAAGAGTTGACTGATTGCATAATATGGGCTCCTGAGTGAAGTAAATGCGAATAGTGCAGCTACGTAACACCGCTTAAAACAAGAGTTCCTACAGAACGGAGACGAAGTTTGATAACCAAAGAGATGATGAATGAATTCATCAACACGCAATTTCCACAAAGCAAAATCACGGTTGAACATGTCGATGGCGACTCCGCTACCATTCGTCACAAAATTACGGTGGCTGAGTTGCGCCCCGGTGGCACCGTGGCCGGGCCAGTCATGTTTTTGGTGGCCGACTGCGCCTTGTATGTGGGCATCCTGGGGCGAATTGGCATCGTGCCTTTGGCGGTGACCACCAATATGAACATCAATTTTTTGAGGAAACCTTCTGCAGACCGTGACATCATCGGCGTGTGCAAATTGATCAAAGTGGGCAAAACCTTGGCGATTGGCGAAGTCAGCGTGTATTCCGAAGGTTTGCCCGATCCAGTGGCGCATGCAGTGGGAACCTACGCCATTCCACCCAAGAAAGACTGATTCTTTCAATTCAAAGGAGCAAGACCATGAGCAACACCATTCGTGTACTGGGTATTTCTGGCAGCCTTCGTGCAAAGTCTTGCAACACGGGCTTGCTTCGCGCAGCGGCGGGGCAGTTGCCCGCTGGCATGGAAATGCAGTTCGCCAATTTGATTGATTTGCCGTTTTTCAATGCAGACCTCGCTGAAAGGCCGGCCGCTGTTCAGGCTTTTTTTGAACAATTGAAACAGGCCGATGCCTTGTTGCTGGCTTGCCCTGAATACAACTATTCAATTGCACCAGCCCTGAAAAATGCGATTGACTGGGCTTCACGTTATCCCGACAACGCTTTGCTGGCTGGTAAACCTGTGGCCATTTGCGGAGCGGGTGGGGGCATGGGTACCTCACGCGCCCAATACCATTTGCGGCAAGTGTGTGTTTATCTTGATTTGCATCCTTTGAACAAGCCTGAAGTATTTGCCAATGCATTTGCAGGTGGTTTTGATGCCGATGGCAATGTGACGGACGAGAAAATCAAGTCCAACCTGGCCGCTCAGTTACTGGCCTTGAAAGCATGGAGCCTTCGCCTGAAAGGGTAGGGGTGAAAATTTTTTTACATCAGCCCTAAAGAATCATTTTTTCCAAGCGTTAATGAAT